>CAVROO010000001.1:0-142844 GCA_963722765.1 uncultured Acidobacteriota bacterium
TTGACTTTCCGCGGATCTCGGGCAATGCTTACTTCCGCACAAAAGAGCGTTCTCGAACGAGGAGGTGCATGGCGAGGTTTCGTAAGACCGGCCCGATAGTCGTTCTGCTCTCCTTGATGTGTTAACCCGCTTCCGCCCAGTACTACCGCGAGCAGAAGGAGGTGGTCGCTCAGAACGGCATCGTTGCTTCTTGCGACGATCGCGCCACCGAGGAGGGCCTAAGAGCCCAACCAAGAATAACTCCCCATTTTGGGCCGCCGATCCATCACGTCTGGCTGCGTTGTTCGTCGGTCATATATCTAGATATTATTCACTCCTCGCGCCTTGCCAGACGCGCGTCTCGACGCCCGAAAAAGGGAACTTATTTTTGGCTGGACCCTAAGGGTATTGAGAGCAGGTGGGAATGCCGTTGACGCGGCGGTGACGATCGCCTTCCTCATGGCGGTCTACGAACCTTACAACAGCGGAGTGGGTGGTCACGGCGGCCACATGGCGCTTTATCACGCCGAGACGGGACGTTACCTGGCGATCGATGCGAGCACCCGAGCACCGGCCCGAGCCCGGGTCAACATGTTCGAGGTGATGGAAGATCCACCGGGACACCCCGGGGATGTGTGGCGCGTCAAGGTCAGAGACGATGCCAACCACACGGGCTTCCGTGCCATGTTCGCTCCCTCGACGGTGGCCGGCTATTAGTACCTCGTTAAAAACTACGGAACGCTCTCGTGGCAGGAGGTCCTCGATCCCGCTATTCGTGTAGCGGAAGAGGGATTCATTGCCGACGAGCTCTATGTGAGGGCGGTGAAGGGGAGTGCCGATACCCTTTCGAAGTTCCCCGGCTCGAGAGACATGTATCTGCCCGGCGGGAAGCTGCCTGAAGTCGGAGACCGCATCATCTATAAAGATCTGGCGCAAACGCTCCGAAAGCTATCCAAAGGTGGTCGGGATGTCTTCTATCAGGGAGAGATTGCGGAGCAGATCGTGGACTACGTTCAGAGTAACGGCGGCATACTCACCAAGGAAGATTTCACCCGCTACGAAGTCGAAGTGACCCCTCTCGTGGCCACGCAGTATCGGGGCCACACGATTCTGACCTATCCGCAAAGCTCGAACGGGGCGACTGTCGCCGAAGTTCTCAATATCCTTGCGCTCTTTGACTTACGATCGATGGGTTTCAACTCCGCCGACTCCACCCACGTCTTCATCGAATCGCTCAAGCTCGCGTTCATGGACCGCTACGAATATTCAGCGGACCGAGACCTCGTCCCCGTGCCTTACGACGGCATGATGTCCTGGGCCTACGGCCGCAATCGGGCGAAGCAGATCGATATGAAGAAGGCTATGATTTTCGAGGCCGGCGATCCATGGCCGTACGAGGCGAGCGGCTACAAGCTTTATCGGAAGGTGGACGGATTCCATCGCACATCGCTTGCTCAGAGTTTTCGAGGCAGCGGGGAAGAAGAGACGACCTTTCTTTGTGCTGCCGATCGACACGGGAACCTGCTCTCTTGACGACCAGTCTTCTTCGAGGGTTCGGCTCGAAGGTCTCCGTCCCAGGACTCGGAATAACCCTCAACAGCTCCATGTACAGCCTCAACCCAAAGCCCGGACATCCTCTGTCCATCGCGCCTTTCAAAAGAGCCCTCCGGAACAGCGGACCCGTCATCGTCGTGAAAGATGGCAAGCCCTACATGATCATGAGTGCTCCCGGCGGGCGGCGCATCATCACCGCGATTCTCAGAACCCTCACCAACGTCATCGACTACGGCATGAGCATCCAGACCGCCATCGATGCCCCGCGCATCCACAGTGAAGGCAATCTCTATGAGGTGCTCCTGGAAGAGCGCGTGCCGGAGGAAGTGCGGAGCGAGCTCATTCGTCGGGGGCACGGATCGTCGTGCGACCGCCTTTTTCGGGTGGCTTCGCTCTCATGCAGGGCATCCTCGTCGATCCGGTGACGGGATTGATGTTCGGCGGCTCGGATCCGCGAACCCATGGTGGCGCAAGGGGGTATTGATGTTTTCCGCACCGTCCTGTGGGTAGCGTTGGCACTTCCACTCATCTCTTGCGCCAAGCAAGAGACTTCGCCTCGAGCGCGACCCAACATCGTCATCATTATGGTAGACGATATGGGCTACTCCGATATCGGTTCATACGGCGGTGAGATCGATACGCCGAACCTCGATCGACTGGCGAGAACGGCCTGCGGTTTACCCATTTCTATAACGCCGCGCGATGCTGTCCCACCCGGGCGTCGTTGTTGACCGGCCTTTACCCTCACCAAGCGGGGATCGGCCGCATGGTGAGCTCTGACGACAGTGAACCGGTTCTGGGACCTTACCAGGGATTTCTCAATCAACGATGCGTGACCATTGCCGAGGCGCTGCAGGTCGGGCGGTTATCGTACTTATATGTCGGGCAAGTGGCACGTCGGCGAAAAGCCGGAGCACTGGCCTCGCGCAGCGCGGCTTCGATCGGTATTTCGGCCTCATCAGCGGCGCGAGTAGTTATTACGAAATCATTCGGGACCAACCTCGAACAAAGCAGATGGTTCTCGATGACGATCCATGGGAGCCGCCGGATGAAGGCTTCTACATGACGGATGCCTTCTCGGAATTTGCGGTTCGGTGCGTTCGTGAGCATGGCTCATCGCATCCGGAGGATCCTCTTCTTCTTGTATCTCGCGTACACCGCGCCGCACTGGCCGCTCCACGCGTTACCGGAGGATATTGCTAAATACGAAGAACGTTTTGAACGTGGATGGGATGCTCTGCGTGCCGAGAGACACCAACGTATGCTCGAGTTGGGCATCATTAATCAAAGGCACGTCCTCTCTCCGCGACCCCCATCGATTCCCGCCTGGGAAGATGTCGAGGACCAGAAAGGCTGGGAGCGGCGCATGGCGGTTTACGCCGCCATGGTGGACCGCGTCGACCAAGGGATAGGTCGGCTCGTTAAATCGCTGCAAGAGATCGGAGCCTACGATAATACTCTTATTCTGTTTCTTTCCGACAACGGTGGGTGCGCCGAAAGTGTCGAATCGCGAAAGCTCCACACCTCTGGGTCGGTCATCGGCGAGCGAGGAATCCTACGTTGCCTATAGAGAACCCTGGGCCAACCTTTCGAACACGCCCTTCAGGCTATACAAGCAATGGGCGCACGAGGGCGGCATCGCGACGCCCCTGATTGCCCACTGGCCGAAGGGCATATATGGGGACCAGCGGGGTCGCCTGACCGACGCGGTGGGTCACGTCATTGATATCCTGCCCACCACGCTCGATGTGGCGGGCGTGGTCTATCCCGATTCGAATCGATGGACGCGCCATCCTTCCGCATGAGGGCAAGACCTTCGCTCCAGTTTTTGGCGGCAGGGAGCCCGAAGGCCATGAAGCCCTGTATTGGGAGCACATCGGCAACCGCGCCATGCGCCAAGGTCAATGGAAGATGGCTTGGGACCGCCGCACCCAGGTTTGGGAGCTCTACGATTTGGACTCCGATCCAACCGAGCTGAATAACCTGGTGGATGAGTTGCCGGAACGATTGCGTTCTATGCAATCGGATTTGGGAAGCGTGGGCCAAGCGAGTGGGTGTGGCAGACTCCCGCCCTTGACAAGATCAATAAAGAAGTTAAAGTAAGAAATGTAAGAGTAGGAATTTGGAGCGTAAAAATGCGCATCACGTCCAAGGGGCAGGTCACTATTCCTGCCAAGATTCGGGAAAAACTCGGACTACTCGAGAACACTGAAGTGGAGTTCGAGATTGTGGGAGACGCTGTCCGGATCAGGAAAGCTCGGGGGCGCCGTGCGAGAGGGCAATCCGTTGTCTCTCGATTAAGAGGGAGGGCCACCCGAAGAATGAGCACCGACCAAATCCTGGCGCTGACGCGGGGCGGACGGTGAGCATCGTTCTTGTCAACAGCAACGTGATTCTCGATCTCCTCACCGAGGACCCAAACTGGTACGACTGGTCCGCCAGGACATTGGAGGTGTACGCCGAAGACTCCGTTTTGGTGGTCAATCCCATCATCTACGCAGAGGTTTCGATTAGCTTCGACCGAATCGAAGACCTCGACGATGCGTTGCCACTCGAGTTCTTTCGACGTGCCCCTTTACCTTGGGAAGCAGCTTTCCTGGCCGGTAAGTGCTTTTTGTCGTATCAAAAACGCGGAGGAAAAAAGACGTCTCCTTTGCCCGACTTCTACATTGGTGCTCATGCTGCAGTCAGCGGTATGACTCTGCTAACCAGAGATGCGCGACGGTACAGGACCTACTTCCCCAAACTCAAAATCGTCGCTCCGGCCTCGGAATAGAGGGCCAATCAGGCTCAATCTCATTTCATACCGTGGTCGTGCTTTTCGAGAAAGTCCCACTTCTCGACGGCTTTATTGAATGTCTCTGCGTAGTAGTCCGCGATCATTTGCGTGAACTTCTTCGTTGCTTCTACGTCTTTGGTGGGATAGTAGCCGTAGTAGCCCATGGTGTATGGCCGCGGTAGAGCACGGTATCCGGGCTCGAAGTTATTGGCTACGTTGTCGGGTCCCAGTTTCTCGAAGATGTCCCAATCGAAAAAATCGGGATTGATGGCCTGATTGAGAGCCGCTTCCTCGAGACCGCCGTGGGCACCGATGTCGTGCTCGGGGACACCAAAGGCTTCCATCGAGAACTCATCCGCTTTGGGGATGGTCCACCAATCCGAGATCAGGATTCGGATCTTGCCGTTGTACTTTTCGAAGATGCGGTTTGATGCTGCCTCGATGGATTCCGTGTTGCCGCCGTGACCATTCAGGATGAACACGTTCTTGAACCCGGATTGGACGAGCCCTTCCAGGACGTCCACGAGGTACTCGACCAGGATTTCGGGTCGTATGCGAATGGATCCCGGATGAGTGGCGATGTTCAATTTGGGCCAGGGACGGCAGGGAGCTCTTCTACCGTGATGGCGACAAGATGATGGCGGTCGCCATTACCACTGAGCCGGATTTCGTTCCAAACAGGCCCAGACTCTTGTTTGAAGGACGGCGCCAAGCAGCCGTCGTAGGCGTGAGCTCGGACTACGACGTGACGCCAGACGGCCGGCATTTCGTGATGATCCGTCACGAAGAAGGCTCGCAACCTTGGCAGCTAAACGTCGTGCTCAACTGGTTCGAGAGTTTCTAACGGTTGTCAACCCCTTTTTTGAGGAGTTGAAACGGCTGGTTCCAGAGGATAACTAGCGGATAGATCTTCCGTCACAATCCCATATCGTCGATCGAGGTTGCCATAAGAACGCGTTCAAGGTAGGCGTCGAGCTCGGCGACGGATTCGAGCGCCTGAACTCGGGACCGGGTTCCTTCGGAGAGCGATCCGAACTTAGTCGTGAGCAGGCGTATAAGGGTCTCGCGTTTTCCTTCGATCAAACCTGCTTTGAGTCCTTGCTCCCGTCCTTCCTCCTGACCCTGCGCTCGCCCTTCCTCGCGGCCTTCGGCGCGACCTTCGACACGGCCCTTTTCTATCATCCTTTCAGCCCAGGTGACTTCCATTTCCTTCACCTCCCTATAGCCTCTCGTCGAAAGAAATTGCCGGAAGCGCTCCGTTTCCTCTTCGTCCAATTCGAAGTAAGTCTCGACGATGTTTACCAGTGAGAATTTCTTCGCGTCGTCGAGAGAGCTCTCGGCGATCTGCCGCAACATGTCAGCCCGAAGTTTGAGTCGGTCCGGTGCCCGGGCCCGGTTCATCAGCGCCGCCAAGGCAGCTGCCAGAGGGCTCTTTACAAGATACTCCTCTGCATCCAGCTTTGCCAATCCGATGCCCATATAGCGGAAACGAAGCTGCTCCCGCCCGAAAAGTGTTTCCTTGTATTCATCTTCTCTCAAGCCATGTCCTCTTTGCAGGTACACCACGACAGGAAAGACGGGTGCCCGGTACCGGCGCCGTAGTAAAGCGTAGTATTCGAACATGCGCTGGGCGGTCTCCTTCCTCGGACGGATCTCGACCTCGATGTGGATAAAAATGAACTCCGGTGTCCCTTCGAGCGTTTGGAGCTCGGCCACGACATCGGCCTCCCGCCGGCTCCCTTCAGGGAAATCCGTGAAAGCCTCCTTGTCCCGAAAACGAATCGAATCGAAGTCGAGCTCTGGCGGCGACGTCGGGAAAGAATAGTTCGATAAAAGCCCGGAGGTGCGCCTGCAGCACCTCCTTGAACAGTTGGTCGTGACCCATAGCATGGTAAGACGAGAAAAACGGACGCGTCCCTCCCTTCCGGGATGATTTTTGATGGCAATACCAGTAAATCCAATGATTCGAGAATCTCGCCCGGGCGAGATTCTGTGTCGTCGGGTGGCAAGGCAAGCCCTAGAAGGCTTCGACTAAACGGTCGCAACTCCCACGATTTGCGACTCACTTTCCAGATTGTAAATACCGGCTGTATGGTCATAGAATTGACCAGTCTTCAGGCCGCAGGTCAGCGGCTCGGTGGCGCGTCCCGTTCCCTGCGGTCTTTGCTAAAGGCGGCGGACGATGTCCCTTGCGCCCGGCACTCGTATCGGCTCCTACGAAATTCTTGCGTTCATCGGTGCCGGCGGCATGGGGGAGGTCTATAAGGCCAAGGATACCCGTCTCGGCCGAACCGTTGCGATCAAGGTTTTACCATCTCACCTATCCGACAACGCCGACCTCAAGCAACGCTTCGAGCGCGAGGCCCGTGCTGTTTCCAGTCTGAACCACCCGCACATCTGCACGCTCCATGACGTGGGCGAGCAGGAAGGCGTCGGCTACTTGGTGATGGAGTACCTCGAGGGTGAAACGCTTGCCGCTCGCCTGAAGAAGGGAGCTCTTCCGCTGGATCGGGCTCTGCACCACGCGGTCGAGATCGCGGACGCGCTGGAAAAAGCTCACCGCCAGGGTGTGGTCCACCGCGATCTGAAGCCCGGCAACATCATGATCACCAAGGCGGGTGCGAAGCTTCTCGACTTCGGGTTGGCCAAACTGCGAGGCTCGCCTCACGAAGCCGCTGACCTCTCGGCGATGCCGACGGCACAAAAGCCACTCACCGAGAAGGGAGCCATCCTCGGAACGTTCCAGTACATGGCACCCGAACAACTGGAGGGAAAAGAAGCCGACACGCGCACCGACATCTTTGCCTTCGGCGCAATGCTCTACGAGATGGTGACGGGGCGGAAGGCGTTCGAAGGAAAGAGTCAGGCCAGCTTGATTTCGGCGATCATGTCGTCCGACCCCCCGCCGGTCTCGCAGCTTCAAGCAATGTCGCCTCCGGCGCTGGACCATGTCGTCAAGACATGTCTCGCCAAAGATCCCGATAAGCGGTGGCAGAGCGCCGGCGATGTGGAGCATGAGCTGAACTGGATTGCCGAAGGTGGCCCGCAAGCGGGCGCGGCCGTGGCCCCTCGTCCGAGCCGTAGTCTGGCCTGGGCTGTAACAGGGCTGATCGTGGGTCTTATTGTGGCCGGCATCACGGTCTGGAGCTTGATCCGACCTGCCGAACAGCCTTCCACGCGCTTCCCCATCGAGCTTTCACCCCGCGAGAACCTATTTTCGGGCAGTGGCCCCGTCGTCGCTCTATCGCCCGACGGTACTCGTCTTGCCCATGTTGGAGAGGCTGATGATGCCACGGGCGAAAGTCGCCGGCTCTACATTCGCGACTTGGATCGATTGGAGGCGACGCCGCTTCCCAGAACCGAGGGCGCCCGCGAGCCCTTCTTTTCACCCGATGGCGAGTGGATAGCCTTTCTTCTCCGGTGTCAACCTCATGAAGATATCCGTTTATGGGGGAGCACCTATGATTCTCTGCGAAGCCCGGGAAGCCCGTGGGGGAAGCTGGGGTCCCGATGACACCATCGTCTTTGCACCGACTACCGATACGGGTCTTCATCGGGTGCCCGCGGCAGGAGGAGCGCCGGAAGAACTGACGGTTCTTGGTGAAGGCGAACGCTCAAATCGGTGGCCGCACTTTCTGCCGGGCGGCGAAACGGTGCTCTTCATCTCGCAAGCTACGGATGGAAGTCATGATGACGCCAGCATCGAGGTGGTTTCCCTTGCCACGGGTGAGAGAAAAGTAATCCACGAGAGAGGTACCCAGCCTCGGTACGTACCCAGCGGCCACCTCGTCTTTGCACGCCAGGGAACACTCTTTGGCGCCCCCTTTGATCTCGACCGATTGGAGATGACGACCCCTCCCGTCCCAATCATCGAGGATGTCATGTCGGCCGGCACGGTCGCCGGCGACGGCTCGGCGCAGTTTTCCTTTTCCGATACGGGTATGCTCGTCTACCTATCGGGAGTCGCCGATTTCGTCGAGAGCTACACGCTGGTGTGGGTCGATCGGGAGGGCGTTCCGACTCCCTTATCGGATCAGAAAGGTGAATACTTGGATCCGCGGTTTTCCCCCGACGGGCGCCGTTTAGCTCTGACCCGAGATTGGCAGGACATCTGGATCTACGAGATGGAGCGTGGAGCCATGACCCGCTTGACATTCGCTCCCGGCGTCAACAGGTTGCCTGTTTGGTCACCCGACGGCGGGCGCCTGGCGTTTTGTTCCGAAAGAAACGGGGATACCAATATCTTCTGGAAACGTGCGGATGGTTCGGGAGAAGTGGAGCAACTGACCGAGAGCAGCCATGCGCAGCATCCCACCGCGTGGTCGCCCGACGGCAAAGTCTTGGCTTTCGGTGAACGGGATCCGGAAACGAGCTCTGACATCTGGTTGATGACTTTAGTGGGCAAGCGCGAGCGACAGCGCTTCTTAAAGACACCGTTCAGGGAAAAGGCCGCCCGGTTTTCTCCCGATGGACGCTGGCTCGCCTACCAATCGAATGAGTCGGGCCGATACGAGGTCTACGTTCGGGCCTATCCCGGCTCGGGTAGCATGTATCAGATTTCCACGGATGGCGGGCAACGTCCTCTCTGGGGACCTAAGAGCAAGGAGCTCTTCTATCGTCGGGGGGATAGCATGATGGTGGTCTCCTACACCGTGGAGGGCGATTCCTTCCAAGCCGGGAGACCCCGTGAGCTCTTCCGAGGCCAGTACAGACTCGAGGACTGGCCTTCCGAGGACATCGCCCCGGACGGCAAAGGATTCGTGATGCTCGAGAGTGCAGCCGCTGAGGAAGGAGAGGCTGAGCCCACCCAGGTGATTCTTGTCACGAACTGGTTCCAAGAGCTAAAGCGGCTCGTGCCCACGAAGTGACGCGCCACGCGATACCAAGATCGATTCTTGTCGTGCGCAGTTAGACCGCGGAGCTCTAAAAAGTAAATCCGAATCTTGCCCGGGCAAGATTGTACTGGTAGAACTATACAATTTGCGGAGAGGAAGAAGCGAAATTCCACACCGTTCCCTCCGAGTTGCTTCCTGCATGTCACTTCTGCCACGAGTATTACCGCATGACAATTGACTCTGGGCGGGCCCAAAGAAATAATGATTGGTCCCTTTCTCCCTGGAGATTTTAATGGTCGGTCAAGTCACTGTTGTCGCTATCTTGCTCATCATCGAGGGGGCTCTAGAGCTTCTGGTTGCATTCATACTCCTCATCGGTGGACCCGCGATGATGCTGCAATTGGACCGACAAGGCGCAGACACTCCCCCCGCTTTCGTGGGCTTGATCGTTTCCATCTTCGGTGTCCTCGCTCTGGCTGCCGCGGTACTGAAAATCGTGGCTGGTATCAAAAACCTCAAGTATCGAGGTAGGACTCTTGGTATCGTTGCTATGGCCAGCGGCGGGCTGACCATGTTCACCTGCTATTGTGCTCCTACGGCCATCGTGCTCCTGATCTACGGCCTGATCGTCTATCTCAACGCCGACGTGGCCCGGGCTTTCGAGCAGGGGGAACAAGGCTGGTCGCCTGATCAAATCAAGGCATCTTTCCTAGCTCGTCCCATCCAAGGACCTCCTACCCCCAAGCCGGCACAGCAGGCCGCCCACGCGGGTGAGACAGCACGACCAACGACAAACTGCCCGGCGTGTTCTGAGAAGATATGGGCCGACGCCAAGAGGTGCCCCTTCTGCGGCAAGGCGTTGGAGTAGGAAAAACGACATTGCAACGGAGATCGCGCAAGCCCTCCGGTTGCAGTTGACGGGTGAGGAGCAGCAACGACTGGCAAAGAGCGGTACGACCAGCAGCGAAGCCTATCAATCCTACTTGAAGGGTCGATATTTCTGGAACAAGCGAACCAACGAGGACTTCAAAAAAGCGATCGATTTCTTCGAAGAGGCTAAGGGGAGTGATCCGGATTTCGCCCTGGCTCATGTAGGGCTTGCCGACTGCTACTCCTTACTCGGGATGCAAATCTACGGAGCAGACGAAGCCTTTCCGCCGAAGGAAGCTACGGCGAAAGCAAGAAGCGCAGCTCTCGAAGCTCTCCGTTTGGATGATACGCTTGCCGAGGCGAGAACCACACTCGCTTGGATTCGATTGGTCTACGATTGGGACTGGGAGGGAGCGGAGAAAGACTTCCAGCAAGCGATCGCGCTCGATCCCGACTACGCGACGTCTCACCAATGGTATTCCATTTACTTGGCTGTGATGGATCGACACGGGGAAGCCGTAGAAGAGGCAAAACGTGCGCTCACGCTGGCGCCGATTTCTCCCTTGCTGAATCGTAACTTGGGAAACGCGTTCTTGCGGGCACGGCAATACGAGGAGGCCATCGATCAACTGAAAAAAACGCTCGAGCTCGATGCGTCGTTCCCGCTGGCTCGGGGATTGCTGATCGAAGCCTATTGGCTCAACGGGATGAAAGAACAAGCCGTCGCCGAGGCGAGAGAGGTCGATGAAAGCATCGGAAGATTCTACGAGCTCTTGAAGGATGGTAGACAGACCGAAGCCATCCAGTTAGTGCCTTCTTTGCCGGGTCATGACTCGCTGTCCAACACCGTGCGTTATCATGCATTGGCAAGTGATGAGGAGAGGCTATTCGAACACTTGGGAGAAGCTTTCGAGGAACGACATCCTCAGTTGGTCGTTGTCATAGCCAGCCCGAATTTGGACCCGTGGCGCTCCGATCCCCGTTTCCAGGACTTACGTCGGCGCATGGGCCTCGTGCCGTGAGGACCGGGGTAGCGGGAAAACAGGAAAAGCTGTTCAGGCCGGCGGCTAGACCAAGAGTCCTCGGCCCATCCTTCGCAGGGAACCCATCGAACGCTTTTGCCCGCACTGGGATCGAGCAGATCCTCATCGCCTTCTGCTAGCCGGTCAGCCCAGTCAGATATTCCTAGCTCCGCGGTTGATAGACTTTCCGAATGAGGATTCTTGAGGGAACGGAGAAGGCCTTCCTTTGAGGGTGCTCGAGTCGGAACCGCCCCGGCCGTCGTCTAAGGTGAGTGTGGTGACAAAGGTTCCGGCAGATGCGAAGGTGTGAGACACACCTACCCCCGAGCCTTGCCTGCCGTCACCGAAATCCCATGCTGAGGGTAAGGGGTCGCCGTCGGGTTCGCTGGAGCTGGATGCGTCGAAGGTCACGGTCAAAGGCGGATTGCCGGAGGTCGGGGAGGCGGAGACTGCGGCACTCGGTTCTTGGTTTAGTTTTAGAGGCGGTGGCAGAGGTTGGGAGTCGCCACCGACAGTAAGGTCGTCGAAGACCACTCCTGTCGTTGCGCCGAGAACGTTGCCGCTCTTCAAAACGAGCATCGCAACGCCACCCGAGGCGACAAAGGAACCTCGACTAACCACCGGTGCGTGCGTCTCCATCTCGCCCGACCGTCCGCTCGGCGTAGTCCATGTACTATTTTTATAGATGAGGACCACATCACTTTGACCGTCGTTGATATCCTGTCCATTGAGAGAATCTGGGGGCCGTGGGGTCCGCCTTCGAGAAGGGAAAACTTCAAGAAGACGTCCCCCACGTTGGGCGTTCCGGCGACGAACTTGATATACGAATCCATCGCGTCTACAACAAACATTGTCCGCAGCTACCGCGGACCCAGTCGAAGACGTGGCCGCCTTCTCCGACCCGTTCATCCCTTCGGGGATTTCTTATTGCTCTCATCGTTTTCCTCCAGCACGGGTTGCGAGGCTTTCGACGTGATAATTTATTGAAAAATCTGCTTTATGCGCTGTCGCAGGAGGCGGGGTGTCCTTGGTGCGCGACAACGGGGCCTATCATTAGAGATCCTCGGGGTCTCTGTCAATCTCTTTTCGGATTTCTTTTTGCTGAGGTAAAAACCCTATACTCGTGGGGAAAAAGTGCGACACTATTTCTTATTTCCCTCGGACGCCACTTTCGAAAATCGAAGGAAACTCATCGATCGGGATGGGGCCGGCAGTCAGGATCGTATCCATGAAATAAAGGGTGCGGAAGCCCTTGCCGAGGCGCTTCCTTTCGACTTCGTAAACCTTGGTGAACATCAGGCTCCCCAGCATGTAGCTGGTCATCTGCATGGGTGAACGCATCAACCGACCCCAGAGACTCTTGGCGAATTGCGGGGCCAGGAGCGAGACCTCGATAGAGACTCGGTGGACCTGCTCTTGATCCCATCCGTTGCAGTGTGCTTGAACGCTCATGTAAGCGCGATTGGCGTTCTCCAGCCGCTTCCGGAGTTGTGCAAGAAGGGTCAGCTTGTCGTCCGCGGCGTAGCCTGTATCGAGAGCGACTCGTTCGGCGAGCGTCGCCCATCCTTCCGAGTAGGGACCGTAGGGAAAGAGAATCCTCACCGGGTGGAGATTCTCGCGAAGGACCTTGTTCTGGAGGTAGTGACCGGGAAAAAGCTCGTGGATGACGATGAATTTTTTGAAGCTGTAGTTGAAAGAGCGCCAGGGAGGTTTCGTGAGGTCGATCCCTCTCCCACTTCTCCAACTCCGACCGTATCTTTGCTGCGACCAAACGAGCGTCGATCGCTTCGTCTCGAGTCAGTTGTCCGCTTGATTCATTGATCTTACCGAGAGTTTGTTGATTGAGATCGACCCAGGCCCGGATGGCTTCAGCGGAGTAATTTTCGATGCCGTGAATCGAAGGAAGAAAACCGAGGGAATAGGCGCGTGAAGGATAAAAGCGCTTCCACGCTTCGATGTAGCCGGTCGAAAGGTCAACAAATTCTGAAGATGTTGCCGCTTCGATGGTCTCGATGGCGTCGGTACCAAGAAGCTTCGCACCATCGTTGGTGTACCAGGTTCGAACGCGGGGAAGCCGGATCGTTCCGGCCCGAGCTTCCTCTTCGAGGGTTATGTACTCGCCGTCGTTTGCGTCCTCGTCGTGATAGAAGCGATAGCCCACGAGCGCGCAGGAATCGGGATCCAAGTAGAAATACCAAATGTCACCGCCCACGGTCTCGTCATAAGTGACCCGTAGCGCAAGCACGTCTTTGCCCTGAAACTTGGTTCGCCTGGCCTCGGGATCGAGGCGGGTGCCGGGATCCCGAAGCTTCATAGGCAAACCATAGAGGAAAGTGTAGTAGTTGCGCGTCCTCTTGGCGGCTTCCGGGGTGAGACGGTATTTTTCGGCGTCGTTGACGGAAAACTCCGGAGAACCGTCGAGCCTGGCCTCGACCTCCTCCCCCACGACACGAATTTCAATGGTCGGTGCCCCGGCCGTTTCCCTTGTCATCTCGAAGCGGCCCGCACGGTTGTCGATGACGAGGATCGTCCGACGCGCGGGACCGTTCGGCCTCGTTTCCTCGAGCACCAGGCGATGGGCGGTATTCATCCAGAGACCTTCCGGGTCGTGGTACCGGATGGACCTTTCCAGAAGCTCCTCGGCTCGTGGAGCTTGAGCTGCCCGGGCAATTGGCGGTATGGAACCGAGGAGGAGTAAGATCGCTGCCAAGGATCGGGTCATCACAGTCTAGCCTCCGAGATTGGAATGGTGCTGAGAGGTTACCACATGCGAAAGCGTATCCGAGAGTACGGTGGGGTTCTGGTTATCTTGGCGGTCCTCGGGAGTGCCTGCGAAACCGCGAACCAAGCGGAGTTTCCGCGAAACCAATCGCTCTATGTGACGATGCGAGACGGCGTGAAGATCGCTATCGATGTCTGGCTTCCGGCCGAGCTCCGCACGGGCGAGAAGATACCGACCATCGTGCGAGCGACTCGATACTGGCGTGCCGCTGATATCGTCGGCGGGGGACTCGAGCAGGACTCGAATTACGCGGAGGCCGAGCGGTTCAATAAAGCGGGTTATGCGCTGGTGATCGTCGATGCGCGGGGAAGCGGAGCCTCTTTCGGTTGGCGGCCCTACGAGTTGAGCGAAGACGAGGTCCAGGACTATGGCGAGATCGTGGACTGGATCATCACGCAGTCTTGGTCGAATCAAAGCGTCGGTGCGTACGGTGTTTCTTACGCGGGGAATACGACGGAGATGCTTGCCGTCAACCGACATCCGGCGGTCAAGGCAGTGGCGCCGCTCTTCAACGATTTCGATAACTTCGGCCATCTCATCTTTCCGGGCGGCGTTCTGACCATTGGATTTCTGGAGGATTGGGGAAACGCCGTCCACCACATGGACCGAAACGACATCTGCGCATTGATGCAAAAAACGGGAGAGGCATGCAAGGACCTGAAACGAGAGCGGCGAGGGGTGAAACCGGTCGATGAGGACGTGGATGGAAAGCTTCTCGCTGCGGCCGTGCGTGAGCACGAAAAGAATGTCCATCCCTTCGAAGCGGCCCTCGAGTACGAGTACCGCGACGACCCCTGGGGATATGCGGGTGTGACGGACGTGGGCTACAAACGTAGCCCGGCGGGGCACCTTCCGGATATCGAAGCGTCCGGTGTTCCCATGCTCGTTCGCGTTGGATGGATTGATGCGGCCACGGCGAATGGGGCTTTGGGCCGATACATGACCATCGACAATCCCCAGCAAGTGTTCATCGGCCCTTGGGATCACGGGGCGGGGAACGACGCCGATCCTTTTCTCGATCCCGATACGCCCGTCCAACCGTCTCGAGAAGAACAATTCAGCGATTTGGTGGGATTCTTCGATGCGTTTTTAAAGGACACCGGATCCGGCATGATTGGGGGAGTTGCTTACTACACGATGGGCGCCGGGGAGTGGCAGACGACGACTAAATGGCCACCGGATGGATTCGATCATCGAGCATGGTATTTCGCAGCCGATGGCGTCTTGACTCGAGATAGCCCTGTGACGAAATCAGGTTCCGATCGCTACAAGGTCGATTTCGAGGCCACGACCGGGCGCCACAATCGCTGGTTCACGAACGGCGGCGCCGGGGACGTCATTTATCCCGATCGGCGTGAAGAGGATGAAAAGCTCCTCACGTATACAAGCGCTCCCATGGAGCGTGATATGGAGATCACCGGTCATCCGCTCGTCACGCTTTTTGTTTCCTCGACGGAAAGCGATGGGGCTTTCATCGTGTATCTCGAAGACGTGGCGCCCGACGGCCGGGTGACCTACATCACGGAAGGACAACTGCGCGGCGTCATGCGTAAAGTGACGGACGAGCCGTCGCCTTATAAAAAGATGGGGCCTCATCGAACCGAGCGACGGGCCGATGCCAAGCCGCTCGTGCCCGGTGAGGTCACAGAGTTGACCTTCGAGCTATGGGCTACCTCGGTGATGATAAGAAAGGGTCATCGGATTAGGGTTGCTGTTGCCGGTGCAGACAGGGATTCCTTCTTGCGCTACCCGAAAAGCAGCGAAGTTCCCACTCTGAGCGTCGAGCGGAATCAGCTCCATCCATCGTGCGTTCGATTGCCCATGAAAGAGCGGTGACGGCAAGTATGGTGCACTTGCATTACTCGGGCTATAATATTGGTATGCCGATATTCGAGTACGTCTGCCAGGAATGTAGTGAGCGTTTCGAGAATCTCGAGTTGAGCTCTCGTGACGCAGACCCTCAGTGTCCCTCTTGTGAGAGCGAGAATCTCGAGAAGCAGCTTTCCGTGTTTGCCGTCAATAGCGGTGGCAAGGCGGCGGCTCGCGAAGCCCCCGGGCCTTGCGGCTCCTGCGGAGATCCCCGCGGACCGGGCTCCTGCTCCATGAATTGATCCGCGGGCGAGCTCTGCGCGCGATTGATTGTGCTGTAGATCCAAAATGATGCATCTGTCTCATGGATGTCTGCGCTTTCCTACCGGATACTGGCTCCGATAGAGGGAGTCTCGGTAACGTTGATGCGCAGCCAATATTGACGACAGGGCCCGGGTCTGACCTCATCTGCCTATCACCCTCCTGAAGACTGACCTACCTTGCCGGACGGTTGCTAATACATTGGATCGTGGAGGTTTCGTGCCATGGCTAGGAGCGTTTTGGTCGGAATGGCCGTCTTTGTTTTTGGGTGGAAGCGCATTCGGCGAAATCATCGAATTCGATTCCGATCAATGGAAGATAACCAACGGACGTGTAGAAGAATATCTTGGGCGAAAGAGCCTCGCGGGGGGCGCCGTGCTCCAAAATGTGGAGTTCGTCAATGGCGTCATCGAGATGGATATCGCTGCCGACGGCCGGCGCTCGTTCCCCGGGATCCAGTTCCGGGCGCAAGATCCGCAGAATACCGAGCTCTTTTACTTCCGTCCCCATAAACCCAACGCGCCGGATGCCCTTCAGTACACGCCGACTTACAAGGGTCTATCCGGTTGGCAGCTTTTTCACGGTCGTGGATATACCGCTGCGGTAGACATTCCCCATAACGAATGGATCCATCTCCGGATGGAGATTCTCGGAAAAAGAGCACGTATTTTTTTCGGAGATCAGAAAGAACCGGCTCTCGTGATCAATGACCTCAGGCGCGATGAAGACGGAGGCTATGTCGGCCTGCGGGCGCCCGCCGGAGGTGCCGTTCACTATGCCAACTTCGAGATCGAGCTGACGGACGACCTCGATTTTGGTCCGGTGCCGAAACGGGCACCGGCAAAGAACATGTTGAGGCATTGGCAGATTTCCCCGCCGCGACTCGTTCGTGAGGTCGATCGCTCTCGGGTGCCGAGCGCATCAGAGATCGAGAAGATCGTATGGCAAGATGTCGTCGGAGATCGCAGGGGGCTCGTCAACCTCGCTCCACATGTAACAAAAACCGGCCAGACGCCTGAAGTCGTCTTCGCCCGTACCGTGGTCCGAGCCGAGCAAGATGGAGTGCAGGAGCTCAGGTTTGGGTATAGCGACGCCGTTCATTTGTTCGTCAACGGGGAGCCGCTCTTTTCCGGACAAAGCGCGTTTCGTTCCCGTGACCTGCAGTTCCAGGGCATCGTCGGATTGAACGATGCGGTTTACCCCAGACTCAAAAAAGGAGACAACGTGATCTTCATGATGGTCTCCGAAATTTTCGGCGGTTGGGGATTCATGGCCCGTCTCGAGCCGGTCCGAGGCGAAGCTGTGAAACTGCACGGGACGGTGACCGAAAAGTGGGGTGTCACGGAGGAGCTCAAGGCACCTGAATCGGCCGCTATCGATGGGGCTCGCGAAGTGGTCTATGTCTCCAACTACAATCCCTTTGGAGCGCCGGGCGCTAAAGATGGATTTTTGAGCCGGCTCTCCACCGACGGCGAGATGCTCGACCGGGAGTGGGTCGAAGGCCTCGATCGACCGACCGGCCTAGCTTTACGTGGGGATCGGTTGTACGTCGTGGAGCGGGGCGGCGTCGCGGTGATCGACGTGGAATCGGGAGCGGTGGCGGAGCGTCTGAGCTGCCCGAGCAACGGCATGTTGAACGATATCGACATCGAGCCGTCGGGAACGATCTACTTGTCGGATTCCCAGGAAAACATCATCTATAGCTTGGAAAACGGTACTTGCGAAGCTTGGCTCGAGGGCTGGCCGTTGGTCGGACCGAATGGCCTTCTCGTAGAGGGCGACAAGCTGGTTGTTGGCAATCTCCGGGGGGAGAATCTTCTCTTCATCGATCGAGAGAGCAAGTCCATCGAAGCCGATATCGAGCTGGGACCGGGTTTGGTTGACGGCGTCGAGGCGGACGGTGAAGGTGGATACATCGTATCGCAGTATGACGGCCGGGTCCTTCGTGTTCAGCCGTCCGGTGAGACCCAGGTGCTTGTCGATTCGACGGAGGCGCCGATCTACTGCGCCGATTTGGATTACGCTCCAGAGCGGGGGCTTCTCGTGGTGCCTTCTTTGATGGGCGGCGGTCTCGCGGCGTACGAGGTCGCCGCGGACAGCACGAATTGACTGAGTGGGCTCGGTAGGAGTACTTCACTTTTCACGGCTGACCTCATAATATAGGGGAGAGAAACCCTCGGCCGCTCAGGAGTGATCCGTGCTCAAGAAACAATTTTTGATTCTCGCCTGTTTTCTCCTCGCTCTCGCCTGCGCAGAAGCGGGTACGCCCGACGAGAACGTACGCCGTCCTTGCTGCGCCGGCTCATGGTATCCGGGCGACGCCGAAGGACTGGCCAAAGTTGTGGACGGCCTCCTGGAAGAGGCCTCGCCGCCGAAGATCGACGGCAAGCCGCTCGCAATCATTGCCCCCCATGCCGGCTATCGATTCAGCGCCCCCGTGGCGGCCGCGGCATACGGGACGTTGAAAGGGCACGACTACAAGCGTGTCATCGTCTTGGCTTTCAGCCATCGCCATGCCGGGTCCTACGACGGCGTGGACGTGCCGAAAGACTTGACGGCTTACGAGACGCCGCTGGGGCCGGTGTCCATCGACCGAGAAGCGTGCGATGAGCTACTGAAATCCAAAAAATTCTCGTCTCATCGGGGTGTCGATCGAGAAGAGCATTCGCTCGAGCTTCAACTTCCGTTGCTGCAACGCGCCGTAGGAAAATTCCAGCTCGTGCCACTGCTGGTCGGCAAGATGTCTCCTTCGGACTATTCTAAGGCGGCTGAGGCGTTGCTCCCGATCCTCGACGAGGAGACTTTGCTGGTGGTCAGCAGTGATTTTACTCATTTCGGCCCGAACTACGGCTATCGTCCGTTTCGAGAAGATGTGCCGGCAAACCTCCAGAAGCTTGCCGATCAAGCTATGGAGCCGCTCGCGAAGGTCGACTTCGATGGCTTCGCGGAGCACATCGAAGAGACAAAGGACACCATCTGTGGCCGCGGCGCCATTCTTCTTCTCTTGAGGACGTTATCCATGCGCGGCGGGGCCACCGGTGTTCGGGCCGCCGTCGACACATCGGGCCGGATGCTCGGCGACTGGGTCAACAGCGTGACCTATCAATCCATTGTTTTCGTGCCACGTGCGAACAATCTTACCCACGAGGAACGGGCGAGCCTGCTCCGTTTGGCGAGAACGACCGTTACCGCTCATCTCGACGGCAAAGACTCGATTCCAATCGATCCTTCATTACTACCCGAAAAGCTCCGGAGGGAAGGCGCGAGCTTCGTCACTTTGTTGAACCGAGGGAACCTGCGTGGTTGTATCGGCAACATGGTGGCCAACGGGCCGCTTTGGAAATCGGTGGTTCACAACTCGGTGGCCGCCTGCGAAGATTACCGGTTTCAAGGCAATCCAATTACCACCGGTGAGCTGAGCGAGCTCGAGATCGAAGTCAGCTACCTCACTCCCATGAAGCAAATTCAACCGGAAGAGGTTGTGGTGGGCCGGGACGGTTTACTCATTTCTTGGGGCCGGTACCGGGGAGTGCTATTGCCACAGGTGGCTTACGAGCGGGGCTGGTTGCGAAAAGAGTTTTTGGATCAGGTTTGTGTCAAGGCCGGCGCGCCACCCGGGGCTTGGAAACGCGGCGATGCGGTCCTATACTCCTTTCAAGCGGAGGTCTTCAGCGAATCCCACGAGCGCCATGACTAATATCAGATCTGCAGACGCGCTCGAATTTCTTCCGACGGGGCTTATTCGTTAGGTGTGCGCCGGTTAGCGCTCGAGCTTCACAATTCCCCCATGTCCTGAGCCCGGTTAGAATGCATCGGTTCTACTTGATGGAGTGGACATGCTGTTGTTGAGCTCGCTGGTTCTTTCTACTGTTGTTTCGCTATCCGCGGCGACGAGTACGCCAGAGGCGCCCGCTCATCCCCTATCCGACCCGCCTGGACGGCCTCTTGGATGAGCCCATATGGTCTACCGTGCCGATTATCGGCCGGCTAATTCAAAGAGATGCACCAATGAGTCTTACTGACAATGTGAGCAAATGCTTTAGAAGAAGAACCGTGCTGGCCGTGTTTTGGGCCATCGGGTTCCTGGTGTGTGTGAGTGCTTGGATTCACGGTATAAACGGAACGACGGGTACGTCGCCCCATTATGAGCCGGGCGGAATGGGAACGGGGCCGGAGGATCGAGGAATCCGGTTCTATTTCGATTGGGTTCGTAACAATATCGGTCGATACGTGTATCCTAGACATATCAAGTAGCCAACTGGGCCTGAGTGCGAAAACGAGGGAAAATCAATATTGTGCCTCATCAAACAGAATCCATTAGAATCTCGTGCTCCGCGAAACGTTGCACTTGCTGTTTTGTATATCTCCTTGATATCTGGATTGCCCCCGTCGCCTGCCCTGGGTGCTGAACCCGTCCGGCCACCGGAAGTTGAGGCCGGCGTCCTGCCCGATGCGCTCGTGGTCGATGGTGTGCTCGACGAGGCGGCATGGCAGACGGCCCCGGCGAACGATGGATTCACTCAAAGCGAGCCCGCGGAAGGCGCCGCTCCCTCGGCACGGACCAGCGTGCGCGTGCTGGCCGGCCCCAAGGCACTCGTTATCGGTGTGGAGTGTGACGACCCGGAGCCGGACGCCATCGTCAGCTTCAGCGTGGCACGGGATGCCTCGCTGCGATCGGAAGACCATCTGCGCATCGTGCTGGGGCCGTTTCTCGACGGCCGCTCCGGCTATCTGTTCGCGGTAAATCCCGCCGGCGCTCGCTACGATGGGTTGATTGAGCCGGGCGGTGAGCGCGAGGACTCCAACTGGGATGGCATCTGGGAGGCCGCCACTCGACGGACGTCAACTGGCTGGACCGCCGAACTGAGGATTCCAATTGAAACGCTCTCTTTCAAACCGGGTCTTCGCGCGTGGCACTTCAACATAGAACGTCGCATCCAGCGCTTGCTGGAGGTCGACCGTTGGGCTTCTCCCGAGCGCCAGTACCAGGTCACACAGACCAGCCGAGCCGGGCTCATTACAAATCTGCCTGATTTCGCGCTCGGCCTCGGCCTCAGCGTACGCCCTGCCGTTACGGCGGGCGGCGGGTATCCCTCACCCGAAGCGTCGCTCGACGGCGAGCTCCAACCGAGTCTCGATGTCACGAAGCGCATCGGTTCGAACATGCTGGCTTCGTTTACGGCTAATACCGACTTCGCCGAAACGGAGGTCGATACACGCCGGACGAACCTGACACGTTTCCCGTTGTTCTTTCCGGAGAAGCGTACGTTCTTCTTGGAGGGGGACGATATCTTCTCGTTCGGTCTCGGGTCGGGGCAGGATGTGATGCCTTACTTCAGTCGGCGTATCGGGCTCGTCGGCGGGCACCAGGTGCCGATCCTAGCGGGCGGCAAAGTCAATGGACGGGTAGGAAACACTAATGTCGGGTCGCTCGTCGTGGGCACCAACGACCTCCCTGGTTTGGTCGATCTCGAGACCATCATGGCGGTGGGCCGCGTGAAACAGAATCTCTGGGCCGAATCTTGGGTGGGTGCCATCGCGACCGTGGGCAATCCGCTCGGGCGTAGCGGAAGCTGGACCGCCGGCGGTGACTTCACCTACGCGACATCACGTTTCCGTGGCGACAAGAATCTCCTCGTCGGTCTCTGGGCGCTCGCCATGGACCGATACGGGCTCGAAGGAGATGACCGTACGGCGTACGGACTCGAGATCGACTATCCCAACGACCTCTGGGACATTGCCTTGACCTACAAGCGTATCGGACGCGACTTCGATCCGTCGTTGGGCTTCGTGCCGCGACGCGCCGTCCACCTCTACAACCTGAGCATTGACAACCGCACACGCCTCAGCCGTGGTCCCATCCAGCAGTTGTACCACGAGTTCCGTCCATTCTTCGCCACCGATCTGTCCGGCAAGTGGGAAAGTTACCGGGTGTTTTTCGCGCCTATCAACTGGCGGTTCCGAAGCGGCGACCGGTTCGAGGTCAACGTCAATCCGACCGGCGAGCGTCTCGTTGAACCTTTCGAGATCGTCGATGGAGTCGTTATCCCCCCCGGGTCGTATCACTGGAGACGCTACCGGCTGGAGGTCGGCACCGCCCGGAAGCGTCGGCTCTATGCGCAGGTGACCTGGTGGTTCGGTGGTTTCTACGACGGAACGCTCGATCAAATCGTGTGGAACGGGGCTTGGAATCCGACGCCGCTCGTGACCGTCGAGTTCTCCGGCGAACAGAACTACGGCCGTCTGGCGGCGGGCGATTTCACCCAGACGCTCGTCGGCACGCGGTTTCGCCTCAACTTCTCGCCGGACCTCACATTATCCAGCTACTTGCAGTACGACACGATCAGCGAGTCGTTCGGCACCAACACGCGGATGCGCTGGACCTTCAACCCCGCCGGCGACCTCTTCGTGGTTTACAACCATAATATGAACCAACTCACCGATCGATGGCGGCGCGACTCGAACCAACTTCTCATCAAGTTTCAGTACGCGATGCGGTTTTAGTATCCCTCCGACCTCGAGGGGCGGAGAGGGAAAGTCCGGGGCAGAGTATTCTCTGATGACCACCACGCACAAGCTGGTCCTGGCCACCGTCGGCATGGCTCTGACCATCCTTGTCTACGGGCTGAGCCAGTGGCACTGCTCGTCTCAAACGTGGCGCAAATTTTGGCAGGTTCCGAATTGTGCCGCAACGGCTCCGATACGGACATTTTTGCGTTTTCAGACTAGCTCGTGCTACGTTCAGATGCCTTTGACGTACGAGGTCTGATAACTATTTTCCTGAAAGAGAGAGACAAATGCGAAATCGTACGATCCCAGCTTTTATAGGCATGTTTCTGCTCTGTGTCGGGGCGTCCCTCGCAGATGAATCCCTTCAGTTCAACAAATACCACAACAACGCGGAGTTCGGGGAGCATCTGCAGTGGCTCGCCAAAACCTATCCGAACCTTGTCAGCGTCGAAGAGGCGGGTAAAAGTCTGGGGGGAGCGCCTATCTGGGCGGTGACGGTAACGAACCGGGCCACGGGTGAGCCCGAGCACAAGCCGGCTATGTATGTCGATGGGAACACGCACGGCGGCGAGATAACGGGGGGCGAGGCGGGACTTCACCTCGTGCACAAGTTGGCCACGGAGTACGGCAAAGACCCTCTCATCACCGAAGCCCTCGACAAGATCACCTACTATGTCCTTCCCCGCGTCAATCCCGATGGCGCGGAAGCCTATTTGACGGGACAGCTCCCGAAGAATCCGAATCCCCTTGACAACGATCGAGACGGCCGCGTTCGATGAAGACGCTCCCGAGGACATCGACGGGGACGGCATCATTTCTTATATGCGAATTCGTGATCCCAACGGGCCGCTTCGGACGCATCCCGAAGATTCGCGCTTGATGGTCCATCGTGAGGGTGGGCGAAGCCGGTGAGTGGCGCATGCTGGGCCGGGAAGGGATGGACAACGACGGTGATGGTCTCGTCAACGAAGACGAGCCCGATCCTTTGGGCACAGTGACCAACCGAAACTATCCGGTTGGGTGGTGGAGCCAGGATGAGCTCATGCATGGCCGGGGCCGATATCCGCTGTCCGAGCCCGAATCCAAGGCTCAAGTGGATTTCGTCCTCGCCCATCCCAATATCAACGGCATCACTACGTATCACACGCATAGCGGGCTTATTCTCAGATCCTATTCTCATCGACCCGATGACATCCATATCCACAAGGACTTGCCGTATTACGAGGGGGTTGGAGAAACCGGAGCCGAGATTACCGGCTATCCTTTGGTCTCGACTATCACGGCTTCACGCCCAATCCCTTACGTCCTCGGTTGGGAACGTTCAAGGACTTCGGCTACGTCATGCGTGGTGTCCTCGCCTGGACCATCGAGATATCGGAAGGCTCCCGGCGAGGAAGGGCTCTCCGCCTTCGAAGGCCTCGATGAAATCAAAATGTTGAAGTTCATCGATGAAGAGCTCGGAGGAGAGGCCTTTGTTCCCTGGAAGCCCTACGACCATCCGGTCTACGGCGAGGTCGAGATTGGCGGGCTCCAGCAGAACTTCGTCATTCAGAACCCTCCGCCGATGTTTCTGGAGCAAGAGATCGAGAAGGTGACAAAATTCGCTATCGTTCAGGGGCTCATGTCACCGCTCGTCCGTGTCGTCGAAACGAGCTCCGAGGACCTCGGAGGCGGCATCTTCCGAGTCCGAGCATCCATCCAAAACCAGGGATATCTCCCCACTGCTCTCGAGCGTGCAAAAACGCTCGGTCTCGCCAAGCCGGTGACGGTCGTGCTCGAAGGTGGAGAAGTGCTATCCGAGCCGACGACCCACTCGCTCGGGACGTTAACAGGTTGGGGACCGGCACGCGGTAACCGTCCCAGCTACAACTCACCGGGCGCTCCCATTCACGACGTGTCGTGGGTGGTCCGCGGTAAGGCCGGCGATCAACTGACGGTCGGAGTCCGCAGCGAAAGAGGAGGTCGCCACCAAGTGCAGATGCTGTTGGGCAAGTAAAAAAAGTAGACAAGCGGGTGAGCTGCATCCGCCGTGGACGATTGTGGAACCACTCGGCGGCACAGATATCGAAAATACTATGCTGGTTTGTTGCCGCCAGTAACTTTGAGCTCCCGTCGATCCCATGTGCAGCGCTCGACGGTGCTAATCGCTTAGGGTCCAGCCAAAAATAAGTTCCCTTTTTCGGGCGAAGAGGCGACCCCGCAATTAGCGTTCCGGTAGTCCCGAACGAGTCTTCGAGGCGGGGCGCCCGCCTGGCAAGGCGCGAGGAGTGAAGAATATCTAGATATTTGAGCTTCGAGCAACGCAGCCAGGGGGGAGGGATCGGCGGCCCAAAACGGGAAGTTATTCTTGGTTGGGCCCTTAGATCTTTATGAACAATCGTTTTTGATACATCCAGTAACATAAACCCCAGAGTGCTCCCCAAACCAGCAAACTGGTGAGAATTTCAGCGGTGAGATTCTCCTCCCCAACCAAATAATGCAAAAGTAAACGGGTGCAGAATATGCTCGATATAATTTCGCTCCATCCAGCGTGGGAAAACAGATAGATGAAAAGGCTATTCATGCTTACAATTGCGAAAAAACGCGTCCAACCCCCTTTCATTTTTCTTGATATCAACAATCCAATAAAGAAATGCCATCGCCAAAATCGACCACCCTCCGCTAACGATTACAAATGAAGAAGTCGAAATTCTCTTGATTATCGGAGTGACCGGATCCATCAAATAGCCCACGATCACAAGCAACGCTCCGGCGATGAGCAACTGTTTGAATTTCTCCCTTGTCGGTTTGATGCTCATCAACAGTTTCCCCACCAACACACCCCAAATGGTATGTGCAGCGGTAGGAAGGGCATTGATTGAAACCCAGCTTCCATCCAGATCAGCCCCGCCGTATTGTAGGTCAAGCCAGGTCCCGAAATTTTTGTTGGCCACAAAGGCATGATTGAAGCCTTCAACCGGAAACAACCTGTACAACGCCTCGGTAAGAACTAAAAGGGCCAGCGAAAATATCACCTGATACTTGAATGAGCGATGCATGATCAGATAGGCGATCAGATACGTAAAAGCTATCTGGGCCAGTACATTCTGAAATTTAAAGGTGATCGCCCCCGGACCAACGCAGTACAGTCCCCAACCCATCAGCAACAGGATCACGGACCGTTTGAGTACATGTGTGAAAATTTGTTTGGATGTCTCACCTCTTTTAATGCGGCTATTCACGGCAAAGGGTAACGACAACCCTACAATGAACATGAAAAAAGGCTGTATCAAGTCCCAGAACCGCAAACCGTTCCAGGGATGATGGTGGAGTTGGCGGCCTATCGCGCTGACAATCGTTCCTTCCAGTGTTCCATGGGTCATCAGGGAAAAAAGTCCCGTGAATTCACCGATTAAGAGAAACATCGTAAAGCCACGAAAGACATCGATGGACAAGATTCGTTCAGGTGTATTCGATTGGATTTCCATGATCGAAGAGTCCCTTATCCCCGTTTGAGTTTAAGCGCTTTTCTTTCTTCCGTATCCGCTTGCAATAGAGAAAACCAACATGGCTAACATCATCCAGCAATAAAAGTTGTGTAGGGGCACATCCATGGGAGAGACGAGACTGTGACTTCGAGGGTGATTGGCAGCAGCCAGCATGGTGGGCACGATAGCATGGACGGTCCAGGGCACCATGAAGCAGAAGGCAACTCCGGAGCAGTCCATGAGATTTGCTCTTCGGTAACCCTCGATATTGAACTTGACGCCCAGATTTTTAACAACTTCTCCCACCGAGAGGATCGCCACCGAGATCACGCCGGTCATCATGGAGAGGCCTCCGGTTGCCAAGACGGTCACCGTCTCTACGCTTCTGGGTCCTTTGGCCAATTTGCCCAGGCCATGCCCCAACCTTTCCAGCGCACCGCTGGCTTCCATGATGCCCAGAAAGGGAAACACAACGAGAAGAAAAGCAATCGTGGGTAACGCCGCCTCGATGCTGGCCGGGAGCAGTCCCCCGATTTGGAACGGTCCAGGAAAGTTCAGCAGCTCGGTTGGAGCGAACAGGCCGGCGAGGAGCCCCACGGCCACTCCCAGGGTCGAGCCTACGGCAAGAGCGGAGACGAGGTGCACGCCCATCAAACAAAGGGTAATGATGGCAACCGGCACGATCAGCATCACCAGAGCCAAGGTGTCACCGCTTTGGACCTCGGGGGCTCCCGCGGCCTCACCGCGGGGGCTGGTGACCAGGTAAATTATGAGCGCCGCCAAGGCGACGGGAATCGAGTACTTCATCCTGCTTTTGACGACACCGCCGACATCCACCTCCTGAGTGGTCGCTGAAGCGATCGTCGTATCGGATATAGGAGCTAAGTTGTCTCCAAAGGCGCCGCCGGCCGCTACCGAGCCGATGAGGAATGCCGGATCGGCACCCACCGAAACGCCGGCGGGAAAAAGAATCGGAATCACAACGAAATAGGTACCCACCGACGTTCCGGTGGAAAAAGATACGATACAACTGAGCAAGAAAGTGACGACAACGAAGTTGCCGCCGGTCATGCCGCCAAGGGTGGCCCAGTAGGTGACGGCCTGGATCAAACCACTCTCACTAATCAATTGGCTCGCCACCGAGGCGAAAAGCACCGCCAAAGCGATGATGCTGAACATCGGCTTGGACAAGCCGGAAACGACGGCTTTTCCGTACTGTTCCCAATCCCTTGCCAGGAATACTGCGACCATTACGGGAATCAGAAAAGCAACGACGTAGCCGTCAATCTTCGACTTGTTGACGGAGGCCAAAGCCAAGAAAGTCAGGGCAACGAGAAGAATGAAGACCGCTCCCCACACTCCTCCCCTCAACTCCAGCGGGTATTTATTGCGTTCGATGGGCATCAGGTAGGTTGACCTCCACAGCTTGGACAAACGTCATGCCTCCTGCGTCGCGACGAAATCCAGCGTCAGCCGTACGGCCTGCGACGGCGCACCGGGACGCAAGGAAAATCGCCGCTGCCACTCGAAGACTTCCGGCCCGACGCTTTCAACCCTGTCCGCGCATTCGACCGTCTGGCTCTCCCACGCAGCGATCTCACCAACCGTCCCATCCGGAGCAATCAGCCGATGTCCGTCGAATCGAACTTCGTCACGTGGCATCGCACTCTTACCGCCCGGGCTGACGATCTGCTCCGAAGGTCGACACGCGGGTACCCAACCACTCACGAACACCGCCCCTAGTCCGACCGCTCCGCTCTTCAGGTCCTCCCGCCGACTCAAGCTTCGCCTCAACGCATCTTCCTCATTCGCCGGATCGCTCATAAATTCACCCACGTAAAGTTGGCTGAGTATACAGGCGGTGTCGTCCTCGATAAAGGCATCTCAGAATAGCAAGATCCCATCTTTCTACGACGGAACGCTCGATCAAATCGTGTGGAACGGGGCTTGGAATCCGACGCCGCTCGTGACCGTCGAGTTCTCCGGCGGACAGAACTACGGCCGTCTGGCGGCGGGCGATTTCACCCAGACGCTTCGTCGGCACGCGGCTTCGCCTCAACTTCTCGCCGGACCTCACATTATCCAGCTACTTGCAGTACGACACGATCAGCGAGTCGTTCGCCACCAACAGGCGGATGCGCTGGACCTTCAACCCCGCCGGCGACCTCTTCGTGGTTTACAACCATAATATGAACCAACTCACCGATCGATGGCGGCGCGACTCGAACCAACTTCTCATCAAGTTCCAGTACGCGATGCGATTCTAGATATGCTTCCTCACTGGGTTTGGTGAAGGCGGGCGTTGCTCCCGGCACTTGGAAACATGCCGATGCGGTCTTATACTCTTTTCAAGCGGAGGTCTTTTGCGAGTTCCACGAGGTCAGTACCTGAGATCTAGATATCGCAAAACCTAGAAAGGACACCGTTTCATGGCACCTACCCGTCGAGAGCTTCTCACCCGTCTTGGCGCCGCCGCCGCCGGTCTGGCACTGAGTCCTTCCGTTGTTCCTGCGTGTAGTGGTGGCGCGACGGGTGTTTCCTCCTCGATCGGTCCCGCCGCCGAGCCGCGGGTTGCCATCGCCAGGGACGACGTCTTGTTGAAGGGCAAGAATGACGACCATCGTGTCGTGTTGGAAAAGATACTCGACGCTTCACTTCAAAAACTGACGGGGGAGAACGATGCCGCCCGGGCGTGGAGTCGTTTTTTCACGAGCACCGATCGGGTAGGCATCAAGGTCAACACGCTCGGGCTTTCCACCAATCCGGTTGTGGTCGATGCCATTGTGGCCGGACTCTTGAAAGCGGGACTCCAAGAGGAGAGGATCCTCATCTGGGATCGCTTCGACGTCGAGCTCAAACGGGCCGGTTTCGTCCTCAATCGATCCGGTGTGGGGGTTCAATGCCGCGGTACCGATGCGAAGCGCGTGGGTAGCGGTTATCAACCGAACATCGAGGTGAGCGGACAGATCGGCTCGTGCTACTCGCGCATCGTTGCCGAGGAAGTTGACGCTCTCATCAGCGTGCCGGTGCTCAAGGATCACAATCTGGCCGGTGTTTCACTCGGAATGAAAAATTTCTACGGCGCCATTCACAATCCCAACAAATACCACGACGACCACTGTGACCCTTATATCGCGGATGTGGTCGCACATCCTTTCATCGCTCCCAAGTGGCGGTTGACGATTTGCGATGGAACGAGAGCTCAGTTCCACAACGGACCGGGAAAGGCTCCGGGCTACGAGTGGCCCTTTGCCGGTGTTCTCGTGAGCGGCGATTTCGTCGCCGCCGACGCGGTGGGAGCCGCCCTTCTCGAATCGGAGCGTGCGGATAAGGGCCACAAATCCCTGGCGGAAGAAGATCGTCCCACCCGCCACATCGCCACCGCCGGCGCTCGGGGTTTGGGTGAGTCCAATTTGACCCGGATCGAGCAGATAGAGGTTTGAGACAAGTGGACGACTGCGACAACTGTTTCCGTTATCCATCACGGCGTGACGTGCTCCGGTGGGGTGCGGCCGCTTGCGGCGCGACGACTGTTCTCGGACGGAGCCGCGGGGGATTTTGCCAAGATGTGGCGGGACCGGGGCAGCTTGCGGGTCCGGCGCTCGAGGGCGTGGTCCGGCACGAGGCGATGTTTTGGGAAGAGCTTCCCGACAAGAAAGTGAAGTGCGTGCTCTGCCCGCGCGAGTGCGAGGTCGCGGACGTGGAGCGCGGGTATTGCGGGGTGCGGGAAAACCAGGGCGGACGGTATCAAACATTGGTTTATGGGGCGGTCTGTTCCGCCAACGTCGATCCCATCGAGAAGAAGCCCCTATTCCACTACCTTCCCGGTACGGCGGCCATGTCGATCGCCACGGCCGGCTGCAATATGGAGTGCAAGTTCTGCCAGAATTGGCAGATCAGTCAGTTTCGACCGGAGCAGATCGACAGCTTTCTCCTCACGCCGGAACGGCTCATCGAGGTGTGCAAGCGGGAGCTCGCCCCGACGATCGCACACACCTATTCCGAGCCGGTCATCTTCTATGAGTACATGCACGACGTGGCGGAGCTCAGCCGTGGGCACGGTGTGGGCAACGTCATGATCTCGAACGGCTACATTCAAGAAAAGCCCCTCCGGCAACTTTGCCGTCACATCACGGGTGTGAAAATAGATCTGAAGGCTTTCAGTGAGTCTTTTTACAAGGAGCAATGTAACGGCGAGTTGGCGCCGGTCTTGAAAACGCTCGAGCGCCTAAAGGACATCGGTATCTGGTTCGAGATCGTGGTGCTCGTGATCCCCACCCTCAATGACTCCGCGGAGGAGATTCGTGAGATGAGCCGTTGGGTGGTGGAGCACCTCGGTCCGGACGTGCCAATGCACTTCAGTCGATTCCATCCGACCTATCGCGTGACCAACTTGCCGCGGACGCCGATTGCCACCGTCGAAAACTGCCGTCGTATCGCCATGGAGGCCGGTGTCCATTACGTCTACGCCGGCAACGTACCCATGCATCCCGGCGAGAATACCTACTGCCACCACTGTAACGAGACCTTGATCGAACGCGCCGGCTATCGCATCATTAATAACCTGATCGAGAGCGGCAAATGCCCGCAATGCCAAACCGCAATCCCCGGTGTCTGGACCCAAGAGCAAACCGGGGTCAGGCTTTGAGCTCTTGTTTCTTCTTTTTACCGGAGATCCTATGAAATCGTGTCGGAAGGTTTTGGTTTTGTTTGCTCTCATTGGCGCCATCGTCAATGCGGAAGCGAAAACTTTTACCGAAGACCCATTCGAAATCGACCATGGCCCCTATTTGCTGGAACCGAGTGAAACGGGGGTCACCATTGTCTGGTCTACCAATAAAAAAGCTCTTTCATGGGTGGAGTACGGAACGGGTGAAAACCTCGAGACTTTTCCAGTTTGGGGCAGCGTCGTCCAAAAAGCATTGAACAGCCGTCACGGGTTGGTTGACGCCTATACGACGCTTCACACGGTGAGGATTACCGGCCTCGAACCCGGCCGGACCTACCGATACCGGCTCGTCTCCAAAGAAATACTCCAGTTCGAGCCTTACGAGGTGATCTTTGGAGATCGAATCGCGAGCGACGTCCATCAGTTCGAGCCTTTAAATACCCAAAAAGACGCATTCTCCTTTGGTGTCGTTGCCGATGTGCATGAGGACGCCGAAATGCTCGACACCTTACTCGAGCCTGTTTCATGGGAGTCCACTGATATTGACATGATGTTTTTCGCCGGCGATACGTTGAGCTGGCTCGAGAAGGAAGACCAAATTTTTGAAGGATTCATCGACGTAAGCGTGAACAGGTTCGCCAAAGAGACTCCTATGATCTTCATCCGGGGAAACCACGAAACACGTGGCCATTTTGCACGACGCCTCATGGACTACTTCCCCAGTTCCAGCGGGAGGTTCTATTTTTCTTTCAATCATGGACCCGTGCACTTCATTGTCCTCGACTCCGGAGAGGACAAACCCGACTCACATCCGGTGTATGCGGGACTCGTCGACTTCGACCGGTATCGCGAAGAGCAGGGGGAGTGGCTGAAAAAGGATGTGCAAAGCGAAGCGTTCAAGAATTCTTTGTACCGGATTGTGGTCTTCCACATACCGCCTTATCTGGACAGCGATTGGCATGGGCCTCGAGATGTGACCCGATGTTGGGGGCCCGTTTTGAACGAAGCCGGTATCGATCTCGTCATAAGCGGCCATACCCATAAATATGCTCACAAAGCGCCGACACAGGAGAAAAATGCTTTCCCCATCGTCGTGCTGGGAAAAGAAATGTTCCTGAATGTGGACGTTTCGAAGCAGCAGTTGGCTTTGAGAATTAGCCGCAAGGACGGCCAACTCGTTGATGAGTTCGAAATATCATCCCTGACGCGGTAAAAGGCCGTTTCAATATTTGTCGGCTTTCTTTAGGATCTGGATCATACCGTCCGTTTTCATCAAGGCCTCGATTTCTTCGATGGTTCTTGGAATCGCGGAGGACAGAACCTCACAGCCGTCTTCCGTAATGACCACCGTGTCCTCGACGCGGATGCCCATCTTTTCGTCTGGCTTGGGGATCTGGATGTCACAGGCAAAGACGAAACCGGGCTGGAGCACTTCCTCCGGTCCCGTCATGGAGCCCATCACGTCGTGAACGGCCATCCCCACCGGATGGTTGTAGCCGCCCCATCGGACGATTCCCCGGAAGTTTCGGTTGGAGGGATCGGCCAGGTCGATGCCCCGCTCGGTGAGGTAAGCCTCGACCTTCTTTCCTACATCGGTGAAGGTAATCCCGGGACGGTAGGTTCTTAGACAGAGTTTACGGACTTCGTCGGCGAGCTCGTAAAGCTCTTTCTGCCGCGGGGAGAATTTGCCGTTGGCGGGGATCGATGAGGAAAAATCCACTTTGTAGTGATTGTAATCAGCGCCCGCGTCCAAGATGAGGAAGTCCCCGTCTTGGAGGACTCGGTCATGGATGTGGTAATGACCGTAGGCGTGGTTCTTGTCCGACATAATGATCGTGTTGTAACCCAGATCCGCGGCCCCTTCTTTCTTGCAAACATATTCAAACAACGCCGCCAGCTCTTTCTCTTTGACGCCGACGCGAGTCGACTGAATGAACGCCGTATGCGCCTTGGTGCCGATCCGTCCGGCTTCCCGCATGACGGCGATTTCGGCCGGTGACTTGATTTTTCGGAGATTCCAAATAAGAGGGGAGCAGTCCTTGACCGTTGCATGGGGATATCTTTCCTTCAAGTTTTGAACGAACTGGAGCTCACGCGTAAGCCGCCCGTCCCATGGGTTCAGAGTCATCGTTGCCTGCAAGGCATTGAATTTCTCGTTGGAGGTTTCCCTAAAAAGCTCCTCCGGCTTGAACTGGGTGTAGATCACGCCGGGCCGGTCGCTGAACCGGTTGAGAGTGCGAGCAAAGCGATCTCGCTCGAACACTTGTTCGATTCCCGTCACTTCCTGCGGATTCCGGACGAGCTCTAAGTCGATGCCTTCACCGTCGGCCTCGCGTTCCGTGATGGAAAAAAACAACAAAGACTCTTTTTTCGTTCCATCAAGGATCAAAAAGGCGTCCGGGATATCCACACCGGTGAAATAATAGAAATCATTGTTCTGCCGATATCCAAGTCCACCATCGTTGGGCGTGGCGCCAAGGATGACCGCGATACCATCGGGAATCCTTTCCATCAGGCGTTGGCGGCGGGCCGCGTATTCCGACTTCTCGAAAGAACTGCCCCAAAGAGTCGAGCACAAACCTAGTCCAATGAAAAAATAAAAGAGGATGGGGTCAGACATGAATTTCTTGAATTCTTTTCTCACGGCTATTTCACCTAAACCCTTGAACTATGGCCGGTTGAAGGTTTCCTGACTCGGGGTCAGACATGAATTTCTTGAATTCTACCTCACTTTTGGGCACCCACACGCGTGGACGCAATGGCTAGCCCCGCAGCGGAGGAGAGCTTCAGGCCGCCGAGTACAAAGGCCGTCGTGACGGTGCCGTAGACGGGAACGAGGAGAATCCCGGTCAGAAGAGCCCCGGCACAAGCTCCTGCGTGGTCGGCGGCTACCACGGTGCCCGCAGCTCGGCCGGCCCGGCCGACGGCGGTAAGTTGGAGCCCGCCGGCAATTGCAAAGGCCGCGCCTCCCAGAATGCCGGTTGAAACGACCAGTGTGGATATCACCCCTTCAACGAGAACGAAGCTCCAAGGACTGCTTTGAGCTCGGCCAAGAGCGTGAAGAAGGAGTGGAACGGTTGCCGCCAGAATCGCGAGAGCAACGTCGATCGCAATGAGGCGAGACCACAAAGAACGGGTGTCTCGGCCTGGGTGCCGACTCATCCACGCACTGCCGATGACCAGTCCGGCCATGAACAAAGCGATGATCCAACCGATCCGCTGGTAGACGTAGCCGTAGAGATTCTGAAATGCAAAGAGCCAGATGATACTCAAGGCCATAGTGGCGAAACCGGTGGTGGTGATGGAAAGGGTGACGGCGCCCTTTGCCCACCCGGCCGTTGAGCGGCAGCGGAGTCGTGTGCCGACGAGAATCGCCCCGGCGGATAGAACAGTGAGAAACGACAAAGCCCGCCAGTCCAGGGAGCGTAGGCGGTTGATGAAGTTTGCCGCCCGTCCGCCGGTCATCCGATCCCAAAGAACGAGTCGTTGCAAGTAAACGATAGGGTGAAGGTCGGTGCTCACCTGAACGTTCTCGATGACGGCAAGCTCGTTCGCTCTTCTTGCGACCTTTTCGGGCTCGAGCCAATCCGTGGCTCCTTCGAACCAGACCGGGTCGAACCACTCCGATTGGATCTTACGATCGGAGTAGCGCTGCCTGAGAACGAGCGGGTCGGTTGTCACCAGTCCCGCCTCGGTTGCGGCGAAGATTTGCGCTGGATCTCCCCACCCGACGACGACCGATGGGAAATGGCTCTTCAACGTTGCCGTAACCGAAGCGAGGTACTCGCCCGACACCGGGGTCAGCTCACCCGGCGTGGAGGCGACTGTCATGCACAGAACCGATCGGCGGGTCATGGTGCGCCGAAGCTCGCCGAAAAATTCTCTCGTAAAGAAGCGGGCTCTCGAGGCGGACGTAGGTTCCGGCAAACGGGCAATGACCAAGTCGAATCGGTCACGGATAGACTTGATGAGGAACCGGGCGTCTTGATGGTGCACCTTCACGCGGACATCGTTGAGGGCCTGTCGATCGGCCTCCGAAAGAAAAGGCTCGATGATCTCGATCTGGCGGAAATCCGGTTCCACATAGTCGACTTGCTCGATCGGGTGCTCGAGGATCGGCGTGAGGAGTCCTTCCGCTCCACCACCGAGGACCAACACCTTCGCCGGCGAAGGATGCTGGCACATCCACAGGTGGGCGGGCGGAACGAACGTGTACGGATCGGGAAAATCCGCCGCCGCTTGCCCGTCCGTGAACAAGGTATATTGGCCGGCCAGCCTGGCCACCGCCAGGTTTTGATACCTAGACTCGCCTTCGGCGACGAGCTCGTAGCCTGCCGCCAATGTTTTCCAACGTTTGGCCACCAGTCCTTCGTTCAGACGATCCCCGGCGAGGATGAAGATGCCGAACGAAACGACGGCAAGGCCGCCACAAACCGCTGAGCAAACTCTTCGATGCGAGGAAGCGAGCAAAGCGGCGCAGGCGATGAATGTCAGGACTCCGCAAAGCAAGGCGATCTCGATGGGAGGAAATCGTTCGATCGCCCAGAAGGAAAACACCGCTCCTCCGAAAAGGCTTCCCAAAGATTCGACGGCATAAATCCTGCCGAGAGGGCCGGCACCCGTCGATATAAATTCGCGCTCCGCCAAGCGGCATGCCAGAGGAAAAGCCGTCCCCACGAGTACGCCCACGGGGGTAACGAGGACCACGGCTACCCACAGGGTCGTGGGCAATGGAAGGAGCTCACCCGTCTCGATTCCCAGCCACGCCCGGACGCCACGAAACAGCCAAAGCTCCAAGCAGGCCGCGATGCTCAAAGTTGCGGTAAGGACGACGAGCCCCGTCTCGACTCTCTCGAGCCTCGACTCGAGCCATCCACCCGCGGCCCCACCAAGGGCCACGCCGGCAAGCCAGGCGAACAAAACGGCGCCCCACACGAGCTCACTTCCGAACATCAGCACAAGCGCCTCGCGCAGGAGGAGCGATTGAGTGATTACGGCTTGAAAGCCGAGAGCGAAGACGAGTCCACTCAAACCGAGACGGTGAAGCGCCCTGGCGCAGAGCGGAGACGAGGCTGCCATCGAACAACATTCTATCGCTTTTCACGGCGTGCCTTCTCGTTTAGACTGTCCCTCACAGGAGGGGAAGACGCCATGAAGAAAAAGGACCGAACCGAGAACGAGGCCAACCGCGGTATGGGACGTCGTTCGTTTCTAGCCGGCACCGCGGCTGCGGCGGGAGCCGGAATGCTTTCCGGAGTAGGGCAAGCCGTCGCTCAGACCATCGACGCGAAGACGGGTATTCCCAAGCGCGACTTTGGTCGAACCGGTGTCGCGGTCTCGATTGTCGGTGTCGGCTGCGGAAGCCGTTTCTATCAACCTGTTCCCGACGACGAGTCCTCGGCCGAGCTTCTGCGCCGCGCCATCGACCGTGGCGTCGAGGTCATTGAAACGAGCGCGAACTACGGGGGGGCTGAAGGCATCAGTGAAAGGCGTGTCGGACTGGCCATGAAAACCCACCGCTCCCGCGTTTTTCTCGAGACCAAAGTGGACGAGCGGGACTATGACGGCGCCATGCGCGAGATGGAACGGAGCTTGAAACGCCTCGAGACCGATACACTCGATCTGGTTCTCCATCATTTTTTGTTGACGACCGAGGAGGTTGACCAGGTGGTCGCGGACGGTGGGGCGGAATCCGCCATCCGTAAGATGATCGATGAGAAGGTGGTTCGCTATCGGGGATTTTCCACCCATCTCCCGGAGGTCGCTTTGAAGGGGATGAAGCAACTCGACCCCGATGCCATCCAGTTGCCCCTCAACGCGACGCGGGTTCCCGATTTCGAGCCGGAAGTTCTACCGGCAGCTCAAAAGCGGGGAACCGCCGTCATTGCCATGAAGACCTGTGGAAAGGGCTATTTCTTCAAGGCCCATGCGACGAAGCCGGATCGCATCGAGGAGTACGGGCCACCCCCCGAGGCGTTGGAACGCTGGGATCTGCCGACTCCGCGCGACTACATTCACTACGCACTATCACTGCCCATCGCCACCGCGGTGATCGGCATCGATTCCTACTTCACACTCGACGGCGTCGTTTCCGCAGCGCGTGAGTTCGAGTCACCGCTCGCGGCGGACGAGATGAGATCCATTTCGGAGCGAGCCCAGGCGTTCAAAACGACGGGATTCTGGATTCCGAGGGCTTGACGCGGGAGAGGACAAAACGCTCAGCGCGCTCTTTTCTTCCCCTTCTTGCTCATGGCCCGTTTTTTATCGTGGTTCATGGTTTTGATGTGATCTACATGTCGAAACCGAAGCGCACTCCAATCTTCGTCGATCGCGACTTGCCGGACGCCTTCGTAGCCCAGATCGTCCAAAGGTTGCCACCCGTCGTCGCGGGAGAGATTCGTCTCGTACTCCTTGGATGATTTTTTGGGATAGGCGAACCAAAGGATGCCGTCGTCGTTCATCTTTGCGGCGACTTTCGGGGCGTACTTTTCGATGTCGGCGCCGGCGCTTGGTGAGTTGGTTACTGGGTTAATGCCAGCCGCGTGGCTTGCAGTGTGCTGGTGATGGACTCGCGCGGCACATTTCGAATGAAAGGCTTGATGACGAAACCCAGGCCCGCGGGAATGCCCCGAGTGAGCGATAACGTCTCCAGCTCGGCGAAAACACCGTCGTCGGCCTCTTCCAACCGCCAGTAGGAGTACAGCCGCCACAAGAACCCCGTCCCTTCTCCGTCCGGGAGTACTTTTTCCTCCGGTGTGCCGGCGTCCTTCACTTCGGAAATCCGCGTGCTATAGGAGCGGAGAAGTGTTCTTTGGTCGCTCACGGATTCGATACGCGTTTCGAGCTCCATGTCCAGGACCACTGTGAGGACCTTTTTCTTTGAGGTCCTCATTCGGGAACGCACAACGTTGTCGTTCTTCTCGAGTAACTCCGCCTCCAGGACTTCGGGGTAAATATCGACGTGACGGTCATAGCTTAGTAAAAAATCTACAACGGTTTCGAGCTCAACGCCCGGGATGAACATGGCTCCGATCCAATCGTGAACCAGCCCGTCGTCGATTTTGACCGGGTCTCCATCGAACTGATGTAGGAGGATCTCGCCGGTTCTCACCTCGGTCCTCTGACGCGGGTCTTCGTCCATCCATAAAAAGGGCTTCTGGCCCTGGATCCGTTGCTGGACCGCCAATTCAACGGACTTGGCGTATTGATCGAACTCTTTAATGGTTTCAGGTTTCAAGGTGGTGGACGGTTGTGCCTGAAGTGGTAGAGCTAGTAAAGCCGATAAACAAAACAAATCGAGTAGGACTGTTGTTCGAATCATGGCGCTACAAGGATATCGGTTTTGGCGTCCTAGGAGAAACTCACTCTCAAGCGGTTGAACGAAGGCCTCCCCGACGGATATCATCAGTCCAATCAGGAAGGGTAAAATGAGCGACTTTTGGGAAAATCAACGTGTCATTCTGACCGGCGGGGCCGGATTTCTAGGCTCGAGGATTGTGGAGAAGCTCCGCGACCGTGGTTGCGGGCCTATCGATGTTCCGCGGCAGGCCAAGCGGGATCTGAGGGTCGAAGCCAACGTCGAGGCCCTGTATCGGGAGGTTCGCCCCAGTCTCGTCATCCATGCCGCGGGAAACGTCGGTGGAATCGGTGCCAACCGAATGCAGCCGGCCACTTTTTTTTACGACAACTTGATGATGGGTGCCCTGCTGATGGAGCATGCGCGCCGGGCCGGCGTCGAGAAATTCGTCGTCGTGGGAACGATTTGTTCCTACCCCAAACACACGCCCGTTCCGTTTCGCGAAGATCTTCTTTGGGACGGCTACCCGGAGGAAACGAACGCTCCCTACGGTATTGCCAAAAAAGCGCTGCTCGTCCAAGCGCAAGCCTATCGCCAGCAGCACGGCTTCAACGCGATCTACTTACTTCCCGTGAATCTTTACGGTCCGGGTGACAACTTCGATCCCGAGCGCTCCCACGTCATTCCTGCTCTGATCCGCAAGTGTGTCGAGGCGCAGGACGCCGGAGAGTCCTCCATCACCTGCTGGGGCGACGGCTCACCGACTCGAGAGTTCCTGTATGTTGACGATTGCGCCGAGGCCATCGTCATGGCATCGGAACAATACGACGGAGAGGATCCAGTCAACATCGGTACCGGCCGTGAAATATCAATCAAGGAGCTTGCCGAGCTCATTGTCAGACTAACGGGTTTCGAGGGAGAGATTCGCTGGGACACGTCCAAGCCCAACGGGCAGCCGAGGCGGTGTTTGGACACGCGTCGTGCCAAGGAACGTTTTGGCTTTGGCGCCGACACGTCCTTCGAGGAAGGCCTGGAGCGTACCATTCGTTGGTACCGCGAGTCGCTCGCCGGCTAGTGCCCTGTGTCAGTAATTCGTAGCCTAAATCTCGGCCCCTTTTGCGCGCTGGACCTCGTTGTGCCTCCTCGAAATATCGGGATATGACTTCGTCGGCACGCCTCGCCAGCACACAAAATGACCTCGAGCTTTAGACCACGATCTACTTATACAGGACACTAGCCTCCGTCGCCCATTCGTTCCCTGAACCTTATAACGCCGACCTACGTAATGAATCCATAGGCATTGCTTTCGTCCGGGCGAGATCTGACACCGTTTCGAGTGTAAAGAAAGAGGGTTCAAGTATGTTATCCGACATCGGCCGTGACATGGTCTACGCCTTCCGGATGTTACAGAAAAACCCCGGTTTTACAGCAGTTGCCGTGATCACACTGGCGCTCGGCATCGGCGCCAACACGACCGTATTCAGCGTCGTGGAGGCGATCTTCAACTTCCCCCTTCCTGTCGATGACCCCGAGCGGGTGACCTTCGTTTTCGCCGAGAACCGGGAGCACGATATCGATCAAAACGCGACCTCGATCGACGACTTTCTCGATTGGCAAGAGCAAAGCGATTCTTTTGAGTATTTAGTGGCGGGAACCGGTAGACCGTACAACGTGATTGGGGATGGTGAACCGGTCCGGGTCCGAGCTTTCGAGGTGACAGCGGGATTCTTTCCCGCGATCGGCGCCCATTTGCAGATGGGTCGGCCTTTCCGGACAGAGGAGAGCCAATCGGGTGGTGAGCGGGTCACGGTCGTGAGTCACAGCCTCTGGCAGCAACAGTTTGGTGGAGACCCGGATGTGCTCGGCCAATCGATTTCCCTTGACGGCATGAACCACACCGTGGTCGGTGTGACCGAAGAAGAGTTCTTCTTTCCCAATCCGAACACCGTGCTGTGGACGCCTCTCGCCGCAGAAAGGGGACGGGCTTCGCGGAACGAACGAACGGTCCTCGTACTGGGTCGTCTGAAGTCGGGTGTCACGCCGGATGAAGCAACGGCCGAGATGCGTACCATAGCGAAACGGATCGAAGATGCCCATCCCGACACGAACGAGGGTTGGGGTACGAACGTGATGACGATCCGGGACAACATGCTGTCGGGCGCTGGATTCGCCATGATCATGCTTTATGGTTCCATCACCTTCGTTCTTTTAATCGCCTGTGCCAACGTGGCGAACTTGCTTCTGGCCCGGGCGACGGTGAGGGAGAAGGAGATGGCCTTACGCAGCACACTGGGCGCGGCAAGGTTTCGGGTGGTCCGTCAGTTGTTGACGGAAAGTGTGGCTCTGTCGTTCATTGGTGGCATCTTGGGCCTTCTGCTCGGGCTATGGGGCATGAACATTCTACGCAACATGGTGGCTCCGGACATCAATATCGGTTTCCTTGCGGACTATATGGTTTTGAATCCGACCATGCTCTTTCACACGTTCGCCATTTCCGTCCTTGCGGGCGTTCTTTTCGGATTGGTGCCGGCCCTTCAGATTTCCAAACCCGATCTACACGATACCCTGAAGGAAGGGGGTCGAGGGGGAAGCGGTGGGCGACGTCGTCGCACGCTCCGTAACGTGTTGGTGGTGGCCCAGGTTGCCTTGGCGCTGGCACTGCTTGGAGCCGCCGGAGCGCTCATCCGGGCTTTCGACCATATTTACACAGCCGATCCCGGTTTCAACACCGAGAACCTCCTGACGATGCGCCTCACTTTGCCGGAGTCGGGCTACGGTAAACCTCGGCAGGTCGTCTCTTTCTATCGTGAGGCGGCCGAGCGGCTGGCGCAGATTCCAGGGGTCGAGGCGGTCACGGCCACAACAACCTTGCCTCTGACACTCTTTCCCGGGGCCACTACGTCCGCGGTCTTCGTCGAAGGTGCGCAAGAGGAAGCCGACCTCTCGTTTCCCACCGCGGTTGATCTCGTCGTAAGCCCGAGTTTTTTCGATGCCATGGAAGTCTCTCTAGTGCAGGGACGTGGCCTCACGAATGCGGATGATGAAAACACGCTTCCGGTAGCCGTCGTGAGCCAGTCTATGGTCCACCGGTACTGGGCCGAGACCGATCCGATCGGAAGGCGTTTCAAGCTGGGCACACGGGAGTCGGTAAATCCGTGGCTGACCGTAGTGGGGGTGACCGATGATGTTCAAATTCACTCCCACTCCCTCCGGTTCTCTGACACTGCGACTCCCATCGTTTTTTTGCCACACGCGCAAAATGCCCGCCGAGAAATGTCGTTTGCCCTACGAACTGCGGTCGAGCCGACGAGCGTGGCGCCGTCCGTGCGAAGCGCCATCTGGGAAGTCGATCCCAATCAGCCCGTCGATGATGTGATGACCATGGATCAAGCCCTGGCACAGTTCGATACGCAAAACCTCTTTTTTGTCCGTATCCTGACCGGCCTTGCCGTGATTGCACTCGTTCTGGCGGGGGTCGGGATCTACGGCGTCATCTCGTATTCGGTCCATCACCGCGCGCACGAGATCGGTATCCGTTTGGCTCTGGGGGCCAAACCCCGAAGCATCGTAGTACCTGGTGCTCCGGCAGGGCTTGGTGCTGACCGTGATCGGTTTGTTCCTCGGACTGGGAGGAGCCGTGTTCATCGTGCGCTCCATGGGGAGCCAACTCGAAGGACTCCATGTGAGCAACGCGGCCGGCCCGTTCACCTTCATGGCCGTATCCTTGGTTCTGTTGGCGGTGGCTCAGTTTGCGAGCTATATGCCGGCCCGAAGGGCGATCCGCGTCGATCCTGTCGAGACCTTGAGGCACGAGTAGGCCGACATTCGGGATTTTGACGCCCGCATTACCCCCTTGATTCTCCTTCACAGTTTTGACAGCAAAGCACCGCCTGTGTTACCCATGACTGCTTTGTAGGTCTCAATCTCAGGAGGAAACACTCATGATCAGGCGTTTGTCACACCCTTTTATCTCGAGTTTGATATCTAATGTTGATCTTCGCGCCCGTGGCAGCCGGGCAGACGTCGCCCGACGCGAAGCTTCGCATCGGACTTTCCTTTCCCGAGGCTCGGAGCGCGGAAGCTCAAGACGGCCGCATGCTCCTTCTCATCTCCTCCGACGACAGCGCCGAGCCGCGTTTCCAAATCGGCGACGGCGTCAACACGCAGCTCGTTTTCGGTATGGATGTGGACGGTTTGAAGCCGGGCGAAGATGCCGTCTTCGACGCCGGTGTCCTTGGCTACCCTGTGAAGAGCCTGGCCGAGATTCCCGCGGGGGACTATTGGGTGCAGGGTCTCATCAATCGCTACGAGACATTCCATCGCTCCGACGGTCACGTCGTCAAGCTTCCGCCGGACCAAGGCGAGGGGCAGCACTGGAATACCAAGCCGGGCAACTTCTATAGCAAGCCCAAGAAAGTCCGCATTGACCCGGTCAAGGACGAGATCCTGCGAATCAGTCTGGCTGAAGAGATCGAGCCCATCGAGCCTCCCAAAGACACTAAATACATCAAGCACGTCAAGATGCAGAGCAAGCTCTTGAGTGAGTTTTGGGGCCGCCCGATGTACCTCGGCGCCAACCTTCTGCTACCCGAAGGTTTTGATGAACACCCCGATGCGCGTTATCCCCTGATTATCATGCATGGCCATTTCCCTTACACGTTTGGCGGCTTCAGCGAGACGCCTCCCGATCCGAACATGGAACCCGACTATGCCGAGCGATTCGACTGGAAAGGCTACAACATCACGCAAGCCGAGGAGGCCTATAAGTTCTACAAAGAATGGACGGGACCCGATTTTCCGCGCGTCCTTCTCATGGAAGTCCAGCACGCCAATCCGTATTATGACGATTCGTACGCCGTGAACTCGGCCAACCTGGGACCCTACGGCGATGCCATCACCTACGAGCTCGTTCCGCATATCGAGAAGATGTTTCGCGGCATCGGTGCAGGTTGGGCTCGCGCGATCTATGGGGGGTCCACCGGTGGGTGGGAATCCCTCGCGGTCCAGGTCATGTATCCCGACGAATACAACTCCTGCTACGCCGCCTGTCCAGATCCCATCGATTTCCGCGCCTATACTGTGGTCAACATCTATGAAGACAAGAACGCCTACTACTTGGACAGCCGGTGGAAAACGACGCCTCGACCGGGGCGCCGGAATTGGCTGGGACACGTGGGAGCGACTCTCGAGGAAATGAATCACCGGGAGCTGGTTTTGGGGACCAAGAGCCGCTCGGGTGATCAGTGGGACATCTGGGAGGCGGTCTACTCGCCGGTCGGGGACGACGGATATCCCAAACGGATCTGGGACAAAATGACGGGTGAGATCGATCCCGAAGTGGCGGCCTATTGGAAAGAGAACTACGACCTTTCCTATATTCTCCGGCGGGACTGGAAGAAAAACGGTCCCAAGTGGCGCGGGAAGATTAATATCTATTGCGGCGATATGGACAACTACTACCTCAACAACGCGGTTTATCTCACCGAGGAGTTTTTGGAGAGTACGACGGATCCTCCCTATGAAGGCGACGTCGATTACGGCGACCGGTTCGAGCACTGTTGGAACGGCGACCACGATCAACCCAACGCCATCTCGAGACTACGCTACCATCAGATGTTCATTCCGAGATTCGTGGAGAGGATGTTGAAGAGTGCGCCCTCGGGAGCAGATTTAACGAGCTGGAGATACTGAATCAAGAACTCGAGAAGGCGCTATGGGAAACATTGTTGATGAAGGCCGAATTGCAGGCTACCGCTACGCTGTTATCGAGGTGAAGGAAGGCGAGCACGTCTGGTGGTCGGAACGGCCCGGCGGAACCACCTGCTGGCGTGGAAACGTCTTTCCCGTTCCGAGCACCGTGGCCGAGGCCAAGGATCAGATTATCGAGTCCTTGACGAAGTACGGTGTGAATCCACCGACGATTCACTGAAACAATTGCCGGCTGCGGTCCGGGCGGGGCTGCTGCTACGCTGAAGGCAATGTGTGCTCGAAAGTTAGCGAATTCGTGACACTACTGGTGGACGAATACCGTGAGCAGTGCCTCTGGTTTCTCCGCGAAGATTTCTACCCGGGAACATTGGAGCAGTGTTTGCGGGTTCTCGACTATATTCAGCGGCACGGTGATCGAACGGCCTATCTCAAAGCGGCCGAGGCCCGGCGATGGCTCTTACAACAATCCAAAGAAGCATCTGCCGCCTCATAGCTGAGAATAGAATCACATTCCCCCAAATACGTCTCTTGTGTTACCCTCCTCTCGCGAAAGGTCTTTAAAAGTGCCGCTTTGACGTTATCCATGCCTGCTGAAGCCGAAAGTCGTTTGCCCGTCACGAGCCGAGAGGTTCTTCTCGCCGCCCTCCTTGCCTGTGTCTGGCTGGTCATTCAGCTCGTGCCTCTGCGAGGAATTCCATTCTCGGCCGAGGAGGCGCCGGGATTCGACGCCCACATTTATCTGGCCATGGCGGAGTCACCTTCTGTTTTCACCATGCCTCCCCATGCCTATCGCATCGCGGTTCCGCTCTTGGCGCATCTACTGCCTCTCGAGATCGAGGCGTCCTTTTTTCTACTCACAGTTGTCGGACTCGTCGGCGCTTTGACACTGACCTACGTTTTTCTGAGGCAGTTGGGTTTCACTCATGGAATCGGGCTTCTCGGGCTTAGTTTCATGGGGGCGGCCCCGGAGATTGCGGTATTCCTGCAGAACTACTTTCTCGTTGACCCATTGAGCATCGCCTTCATCGCCGCTTTGCTCATAGCCATCGAACGACGTTGGTCCGCAGGAGCGATCGCGTTGCTGTTGCTGGTTGCCAGTCTTTTCAAGGAGAACGCTTTTTACGTCCTGCCCGTTTTGTACATTCGTGCCGCGGAGGGGTGGCGTTGGGATCGGCGGGCTGTTCTGAGAACGTTTTGGATTTGTCTACCGGCGGTTGCCGCAGCTCTCATTTTGCGTTTCGCATGGGGTGGAGAGCTCGTGGGCTTTCCGTATCGCTCGCCTTGGTCGGTGCCGCGAAAGCCCTGGATTGGAAGCATGGAGGCCTACGCAGAAGTTTGGCGGGGGCTCTTCGGGGTCCTGTCACTCATCGCCGTCGCCAACGCTTTCACCGATTGATGGCGGACCTTCACCCTCCGATACTTCCCGTACTTCGCCATCGTCCTCGGTCAACTCGTCGTGCCGCTCAATTCCGAACGGTTGCTTTTCTATAGCTTTCCTTTCGTCATTCCCCTCGCGATGGCGGAGCTCGAGAGGATGAGGAAAGACCTGCCGGATTGGTTTCCTCTGCTCTGTACGCTGCTCTTGTTTTTCTATCTCTTTACGCCGAATCAAGTGGTGGCTCCGCTGGGCCTGGTCATTCTGGCGCGCTTTTTAGGTGAGCGGCGTGGTGCCGAAGGGAAGAGCCCGTGAAGAACCGGAGAGATGTTCCCGAAATCCTCTCGTGGTGTGTGTGCATCATCATCTTGGCGGGGCTTCTCCTGGGGCTCGATTCTTATAAGAGGGTGGCCATCGAGTACGGCTACGGGCCGGACCGGCGTGAGTATCTTTCTTCGACACTCGAGACCGCTGGTGAGCTTCAGGAGAGCGGATCCATTGCACTGCAGCCGGAATATCAATGGCATCTCCTGGGCGGTTGGGAGGACGAGCTCACGGCTGCCGTACCGCCGAGGGCTCTCGCCGTTCACCGTCGGGCTCGGTTCGTTCTACCTGTTTTTCGGCCCGACACCTATCAGATCCGGATTCATGTCCGACCCGTACCACCGCCGGGCCGGCAATCGTGGACCCTCGAATTGGAGCTCGGAGTCAATGGAGTGGCGGGCGGGCGATTCACGGTCCCGCCGGAAGGTGCGGTGCTCACGTTACGCGTCGTGGCTTCGAGTTTGTTTCGCGGCGACAACGTCGTTTATCTCTACCGCATCACCCGGCGCTCCGACCCCGGTCCTTGGGCGTCGGTCGGCAAGATCGAGGTGACAAAAACATCATCCTCGCCTTGATTTTTATTATTAGTCCCTTATTAGTGAAATTGAATGCAAAAAGTAAACAATTTTCCGGGAGCTGACGGCTGATTGCTGACAGCTGATAGCTCGCGGCAAGCCGCAACATCCATTTTTGGTTGCGGCTCTGCCGCGTCAGGGCCTGAGGGTAATTGCCCCCAGGCCTTCTACGACCTCGTCCCTAAACCACTCTAAAAACTCATACTTGCTCATTCACAGTGCTGGCACACTCCGTGCTTGTTCCCTCGTAACGTCCTCCCATCCTGATACAAGGAGTCTGGCGGTATGGGTGCTTTTGAGGTTTTGGTGCTGGTAGGCCTAGGGATCGTTCTGATTGCGTATATCGCCTATATCATTGCGGGCGCTGCGGAGTCGGCGGTTTGGGCGGTGGCGGTCGTGTTTTTAATTCCTGTTGCTGCTCTTGTTTTCACACTCGTCCACTGGCGTCGGGCGCGGATTCCGTTTGCTATCGCCATGGTAGGTTGTTTGACCACGGTGGTGTCGCTCGGCCTTGGGTACGCGACCCACGAACCCGAGATCGTCGTCGGCACCGAGGGGCGGACTCGGGTCACGCTGCCACTGGGTTGGTCGGAAAAGTCGGATATGAACGAGGATGCGGAGATTCAAGTCGCCAATCTCATAGGGAGTCGCTTTCTGATCGCGATTACCGACACCAAGGAGAGCCTTCTGGAAAAGGGCATGGGAGATTTGGGACTCCATGAACTGGCAACGCTTTTGGCGGCCGACTTCGCGGGAACTCTGCGAGATGGCGTTGTCCGCGGTCCGGAAGACCGGAGGGTCGGATCGCTGCCTGCTGTAGAGCACCGCATCACAGGGTCGTCGGAAGACTATGAGTTCACGGTTATCCACGTTACCTTGGAAGGAAGCACGAGCTTCTACCGATTGATTGCCTGGTCTCCGACCTCGCAGTTCCGTTCCAGCGAGTCCGAGCTACGTGAAGTGATCGACAGTTTCGAAGAAGTAAGCGCGACCGTAGAACTGGTCGCGATGGACGGACCGGTCCGTTTTCGATGATTCGATAAATAGCTACTGTGGCCGCACGGGTACGCGGATCTCGACGATGTGCTTGCCTTCCGGGTGCTCCTCGGGATTGTTGAGGTAGAGCTCGTACGGAGGGCCGTCGTCCGGCTGGTACCCGCTCTCCGGTAGCCAGGCTTGATAGATGGCGTTCCACGCGTCCCCATACTGCTCGGGCCGAATCTCGAATCGACCCGATGCGTAAGTTCCACCGGCGACCGTCATCTTACCGATCTCACCCTCCACCTGCGTATCCTTCGGCACACTGATACAAACGCTCATACGCAGCTTTTCCTCATCCGTAATCTCGAGATCGTCGTGGTAGAGCGTCAGGGCCATGGTTTCCGGGGGCCGCATCAGACCGCGAGGGCCGGCCCACTGCATGAGCTTGCTGAAAAGGTTTTTGAAGAGCTCAGCGTTTCCTATGTAGGGCCCCACATGACGAACATAGGCGACGTGTATCTCGGGCAGGTCTTTGACTTCGACTTCGGCCTTCATTGTTTTTTCTCCTCTCATCTCGATCCTCCATTTCAAGTTTCGAGTTTCGGGATCAATATATGGGGAGGTGAGGTCGAAGTCTTGCCCAATCTTGCCGGGCGTTTTTCTATCTTTGCTATCTATTTTGCCGATCTTGCGATCTCGGTAACCGCCGGCGCGCCACTCGGTGGCGCTCATGCCGAAGAACTCTTTGAAGGTTCGAGCGAAGGTCGCGGAAGAAGAAAAGCCACAGTCGAAAGCCACATCGGTGATGGATTTCTTGGGGCTTTGGACGAGAAGTGACGCCGCCTTTTCCGCCCGAAGTCTCTGGATGAACTGGTTCAAGGGCTCGCCCACCATGGCGCGGAATATGCGATGGAAATGGTATGGAGAAAAATGGGCCACTCGGGCAAGCTCCTCGAGGCGGAGCTCCATGTCCAGGTGCGAATCGATGTAGTCCTGCACCCGATTGATGCGCGAGACGTAGTCTTCCTTCATAACTTCGTTCCTAACTCTACCTCCAGAGCAAGACATCCGGATATGCCGGTGGTAACCGTACGATGAAAAGAGCCATGCTAGAATAAAATATCCCAGTTCTCCATAACTTCGCGGGTACAAAAATGAACGAATATGTACAGCCGCCCGTCTCTTCTTCCCCCGGATACCTCTCGGAACAAGGCAGACGAAAATTCACTCTCATCGCCGGCTTGCTCGGAGCGGGAGCGTTCCTCGCCCAGTTCGCAGTACCCTTCGTTGCGATGTTCGTCATCATGTCGAGTTTCATGTTCTCCCCTCTCAAAATGTCGGAGCTCGACAAGGGAGCCTACTGGCGGGATGCCTACTGGTTTGTGGAGGTTTCGCGGTCGGCTTTCGAGCCCGAATCGAGAGGGGAAGCCGTTCTAGTTCGTTTTGGTGCCGATGAACAACGCGAAGAAGTATCTAGTCTCCCTGAATCGTTGAGCGAAGCTTGGCTCTTGTCGGATGCGGATCGATTGTGGCTCATCGATTCGGACACAGTAGGTTTTCTTGTCGACGGCGATGTGGTCGTAGAGGAGCCGACTCAGACACTGGGGGATTTTTCACGTCCTTTCTTCTATGAAGGTCGTCCGGCGGTCGTATCCGAGACGCCTGTCGGTCTGACCCTTCGAGTGTACGCGGATGGTGATTGGCAGGTCGCCGGCGCGCTCGACGCGTCGCTCGAGGAGCAGGATTGTTGTCTCGACAGGCTGCAGGTCGTCGAAAGCGGCGGTAAGCTCTACTCGTTCATGAAGCATGACAAGTGGCTCTACTCTTTTGAAGGTCTGCCGCTACAAGGCCAAAATGGAAAGTGGGAACCCGTAGCTCGGAGCGGGTGGACTTGGATGGCCGTGTCCGGACCTTCTGAGCCGGTTGTCTTTCATCAACAAGATAACGCCATTGTCGGACTCGAGCGCTCCGGTTCGGAGTGGCCTGAATTCTGTTCTATCAAGGTTGATTTCGCCGTGCAGGTGGGGGCCTACCGCCTCGGAGAAGACCGGTACGGATTGGCTCTGGAAGGCTTTCCCGGCTCGATTCGCTTCGTTCAAGTCGTCAACGGGGAGGTGGCGGATAAATCGAAGTTGAGGAGGAGCTTTTTCCCTACCTTTATGTTTCCACATTTCATGATGGGCATGATGGTTATGTTTTACGCAGGGATGATCTTCCTCCCGCTCATTTTGGCCGCCCTGTTCACCTTTTTCATGAACAAATACCGTGTGCTCCAATATTCGACCGTGAGCGGAGACTTTCCTTTCGCTTCTATCTGGCGCCGCGGAATGGCCCAACTCATCGATGGGCTCTTCCAGGCAGGACCCGGGTTTGCGTTGATGATCGCCGCTTTCTGGATGGTAAGGGATTCGGAGCGATCGGCGTTTCAAGAACTACATTTGTGGTTCTTTGTATTCATCCTATTTACCTTTGTCTGGTGGGTGGTGTCGCTCGGCGTCTTCGGTTTTCTCGAAGGCCGGTGGGGTCGCACACCGGGCAAGTGGGTGGTTGGAATCCGGGTTCTTGGCACGGACTTGAAGCCATGTGGATTCGTCCGGGGATTGATTCGAAATGTTTTGTTGATCGTCGATGGAATGTTCAGCTACATGGTGGGCATTCTCCTCGTGGCCTTGACCGAGAATTGGCAGCGAATTGGGGATCTGGCGGCCAGGACGGTGGTGGTGAAGGCTCCGAGGTCTGCAGCGGCTGAGCCTGACGGTCATCGTCAATTCGTCAAATAGAAAAACAAATGGGTCGACGCGCCGTGTTCCGTCGTGTTGTATAGATAAACTTTGTATTTCGGAAAGGCGATAGGTAACCAGGGCGCGCTCGAGTCGAAGTGGTCGGCGCCGGCCGATACGGGAGCGGTGGCTTCCAAGAAAAGCTGCACGATACCTTCGGACAAAGCTTGAACGATAGGTTCTTCGTCGGGGACCAAGATCACTCCGATCAGTCCCCCTCCAGAAACGACTCCTCGCATCTGGCCTTGCAGGCTCAGGTTCATCGATGTGAAACCTTCGGTCGAGACCTCCCCTGCGAGGGTCCAGGTCGCTGCTTCCTCGCGGCCGGCCGGCGGAACGACGACATCTTTAATGCGCACCATCGCGGCGTGTTGGATCGGGCCGTTGATAGACACTTGTCCCGAAATGGGATGAGGAGAGCCCAAGTTGACGACGAGTGTTCTCGCTTCATCCTGGGCACCGACGGTTTTGGTTGACGACGTCCAATGAAGCAACAGTAGAGTGAACAGGAAGACACAAGCGGTGATCGTTTTCTTGGACAACACGGGCCTCCTTTCAAGCTCGATGACCAAGATCGGAGAGGCTCTTCTTCAAGGCGGTTAAAGCTCTGTCTATTTCTTCTTCCAAAACCCAGCCCATATGCCCGATTCGGAAGATGCGACCCGCCAGATGAGCTTGTCCTCCACCGACCTCGGTATCGTAGTTTTCTCGGAGCGTTCGAACGAGCTTTTTGCCGTCGATCCCATCGGGAATCCACACCGCGGTGACGGTATTGGATGCGAAACGCTCGTCGGCGACGAGCGACAATCCGAGCGATTGAACACCTTGGCGAGTCAAAGCCGCCACCTGTGCGTGGCGTTCATAGACGGCTTCGGCGCCCTCCGCGAGCATGAGCTCTATCGCTGTCTCCAGGGCGAAAAAGACGGATACTGCCGGAGTATAGGGATACTGTCGGCCTGCGGACAGGCGATAGCGAGCCAAATCGAGGTAGAAGCGCGGCATGGCGGCTCGTTCAGATGCCTCCCAAGCACGTCCTCCAAATCCGACCATCGCGACGCCGGGGGGAACACCCCAGGCCTTTTGGGAACCGGTCACGACGACGTCGATGCCCCAATCGTCCAAGGGGAGCCGAATCCCGCCCAGACTCGACACGGCATCGACCAGAATTAGAGCCTTGCTCTCGTCTCGAATGACACCACAGATATCCTCGAGGGGATGAGTGACACCCGTAGACGTCTCGTTGTGGGTGATCAAAACCGCCCGGTACCCTTTGTTCTTTTTGAGAGCTTTTCTTAAGCCGTCGGCCTCTATAGGTTGCCCCCACTCGAAATCGAGATGCTCGACTTCGGCTCCATAGGCCTCGGCAATCGAGCGAAACCGATTGCCGAACGCGCCGGCGCTCACCCCGAGAACGCGGTCGCCAGGGGACAGGGTGTTGACGACGGCCGCCTCTAATCCACCGGAACCGGAAGTTGTGAGCAACAAGAAATCGCGCGTCGATTTCAGAAAAGTCTGGAGACCTTCTTCGATCTTCCGGAGCAGCTCTCGCATTTCGGGGCTACGATGGCTGATCATTTGTCGCCCTACGGCTTCCAAGATCTCTTTTCGACAAGGCGTGGGTCCTGGGACTCGTAAGTTCAAAATTGCACCCTCCACTTCAGGCTACGCTCCCGATTATCCTACAACGGTATGCTATACTCCCTTTCCCTTGAGCCCCATTATAGTTTTCGATTTCGACAGTACCCTCGTCCACATTCACGCCAACGAGCCCGGCGTTCTGGCCGCCATCAACCGGGTCATGGCCGACAACAAGGCCAATATTCTCGGACAGTATTTGAAGACGAACGAACGCATCGGCTACGTCATCACGGACGTCAGCAAGAAGTATCAGCCGAAGATCGTCGAGGAGCTCAAGAAGGTTCCGCACACTATCCGATTCAGGGTGCTTTACTAGAGATGGCCGGAATCAAAGCCATCAAGACAAGAAGGTGATCCATGGAACAGACCGAACTTGCCTTCTCATCCAAAGGTTCGAAACTCAAAAGACTTGTTGCCATACTGACACTCCACGCTACCGTCGGACTGGGTCAAGGATCGACCGACCTGACCGAGACCGTATTAGAGCACCTCGCCTGGAGGTCCATCGGCCCTGCAGTAATGGGCGGTCGAACCGTGGATATCGCGGGCATCCCGGGTGACCCCTCCATCGTCTATATGGCAACGGGTTCCGGTGGTTTGTTCAAGACCACCAACAACGGGACCACCTGGCGGTCGATTTTCGAAAGCGGCAACACCCTGTCTCTGGGCGCGGTGGCCGTGGCACCGTCCGATAACAACATCGTCTATATCGGGACCGGTGAGCACAATCCCCGTAACAGCGCCTCGATTGGAGACGGGATTTACATGTCGCCCGACGCCGGCGAGAGCTGGATTCCTCTGGGACTCACCGATACCGAAAAAATCGCCCGCATCCGGATCCATCCCAAAGATCCCGACCTCGTTTACATCGCCGCGCTTGGTCACGAGTGGGGTCCTAATGAGGAGCGGGGAATCTTTCGGAGTCGAGATGGGGGGGCGAATTGGGAAAAAGTCCTCTATGTGGATGAGAACACCGGTGCTTCGGATCTGGCCATGGATCCCCAAAATCCCCGCGTTCTTTATGCAGGCATGTACGACTTTCGTTAACACCCCTGGAGTTTTCGTTCCGGCGGTCCGGGCAGTGGTCTCTACAAGTCCACCGACGGCGGTGACACCTGGGCGCACCTGACCGATCCCGATCTCGACAATGGCCTTCCCACCGGGGTGTTGGGGCGTGTGGGAGTCGCGATTGCGGCCTCCGATCCGCGATATGTCTATACCGTGATCGAGGCGGAAAAGGGGGTGATGTGGCGCTCCACCAATGGCGGAGAGACTTGGGAGATGACGAACGAGGACAAGACCGTCCACTCGCGCCCGTTTTATTTCAGTGACATCCGCGTCGATCCCCAAAACGAGAATCGCGTTTACCTGATCGAAGGGCAACTGCGCGTGTCCGACGACGGAGGCCGTAGCTGGGATATCATCGGCAACACCGTCCATGGCGATCATCAGGCTCTATGGATTGATCCCGTGAATCCCCGGCGACTGATCAACGGCAACGACGGTGGTTGGGGTTTCTCTTACGATCGAGGTGAGACCTGGGAGTTCATCAACAGCGTTGCCATTGGGCAGTTCTACCAGCTCACCGTTGACATGCAAGATCCCTACGAAGTTTGCGGCGGACTCCAGGACAATCATGTGTGGTGCGCCCCCAGCAACAACCTCACCCACCTCGGTATCTTGAACGGTGACTGGTACCGCATCCATCCCGGTGGGGACGGCTACTACGTTCAAGTTGACCCGACCGATCCGAATACGCTCTACACCAACACCCACTTCGGCAACATCGTCCGCGTCGATCGAAAAACGGGCGATGCCCGGGCGATTCAACCCTATCCCGTGAACATGCGGGGCTCGGCTGAAGGGGAGCACCCCTATCGATTCAACTGGAACTCACCGATCCACATGTCACCGCACGATCCCAAGACCATTTACTTCGGCTCCAATGTATTGTTCAAAACCACTAACGAGGGGCAGTCCTGGGAAGAGGTGAGTCCGGATCTCAGCACCAATGATCCCGAAAAGATCCAAGTCTCGGGCGGACCGATCACTCCCGACAACACGTCGGCTGAATACCACTGCGCCATCAGCTCGATCGCGGAGTCACCCATTACGCCCGGGTTGATCTGGGTGGGGACCGACGACGGCAAAGTTCAGCTCACACGAAACGGCGGCGCCGCATGGGAGGACCTCACTGTGAAAATCCCCGGCCAGACACCGGACGGATGGATTTCTCGCGTGGAGGCCTCGAAGAACGATGCCGCGACCGCCTACATCGCCGTCAACCGGCACCGCAGCAACGATTTCTCCGCTCACGTTTTCAAGACGAGCGATTACGGCCAAACCTGGACGAACATTGCCGGCGACTTGCCCCCTCTAAACTACGTTCATGTCGTGCGAGAAGATCCCAAGAATCCGAACCTGATTTTTGTAGGAACGGAGCTTGGGCTCTATGCGTCCTGGACGGGCGGCGACCATTGGGTCTCGCTTCGGCTGAACCTGCCTCGGGTGGCGGTGCGCGAGATCCTCGTGCACCCTCGAGACAACGACCTCGTTATCGGAACCCACGGCCGCAGCGCCTGGATCTTGGATGACATCACGCCTCTCCAGCACGTCGGGCAGGCCCTCGTGAGTGATGCTTTCCTGTTCGAGCCCCGCCGCGCAACTCGATGGGAATTGTGGAACCGGAATCACGCCGGGTACCCGGGACAGCGTTGGCTCGGTGACCAGACATTCTACGGGGAGAACCCACCCTACGGCGCCATCATCAACTACTATTTGAAGGAGGTCCCGTCGGGAGAAGAGAAGGCCATCGCTTTGACGGTCTTGGGCGCTAATCAAGAGGAGGTGCGGACTCTCGAGGGTCCGGCCGACGCCGGCGTCCATCGGGTCGTATGGGATCTACGCCATGACCCTTTGCCCGAGCCCAAGGGTGTGGCGAAGGTCGGATTCAACCCGTCCGCGGCGCCGCTCGTTCCGCCGGGCGACTACACGGTACGGCTCGTGCATGGCGGCGAGCCGCTCACTGCGCGGTTCGAGGTTCGGCTCGACCCGCGGATCGACTTTTCGGAATCCGATGCACTTGCCCAGTACCGGGCGGTCCGCCGCCTGACCGACATGGAGGCTCGAGCCATCCAGGCGCTCGAGACGATCGAAGCAGTGAGCACTCAATTGCAGCAGCTCGGGAAGAAAATCGACGGATTGGAAGCGGTGCCTGAAACCACGCGCGACGACCTCACCGATCGAGTCACGCAAATCGAAGAATCGCTCGACGGTCTCTCAGGAGAGCTCGTGCGCCGGACACCGAACCTCGGTTATCGATCGTCGGCGAAGCTCCTCGAAAAGATTCGGCAGCTCCGATCCGGCACCGGAAACTTTCCCGGCATCGAGGGACCGAGCGCCGCTCCCACCGACGCTCAAGCCGAATGGCTGGGACGCTTCGACGCTCAGTTGAAAGAAGTGGAGCAAAATCTCGAACGGCTGGTCTCGGTGCAGATCTCCGAGCTCAATCAGAAGCTAGGGGAAGCAGGGGTGGCGCATGTCACGATGCCGTAACCTCAACGCCAACCTCCCAATGCGTAGGTACGAGGCGCTCTAACTCTCGAACCGGGAGAGGACGATGTTGTAATTGCGTCGGTGAGGGAGGAGGCTCGTTTTTTCAAGACCACCTTTCTTCCGGGGAAGCCTCAGGCGTCTTGCTTTTTACGCCAATCTAGATCTTTGTTCCGGACCGTTTCGGCGCTGCTGGCAGCCGCATGGTAGCATTAGCATCTTCGTAAGTGCCGTTGGCTGCAATGCCCGTGACATGAAATGAGCGCTTCGCATGCAACGATTGTTCCTCGTCACCCATCGGGGCCACACCGAAAACGTTGAGCTCGCCGGCCGCCCGGTAACGCTCGGCCGTGCGAAAGACAACGATCTGTCTTTCCCGGAAGATAGCGGCCTTTCCCGCCACCATCTCGTCTTCGAGAAGCGTGCGGGTCGATGGATCGTGGAAGATCTTGGCAGTCGGAACGGTACCCTCGTCAACGGGACGAGAATATCGTCTGCCCATGAACTGCAACCGGGCGAACGGGTTATCGCCAGCAGCATCGTCATGACCTATCAGGAGCCGAGCGGCAGGGAACAACGAGTGTCGTTCAACGCTCCGGCCCCGCTGAAGCCCGAGTTGACCTTTCTCGGAGACGTCCTCTCCAAAGAACAGGGATACAAAAGCGGCGATTTCAATTGGATCTTCTTGCAGGCAGGCCGCGAGTTTTCCAAGCGCCGTCCGCTACCCGAGCTGTTCGGCATCATTCTCGACCTCTGCCTTCAAGCGGTACCTGCGGGGCGCTGTGTTTTGTTGACGCTCGATGAAAGGGGAGGACTCGTCGTGCAGGCATCCCGTGGCGGAGATATCGCGATCAGCGCGACCGTGAGGGACAAAGTTTTGAGTGAGAAAGCGTCGGTGCTCGTTCGAGACGTTGAGCAGGACGAGCCCATGCGGTTGAGCGTGTCGATCCAGCAACAAGGGGTCTGCTCCTTGCTTGCCATACCCCTGCAATCCGACGAACGGGTTATCGGACTAATCTACCTGGATTCGCTCGATCCGCACTGCCTGTTCACGCGCAACGATATGAACCTCCTGACGGCGCTCGCCAATCTCGCCGGAATCCGGATCGAGCTCGAACAGTGGGAGCTTCGGCGGCGTCAGCTCATCTCCGATAACGTCGCGAATCTCGGTCGCTTGACGGCCGCATTGAGCCATGAGCTTGCGACTCCGCTGGGTGCCCTGAAAAGCAGTCTCGGCACGCTTTGGCGCACGACGCAAAAAGGAAATGCCCTCGACCATTCCGATGTCGATCGCGCAAAGCTCGAGAAGATCCAGAGTGCAATACGTGTCACTCTCGATGCGTCGGTCGAGCGAATGCACCAAGTCATCACGCGAATCCAGCGGTTCTCGAATCTGGATCGCGCCGAGAGCCGGAGCGTCGACCTGAAAGAGATGGTCGAGGACGTGGTGGCGCTGGCACAGACTCCGCCGAGTCCCGTGAACATCGCGCTCGAGTGCTCCGAGCTTCCACGTTTGATGTGTGACCCGCAGCCGTTGAGCTGCGCCATCGCCGGTCTGCTCGCCTACTCGCTCGAGGCGTGTCAGGATGCGAGCGTTGACAGTCTCAGGCTGTCGGCTCGAGCAGCGGATCGGCACATCGAAATTCGGATTGGATATGAAGGGCCGGTCGTGGCGCCCGAGAAACTGGCTCTATTGTTTCAGCCGAGCTTCGAGGTTTCGCGCGGCCGCATGGAGGCGAAGAATTGGAGCTTGTTCTCGGCGCTGCAAGTGGTACGCGATCAGGGCGGCGACGTCGAAGCTTTCTCAGAGCCGGACAAGGAGACCGGTTTTGTCATCGAGCTCCCATTGGACCTTAGCGGTGATTCTTCTCCTACTAACCGTTATTAGTCGTTTTCGAAACTCCCTTCTGCGGTCCTGATCCCGGTACGGTTAAAACTCCCGGTAGATAAGCGCATTGAAAATGTTTGTCCGTGTGGAATTGCTGAATCAAGAACCGAAAATCGCGATCCGCTGATGGCTGTATCTAACACAGTACTCACTACCGGAACGTCGAATCAGCAGAGGGTGTTGATCGTTTGGCACACCGAGCGCGGCGACGCTTCGGATCATTGGGGCGCGGGACGCCACGGCGAGGGAGCGGAGGATTTATGAGTCAGGAGAATAAGACAGATGTCAATGAAATGAGACCCGAATACGATATATCAGGAGGGGTTCGCGGCAAATACCATGACCGGTACCGTGAGGGAACGAATGTAGTCCTTCTGGAACGGGATGTTGCAGCCGTCTTTCAAGATTCCGAATCGGTCAACCGGGCGCTCCGTATGCTCATCGATGTCGCTCGGGGCAACGCCGCACGGGAGGCAGACAAAAGCACTAGCTGACGTTCCTCGTGGATGAAGATCAGATGCCGAAAGACGTTGAAGGAATGGGTCAGCAAGCAAGCCTCCCCCCGCGAAACGGGAGGAGGCCGGATGGTCACTCGCTTTTATAAAAATCGTTTCGTGTCAAGTGAATCTTGTCGAAGCTCTCGGACCCGATGACGTAGTACCAGGGGGCGAAGCGGGCGGTGAGCTCGGCGGCCTTTTCCTCGGCTTCCTTGAAATTCTCCTCCCACTCCTTGTGGGCGTCGGCTACTCTGGCGAGCTGTGCGGGTCCGATTTCACTTCGATGAACGAGCTGAATGTGACGATCGAAGGTCAGAGCTTTGATCACCTCTTGTACCATTTCGTTCTGCAGTACTCGAATTGGGAGGATGGAACGATTTGCTTTTCGGAGAGCTTCGAAAATCTGAGCGAGGGTTTTCAAAACGGGCTATGGGAGTTAGGAGGAGTGCCGGAGGGACACCGAACGGATCGACTCAGTGCCGCGGTGCACAAAGACATTCATCCGGATAACTTCACGCGGCGCTATCAAGGGTTGCTCGATCACTATGGACTGCAAGGACATCGTACCAATGCGGAGTCCCCCACGAAAACGGCGACGTCGAACAAAGCCATCACCGATTGAAGGTGGCGATGGACCAAGCGCTGATGTTGCGAGGGAGTCGAGATTTCGAGGATCGTAGAGCCTACAACGATTTTCTGGAGAAGTTGTTTGAGCAGCTCAATGCCGGGCGTCAAGATCGGCTTGCCGAGGAGCTGAAGCATCTGCGTCGGTTACCTCAGAAGCGGCTCGAGTCCTATAAACGTGTGGACGTGAGAGTAAGTCAAGGCAGCACGATCCGAGTGAATAACAATGCGTATTCGGTTGACAGTCGATTGATTGGCGAGCAGGTCAAGGTACGGCTTTATGCAGAGGAACTTCAGGTGTGGTACGCGCAACGCCAGGTTGAACACCCTTCCTCGTTTGCGCGGGGAAGGTAAACACCGCATCCAATATCGTCACATCATCGACTGGTTGGTCCGCAAGCCAGGTGCGTTTGAAAATTACCGATATCGGAAGGATTTGTTCCCCACCATCCGATTCCGGATCGCCTATGACTCACTCCAGCAGGCGTTGGCCTCGGCACGGGCGAGCAAAGAATATCTTCGGATTCTCCAGTACGCGGCGCGGTTCAGTGAAGTGGCGATAGATTCTGCGTTGGGTTACCTGATACGCGAGGGCGAGTTGACGACACTGGAGGCAGTCGAACATGTGCTTTTTTCCGAGCTCGAGCCGGAGCTGACCGAGGTGCAGATCGATCAAGTGGACCTCGGCTCGTATGACTGCTTGCTCGAGGCTGAGGAGGTCGTGTCATGCTGAGCCCAACCGAAGTGAAGACTCGACTGAACCAGAATCTCAAACGCCTGCACATGCCGAGAGTGCGGGATTGTTACGAAGAGCAGGCCGAAATGGCACGGCGCGAGTCCTTGAGCCATGAGCGCTACCTTTTCGACGTGACGGAGCAGGAAGTCGAATCGCGCCGGCAGAACCGAATCGCGAGGATACTGCGGGAATCGAAGCTCCCACTGGAAAAAAGCTGGGAGTCGTTTGACCGGAAGCGATTACCTAGAAAAGTGAACACACAACTGGGAGCTCTGCTCGAAGGCTCGTTTGTGGACCGGAATGAGAACATCCTAGCCTTCGGAAATCCAGGCAGCGGGAAAACCCATCTACTGTGTGCCATCGGCCAGGAAATGATCTACCGGGGGCGGCGGCCTTTGTTTACGACATGCGAGCTCTTTGTTCTCGCGGTCTTCGTCCGTTAAATCGCTTTCTTCCTTGCCTTCGAAAGCGGTCACAAGTTCGGGCCCGCGAGGGTCACTTCATCCGCGCCATGAACTGCTCCGACATCGTGAAGTCGTCGCGGAAGATCTTGACCTCGATCCCCTTCACCTCGCCGTCGTCACTGATGCGGAACGTGATGTCATAATCGACCATCAGAGTCACCTCGTAGAAACCGGTCTCTGATGCGGGGGTGAGTTGGAGTTGGGAGCGCCCGAACGGGACAAGGACCAGCGCCCCGTCATCGATCTTGACTTCGAATGCACGATCGACACTCTTGTAGACCCCAACGTAGCGCTCGAGGACCTCGACCGGGAGCTTCACCGAATCCTCGCTCCTGACGCCGCCGCTCCATTGCCTGTTCCTGCTCGGCGACGAACCTCTCGCGCGCGGAGTTCCGCGGAAAGAGCGATGGGAGATCCAACACACGGGCACCCTTCTTGAGTTCCTTAGCCAGGTCAATAACGATTTCATGCTCGAAGTCATGAAAGCTGTAGATGTAGACGAGTCCGTCGTTGAGATCGTAGATGTTCGAGTACAGAGTGTTCGATTCGCCATCGACGTGCACTGCGTCGAGGATCCTGCGGGCCTGTGAGACATCGACGCGCTTCGCGCCTTTGAGCATGTCTTTCGCAATCTTGAAGCGCGAGCAGGCCTTGCCTTCGCCGTAGGCGTTGTTTCCTTCGGGATCTTCGGACTGGTAGAAGTTGGTGACGACCTGGAAAGCGCCCGTCTTACGGATGACTTCATCGCCCTCGATAATCACCGAGTCGCCGGTGGCGTCGGCGAACATGAGCATGAACCTCTCCATCATGGTGAGGTCGTACTTCGCAAAGACCTCGAGTACCTCGCTGACCGTCGCGCATTCGACCATTACCTTCAGGACCAGGTTCCCGTCAAAGCGCACCTTTCCATCCGACCCAGTCACCGGTTTGGGCTCGGTCGCGAACCCATCGAAGGCGAGTCCAGCCTCGTTCATACCGCCCTGAGGGGAGAGATCGTCGAATCCGAAGAATACCGCGCCGTAGTTTCCGCCCTCAGCGGGTACGAACCACATCTTGGTGGACGGATTCCAAAAGTCCTCGTTGTTGCCGAACAACACCTCGCTGTCATTAGCGATCAAGAATGCTGTACAGGCGTGGACAACAGGAGCGATGATCAGGCCCATGGTTAAGATAGCGGCGGCCACTATGCTGTAGAGTTTTTGCACGTCGATCCTCATATGTGCGATACGTGGGCGGGAGACCCGCCGGTGTTTGATCCTAGGTTCCTTACGCCTGAGAAGCTAGTGTCTTGATGTTCTTTTATTTCCTAGGAATCCGGAGATCGACTATGCCGCACGTCATCTCTGTGTAGAACTCAGTAACATTTGTCCCGTAACTACTGACCGGTTCCGACTTCCGATTCGTTACTCAGCTGATATTTGATCTTGACATCACCACCGCGTGTCCTCCGTGACACCCGGCGGTTTGGACCGGATGCCGACGATTTGTAGACCCTTGATGGAGCTGGCGAGGTTATTTACCTTGGAGGTGTCGAGCTCCTTGCCGCCGGCCCGCTCCATCGCCACTCGCCGTCGACTTTAGTCAAGTTGACGGTGTCGCGCATATCTACTCGGCCGGACCGCTCGATTGATGGAGTAGTCCTGTTCGATCCAATCCTCGAACTTGGTGGAGGTGTCGATGTCGATCTTGGAGGTGTAGACCCTTTTTTGGCCCGGCACGCGAACGAAGTGGAAATTCTCCCGACCTTCGAGCTCATTGCCGATGATGAGGTCGCCCGGGGCCTCCTCGCCCGCGCCTTTGATGGTGACACGTTTGCCGCGGCCCTGGAGTGTCGTGGTCTCGTCGAGCGGATCGATGACCCCGCACACACCCGCGAGGATTACAGGGCACAGACCACTCGATCTTCAGATTCCGTACGCCTCATCGTGAGGGCCCAGGAGCACGAACTTGAGGGTCTCGTCGTCGCGCTCGCTGCAGTCCGAGCAGGCCACAATCTCATCGTCGCCCTTCTTTCGGCAGGCCCGACAGTAGAGGTAGATGATGATGAAGCTCTTCTTGACCGGGCAGGAGTAGAACCCCCTGAAGTTCCCCTTGAGCGGCTCGCCCATGGCCAGCGGCTGCTCCATGATCATCCGGACCTTGTTCTCCACCTGCTTCTTGATCCCGGAGTGCTTGCGGAGCGCCTTCACGAAGGCCTTCTCGAAGAGCGTTTCCATCAGTCGGCGAAGACCTCGTCAAAGGTGTGCCACTCGGCCTTGCCATCGCGGAGCTTGGCCTGGACGTCCTCCATGGCCTCGTGAAAAGCCGGGTGAGCGAGGATCTTCGCCGTGGTCTCGCCCTGGGCCTTGCGCTTCAAGCTGAGGAGGTACTGGGTGATCACCTCGGCGACCGTGGTGCGGTTCTCCGCGGCGAAGAGCTTGGCGAAGTCCACGAGATCCTGGTCCAAGCTGATGTTGAGTCGGTTTTTTGCCATGCGCGTCCTCCCGAAAGCATCTGTTCCTATTATGCGCAGATCGGGAACAGATGTCAATCCCAAAATTCATCCGATTTCACTGGAGTTTGGGGTCCCATGCTCCAGGCGGTTCTGTGCCAGAACTTGACCTAATGGAACCAGGCTACATCGAGAATTTGAGACCGGTGTGGACGGTGATGTCGCGGCCGATCGGGAGCGTTGAGAAACACCACCTTTTCGGCATCCGATATTCATCCACTCCTGAGTGCATTATTGGGTGTGTCAGAAAGCCTCCCCCCGCAAAAGCGGGAGGAGGCCGGTGGGTTATTCGGTCTTATAGAGATCGCTTCGCGTTAGGTGAATCTTGTCGAAGCTCTCGGACCCGATGACGTAGTACCAGGGAGCGAAGCGGGCGGTGAGCTCGGCGGCCTTTTCCTCGGCTTCCTTGAAATTCTCCTCCCACTCCTTGTGGGCATCCGCGAGCTCTTTGTTCTCGCGGTCTTCGTCCGTTAAATCGCTTTCTTCCTTGCCTTCGAAGTCGGTGTTGGCCGGCTTCGGTGGCTCGGGCAAAAGCGTGGGATCGAACTCGGCGGTGATGAAGAGATAGCGGTTCTCGCCGGGACCGGCTTCCTGGTCATCGCTCGCGGCCGTGCCGGCGGAAATGGCTTCACCACGCCCGTAGACGATCTCGCCGAACCGCAGCGTGTAGGTGATGCCTTTGGTCGTGCGCACCTGGATCTCACCCTCGTTCGAGAGAAGCCGTCCGTCCCGCGTGAAGTAGTACCCCCTCGACTGGAGGGCGAGCAAGTCGTTCTGCGTGATGGGAAGTCCCGCTTCGACGCGCTCGAGTGTCTCCGTAACTCCGGGCGGTTTGGGCCGGACGCCGACGATTTGTATTCCTTTAATGGAGCTGGCCAGGTTGTTTACCTTGGAGACGTCGAGCTCCTTGGCACCGGCCCGACTCCATCGACCACTCGCCGTCGGCCTTGGTCAAGTTGACGGTGTCACGCATGTCCACCTGGCGAGCTCCGCTCGTTGATGGAGTAGTCCTGGAGGGTGACTTGATCGATGTCGCCCTGTTCGACGAGGAGCAGATCTTTTTCGAATCCAATCCTCGAACTTGGTGGAGATGTCGATGTCGATCTTGGAGGCGTAGACGCGTTTTTGACCCGGTACCCGCAGGAAGTGGAAGTTCTCTCGACCTTCGATCTCATTACCGATGATGAGGTCGGCCAGAACCTCCTCGCCCTCGCCTTTGATGGTGACACGTTTGCCACGACCCGTGAGTGACGTGGTCTCGTCGAGCGGGTCGATGACCCCGCACACCTCGTGGTCGGACACGTTGTCCGAGCGGAAGTCGTCTTTGGTGATGCCGATGACGCCGGCAGCGGTTTTGGCGAGGCGGTCCTTCCCGTCGGCTGGATAGTCGTGGTGGGAAGGAATGGTCCAACGGCCGTCCTGAAACGCCACTTTGAAGGGACTTGCCGCGGCCGTCTCGTCGTTGAATTCGATGACCTCGAGCGTCGTGGCCACATTGGGATCGGTAAAATCGGGAAAGAACGCCTCGCCTCGATCGACGAAAGCGTCCGGTGTCGTTTGGCGGGGAGCGGTGATTAGTGCAAGGAGCACCAGCACGAGAGCCACTCCGCCGAAGGTCATGGTTTTCTTGATCTCACTCATGGCTATGCCCTCAACCTCCTTGCGGCGCGAGCTCCCTCACGCGCGCGTTCCTGTCTCCGGACGAAAATCCAAACCCCGAGAATGAAGACCGGAATGGGCGGCAGGAGGACGGCGAAGGTTCGAATGCCGCTTTGAATCCGGCGGATCTGAGCCTCCATGTTCTCCTTGCTGGCCGCAACTTTGGCTTCCTTCTCGCTTTCGATATTGGTTTTCAGGACTTCGAAGCGACGGTTCTCGACTTCCTGTAAATTGCGCGCCATGATCTGTTTGGTCTGCGCATCGAGATCGGGCCGGTTCTGAACCTCCTGAACCTTTTCGTCCAAACGCCGTTGTGCGTCCTGAAGGGCCTGTTCGGCGTCCTGCTCGGCTTCGGCTTCTTCCGCGGTGCGTTGCTCGATGAAAGAGCGCGTCTCTCCTTCCACCCGCTCCAAGGTGCGATGCCGGACGCGCCGATTTCGAAGCGCGATGAAAGACTCGTCTTTCGCGAGGACATCGATGCAGTTCAAGAAAGAATGTGACGTTGTCGAAGTTCAGGTTCCCCACACCCATGCGGCGGATATCGAAGAACTGCTGGGAGATGAAGTCGAGGTCCGCGACCACGATGAGGTTCACGCCGGGAGATGGAGACGTCCGACTCCGCCCGTTTTCTTCGATGGAATCCTCACTCTCGTCGTCGGGGGTCACGGAGGCTCCGCCCGATTGGACCTGGGCGGCCAAGATGTAGTCTCTGCCGTCGGCGCGGTGGGGAAGGTTCCGATTGAGCTGCACGCCGAGGAAGCTCCTCTGAACGATTTGGAAATAGGGAAAGCTCCCGGAGAGCTGTCCCGATCTCAAGAGGGGCGTGAAGGTGTAGGACGTTTCCGCCGCCTTGTCGATCTGGCCGGGATAGAGAAAGACCATCTCTTGCATACCGGCGCTCGCCTGGTGTTCCTGATTGAACGACTCGGGATTCTCGTTTCCACGCCCCACGAAAACAATTTCGGGTGGAAGGTGAGCGAGATCGGGATGCGGATTATAGGCGTCCCATACGATGGTCATCGCATCCCAGCGGATTCCCAGGTCGGCGAGTAGCTTTTGGATGTTGCCTTTGGGTTCCGGTGGCGGTTGGCCCTGCCGCATAAAAGGATTCTGGTTGGCGCCCGGTTGCTCGGCAGGTGCAAGGCCGAGATTGACGATGGGCAGGGGGTCAACCAACATCAAAGTGGGGGTTCCACTCTCGACGAAGGCCTCCAGGTTATCCATCTCCTCCTGAGTCAAGGAGGAGGGCAAGAGCGACCAGGGCGCCGTCCACCTCTTCGGTGATCGGACTCTTGGGATCGAGCTGGACGATCTCGTATTGCTTCTTGAGCTCTTCGACGACGGGCCACGCCGGAGTGCTTTGCATGGTTTGAAAATCCAGACCGCCGAAAACCCGGAGTTGGGTCGTGACCACACCGATCTTGGCGCGTTCGGTCTTGGCAACCACCCGAATGGCCCGGGCGATCTCGTATTCGGCGGGAAGGCCTCGGTCGAAGAAGGGGATGACTTGCTCCTCGGCGCCGCATGTGAAAGCCAGTCCGAGGAAGACGTCTTCGAATCCGGCGCGGGCGCTGCTGAGATGCGGAATCTGTCTCGAGGTGATGCCGAATTTTTCGCGCGCCTCACGCGCCGCATCCGTGAACGGCTCGGTGTCCTGGACGAGGACCTGAACCTTGGAGCCGGCATACGATCCGATCTCCCGCAAGAAGACCCATCAGGTTCTCCCGGGTCTGAACGTACTGCTCGGGAACCGTGGGACTGATGTAGGCCTGGATGAAGACCGGGCGGTCGTCCGAAACCTCGCCGACCAATCGCTTGGTCTCGCCGCTGAGCGCGTGGAGCTGTTCCGCGGTGACGTCGAGACGAAGACTCGCACGGCCCAGGAACGCGTTGAGGCTGATCACAGCCACGACGAGAGCCACGGCACGAACCAGGTGGTGGAGCCACATGGGGTACCCGTCGGCTTGCCGCGGCCAGTGGCGTCTTCCCAGCAACAAGACGTTGAGGTAAAGGAAGACGCCCGTGATTGACAAGAAATAAAGAAGTCCCGAAAAGCTGATGACCCCTCGAGCAAAGTCTCCGAAGTGCCCGAACACTCCCAGAGGCTCCAACCACCGCGCGAGAGTCTCGCTGAAGATTCCCGCTGCGGCATCGATGAAGACCAGGGCCGAACAGAAAACCGCCCCCAGAATGAAGGCGATGGTCATGTTGGTCGTGAGGAGTGAGGCCAGCATGCCGACGGCGATCAGTGCGGCGCCGATCAACCAGTAGCCGACGTAGTTACCGAACATGAGACCGAGATCGGGACTCCCCAGCCAGAGGAGCACGATGACGTGACTCAAAGAAAGGATGAGCGAGGCTGTATAGATTCCCAAGACCGCCAGGAACTTCCCAAGAACGATCTCGAAATCGGTCGCCGGCAGAGTCAAGAGCAGCTCGTCCGTTCCCTGCTTGCGCTCCTCGGACCACACGGCCATGGTCAGGGCCGGTATGAAGAAAATGAGGAGATAGGGAAAGACCCCGTTCAATTGGTCGAGGTTGGCGAGGTTGTTCAGGAAGAAGCGGTCCTGCCAAAAAGCGGACGCCGCGCTCAAGAAGATGAAGAGCGTGATGAACACATAGCCCGAGGGATTGCTGAAGTACATCCACAAGTCCCGCTTGACGAGGGCTCCCACGACGCGAAAGTTGATCTTGGGGGTCATGAGTTACTCCCTCCTCTTTCCCGCTCCCGTCCCCTTCTGTGGTTTCTGGTGGGACGGGCGCCGGCGCAGCCGTCGCATCCACAGGATGTGCGGCCTCTGCCGCGGTTTCCGACACCGAGTTCTGCGTCAGGCGGTAAAAGGGCTTCTCGAGCGAGCCGTCTTCCTCGAGCTCCTTCGGTGTGCCGTCGAAGACCATCCGCCCATTGTGGATGAACAAAACCCGGTCGGCGATAGCATCGACCTCTTGAAGAATGTGGGTCGAGATCAGAATGGTTTTACGGCGCCCGAGCTCCTGGATGTTGTCCCGGAAATGCCGGATTTGATTGGGATCCAGTCCGGCGGTGGGCTCGTCCATGATCAGAACTTCCGGATCGTGAAGGAGCGCTTGGGCGAGACCGACCCGCTGCCTTAGACCGCGAGAAAGCTTCCCAATGGGTTTTTCGAGTACGAGCCGGATATCACATTGCTCGGTGACAAAATCCAGTCGTTTCTTCAATGAATCCGGCTCGATCTCTCGCGCTTCACCGAAGAAGCTCAAGAGCTCCAGCGGAGTCATGTCGAGGTAGAGGGGGCCGTTTTCAGGTAGATACCCCAGTTTCCTAGAAGCGTCGGTACGGTCCAAGTGGACATCCAAACCGGCAATGGTGGCGGTGCCCTGGCTCGGCGCCAGATACCCGGTCAGCAGCCTCATGGCTGTCGTTTTGCCGGCTCCGTTCGGTCCGAGCAGGGCCACGATTTGCCCCTGCGGGATGGAAAAGGAGATGTCCTGGACCGCCACGAAGGGACCGTAGAACTTGCTTAGCCCCTTGGCTTCAATCATGGTGTTGGCGGAACCGTTGTCCATGCTAGTGAACCTCCTATTACCTTTCTCCGACCTGAATAGCTCCATCGGCCCTTTGGCTGACGGCCCGAGCTGAATCGGAGATTTCCCGGACGGGAGAGGACCTCTCGCCCTTTCGGGTCAGGCATGAGATTCTAGACCCAAAATGAGAAGTTCTCAAGTCCGAACAGCCGGTTTCGTCTTTGACACCTCGGGGGTAGAGTTACAGAATCCGAGCATCAAACCCGACTGAGCGAAAGGAAGGTCGCTTTGGCCAAGGAAACCGGACTTGCGGATAAGGTCGTGATTGTGACGGGCGGTGCGGCTGGAATTGGCCGAGCCACCGCCCGGCGTTTCGCGGAGGACGGGGCCCGTGTCGCCGTCTGGGACTTGAATGACGAAGGTGGGGCGAGCCTCCTAGCGGAGATTCAATCCAGGGAAGGGGAAGCGATTTTCGAGAAGGTCGATGTGGCTTCTTCGTCCGCAGTCGATGATGCCGTTCAGCGGGTGAAGGAGCACTGGGGGCGGATCGACGTTCTGGTCAACAACGCGGGCATACTTCGTGATGCCCAGATCGTGAAGTGGAAGGACGGGGAGATCGTTTCTCGGATGAGCGACGAGGTCTTCGACGAGGTCCTCTCCGTCAATCTGAAGGGAGTCTTCCATTGCACCCGTGCGGTGGTGCCCCACATGATCGAGGGGGGCGGTGGCGTCGTTTTGAGCGCCTCTTCCGTAGTGGCTTTCAACAGCAACTTCGGACAGACAAATTATTCCGCCGCCAAGGCCGGCGTCATTAATATGACACGCACCTGGGCGAGAGAGCTCGGCCGATACAATATCCGTGTCAACGCCGTGGCCCCCGGTTTCATTGATACCCGGATGTCCCGCTCCGTACCCGAGAAGGCTCTTCAAAACATGATTTCCCACACCCCGCTCCGACGGTTAGGGGATGTGGATGAGGTGGCCGAAGCTTATGTTTGGCTTGCGTCCGACCGGGCCAGCTTCGTTCACGGTGCCGTGCTGTCCGTTGACGGCGGGCTCGTGATGGGCACTTGAGAAGGAGGTTCATGGTCATGAAACCCATATACATTGCCGCGTATCACCAATCGAAGTTTGGAAAGCTCAAGAGTTTGACGGTTCCCGGAGATCATCGAGAAATCCGTTTTGGGAGTCTGTGGTGAGGTTGGGAGTCGAGCCTCGCTCTCTCGACGTGGGCTCCATCGGCGCGGTCTGTAACTTCACACTCAACAAACAGGGACTCCTGGCCGGCCTCATGGCGATGGTTCCGGGCCTCGAAGGCAAGCCGATAGAGTCGGTGGAAAACGCCTGTGCGTCCGGGGGCCAGGCGGTGCTCTCGCGTCCTTCAGAAATTGCAGCTGGGTCTGGGTGATGTCGGGATTGCCGTGGGCTACGAGAAGATGCGGAACGACGAGGGCAAGATGGACGGCAAGCTCGTCGGTGAGGTCCTGGGCTACTTCTCTCATCCCGATGAGCGCGAAGGGAAGGTCTTCGTTTTTCCGCATCTTTTTGCCGAGGTCATGGACGTCTATATGAGGGAACAGGGTGTCACCGAAGAGGATCTCGCGGCTATCGCGGTGGCCGAGTACGCCAATGCCAACAAGAATCCTTACGCGCAGATGCAAAAGGTCCAGGTCTCTCTCGAGGATGCCACCAAGATCGAAGGGATCAATCGATATATCGTTGACGGGCTTCCACTCAAGACCTACGACTGCTCCCAGATCAGCGACGGCTATGCGGCAATGATCCTGGCCACGGAGGAAGGCCTGAACCGCCTCGAGATACCCAAGTCCGATTGCGTTCAGATCGCCGGCTGGGGACAGGCAACGGATCCTTTGAAAAAGGCGGGACGCGACATCCTGCGTCCGGCGGGGGCCTACACCGCTATGGAAAAAGCCTATGAAATGGCGGGCGCGTCTCCGGCGGACGTGAACGTGGCCGAGATCCACGATTGCTTCACCGTTATGGGCGCCATCGGCACCGAGGTCCTCGGGAAAGCCGAGTACGGGAAGGGAGCCCAATATTGGCTCGATGGAAAGGCTGCGACCGACGGCGAGTGCGGCATCAACACTTCGGGTGGCTTGATTGCCAAGGGACATCCTATCGGGGCGACCGGCGTGGCCATGATCGGTTGGTGCGCTTGGCAGCTTCTCGGGAAGGTTCCGGCCGACCTCCAGGTGAAAGATCCCAAGATGGCGGCCACCTTTAATATAGGTGGTCCTATCTGTGCGTCGGTTTGTACGGTGTTGAAAGCGGCATCATAACTTGGTTAGCGAACTCAGAACTCAGAACCCAGGACTCAGAAGGGTGGTGGCGGCTTTCGCCGCGGCATCCGGATTTAATCGGAGTCGCAAGATGAAAATGCGGAGTCTAGCAATCGTTGTTACGCTGGCAATGGTTCTCGCCGTCGGTGCTGCGGTCGAGGGCCAACAACAAGGCACTTACGGTCCCACCAATCCCGCCGACCCGGCGCTCAACCAAGGTCCTAAAAACGAAGCCGTCGGCGACGAGTTCATGGTGAGCACCCAACTTGCGAGCTCCACTCTGGCGGCGATGGACGTGCTGAAAAATGGTGGTAACGCCGTGGATGCCGCGCTTACGGCTTTGTTCGTCCAGCAGGTCCATGATTATCACATGGTGTTTCTCTTCGGCAGCTTGTCGGCCATCTACTACGACGCTGCCTCGGGGAAGTACTATTCCTTGAATGCCGTCTCGGGCCGCCCCGACGCCGACCGGGGCGAAAGGGGAGATGCTTCGAAGGTTGCCATCGGCGGTACGGTGCGCGGTGCCGCCATGCTTTCGGAGCGGTTCGGGTCGCGGCCCTGGGCAAGCCTGATTGAGCCCGCTGTGGGCGCCGCCGAAGAAGGCGCCATCGTGACCTCCTTCATGTGCGGTCTCAACTTCTCGCTCTTCGAGTTCGGTTACCTGGGAGATCTCCGGGACCACGAAGAAGCCCGTGCGTGAGTTCTTTAAATATGGCAACTCTACGTGATGAACGAGATTGGCTGATCACGGTTTCCGTGATGATCCTTGCGGCGGTCGCGCTGGCCGGCGCCTTGATCTACACACGCGCCGTCATGATCCCCTTTGTCCTCGCCGTCCTGGTTTCCTATCTCATCTCGCCGGTGATCGACACCCTGCAGGTCCGCTTCAAAGTGCCGCGAGGACTTTCTATCTTCATCGCTTTTGTGATCGTTCTCGCTCTGATGACCTTGCTCGGTTTGCTCATCTCGGTCTCGGTTCGTGGTCTCATCGAGAGCGCCCCCATTTATCGGGAAAAATTCACCAGCCTGGCCCAGTGGACCTTTTCCATTCTCGATCGGTTCCAGATCGATCTGGGGCAACAGACCATTCTCGACGGGCTCAAGCAATTGCCTATCTTGAGCTGGGTTCAGAGCACGGCCGGCGGCATCATGAGTTTGGTCTCGAACGGGATTTTGATTCTCATCTTCGTGATCTTCCTCCTCGTGGGGCGAAACCCACTCAATCGACCGACCGGCTTTTACGCGGAGATCCATGCCAAAATCCAACGTTACTTGATTACCAAGTTTGCGACTTCGGCGGCGACGGGCATTCTGACCGGAGTCATTTTGGCGATTCTGGGTCTGGACCTGGCCTTGGTCTTTGGTGTGATGGCTTTCCTCCTGAATTTCATTCCCAGTGTGGGGTCCATGATCGCCATGCTCTTGCCCCTTCCCCTCGCGATCGTGCAGTTCGATAGTTGGACCATGATCATCGCCGTCATTGCCTTGCCGGGTGCGGTTCAGCTGGTCATTGGAAACGGCATCGAGCCGAAGCTCATGGGCGCTGGTCTGGATCTTCACCCGGTTACGATTTTGATGGCCCTGGTGTTTTGGGGACTGATCTGGGGAGTCGTCGGGATGCTCCTTGCTGCACCCATCACGGCGATCCTTCGCATCGTTTTCGAGCGTTTCGAGACGACCCGCCCGGCAGCGGACATTCTGGCGGGCCGCGCGCCGCGCTCGATCGAGTTGATTTGACAGGCGACCACAGATACGGATTCCATGAGGTAGATCGATGACGAAAATTGGAAAGAGTGTTCTCGCGGTTTTACTGAGTCTGATCGTCGCTGCTTGCACACGACCGGCAGAGGAATCGGTTCTCGTCGAAGAGCCGAAGTTGCTGACTTGGTCCGAACAGATTCGAGTTCGTGAACAGTGGTTGGAAAAGCGCTACGAGATGCTCCTACCTTTGATGCGGAAGCACGAAATCGACATGTGGATCGTCGTCAACGAGGAGTTTCACGATGATCCGTTGACGGAGTATTTGGCTCCGCCACGACCCTACGTCGGCGGCCGGGATATCTTCGTCTTCATCGATGCCGGTGATGAGGGATTGAAACGGATGGCCCTTGTGGGATTCGAAGAAGAAAACCTCGCTCGTTTCTTCGAGATGCCGCGGTTCGTCCCCGATCCCGACAAGCCGCGATCGTCGGAGAAGGTTCTTGCCGCGCTCTATGAGGAGTACCGCCCGGAACACATCGGTCTCGGGATCGGTGGGCGCCGGGGTGTAACCCGAAGCCTTACCCATGAAAGCTACCTGTATCTGAGCGATGCCCTGGGCGCGGAGGCGGTAAAGCGATTCGTCCCCACTCACGATCTCGTCGAAGAGTTTCTGGACACGAGAATCCCCGAGGAACGGCCCCACTACGAGGCGCTCGTCCATCTCACCGAGTTGATGGTTCGGCGCGCTTTTTCGAACGAAGTCGTCACTCCGGGAACGACGATGGTGGGAGACGTTCGAAGGTGGCTCTACGATGCTCTCTGGGAGCACGGTGTGTCTACATGGTTCCAGCCCGATCTACGTATCCAACGTAAAGATTTCGAGGAAAAGACATCCCGTGGATTTCTGGCCGTGGCCGAGGAATCCATGGTGATCGAGAGGGGTGACGTGCTCCACGTGGATTTCGGTATCAGCTACATGGGTTTCGACAGTGACTGGCAGAAAATGGCCTACGTCCTGCGCGAGGGTGAGACCGATGTCCCCGATGGACTCAAGGCCGCCATGGCGAACTCGAATGCCCTTCAGGACGCGCTCATGTTGAGGGCCTCTCGCCCGGGCCGTACCGCCGGCGAGGTCTATGAAGCGACCATGTCGGAGATGAAGGAGAAGGGTATCGAGGCGCAGATTTACTCTCATCCCCTCGGGAACCACGGACATGGATTGGGAGCCTCTATCGACTTTCGGAGTGCTCAGCGGGGTCGGACGGAGCGGCTGGCCAAGCGGCTTCGCAAGGGATCGTACATCGCCATCGAGCTCAATACCCGCACACCCGTTCCAGAGTGGAACCATGAGGAGGTCTACGTCATGTTGGAAGACCCGGCCTACCTCACCGACGAAGGCTGGAAGTTCTTCCGGCCGCGCCAAGAGGCTTTCTACATAATCAAGTGAATTGGGAGCGTGTCAGACGCGTGTCGCCGCCTTCACGCTCCGCGCCGCGTTCATGGCCCGGTCCAAATGAAATTCTTGGAGGATCTCCCGGAGCTTGGGATGCTCGGCGACGAGGTCCTCCAGTTCGTCGCGGTCGAAGCAGAGAACCTCGCTGTCTTCGGTCGCAATGACGTCCGCGGTGCGCGGAAGTCCCGTCAGAAACGAGACTTCTCCGAAAAAATCGTTCGGTCCCAGGGTTCCGAGTTTGGTCCCCTCGGTGCCTTCCGGCTGCGGCGCACGGATCTCGACGCTTCCACTCTTCAATAGAAAGAGGCAAGCGTCGGTGGAACCGGCTTCGACGACGGTCGATCCTTTGGGGATGACCACCGGATAGAGGCTGGAAGCGATCCGGTGACGCTCGCCGGCCTCGAGGAAGTCGAAGAGAGGGCTCTCGCCGAGCACGCGTGCGAGAACTCTTCCTTGATACATGCGATCGAGAAGGCTTCGGACTCGCGGGTGAGCTTCGATGACGGCTTCCATACTCTCGTACGATAGCTCGAGAACCTCGCTGTTGGTGCGGGCGAGGAGGGTCGCGCTACGAGGCTCGCCGGTCAAAAAAGCGAACTCGCCTAGGCATTGTCCCGCCGTGGCCGTATCGAGGATTCGACCGTCGGATTGAATCTGGAGTGTCCCACTCACGACGAAACACAGCGATCTCGTTCCTTCGCCCTTCTCGAAGACGGCCGCGCCCGGGTGCAGAAAGCGCGACTTCATCTCGCGGGCAACGCTCACGAGCTCTTCGGGCTCGAGCTCGGACAGTAAGGGAATCTGGGATAGTTTCCGCTGGTCTTCTGCGGCTTCCGTAGCGTCTACCAGCCCTTCCTCGCGTGCCGTCTCCCGGAGCCGGTCGGTGCTCACTTTCGCAACATAGGAGAGCGGATTTTCAAACTTCGGGTCGAGCTTGACGATTTTCACACCGGCGGAAATCGCAGCGAGAAGGTCTCCTTTTGCGGCGAGTTGTTCCTGGAGCTTGAACAAAGCGGAAATGCCGTCATCGAGCCGCCCGACTTCGACCAGCCAGTCCGAAAGGCGGACACGAAGCCGCGTCGATTGGGGTTGCTCGGCGACGAGTGCCTCGAGCCCGTCGATGGCTTGAAGTTGCTTGCCGGAGGCATAAAGAGCTTCCAGTTGCGGTAGTGTTTGCGGGCCACCTCGTGTTGCCGTTTTGGCTTTGATCCCGAACATAGATGCTCCTTTCCGCGTATCGAACGCGGATCGCTCACCGACTGATTGTTTTTGTATATCAACAGAATGTCAGGGAGGGAGCTTTTTGTCAAAGAGCCTTAATAAGGGGACAGGTCAGACCAATCCCCTTTTTTCCACCATCTCCCGAGCTCGCTACCAGCGGTTGGCGACGGCGATCTTTCCCACGGCCTCACCGGCTTCTAGACGTGCGTGCGCCTTGCCGACCTCCTCGAAACTGAAGTCGCTCTTGTCCACCAACGGCTTCAGCTCTCCGTCCTCGGCGAGTTTCGCGGCTCGGCGGAGAATCTCCCCGTGAGCCGAACGCCCGTAGCCCTTCAAAAGGGGGATGGGCATAAAAACCGCGTGAAGTGTCAGACCTTTGCCGTGAAGGGGGCTCAGATCATGGGTCGAACGGGCCGCGATGGTCACAACGATGCCGTTTTCGGCCGCCGCCTGAAAAGAACGGTCCATTACATCCGTGCCAATCGTATCGAAAACGACGTCGAAGCCCTTTCCTTGGGTGTATTGCTCGACGTAGTCTTTGACTTCCGTCTGCTTGTAGTTGATGACGTGGTCCGCTCCTAGTTTCTTCGCCATCGCCGCTTTCTCGTCCGTGGAGACGGTCGTGTAGACCTCGGCCTCCAAGTGCTTCGCCAATTGCACACCCACGTGTCCCACGCCACCCGTGCCGCCGTGGACGAGCACCTTCTGTCCCGCATGGACTTTTGCCCAATCCACCAAGCCGTTCCACGCAGTAATGGTGACGAGAGGCAAAACCCCCGCTTCAACCATCGAGAGGTTGCCCGGCTTCGGCGCAACCAAGTCCGAGTCCGCGACCATATATTCGGCGAGGGCGCCTCCCAATCCTTTGAATCCACCGGCGCAGGCATAGACCTCGTCTCCCGGCTTCAGCGTGGTTACCCCCTCGCCGATTTCCTCTACGACACCGGCGACATCGCCATGAAGTACCGCGGGAAACTCCGGGGCGGCTGCAGCCACGGCACCACTTCGGATTTTCCAATCCACGGGATTGACACTCGTGCTCGATACCTTGATTAAGACTTCCCCGGAACGAGGAGTCGGCTTTTCGATTTCGGCGACCTCGAAAACATCCGGCGGTCCGAATTTGCGGATGATCATGGACTTCATTTGTTCCTCCTCGTAATTTGGGATTCAAATGTGACAGCGGTCGCCGGGATCAAACGAATGAGACCGAGCCTACTCGTTTTCCCCTTCTGCTATCCGCCGCTGGATCGTGTCGAGGTAGGTGTCTAGTTCCTTGACACTGGCGAAAACAGTCTTGAGGTTGACCGCCTTGACGATGTCGAAAACTTTCTGCACGGTAGGTTGGGGATGGACGACGACGGCTTCACCCGACCGCGCTTTCATCGCTTTTTGCGCCTTGAAAATAGAACGAATGCCGGCGCTCGAGATGTACTCGAGCCCCTTCAGGTCGAAAATGAGCACCTTCATGGGCGAGCTCAAAACATCGTCCAGTTTTTGATCGAGCTCGGGAGCGGTGTCATTATCGAGACGGCCTTCCAGACCGACGGTTTTCGTAAAAGCTCTCGAGTCCTCGACGGTAATGTTCAGGGGCATGGCAGAATCCTCCACATCCTACTCATCGAATTTTTAAGGCGACGTCATTATAGCTTAGAAAGTTTGGCCGTGAAGATCGGCCTCCTAGAAGCGTTTTTTCAGTAGCAGAATGTTGTAGCGACCCTCGCGAACGTAGGACATCTCGTCCGATAGAGTCTTCATCAAATGAATGCCCAGGCCACCTTCGGTTCGTTCCTCTGTAGGTAGACTCGAGTCGGGTTCCGGCATTTCGGTCGGATCGAAAGGCTTGCCGTCGTCTCTAAGCTCGATCTGAATCTCGCCCTTTTCCATGGCGAGCGTCACTTCGATCCGGCGCTCTTTGCTGCCGTCGTGGGCGTAGTAAATGATGTTCGAGATTGCTTCCTCAGCGATGATACGAACCTCTTTGACGAGCTCGGCCGGTACACCTTCGGTGGAAAACAAAGACTCCAGTCGATCGAGCACCGGTATGAGCTCGGAGATGCGGTTTGGGAGAACGAATGTTTGTTTCACTTGAATCGGATCATTTTAAGGCGATTCGACATCAGGGTCGAGAGGCAAACTCCGGGTCGGAAGAGTAGTTGAGCACAATCTCCCGTTCCAGTTTCTTCGCCCGGTCGAGCGACGAAGAGTGGCTGCCGAAAAAGAAGCTCAGAGCCCTACTGTCTTTGCCGCTTTTTCGGCGAAGCGCAACCACAGACGCGGACCCTTACTGACATCGCAACCGGCTTCGTGATCGTATCGCAGTCCGACCCGGTCAGCCTGGTCTTCCTGTTCTTGGCTATATCGGTTCTCCGTCATTCTTATTCAGTATGCACTCGATGACCGCAACAAACCTATAGCTCCTGTCGTCGGAGTTCTCTTCAGTAGAAGCCTTCAATGAGGCGAGCATCTCAATCCATCTCATTTTGTTCTCTATTCTGTCGAAAGTCAGTAACGCCCTGAACTGATATTCAAGAGCGCTTTAATGGCGTCCTTCGCCACGTTCAAGAGGCGCACCCTCTAGGTGGTGTTGTCGAGTAGAGCGTTTAAGACCAAAAACGTGCTATCCTCCCGGTTGGGAGTCGAGTCACATGAGTACGATGCCAATCATGGAAGAGCTGCGACGGCTCTTTCCATCCGACCGATTGCTCACCAAACCCAGCGAGCTCGTGCCGTACGAATCGGATGCCCTCACGGCCTATCGGAGCCGACCGGAGGCGGTGGTGCTCGCCGAGAGTCAGAGCGAGGTGATCGAAACGGTCAAACTGTGCCACGAGTACGAGGTCCCGTTCGTGGCGCGCGGCAGCGGAACCAGTCTATCCGGCGGGTCGCTTCCGGTAGAAAACGGGATCGTTATCGCTCTCAACCGCCTCACGCGGGTCGTCAAGCTCGATGTGAAAGAGCGCATCGCCGTCGTCGAGCCCGGTGTCATCAATCTCGATGTTTCGAAAGCTGTGGCATCACATGGTCTCTACTACGCGCCCGACCCCTCGAGCCAGCAAATCTGTACCATCGGTGGAAACCTTGCTTATAACTCCGGTGGCGCTCACTGCCTCAAGTACGGCATGACCAGTAACCACGTTTTGGGCGTCAAGACGGTTCTGCCTGACGGTGAAGTGGTGGAGCTGGGGGGGAGAGCACCGAGAGCGTAGGACCGGACCTGGTCGGTCTCCTCGTAGGATCGGAAGGCCTTTTCGGCGTGGTCCTCGAAATCACGCTGCGCCTCATGCCGAAGCCGGAGAAGTATCACACGGTACTTGCGGCCTATCGGACTTTGGAAGGGGCGGGCGACGCGGTGGCGCGGGTCGTCGCTTCCGGCTTGCTACCGGGCGCGATGGAGATCATGGATCGCCTCGCCATCCAGGCGGCCGAAGCCGCGGTTCATCCCGACTATCCTCAGGGTGCGGAAGCCGTTTTGATCGTGGAACTGGAAGGCGAATCCGAGGAGGTGGCCGAAGAGATCAAGCAACTGGACGAGGTGATTTCCGAGTCCGGTGCTTACGAGGTGCGGGTGGCACGCGACGACGCGGATCGGCAGCGCATCTGGAAAGGACGCAAGAGCGCCTTCTCGGCGGTGGGCCGGCTCCGTCCCGACTACATCGTACAGGACGGGGTGGTGCCACGCGGCCGGCTGGCCGAGACCCTGGCCGAGATTGAGCGTTTGAGCAAGCAATACGATACCCCTGTGGCCAACGTGTTCCATGCCGGTGACGGCAACCTGCATCCACTTATCCTTTACGATGGGCGCGAAGCAGGAGCTTTGGAGCGGGCCGAAAAGCTGGCGGGAGATATCCTCGACTTGTGTATCCGGGTCGGGGGATCGATCACCGGTGAGCATGGGATCGGCATGGAAAAACGCGACTACTTGCCGAAGATGTTCTCGGACGACGATGTGGATCTGATGTGGGGTCTTCGAACGGCTATCGATCCGCTCCAGATCTCCAATCGAGGAAAGATGTTCCCGAGTGGGAGCTCCTGTGCGCCGGGATGCTCGGGCGTCCACCCTTTGGAGCGAGCCGGCGTCATTTCTCGCGAGTGACCGAGCCATGCCTCTCGACCCAAAGACACCACAAAATATTGACGAGCTAAAGGAGATGGTGCGCGGCCACGCGCGGCTCAGACTGCGCGGTGGTGGCACCAAGTCGGCGCTATCGACACCCGTCAACGGCGCCGCGACGCTCGACCTCAAAGATCTATCGGGCGTGGTGGAGTACGATCCGGGCGAATACACCTTCACGGCCCTGTCCGGCACGCCGGTCGCCGATGTCCAATCTCAACTCGATGCCAACGGTCAGTATCTCCCGTTTGACCCTCCCTTTGTCGAGCGAGGTGCGACCCTCGGAGGAACCGTCGCCGCGGGGTTGAGCGGTCCGGGCCGCTACCGCTTCGGCGGCGTCCGCGATTTCATCCTCGGCGTGAGTTTGGTGGACGGCGCAGGACGGCTGGTTCATGGTGGGGGTAAGGTCGTCAAGAACGCCGCCGGATTCGATATCCCCAAATTGGTTGTCGGCAGTCTTGGTCAATTCGGTGTTCTCGTCGAGATGACCTTCAAGGTGTTTCCGAAAGCGGAGTCGCATCTCACCGTCGAAAACCGTTACGCCACCTTGGACGCGGCGATGGAAGTGCTCTATAGCGTCCACACCTCGCAGCTCGACATGGTATCGCTCGACCTCGTACCGAGTACGGACGGATCGGCCACGCTCTGGGTTCGGGTCGGGGGTTTTCATGATGGCTTGCGGGCACGCGCGGATCGGGTCCGGAAGGCGCTCGGCGGCGGGGAGATACGCGAGGGATCGGACGAGACCCGGCTGTGGGGTGACGCTCGGGAATTCGCCTGGAGCCGTCCGAGCTGGAACTTGATCAAGGTCCCGCTTTCTCCACGCCAGGTCACGCGTCTCGAGTCGGAGCTCGCGGGTAGGCAAGCACTTCGTCGTTACAGCAGTGGTGCAAACGTCGCCTGGATCGCCACGCCCGAGTCCCCGAAGACTTGGGACGGCATGCTTGGTTCTCTCGGTCTACCGGGGTTGGTCGTGATCGGTTCATCGGCTCGCGTGCGTATCGGTGCACAGAAAAGGCTCGGACTGGAAAAGCGCATCACGGAGGTCTTCGATCCCGGCGGACGCTTTGCTCGAAACTGAATCCCATGCAGCACAAGATACAAATCGAAGAGCTCGGCCCGCAGGGTGCTGAGATGGCCCGCGCCGTCGAGTCGTGTGTCCACTGCGGATTTTGTCTACCCACTTGCCCGACCTATGTGACTTTGGGGGAGGAGATGGACTCGCCGCGCGGACGCATCGTCTTGATGAAGTCGGCGCTCGAGGGTGAGATAGAGTTCGAAGACACGCTGCCCTACGTCGATCGTTGTCTGGGTTGTATGGCTTGCGTGACTGCCTGTCCCTCCGGCGTTGAGTACAGCGAGCTTCTGAACCCCTATCGTGCGCTCACGGACAAGAAGCGGACGCGCTCGATTTCGAGCTCTCTTTCACGCCGAGTGGTTCGCGAAACCCTTCCTCACCCCTCTCGCTTCCGAATGGCTGCCGGCGCCGCTGCTTTGGCCGCACCCTTTCGCCGTTTTCTTCCATCAACTTTCGCTGCGATGCTCGACCTCCTACCGGGCGATCTCCCGGCAAACGGCGATCCTTTGCCGGCCATTCATCCGGCCGAGGGTGAACGCCGGTTAAGGGTCGCCTTGGTCGCAGGGTGTGTGCAGCAGGTGCTCGCGCCGGAAATCAACTGGGCCACGCTGCGGGTGCTGGCAAAAAACGGCGTCGAAGTCGTGGTGCCGGAGGGACAGGGCTGTTGCGGATCATTGATGATGCACGCGGGTGAAGATGAATCGGCCCGGGCGCTCGGGAGGGCGCTCATCCGCATCATGCCGAAGGATGTGGACGCGATCATCACCAACGCCGCCGGGTGCGGTTCGGGCATGAAGGAATACGGTTTCGTCTTCAAGGCCACGCCCGAGGAAGATGAGGCGCGCGCTTTTGCCGCCAAAGTGCGCGATGTGAGCGAGCTCCTGGACGAGCTCGACATCGATCCCCCGCCCCTTCCCAAATCCGTGAAGCTCGCCTATCACGATGCCTGTCACCTGGCGCACGCACAGCGAACCGTCAACCCGCCGCGACGGCTGTTGCGAGCGGTTCCCAACCTAACGCTTCTCGAGATTCCAGAGTCCGAGCTGTGTTGCGGCTCGGCGGGAACGTATAACGTCGAGCAACCGGCCCTTGCCGGCGCCATCGGTGAGCGAAAGGCAAAGCATATCGTTGGAACCGGGGCCGATGCCGTGGCCGCCGGGAACATCGGTTGCATGGTGCAGATCCGTACGCACCTGGACCGCCTGGAAAAGCCCCTTCCCGTGCTACACACCATCGAAGTTCTCGACCGCGCCTATCGTGGAGAGGGCATCTCATAGACGGCGTGCCATCGCGGGTCGTCCCGATTCCCGGCCGTCGAAAAAAGCATGACGGTCGAGGCTCCTTTGTCTATATTAGATGGTGACGGACTAGCCCCCATAGCGCGGGGACCCTGGCCCGTTAACCAGCTCCATTCCAAAGCGATCTCGGAGCTCGTAACCGGCCTCGACAATAACGGTACCCTCTTGATTGTTGCGGCGCCTTTCGAGCCGATCAGCGTGAGTCCTCTCGCCCTGATCTCGGGGCGAAGGCGCATTCAAGGCTGGCCTTCCGGGACCGCGATAGACTCCACCGAGACGCTGCGATTTGCGAAGCTTCACGACATTCGTCCCATGGTCGAGACGTTTCCTCTGACCGATGCCACCTCGGCCTATGAAAAGATGATGAAAGGTGAGGTTCGGTTCCGATCCGTGTTGGATTTGACTAGCTAAGGACCCAACCAAGAAGCGCGAGCGGAGGGGGCGCCCCTCCTCGAAGACTCGTTCGGGTTTACCGGACCCTTGGCTTTGTTCAGCGTATTCTGAATCTGGTCCTGATCACCGGACGCTCGGTTGCGGCGCTCTTCTATAGAAGCCCCCTACGAAAGTCCTTTCCGCTGAGATCACGCAAGATCGAAGCGATCAAGATTCATCACCTTGTCCCATGCAGCTACAAAGTCATGCACAAACGCCTGCTGCGAGTCGTCACATGCATAGACTTCCGCGATGGCTCGGAGCTGGGAGCTCGAACCGAAGACGAGGTCAACGCGGGAGCCGGTCCACTTGAGCTCGCCCGTTGCGCGATCACGCCCCTCGAACGCGTCTTCGGATGCGGAGGACGCCTGCCATTTCGTGCTCATATCCAGCAGGTTCACGAAGAAATCATGGGTCAAGGTCTCGGGCCGATTCGTGAAGACGCCGAGCTCGGACTGCCCGGTGTTTGCATTCAGGACGCGCATGCCGCCGACGAGCACCGTCATTTCAGGAGCGGTCAGCGTCAGCAGGTGCGCCCGATCCACCAGTAGCTCCTCTGCGGCTCTGTGGTTTTCGTTGCCGAGGTAGTTGCGAAACCCGTCTGCGGCGGGTTCGAGCACGGCGAACGAGCTCACGTCGGTTTGTTCTTGCGACGCGTCCGTGCGACCCGGCGAGAAGGGAACCTCCAGGGCGTGCCCGGCGTTCTTCGCAGCCTCTTCGACGGCAGCACACCCGCCCAGAACGATCAGGTCGGCAAGCGAGACCCTCTTCCCGTTGGACTGTGAGCTGTTGAATCCCTTTTGGATCTCCTCCAGGGTCTTCAGCACCTTCCCCATTTCGGCGGGGTTGTTCACCTCCCAGTCCTTCTGCGGCGCGAGGCGAATGCGCGCCCCGTTCGCCCCACCGCGCTTGTCGGTGCCGCGGAAGGTTGCCGCCGACGCCCAGGCGGTCGAGACCAGCTGGGAGATCGAAAGTCCCGATGCGAGGATCTTGCCTTTGAGCGCGGCAATGTCGCCCTTCCCAATCCGTTCGTGAGTGACCGCGGGGACGGGGTCTTGCCACAACAGCTGCTCCTTGGGAACCTCCGGGCCGAGATAGCGCGAGATCGGACCCATGTCGCGGTGCGTCAGCTTGAACCACGCCCTGGCGAACGCATCCGCGAATTCCTCGGGGTTCTGCTGGTAGCGCCGCGCGATCGGCTCGTAGATCGGGTCGAAGCGAAGGGAGAGATCCGCCGTGGTCATCATCGGACGGTGTTTCTTCGACGGGTCGTGCGCGTCAACCACCATGTCCTCTTCGGCCACGTCCTTGGCCAGCCACTGATGCGCGCCGGCCGGGCTCTTAACCAGCTCCCACTCGTATTTGAACAACATGTTCAGATAGCCCATGTCCCATTTGGTCGGGTTCGGCTTCCAGGCGCCCTCGATGCCGCTGGTGATCGTGTCGCCGCCTTTGCCGCTGCCGAAGCTGCTCTTCCAGCCAAGGCCCTGCTCTTCGATGCTGGCACCCTCCGGTTCCGGACCGACAAGCGCCGCATCTCCAGCGCCATGACACTTGCCGAAGGTGTGACCGCCGGCGACGAGCGCAACGGTCTCTTCGTCGTTCATGGCCATGCGCGCGAAGGTCTCTCGAACGTCACGGCCGGAGGCGACCGGATCCGGCTTTCCGTTCGGCCCCTCCGGATTCACGTAGATCAGGCCCATCTGAACGGCGCCGAGAGGATTCTCGAGCTCCCGGTCCCCGCGGTAGCGCTCGTCTCCAAGCCACTCGGTCTCAGGACCCCAGTAAACGTCCTCTTCGGGCTCCCAGACATCCTCGCGCCCGCCGGCGAAACCGAACGTCTCGAATCCCATCGACTCCAGGGCAACGTTGCCCGCGAGGATCATCAGGTCGGCCCATGAGATCTTGCGGCCGTACTTCTGCTTGATCGGCCAGAGCAAACGGCGCGCCTTGTCGAGGTTCGCATTGTCGGGCCAGCTGTTGAGGGGCGCAAAGCGCTGCGTGCCGGAGGATGCACCACCGCGGCCGTCGCTGATGCGGTAGGTGCCCGCGCTGTGCCACGCCATCCGAATGAAGAGCGGTCCGTAGTGGCCCCAGTCGGCCGGCCACCAGTCCTGCGACGTCGTCATGAGGTTTTCCAGGTCCTTTTTCAGGGCACCGAAGTCGAGGCTCTTGAACGTTTCAGCGTAGTCGAACTCCTTGCCCATGGGGTTCATCATGGGAGGATTCTGGTGGAGAATCTTCAAGCTCAACTGATTCGGCCACCAGTGCTGGTTCGAGAAGGACCCGCCCGCTTTCTGTCGGTCAGGCCCGTGCATCACCGGGCATTTGTTTTCGGTAGTCATATTCCCTCCAAACGTGGCCTGTATTGGACCGTTTTCGGAAACAGTAACGCTTCGGCGCTAAAATGATCCGATTGATATTATAAAATCGAGCTAAAAAGCACTTCTCTCGGAGAAGGCGCGCAGAGCCGTAACGATGTCACATCTCCATTGCATGATGCAATCATTTGGGAATGACTTTGAACAGGTTGCCACCTCAGCATACTGAGAAGCTTCGATGAATTTTGGACAGCGGAAGTTAGTACGTTCACGACCCCGACTTCTCGAGGAGCTTGGCCGACAACGGCGTTACCGTGATTCATGAAGATCGTGACGGTCGCATCTGGGTCAGCACGAATCGCGGTCTGGCTCGAATCGATCCCGACGCCCAATCAATCCATTCTTTTCAAGTGAGTGATGGTTTGCAAAACGAAGATTTCACCTTCGGCGCCGTGCTGCGTGCGAGCGATGGAGCTCTGTTCTTCGGGGCATCAACGGTTTCAATGCGTTTGACCCGGCGCTGATACGGAATAACAACAAGGTTCCACCACTCGTTCTTACGTCTTTCGAAAAGCTGAACCAGCCGGTCCCGATGCCTTGCAGCGGAGAAACCATCGAGCTGACCCATCGAGACGTCGTAGTCGCGTTCGAGTTCGCCGCACTCGACTACACGGATACCAAGCGCAACCGTTACCGGAGCAAGCTCGAAGACTTCGACGAAGATTGGGTCAATCTCGGCAGTCGACGTCGCGCCACGTACACGAACCTCGAACCCGCTAGATACACGTTTCGCGTAAGGGCCTCGAACAACGATGGCGTTTGGAACGAGACCGGACTGGCGGTCAACCTGACCAAAAAGTCCGCCCCGTGGCAGACGGTCTCGGCCTGAAACCTCTACGCCCTCGTCTTCGCCGGCATGGTCCGAGGGTCCGTAAGGTCGCGGATGAACTCGCTCCAGCTCGAGAACACCAGGACGATGTTGAAGATCCGGGAAGAGTCCAGTGAAGCGAAGAGCTCTTTTCTCGCTACCATGAGCCATGAGATTCCGCACTCCAATGAACGGAATGCTCGGGATGGTGAACCTCCTCTTGGGCATCGTGGGGTTCTCACCGTTCGTGCTCGTTAAGACCGCGCATCAGCTGAAACGTCTCGGCGCGATCGTGCGCTCGTGCGCCGGAGGAGCATCGGTATCGGAGCTCCTCTCCGGGGGTGGAACCGGCTTCGATCTTGCCCTCATCGACAGCGCTGGCATGCCGGAGCGTACAAAAGGCGCCTCCGTCGCTGCGCTGCTGCGTTCTTGCCGAATACCGTTCTTGTTCACGACGTCGCCGGCGCTCGAGAACGTTGCGCCCGCTGACATCACCGGCGAATCCGCATCGGCCGCGGCCACCGATGTTGATGCCCTGCCTTTCCAAAGTTGTCGCTCCTGGGATTGCCGCGAGTCTTGCAGCGGATTGAAAAACACGCCGTCTCACCCACGGTTTCATGTACTTGCAGCCGACCGATCAACAGCGAACAGGGCAAGCACCAAAGCCCCGGCCACGAAGATGCCGGAGAAGACGAGAAAGGTCGAGGAGACGCATTTGATCTGAAAGTACCTTTGCACAAGCTATTCGCCGATTTCGAAGCCACGTCCGTACCGAACTTTTTGGCGTTCGAGTGCGGCTTGCGTATACTATTGCGTCTTCAACGGGGGAATCCTGTTAGAACCTGTGTCGGGTTCATCAACGCGACGGTGCCGGCAATCCATCAGGCACCTGAAATCAAGCTGGGCACCGACGCGAGGGCCGGGTCGCAACGGTTCACTCAGTTCGACGCAAGGGAGTAGGAGCATGAAGACGGTAAGACGTGTGGGACCTCCGGCCCTGGGAGTTGCCGCACTCCTGATACTCATCCTGTGGATGGCGGGTAGCTTCGACCGTGGTCGGATTGAGCCGGGTTCGCTCGAGGGAAGACGAGGTGAGCCCGCACCGGAGCACACACTGCAGGTTCGGGAAGAAGCTCAGACCACATGGTACGAGGCGGTCGGAACAGTGCGTTCGCGAACGCAAACGACCGTCGCGCCGCAGGTCACCGGGCAAATTCTCGCCGTCCGAGCGGAGGCTGGAGACCACGTGAAAAAAGACCAGGTTCTGGCCAACCTCGACAGCCGTGAATACACGGCGCGCCTGGAGCAGGCGAGAAGCGCGCTGTTCTCGGCCCAAGCAGAGCGTGAGCTGGCTACGATGGCCTACGACCGGTTCAAGGGCCTTTTCGAGAAGAAGGCCGTCACGCTGGAGCAGCTCGAGTCCGCGGAGGCTCGACGCAAGCAGGCCGATGCCGCGGTGAGCGTAGCCGAACAGAAGGTCGAAGAGGCTCAGACGTTACTTGGGTATACGACGCTCCATAGTCCGATGGACGGTGTCGTTGCGGATCGTCTCGCCGAGCCCGGCGATATCGCATATCCCGGCAAGGCCTTGCTGGTGCTCCACGATCCGGAGGACCTACGTCTAGAGGCCAATGTGCGCGAGGGATTGATCTCCCGAATCCGCTCCCAAATGGCTCAGGGCCGCGAAGTGGAGGTAAACCTCAGCGCGCTCGAACGGAGTGTGCGGGGGCGCATCACCGAGATCGTGCCCTCGGCCGACCCTGTGAGCCGCTCGTTCCTGGTCAAGGTATCGCTACCCCAGATTGAAGGGGTCTACCCGGGGATGTTCGGTGAACTTCGGTGCGAGCTCGATCCACGGCCGGCGATCCTGATCCCCGAATCAGCCGTTGTTCGGGTTGGCCAGCTGACAACCGTCCTCGTCAGGCAGGATGAGCGATGGGAACGCCGCTTTGTGACGCTCGGAAGCACGCGGGACGGTAGAGTCGAGGTGCTCTCAGGATTGCGTGAAGGTGAAGAGATCGGCTGGGACTGAGGATGAGACATGGCTAAAAATGAAGAGCCCAGCGGTCTGATCCCCGCGGTCGTCTCCCCGTTCCTGCGGGGTCGTCTGTCCATCGTGATGGTCATCGCAGCGCTCGCACTGGGAGGTGCTGCCATCAGGCTGACGCCGCGAGAGGTGGAGCCGCAGATCGTCGTCCCCTTGGCCGACGTCCACGTCCAGTTTCCGGGGGCCAGTGCTGAGGAAGTCGAGAAGCTCGTGGCTACACCTCTGGAACGTCTGCTCTGGCAGATCGACGGGGTCGAGTACGTCTACTCGATTTCCCATCGGGACATGGCGATCGTCACTGTGCGTTTCTTTGTCGGTGAGGACCGGGAAGAGTCTCTCGTCAAGCTGCACAATCGAATCACGTCGCACCTCGACGAAGCCCCCCCCGGGGTCACCGGCTGGGTGGTGAAGCCGGTAGAAATCGACGATGTGCCCATCGTTACTTTGACCCTTCACTCGGCCACCAGCGACGATCACGTCCTTCGCCGGATCGGAGAGGAAGTGCTCGCTCGCCTCGACGCGGTTCCGGACGTATCCCGGACACGCATCGTGGGTGGAAGGGCCCGCGCGGTGAGAGTCGTCCCCGATCCGGAAGACATGAAGGCTCGGGGAGTCAGTATACTGGAGGTATTCCGAGCCCTTCAGGCGGCGCACGCGTCCTTGTCAGCAGGCAGCTTCGATCGCACGGACCGACGGATCGAGGTGACCAGCGGACCTTTCCTGACCTCTCCCGAAGACGTGGCGAGCCTGGTGGTGGGGGTGAACGCAGGACGCCCGGTCTACGTCCGTGACGTCGCCGAGGTCATCGACGGCCCTGAGGAAGCCCGGAGCAAGTCGAGAATCGGCCTTCCCGCGGCGATCACCGGAGGCCCGCCGGAGATCCACCCGGCAGTGACCCTTGCTATATCCAAGAAGAAGGGCACGAACGCCGTCCGGGTGGCCGAAGTGGTTCTCGAACGGATGAAGGAGCTCCAGCACACCATCATTCCCGACGACATCCAGTACACCGTGACCCGGAACTACGGCATCACCGCCAACGATAAGGTCAACGACCTGCTCTCCGCTCTGGCCTTTGCCATGATCACGGTGACCGGTCTCCTCGTGTTCACGCTGGGCTGGCGCGAGGGGCTCATCGTGGCTCTCGCCGTGCCCATCAGCTTTGCCCTCGCCCTCTTCGTCAACTACATCAGCGGCTACACCATCAACCGGGTGACGTTGTTCGCGCTGATCCTGACCTTGGGCCTAGTCGTCGACGATCCCATCACCAACGTCGACAACATCCAGCGCCATATCTTGATGCGGAAGCGGCGCCCCTTCGCAGCGACTCTCTGGGCCGTCCGCGAAGTTCTCCCTCCCGTTATCATGTTGACGCTAACGATTATCGTTTCCTTTCTGCCCATGTTCTTCATTACCGGCATGATGGGACCTTACATGGAGCCGATGGCCGTCAACGTACCGCTGACCGTGATCTTCTCCACAGTGGCCGCCCTGTCGGTCGTACCCTGGGCGGCTTATCGGTTGCTTCGCCACAAGGGACTCGGAGAGGACTCGAGCTCGGCGGCAGGGGCCGTATCAACAGAGAAGCGCGAGGCGGGATCCGAGTCGCTGCGTCGGGTATATGCAGCACTGCTGCGCCCGTTCATGCAATCCAAACGCTGGCGTATCTCACTACTCATGGGAATCGTGGTCTTGCTTGGAGGCTGCGTGCTCCTCGTGGTGCTGCGGCTGGTGCCGATGAAGATGTTGCCCTTCGACAACAAGAACGAGTTGCAGCTCGTCATCGACATGCCGGAGGGTACAACGCTCGAACGTACGGACAGCGTCGTCCGTGAGTTCGAGGCGTACCTCTTCACCGTGCCGGAGATGGTGGATTTCGAATCGTACGTGGGGACTTACTCGCCGATGGATTTCAACGGCCTGGTGCGACACTACTACTTCCGCCAACAACCTCACCTAGCGGACATCCGAATCAACCTGGCGCGCAAGGAGCTCCGCGAACAACAAAGTCATCATATCGGTCTGCGTCTGCGCAGGGACCTCGAGGACATCGCCGCGCGACATGGAGCACGACTCGCTCTGGTTGAATCTCCACCCGGGCCACCGGTCATTGCTACGGTGACTGCCGAGGTGTATGGGCCCCTGGGGCGCGACTACGCGGACCTCATCGCTGCCGCTCGACAGCTCGAGTCGCTCATGGCAAGAGGTCGCTCTTCCGGAATCACCGATCTCGACACCTCAGCCGAGGATCCGCGGCAACGAGTTAACTTCGTTCTGGATAAAGAGAAGGCGGCGTTGAGCGGCATTGACACCGAGTCGGTGGTGAGAACACTGAGGTTGGCCTTGGCCGGTGGTGAGCCGGCCACCGTCCACGTAGGGGCGGAGAGACGACCGCTGCCGGTGCGGCTCCGGCTTCCCCGCGAGGAACGGTCGGGTCTGGTAGAGCTCAGGAGGGTGACGGTGAAGGAGCAGAGTGGCATCTTGCTACCTCTGGCCGAGCTCGGCACTTTCCGTTATGTAGACGAGGATCAGCCGATCTATCACAAGAACCTCGAGCGGGTCGTGTACGTTTTTGCCGAGATGGCGGGACGGCCCCCGGGAGAAGCCATCATCGATCTCGGCCGCCAGCTGAGAAAGGAGCCCCTGCCGGAAATGATACGAGCTGAGTGGGCCGGGGAGGGAGAATGGGAGATCACCATCCGAGTGTTCCGTGATCTCGGCCTCGCATTCGGCGCAGCAATGATTGGGATCTATGTCCTCCTCATCATCCAGACCGGATCTTTCGTCATGCCCCTGGTGGTGATGAGCGCGATCCCACTCACGGCAATCGGCATCCTGCCCGGATTCTGGCTCCTCAACATCATGGTGAACCGGCCGGTGGGAGGTTTTGAGACTCCCGTGTTTTTCACCGCAACGGCGATGATCGGCATGATCGCCCTGGGAGGCATCGTCGTCCGAAATTCCATCGTGCTCATCGAGTTCATTCAGCAATCGCTCGAGGCGGGAAAGCCGCTCCGTGAAGCCATCCTGGAGAGCGGTGCGGTACGCATGCGGCCGATACTGCTCACCGCGGCGACGACGGCGCTCGGCGCATGGCCGATCACCCTCGACCCGATTTTTTCGGGGCTGGCGTGGTCATTGATCTTCGGTCTCTTCGCCTCCACTGCGTTTACGCTCATCGTGGTTCCGGTGATTTACTACATGATCACGCCGTCTTCCGCAGGGAGTTTCGGAGACAGTAAGTAGTTCTATGTGCGCTCTCGGATCGATCAATGACCTTTCCTGTGGTTCGCCAAAACCCGAGCCGAGCTGGATGGAGTATGTTGGAGTTGGTTCACTCCTTGGGAAACAGTTGCACCGGGCGCTGCCGCAAAGCATCCTGGTTCCATGCCTCGCCAAATCGCTGTTAGCAATGAAAACGAGATCTCCTGAATCCCGAGTGCCATGATAACGTGGCTTAGTAATCATATTTCAAGTGACCCGCGTGAAGGCCGTTTGGACGTGCTCAAGGAAGAAATATCATGTCACGACAACGACGGTAAGATTTTGGAACACCGGGAAAAGCGAAAAGCTGATTCCCGCGCACCACCCGAATCCTGACTTCCGATTACGCAACAGCGGATTCGGATCCCATCCGGCATCTAACGCCCATTTTGCTTCCGACTCGTTTATACCTCTTTCACACGAATCATCAGTTTGCCCGTGTGGCCTCCGGTGTAAAGCTTCTTCAATGTTTGAAGCGCGTTTTCGAGGCCGTCAACGATTTCGGTGCGCATCTTGACCTTGCCTTCTGCCATCCATTGACCCAGGGCGGCAATCGCTTCGGGGTAGCGCTCCATGAAATCCAACACGATAAAACCTTCTACACGCAATCGCTGCATCACGATCATCGCATAGTTGTAGGGTCCAGGTACGGGTTCGGTGGCGTTGTATTGAGAAATCAGGCCGCAAGTTGGAATGCGGCCGTTTAAGTTCATCAGCTTGAAGCACGCATCGAGGATTTCGCCACCTACGTTGTCAAAGTAAACGTCAATGCCGTCGGGGCACGCAGCGGCGAGCGCTTTGGGCACGTCTTCCGTTCGGTAATTGATCGCTCCGTCGAAGCCGAGCTCGTCCTGAATCCAGGCGCATTTTTCATCGGTCCCGGCGAGTCCGACGACTCGGCAACCCTTGATCTTCGCGATCTGACCGACAATCGAACCGACAGCACCGGCAGCAGCCGAGACCACGACTGTTTCGCCTTCTTTCGGCTCGCCGATATGAAGCAGTCCAAAATAGGCGGTAGGCCCGACAACGGCAAACGCGCTGAAGGCGTTAACGACGGGAACCGGCTTGGTATCACCCATTGGACCCACGCTCTGGGGGGTGCCGATCTGATAGTCCGCCCATACGCCAAGACCACTCACGATGGTGCCTTCGGCATAGTCTGGATGGCGAGATTGGGTGACGGTGCCGCAAACGACACCACGCATCGGAGCGCCGAGTTCGACCGGCGGCATATATTGATCCATATCGCTCATCCAGATCCGATTGGTCGGGTCGAGCGACAGGTAGTTCAGACGAAACAGGAACTCACCATCGTTGGGTTCCGGGATGGGTTCTTCTTCAAAACTCAGGACATCATCGGTGATGTCGCCGGCGGGCCGTTTGCTTAGTCTCCAGACGCGGTTGACTTCAGACACGATCGTTCTCCTTCCTTCAATGCTACCCATGGCGCGGTAGCGGCGAGTATACTGATTGATACGTTCGCATGACCCTCGCTTCCGGGACATCCTGGGACGCTTGAACTTTTGTCCTAACAGAGAGGAGAACACGTTTCTCGCCGTCGCCGCGCTATCGCGCCACTTCGCCCGGGCCGAGAGGTTGCTGGAGATCTCGGGGCTCATCGGGGTAGAGGTGTGCTACGTGCTCCTCATAGCCGTTGAATACGGGCGTTCGGAATTTCCCGCCGCCGTCGAGCCAGAAGGAATACGCTTGACTCCAGCGCGGGTGAGGGATGTTTGGATTGACGTTGCTGATGAAACCATATTCGTGAGGCTGAATCTGCCAGAACGTGCGCGGCTTCTCCACGAGTAGCTCGATGTGAACGATCGACTTTGGACTCTTGTAGCCGTACTTCCAGGGCACGATGATGCGCACCGGTGCACCATGTTGCTTGAGAAGCGGCCGTCCGTAGACCCCCGTGACGACGAGGACGAGCTCGTTCATCGCTTCGGCAAGAGTAAGCGCTTCTTGATAAGGCCAGGGATACCAGGTGGTTCGAGTACCGGGCATCTGGTCGGGGACGTAAGCGCTCGTGAAACGTACGAACCGAGCACTGCCCTTCGGCTCGACCTTTTCCAACATCTTACTGAATTGGAATCCGGACCAGGGGACGTTCATCGACCATCGCTCCACGCAGCGGAAATGATAGATGCGCTCTTCATGCTCGAAAGCGAAGAGGTCATCGAGATCGAAGGTCGTGGGTTTCTCGCATTCACCGGAGACCTCGACCTTCCAGGGTTCGATCTCGAAATCCTGGACATAGCGTCCCACGGGTCCTCCCTGTCCCGCCAGAAACTCGTAGAAGTTGTTGTGCGAGCCCGCCACTTCACGCTTCGTGAGCCGGCTCCGATTTATCGACGACGGAAACTCATAACGCTCGTTGAGGGAAGCGGGAAAGACCTCGGGCCTTTCGAACGGAGGCTCCAGAAGCTCGTCGGGAATGGGTCTCGGGCCCGCGGCGCAACGGATCGATGCGCCGGCAACGAGTCCCAAACCAAGCACCGAAAGAAAACGACGCCGATTGAAGAACACTTCGGGCGAGGTGACTTCATGGCTCGGCGAGTGGACACCCAAAGAATCACGCATCTCAGCTCCTCAATATATAACCCCAAAAGCTTCGATAAGCATAAACCAAGAAAGGGTTCCGGCGGTTTTTATGAGAAAACATCATGGCGAATGCACTTTGGGAAGGGGACCGCCGGCGCGACTACGTCAAACTAAATGGATTCCCTATGACAAAACCCGGTGCGAGACTGGAGCGTTTGTGTAGATTCTGCTTAGCTTTGTCAGACCATTCCCATCTTTCATGCTGCTTCAGGCAGCAGCTTTCCCCAACCAACCCAGCAATCCCAATACGGCGTTGACGATGCCGTTGACTACGAGTCCGAAAATCCGGATGCCGAACGCTTGGCCCAAACCCACGGATTCTTCTACATTGAGCGCGGTGGGGTGGTTGAAGTAGGTCTCGGCGCCGGCCAGGCTGGAGACGATTGTTGCCAGCAGGATGAGAATTTGCGCGCCGAGCACAATGGTCAAACCGAGCAACATCGCTTGAGACCATTTGTATCCGCGAAGGCGACGCGAAAAAGCTCCGAGGAGAAAACGCGGAAAAGTTGGTCAAGACCACCATACTGAAAAACCAGGTCCCTTGCTCATACGGGACGCCGAGGGCACCAAGAATGAAACGGGCAATCACGAAAATGATGAGTAGGAGAAAAGGAAGTCGAGCGAAGCGAATATGATCTGACATGAAGTCCTCCTTGATATGAGACGTCACAGATATACGAAGTGTAATGGAACCCGGCCTCCACCATGAGCCGTTCACGCCGGCAAAAGCATGAAGGCGAGCGGGGTGACACAGGGTGGACGGATTGCACAGCGAATAGAGGCGAAAAGGGGACATCGGATGCCGGCAAGAGCGACGCTCGTCACCCGGACCTTTCGAGGCTTGGCCGGGGATCGCGTGGGTTGCGGATCGGCTCCGGTCTCTGCGACGTCGAAACGGAGTGCAGATTTTCATGTACGATGCGAAAAAAGGCGTTCGAAACCACGCAAAACTGAATATCGGTTCCAATTAGGTATTTAGCAGTCGTTCGTCAGTTTATCACCTGGGCGGCGGCTTACGGGCCAGCACCGGTCGTTCAAACGATGTGGCTAACTACTTCGCGATAGTACGGCGGCGGCGCCAAATCCCGACAACAGCCAACACAATAATCAACATGCTGCCGATCAACAACATCGGTATCGCATCTCGAATCACTGCCCCAGATGTGCAGAAAATCAGGGCGGCCAGTTGTTCCAGACACCACTCATACCCCAGAGCTGTTGCCAGCGACTGGCCTCCGGAGACGAAGCAAATGAAAGCATCCCCCGTGTCCGGATTGATCCGGACAGCGGCGTTAATAGCAGGGTCATTTTGGCCATCATGGCCGTATACATAATCTCCAGATACTGTTGGCGCATACAACATTGTCCCAAGACCCCAGATGTCGGCACCGAACGCACTCGCATGTGGTTCGCGCATCGAGTCGATTGTTTCTTTTCGAAGTGGATGTGCCGGTCCGTCGCCCGCCAGCTGAGATTGAACGAACCGTGCCATGTCCCCCGCGGAAGTGGCGAACCCGGTGGCTCCTTTGGCGGCGTACTGGTACAAGGTTGCCGTTTGACCATCTGCATCATAAGAATTTGAAATATTGTCCCATCCTGCCATGTAGTCGAATATCGATCGCGACATTTTCAGTGGCTCGAGCATTGCCCGCTGCAAATATCCTCGAACCCTTCGCCTGATATTTCTTCTATCAGTAGCTGCAGAATCAGATAACCGCCGCCTGAGTATCTGAATTCCGTCCCCGGTTCAAAACTTCGAGCTTGATCTCGACCTCCCGCTCCCCTGACGCTCTCGGCCGGGACAACGATTCTTCCAGAGTTGGCACTGTTTCTTCAGGCCCATAGTCACCGAAACCCAGGCCATCGGTAAGGCCGGACATGTGGCTTAACAGCAGGCGAGCCGTAAGCTTGTCATTGCCAAATTCGCTTTGTGGAAGTTGCCACCGCGTCAGGTTGCCAGCAATCAGCGGAGTCAAAATCGAGGCTACCCTCCTGAGCAAGTTTCATGACGCCGTTTGCCGTTATCCATTTGCTCATGGACGCCGTCTGAAACGTCATATTCTCAGGGCCAATCTCGCCCTGTATGCCTACATAGTGTTCGTCAATTACTTCGCCATTTCTTATTAGGACCAGCGCAATATTGCCGCGGTTTTTCGTCAACGATTTCAACCGCCGCGTCCATAAATTGGCGGGCATCTCCTGTCGGCGCTATTGGCGTACTCCACCAACCATCAGCAGCACCGTATCCTACACAGACCGCCCAAAGCACCAAAGCCACAACGGTTGCTCCAATCGCTTTCAAATAAAACATACAAAGAAGCCTTAATCTGGGCATCGATCATACTTGACATTACAGGTAGTCTCCGTCCAACTGGGCGAATGATCCACGAGTTGGTAGGTGCGCAACAGCCATTCTAGCGCAACTCGGGCTGGGTCCCGGCGGTTAACGGCCAATAGCATCAGCTGGTCACTGAGGGAGTCTTCACCCCACAGGGAGAGTTTCTTCCCTTGCCGACACCCACAACTTATATCCTCGCCGACATCGAAGAGTTCACCGAAGTAGCTGAAAAACGACGGAGCCGTTCGGTCACCGACTACGGGAACGGATTTGAAGGACTGGTTCGGGTCGGCCTTCACATAGGCCTGCTCGATTTGTTGCTCCTTTCGAAGCCAACATCCATCTCTAGCCCTTCAATCTGCTCGAGCACCTCCAACGCATCAGCCCTCTCGAGAGTTATCCAGTTGTCGTCTCTTAAAATGCTACTGCAACTCCACAGCTCGCTTCGCTAGAATCACCAATTGTTTCGCCAATCGCTGTGCCTGAGCTCGTCTGGTGCGCCCCTTTCTTTGGATAAACGTGAGCAGCCCTGCTTCGCCAAGTTCTACCGCCCTCTCCGGTACCAATTCCCGAACCAGGGCTCGAGCATGATTTGAATCTAAATCCAACACCTGGTCACGCCGGGCCACACAGCGTTTACGGTGCGGTCTGGCAGGTTCTTCAGAGAAGTCGATTGTTTAACCAGAGACAAACAATAACTCACCAAAGTCTTCAGCTCTCGTACCAACGCGTTAGCAACATGAGCCCGATTCAACTCCCGCGGGGTCGGTGGCGAAGCACGGATGCGAATTTCATCCAGCGGCAATCCCTCTCGCAGCGTCTGAGTTGCGGCGGTGTGTCTCTATCTTGAAAGGCGAACCATCACATAGAGTGTCGCCTATTCCAAATCCGTTTCGGTGCGCAGCTCTTCCAAATACGCTTCGTACCGGAACATGCGATCTCGTCGGCACGGCGACATTTGACTGAGTATACCCAAGCGCTCCAGAACGCCCACGACCTTGCTCGCGGTTGGCTTGGTCGTGCCGAGCATACCCATTCGACTGAGTGCGACTGTCACGATCGGATGACCGAGGGAGCATTTCAAGAAGTCGAAGCGACATGACGGTTGTTTTGGCGGCACCCGGTGCACGTTCGCGATCCTCACTCATGATGCCATAAAGGTCCCGCGCACTCTCCACCGCTTCGGCCGCAATAAGCCGAGACACCTTCAAGGAAGAAATCGAGCCACCCTTCCCGATCGCCTTGGAGGCGCACATTATCGAGATGACGGTAGTACTCCTGCCGATGTCTTTTGAAAAACAAACTGAGACCGAGAGCACGGGATTGAGCCTGCGCCCGAGAGAGGCAAACGCACATCTTGGCGGAGCATTTCATGGCATCCCATTGCGGAACCGTGGCTGCCACCGACTTTTTCACCGTCGAGGTCACCAAAGAACTTCAGGAGGCGGGTGATGCTGGATTCGAAGCAGTCGGGCAAACGGTCTTCTCTTCGTACAAGCCGGAGAATTTCGCGGCGGTCCGCACCGAGGGCGATTCGAATGCCCAATTCGTTGGTGCGTTGGGAAACCGCATAGGACATGTTACCAAAGAGGCCGATGCAGGCGAGGGGCACCAGCACCGTTAGTTTTCCCAGGAAGTAGGTCAGCCAGCAATCGTCGCGAGGAGCCAGGTGTGTGGACCCTATAGTTAATGGTCCGGATGCTGGAAACCGGGATTCCGGCATCCATGCCGTGGAGCGAAGCCCGCCCTCGACCGGGCCGGCTCCAGCTCAAGCTCGCTCGACTGCCCTCTCCCATCCGCCCCGCTGTTTCACGCGATCGACGAGACCGGCCGTCGTCAGATAGACGACGGGTATCAATACGAGCGTGATGAGGGTCGATGCCAGAAGACCGCCAATCACGACTCGTGCAAGCGCGGCTTGGATCTCCGCGCCCGTACCGATGCCGAAAGACAGCGGCAGCAGACCGAGCACGGTCGTCGTCGTCGTCATCAGGATCGGGCGCAATCGCAGCCGGCCCGCTTCGATCACGGCCTCGCGGACAGCCAATCCATGCTCCCGGCGCAGCAAATTAATGTAGTCCACGAGGACGATCGCATTATTGACGACGATACCGATCAGCATGACGATGCCCATGAAGCTCTGCAGGTTCAATGTCGTTCCGGAAATGCAGCATCGTCGGCACGACGCCGACAATGGCAATGGGAACGCTGAACATCACGATCAACGGATCGATGAAGCGTTCGAACTGAGCGGCCATGACCATGTAGATCAGCGCTATGGCCATGAGGATCGCAATCAGGAAATCGCGCTGCGCGCGCTGCTGTTCTTCATACTCGCCACCAAAATGCAGGCTGAATCCTTCGGGCATGACAAGATCGGACAACTCACGTCGAATCGCACCGACGGCTTCGCCGAGCGGCATGCGGGCTTCGAGATTCGCCGTAATATAGTTGACGCGCTGGCCGTCAATCCGCCGGACCTCGAGCGGTCCTCGGTCGGTCTCCTGACGGATGAACGTCGAAATCGGCAAGATACCCTCGCTCGTCCGGATGGAGATGTTCTCGATGTCGGCAACGCTCATCCGATCCTGGGGTCGGAAACGTACCGTGATGTCGTACTCATCGCCACTCACCCGGTAAAACCCGGCACGCCGACCGCCGACGCTCGTCTGCATGGCCGTCGCCACCTGCTGTACGCCCACTCCCAACCGCGCCATCCGAGCCCGGTCGAAACGGATATTGTGCTGTGGGCGTCGTTCGCGAGTGCTCGCATCGACGTCCATCACGCCGGGCACGTCTTCGACCCGCCGGACGATGTTCTCGACGACCCGTTCGGCGATATTTTGGTCGTAGCCGCGCAACTCCATTTGCAGAGACTCGCCCCCCTCGCCGTCCCCGCTCCGAAACAGCCGACGCAAAATCCACAGGCCGGATTGGGCCGACACCCGCACCTCGACGCCCGGAATCGTGTTGCCCACCCGATCGCGGATCCGGTCGGCCAGTACCTGGCTGCTCACGCTGCGCTCGCCCGGCGAAACGAGAGCGACCTCAACGCTCGCGCGGTTGTTGCGAACCTCGTTCGTGATGAACCGGGCGTCGGCGGGGTTCACGACGTCGCGAACGGCCTCGTCGAGTAACTGAAGGTATCGGTAGATGACGCTGATGTTCGTACCGTCGTCCATCCGCATGGTGACATCGATCTCGTCGCCGTCGGTCTGAGGAGCAAGCTCGACGGACAGCAACGGCAGCAGGGCCGTCGATCCGGCAACGAGCATCAGCGTCACGGCGCCGACGGTGCGACGGTGGCGGAGCGCGCCGTCGATGACTCGTGCGTAGCCCGCCTCGAGGGCATCGAAAACTCTTTGCAGACGCGTGGTCTCACCGGGCTCATCCTCGTCGGGTTGTAGGTTCAGAAAGCGGCTGGCAAGCATGGGGACGAGAGTCAAAGCCGCGACCAAGGAGCACATCAATGCAAAAACAACGACGAGGGCCAGCTCCTGAAACAGGGTACCGGTGACGGTGCGCATGAACACGAGCGGAATGAAAATGACCGAAGTCGTCAACGTGGCCGCGATGATGGCGCCGGTGACTTCCTTCGTACCGACAAGGGCGCTTCTGTTGTTTCGATGCGCCCCTTTGTCGCTGTCTGAATATGTTCTCGAGAACAACAATGGCGTTGTCGACGATCAGCCCGACACCCAGGGCGATACCGCCGAAGCTCATCTGGTTGAGAGTCAGTCCGTTGAAATAAATCAGGCCGAAGGTTGCCACGATGGAAATCGGGATCGAGACCGCGATGATCAGTGTCGCCGAGGTGTTGCGAAGAAACGCCAGTAGCACCACGACGGCGAGGACGCCGCCCCATACCGCCGAGTTTCTGACGTTGTTGATCGACGCTTGAATGAACGTGCTCTGATCGGTGATGACTTGCAGGTGCATGTCGGAGCGGTCCGAGTTGATCCGCTCGACCTCTCGATGGATGCGACGCGCCACCTCGACGGTGTTCGCATTACTTTGCTTGCGGATGGCGAGTCGAACCGACGGAAGATCCGAGATCTCGGTGTAACGGCTGATGTCCTCGTAGCCGAAATCGACCTCCGCAACATCGCGGACCCGGATGGGGTTGCCGTCCACGATGGCGACGACGGTTTCGGCGACCTCATCGACGCTTTCGAACTCCCCCACCGAACGTACATACAAATCCCTCAAACCTTCGCGTACATTTCCGCCCGGCAGGGTAACGTTCTCACGGCCCAGAGCGGCCACGACATCACCGGCCGTCAGCTCGTACGCGATCAGACGTTCTCGATTCAAATCGACGTTGACGGCTCGACGGACGCCACCCCAAACATCGATGGCACCCACACCACGCCACCTGCTCGAAGGTACGGACCATCTCACGTTCCAGTATGCGGGTCAGCTCTCCGAGAGGCCGGTTCGAGCGGGCCCCCACGATGACGATGGGAAATTGATTGGGATCGAACTTCCGAATCCTTGGTGCTTCAATCTCCTCCGGCAGCTCGTCCCGGACTCGGTCGAGCGCGGCGCGCACGTCATTGGCCGCCTCGTCGAGATTCGTACCCTGGGTGAAGCGCAGCGATACTCTCGCTTCGCCTTCCTCCGATAAGGAGGTGACCTCCTCCAGGTTCGGAACGCCGGCAATCGCGTTCTCGATCCGCTCGGTGATGATCAGCTCCATTTCTTCCGGGCCGACGTTTCCGTAATCGACGGAAATACTCAGGCGCGGAAACTCGATGGGCGGCAGTAGGTCCACGGGCAGGTAGCGAAAGCTCACCATACCGAGCACAATGACGATCAGATACACCATCGTCGTCGCGATGGGGCGTTTTACAGAGACGGCGGCGAATGACATCAGTTCGGCCTCTTTTGAGTTCAATCCTGGGCGGAAGCGACGCTCACGCTCTGTTGCTGTTTTGCACGGATGATGTCGAGCAAATCACGGTTGTCGAGCGCCTGCAGGTCGAGAATGTGAGCCCATGGCGTAGGGTGGACCATCACCTGCTGCTCGTCCGAGCTCGCGAGCAAGTGGTGGCCGAGCGTGACCACCCACTCCCCAGGCTGGACGCCGCGCACGGCCGAAGACTGTCGGCCCCGTGCAACGACTTCGATAGGCATGAATCGCGCGGTGACCGGCGCCGGCAGGGCTTTGAACGGCGGAGGACCCAACGGGTAGTCGCTCGCAAGCTCCGGATTGCCCAAAGCCTCTTCGAGATAGGCGATGAAGACGCCCTCCCCGCCGTTTCGCGGATGCCGATAGACGGCACTGTTCGGTAGCAGCGGCGCCTCCTCGCTTTCACCATACAAGAACGTCGACGGTCACGAACATTCCGGGCCTCAGTAGCCCGTCATGTGAATCCACGTGAATCTCGGCGCGTGTCGTGTGCGTGACCGGGTGCAGGAAAGGCGAGATCTGGGTGATTTCGGATTGGATCACCCGGCCGGGCGCCGTATCGGAGTGAATCTTGACGCTCGTGCCGACATCGATATAGCCGAGCATCTGCTGCGTCAGTACGAGCTCGACGTGCATATCGTCCACGTCGCCAATCGTAAACAGCGATGTGCTCGTGCTCGCCTGCTGTCCCACTTCGGCGTTACGTCGTCCCACGATGCCGTCGATGGGCGCGCTTATGATTGAATCGGCAAGCTCCGCGCGACGCTCGCCGAGCAAGGATGAGGCCTGCTCGAGCTGTGCCTGCATGAGATCCAAATCTGCTTCAGCGGAGATCGCCGCGGCGCGGGCCGTATCGAGCTGGGCTTTCGGGCCGAGCCCGTTTTTGACGATGGCTTCGACACGCTCGAGATTCGCCTTGGCTTCGAACAGATTCGCTTCGGCCCGCCGCACTCGAGCCTGGGCCACCTCCAGACCGGATTCGGCCTGCCGCACCCGTTCCTCGGAGTCGCGGGCGCGCAGACGAACGAGCGGGTCGCCCGCATGGACGCGGGCACCGTCGTCTACGAAGACTCTCTCAATCGTGCCCGCGACTTCGGAGTAGATCTCAGTCTGGTTGCGCGCTCGCACGGTTCCCGAGAGCCGCTCCTCGAGAGGGAAGGAACCATACTTGACCTCGGCAACCTCCACGGCTGCAGGTGCTCGTCCGGCACGAGAAGCTCTGGGGGAGTCGGGAGCGCCGCCGCATGCGGCGAGGCTTGCGAACCAGAGAAGTCGGCCATTGGTATTTCAGCTTTGTTAGCATCTATTTTTGTTCCTCAGAAACTGTCAGAACGCGTCTAGCTTTATTGAAATAGGGAATATCACTGGAGACGATCGCGAATGATCTTGCTTTCATGATTATCGATATTATATCGAACAAGGCCGTTTGTCAAATAAATAGTTATATATAATTATAATATATAATTAGACATAAAGATCCAGCGGCAAATTAGTCCCTGATGAGTGAAATTGAATGCAAAAAGTAAACAATTTTCCGGGAGCTGACCGCTGATTGCTGATGGCTGATAGCTCGCGGCGAGCCGCGACACCCTTTTGGTTGCGGCTATGCCGCGTCAGGATTGAGGTCCCCAAAACAGGGACGAATCGGGCCCGCGGGCTCGAGTCCATCCATCGAGGACAGCCTCGAATTTCGCAAGCGTATCTTCCTGGCTTACGAAGGTGCGGAGCGCTGGACGGCCGCAGGACGCCGCCGGGCCTGGAGGGATTTCGTCATCGTCGGTGCGGGACTAAGAGTTGGCACGCGGAGCTCAGACATTCACTATGAAATGACCCGGTGAGAGCCGAATCCATTCCGAAAGCGGGTCCCGGCGGACGAAAAGGCGGACATGACCTCCCGTAAAGAGCGCACTGGATCGATTCCCAGGGGGCTCGAGTCGACTCGACTTCGGACCGCTCAGGACCCGGTGGGCTTTTCCTTACGCCAAATAGAGTCGATGCTCCAGATGCCCGCACCGCGGCTCGCGATGTAGAGAAAGATGAAGCAGTAGACGACGGCCAGCTCTCCTCGGTTCTGGATGGGAAAAAAGCCCTGGGGGAAATGGGCCATGAAGTAAGCCGCAGCCATCAGTGCCGCTACAGATAAACGCCGCCCAACCGGCCGCGAGACCCAGCGCGATCATGAACCCACCGAAGAACTCGATGACTCCCGCCAATCCCATAAGAGAGAACAAGGGTGCCGTTCCACCGCCTTCCCCAAAGCCACCCAACAGCCCAAAGAGCTTTTGAGCGCCATGCTGGGCAAACATCAATCCAACGACGATGCGGAACACGGCGTAGATCTGAGGTCGAAGTTTTTCCATAAATGCCATAATGATTTCTCCTTAATATAGCTAAAAGAAGATATGTGTAAATAAGATGCGGAACAGGTAGCGATTAACTGGCACGACTTATAACAGAGACGGTGCTGCCTTGTCCATCAGGGCTCTCACGGCGCTCACGGCGACTCCGTACCCTTTCTAGAATCCCATCAACCCGCAACAGCGGCTACAAACCGGCATGAGTCCCTCTTTGTCTAGACTCCTTCTGAAATCCCGGTAAGGAGTCGAGTTCCACAATTGCGTGATCGTCGATGTCTTTACGTTACCGACCACGTAGTCATGATAGTCACGGCACGGTGAGAGGTCGCCGTTGCTGTTGATCTCCACGGCTTGGTAGATGGAGACGCATCGGTTGAAACCGAATCTGGCGCTGTGGTCCGTGTAGTAGCGCTTCAGATGTTCTGCTCCTTTGAGAGACGGGAGAACCACCACCGGCGGAGCGCTGAGTGGACGTGAACGGATTTTGATCTTCCTTATCTGGGAATCCAGCAGTTCGTAGTCGTTCGGTTTCCAGTCACCGACCCAGCCCCAGTGTGTTCGGGGATTCGTCCCGAATCGCCGCGAGAAGCTCTGATCATGGGCACGTGCCGTCTCCTCGTCAATCCACCAGGATAGATAGAAGACGAACATGTCCACTTTGTCGCGGAAGGTTTCGTAAATGTCCAGAAGGTGTCCCTGATTGGCACGCGAGATTACGGTCAGCGATACGACGAGGGGAAGAGGTTTTCCCGTGTCTCTTCTAATCTCGTTCACCGCATCGAGACCGGCCAGAATTTCACTGAAGTTGTCCACCTTCCCGACGCCGGGACGAGCTTGGTTGTGCATCTCGGGAGTCGGGCCGTCAATGGAGACCTGAAAGAGTCCCAGGGGCGCCCGGACGAAGCGCTCCGCGGCTGCTGCTGCACCGGTGCCGTTCGTGGCGATGGACACGGGTAGCCCCAAAGTCGCCGCGCCTTCCACGAGGTTGACGAGCCCATCGTAGAGCATGGGCTCGCCACCCCAGAAATAAACGAACGGGCGATGCCCACTCGCGACAACGTCGGCCAGCAGGCTCATGTAGCGGTCGGGCGGGACCAACTTCTTTCTCAAATCGGGCAAACTTCGACCCCGCAGAAACCCGCGATCTCCCCACTGACCGCAAGTGTGGCAGCGCAGGTTGCAGACGTCGGTAATACGAAAACTCGCCTGGCGGATCTTTCGAGCCTTGCCGTGACGAGGGGGAATCCGGTTCAAGAAGGATTTCTCGAGAGCGAGCCCGGCCATGGCGAGACCAAAACGGGGATGAGATGCGAAACGGGTGAGGTTTTTGATGACGACATCGACGTCGATGTTATGCCATGGCATTAGCCATTCCTCTCTCGATATGCCGCAAGGACCAAGAGGCGCGCTGTTGATGATCTTTGGTCCGAGCTTCCACACCCCGAGGCCGTAAAGCGACGCCGCTGCTGCAATAGATAAAGGTTCGGAAACGACAAGTCCCGCTTGCCAGACCCATAGTGACGTGGCAACCAGACCCACGGGAAACAAGAGGTCGCTCCACCTGAACCATCTAAAACGAATCTGGCAATAAGAGAAGGCGAGAATCGTCATCAATAGCTTGGTGAAGATGATGACCCAACAGGCGCCGAGCATGCCCCGGGACGGCACAAGCGACAAGTTGAGTCCCAGGTTGACCAGGGCGGCGCCGACGTAGAAATACAGGAGTGTTTTGATCGCTCCGGCAACCATCATGACGTGGCAAAAAAGATTGCTTTGGAAGGAAAGAAAGATGGTCCAGACGAGCAGTTTCTGCATCCAGATCGCATCGGAGTATTCATCCGGGTAGGCGACACCGATGATGAGGTCGGCACCGCGATGCAAAGCAAACATGATGGGAAAGGCCGTGACGGTGAGCCAAAGAGCGCTCGAGCGAACGAGTTGCCCGGCGGCTTTTTGCTTCTCGAGCCAGATCGATGCCAGCACGGGGAAGAGGACCCAGGCCAGCAGGTTCTGTGACACCGTGACGGACAGAGTATCTACGATGTTCCAAGTGGCGCTGTAGTAGGCCACGCCTTTCACGCCGGCGGTTTTCTCGAGGAAGAAGATGTTGGTCTTGTTGTAAAGGATCCCGAGAGCGTCGATGACGGCCAAAACGGAAGCGGCTTTGAAAAGGGGCCATGTCTCGGCCCACGTGGGAAGGGACGGGAACCGCACGACATAGCGTCGCAAGAAGACAACGGCGCACAAGGTCAGTCGCATGACGCCCGAGACCACCTTGAAAAAGCTGATGGCGACCGGACCGAATCCGGACAGGGCGGTGAGAAAGCCGTAGGAATAGGAGAGGACCGAAGCGATCATTTTGATCTTGGCCTCTTGGTCCTGACGGCCTCTCATCCTAAAATCGGCGAAGAACGTTTCCGAGAATGCCTCTGCCGCGGATCCCAAGCTCACGACCATGACGACCCAGGCCATTTCGTGAGGGAGACCGAGGTACGTGACCGCGGCTCCCACCGCAGCGAGGGTCGGAGCCAGCAACACCAGCTTGATGAGGTTCGCCCGAAAAAGCAGATTGGGGATCCGGTGCTCGTCGGTTCGTCCCCAGTCGGTGACCAGGGGAACGTAGAGCCCGAACTGGACCGCCTTCATCACCAGGGCGCCGGCAGCCATGGCGTACATGACCATACCGAAGGTATCGACGTTCAGCCATGCCAAGGTGAGAAAAAAAACCGCGTTGGTGATCCCTTCCACTCCTTGTGCAGAAACGAGATGCCCGAATCGCCTAAGAACGCGTCGCCAAGTCGGCCCGTCGGTTTGGCTGTGGTGCGCCGTGGCCGGCTTCATCCAGTTGGATCCTCGACCCGTGTTGCCGTGACGGTGCGGCCGGTCTCTTCCAGGGCCTCGATGAGCAGGTTTTGTGTGTCACGGATCCGTCGTTCCATGGAGTGGGTGGCCACGGCTTTGTCTCGGGCGCGAAGACCCATGGTCCGCCGCCGGGGTTCGTCATTCAGAAGCTCGGTTAATGCTTCGGCCACCGCTCCCGGATCCTCCGGATCGACGAGCAGACCGGTGCGGCCGTCCTCGATGAGCTCCGGAATGCCCCCCACTCGGGTGGCCACCACGGGTAAACCGGTTGCCATGGCCTCCACGATGGCGTTGGGAGATGCTTCGATACGCGGAGTCATGGCGAAAACCCAGGCGCGGCGCAGGCGCTCCGTCACCTCGACGGTCCCGGGCAACAGTCGCACTTTCGATTCCAATGAATAGCGGCTAATGCGCTCTTCGAGCTTTGTCTTCATTTCGCCGTTGCCGATGATCTCCAAGCGGGCCGCGGGGTGGTGTTGAGTCGCGATTTTGAAACCTTCGAGCAAAGTCAACGGGTCTTTTCGGTTGACGAGTCGGCCCGTGTTGACCACCGTCGGATGGGCCGCCCGTCCCGAATCGTCCGGTGAGAAGAGATCCGCGTTGACCGCGTTCGGTGTGACTACAACCCGTCGTGAGTCCACTCCGTGACGCACCAAGATTTCATTCCTCAGCGCTTCGGCGTTACAGATGATCCGTGAGCTCAACCTCCACAACAAGCTTTCGTACTGCTTTGGGAAAGGGTTGCGATAAGTCGAAATGATGACCGGGATTTTCATCAGCTTTCCCAGTAGTTGACCCCATATGTTGGGGACCACCGTGAGCGTCAGAAGAATCTCGGGTGTCCGTTCGCGTAGAGTGGAGGCCAATCCGATCAAGGCTCGCGGGCCGACCCAGGGTGAGTTGGACATCCAGAGGATGTTCGCACCCGTTTGCCTGGCAAGAGGCAGTAGGTCCGTTCCGCCGCGAAGAACCCACAGTTCGGTCGAGAAGCGTTCACGGTCCAGATGTCGCGCCAGATGAATGGCGTATCGTTGAGATCCACCAAACTCGAGGTCCTGCAAGAGTATGACGACCTTGATGGGTTCGTGTTGGTTCATTGGATTGTGAAGCGGATAGAATCTAACCGGCTGAGTTGTAAAATTTGCGTGGCCGTGTGATGAAGCTTCGACACGAACCTTCCTCCAACGCTCCGAGGTCTGCCGTTCCGGCGATCCTTGGTGCGATTGTGTTCACCCTGTCGCTCGTCGCGATGTACGGCCCGTCCCTGGTCGAGCACGTTCGTCGATCGGCCGATCCTTTCTGTTTCAATGATGATGCCAGACAGCATATCTTCCCTTTCTATCGCTATCAAGATTCGAACCTCTTCCGGGATGACTATCACAGCGATTACCTCTTGGCCCTTGCTCCCCTCGGTCACTCCTTGGTTTACATGCTAAGCGCCCGTTTCTGGGATCCGGCATGGGTGAGCAAAGCGTTGCCCTATCTGCAGTACGCCCTGTTGCTGCTCGCCGTGGCGGCGGCAGCTCTCCGTTTGGGGCGATGGCCCGCTTCCTGGGCGACCCTGGCGCTGGTTCTGTCTTCCGACCTGTTTCTCGACCGGATGGTTGGTGGCGCGGCTCGCTCGTGGGCCTTTCCCCTTGTCGGGTTGGCGACAGCCGCCCTGGTTCATGGAAAAGGTCGTTTCCTCGCCGCCCTTGTCCCTATTTCCGCTCTCTTTTACCCGCCTGCCTGTGTCATCGTTGGTTTCTGCCTGGCTCTCGTCCTATTTGTCTTGCCGGCGCGAGACCGGGGTGACGCGTCGGAGTTATCCCGAGGGCGTCGAGTGATCACTCTTTTTGCCGCAGCAACGATATCACTCGCCCTGATGCTGCCGACGCTCTCGAATCTGGCGCCCTTCGGGCCGCGTCTGGGGCCGGAGAACGTCGCCGAGTACCCGGAGGCGGGAACCGGTGGCCGATACGGCTTCCGGGACCAAATGACCTCGCCACCGTTTCTCATGGCCCTGGCCGACACTTACGGGCTGGCTTTTCAGAGCCAACAAGAAGCTTGGATACCGTCGCTCCGATCCTGGATTTATGGAGGACACCGTTATGGAATTCCCACCCATGCACCCTTTGTGGCTGCTGTTGTGGTCTTTGCGATCCTTATCGGGCTGGGCGGTTTTCGACTCGCCCAACGCTCACCGGCCGCTCGCAGACTGACGTGTCTGTTGTTGTCCGGATGCGTCGGCTACGTCTCGGCGACTTTGTTCGCGCCGTATCTAATGTGGCCTCAGCGATACCTCGTTTATACCGTTCCCGTATTCGTCGTGGTGGCTCTCCCGTCGGCCGCGGGTGCCTTGTTCGCCTTCCGATTTCGGGGACGGTGCTTACGGTCGGTGGGGGTTTTGACCGTGACCGCATTGTGTCTCATTCTTCTCGGCGGCCGCGGCGGAGGCGACGCGGGTTTGAATATTCACATCGACCAGTATCGAAAGCTCTATGAACGAATCGCCACGTTACCCGAAGATGTTGTTATTGCAGGCTGGCCGACGGGTGTCGTTCAGAATGTGCCCTATCTATGCCGAAGGAAGGTCCTTATAACTCGAGAAATACACCACGCCCATCACACGGGAGTTGCCGATGAGATGAGACGTCGCATGAGGGCTTTGGTTGACGCCTATTTCGCCGTCGAGGGTGATCCGTCTCCGCTGGTGCGCTTGCGGGACGAAATGGGTGTGACCCACCTCGTGGTGGATCTTTCTCACTACAGTAGTCGATTTCCGGCGTATTTCGAGCCCTTCAACGAGTGGATCGAGCCGGCCCACAGCCGGATTGCAGCGGATGGCAGCCTCGTCGCCGAACTGGCCGGCGATTCCGCCGTCTACCGAGAGGGACCTATCGTCCTGATCGCACTGAGTGAGCTTTGACAGGTAGAACAACTGTCCTGTAACCTTTTAAATTAAATACATTTCGGGCCAGTTTTACATCGAAAATTGCGCCATCGCGAGGGTTGCTCGAATCGTTCCCTTTGCAAGAGAAGGAGCTTTCTTTGGGTCAGATGCGCAAGACGAACACATGCGTTGGTTTCGCGATACTCGCCGTTTTATTATCGACCGACTCGTCCCGCGCCGAAGACGACACGGTCTCCCTATCCGAAGCCGTTGAGAGGACCCTCCAGTCCAATCACGGGGTCTTGATTGAAAAAGAGCGGATCCTTCAAAGTGAAGGGTCGCTCGAGACAGCGACGGGACAGTTCGATTGGGTTGCTTTCGGACACTTGTCTCATGAGCGGGAGAGATTACCGGTTTCCACCGAACCGCAAGATGAAGAGACCGCCGGTTCTCCGGACGGAGTGTCGTCGCAGCCACCTCCCGGTACCACGGCTTCCCCGTCGCCGATTCTCGACGTGCTCCGTGAAGAACTTTCTGTCGTCTCCTTTGGTGTTGCCAGGCAGTTCCGCAACGGAGTGACGATCATTCCTTCCCTCTCGACGGTCAGCTTGGAAAACAACACGAACCAACTGGATGCGATCAATCGGTCGGACGTCAATCTGGAGATCGTCGTTCCCTTGGGTCGTGGTTGGGGCACGAACGGTACGGGCGCGCAAGAGAAGGCGGCACGGACGAATGTGGACACCATCGATGGGTTGGCCGGCCACAACATCGCCCGGCAGGTCTTTGTGACGGCCACCTCATTCTGGAATGCGCTGGCCGCACGCCGCAACACGGAGCTCCTCGACGACACCCAGAAGAGAGCTGAAGATGTGGTGGCCACGGTCAAGCGCCTGATTGACGGCGGCATATTGGCTCCGGTTCTCTTGAACCAGGCCACGGCAAAGCTCGCACTGCGGCAACTCGGCTTGAGTCGAGCACGTCTGGCTCTATTCCAGAACGCACAGGCCTTGGCGGTTTCCATGGGATACGATCCGAACGAGATGTCCTCCGTGCCTCTCCCGGAGGGGACTTTCCCCGAGGTCCTCGAGCCGCAACGGATAGAATCCCTTCCGAGGGAGGGATATATTCGAGAGGCGCTGAAGCTCAGGAGGGACTACCAATCCGCCGGATTGGACCTCGAGGCCCGAGAAATCCTCCAAAAAAAGGCCTCCAATGACATGAGGCCCATCACGGACCTCCAATTCAAGATCGGATACGCGGGGCTGGATGGAAGGTCGAGCTCGGGGCGGTATTTCTATTCACTGTTCAACGAAACTCGAGGTCCCAACCTCGCGGCCATGTTCAACCTGGAGCTGCCGGTGGGGAACCATGCGGCGCGAGGTGAGCTGGTCCGCCGCACTTCCCTCGTTCGCGAAGCTGAACTGGTCCAATCCGAGCTCGAGTTAAGAATTGTTTCCGATGTCACGGTCGCCATCGAAGCCGTCCTTGCCACCGTGAAGGAGGACGGGCTCGCGTCGGACGCCGTGGAAGCCTACCGTCGGTCGGTGGACGACACACTACGAAAACTGAAGATCGGGGAAGCGAGTCTTTACGAGCTGATCGATATCGAGGATAGGTATTTCGAAGCTCGCGTGGAAAAGATCGAGACCGAACGTAGGTACGCCGTGGCCATGACCCAGCTTCGTTTCGCCACGGGAACCCTGATCGAGGGCGAGGGAAGCCGTATTACCTTTAGCGCCGACCGTATCAGTCAACTGCCGTTTCCGAAGGAGTCGCCTTGATTCACCGCATAACTTTGTGTTGTTTCCTCGTCGCCGCCTCTCCGTCATGGGCCGCCGATAACGTGGGAGCTCTCGGACGCATTCGTCCCGCCGGGGGGATCGTTCATCTGGCGGGCCCGCCGGGAGAAACGATCGCGAAGATCGAAGTCGATGCCGGAGACCGGATCGAAAAGGGCGACGTCCTCGTCCGCTTTAGCGGAGGGGATTTTCTCGAGCTCGACGTGAAGCTCGCGAAGCTGGCGGTGAGAGAGGCCGATGAGCTCGGGCAACGAGCCATTCAGCTTCAAGCTCAGAAGGTGAAGGTTGCCGAGGAAGACTATTCCTTTGCAAAGATTCATCTGGACCGGTTCGAAAAAGTCGATGGGGCTTCATTGTCCGCTGAAGAAATGCACATGCGACGTTATCAACATGATGCCGCAGAGCTCCAACTGGACATCGCCCGGCGGGAGCTCGAAAGGTTGAAGCTCGAGAACGAGCTCCATAAAGAGCGGAGTCGGCAGCAGCTCGACCTCGCTCGGGAGAGGTGGGATGCGTTGGTACTGAAGGCGCCGTCCGACGGCATCGTTCTCGAGGTCCTGCAGGCCGTGGGTGAGTCCGCCGGCGCTCGGCCCATCCTTCGGATGGCGACCCTCGAGCAGATGATGGTCGTCGCGGAAATCTTCGAGGGCGATGTGATGAAAGTGGCCCCGGGAATGAAAGCGACGATCACCGGGCCCGCTTTGCCCGAGGCCTTGACCGGCACCGTGCAGTCCATCAGTCGAATCATTAATCCTCAGAACAAAGTCGCTGAGGCGAAGATTCCTCCTCGATGAGTCGGAACCGGCTTCCCGGTTGATCAACATGGAAGTCAATGTTTCCATTCAACTAAAAACCGATCCCTCACCATGAAGGTATTCCTGGCTTGGCACAATACCTTCGAGAACCCGAAACGGGCCCTGGCCGCAGCGGCGGGAATCACCTTTTCCGTTCTGCTCATGTTCATGCAGATTGGTTTCCTCGATACGGCCGAGCGGACCTCGGTCCTACTCTATGAGTATCTAGACTTCGATTTGATTCTGACTTCGGACGAATACGAGATCCTCGACGGTGCCGGACAGTTCGACAAGGCGCGTCTCGTCCAGGTGGGTGTCGTTCCCGGGGTCGAGGCGGTCAGTCCGTTGAACATCGGCCGGGCCTTCTGGACCAATCCGGAGACGGAGTTGACCTCCACCTTGTTGCTCATCGGCTCGGAGCTCGATCCACGATTCATCCGAAACGGTGAGGTCATGGATAATCTGTCGACCATCGAGGCGACCGACACGGTTATGATGGATATGCTTTCTCAAGCCGACTACGGCGAGTTGACCGTCGGCGAGACGGGAAAGGTGAATGATTTCGAGGTGCAAGTGAAATCCCTTTTCCGACTGGGTATGGGTTTCTACCGGGAAGGCACGGCTTGGGTAAACAACAATAACTATCACCGTTTGATGATGGAAGACTCTCGTTGGGTTAGCCTCGGTTTGATCAAGGTGTTGCCCGGTACCGATGCGATGGCTTTGAAAGACACGTTGAATGAAACGCTCCCATCGGACGTCGTTGTTTTCGATCGCCGGCAGCTCATCGAACAGGAGCAGGCCTATTTCATTTCCGTCAAGCCCGTGGGGATCATGTTTCGCGCCGGAGCCTTCGTCTCCTTCGTGGTGGGCGGAGTCATTTTGTTTCAGGTCCTGTCGGCTGAAATCTCGAACAAGTTGAACGAGTATGCCACGTTGAAGGCCATGGGGTACAAGAATACCTATATATATAAGGTGGGCTTTCAGCAAACGATGATCTACGCCTCGATGAGCTACCTGCCCGCCCTCGTCCTGGCCCATTTGATATTCCTCGTCGCTCACTTCTTGAGTCGTCTGCCGATACACCTCACGTGGTATCTGGTCCTATTGGTTCTGTTCCTGACGTTGATCATGTGCACCCTTTCCGGTCTTCTGGCACTTCAGAAGATCAGGAAAGCGGACCCGGCGGAGCTCTTCTGAGGCCGTGGCGAAACAACGCAAAGTCCCCGTGCCTTGGCTGATGCTGGTGCACGACAAGTTGCGACTCGCCTTTTCCTTGTGCGGTATCTCCTTCGCCGTCCTCATCATGTTCATGCAGATCGGATTTTTCAACGGCCTGAACGACAGCCAGGCGAATCTGCCTCCCTTCATCGACGCCGACCTCGTGATGATGGACGAGAAGAAAGTCCATCTAAACAAGTGGGACAAATTCAGCCGCACCCGGCTCCACCAGACGCTGGCCTTCGAGGAAGTGAAGGAGGTCATCCCCGTCTATGAAGGATGGGCGTCGCTCAAGAACGAGACCACCGGATTGAGGAAACCCATTGCCGTGCTTGCGTTTCCCATCGACACCTTTGCTTTCTCCATTCCCGGAATGAAGGAACATCAGGCGGAGCTCAAGGAAGGAAAGGTGGTGCTCTTTGATGAACGGTCGCGTGAGCTCTACGGTGACATCCGCGCCGGAGGAACGGTCAACCTTTCCGGCGTCGAATACCGTGTGGCAGGTCTCGTGAGCTTGGGAGCGAACTTCAGCCGGGACGGCTTCGTTTTCATGAGCGACTCCAACTGGGTTCGGCACCATTACCAGGGGAGGGAGAGTCGGCTCACCTTGGGATTCATTCGAGCCAGGCCGGGTAGCGATATCGCCGCCTTGAAATCCAAAATTCAGGAACTGGAGCCCCGAGACTTCATCGTCCTGACACCGGAAGAGCTCCGGCAGCGGGAGGTCAACTTCGTGACTCACTCGACACCGATCGGCGCGGTCTTCGGCGTGGGACTGGTGGCCGGCTTCTGCATCGGGGTCATCATCTGTTACCAGATCTTGTTCAACGAAATCGTGGACCATTTGCCTCAGTACGCCACACTCAGCGCGGTGGGTTTTTCGAACCGCTACCTCGTCGGAATCATCCTGAAGGAGGCCTTGCTACTCTCCGTGCTCGGTTTCTTGCCGGGTCTCGTTGCAGGAGTGTTGTTGTACACGGTGCTCGAAGCACACACCCGAATCATCATGTTCTTGTCCGCGGGCCGGGTGGCTTTCGTTCTCGTTCTCACCGTGTTCATGTGTGTTCTGGCCGCCGTTCTGGCCTTGAGGAAGGTCCTGGAGGCGGATCCGGCGGAGCTTTATTGAGAAGGACCGGTTAAGGTATGGTAGAAGATGCACTCGACCGAACCCGGCGAATGACTACGGATGACGCCGTAAGCTTTGCCGTCCGACCCAAGCGGGAGCCACTCGTCCGTATCGAGAAGGTCGATTTCTCCTTCGGGGAGGGCGAGAGCCGGAAACAGGTTCTCTTCGACAACAATCTCGATATCTATCCAGGGGAAATCGTCATCATGACCGGACCATCGGGCTCGGGCAAGACGACGTTGCTCACCCTGATCGGAGCACTGCGCGCGGTTCAATCGGGCAGCTTGAAGTTCGACAGCAAGGAGCTTCGCGGAATGGGCCCTTCCGAGCAAGTGGAAGTCCGGAAAAACATCGGTTTCATCTTCCAGGCGCACAATCTGTTCGAATCGTTGACGGCCTTTCAAAACGTCAAATTGGCGACCGAGTTGCACGATCTCACGGAGGCCGAGTCCGCGGGACGGGCGAGGGAGATCCTCGTGGAACTGGGCCTCGAGGAACGCATGTATCAGAAGCCGCAAAGGTTATCCGGCGGGCAGCAACAGCGGGTGGCCATCGGTCGAGCCCTGGTCAACCGCCCCAAGTTGATATTGGCCGATGAGCCCACGGCGGCTCTCGACAAGGACACGGGCCGCCATGTCGTCAGCCTGTTTCAAAAACTGGCGCAAGAACGCGATTCCACCGTGCTCATCGTGACCCACGACAACCGCATCCTTGATGTGGCGGACCGGATCATCAGCTTGATCGACGGCTATGTCGTGTCCAACGTCGAGGTCGCCGAATCGCTGACCATTGCCACCTTTTTGCAAAAGTGTCCCGTTTTTGCGGATTCGTCGCCCGCTCTTCTCGCCGATGTGGCGGGAAAGATGGAGCTCGAGACATTCACCGCCGGGACCGACGTCGTCGAGCAGGGCGATGTGGGAGTGAAGTTTTACGTCGTCCGCACCGGGCAAATGCAAGTTGTCCAGGAGACGGGCGGACGCATGGAGATAGTGCGTACATTGAAATCGGGCGATTTCTTTGGAGAGATCGCTCTTCTGAAGGAAGAACGCCGTTCGGCTACCGTCAAGGCCATCGGTGACGTGGAAGTTTTGAGCTTGTCCAAGGACATCTTCATGTCCGTCGTCGAGTCCAGTCCCAGTTTCGAGGACCAGATGAAGAGAGTCTATTTCGGGGCCGGCTAATGACAGGAGCCGAGAACCTTTGGCCGAAACCTTCCTGACGGTATGGATTTTTCTCGTTGGTGTCTTCCTCATCGTGCCCTTCGCCTGCGCCGCCGCGCTGGTCAGGCTGGGTCGGCCCCGTCAATCCGAGAGTGAAAGCCGCGATTCTTCTGCGGTCTGCGAGGTGGTGGTTCCCATTACCGGCGCGTTTCCCGGTCAGGAGGAAATCGTCGAGACACTTCTCACCCAAACTCATCCCAACTACCGGGTGAGCTTCGTCGTGGAAAACGAGCGCGATCCGGCCAACGAGATCGTGGGCCGGCTTTCGTCCCGCCACCCTCACGCGCGAAAGATCGTCAGCGGGCCGGCGAGGACCTGCTCCCAGAAGAACCACAATCTGATTGCAGCGGTACGTCAGCTTCGCCCCGAGACCGAACTGGTCGTCTTTTGTGATGCGGCGAACGGAGTCGATCCGGACTGGCTCATGAGGTTCACCCGAGCTCTCGAATCCAACCGAGAGCAGGTCGTCACCACCTTCAGGGACTTCGTTCCCACGCCGCCGACCTTGGGGGGCGTTTGCCAAGCGATGTACGCGACGGTCCTGCTGCTCGGAATGCGACTCAACCCGCAACCTTGGGGGGGCGCGACGGCCATCCATCGAACGGTGCTCGGAGCCTTGGAGGTCACGGATGTTTGGTCGCGAACCGTCGTGGACGATTTGATCCTCGGCAATCTCCTGGGGCGACGGGGTATTCCGACGGTGCTCGACTGGCACCATCGCGTGCGCTCCCCGGTGAGAGACCAAACGCTGCGCGGCTTCATGTCGTATTTAGAGCGCCAGTTGCTGTACCCCAAATTCACGAATATTGGGATCTGGATTGCCGCGCTGGCCGGCATTTTCAATCTGGTCGGAGCCACGTCGGCGGCCCTCGCCACGCTTTTGGTCCTCATGCCTCTGGGTGTGGCGGGGGAGTCGCTCCGTTGGGTGGCATTGGGTTTTCTAATGACCGAAATCCTGGCGGCGCTCGTTCTCAGGGGCGTCAATCCATATCAAATTCCCGCAAAGAACTGGCTGCTCTCATTTTTCCCTTGCATCTTTCTAGCCGGCGTGGCCATGGTTCGTACCATCGGGCGGCGGACCATCCTATGGCACGGCAGGTGTTACGAGGTGGGACGAGGAGGGGTGGTCTTGTCCATCACGGAGCGCGACGAGTGATCGAGGGCATCGTTCAACCTGCGTCTCAACGCGTCGTTACCTAGCGTGAACGTTCTCTTGTCTAACCCCACGAAGTGGTACGAATGGCCGGGAATGCGGGCCATATTTAGCCCTGACGCGGCAGAGCCGAAACCAGAAAAGGGGCGTCGCGGCTTGCCGCGAGCTGTCAGCCGTCAGCAATCAGCGGTCAGCTCCCGGAAAATTGTTTACTTTTTGCATTCAATTTCACCGATCAGGGACTAATCCGACAATAAACTCATGGCAAATTGCAGGAAAAAGGGGACAGGTACCTTTTTTTATTGGCAACCGTCTTTGGCAAAAAAGGTACCTGTCCCTTTTTGTATCAGGTGCCTGCTAGAAGCGGTCGAGGTTCATGACCTTGGTCCAAGCAACGACGAAGTCGTTGACGAATTTCTCTTTCGAGTCGTTGAACGCATAGACTTCGGCAACCGCGCGCAGCTCGGTGTTTGAGCCGAAGATCAGATCCACAGAGGTCCCCGTCCATTTGAGCTCGCCTGTTTTGCGGTCGAAGCCTTCATAAACACCCTCAGACTCTTCTGATTTCTTCCACTCCGTGGCCATGTCGAGCAGGTTCACGAAGAAATCATTGCTGAGCACGCCGGGCCGGTCCGTAAACACGCCATGCTTCGACTGTCCTCTATTGGCATCGAGCGCACGCAGCCCGCCCACGAGAGCGGTCATCTCAGGAACGCTCAGATCGAGCAGGGCCGCCTTGTCAACGAGCGCATCGGTCGGCGAATGGTAGTTCCCCTCACCGTAGTAATTGCGGAATCCGTCGGCTCTCGGCTCGAGCAGCGCGAAAGAGCTCACATCGGTTTGTTCCTGTGACGCATCGGCACGGCCCGGCTCAAAAGGAACCTCCACGTCATAGCCGGCATCCTTGGCCGCCTTCTCGACGGCCGCGGCTCCGCCCAAAACAATCACATCCGCAAGCGATACTGCTTTGTTCCCAGAGAGCGATTCATTGAAGGCTTTCTGAATCTCTTCCAAACGCGCAAGGACTTTCCCCAGTTCTTCCGGATTGTTGACTTCCCAGTTTTTCTGCGGCTCGAGGCGCACGCGCGCGCCGTCGGCGCCCCCGCGCATGTCGCTCGCGCGGAAGGTGGAAGCCGACGCCCAGGCCGTTCTGACAAGCTCCGGCACGGTCAACCCGGATTCAAGAATCTTTGCTTTCAGCTGCTTGGCATCACTTTCGCTGATCAAATCATTATCGACTTCAGGAATCGGATCCTGCCAAATCATCTCCAAGTCCGGCACATCCGCGCCGACATAGCGTGCGCGCGGCCCCATATCACGGTGCGTGAGCTTGAACCAGGCCCGGGCAAAGGCGTTTTCAAACTCTTCCGGGTTGTCCCGGAAGCGCTCCGCAATCTTCCTGTAGTCCGGGTCCTCTTTCAGCGCAAGGTCCGTGGTAAGCATGATCGGCGCATGAGTCTTACCTTCAATGTGCGCATCAGGCACCAGGTCCGCGGCGGATTCATCGGTCGGAATCCACTGCGTCGCTCCGGCCGGGCTCTTGGTCTGCTTCCAGTCGAACTCGAACAAGAACTCGAGATACAGATGCGTCCACTCCACCGGAGAAGAGGTCCAGGCGCCTTCCAGCCCGCTGGTGACCGTGTCTTCGGCCTTGCCTTGTCCGCAGTCGTTTATCCATCCCAAACCCTGTTTTTCGACCGGAGCACCACCGGGCTCGGCTCCGACGCAATCATTCGGCTTGTGCGCACCATGCACCTTCCCAAAGGTGTGCCCGCCTGCGATGAGTGCCACGGTTTCTTCGTCGTTCATGGCCATGCGGCCGAAGGACTCGCGAATAGCCTGTGCTGCCGCAAGCGGATCAGAGTTCCCGCCCGGCCCTTCCGGATTGACGTAGATCAGGCCCATCTGAACCGCGGCAAGCGGCCCCGTCAACTTCCCCTCTTTGTCGCGGCGTTTCGCATCGAGCATCTTGGTTTCAGGTCCCCAATAGACCAGGTCGGCTTCCCAGTCGTCTTCGCGGCCGCCCGCAAAGCCAAGCGTCTTGAAGCCCATATTTTCCATCGCAACATTACCTGTCAAAATCATCAGGTCCGCCCATGAAATCTTTTGGCCGTATTTCTGCTTGATCGGCCAAAGCAGTCGCCGTGCCTTGTCGAGGTTTGCGTTGTCAGGCCAGCTGTTGAGCGGATCAAAGCGCTGCTGCCCGCCGCCGGCACCGCCGCGTCCGTCGATTGTGCGGTAAGTACCCGCGCTGTGCCAGGCCATACGAATGAAAAGGGGTCCATAATTGCCGTAGTCCGCGGGCCACCAGTCCTGTGAGGTGGTGAGCAAAGTATCGATATCCTTTTTCAGGGCTTCGAGATCGAGTTTCTTGAATTCTTCTGCGTAGTTGAATGATTCACCGTAAGGATTAGACTCCGGCTGATGCTGGCGGAGAGGACTAAGATCGAGCTGCTCAGGCCACCAGAACTGATTTGGCTTTGCTTCCCCTTCGCCAAATTGAGGACTTTCCATGGCTGCAGCAAACAGCGAGAAAGTCATGAAGACTGCTATCAATGCAGTCATTAATAATTTAGGTTTTGTCATGGCTATTACCCTCCCTGAATTGATACCGCTTGCGCAGCGATATGTTTTGGCATCGGAAAATTCGTTCTTGGGGCGTCGCCGCAGGCCTCACGATTCATCACTCTTAAGCCGGAACAAGCCCCTGTTCGCGAAGGTAGGTGGAGGGTAGCACGAACAAGTCCGAGAGATCAAAACAAATAGGAATGACTGCCCAGGGACCAAGCATGGTTCCAATTATCGCCACCGGAGGTCAGGCGTAGCGGCTCTCCCCGGCCCGAGCTTGACGTAGATCTCCCAGCTTTTTTTCCGTTTCACCTCCTTCCATGGCCATGGTCCGTACCATCGGGCGGTGGTCCATCCTGTGGCACGGCAGGTGTTACGGGCTGGGACGAGGAGGGGTGGTCTTGTCCATCACGGAGCGCGCCGGGCGACACTCCGCCGCTGATGGATGAGCTCGTTCAACCTGCGTCTCAACGCGTCGTTACCTGGAGTGAACGTTTTCTTGATGGAGGCTTTGAATTCGTCGAGAAGTGCGTGAAATTCCGCGAGAATGGGCTCGGCGGCTTCGGCGGTCATGGCGTGCCGTCCATAGCCGAGCTCACTCAAGAACCGGGCGTTCATGAACTGCTCGTAGGCATTCGCGATGGGGAAGGAGAAGATCGGTTTCCCCAGACAGAGAGCTTCCGAAATGACGTTGTGCCCGCCATTGGCGATCACGTAGCGGCAAGAGGCCAGATCTTCCAGGAACGGCCCTTTCGAGCGGGGTCGGAAAACGAGGTTTTTCCGCGGCGCGTGCTCACCGAGACCATAAATCACGACGGGAGTATCCATCGTCTCCAGGAGCGGGAGAAGCTGGTGAAATGTCGGGGATGTTTGGTACACCAGAACGTGTTCCCCCTCACGGGGTTGGAGCCCCCTTACGGAACGGTTGACGATGGCTGGCAAGACCTCGGTGTTTGCCGGATTTGCCGGAGGCAGACGAAAAAAGGAAACCACCAGGTAGTACTCCGGTTTGCTGAATAGAAGTCGCATGGCCGCTTGGGTCATCCATCGGCTCGCGTGCTGCCCGTCCGATTTGTGATCGATGCAGTGGGTGATGACGTGCTGGTGGTCCAAGCTGACCGACGTTCGGCCCACGGTGCGGGCCGCCGTGGGCGTGAAGTATTCGTAGTCCGTCAATATGAGATGAGGGTCGAACTGATCGATGACCTCACCCAGCCGCCGGATGACCCGGCGTCGTTTCACCAGAGTCTCGAGGGCGTGTCTCACCGTTGCGAGGAGGTTGAACGGCGCCCCCGCGATAAAGAGTACCTAGAACGGGAACGGGTATCACGGAATATCCTTCGGCCCCGAGCTCCTGGACCGTTCCACCTCCCACAAAAAGGAATTCGTGCTCCCCCAATTCTTGTGCCACGATTCGGGCGCGGTTGACGTGTCCCGCACTGTCCCCTTGAGCTCCAAATAGAATTCTTGCCATTTCCTGTTATTGAAAAAGCTCGTCATAGAGGCGTAGCACGGTAGTGTGGCATGGTTCCTGACCGAATTGTCGGCGAACCCTTTCCCGTCCCCGGTTCGCCGTTTCGATCGCCTGATCTCTGTCCCGGCAAACGCGTGCTATGGCTCGGGCGATGGCGTCCGGATTTTTTTCTGGAACGAGAAACCCGGTCTCGCCGTCTTCGATGACCTCCGATATGCCTGAAACGTCTGAAGCGACCACGGGAACACCGTGGTCGAGCGCCTCGATGACGACCGTGGGAATGCCGTCCCGGTCGCCCGAGCGGGCGACGATGCTCGGCATAATGAAAACGTCGGCCTCACGGAATAGATGGGGGACCCGGTCGTGAGAAACGAATCCTAGAAAGCTGATCTGGTGGTCGAGGTCCGAACGGCGGGCGAGACGTTCGAGTCGACCTCGGCCGGAACCATCACCGGCCAAGGTGAGGAGAAACGGAAAGTCCGAATCGCGGAGGATTTTGCAAGCCTTGATGAGATACGCGTATCCTTTTTTCTCCACGAATCGGCCCAGTGCGAGGAGCTTGTAAGGGGGAGTGAACGTGAGCCGAGCGGACTTTCGATCCGGTCCGACGACTCCATTGTAGGTCAACCGGATTTTCTCGGATTCCCGAGGTGCGAGCTTGGTGAGGTAGCGGATGTTGGTGCGCGTCTCGCTTCTCACCAGTTTGGCGTCGCGCATCTTATCCTCGAGCAAACTGTCCGGCGGATAGATGTCCCACGCTCGGGCTGTGAAGGTGAAAGGAATCCCCGTCAACCGCGACGCGATCCATGCGGCCGTGGCCGGACCACTCGCCCAAGGAGCATGGATGTGCTCGATACCCCGTTCCTCGAATCGGCGCGCCAGTCGAAAGGCGGAAAGAAAAGCCCAAAGGCTCTCGCCTGTTTTCTCCAAACCCCGCCAACGTCTCACGAGCACCTTACGAAGTAGAGCTTTCACCCCTCTTCGGTCTCGTCTCCACCAGTAGAGAAAATCACCGCGAAGATTCCGTAAAAGTGGTAGGCCCAGCCTCTCTACCTTCGCCGAGACGGACGTCATCTCCGGCGAAAGATCGCCGGTCCACCGGCCATATAGGGAGAAGACCTCGAGGGGAAGTCCCATTTTTTCCAGATTGCGTACCTCCCGAAAGATAAAGGTCTCCGAAGGTTTGGGGAACCAGAGCAGGATATAGGCCGTTTTCGGATGATTCACAGCTGCTTCAAGTAAACGCGGTAGATTCGTGACGACGGCTTCACGCCTACGTCCTCGTAGAGCTTGTTGATGGCATCGTTGTCCTCGAGCTCCCAGCCCGTTTCGAGATAGCGGTATTGCGGCTTGGTCTTCAAGACTTCTACCGTGTGATGGAAGGCCACGAGCGGCAGCCCGAGCTGCCGAAAGGGTTTCTTGATCCCGAGGATGTAGCCTCGAAGGCCGACCACTTCGGAACGGATGAGTAAGTGTTTCAGCAAGATCCAAGGACGTAGCTTACCGTCGAGACGCTGAAGCAAACGATTGACGTCGGGCAGAGTGATGCTGACTCCCGCCGGCTCGCCCCTGAAATAAAGGAAGAAGGCCAGGTCCGGATCGGCGATGGTCCGCATTTCCCGCCCCACCTCCAAGATTTCCTCTTGGGTCATGGGGACGGCCCGCCAGTTGTCGGCCCAGCTTTCGTTATAGATCTCGCGCATGAGCTCGAGCTCCTGCTCGAAACGGCGAAGGTCCACCGCGCGAACGGTGATCTCACCTTGCCTTCGGAGTTTTTCCCCGAGGCCGGCCAGCCATTCCGGCTCGGCGTTTTTCCAGGTGATGCGGTGGGTGAAGAGGTCCTTGTCTTTTTTGTGACCGCATAACCGGACCAACTCCTGGTAGTAAGGCGGGTTGTAGGTGAAGCCGAGTGCCGGAGGACTTTCGAATCCTCGAATGAGCAGTCCGATTTCGTAGTTGATCGATGGATTGTAGGGCCCGACGTAGGATGTCATTCCCAGATTCTTCAGCCACTGCTCGGCGGCCTTGAAGAGGGCCGCTGCGGTTTCCGGAGAATCTTCGCTCTCGAAGAATCCCCAAGCCCCCATTCGCTCTCCGTGATGACGGTTGAAGTTGTCGTCCACGATGGCTGCAATCCGGCCGACCGGTTCTCGCCCTCTCTGCGCTAGAAACAGTTGTCTTTTCGAGAAGCGCCAATAGGGGTGCCGGGAAGGATCGAGAAGCTGCATCACCTGCCGCTTGAGAGGGCCGACCCAGTTCGTATCGCCGCGGTAGATTCTCCATGGAAGATTGACGAAGGCTTTCGTTGCGGCGCGTCCGGCGACCGGCTGCACGTCCAAGGACCCCGGGTTCACTCCTCGACCTCACGAAAGCGCAGGCCGAAGGCTTCGAGGGCCACCGCCCCGTCGGTGCCGGTGGCACGAGCGTCCCAAATGCGGTCTCCACCCTCGGCGGAGCGCCGCCTTGCCTCGATGGTCAAACGGCCTTCAGGAGGACATACGGGAGAGAGGCGAAGCTCATCGATGGCAAGCGGGACGACAGTCACCCCTCGTCCTTCTCCCCGGAGATCCTCGTGGAAGATGCCCACCTGCAGTAAAGCCTCCAATATATAAGGGGGGAATTGATAGAACGGCTCGTCCACATTCGCAAAGTCTTTCCTCGGTCCGTAAACGGAAGTGCCGCGAATCACGTCCGGACCCGTTCCGTGGAGCGTTTCAAGGATTCGGTAGAGGGGCCCAATGCCCTTCCATCGGCGGTACATCTCGACGACACCGGCGCGACCGAGAGGCGGAGAATCGAGCTCGTCATCTTCGATAGCTTCAATGGCGCTGCGTGGGTCGGCGGTAAGTTGTTGACGACCACCAAGCTTCACTCGCCCGCTGAAGTTCGTGGACCAATGATCGAGGGGGGCTCCTGAAGGAGATAGGTCGCGGCTTGCGATCGAGACGAGGCAGCTCAACTCGCTCCCCTCCGTTTTCCGGCGACAGTGTATGCGGGCTTCACGACGGTCCGCGCATTCAAGAAGGTCCCTCAATTCGATATCGGAAACACTCAGGGCGAAAAGGTGCGGGCAGAGAGCTCGGGCGGCTTCGAGGAAGGTCTCGACGGCCATGATCGCAGAGACGACGGGGTGGGGGAGGAAATGGAATGGTTGGTGGTCTCCGAGCCAGAGGTCGTGACGAAGACAAAACGTTCGGCCCGCGTCCAACTCTCCCGCGGCAAGGTCCAATCGCTCGACCGTATCGATCATGGGCAGGTCGCTTTCACTGAAAGATACCCCGGCCGAGACCAACGGGCGGTCCGGCGCATCCTGGTCGAGCTCTTTATTTATCAGCGTTGTTTTGGCTCGGGGCAGGAAACGGACGGGCATGACCCACGGCTCACCGTTCGGAGCCATGACCAACTCCCGCGCGAAAAGCTCCGCCATTTCGTCAACATGTAAATAAGAGGCTTCCATACCACGAAGCCGGAAGAGCTCCTTGAGCTCCGGGCTATCCGCCATGCCCTTTCCCTCGATAGGGGGCAGAAATAGTGCCTTGGCCGTCACCTCGCGGTCGCTTCGGTCGATGCTCCGCACGAGGGCGGCGAGGGCCCGGTTGGCGGCGCAGTAGTTGACTTGACCGGCGTTACCTTGGATCGCGGATACCGAGGACAAGGCGGTAAAAGACTTGAGGCCCGATCCACGTGCGGCTCGATACAAATTCCAACCGCCGGAGAGCTTGACGTTCATCACGCGGGCGAAGTCTTCGGCGCTCATGAACTCGAGAAACGAATCTTTCAGCTCACCGGCGCCGTGAACGATGCCGTCGATGCGCCCGTAGCGCGCTACGATCCGTTCCAGGGTTTCCATCACCGCATCCGCGTCGGTGACGTTGCAGCGATAGTATTCCGCTTCCAAGCCGCGGCGGGAGAGGTCCCGCAAGGTCTGCGCTGTTTCCTGCGTTTGCTGCAAGTCGCTTCGGCCCAGGAGAGCCAGACGGGGACGCAAAGGAGCCAAAGCGCGGATGAGCCGCGGAGTAATGCCCCGGCCGCCGCCGGAGACGACCATCACGTCACCGGACTGGAGACGGCCCTTCTCACGGTCACCGATCGTTAGAAAGCTGGGCCGGGTCTTGATGGTCAACAGCTCATGGCCTCGACCGATGAGCTCCAATCGGGGTCGTGCCGGTATCGACGGCCCCCGCCAAGGCTTTTTCCAGGTCGAAATCACCCTCCAGTTTCAAGCTCCGAAATAAAACGGACTCGTATTCATGGGCGGCGGCGAGGAACATGCCCAGCACACCCTCAGCCGCGACGGCGGCGGGGCCTTCTGGCGAAAGGTTCTCGCTCAGGAGCAGACCGAGCTTTCTCGAGGGAGAGCGCATCAGACTCGAGAGACAACCAAAGATCGCCGATAGAAAAGGCGGGACCGATTCCATAGTTTTCAGGTGGCAACCGGCCCGATGATCCATGATGAGGACGATTCCCGCTACGGGTGATTCCTGATCCAGCCAGCGGGCCGTCGTTGCGGCATCACCGATCTTCCCTGTTCCACGGTTTGGAGCTTCATCTTGGACTGGAAAAAGCGAACCGTATCCTTTGTCAACGTCGAGGACGAGTGGTCTCCGACGAACAACACGGCGAGCTTTTCACCCGGCGCGATTGGAACCGGCCCGATACGACCCGGTATCAACGGAGTACGCTCGAAGACGAGCCGGGTTGGCGGGACACGTTTCGTGCCAATGGGCTCGGCGTTCGAGGTCTCCGGAGTCGGGGTCTTCGGCATCTTGACGGTCTGTGACCGCTCGGACCGGATGCCGCTTCCAGGCTCGTACTCGGCGATGCGCCGGCTGATTTCCCGGACGGTCCTGAGCCCGATGAAATCTTGAAGCTCGATCTCGATTCCGAACTCACGCTCGGCCGCGTCGAGTATGAGAGGTAGTCGGCTCGAACGAATGGCGAGATCGCGGCGAAGATCCATGTCGGGCTCGATTTCATCGCGTTCGTAGCCGGTGGCTTCCATAATGATGTGAATCACCCGTTCGATTTCGTCCCCAAGAGACGTCGTCCCGGTCTCTCTCGGCTCTTCCTTCATCGGTGACGGAACGGGGGCGGGCTCCGGCTGCTGCTCGTTTGTCGGTAGGACTTCCACTGTTCCGGTGGGGACTCGGGTCAGGCAACCCGACTCCCCTAACCATTGCGCGGCCGCGAGGAGTGCATCGGTTTCATCTCCGCGACGACACGTGGCCATGCCTCGAGCCTCCCCCCGGGTTTGGACGATCAGATTCGATCAGGGTCGATGAAGGTCCAATCTCGAGGAACAGGCGCACACCGTGCTCATCCCACAGGGAAGCCGTGTTTTGCATCCAGCGGACGGGCGATTCAAGGTGGGACAGAATGACTCGGCGAATCTCTTCCGGCCGGCTGGGATAGATACGTTCCGTGGTGTTGGAGAGCACCGGGATTCTGGGCGCGTGGATTACGAGACCGTTGAGGACATCGGCCATCCCGTCGCGAATCGTCTTCATGATGGGGGAATGGAAGGCCATACTCACGTTCAAGCGGGTGGAGTGGCAACCTTCCCTTTCCAGTTCCTTCATCAGGGACCGAATCGGCCCGCCGGGTCCGCCTAGAACGGTTTGGTGGGGCGAGTTGAAATTGGTGATGAAGATGTCGCTCCGACCGGCTGCCTTTTGTTCCACCACCTCCACGGGCGCTTCGACGGCGATCATCACGCCCGGATCGGGAACGGTTTGGGCGGCCTCGCTCATCAGCCGGGCCCGTTGAGACACGAGCTCGAGCCCGTCTTCCCAAGAGAGCGATCCGGCGGCGGTGAGAGCCACCAGTTCCCCCACGCTGTGTCCTGCCAGAAACGACGGTTTGATTCCCCAAGCCATCATCTGTCGCAGGATGGCATATTCGAGACAGAAGAGGGCAGGTTGCTGGTAGAGCGTGTCCCGCAGGCTCTCTCCATCTTCCCGGAACATAACCTCGAGGAGATTGGGCTCGGACCGTGAGGCGATACGATCCATCCATTCCCGAACCAAGGGGAAATGGTCGTAGAGCTTCCGACCTGCGCCGGGATAGATTGTCCCCTGACCGGAAAAGACCAGGGCGAGAGGGGAGGGAAGCTCGACCAAAGGTTCCGTCTCGGTGAGGTGGAGTCTTTTGAAATCGGTGAGTCCCTTCTCGACATCCGCTTCGGAAGCGATCGCAACCGACTCTTGTTTGCCGCTCCAGCCGTCGCGCGACTCCTCGAGTTGAACGACGTAGTTGGCTCCGCCAAATCCGAAGGCATCGACACTCAACCGCCGGGGGTGAGATTGGGGTTGGGGCCACGGTTTCGGCCGGCCCAACACCTCGAATCCCCACTCCTCGAGAGCGATTCGGGGATTGGGGGTGTGGTAATTCAAAGTCGGCGGGAAGACGCCGTGTTTCATCGCCATGATCCCGCGGATTAGGCTATTCAGGCCCGAGGCGCCGAGCGTATGACCGATTTGCGACTTGAAGGACGCCAGCACGGTTCTCTGTCCTCGAGGAAAGACGCTCTTGAGTGCCCCCACCTCTTCGATGTCTCCCTGTTCGGTGGATGTGGCGTGGCACTCATTAGCTGACCGTTTCCGGTCCGTAGCCGGCGTGCTCGAAGGATGCGCGAATGGCGATTTCCTGAGTTTCGGCAAGGGACTCGACCATGCCCCGGTCGCTGTTGCTCGCTCCGACACCGGTAATGAATGCGTGAGGGTGAACGCCCCGCCTCCTGGCCAGCGACTCGCGCTCGACGACGACGACGGCGCCGCCTTCTCCGAGAACCATACCTTCTCGATGGGTATCGAAGGGGCGGCACATTTCCGCCACCGGGCGTGTGGTTCCCGTGATGCCGGCCAGAGCACCGAGTGCGGTGAACTCGGCATACGAGTCTGGGGGTCAAGGCTTCTTCGCCCCCCCCTACAACTGCGGCGTCGATCACACCGCTCGCGATCATCTGAACGGCGGAGTAAAGAGCCGCCAGGCTGCCGGCGCAGGCCGCCGTCACGGCGAAGCTCGGCCCCCGAAACCCGAACTTGTTGCAGATGAATCCGCCGGCCGTGTTGTTCAATCGACCCACCAAGGTGGTGTCATCGATGGGCTGACGGCCGACTTTTATTTGCTCCTCGGCGGCTCGAGCCTCGGAAGGGCTCAGCGGAATGACCTTGCCGACGGACTCGACGATGCGGACGGCCTCGGACTCGATGATGAGGTCCTTGACGCTACTGGCGCACTCGCCCGAGTTCTGGGCGATGAACACGCCGATGCGCTCTCGGGGAATGGCCGAATCGAGGATGCCGGAATCGAGGACCGCTTGCCCGGCCAAATGAAGTGTGAGCCGAGTGGACTTGGACATGGTGCGAAAGTCTTGAGGCGCGAGGTCCATTTGCTTGCGTGACAGAGCGATGTCGATGAACGCCCCGGCGCGGCAGTACGTTTTGCCCGAGGGGCTGGGGTATGGTGCGAAGTAAGCGTCGTGATTCCATCTCGATGCCGGTACGGTGGTCACCCCGTTGTCGAGCGCCAGAGATGCTTTCCAGACGTCGTGGGGATTGTTGCCGAGTGCATTGACCTGAGCCAACCCGGTAACCGCCACCGACTCACCCTGCGCTCGATGATAGGTCTCATTACTGGAAGACGTTTCGGGCATCGCTTCGTTCCGTCGAGTCTTCCCGTCGATCGAGTCGAGCCCTCCCTGTGCCAGCTCCCGGTGAAGCTCTTCCACGGTTCTGATTCGGTCGATGGCCCCGGCCGCTGCACCGCACATGAACTGGCCCTTTTCGAGACAAGTTGCCTCGTCGAGAGCCGCTCCACCCTGGAGACGGACGCCCTTGGCGGCGATGTGGAGACTACCCGCGGCGAGCTCTTCCATTCGTCGCCGAAACGCGGCCTCGTCGCCGTCGCTGCCCGAAAAATCTCGCTCCGCGCCCGTGATGGAATCGATGATCGGCGTCTTGAGGGAGCGGACGCTCAGCCCGACGCTCCCGCCGGTGACCACCGTTGCACCAGGGCGGGCTTCACGCACCATGCGCTGGTAAAGCTTGGTCAAAGCGCCGGTGGAAACGATCTCCTCCGTGGCCAGGTAAGCCGTTCCCATCTGGAGTGCGTCGGCGCCGAGCAGGGCCGCCAGCATGGCACTCCGGCGGTCGAAGATTCCTCCCGCGAGCGCCAGCCGACAGCCTGTAAACAAATCGGGCTCCCGCCTGCGGAGCTCCAAGGCGATCTGTGCCAAGGTCATGGTGGAGTGGGCGCCCACGTGGCCGCCGGCTTCTCTGCCCTCCAGAACAACGAAGCGGACACCCGCCTTCAGGGCCAAACGGAGTGGGCCTTCATCGGAAGCAATGTAAATGACCTCGAGCCCTTTTCCGAGAAGACGCGATACATGAGAGGGATCGCCGGCGCCGATGACCACGAAGGGCGGGCGTACGTCCTCGAGCCACTCGAGTTGTTCTTCGAGGTGAGGATTCTCGGGTAGCGCCATGCAGTTCAAGGCAAAGGGCCGTCCTCCCATCACCTCTTTGAGTCGGCGCAGGTCGTCGTCGAGCTGGTGGCGACTCCTCATTCCCATGGCCATTATGGGCAGTCCGCCGGCTCTTGCAACGGCCAGGGAGAATTCCGGAACGTCGCTCACCCAGGCCATGGCGCCCTGGATAAAAGGGTAGGTGGTCCCGAGCTCCCGAGCCACGGGGCTCCCGACGAAATGGGACGCTTTTTTTCCAGCCGTCTCGAGTTGACGAGAGACCTCGGCACGAAATCCGTCGAGAGCTCGGACCGTGGAGCGGCCGAACCGATTGATGAAGGAGGTGGCAAAAGCGGCTTCGGGACCAAGGGGAACGATCTCGTCGAGACCCAGCTCGCTATCGAGAGGGTGGACCGATCCTTGGAGGATTTTTCGCACATCCAAGGTCAGAGCGGTTTCTTCGTTCCTCAGTTTCTTGACGGCCCGCGAGTTGCCCTTGTCGAAAAACCGAAGTGGGGTGCCCAGGTTTTCCCCAACCAACGTCATGTGCTCCGGCCGCAGTTGAACGAACCGCCGGCGCGTGCGCTCGTTCATGACCGTCGAGTCGGTCAACCAGTGAAGGCTCTCCAGGACGATGCCACGGGCTCCCGTTGCTAAAAAGGCTGTTGCGGCCTCCGGCGTGGCGATACCTCCCCAGACGATCCAGTTCGGTCGGTGGAGCCGACCTTCGTGCTCATGCATCAGTGTCGTGAGTAGGATCGATGCCGATTCTCCGCCGACGAGCCCCGCCGCTTCTGAACCCTTGAGAGCCACCGTGTCCGGTGGTTGGTCGTCGAGTGTCACACGCGTGAGGAAAGCCGGATCACCGCTGACCGGAATGCAGTTGAACCGCGGGCCGAGCCGCCGAGCCCGCTCGAGCCATCGGTCGGGCCCGGCATTTTCATAGGCGGGATGACATTCAATCCACAGAGTCTCGACTCCCGTCCGCTCCAGGAGATCGACGAGACCGTCATCCATGAATCGGTCAACGGACAAATACACTTCCCGTACACCGGCTTCGGCGAGGGGTCCCTCGTTCGGCTCCCAATTTCCAAGATCGAAAATAGGGCGAGTGGAAGTCTTTCCAAGCTTTCTCGTGAGCTCGGGGCCGGCATCCGACAGTCGCCAAACAGAAGCGATGAACCGGTCCGTGAAGCTCCTATCCATGGCTTGAGCTCGGGGCGGTTGTCTGTTGGTCCTCCTGCAGTTCCGACCACTTTGCCAGAACCATCTTTCTCAGCCGGAACATGTCCTGTGCCAACACGCTCGTCGCGATATACGTGCCCAGTTGACTTCGGTTCTCTCTTCGGACTTCCATCAGTCCACGAAGGAAATGGCGACGGTATCTCGATCGTACGACCTGCTGCCAGAGGAAGCGACAAACTCCCCGAAACGAGTTGGTTCTGACATGGGTGGTCTTGTGGTATCGAATGTAGGGTTGTGGAGGGCTTTCGCCCGCGGCCGCCATGGCGCTGCGAGTAGGGCGCATGGCCCTCGCATATCGGCTCGCCCGGGCAAAGAAATTCGGCGGATCGTACAGTCGGTCCCAGATGTTGACGAATTCCGCGATGATTTCTCCGGCCGGCCGGAGAGGTTCATAGTTCAAGTGCAGAACCATGGAATGTTCCGTCATGCCTTGCTCGATCTCGAGTCTTCCTTCGGCAAGGAGTCGCTTCCCGAGCGGTGTCCGAGGTCCCGCTTGAAGAAGATTGACCATCACGAGTGGAACGGCGTGTTTCTCGACGAAGTCGCAGATCCGTTCATCGCACCCTTTGCGTTCACCATCCAGGCCGATCATGAGGCTTCCCTGCACGAGTAGGCCGTTGGTTTTCATGGTATCCACGGCGGTTCCCATGTCGTGGCGGACATTGTGATGTTTCTTGGCGAGGGAAAGCACGTGTTTGTCCGGTGATTCCATACCCACGATCGTCATCCCGAAGTTGGCGGCGGTGATCCAGTGGATGAGCTCCGTGTCCCGGGCCAGTGTCGTGGATGTTTCCGTGATGAAGTTGAAGGGCTGGCCGTGCTCTTGTTGCCATCGGACGATCTCGGGCAGCAGTTCCCGAGCGCGCTTCTTGTCTCCGGTGAAGTTGTCATCACCGATGAATACTCTTCCGCGCCACCCGAGACGGAAGAGAGCCGTCAGTTCTTGCGTGACCTGAGCGGGGTCCTTGTGGCGTTGCCGGTGGCCGGCGAGGAGCGATACGGCGCAGAACTCGCACCGGTAGGGACAGCCCCGTGATGTCTGTATCAACATCGTGTCGTACTGGGCCAAATCGACGAGATCGAAGCGGGGCGCCGGCGAGGTGGAAAGCTCGGGCAATTGCTCGGCGCGAATGACACCCGTTTTCTCTCCCCTCTCTATGGCCTCGACGAGAGAGGGCACGGTGTTCTCACCGTCGCCGACCACGAGGAAGTCAACGCCCGTTTCACGCACGACATCCTCGAAAACCGAAGCGTAGGGTCCTCCGGCAACGGTGAGCTTGCCCCGGTCTCTCGCCTCTCGCAGCGCGGAATGGAAGCTTTCCCGCTGGCCCAAGATACCGGAAAGCATGACGACGTCGGCCCAGTCCCAATCCTCTTCCTTGACGGGTGCGACGTTCAAGTCGGTGATTCTCACCTGCCACTCGGGGGGAAGCAGCGACGCAACGGTCATCAACCCGAGCGGAGGCACCAAAGCTTTTCTTCCGCCGAGCTCCAGGTTCACCGGTAGACTCCAGAACGCATCGGTCAACTTCGGTTGAATGAGTAACGCTTTGATTTTTGACATATGGAATCCAATCGCGGAGCCGACATTATAACCGAAGGCCGCGGTACTCATCATCGCGGCTTCACGACTGAAACAGATGCTCCGCGAGCCGTTTGCGAACCGGCGGTGAAACGTTATGGAATAGGGCCCCAAGGATCCTCGCGCCAGGCCGCATAGATACACGGTCGAGCGGTCAACGGATTCCAGGCGGGAGTTTTTGTAAGGAGGCTGAGATGGCGGCCCTTTCCTAAATAAACGTTCTGATTTCGTAACTCCACCGAACAATCTGGAGTGGCACATCGAGTCCGATATTCAGAAACAAGGAATAACGAAAGTATGGAGGAGTTCTCATGCGGAAGCAAAGTTTCCTGCCCGCCTTGCTCGTTGTGTTGAATTGCAGCCTTCCAACTCTTGCGTCGGAGCTCAAAGATAAGGTGGAGGCCTATGTTCACAACAACCAGAAGGAAATCGTGGCCGAGCTCTTAGACGTTCTCGCCATTCCCAACGACGCGGCCGACCAAGAGAACATCCGTCGTAAAGCGGAACGGCTGCGCGTGGTGTTGGAGCATCGAGGGCTGCAATCCGAGCTTTTGGAAACGGAAGGCAATCCTCTTGTTTATGGCGAGTTGAAGGTCCCCGAAGCGACTCGTACTCTGCTTTTATACTGTCACTACGACGGCATACCGGTCGACCGCCCCAAGTGGAGCCAGGCGGATCCGTACCAGCCGGTCCTTCGAAATGGAAAACTCGAAGATGGTGCCTCGGAGCTCGACCCGGCAAGCGTAACGAGCTTCGAGGCGGATTGGCGCCTCTACGCTCGATCGGCTTCGGATGACATCTCTCCTATCGTGGCGCTGGTTACGGCTCTCGATGCACTTCGAGCCGCCGACATCCAACCCAGCTCGAACCTTCGGATCATATTGGATGGAGAAGAAGAGGCGGGGTCACCCAGTTTCGGAGGTGCCATAGAACGGTATCGAGACATGCTCCAAGCCGATTTGATGCTGATCTTCGATGGCCCGGAACATCCTTCCTCTCGGCCGACGCTCGTATTCGGAGCCCGCGGCAACTTGGGTCTGGAGTTGACCGTTTACGGTGCCAAGGCACCTCTACACAGTGGACATTATGGCAACTGGGCGCCGAATCCCGCCGCTCAATTGGCGCGGCTACTCGCCACTATGAAGGACGAAGATGGTCGAACCACCATCGAGGGCTATTACGACGGCATCGAAATTTCACCGGAAGTCAGAGGCGTGCTGGATGGAGTTCCCGACGATCACGAGGCTTTGATGAAGCTTTACGGGTTCGCTCGGCCGGACGGCGTCGGAGATTCCCTCCAGGAAGCCATTCAGTATCCTTCTTTCAATATCCGTGGACTCGAGAGTGGTTGGGTGGGAGCCGAGGCCCGCACGGCGATACCGGACAGAGCCACCGCCTCGATCGACATCCGTCCCGTTCCCGAAACACCGAACGACGATCTGTTCGGCAAAGTGGTGGCCCATATCCGCAGACAGGGTTATCACATCGTACACGAGGAGCCCGATGACGCGACTCGTGCACGCCATGCTCGGATCGTCAAGGTCGTCCGGACCACGGACCTCGCTCCCTATCGGACCCCTCTCGGCGATCCGCAAGCCCAGACTCTAGTTCAGGCTCTGACTCGTGTTTGGGGCGAGCCGCCGGTGCGGATTCGGAATTTCGGCAGCGCTCTACCGATTGCGCCGTTGATTCAGGCGCTGGGGTATCCGGCCGTCTCGGTGTGCACGGTCAATTTCGACAACAACCAGCACGCTCCGAACGAGAACATTCGCTTGGGCCATTTTTTTCGCATGATCGTGACCGCGGCGACGGTTCTCACCATGTAGAGGATACCAATTGATATGGTCATAGGTCATAGAAACCCATTAAAACGTAAAGAACGAATCGACGCGCCGGGGAATTACTTCAAAATATCAACCATCCGAACCCTCGAGAGCCGGGAACCGAGAAGGCTCTCGAGGGAAGTCCGGCGATTATCGGCCGGGATTTTCAGATGTCGCTACTTCTTGAACTTGTCTTCCAGTATTGGTTTCAGCTTGGGTGTGCCGATCTCCTCGAGCTCATAAGTCACTCTCACAGCAGGCTTGTTGATCTTTACGATACGCGTCAAGTCAATGGGTGTGCCGATAATCACCATGTCGGCGTCCACCTGGTTGATGGTTTTCTGCAGGTCCTCGATTTGTTGACCTCCGTATCCCATGGCAGGCAGCAAGGTTCCAATATCGGGATACTTGGCAAAGGTCTCGGCGATGGTACCTACTGCCCAGGGCCTCGGGTCCACGATCTCTTTGGCGCCGAAGCGATAGGCCGCCATGATGCCTGCGCCGTATTTCATCTCGCCATGAGTCAAAGTCGGGCCGTCTTCGACCACGAGCACCCTCTTCCCGTGAATCGCTTCGCTGCCTTCGACGAAAATGGGAGAAGCTCCATCCACCACAATCGCGTTCGGATTGTGAGTCCTGATGTTCCTACGGACCTCGAGAATGTCGTCGAGGTCGGCGGTGTCTATCTTGTTGATGACGATCACATCGGCGCGTTTCAGGTTGACCTCACCGGGATAGTATTCGAGCTCGTGACCGGCTCGGTGCGGGTCGGTCACGACGATCTCGAGATCAGATTTGTAAAAAGGGGTATCGTTGTTGCCTCCGTCCCACAGGACGATGTCGGCGATTTTTTCCGCCTCTCGCAAGATCGCTTCGTAGTCCACGCCGGCGAACACGGTGATCCCGCTGCGAATGTGGGGCTCATATTCTTCCATTTCCTCGATAGTGCACTCGTGCTTTTTGAGATCATCGAGGGTCTCGAATTTTTGGACTCTTTGTTTGACCAGATCCCCATAGGGCATTGGATGGCGGATGGCCGCCACTTTGAATCCGAGCTCTTGCAGGGTCCGACCGACCTTCCGGGTCGTTTGACTCTTGCCGCAGCCCGTGCGAACCGCGCAGATCGAGACCACCGGCTTGGTGCTTTTGACCATAGTTTCGTTGGGTCCCAAAAGAACGAAGTTTGCACCTGCTTTCATCACGTCGGCGCACCTGCTCATGACATATCGATAGGGCACATCGCTGTAAGAAAAATAGACGTCGTGAACTTTGTGTCGCTCGATGAGGTCGTAAAGATCCGATTCCGGATAGATGTCGATGCCGTCGGGGTAGAGATCTCCGGCGAGCTCGGCTGGGTATTTCCGGCCTTCGATGTTCGGTATTTGAGTCGCCGTGAAGGCGACCACCTTTATGTCGGAATTGCTACGAAAAAAAAGGTTGAAGTTGTGAAAGTCTCTTCCAGCCGCTCCCATGATAATCGCGTTGCGCACGTGTTCCTCCTTTGACTCATTCTGCAGTCGTTTGTTTCTGACCATCCAATTTTCAGCCAGGCATTATAAGCCTGGGGGGGACATCACTTCACCCCTCCGAGATCGAATCGACCGGCTGGAGCATTTCGAAATCTCTGGAGGCCGGCCTGCAAATAGTCCGCCTCCTCGGAATCGTCTTCGACCTGGTCCCAATCGAGCTGTGGCACGACTCTTCGGAGGGTTTCGGGGCGGATCAATCTACTCATGCCAGTATCCTCTGCGGCACCTCTTCGCCGATATTCGAACCGGTGCCTATCATGACACTGAGGTGCTTTCCGCCATTTCCGCGAGATCGCTGTAGACGGTAGCCCGCGAGACATCGAGGACCCGTGCGACGTAAGTCGCAGCGCTTTTCGCCCGAAACGCGCCGGCCTCCTGCAGAGCTCTTACGAGCATCGCTCTTTCCTTACGACGAAGGTCCCTCACACTCAGGTTCCTCTCGAGCAGGTATTGACGCACGAAGGCGTCGATGCGCTGTTGCCAGTCGTCGTCGAACATCTGATCGAGCCGCGTCGAGTCGCCCGTCGTAACGAGGAAATCCCGCACGGTCCTCTCCATAGCCTCGAAGACGCTCACATCGAGGTTGACGCACATCAGTCCGATGACTTCCCCGGTGTCGTCCCGCAGAAGGCTGGTCACGTACTTCAGGCGGCGGCCGTCGAACATCCGTTTCGGAAAGGGGCCATGGACGTCGGGTCCGGCCTTGAGGCTCTCAACGTCCTCAATCAACGACTCATCGCCCACTTGCCTGCGCGAGAAGTCGTTGAAGATAGCGACGATTCTGTTATTGCGGATGTCGTGCACCACGACCTCGGCGTGCGGGTGGTGCAGCTTCGCTATGGCCTCGGCGACGGATATGAACTTCTCGAGTCCGGGATTCGATGGGCCACGCATTGGACAATAATGTATGATTTGGAAACACTCTGTCAAATGTCATTAGATACGGGTCTGCCTTCCTGAGGTGAAAATATATTCAAGTCAAAGCATTAATATTCAAATAGATTGATGTTTGTGTTCAGTCGGCGTTGGATTCGATCACTCATTGTTTTCTTCTGATGTGGCTGGTCAAAATATGACAAAATATGACAATATAGAATAAATTAGACAATATTATCCGGTCTTTTTTCCCTCTTTTGAGGATTACCACCACCCGTTGAACCGCGTGTGGTCTTCCGCCTTTGCCTGGATCGGGTTGCTGCCTTTACCATACGGTTGGTTGAAAGCGTCCCCTCGTCCATATCCCTCTCTGAAACGAGGAGCCGCTCGAGAGAAAGGAGTAATCCAGTGCATATCCGTAATTATTGTCTCGTGGTGCTGACCTCGCTCCTCTTTGCCCCATGTGCCGCAGCTCAAGGGAAGCGTCCCATGACTTTGGTGGAGCTCCTCGAGGTTCCCCAACTGCGCGAGCCTCAGCTTTCTCCCGACGGACGTCAGCTCTTGTATCAAATTAATGAGGCGGATTGGGAAGCCAACAAGCGGGTGAGCCACATCTGGCGTGTCGAGGCGGACGGGTCGGGCCAAGTGCAGCTCACAAACGGCGAGGGTGGTGAGGAGAGCCCTCGTTGGTCGCCCGATGGAAGCCGAATCGCCTTTCTCGCCGAACGGGGTGATATCGAGGGAACACAAATCTATCTCATTAACAATGACCTTGGCGAGGCCCTGGCATTGACCGACCACAGCGTATCGGTATCGAATATCGCATGGTCTCCGGACGGTCGGAGCATCTATTTCGTTGCGGAAGAACCACCAACCGAGGAGGAGAAACAAAAAAAAGAGACTCTAGACGATGTCTTTGCCTACGACGAGGACTACAAACAGCGGCATCTGTGGAAAGTCTCGGTCGACGGTGGTGCCGAGGAGCGTATCACCGAAGGAGATTTCTCGATCATCGGTTACCAGCTTTCCCGTGACGGGCGCCGAATCGCCCACCATCGGGCTCCGACTCCATTGATCGGCGACCGTGACCAAGGGGAGGTATGGGTCATGAACGCCGACGGGACCGGCGCCGTGCAGCTTACCGACAACAAGGTGCCGGAACAGGGCGCGGAGCTGTCTCCCGACAACACGCAGGTCCTCTTCATTTCCGACTCCAACGAGGCCTTCACCTACTACTACAACGGCAATCTCTTCCTCGTTCCGAGCTCCGGTGGGAAACACCGTTTGATACAGAAAGAGATGCCCCACGAAGTGGATGAAGCGCATTGGTCGGAAGACGGAAAGTCCATCTTCTTTTTGGCCAACATGGGTGTCCACGGCGAGCTGTTCGAAGTCGATGTGGCGACGGAGAAACTCGAGCAGTTGACCGATGGTGAGCACTCCATCAAGAACTGGAGCTATTCGCCGGAGCTTGCTCTACAAATCTTCAGCATCGACGAGCCGACGAATGCCGGGGACGTTTGGAGTCTCTCGATGCAGACACCGGGAAAGCCAACACGGATCACGAAGGTCTACGACTTTCTCGATAGAAACTACGCACTGCCGCGGCAACAGGCTGTGCAATGGAAAGGTGAGGACGGCGTAACGGTGGAGGGCTTGGTTTACTTTCCTCTCGACTATCAAGAGGGCACTCGCTACCCGCTCATCGTACAGACTCACGGAGGCCCACGCTCCTCGGACAAATTCGAGTTCGGGAGCTGGAGCCGGTACGTCCAAGTTCAAACCGCCATGGGTTATGTGGTCCTGAAACCCAATTACCGCGGCAGCACCGGCTACGGTGACGAGTTCCTGAGGAACATGGTGGGTCATTATTATGACCAATCCCATCTCGACGTGATGGGTGGCGTCGATCACCTCATCGAGATGGGGATCGCGGACGGTGACCGTATGGCCAAAATGGGTTGGAGCGGAGGCGGTCACATGACCAACAAGATCATCACGTTCACCGATCGATTCAAGGCGGCCTCGTCGGGAGCCGGCGCGGTCAATTGGATCTCTATGTACGGGCAAAGTGATACACGGATCCAGCGAACACCTTGGTTCGGAGGCACTCCCTGGGAAGAAAACGCACCTATCGACGTCTACTGGGATCACTCGCCGCTCAAAGACATCTGGAAGGTAAAGACCCCGACCATCATCCTGGTGGGCGAAAACGATGTTCGCGTCCCGGCGCCTCAATCGGTCGAGCTGCTCCGAGCGTTGAAACACAACGGTGTTCCCAGTCATTTATATATGGCACCTCGCGAGCCCCATGGGTGGCAAGAGCTCAGGCACGAGCTCTTCAAGATGAACGTAGAGCTCGACTGGTTCGAAAAATACGTTACGGAGCGTGACTACACGTGGGCGAAGGCCCCCGACAAGAAGTCGGATAAGACGGCCCAACCAACGTACTAAGTAGTTGGAGACAAATACGGTAACGTGTTTTCGACCCGGAAAACCTGAAGAAAAAAACGCCAAGGCGCCAGGGCGCAAAGACGCCGAGATTTATGTGACGAATTACTGACACAGGGCACTAGGACCCGCAGCGAAGAAGAAGGCGAGCTTCAAGCTGAAGAGGAGCCATCGATCTTGTCATTAATCCCACTTTGCGTCTTGGCGTCTCCGCGACTTTGCGTTGAAGCTCTTTGTTGCACGTAAGATTTGCCGGTTCAGCCACTTGCGCCGAGTCGCCGCGGGCCTTCTTTTTTCTGTCTATAATCTGCATATGGGACTCCTCATCATCTTGTTCATCGTGGTTCCGGCGGTCGAGCTGACCTTGCTCATCGAGATCGGTAGCCGGATCGGCACTTTGGCCACGTTGGGATTGATCGTATTGACCGGATTCGTGGGTGCGACCCTGGCCCGGATGCAGGGCTTTCTGGTGCTTCGAAGGATTCAGACCTCCATGAATCGGGGAGAGCTGCCGGCAAGCTCATTGGTGGATGGACTGATTATCTTGATCGCAGGCGCGCTTCTTATCACTCCCGGTATCTTGACCGATGCGGTGGGTTTCCTTTGCCTGCTGCCTGTATTCCGGGAGTACCTGAAGAAGCGTGCCCGGCGATGGATTGAAAATCAAATACGGGACCAGCGAATCAAGGTTACGGTCGGCGGAGCAGGCCCTGTTAGTGGTCCATCGCGGGAGCCGGGTCCGGTCTACGACATGAAGCCCGATGAGTTCGAGTTGAAACGCTAAAGTCGGTCAAGAACTCGAGAACTCGAGAACTCAAGAACGGAGCAGGAAGACGGCTCCTCTTCTTCGTCGGGACGAGGTCGCCGTCGTCTTCCGGATTTGCGGGTACATATTTGCATCCGTTCAAGGACAAAAAGATACCTGTCTTTCCTCTCTTCAATCAATTTGTGGTGCTCACGCCTCTGAGGTACGATCCTATCGGCTCGGGAGGGTCGATTCTATGAAGGTTTACACTCTCGGTGTACTTACATCGTTGCTATTAATCTGGGGGGCTTCGGCTCAGGTCATCTCTACCGGACCCAAAGTCGATGTGGAGTACGATCGCGGCAAAGACTTCTCGGACTACAAGGCCTACGCATGGATGCCGTCGCAGAAGCCGGCCGACAATCTGGCCAACCATGTTCGGTTCACGAGAGCGATCCAGAAGGAAATGGAAGACGTAGGCTTTCGTGTAGATACGGTGAAACCGGATGTTCGCATCCAGTACAAGGTGCGGACCGGAAGCAAAGTCGAAGCCACGGGCAATCAGAGACAATCGACCTTCGACCAGACCAACCTTCAGACCGATTTCGTTTTCGCTTCCGGATCACGTCAACAATACGGGACCTTGATCCTCGAGATGTTCGACGCGGCGACCAACACGCTCCTTTGGCGGGCGACCACCTCGCAGCAGCTCGGCACTCCTGACAAGGCGGAAAAGACCATCAACGAGGTCGTTCGGCGGGCCTTCACTCGATACCCGACGGAAGATAAGAAGTAGCTCCCCCACTAGTGCCCTGTGTCAGTAATTCGTCACATAAATCTCGGCCCCTTTTGCGCGCTGACTGCGTTGCGCCTCCTCGAAATATCGGGATATATCTTCGTCGGCACGCCTTGCCAGCACACAAAATGACCTCGAGCTTTATGCAACGATCCACTGATACAGGACACTAGCAGATATCAGAAATTCAGCTATTGCCAGCCTTCCTCACGCAGGATCTCTTCGGTTTTTATGCGTCGGCGCCGGCGCCCCTTCTTTGTGTCGTGCACGCGTGTCGGGGGGACCCGGGTCTTGCGCGCCAAACGCTTTACCGCTTTGAGATTTCTCTTTTGACGATTCGAGCCCCGTTTCTTCATTGCAACCCCATCATACATCGCTCCCTGTAGAAAAAGATTGAGACGGTGTACGTAACATTATTGGGCGATGTAACGTATCAATCTATTGAGGAGAGCCGTGATCGCGGCTTGGCCGATCGCAGACTTGCTTCCGCGGCAAGGGTCAAACTAACATCGCTCCGGCAGGTGGGGATCTGAAACCGAAAAATAGGTAGAAAAATTGTCAAATCAGACAGATAAGCTCAATGACCTGAGAATCGATCGGTCCGCGAGAGACGCGCCGAAGCCCAAGGGCCGGCTCTTGGCCGGTGCAGTATTCTTGGTCGTGTTGGCGATCGCGCTCGCGTGGTGGGTGGTTGGCAGGAATACGGATGCGGTTGTAACCACGGCTTCCGTTCGGGAGGTGACAACCACGGCAGGCGGCGCGGTTCTCGACGCTTCGGGCTATGTGACGGCGCGGCGCAAAGCGACCGTCAGCTCCAAAGTCACAGGGAAAGTCGTCGAGGTTCACGTCGAAGAGGGACTGGAGGTCCGGGAAGGTCAGGTCTTGGCGCGCCTGGATGATTCGCTTCAGTCGAGAAACCTGGCTCTGGCTGAAGCACAGCACGCGTCCGCCCGGAGTGCCTCGGAAGAATCGAGGGTGTTTCTGAAGGAGGCCGAGCTGAACTTGAACCGTGTCAGAGAGCTGGTGGAGCGGGAAGTCGATTCGCAGGCGAATCTCGACGCCGCTCGAGCTCGGGTGGATTCTCTCAAGGCGCGGATTGCCCTCAGCCTCCAGGATGTCGAGGTGGCCGATAAGCTCGTGAGCCTTCGCCGCCAGGAGCTCGAGGACACGGTTATCCGTTCCCCCTTCGCTGGAGTGGCTATCAGCAAAGATGCTCAGCCGGGCGAGATGGTTTCGCCGGTTTCCGCCGGCGGTGGTTTCACGAGGACCGGTATCTCCACCATCGTGGACATGTCGTCTCTCGAGATCGAGGTCGATGTCAACGAGTCCTATATCAATCGAGTCCGCCCTGAACAGAAAGTCGAAGCGGTTCTCGATGCCTATCCGGATTGGCGTATTCCGGGCAAGGTTATCACCATGGTGCCGACCGCCGACCGTCAGAAGGCCACCGTCCGCGTTCGAATAGGATTCGAAGAGCTCGATCCAAGAATCCTGCCCGACATGGGCGTAAAGGTCTCGTTCCTGAGCGAAGAGACCAAGGAGAAAGCGGCCGAACGCGCTCGCTTGACGATTCCCCGAGACGCGATGCGTCGCGACGGAGGCAATGATATCGTCTTCGTGCTGCAAAACGGCCGGGTGGAACGGCGCGCGGTTCGTCTCGGTGCGGTTTCCGGCAGCGATGTCGAGGTTGTCTCCGGCTTGAGTGCGGGAGAACGTGTCGTTGTCGAGGGACCGGAGGAATTGGCGGACGGCCAAGCCGTAACCGACAAGAAGTAGGGGCTGGGTTGGAAATTTCACCCGCGCCTCGGGAGAAAGCTGATGACCGAAAACAACGTTCTCATCAAGGTCACGGAGGTACACAAGGTCTACGACCGGGGCGGGGAACGGATCGATGTCTTGAACGGAGTGAATCTGGAGATTCGAAAGGGGGACTACGTGGCCCTCATGGGGCCCTCGGGCTCGGGGAAGACAACTTTGCTCAATCTCCTTGGGGGGCTCGACCGTTGCACGGAGGGCTCGGTGGAGGTTCTTGGTGAGCGGGTCGAAACGATGTCCAGCAATCAGCTTGCCGAATGGCGGGCGCGTCATGTGGGTTTCGTTTTCCAGCTCTATAACCTTTTGCCGGTGCTGTCGGCGGAGCGCAACGTGGAGCTACCTCTTCTGCTGACCGGCTTGTCGCGCGCCCAGCGTCGAAAGCACGTGGCCACGGCGCTCGAGATCGTGGGGCTTGCCGACCGGGCCAGACACTATCCGCGTCAACTCTCCGGCGGTCAAGAACAACGAGTGGGTATCGCCCGGGCCATTGTCACCGACCCGACTTTCCTTCTCTGCGACGAGCCCACCGGTGACTTGGATCGCAAATCGAGTGAGTCCATACTCGATCTGCTTCAAGCGCTCAATACCGATCACGGTAAGACGATCATCATGGTGACGCATGATCCGCTGGCGGCGCAGCGGGCCCAGCGGATCGTGTATCTGGACAAAGGCACTCTCAGCACGGAGCCGGCGGACTGATGAAGTACTTTCATTTGATCTGGGCCAATTTGATGCGACGAAAGGTCCGTACCTTGTTCACGCTCCTTTCGATTCTCATCGCTTTTCTGCTCTTCGGGTATATATCCGCTATCCATATTGCTTTCAGCATGGGTGTCGAGTTGGCGGGTGCAGACCGACTCTTACTCCGGCACAAGGTTTCGCTCACGCAGTTGCTTCCCGAAAGCTACCAGGCTCGAATAGCGCGGGTGCCGGGTGTTGTGGAAGTAACCCATCAGACTTGGTTCGGTGGTGTTTATCAAGAACCCAAAAACTTCTTCATGCAGACGCCGGTGGTGCCGGAGGAGTTTTTCTCGCTCTATCCGGAGTTCTTGGTGCCGGAAGACCAATTAGAGGCTTTTCGCCGCAATCGTACCGGCGCCATCGTGGGGCGCACTATTGCCGATCGATACGGATGGAAGGTCGGCGACCGCATTCCTATCCAGGCCACCATCTGGGTTAAAAAGGACGGCGGGCGCACGTGGGAATTCACCATCGAGGGCATTTACGACGGCGCCGAGAAGGGCACGGATACCACGCAGTTCCTCTTCCACTACGACTACTTCGACGAAGCCCGTCAGTTCGCGGAGGGTATGGTGGGTTGGTACGTTCTACGTATCGAAGATCCGGATCATGCGGCCGAGATCGCGGAACGGATCGATGCTGAGTTTGCGAATTCGCCCTACGAGACCAAAACCGAGACCGAAAAGGCATTCCTTCAAGCATTCGCAAGACAGGTCGGGGACATCGGTACCATTGCCGTCGCCATTATGAGCGCGGTTTTTTTCACGATTCTCATCGTCGCCGGCAACACCATGGCCCAGTCGGTCCGGGAGCGTACCAGTGAACTGGCAGTGCTCAAAACACTGGGCTTCACCAATATGAAAGTGCTGCTTCTCGTACTGATGGAATCTTGTATGCTGGCGATTCTCGGCGGAGGTTTGGGTTTAATGATCGCCCGGTTGTTGATTTCTTTCGGTGATCCAACGGGCGGTTGGTTGCCGATGTTTTTCTTTCCCGGACGTGATCTGGTTTTGGGCTGGGCGCTGGTTCTTCTCCTGGGGCTGGTGACCGGTTTTCTTCCCGCGATTCAAGCGATGCGACTCCGTATCGTCGATGCTTTGAGGAGGGTGTGACCGTGAGATTCCGGTTATTCGATTGGACCCACGAGGTCATCGTGGTCACCGTTGTGAACGTGCGTAGCATCTGGCAGAGGTGGGGCTCTTCTTTGGCGGCGATCGTGGGTGTTGCCGGAGTCGTGGCGGTTTTCGTCGCCATACTCTCGATGGCGGTAGGATTCCGGCACACCATGGCCACAACCGGTTCACCCGACCGAGCCTTGGTACTAAGGAGCGGCAGTACCTCGGAGATGGACAGCATCTTGATGCGGGAGGACGTGCGAGTCATCGGAGATACGGCGGGAATCATGCGGTCCCGGAAGGACCCCTTGCCTCACCTGAGCTCTTCGTCACCCTCAACCTTCCCAAGCGCTCGACGGGAACGGATGCCAATGTGCCGCTGCGAGGCGTGGAGCCGGCGGCTTTTCAGGTGCGCAATGAAGTTCGAATCATCGAAGGAAGGGCTTTCGAGCCGGGCCGCAACGAGATCATCGCCGGCGTGGGGGCGGCGCGTGAGTTCGAAGGCATCAAGCTCGGAACGCGGCACCGCTGGGGAGAAAACGAGTGGGAGATTGTCGGTATCTTCGAAGCGAACGGTACGCTCATCGAGTCCGAGCTCTGGTGTGACGCCAAGGTCCTTCAGCCGGCATATCGCCGCGGCTCGAGCTTCCAAGTCGTCAACGTCAAGCTTGAGTCGGCCGAAGCCTTCGAAGAGTTCAAAGACACCCTCAGTACCGATCCACGGGTCAATGTCAAAGCGGTGCGGGAGACCGACTTCTATGCCGAGCAATCGACGGCTGATTTCGCGATGATCATGACACTGGGTGTGATCATCGCTGTCATGATGAGCGTCGGCGCCGTTTTCGGTGCACTCAATACGATGTATTCCGCCGTGGTGGCGCGAACTCGAGAGATTGCGGTTCTCCGAGCTTTGGGTTTCAAGGCGTCGCCGGTCGTGATCTCCGTGATGGTGGAGTCATTACTACTTGCTTTGATAGGAGCGCTAGTGGGTGGCGGCCTGGCTTACCTTGCGTTCGACGGATTTCAAGCCGCCACAATGAACTGGCAGTCCTTCAGCCAGGTGGCCTTCGCTTTTCGAGTGACTCCCTTGCTGCTCATCATCGGTGTGGCCTGGGCACTCCTCCTGGGCCTCATCGGCGGAATTTTTCCCGCCATCCGCGCGGCGCTCCTTCCCGTGGCACAGGCGCTGAGGGAGCTCTAAAAGTGCGGGCTAAATCCGAGAACTCAAGAACTCAAGAACTCAAGCACTCAAGAACTCAAGGATAATGCTCAGGTATCGCTTCGTTCCTGAACGGTCACCTCGTATCCTTCCGGACCGGGGGTGCGGAGAAAAATCCTCTGAACTTGGCGACTCTGTTCCTGGTAGTAGCCGCTTTTTTCGTTCGCGATGGCCTTGTTGGCTCGTGTTCGCTTCAGGGCGAACCCTAATCCGAGTTCACGAAATCTACGCAAATTACTGGAAAAACAGGGACAGGTCCGTTTTTGGTGGACCGTTGTCTTTGCCAAAAAGGGACCTGTCCCCGTTTTTCCTGCAATTTACCCTGAGTTTATTGTCGGATTAGTCCGATTAG
>CAVROO010000002.1:0-99567 GCA_963722765.1 uncultured Acidobacteriota bacterium
CGGTGACAAGGCGGACATCGACGTGGATTACCGCTCCAGCAAGTTTCCGCAATCGATGTTCAACGGTCACCTGACCTCGTCCAACTCGGATGTGCGCGCGGGAGACAATTCCGAACGGCACAGTGTGCGGTGGGCCGGATTCATCGCCTGGTGGCAGGACATCTTCGGATCTCTGCAGTTTGCGGAAGAGGACGAAACGAGCCCCGACCTCTTGTCGAGGGAGCCTCCCGAGTTGCCGACGCCGCTGCCGCCGGACAGGCCGCTCGGTGAGGAGCCCGCCGAGCTTCACGAGGCCGCCCAGGAGTTTCTCACCGACTGGCTCGTCCGCCAAGAGGTTGACGAGGCGGCCGAGTTCATCTCGCGGCGTGTCCTCGCCCGTGTTGACGTTGACGCGGACGCGGACGAGGATCTCCTGACCGAGGAACGGGCCGCCGGGGTGCTCCGGGAGGGCATGAAGAGGGTCATTGATGAGCTCGGGAACGTGCTCGGGGACATCGACACGCTGACGGAGGCGACCGACGTCGTACTACCCTGGCGAGAGTCCATCCGGGTGTAATCGCATCCTTTCGAAAAGGATTTCGCCGCTCTCGAGCTCACCAACCGGGAGGCTTCCGCCTACCTTTGCGGTGAGACCCTGGACGCCGGCGACCCGGATGCTTACGGAACCTACTACGGGGTCTTGTTCCGGTGGAAGGTTCCCGGCGGCGGCGCGTTCGGGCTGGTGTGGACGCGAGACAACGGCAACTGGCGTATCGTCGCCTACGAGGCATTCGAACAGTAACGGCGCTCACCTCAAACGTCGCAGCTGAGGGGGCGTCCTGTGTCCGACTGATAGAACGCTGAAAGCGTAACGAGGAATCGACATGATTACGTGCACGAGGAACTCTCAAGTATCTGATCGGCAACCCGACACCCGGCGGAGGCGCAACTTTCTCGCAGCGTTGTCGTTATACGCGATCGCGTCGCTGTCGTCGTGCGCGTCGGTGGATTGCAGACCCCCGCTTTTCGCCGCCGCTGACTTGCCGGTTACGTTGACGGAGTTTCGCCTGCGACTCGGCGACTTCAACGAGTACTTCATCGCCACCATCGCGGATGCCAGCGAGAACGTCATCGACACATCGGAGGATCAGTTGGTGCGTCGCAACGCCATGGAGTTCCGCCTGCGCGCCGTGAACAATTTTTTGAACGCTCTCAACAAGCCGGATCCGGTCGCCGCTCTCATCGACGCGTGGGGCTTCTGCCTGCAGCTCGTCAGACTTTCTGGAGCCGGGCGGCGCAGGGGCCGAGCTGTTCGGCGAACAGGGCCCCGTGTTGCTCGAGGCCACTCAGGACATTGCCCGAGAGGTCGATCGGCTCATCGCCGCGGTGTCCAGGGGACCCACGGAGGAGCCGAGGGCCCTGGTGAGGCAGTGGGTCGACGAAAACCCACTGGTCTCCCCCTCGATGATTCGTGCCTCAACGACCATAGCGCTCGCGGACCAACTCGAAGGCCAGGACAAGAGTGCTTTCGCCGCGCTCGGCCGTCTGCAAGCGGACATGGACGATCTGGTACAGCAGTACCAGCGCTACATTAGCGTCGTGCCACGCATGGTCCGTTGGGGCAGCCAGCTCATCCTGCACGAAACGCTCTACGACGAGCTCGACTCTGGGCACCACGATGGAGAGATTCGATACTCTGAGTGAGGATTTTGTTGAGCTCGCCGAGATCTCCGAAGAGTTTCTGGCCAATCTGCCGAACCGGGAGGAGCTCGACGAGGCGCTCGCGAACCTGGTGTCCGTCATCGACACGGAGCGAGCGAGCCTGCTGGCCGAGATCGACCGCCAGCGCGGCCTGGTCTTCGACGATATCACGCTTCAGCGAGAATCGGTCATGCGCGACATCGAGGATCAGATCGCGCTCGTCGAGCAACAGGTCCAGGGCCAAGTTGACGAGGTCTTTACCCGTATCGAGACGATCAAAGAAGAGACCCTGGTGCAATCCTTCGAAGTGAGCGAGCGCCTCATCAACTTGGTGTACCGACGCGTCTTCATCCTGTTGCTCGTCGCCCTGGCCGGCGGGGCCGGTTTGATCCTGCTGCACAAGTGGCGACATCCGGCGAGAGCGGCAGCCCGCCGCGACACGGTAGAGCCTGAGCACTAGCCGCCCTCAGATGAAGGAGCGCTTGCAGCCACAACGCATGCTTCCCACGGCGCGCGACCCGAGCCCGCTCCTCGTTGCGGGTCCATCGTGACGTGCGCTGGCCCTCTTTGAAGGTCTACAGCTATGATGCCGCGCATGATGCTGCTGATTGAATCGCTCCCGCCCCGGGGCAAGCGCCATCGGGTGGGTCTGGCGGAGTTGGTTCTCGTCGCGGTGATCGCGGCCAATTCGCCCGCGCTCGCAGAAGAGGCCGGTCTGACCACCACGCGCCCACCTCCCCGCGACGTCCCCACACCCGTCTCGATAGGCCTCTACGTCTACGACGTGGCGAAGATCGACGACGTAGACCAGACATTCGAGGCCGACATCTTCTACACCGCGAAGTGGCGCGACGAGAGACTCCGCTTGCCGCCCGAAGCACAAGATCGCTCGGATCGTCTCCTCTCGCTGTGGGAGATTCTGGCAGCCCTTGATCACCGCCGTCAACCGGCGTGATCATGAAGCTCGGCACGCCGGAACTCATCCCTGTCGGCGGGACGGAGACGTCAACTTCGAGCTACGGGCCTTCGGACGTTGGCTCTTATTTGCCCTGGAATATTTCCCATTCGACCCGCGACTTGAGATCGACCTCGGATCCATGCGCAACGGCCGGACGAGGTCGAGCTCACCGGTGGATCCCGAAGCCACCGGCCGCATGGACCGGTTTTCGGTCGCGGGTTGGAACGTGGACATAGGTGACGTCCAGATCTCCCAGATCGACCGCGAGAGGAGAGACAGCCTCGTCCGGTTCACCCAGCGCCTGGTCGCCCGCCGGCTGAGCATCTTCTTCGTGATGAAGGTCGTCCTCCCGCTGTGCCTGATCGTCTTCATGGCGTGGGTGGTGTTCTGGATCGACCCCAGTGACATCGGACCTCAGTTCGGCGTCGCAACCGCCTCCGTGCTCACCATGATCGCGTTCCAGTTCAGCCTGACCCGAATGCTGCCTCCCGTCTCCTACCTGACGCGCCTCGACCTCTTCCTGCTCGGGGCGACCGTGCTCGTCTTCCTCGCCCTGGGGGAGGCGGCTGTCAGCAGCCGCATGGCCCGCGGGGGCCGTACCGAGAGCGCCCGGCGCCTGGACCTCTGGTCGCGCTGGGTCTACGCGGCCCTCTTCGCCGTGCTCGTGACGTTCACCCTCGTCATCTAGCCGCTCCGACGTGATGGAGCGTTTGCGCTGGGACCTGAGGCCCCGCCGCTCCCTTCCTCATCGGCTTCCTCCTCCCTACCTGAAGACCACTTGGTAGCTCGCGAGGAACTGGTCGAAGTCGGCGCCGAGCTCGCATCGTGGAAGCGCTCATCGACGAGCTGGGCGATCGCGATAACCTCACGGAAGCCATCGATGGCGTTTTTCCGTGAGAACCCGTCCTTGGAGTGCTTGAGCATCCTTTTGAGGGCCGATTTCACGGTCGTCGAGATGACCAACGAGCATGCAGCGGTCTACCTTTGCGAGGAGACCGAAGACCTGAACGTCAAGGGCGACGAATACGGCAACTAATAAGGCGTACTCTTTCGGTTCAAGCTCATCGGTAACCGAGGCGGTGCGCTGGGGCTTCTTTGGACCCGAGAAAACGGTAACTGGCGGATCGTCTCGTATGAGTCCTTCGCGCAGTGAGCCGCGGGAGGAAGAGGTGAATTCAAAAACAAACGCGCTCACGCGAGACAAAGGCCGGCTTTCTCTAGTCCACTCGTGATTCGCTCGACGAGCTCGTCGAACTTCACGTACCGGGTAATGTACCAACGCCCGCGATCCCGGATGTTCGGTTTGATGAGCAGAAGTTGCTCGACCTCGGCCCGGGCTTTGTCCATACGACCCAGGTAGGCAAGTGCTGTGGCCCACATCAACAGTTTCCATAAACCGGCCGGAGTGAATTCATTGGCTTCACCGTAGGCTGATTCGTAATCCCGCCGGCGGAGTGCGTCGAGCCAGAGTCCGGCATGAACAACGTTCCGGTGATACGGATTCAAACGCACGGCCTTTCGGGCGAGGGCCGGACCGCGTTCCCAATCGCCGAGAAGCGTGAGCAAGTAGCCGATGCCGTCCAGGAAAAACAAGGATTTGGGATTTAGGCTCAGGGCGCGGTCGGCCTCGCGCCGCCCATCCTCGATCTCATCATTCAGAAGGTGAATATAGGCCAGTGTCGACCTGGCTCTCTGGTCGTTGGGCTCCAGACGCACACCGTTCTTTGCGAACTCGAGCGCATCTTCTATGGGAGTCTCGTCATCCGTGAGCTCCAACGCGTAGTTGGTGGCGTACAAGCGTGCAAGAAGAGACCACGCCAAGCCGTTTTGGGGCTCGACGTCAACCGCACGCTGCAGAGCTGCGAACGCCTCTTGGTGAGTGCTCGACGATTGCGTTGTTTCGTGATGGTAGTAGCGTAAGATGGCCTCGTACGTTCCGAGCTGCACACGCCGCCCGGGTCGTGCCTGCTGGGACACATGGCGAGCCAAGATGCCTTGCTCCTCGGCAACGGTTGCCGCTAGTGTCTGCGCAAGCTCGTCCAGGAAAACGCTGCACTGAGGATCGGAGGGCTTGCACGTGAAGTGATGACCCCAGATTTGACGCTGTGTCATCCCATCCACTAAGTGGACCGAGATTTTCACGGTGTCGCCGGCTGCGCTGACATTTCCCTCGACCGTGAAGCGAGCCCGTGACTCGACACGGTTCTCACTTGGGGTCGCAGCCAAGAACACTCGAATCTCCTGGTAGCAGTCGAGCTCGATCGCCAGATCGGACGCCAATCCCTGGGCAATGAAGTCGAGCTCCGTTTTGCCCGTGTGGTTACGGAAAGGCGTCACCAGGAGGGTGGGCCAGAAATCGGAATCAGCCCGCTCCTCTGCGAGCTCGGCGCTTCCGACATCCTCGGATGAGACATTCTGAACGGGTTCGCGGTAGCGAAAAACCGTCGCGTAGGCACCCTTTGGTATCTCGATGATCACGGCGTCCTCAGCGCCGCTGGTGAGGTAGTAACGCTCCAGCGACCGCCGCACTCGACCGGCCTGCATCCTCACAATGGGATCCGTCGCCGGGTCGAAGTCGTTGCCACGATGGAAAACCACCGTGCCAATCGCGTGTTGCGATATCGAGCTTTCTCGACCGGCAAGGGTTTCCTCGACCACGAAACGGAGGAACTCCCGGGAACGGGGACTCGTGTCAAAATCGGGACTTTTCACGATCCGCTCGAGCTGGACCCGAACGGCCCTTTCACCGGGACTTATCGCCGTTTTCACAAAACTCCCCCACCAACCAACCGTCATAGCCTATCGAAGATGCCGCCAAGCGTCAATAACTTTTGATTACGCGGTGCTACTTGTCGAAAAACACGAGTTTCATCACCGGAGTCTCGAGAGACGGACGCGTGGTGATTGGGAACGGTGCGGGGGCCCTGAAGGGCTCCAGGGCTGCGTCATCGTTCTCCTATCGCTCGGCTGAACGGGCCCGCTCGAGAAGACACCGCTACCGGGAGGTCCCTTTCTTACCCTTGAATACTTTTCCCATCTCGACCCCACATCGGATGCGCAAACTTTACCACAGGCACGGTAACAACCGCATTCACCCATCCGGCGTCAATGACCGTAAATTACGCAAATGATACTTGTAGCGTCCGTGGGTCTCGTGTGATATTCGCTTGCATCGAAGAGCAGCCTCGTTTTCGGAGATGAAGGAGCACCATGTCGAACGGGGCGATGGGTCCGCGACATCGTTCGCGCCCCATGCCAAACGCGCCGGACAAGAAAAGGAGAGGTCGTAATGAAGGGATTGTTCAAATGTGTCGCAATGGGAGCGGTGCTCGCTGTGGCGGCAAACGCCGCGGCTCAGCAGGGCATCAAGCAAACCGATCGCCTCGTCAAACGGGCGGAAGACACGATGAAGCAGATTGTAGAAACCAAGGCCGAGCTCCAAAAGACTCTCGATACTTACAATACGCTCGTCAAGGGCGGCCCAGGTGACGCCAAGAAACTCTACAACGACCTCCGAAAGGCAACCGAAACGTGCGACAAGAAACGTGAGGATGTCAGGAAGCGCTCGGCCGACATGGAGAGCGAGGCACATACGTTCTTCGAGGAGTGGACCGTAAGCCTCGTGGACATCAACAACGAGGATTTGAAGCAGCGAAGCCAAGCGAGGCTCAACGACACGCGAGTGAGCTTCGGCGAGATTCTCGCCGCGGGCCGCCACGCCGGGGCCGACTTCGACGTTTTTATGGCCACCCTCCGGGACCAGATCGTTTACCTCGGGTACGATTTGAACCCAAGCGCCGTGGCAAGTCTCGCTGAGGATGCGAAAAAGCTCAACGCTCAGGCGGACACGATGTTCGAGAGCATCGATGCCGTCACCGCGACGATCAACAAATCGGTAAGCTCGATAAAGGCCCAGTAGCTTCCACACCCTGATTTCGGTCGATGCGGTTATGAAAGGAACAAGACCCCAAGAATCGAGCTCCGCCACACGTGTGCGGACGGAGTTGAATCGGCGCTTTCCGGGTCACAAAGCTGCGGCCGAGAAGTTGATCAAGAAGTGCGAGCAGTTTCGCGAGCTATGCGAAGATTACCTGGAATGCATCAAGGTCCTCCGGCGGTTCGAGGACCTGGGCGATACAACCCAACAGAGGATCGCGGAGTACGAGGATCTGCAAGCGGACCTCGAGCGGGAGATGCTCGAGTGTTTGGAGGCCCGAGCAACCTGCCCTCTTTGTGGAAAGAAACACGTCGAAAAAGCAGTGGATCCTTGAACGCCTGTGTCTACCGTCATGCGCTCGGGAACGAAACCGCGAGCGACAAAATCGAAGGAGGTATCTTATGTTATTCGTTTCACTCAGAACGTCGGCCGTTACTTCTCTCATCCTAGCGATCGTAGTCTGCCTGTTTCCCGGCACGGTCGCAGCCCAGGGTAAGACCCAAAAGATCAGCAAGAATCTCGTCAAGCGTGCCGAGGAAATGGTCAAGGAGATCGAAAAAAGCAAGAAACAGGTCAATAAGACCGTCGGGAAGTATGACTCGATCTTCGGAAAGAATAAGGTCAAAGATAGACAGAAGGAGTACAAGAATCTCAGCAAAGAGCTCAAGAAGAGCGAGGACCGTGTCAAAGAGGTTCGAAAACGCGCCCAGAATATGCAGAAGGAGGCCGACAAGTACTTTTCGGAATGGTCCAAGGGGCTCAACAAGATCAAAGATCAGCAGCTCCGTGGTCTCAGTCACGAGAACATGATCGAAAACCGAGATCGCTACGGACAAGTCATCGAGTCGGGATTGAGTGCGGGCGGCCTGTACGAATCGTTCGTGACCGACCTGAAGAACCAATGCAGCTATTTGGAGCTCGATATGAGCGATCCTGCCATGGCCAAGCTGAAACCAAACCGGGACGAGACCAAGGCCAAGGCCAAGTCGTTGTTCCAATCGGTTGACGAGGTCACCAAAGCCGCGAAGGGCTATATTTCCACGATGAAATAGGCGCCAAGCGAAGACGAGCGATCGCGAATGCGGAAGAATCTGATCTTGGAGCGATTCTCGCAAAAGAAGGGAGCGCAAGAATGAACTTCAAAACCTTGAAGTTTCGTAAAGAGGGTTCGATGGGACGGTGTGCTCGCAGCGGATTGTTGATGGTTGCGGTGTTGGTCGGCCTGTTCTTCGTTTTCCCTTCCGAGGCTCATGCCGATGGTTGGGTCAGCGGCTTCGTCGGCCGCGCGTTCGGAGGGTCGAGCGGCGGGGATCTCGCGGAGGCATTGAAAAACCGAGATTCGGTGACCTACGGATTCAATATCGGCGCGATGAGCGGCGGTGTTTTCGGCGCGGAGTTCGACTTTGGTTATACACCCAATTTCTTCGGCAAAGACAGCGGGGTTCAAAAGAGCGGCGTCATGACCATGACGGGAAGTGTCATCGCCGGTATCCCGGTGGGTGGACAGTCGGGGGCGGGAATTCGTCCCTACGGTATTTTCGGAGTCGGCCTCTTGCGTCGCAAGATCGAGTTTAGTGGAGCTCTCGACGATATCTCGAGCAACGACTTCGGCTACAACGTCGGCGGCGGCATCATGGGCTTTTTCACCAACGTTTTGGGTGTTCGCGGCGAGTACCGCTACTTCCGAAGATTCAAATCGGACGACTTCGGGCGAACCTTCAATTTCTCCCGAGCTACCATCGGAATCGTGCTGCGGTTCTGAGCGCTCCGGCGCGTAGGCGGGGGTACGGCAAAAAGGGATCAAATGACCGCGGATTACGCAACGGTTACTTCTCGTTTTCGAAGACTCCATCCGATGAATATCCGTCCTCCATACTTAACATGGAGGTGCAAAACCATGTCAGACGGCAATCCATGGAACGTCATGAGCATTCTCGTTCTGGATCTCATTGTCATGTTGATGTTACCGGTTCTGGCGGAAGCCCAAGAACCCTTCAAAGAATCGTACTCGGCATTCGAAATCGCCATGGGCACCACGAATTCAACCGTATTACCATTGGGCGTGACGGGGAATCTACAAATCAACGTCACCCGATGGACCACCGATTTTGCTCGCTCAATTGATAGAGAACGGCCAAGAGGCCCTGATAAAAGCACCGCAAAAGAAAGAAAAAACGGGGGAGTGTAAACTCCGGCGACATCATTGGGCCGTTCCAACTGGTCGATGTGATGGTCCCCTGAAGGCGAGGACAATCTGGCCTGTCCTTCAGCACTTGGAAGAAGGATCCAAGGATTCTATGGATCCTGGCACGCCGGCAGACCTGGTGGATCTGTCTGCCGACCCGAACGCCGTCAACCCGGAGACGCTGGACCCATTGAAAGTGCTCGAAATAATAAAAGAAGGTAAAACTATCTACACAAAGGGGGAGTAAATCGATGGAAAACTTTTTCGAGACTATGAAAACGTGGCTAATGAGTTACAGCCCGAACGCCCTAGCAGCGCTCGTTATCTTCTTTGCCGGTTGGATGGTGGCGAAGGTGCTAACGAAAACGGTGCGACGGCTGCTGCATCGAGCTCATATGGATGAAACCCTCAGCGTGTTCTTGAGCCGACTCGCCCACGCGCTCTTTTTGGCTTTCGTGGTCGTGGCGGCAATCCAGAAGCTCGGTGTCGATACGACTTCGTTTGTCGCCATTGTTGCTGCCGCCGGCCTGGCAATCGGTTTTGCCCTTCAGGGATCGCTCTCCAATTTCGCCGCCGGCGTAATGATCATCGCCCTGCGTCCTTTCAAAGTCGGTGACTTCATTGAAGCGGGAGGGATTGTGGGCGCGGTAGAGGCGGTATCGATTTTCGCGACCGAGCTCAAGACGCCGGACAACAAGAAGATCATCGTGCCCAACTCCGCCATCACCTCAGGGAACATCACAAACTACTCCGCCGAAGAGATCCGGCGCATCGACCTCGTAGTCGGTATCGGCTACGGCGACGACATACGTATTGCCAAGGCTCTCCTCCAGAGCATTCTTTCCGAGGACGAGCGGGTTTTGGCGGACCCTGCTTCGACGGTGGCGGTCGCCGAGCTCGGAGAGTCGAGTGTCAACCTGGTGGTGCGTCCCTGGGTGAGCTCGGAGAACTACTGGCCCGTTAAGTTCGACCTCACGGAGAAGATCAAGCTCCGATTGGACGAAGAAGGTCTCAACATTCCGTTCCCGCAACGAGACGTCCACATCTACAACGTGGGAGAACAGAAGACGGCCTAGAGAAACGGAATGCTCTTCACCCGTTTGTTGGAATCTCGAGCGCAGGAGGAACGATGAACGCGTTGAATCCATCGCGGCGGTAATATCATCACGATTAACGATACCCGGCCGACGGCGGAAGCTGTGGCCGTCAATGACGGCTATGACCCCGAGCGCCAACCCGTTGATGTTGAACCCGACGAGATCCAACAGATTCGTGTACTAGAGTCAAAAAGGGCAAGACCATCTACCGGGCGCCCTGAACCAAGGCGTCCAAACATCGAATTGGAGCAGAAGGTACCAGTCGCGGTTGACTGGTGCCGCCGCTGCTAGAGTTTGACCCGTGGAAAAGAAATGGAAGGAGAGGTCATTAGCTATGAGCACAGCGCGTCACTTATATGTCGTTTTCACCGTTTTATTCTGCATCTGGTCCAACGCGGCCGCACGGGCGCAGGACGAAGAAAAAAAGCTCGGGTGGGCCAACGCGGCCGATCTCAGTCTGGTCCTCACAAGGGGAAACGCGGAAGCGAGCACGTTCGGTTTTCGGAGCGACCTCTCTCACACGTGGACCAATGCGTTGCTTAGCGCTGAGGTGGCCGGACTTCGCGCGTCGACCGCCAAGATCATGCAGACCGCCGTGGGTAGCTCGCCGGATGACTTCGTCTTGGAAAAAAGCCAAGTGAACGAGCTCACAGCAGAGAATTACTTGGCCCGTGCGAAATACGACCGCAATGTCACCGAGCGGTTTTACATATATGGTAGTGGGGGTTGGGACCGTAACGAGTTCTCCGGGATCCGAAACCGCTACTATGGGTCCGGTGGCGTCGGCAACCTTTGGTACGACCGGGACGATTTCCGCTGGCGCACCGACTACGGCTTCAGTGTGACCGGTGAGCAGGGAACCATTGCGGCTACCGAAACGTTCCCAGGGTTACGGCTGTCCTCAGATTTCATTCGCAAGCTCACGGGCAACACCGAGCTGACGAACCTCACCATCGCCGACGAGAACCTCGACAATACATCGGATTTTCGTCTCGATTCTCTCACCGCGGTCGCCGTGTCTCTGACTGACCGCCTCGCACTCAAGGTGAGTCTTCGGTTCCTCTTCGACAACGAGCCTTCGTTCATCGACGTGCCGCTGGAGTTTCCCCTGGGAAATCCGCTGGACATTTTGGTGCCGACACAGGCCGGCAAGCTGGACACCACGTTTAGCACGGCCCTGGTGATCAATTTCTAGATTTCCGGACATCCCGGTACCCGAATAGTAAGAAGTCTGAGATCCAGTGATGCCTATTTTCAGACCTTCGGTCGTCACCGAGCAGCAAACCGAAGTTGAACAGTCGTGAATGCGGTGGGAGCGCGATCTAGTCACTTTGACGTCGCGCCTCACCAGGACAACCTCGCCCGGGGCCAGGGGAAAGGAAGCAGGCACTTCATCACGTTCAGGCGGGAGGACAGGGCATGGGATGGGTTGGAGATCGTACGCAACCCAGGTCGGCATGAGACCAAAACGCACGTGAAAAATATGGATCGCGGGAGGACCTATGGCTGAACAGATCGGTTTGGGAGGAGCTCTTTCCACTTCCGTCTTCAACGGAGTGCGTTTGGCGTTGGCGATCTTCATACTCGCGGCACTGGGCTTGGTCGTCTACCGGGTTCTCGTCTACTTTGTCGGTGAAGGAGGGCGCGATCTGAGAAAGGGTAGATACCGATGGGCCGCCGTAAACTTGGGTGTGGTTTTGGTACTGTTCCTGTTTCAAGGACCCGCGGTCCGTTTGCTGACGCGCCTCGGCATGTACATCACCCGGACGATTCACATCAGCGATGAATCCTGGGCGAGCTCGGGGCTGGTAGGATTGTACAATACGCTGGCCGCTACGGCCGTACTATTGCTTCTCATTCAGATAGTCGGAAGATTATACTGGCTTTTCGAGACGCTACTGGAAGTCTGGCAAAAAAAGTATGCGGTGAGCGCTGCAGAAGGCCAGCACGAGGCGGTTGCTCAAATCGTCAAAGCGCTGCGTTTGGCGAACAAGGTCGCGCGGTCGACCATCATCGTCACCCTGTTGCTAGGGACGATAAAGTAACCCCGCCGGGTGGCGCTTTGGCCTGCCTCCGTATCGGTGACCGGCCACCTCAGTAGTTGAGCTCAGCGCCTGGAGATGGACGCCTCGAGGATACTCCACTGCTGCATCACATCCTGGTACTGAGCCCGCGCCTCGTCGCAAGCAGCAATCTGCCGCGCCGTGGGTGCAACGTCTGCGGCTTGCATCGCCATGGCGGCGTTCATCATCGCCTGGCTCACGCTCTCCAGGGTTGGAGGACCGGTTGGAGCCGTGAACCTTCTGCGGCGGGACGTGCGTGGTCGAGGCGCTGGCGCCAATGCCTCGACTTCGGCCTTGGCGTCCGCGTTCCCTGCCGCATCGAGCTCCGCTACCAGCGCACGAGCTTCCTCATACGCCGCGTTCGCCGCCACGGCTCCGTCGTACATCTCCCTCGACAAAGAAGCAACAAGGGCGAGGTCCTCGTCGGAGGTCGTTACTCTGGGATCGAGGCGCAACGAAAGGGGTTGACTGAACTGCTTTCCGTTTACCGTCAGACGTACCGTGTACTCCCCCGGGGGAGCCCAAGGCGCTTCGACCCGCGGGTAGGTCCGGTGGGGCACCGCGCCGGTTGCGCCGCCGCCTTCTCTGCGGCTCATCTCCGATGGGATCGAAGTGGAGGTCCCACGAGAATCGATGCATGCCCTTCCGGGTCGAGAGAACCATCTGCGGTGCCGGCCAGTAGAGGGGCACCCTGCAGTTAGGGGCCGTGGGATTCTCCCGGCAGATCTTGTCGTATCCTTCGGGGTCCAGTGCGGGATCAGGCTCGAGCACCGGGTCGTCGCTGGAAAGGGAGCGCACCACCTTCCCGTCGGCGTCCAGGATATCGAGTGCGACAGGCCCCGAGGCATCGGCGGCCAGGTAGTAGTCGATGATGCCGCCGGGCGGTGGGTTCTCTCCTGCGGGTAACTCGGGCGTCCACTCCGTGGGGTCGTTGGTTCCGAAACGCACGCGCACCGCCGTCGCGGGCTCGAAGAGATACGCGTCGCCGGCCGCTTGTGCCTCCGCCACCTGCCGCAGCGGCGTGAGGTTGTCGAGAATCCAAAAACCCCGACCGTGGGTTCCGGCCACCAGGTCGGAGCACAGGCACGTGTCGTCGTCCTTCACTCGGATGTCGCGCACGGAGACCGCCGGCATATCCAATCGCAGGGAGCTCCAGTGGTCACCGTCATCGAAGGAGACCCAGACCTGCGTCTCGGTCGCGGCGTAGAGGAGCCCCGGTTTCCGGGGATCTTCCCGGATCGAGTTGGCCACGGCGCCGGGGGCCAGGCCGTTGTTGATCTCCGTCCAGGTCTTGCCGCCGTCGTGAGTACGCCAGAAATGCGGATTCATGTCATCGAGGCGCATGGTGTTCGCGGCCGCGTACGCGGTGCCTTTGTCGAAGTGACCGGCCTCGATGTTGAAGATGCGGGTCCACGGCTTGATCTCGGGCGGTGTCACGTTGCTCCAGTTGGCGCCGCCGTCCATGGTCACCTGGATGTTGCCGTCGTCGGTGCCGGCCCAAATCACATCCACATCCATGGGGGAAGCCGATAGTGCGGTAATGGTGCCCTGCTGATCCACGGTGACATGGCCGGCGTATTTGCCCGCATTGGCGGGGACCTCCCACGTGGGGCGCGAAAGATCGGGGCTGATACGGGTCCAACTGTTGCCGCGGTCCCGGGTCTTCCACACCACGTTAGAGGTGTAGAACAGTAGGTCCGGGTCCACCGGCGACCACATGATGGGCATGGTGCGGACGTTCCTGTTGAACGGCCCACCGCGGGGTCCCATGTCGGGGCCGACCCGCGTGGTCTGACCCGTCTTCCGATTGTAGAGGGAGACGTCGGACCGCATGCTGCCGTAGACCATGTCCGGATCCCGGGGATCGGGCGCGGCGATGCCGTACTCCTGAATGTTGACGGGATGCCAGTCGTGGAAGGTGATCATGCCGTCCATGGAACGACTCTTGCACGCATGCGGAGCCCGCATCCTGCTGGCCGGCGCACAAGCGGTACGGGAAGTCGTTGTCGGCGGTGACGTGGAACATCGCTGCCGTAGGTTGCGTGTACCAGTTGCTCCAGGACTCGCCACGGTTGGCCGAGATCACCGCACCCTGGTCGGATACGGTGAAAATGATGTTGCGGTTGTTCGGGTTGATCCAGATCTTCTGGTAATCATCGCCGCCGTAGGCGCCCCGCACCGCGGTCCAGTGGACGCCACCGTCATCGCTGCGCCACATGACGACGGTGGCACTGTAGATGACGTTTTCGTCCGTGGGATCCACGGTGACGGTGGGCAGATCGCCGCCGCCGATGCGAGCGAGCGGCCGCGTGTCCACGTGGGGCGTTGCTGCACCCATGGGGCCTTCCGGTACGTTGACCGCATTCCAGTGCTCGCCGGCATCCGTCGACTTGTAGAGGCCAACCACTCCGGTGGTAGTGGCGCGGTCCGCCCCCTCCGCCGCTCGAGGCAAGCCCGCCACCATGGCGTAGAGGACCCGCGGGTTGCTGGGCGCCACGGCCAGGTTGGCCTCGATGACAGCCGGCAGGCCCTCGGTGAGGGGCGTCCAGTTCGTGCCGCCGTCCGTAGACTTGTAAATGCCTTCGCCCGACGAGCCGCCGAACTCGCCGCTCTCGCGGAAGCTCTCTTGCTGCTGCCAGAGGGTGGCGTAGACGGTGTTCGGATCGGAAGGGTCGAGAAGGACGTCGTTGCCGCGGGTGTACTCGTCACGGTAAAGCACCTTCTCGAACGTCAAACCACCATCGGTGGAACGGAAGATTCCTCGCTCGGCGTTGGGTCCGTAGGGGTGACCCATAACTCCCACGAAGAGTCGGTCCGGGTTGGTGGGATCGACCACCACATCGGCGATCATCTGGCTCTCACGCAGGCCCAGGTGCGTCCAGGTCTCACCGGCGTCTGTGGACTTGTACATGCCGTCGCCGGTAGACAGATCCGGGCGGATGATGCCGGCACCGGTCCCTACATAAATGATATTCGGGTCGGACGGAGCCACGGCGATAGCTCCGATGGAGCTGGTGGGCTCCCGATCGAAAAGAGGGTGCCAGGTGGAGCCGTAGTCGGTGGTGCGCCACACGCCCCCGTTATCGAACCCGGCGTAAAACACGTTGGGCTGATCGGCGACGCCATCGAGCGCCCGCGTGCGCGACCCGCGCGTCGGACCAATGGAGCGCCAATGCATCTCGCCGTAAAGGTCCTGGGACTGGGCCACGGCGATAGAAGCCGAAGCGGCGAGGAAGAGCGACGAACAGGACGATGAGGACCGAAGTCGTGCGCATGGGAACCCTCTCCTTCAGGTGAACAGATCCATACCGGGGAAATTCCTACAGAGGCCGGCGGTCGAAGTGTACTTTTCGCAGATGTGCGATGCAAACTTCCCCGTCCCTAAACAAAGCCGGGGAGATGGTGAAAATGGGGACAGTCCCCATTTTCTAAATGTCAATTTAGTGCAAGGGGGATCCCGGCCGCACGTGGCGGCCGGGATCTTGATTGCGGCTGGTTCAGAAGACGAACTTGATGGCCAGTTCCACCTGTCGGTTGGGACGGGCGGCCAAGATCCGCCCGAAGCTCGAAGACAGCGAGTTCGTGACACGACCTCCTGAGAACAGACCCTGCAAGTTGGTCGTATTGAAGAGATTGAAAGCCTGAAACATGAGCTCGAATCTTGCTGAATCGGTGACGTAAAAGGCTTTGCTGGCCCGCAGATCCACATTGATGACTCGAGAGCTCTCAATATCGCTCTCGCTTACCGGCGGCATGTCATTGGCGGCACGCCAGTCGTTCACCGCGCCCAAATTGAGATTTCGACTGCCGGAATTGCGCGTGGTTCCCGGTAACGAGATCGCTGCTAGAGCCATTCCGGTTCAAGTCCCGACCGGCGGTTGCGCTCCAGGGAAGCTGTGAGCGATATTGAAAGATAGCTCCCAAGGTCACATCATACGGAAGGAGTATCGATCCGCTGGCTATCAGCGTGTGGCGACGCTCGTTTTTCGAAGGCCCGTCATCGATGGTCGGATCGAATTCGTCGATATAGGAGCCCAACGGATTGTTGTCGTCACTCTTGGCCAACGTGTAGGAGACCATGAACTGGTTACGATTGCTGTATCGTTTCTCCAGCTTCGCATAAAGTGCCCTGTACTTCACGTAGCCGGTGGACTCATAGGTCCTGATGCGGGCAAACTCATTTCCTTCATATTCGTTGATGGGACGTTCGCCGGTTACCGGGTCACGAGGGTTGAGGTCTCGCATTTTACGGTCATGCCGGGTGTAGTTGTAGATACCGTCGATCATCAAGGCAAGGTCCTGTGAGAGCTGTCGCGAAAAGCCGAGCGTAAATTGTTGGGCTTGGGGCTGCACGTAGGAAGGCTCCACGATGTTAACGTTCGTGGGGCCCCCGACGATGAACTCCACCGGATCCCGTCCCCCGTAGGGATCGGGGTAAGAAGGATCTTCAATTTCTACGGAATAACGGATGAAGTTGCGATACTCGTTCAAGGTGCCCAGGCTCCGCGTGTGCCCGTAATACAGGCCATAGCCGGCGCGCAGGACACTCATGCCGTTGCCTTGCATATCCCACGCCATGCCGATTCGCGGTCCCCAGTTGTTGTTGTCTGCGCGGTTATTGAAGTCTTGGAAGGGAATCGCCTGCGGGTAAGACGTCAGCTGTTCGTTACAGCAATTCCAGAGCCGTTCCCAACGGAGCCCGAGATTGAGCATGACGTTGTTCGTAACCTGCCAGTCATCTTGAACGAACACAGCGTAGTAGTTGGTCGGTTTGTCGGTATTGACCGGCGGCAAGCTTGCGCTAAAAAGATAGGCACCTTGGAGATTGGCAATGCTAGAGGGATCATCCGGATTGAAATACTGATCTTGATCGAAGTAGTAGGTTCCCAAGACGCTGCCCGTATTCTCCTCTGCATACTCGTTGATGCTGACATGGCCGCCGACCTTTACGGTGTGCTTTTCCGTGTTGATCGTAAAGGTGTCCCTGAACTCCCATCGACCCTCGGGGCCTAGCTCATCGAAGCTGCTCCCGTACCGCACCGACGGTAACCGATACTGCCGGCTTAAACGTGAGTATCTCTCCGGTGTAAACTCTCCGAAATCGGTCCAGATCTCCGTTCCGCCGGGAGCAATGTAATACCCGTTCCAGGCGCGTTGGAATTTGAACTCGTTCAATTTGTCGGGGCCGGCGATCCAGGTATGGCTGGCAACAATGCTGCGGCGAGGAGTCTCCTGGTCATAGCCCGCTGATGTCGCGGTGGTGCCACCGCAGCCGGCGCACGCGGAGAACTCATCCTCATGAGCGTAACGGACGAAAATACTGTGTTCGTTGCTGAGCTGCCAGTCAAATTTAGCGTTGATCAAAGTTCGTGTGAAGGGCCGTTCGAAAGTTCCTTCGAGAGAAGAATAGAGCTCCGGCTGCCCCGTATTCACCGTGTAAAACTCCGAAACCTTGGTTCGTTCCCCGGCGAAGAAGAAATGCATCTTGTCCCGAAGGATTGGGCCGCCAATGCTACCCCCCCACTGATCGCGTCTCATGTCGGGTTTTTCATCTTCGAAGACGCCTTGAGCGTTCAATGCCTTGTCCCGAAGGTACCAAAAGGCGGTGCCGTGATAGTTATTGGTTCCCGATTTGGTCACCGTTTCCACGAGACCCGCGGTCGCCAAACCATACTCGGCATCGAATTGCGAGTTTCTGACCTTGAATTCAGCGACAGCATCTTCGGGAAGGTTTTGGCGCGGCTCGCCGTCTTCGACCCAGTTGTTCGTCATCCCGTAGACGACGTTGCCGGTGGCGTTGAAGGCCACGGCTCCTCCCACATTCACGGTGGCGAAGTAAAATCGCGTACCGTCCTGGGTGGTGCCGGGCGTCAGAAGGGCCAGAGAGAGGTAGTTGCGCGAATTGAGGGGTAGCGTTTCTATTTGTTCTTCTGTGACTGCGGTACCCACCTCTACGCTACGGATCTCCATGAGCGGCGATTCAGCTGTGACGGTCACCGACTCTGTTATTGCGCCCACCCTCATCGTAAGGTTGCGGGTGAACTCGGAGCCTATTCTTACCTCGATGTCCGTCACTTCGAAGGTTTGGAATCCGGCGAGCTCCGCCTTCAGCACGTAGTCACCTGGTGATAGGGTGGGAAATCGATACTGCCCGTTTTCCGTTGTCACGGCAACGCGGGTCACTCCTGTCTCCACGTTGATTAAGGTGACGGTTACACCCGGAATGACGCCCCCTTGCTCGTCCTCGGCGACACCGATAATGAGACCGCTGCCGCCTTGTCCCAGGACCCAACCGGGACACAGGATTAAGAGTGCAACGAGAAGGCACCCGTATTTCCGAATCGCGTGCTGCATGTAACACCTCCTGATGAGTTGTGAGAAAAATGGAGACAAAAAAGTGAGGAGAGAACCGAAGGCTCAGGCTGATGACCACTCAGCTGCCGGACATCTTGTCCAGAATCTTAAGGCGAACCGATCTAAACCTCGTCACGAACGACCGGTTCTCAAACCTCCGCGGTATGGTAACACGAGCTGCAATTTGTATAGCTTTTTTTCAATAGATACAACAAGATAGAGCATTTGCATTAAAAACGCGTCATAAGAAATCGTACCTTTGACCCACTATTCTGGGTACGTAGCGAGAAGATAAGATCGAATAGCTGGTGGATTGACGATGGAGAAGAGGATGCTCGTTTTCACCATTCCGTGACTTTGTTCAGCGAGAAATCGCCGGCGATATCTGAATACGAAGTCCAGATTCGATTCGATAGGCGATCGATACTCCTGTCTCAGGCCTTGCGTGGCGTGGCGGACTGGTGGGCGGGACAAGAGGGCTACACTCCCGCCCCGGTTCCAGATGCTGCGAGAAAGCCTATCTATTCCACCTGGTACAGCTTCCATCAAAACATCACGGCCGATGAAGTGGTGGAACAATGCCGGTTGGCTAAGGAGATCGGATTCGACGCGGTCATCGTGAACGACGGATGGCAGACACTCGACAGCCGGCGCGGCTACGCCTATACGGGTGACTGGAAGCCGGTGCGAATCGGAGACATGAAAAATTTCGTCGATCGGATTCACGAGCTCGATATGAATTTCCTTCTCTGGTACTCCCTGTCGTTGATGGGAAAAAACTCCGAGAACTACCCGAAGTTCAAGGGCAAGTTCCTCTGGGAGTGGACGAGCCAAGGTTCTTGGGTGCTCGATCCGAGATTCCCGGAAGTGCGGGAGTTCATTATCTCTACTTACGAGACCGCGATGAAAGAATGGGATTTGGACGGATTCAAGCTCGACTTCATAGGGATGTTCAGACCGGATGAGAAAACGGTGTTCGAGGCCACCGGGGGAAGAGACTACGCTTCTCTGGACGAAGCTGTCGATCGGTTGATGACGGATATCATGGCGCGGCTGAGGGCCATGGATCCAGACATCATGATCGAGTTCCGCCAACCCTATATCGGTCCCCTCATGCGCAAATACGGAAACATGTTTCGAGCCACGGATTGCCCCAACATGGCGTTAGTGAACCGGGTCCGGACCACCGACCTTCGACTACTGTCTGGGGACACCGCCGTTCACTCCGATATGTTCATGTGGCACAACACCGATCCGGTGGAGGTGGCGGCGCTTCAGATTTCGAACATCCTGTTCAGCGTGCCTCAACTCTCGGTGAAGCTGGACGAGATTCCCGACGATCACAAGGAAATGGTCAAGTTCTGGATCGGATACTGGAACGAGAATAGGGAAGTCCTGCTCGACGGAGATTTTCAACCGAAGAATCCTTCGGCCAACTATCCCATCATCATGTCGTCTACACCGGAAAAAACCGTCGCGGTGCTCTACAACGATATGGTGGTTCCTCTTCCAGAAGATAGCTACTCGCGAATCGATGTCGTCAATGCCAAGGCGGGTACGTTCCGTGGTCCTTGATCTGGACCATCCATTGGGTCGAGTGACGGTAAAGATTTATGATTGTCTGGGCCTTTGACGAGCGAGAAAGGGGCGACGCTGGGTCGCGGGCCTCACAAATTCGTCGTGCCACCGTCAGGATTGTTGGAGATCGTGGGACAGATGTGAGCTTTGTTCCCATGAGATTCCAGCGGTGCGATCTGCGCGTTATGATGAAAACCCGCAGCTCATACCTCAAAATCTGCAGCTCATGGCCAAAATCCGCACGTCATGCGGGAGTAGGGGCAGAAAGGTAAGTTCGTACCGGCGACGGCGCCGAGTCCTCACCACACAGGCACCTTCTCCCAACCGAGGTCGAGATTCACCCGACTGAAGGTCCCAGAGCCGAATGACCTTTTCCTCGATAGGAGCTCGAAAAGACGCTGCTGCAGCGAATCGGCCATCGAGTCCGAATGCAACCGCCCCAATTCCAGAGGCTGCTCGCGAAAAGCCCTCGAGTTTCCTAGGTTGACCTCCGTCCAGCGGCACGACAAAAACCTTGTGATAGCTACTCACGAGGACGGATCGCCCGGAAGGGTCGATATCCAATTGCGGAAACGCTGATTCTTCGCGCAGTATGACGTGACTGCGCTCACCAGGCTCGAGGGGCCACACTCGAACCGTGTCCGTCGGCTGAAGCAGAGACGAGATGTTTGCCTTCGGGTGTGAAGATGATATCCATGACCCTGCCTTCGTGGCCTTTCAGGACCAGTGGAAACTCCCGGTCGATAGGCCAGAACGCGGCATCATTAACGTGCGCTGTGACGAGCCATCGCCCACGTATCCGTATCACCTGGCGGGCGACTTCTCGGTTTTCGAATAGGGACAACAGTTCGTCCATATCCCGCGTTGCACGGATCCCTCTAGCGGTTACCAGATTGCGAAATATCTCTCGCACGATAGGGATTCGTTGTCTTCCGATGCGATCGAGAGTTGCCTCGGCATGTCGAGCCAGCGCACCTCCGACGCCACCGATCTCGAGGTAAGCTTCTCGGGTCAGGAGCTTCTTTTCTCGATTTCGCTTGTCCCACAACCGGGCGGCGGCGAAAGCCAGAAGGGGAAGCGCGCCACGCTCCCGGGTCATTTCGGTCAGAATCTCCGTCACCAGAGGCTCGTCCTCGAATCGGTATCCGCATCGTGCGGCGGTTTCCACGAGAGCTCGGCGTAGTGCTCCACCTTTCGGAGGCTGGATTGGCTCATTCTCCTACTGAGGTGCCAAGTTTATATTTCGTCGTTTTCCGATACTGGAACGTCCGGAATAGCTGCAAGAGCTTCCGCAAACGCCTGAGGGTTGTAGCTGGCAGCAGCTTTCTTAAAAAAATCTCGCGTCTCTTGCCTGATAACCTCGTTAGAGACAGAAGAAACAACAAAGTTGTTTATTGAGATTCCTTCTTCTCGGGCGAGTTCTCTTACTTTTTCATGGATATGATCAGGTAGCCGTATTTGCATGGTTTTCATGTTTTGTCACCTCAGTTTTGATATGAATTGTCCAGGTGTCAAAATCTCGATCTCGTAGCTTCCCAACTCTGGTCTCATGAAATCTTTTATATTGTGAGTGATGATAGAGAGTGCACCGAAATTGGCAGCACATTCAAAAACCATATTGTCGTTCTCATCTTTCAGGTTTGGTCGGAGTCTGAAATATATGGGCACTTCGACACCATGAAACGCAAGCGCGGACAAAATAGCTTCAACCTGCCCAAGGTTTAACTGTGCTTGTCCCTTGACAACAGATTCGTAGAGTTTCTCCTGGTACTCGAGAAAGAGCGGCACCGAAATCCCAAACCGAAAACGTCGATGAGATATCTCTGAAAGTAAAGCAAAACTCGCTCCCCTTCGGCTTCGGATCGCAGCCATCCAGATGTTAGTGTCGAAAACGACCCTCATAGGTTTATATATACACCTATAGCATTATATTTGTCAATTGTATGAAAAATTGGGGTCACGATTCCAAAGGAGTGCTTTGTAGTGATCCCGCAAGTCGGTGTGGAGAACGGGAGCGGCTCTCGCTGGTCGTTCCGTTCGTTTAACTCAAGAAAATAGCGATGGTAGCCAAAGGCTCACCGACGGAACAAACGTCACCAGAAGGAGCACGCCCAGCATCGCCAGAATGAAATAGATGTTCACCCTTGTCACCTCACCCATCGAAACGCCGGCAATGGAACAAGTGGGCATGAGTACCGAGGCGACGGGTGGCGTTTGCTGGCCGATGGCCAAGCTCACCGTGACCATGAGTCCGAAATGCACCGGATCGATTCCCAGCTGAGTTGTGAGCGGTAGGAGGATTGGGACGAGCAAAATGATGGCGGCGGCGGCGTGAAGGATCATACCCGCCAGCAGCAAAATGCCGTCGATGAGAAGGAGGGCGGCAGCGGTTCCACTAACATGGTTCATCGCGAATGAGGCGAGCCGACCGGGTACTTGCTGGTTGGCCAAGTACCACCCCAGAACGGCCGAGGCGGCGACGAGAATCATGACCACCGCGGTTTGATTTGCCGCTTCGACGACAATCGGCCACAACTTCCGACCGGATAATCCGCGGTAAACAAAGAAGCCGAGGAGGAGCGCCACGACGACGGCCACCGCTGCCGCCTCGGTGGCGGTGAAAATGCCTGCGAAGATTCCTCCCAAAATGATGAGAGGTAAGCTTAGAGCCCAGAAAGCTTCACGAAAGCTCCTGGCCACTTGCTTCATGCTGAACGGCTCCGCATCGGCAAAGTCGTCTCGCCGCGCCAGCCAGTAACTGGTGGCCATGATGGCGACTCCGCAAAGGATCCCGGGGACCACCCCGGCCAGGAAGAGCTTGACGATGGACGTGCCGGTGATGGCGCCAAAGAGAATCATCGGAATGGAAGGTGGAATGATGATGGCAATGGTCGCCGATGAGGAAAGCACGGCCGCGGCGAATCGAGGCGGGTAGCCTCGCTCCTTCATGGCGGGGATGAGAACGCTTCCGAGCGCGGCGGCGTCGGCGACCGCCGAGCCCGAGACCTCCGAGAAGAACATGCTCGACAGCGTGGTGGTCATGGCCAGTCCGCCCCTCACGAAGCCGACCAGGCTGTGGGCGAAATCGACGAGACGGCTCGAGATGCCGGCCTGATTCATGAGTGCGCCCGCCAAGATGAACAAGGGAACCGCGACCAGGGGGAAGCTATCGGTCCCGTTGAACAATCGCAGTGGTAGAGTGGACGTGCGATTTCTTCAAAGGCGGCGCGATCGATGGTGCTTACCTCCAACTGTTGCTCGAGCATCTCCTGGTAAGCTCGGTCTTTCTTCTCCCCGAGGTCGCGGTGAAATCGACCTACTTCGACGGCCGTTTCCATGATCGCTCGTTGAATGTCTTCCGGCAGTGATTCGTAAAACGTTCGGCTCATGAGAGGGTAGGCTGGCGAATAGACGTGTCGCGATAGGGATAAATATCGCTGCACCTCGTGGATTCGTGCCGTGACGATGTGAGAGAGTGGGTTTTCTTGACCATCGATGACGCCTTGCTTGAGTGCGGAGAAAACCTCGGTGAAGCTCATCGAAGTAGGATTGGCTCCGAAGGTGTTAAAGAGGTTGACACGCTCCGGATCTTTGGGAGTACGGAGCTTGATGCCCTTCAAGTCTTCCGGCCTGACGATGGGACGCACGTTGTTGGTGATTATCCTGAAGCCGTTTTACCCCTAGCCGAGGAGCACCAAATCGTGATCCCATCAAATCGAAGAGTCCGAACATCGGCTCGACGGAGTGGAGTACCGAAGAGGGCACATGCATCTCGAGTGTTCCCAGGCGCAGCCCCTCGAGCATCTCCCTGTCTTCGCCGAGTTGGGCGGCAGCGAAGTCGCGCACCTCCACCCTGCCGGCGGTACGGGTTTCCAAGAGCTCCTTGAACTTGTGGCAGCCCTGGTCGTAAGGCGAATCGGGTATGCCGATGTGACCCAGCCGAATGACCAGCTTGTCGGTTCCCGACTCAGCCCGGCATCCGTTGATGGATATTGCAGTGGCTAGAGCAAATAGAAGCCAGGCGCGGGACATCTTGACGGAGGAGAATAGCACAAACGTGGGATGGAGGCAGATCCTAGTCCCGTTCGGCCGAGTCGCTATGGTTCGATGGTGGTTCTGACGCCGCCACGTCCCAGCGTTATTTGCCGGAAGAACGCCTCCCAGGCGATGCGCGCTGACTCGACTTTATTAATGACGTCGCTCGAAGGACGGGCGCCGCTGCGGTAGAGCAGAATCCAAGCCTGTCGAAACTCCTTGGGCGAAGACTCGAAGTCCGGTTCTCGGACACCTTCGACACGAAGAACATCGTCGAGTAGTACCTGGTGCTTTGTTCCGTCCAGGGTCACTCCGGATTGGGGTGACGATTCGTTGTTTATCAGACTGGTAGAACCGATACCCCTTGCGTCGTCAACGAAAAAGAACGGTGCGACCTCTCCCACCGGAGCCAGTCCCATGAGATAGAGATCCAAACGGGAGTAGCGCGATACCGTCTCGAAGGTCCGAAACCGGCCATCACCCTCCTCGGAGATGTTGTTTCCTTCGAGGAAAGAAGCATCGCTATCCAAAAAGAAGCTCCAATGGGCTTTTTGGCGTCCAAGCAACCCGTCGCTTCGGGTCCCGTTGTCTTCGAAACGCACGGACGCGAGCCAGCGATGACCGAACTCATGGGCGAGTAAACCGAGTGTGGAGGGACGCCCTCCGGCTCCGGAAACCCGTTGATCGGGAGACGATGGATAGCGTTCGATGTTGCCCATGAACACGTAGCTCTCGAGCTCTCCGGCGCTTCCCCAAAACGACGCGTCGTTGAACACTTCATCGCCAATCCCCATGACGTCGTTTCGGGTCGTGATCTCGAAGGCAAAAGCCCCATCGAGATCGCTGTTGAAGTCGGTCCAGACCACGATCGAGTCGTATCGGTCGGCAAAACTCTGGTAAAACCTCTTGGTCACCGCCAAGTCATCAATGAGTCTCGTCTGTTGAAACTTCTCGACCAGCGCGCCGCCCGCAGTGAGGCCCCTACACTCAGGTCGGCGAACTCGATATCGGCCGGATTGTCTCCCGGTGAGAGCCCCACGACGGCTGCGTCTGCGTCGATGGAGTTGCTGTATCGCATCAAAACGGTGCCGTCACTTTCGAGAATCACCTGAAAGGTGTTTTCGTTGTTCTCGTCCCACTCCGGGACTTTTTCCCACGTGATCACCAAGCGCTCGGGTGACTCCGCGACTCTGACCGTTCCGCCGCTCGAGGGATCGAGGTCGTCGAAGAAGGGAGCGATCCGGGGAGGCCCGGTTAAAAACCGTGAAACACTGCGCGACGTGCTGGCGTTGTCTCCGCTTTCGAAGGTCAGGTTGCCGTCCGAATTCAAAAACAGGCGGGTTCGGCGTTGCCCGTAAAACGGAAACTCAAAGGGGAGCTCGATCTCCCGGCTATCGTCGTCACCCAATGGTACGGGATCGCCGAGGTTGATTCTTATCTGTGAAGAATCCCGTAACAGGCGGTACCGATTGCCTTGTACAGGATTGAAGGCAATCGACGTCGCGCTGAGGTCAAAAGGATTGGACTCGGAGACGATGAACCGATCCCCTTCAAGGAGGACGATGTTTCCTACGGTTTCCGCGGCCGCCACCTGACCGATAGCGAGTTGCCTGCGCCCACCGAGCCTTTGCTCGAAGGAGCGGTGGACGGCGAGCTCGAGATGCCTTCGCCCCCGATACGAGCCGCAAGATAGACCTTCGCGCGTTTCCGCGGCCCCGGCGCCTGGAATCAAGCACCCCAGCGCGAGGAGTCCTGCGGATAGAAACGTGAATCGTTTCACATTTTTATTTTAGCGCATTGTCCCGCCCAATGTGACGCATCCTTGGGATTCGTCTGAATAGCGAGCCTCCGTCGCTGCTCGAAGCGAGAACCTCTGCTCCTGAGAATGGGACAGTTGCGGCGCCTGGCCCGTGAGGTTCAGGGCACGACCTTCAACAAAAATATGTGAACCTTTCGACCTCTCCCGACGTCTTTACTTGGTGAGACCAAGTATAATGCGCGGTATGCGAATCGAACGTGAGTTGATGCGTGGCGTGGGGCCGATGGCCGTTCTCAAACTCTTGGAAGAGCAGGAGATGTACGGCTACGAGCTGGTCGAGGCCCTCAGGAGGAAAACGGATGGGGTCCTCGAGATGGGAGAATCGACGCTTTACCCGCTCCTTTACAACCTGGAAGCCAAGAAGCTCATTCGGGGTACGTGGCGGCAGATCGAGTCGGGCAGGAGGCGCAAGTACTACTCCCTGACCAGCAAGGGCGTAGCCCGTCTCCAATCCCACAGCAAACAGTGGGAACGGCTGATGGGGGTGATGCGGGAACTGGGATTCATCCGACCTGCTTCCGAGCTCGACGACAAATAAGAAGGGATCATGGGAGAGCTCATTGAATCTCTGCTTGCCTCTTCGGGGCTGCCCGCAAAACTGAAGAAACGCATCTTTGCCATCGTTTCCAGGCTGAGTCTCGATTCTGAAAACAAGTTGGACGTGGCAGAAGAGCTCATCGCCCATTTCAAAGACGGCTTGTCCGCCGGCAAATCATCGGAGGAGTTACTCGAGGTTTTCGGTAACGAGCAAGTCACCACGACTCTTATAGCGAGAACTAGACGTAGCCGTTGACTCAATTTGGTGGATATGGAGCACATCATGGATCACGGAGATAACATTATTAGTAAGCTGTGGATGAACTTTCGCTACGCGGGCCGTCGATTGGGTCAGAATCCCGGCTTTACCGGCATCGCCGTTTTATCTCTTGCGCTGGGTATCGGGGCCAATACCGCAATCTTCAGTCTCGTCAACGCCATTGTGCTCCGAGAGTTTCCCTTCAAGGCGACCGAGCAGTTGGTCAACATCTACATGACCACCCGGAATACCCTTACGCTACTTTTTCCTACCCAGATTTCGAAGATCTGCGGGACGGAACCGAGGACGTCTTCGAGGGTGTCGGCACTTCGCGGCTGGTTCTCGTTCAAGCCGACAGAGCCGGAGGTGTCGAGACCTTTCCGGGGAAGCCGTGACCGGCAACTATTTCCCGTTGCTCGGTATCGAGGCCGAAGTGGGGAGGACCTCCTACCTGAAGACGATTTGACCCGGGCGCTCACCCGGTGGTGATGCTCGCGCACGGTTACTGGCAAAGAGCTTTCGGAGGCAATCCGGATGTCGTCGGACAGGAGATTCGTTTGGGCGGACGGCCCTACACGATTGTCGGAGTGGCCCCGGAAGAATTTACGGGCACGTGGCGCGGCCTCGTGCCGGCTGTCTTCGCCCCGATGATGATGATCGAACGAGATCCAACCCGGCGGTACAAACGAGCTGGAAGAACGGGGCAACCACTCTCATTTCGTCAAAGGCCGCCTCGCCGCGGGCGTTACCATGGCCCAAGCTAAAACCTCGCTGGACGGCTTTGCCAACCACATGAGGGAGCTCGAGCTGGAAGACTATCGATCGCGACACGGGTTTCCTTCTCGTTCCCACGAAAGATGTCATTTTCTGGCCCGCCTTCGATGTTTACATCCATGCCGCCGCCTGGCTTCTCATGGTGGTGGTGGGAATCGTGCTTCTCATCGCCTGCACCAACCTGGCGAGCTTCCTGCTCGCCAGGGGCGTGGATCGCCGCAAGGAGATCGCCCTCCGAGTTGCTCTGGGAGCCACCCGCGGCAAACTGATGGGACAGCTTTTGATCGAGACGGTTCTTCTCGGGCTCTTAGGTGGCTTGTTTGGTGTTGTCGTTGCCTTGGGCTTGCTCCGTCTTCTCGTCACGGCGGATCTGCCGACACCCATCCCGATCACCTTGGACTTGAGCTTGGACGCAGCCGTCCTCGGATTCAGCCTCGGCGTGTCGCTTCTGGCCGGATTGATTTTGGGACTTGCTCCTGCCGTTCAGACCACAAATCCGGACGTGGCTTCAACGCTCCGCGACGAGTCCGCCGGTGGCGGGGGTCGCAGCCGTTTGACGTTGCGCAATATCCTGGTGGTGGCTCAAGTGGCCGGCTCCCTCGTCCTATTGGTGGGAGCAGGGTTGTTTTTGCGAAGTGCTCAGCAAGTGCAAGATGTGAATCCGGGGTTCGGACGGGAGCCGACCGCGATTCTGTCGTTACTGGTGCCGTCCAGCCGATATTCGGAGGAAGAAGGTCGGGTTTTCACGCGGACCATGTTGGAGCGTTTCGAACAGTTGCCGGGAGTGAAATCGGTCGGTCTCATCGGAAACCTGCATTTGAACACGCTCAGCACTTCGACGCTGTCCATCAACGTCGATGGCGTGGAGCCCCCTCCGGAGCGGGAGTATCACAGTATTGATCAGACAGCCGTTGATTCGGGGTTCTTCGACGCGGCGGGAATTCAGCTCCTGAGAGGTCGGAATTTCAACGATCGCGACCACCCCGATTCGCCCCGAGTGGCCATCATTAATCAGACCATGGCGGACAAGTTCTGGCCGGGTGAGGACCCCGTGGGTCGCACGATACGACGCTATGATGATGGCGAGGACTTGATCGTTGCGGGAGTCGTCAGCAATGCCAAGATTCGAACGATCGGTGAGCCGCCGCGCTCATTCATCTATCGGGCCTACAGCCAGTCTTACCAATCGTTTCTCACCGTGATTGCGCGAACGTCCGTCGATCCGGAGCGAACCGCCCTCGACATGCTGGCGGCGGGCCGGGAGCTCGACCCCGAGTTCTGGGCGTGGGAGACCAAGACGATGGAAAGGCACTTGGGGATCATGCTTTTACCGGCCCGCCTTTCCGCCCTGATCCTGTCTGCCTTTGCGGTTCTCGCCCTGACACTGGCTACGATCGGACTCTACGGTGTCGTGAGCTATACCGTGTCACGAAGGACGCGAGAGGTGGGGATTCGCATGTCACTGGGTGCTGACGGCGGACGTGTGGTCCGTATGCTGATGGGAAGCGGACTGAAACTGGTAGCTCTGGGGAGCGTCATAGGTTTGGCAGTCGCATTTGCCGCGGCAACACTCCTCACAGGCCTCTTGTTCAATGTGAGCTCCCTCGACCCGATGACGTTCCTGCTGGTCCCGCTCGTGCTCGGAGCGGCGGCGATGCTGGCCGCCTACATTCCCGCCCGCCGAGCGAGTCGGGTGGATCCCGCATCGGCGCTGCGAACGGAGTGACGACCGATGCGCGATCCCGTCGAGTCTCTCCTTGACTCTTCAGAGCTTCCGGAAGCGATTCAAAAACGGATCTTCGCCATCGTCTCCGAAGCCGGTCTCGATACCGAAAACAAGCTGGACGTGGCGGAAGAGCTCATCGCTCATTTCGAAGACGGTTTGTCGGCCGGCAAATCATCGAAAGAGCTGCTCGAGGCTTTCGGGAACGAGCATGTCGCCGCACATCTCATTGTGAAATCGAGACGTAAGCTCAATCTCGGAAATACGGAGCACATCATGGGTCAGGGAGATCACGTTTTCAGTAAACTGTGGCAAAACCTTCGCTACGCGGGCCGGCGATTGGCCCAGAGTCCCGGTTTCACGGCCGTCGCCGTTTTGTCCCTCGCCCTGGGCATCGGAGCGAACACGGCCATCTTCAGTCTGGTCAATGCGGTGATTCTCGAGGCGCCGCCATTTGATAAACCCGAGGAGCTCGTCGATATCCTTCGTACCGCTCCAGATTTCCCTTACGGCACTTTTTCTCATCCCGATTTTGAAGATCTGCGTGACGGTACACGGGATGTCTTCACGGGTGTTGCCGCGGCGTCGTTCCTCATCGTTCAAATGGACCACGAGGGGAGTGTCGAAACGATTCCAGCCCAGATCATGAGCGGCAACTACTTTCCCTTACTTGGCCTCGAGGCCGAGGTGGGGAGGACGCTCCTGCCCGAAGACGACGTGGCTGAAGGCGGACATCCCGTGGTGATGCTGGGACATGGATTTTGGCGACGGGCTTTCGGAGCGGCCCCGGACATCGTGGGACGAGAGATCTTGTTGGGCGGTCGTCCTTACACCATCGTTGGAGTGGCAGCCGAGAATTACCAGGGTGCGTTTCGAGGACTGCCGGTTGCGGTCTTTGCGCCGATGATGATGGTCAACGAGCTCCAACCCGGCGGCGATGACGATCTGAAATCTCGCAGTATCCAATCTTTGTTCGTCAAAGGACGTCTCGCGGCGGGCGTCTCAGTGACTCGAGCTCAAACGGCTGTGGACGGAGTCGCCCAATATTTGAAAGGATTGAATCTGGATGATTTTGATCCCGACACCGGCTTTCAACTCGTTCCCACCGAGGAAGTGATCCTCTTTCCAGCTTTCGACCGATACCTTCACGCCGCCGCCTGGCTTCTCATGGTGGTGGTGGGGCTCGTTCTTCTCATCGCATGCACGAACCTGACGAGCTTTGTCCTGGCGAAGGGGTGTGGATCGACGGAAGGAGATCGCCTTGCGCGTGGCCTTGGGCGCCAAACGACGGACTTTGATGGGACAGCTGTTGACCGAAACAATTCTTCTCGGCCTTGCGGGTGGAGTGGCCGGCGTCGCTTTGGCGGCGGGTCTTCTGCAAGTTCTGGCAGCAGCCGACCTTCCTCTACCCATTCCGATTGCGCTCGACTTGAGCTTGGACGTGACGGTCCTCGGTTTCTGTTGTGGAATTTCTCTTTTGGCTGGCGTTCTCCTCGGACTCGTACCCGCTATCCAGAGCACCAACTTGGATATGGCTTCCGTGCTTCGAGACGAGTCCACGGGCGGTGGCGCACGCGGCCGAGTGTCTCTACGCAATGGTCTGGTCGTGGCTCAAGTGGCAGGTTCCCTTGTGCTTCTCGTTGGAGCGGGATTGTTTTTAAGGAGTGCTCAGCAAGCTCGAGCGGCGGACCCGGGATTCGGACGGGAGCCGACGGCGATACTGTCGCTTTTCGTGTCGGAAGACAGGTACCCGGGCGAGGAAGGTCGGATGTTCACGCGCACCCTGTTGGAGCGAATCAGTGAGTTGCCGGGTGTAGAAGCGGTCGGCCTCATCGGAAATATCCATTTGAACACGGTGGGCAGGCGAACGACGTCCATCAACGTCGATGGTGTGGAACCGCCTCCCGGGCGGGAGTTTCATACCGTTGATTACTCGACGATCGACACGGGCTTCTTCGAGGCGGCGGGAATATCGATGGTCAGGGGTCGAAACTTCGAAGAATTCGACCTTCCCGATTCGCCTCCGTGTTGCCGTGGTCAACCAAGCCTTGGTGCAGAAATTCTGGCCCGGTCAGGATCCCATCGGCCGGACGATACGGCGTGACGGCTCATCGAACTTGACGGTCGTTGGTGTCGCTGCCAATGCCAAGATACGGACACTCGGCGAGCCGCCTCGCCCCTTCATCTATCGGCCTTACGGTCAGTCGGTTCCACCTTTTTATTATGTGCTCGCCCGTACCTCGAACGACCCAGAACGAACCGCCCTCGACATGTTGGCGGCCGGACGCGAGCTCGATCCGGAGCTTTGGGTGTGGGAAGCCAAGACCATGGGTCGGCATCTGGCGGTTCAACGGCTCCCGGCTCGGCTCTCGGCTTTGATTCTCTCGGCGTTTGCCGCGCTCGCTTTGGTGCTGGCCTGTATCGGTTTGTACGGCATCGTGAGTTACTCCGTTGCGCGCAGGACCCGTGAAGTTGGAATCCGCATGTCTCTGGGCGCAGATGGCGGAAGTGTGCTCCGAATGCTCGTAGGAAGCGGGCTGAAACTGGTGGCCGTTGGGAGCGCGATAGGACTTGCCACTGCTTTTGCCGCCGCAAGACTCCTCAGCGGTCTTCTGTTCAATATGTACGCCCTCGATCCGATGACGTTCCTGCTTGTACCGATTGTGCTGGTGACGGCCGCAATGCTGGCGGCCTACATCCCCGCCCGCCGCGCCAGTAGGGTAGACCCCGCCTCGGCTCTTCGCACCGAGTAATTTTCCACTTTTCATAGGCTCGAATTATAGCGGTAGGCGTGAAGGCCAACTTTGGACTAAAATACGGTCCTTCGGTAGGGAGCCATAAAATATGAGAGTGACAAGATTTGTCCTTAGTGCGTCGATGTTACTCGTTTTGTGCGCTGCGCCCGTGTTGTCGCAACCCAGGACGCGCACCGAGGAAATCGAGCAGGCACGGCGGGACAAGATGGCCCGGCTCTGGCCGGAACACCAATCCCCGTTGGTCGACGAAGTGAACAAGCTCGTGGAACGGGGGCTACTGAGAGGAACCGAGAGCGGGAAGGGCGCCAACGGGTGGCAGGTCGTTCTGGGAGGGATGCGATCCGGGCAAGGTATGTCGGTCGGTGTGGGGTATCGCCGGAGCGATTTCTGGCGGGACCGCCTCGACTGGCGTGTGACGGGTCGGATCACGCCGCTGCTCGCGACGATGGCAGACTTCCAATTGGATTTCAAGAGCTTACGGACCGAGCGAACTTTCGTTAATTTTTACGGCAAGTACGAGAACTCTCCCCAAATGGACTACTACGGCCAGGGAATGACAACGAGCGTCGATAACCGCACGAATTATCTTTTCGAGACGCTCCAGTTCGACTTCAATGCCGGATTCGAGATCTTCAGGAATTTCCGCGCCGGCATTACGGGCGGAGTCCTTGGCGTTCATACGGGAAGTGGAAAGAGCTGCTGTGTTCCCTCTACCGATGGAAGTTACGATTCCACGACGGCGCCGGGCTTGGGCGACGACACGACCTTCGCCCGCTGGGGAGGTTTTGCCTATTACGACTGGCGGGATTACCCGAGTGGACCGAAAAGCGGAGGCCTTTACGGAATACTCTTTCGCCAGCATTCGGACCGGGAGCTTTTCAAGTACAGTTTCAGACAAACAGAAATCGAGTTCCAGCAATACATCCCCTACTTCAACAAGACCCGGACCGTCGCGATCCGTGTAGCAACGGTACTCTCGTTTCCGGTGGAAGGGGACGTCGTACCTTTTTATTCCCAACCCACGATCGGAGGTAACGATGACCTTCGAGGATATGCCCGGTACCGCTTTACGGATGACCACTCCATTCTCGTTAGCTTCGAGCACCGCTGGTATGCCTTCTCCGGTCTCGACATGGCGGTGTTCGTTGACGGGGGCAAGGTGGTCCCGAGAAAAAGATTGGTCGATCACCACACTCTCCGGTACAGCGCCGGCATCGGCTTCAGGGCGCGACTCGCGAACGCCGTAGTCATGCGTGTCGACATGGCTTACGGCGATGAAGGGTTCCGCTTCATGTGGACCTTCAGCGACATTTACAGGAACCGTATGAGGTGGAGGTAGTGGACATGCGAGTCAAAAGATTTCCCGGAAAGTTGCTTCTGTGGAGCCTCGTGGGTCTTTGCCTCTCGACTCAGAATCTATATGCCCAAAAGTTCTTTCCTGACGACCCCCTCGAGAAGGAACCGCCGCCCATGCCGGTCATGGATGCGGAACGTCGTGAGCTTTCCGAGCTTTTGGAGTGGGCGAGCGGTCAGTTCGGCACCCCGGGGGAACGGCATCCGGAAATCGGGGTCATTCCCGGTATGGGCGTCAATACGCTCGGTGAAGTCATGGACGGGCCTTGGTTCCAGAATCGTCACGGCAAGAAGCGGATGAGCCTAGAAGAGCTGAAGCGGGGCACCGGAGACGATCGACCACCCATAGCAGACGAACCGTGGAAGGCTCTGACGGTGAAGTCCGTCGGCTTGCGCCCCGGGATCCTGATTGCAGACTCCGAATTACCAGCTCTATCTCCTCCGGTTCGATCCGCCCGACTTCCCCGAAATGTCCACCGGCGCATCGATGGTCGTGTCGAAGCTATTCTACGCTTTGGGCTACAACGTGCTGGAAAACTACATCGTGTACCTTCGAGCGGGATCAGCTCGTTGCGTCGGAAGCCGGTGAAGACATCACGAGTATGGGGGAAGCCCGGGACCTCACCGAAGAGGACATCGATAACTTTCTGAAGAAGGTCGCACGGGATCCGGAAAGAGGATATCGAGCCGTCGCCACCCGGATTCCCCCCGCGTGGGAAGCACTACTTGGCCCTTTTCAGGTGTTCGGAACTCGCAGCGACGATCCCAACGACATCGTACCCCACGAGCACCGCCGGGACTTGCGGGGACTCTTCGTTTTTTGCGCTTGGCTCAACAACGCCTATATGAGCGCTCTTCATACCGTGGATGCGGTCGTGGTTGAGGATGACATTCCCTACATAAAACACCACCTTGTGGACTTTTACACGGCCTTGGGAAGTGCGCGGGAGAGTCGTAAGAAAGCCCACGAAGGTAACGATCGACTTTTCGATCGTGGTCGACCTTGAAAAACATCGCCGGCATGGGCATCTACAGTCAACCATGGATGCGGGCCAAGTATCCCAAGTTCTCCTCGGTGGGCCGTTTCGAGTACGCCACTTTCGATCCGGAAAAATGGACGACGGAGTACGAGATTGCTCCTTTTGCGAATCGACTCCCGGACGACACGTTTTGGGCGGCCAAGCAGGTCATGGCATTTACGGACGAAGAGATTCGAGTCGTTGGTCAGCACCGGGACAATACAGCGATCCGGAAGCCGAAGCTTGGATTGCGCAATGCTTGATGGCACGACGTGACCGGATTGGACAGGACGTATTTCAAGAAGGTGCTTCCTCTCGACAACTTCAGAGTCGAAAACGGTGAGTTGGCGTTCGACGATCTCGAAGCGAAATACGGATTTTGTCGGACCGCCGAGCTACAGCGTTCAGTGGTCGCATTTCGACAACGACACCGAGAAGCATATTCCCATCGGAGGGGTGGGAACGACGTTCGAAACTCCGCCGGTGGTGGAGCAGGGCGAGGAAGGTGTCTACGTCGCTGCGAAGATCTGGGCGGAGAATCCGCAGAAGTCCGTCACCGTTTATCTGCGCAAAGAGGGAGGAGCGACTTCGGGTCGTGGGTATCGACCGGGACTGGCCGGACAAGGTTCTCGCGGATGCAACAGACGGATATCGATACGGGACGGAGCCGATACATCGATCTGGAGCAGGTGCAAAAGGACTTGTTTAATCCTTATGCGGAAGCCTACAACGAGAGAACGGGGCGCTCACTGACCCCTCAGGAGTATTTCGACTCCCTGTCCATATCGGAACGGACGACATTCGATGCCGTCACGCACGCTTTGATCAACTCCACGCTCACCGACGAGGAAGGCAACTCACTGGGGCGTGCCATCGATCTCGTCTCCGGCGTCGAAAGAATTGCCGGTCAATACTACGGTCGAGGAGGCGATCAGCAGTTCCGTCTCTATGTTTTTCTCAAGCCCAACACGATGGAAACGCTCGACAAATCCAAGGAGTTCTTCCTGGGCCACGAGAATACCGTTTACCACGTGGGCTATCCCACTTCCTTTCGCCAGGAAGGCAAGGTGCCCAACATTCAGTTCTCGGTCTCGGAGGACGACAAGAGGGCGGACATCGATGTGGACTATCGATCGAGCAAGATGCCGCAAGCGATGTTCAATGGCCACTTGACCTCGGCCAACTCCGACGTGCGGGCAGGCGACAACCACGAAAAGCACAATGGACGCTGGGGAGGATTCGTCGCCTGGTGGCAGGGTATTTTCGGGAACTTGAAAGTGCGCGACGAAGAGGTCCAACGAGACCTCATGTACGAGGAGCGGCCGGAGGAGCCGACCCCTCTGCCGCCCAACCGACCTCGAGGTGTGAAGGTCGGTATGATTCACGAAGCGGTGCAAGAGTTTCTGACGGACTGGCTGGTTCGAGGGGAACGTGGAAGAGGCCATGGAGTACATGTCGCCACAGATCCTATGCCTGTCTGAACGTGGATGACGACGCGCAGGACGAGACCCTCGACGCCCGGCAGGCCCGCGAGACACTCAAGGATCTGATGGAGCTGCGGTCGACGAACTGGGCGACCGGGATAACTTGACCGAAGCCATCGACGAAGTGATTCCTTGGGACAAGACCGTGCGCGTGCTGTCGCACCCCTTCGAAAAAGACTTCACGGTGGGCGAGATGACCAATCGGCATGCCGAGCAGTACGTGTGCGGCGACGCAGCCGGATCGTCCGCCGGCACTGGGGATGAATACGGCACCTATTGGGGCGTCATTTTCCGGTTCAAGGACGAGGGGCGGGTGCACTCGGCTTGCTGTGGACGCGTGAAGATGGCTTCTGGCGCATCATCTCTTACAAGTCATTCCCGCAATAAGGGAGGCTCCACAAGTCCGGTTCGTTCCACCACCAAGGTTGAGGTGCGCCTAACGGCAAGCTGTGCCAGGACGGTGCACGATCGCTCTCTAGACCGGCGTCCTTGGTCTTCGCGGCCGCTTCAAGAATTGGTCTTTCTGCTCAAAGGGAACCGCCGGTGTGTTGTATCGTGAATAGCGCATCTTACATCAGATGTTTGATGTGGTAATATAGCCGTATGAGAACGACATTGGATATTGATGATGATGTCCTTCAAGCTGCCAAGGAACTGGCAGTTTCGAGGAAAATGACGGCGGGGAAGGTTATCTCCGAGCTCGCTCGACAGGCGCTTCGTCCCAAAGAAGACACGCCATCGATGCGGAACGGTGTCCCGCTACTCGCGGCACGGCCCGACGAGAAACCGGTCAACACCGGTTTGGTCAACGGACTGCGTGATCTCGAATGAGAGCGCGAGCTGCACTTCTCGATGTCAACGTTCTCGTCGCGCTGTTCGATGCAGTTCACATTCATCACGAGGCGGCCCATACCTGGTTTGCGTTGAATCGAAGAAATGGGTGGGCGACCTGTCCGATTACCGAGAATGGATTTGTCAGGGTGATATCCAATCCCGCATACCCTGGTCGCCGAACGACGGTGGATGACGCCATCGAGCGGCTGCAACGCTTTCGTGAAAGTAGCGAGCATAGGTTCTGGGCGGACGCCGTCTCGGTTTGCGAGGATATCGTTCGACCCCGCTATATCCAGGGATACCGGCAACTGACCGACATTTATCTTCTTGCCCTCGCTGTCACGAATGGTGGGTGTTTGGCAACATTCGATCAGCGAATTCCGCTACTCTCGGTGGATGGTGCCGAGGCCGAGAATATGGCGTTCGTGGGGCGTTGACCTCAGTGAGCCTTCTTGTACGCCATTTCCCCCGCTTCAATCCGGAGAGGCAGCGCGTTGCCTTTCGGCGGAAGTGGGCAGGTCGTGTAAGGGTTGTAAGCACAGGGCGGATTGTGGGCCTTGTTGAAGTCTAGTACGACATGGCCGTTTTCGGCGGGCTCGGTATTCAAAAATCTAGCGGCACCATAGGTTTCCTTCCCGCTGGTCTTGTCGCGGAAGATGATGTGGAAGGCACCGTTTCGCATAGACGTTGGCTGAAGTCGGTGCTCTTGCCCGTGCATCTCGAAAACGAGCTCTCCGGGGCTCATGAACTGGATAACATCGCCGAATACGTTGAGAGACTCTACTTTCCTGGGCTCGCTATAACTCTCAAAACGGGCGGATACTCGGTAGGCCTCGTCGACTGGAAACCACTTTAGGCCGGTAAATTCCTTGCGCAGCTTGCTGTTCGGATCTCGCATCCGAATGGCCTGCCGCTCGCCACTACCGTGGAGCCAAAGCGACAAATCACCGACCGTGAGGGCATACTTGGGGCCGCGCTCGAGAACAGCCGAGTGAATGTGGTTCCCATGCATCGTCACGTGTACGTCCTGCTCGATCTGTACAGTAATCTTCTTGTCGTGCTGTGTGAAGGTACCGACCTGCTCAGGAGCGCCCTCAGGCAAGACGAAATCGTTGTCTGCGGCGCTTCCGAATCGTAGCGCACCGTCGGAAAGCCAGAACAGGCCGGCAATGGTGAGCCAACCGTCGTCGGCTTTGAGTCTTTCCTCGACTTGGCTGCGCCATTCCTGAATACCCTCTTGGTAGGAATGGTCGTGGGACGCCAAAACCGCTACGGCAGTGGCACCGGTCGATTAGAAGGATGAACAGCAAGGGGCGCAGTAGTCGGATCACGAAATCTCTCCTTCCCAATTCGTTGGCCAGGAGGGATTCTACAGGATATTCCGATTGCTCGCGCCAATCACTCGAAGCGTAGTGCTTCCATGGGATCGACCCGAGAGGCTCGTCGCGCAGGAACAAATACGGCCGCGGCACCTACGAGAATCATCAAGAGAGTTGTCCCGAACAAAGTCATTGGATCCAGAGCCGACAACTGAAAGAGCATACTCGACAGCCACCGGGTCACCGCCCAGGCACCGGCGAGGCCGATACCGATCCCGAGCATCACGAGTATCATCTCCTTCATTACTGAGTGCAAGATGTGGTCTTTTTGTGCTCCCAGTGCCATTCGGATTCCTATCTCCCGGGTCCGTCGGCTCACGCTTGCTGATAGGGTTCCGTATAAACCGATGCAGGTCAATGAAAGTGCCAGAGCGCCGCACAGGACCGTCAGACGCGCGAACTGCCGATCCTGGGCCATCGATTCGTCGATTTGATCCGTCATCGTTTTGATTTCATAGAGAGGGAGATTCGGATCAATTTGTCTTACCGCGTCGCGAACCATGCCGATCGCGGCTCGTGGGCTCCGGCGGTTGCGGACCAGGAAGGTCATGGATCCCAAATCGGTTGGATGTTGCCGGTAGGGCAGAAAAACGGTAGCTTGCGTGTCTTTCTTCAGGCTCACGTCCTTGCCGTCGCGAAACACTCCGACGATCTCCACGTCCGGCCTGCCTTCTCGGTCTCCCGTCTTGAATCTTTGGCCGAGAGGGTTATCGCCACCGAAGGCTTCACGGGCGAATGTTTCGTTGACCAAGGCGACCTTGGGAGCGTTCACGTCATCCGGTGGTATCAAGCCTCGGCCGAGGAGAAGCGGAATTTCCATGGTCTCCAAGAAACTTGAATCAACGATCGCATAGTATGCTGAGACTTTCTTGCCGTTCGGCAGGACGGCGTCGTCCCACATGCCTCTCCCGCTGATGAGAGGATACGGCATCATACTGACATCCGTCACATCGGGGATCGCTTTGAGGCTTTCGAGAATCTGATCGTAAAGCCTTCCGAGCGGCTCGTCGCGGTAGCCGTTGAGAGTGGGGTCGAGTCTAAACGCCAGAATACCCTCGGGATTGAATCCGGGGTCGACTGCTTCCACGTTGCGGAGGCTGCGCAAAAGAAGTCCCGCTGCGATAAGCAAGACCAGTGAGAGGGCCACTTGTGCAACGACAAGCGTTCTCGCCACGCCCAAACGGGACCTGGAGTCGGTTCTGATGCCCCCGTCTTTGAGCGAAGGTCCCGGCGCCACGTTGGACGTTCTGAAAGGCGGGAACGAGTCCGAAGACTAACCCGGTTAGAACGGAGACCGAAAACGTGAAAGCCAGGACGGCTAGGTCGGGACCGAAGCGCAGCGCTCCCGGAGAGCCGCCCGTGAAGGGGAGCAGGGTGAGCAAGAACCGGCTACCCCAAAAACCGAAGATGAGGCCAGAGAGCCCCGCCGATCAACGCCAGGAGGACGCTTTCCGTCAGAAGCTGGCGGGTCAATCGCAAGCGACTGGCTCCGAGAGAAAGCCGAACCGCCATCTCTCTTTTTCGGGCTTCCGACCGGGCGAGCAACAGTGTCGCCACGTTGGCGCAGGCGATGAGTAGAATCAAGCCGATGATGAACTGGGCGATAGACAGGGGCTCGATCAGTCTCTCTCGAACTTCATTGAGGCCCTGTCCACCGGCCGCCAGCGTGAGTTGGGGCCATTCAAGTTCTTTCTCACCCGTTCCCATATCCTCCTGGATGCCGTATAGAAAGGCGGGGGGCAAAGTGGATTTAGCGACAGCCATATCAACACCTGGTTTCAGGCGTCCCATGATATGTAGCCACCAGTATTTCGTGTTATCCAGAATCGGACCATCGGTCATAACCTGGCTCTGGAGTGCGAGGGGGACGTAAAAAGCCGGAGAGCTCCCGACCTGGAGCGTCCCATTGAAGCCTGGGGGAGTCACGCCCACAATGACAAACGGATTTCCGTTGAGGCGAACCGTGCGTCCCACCACGGATGGGTCCGAGCCACAGCGCCCTAGCCAGTAAGGGTAGCTGAGAACGACGACGGGAGCACCGTCCGCCCGGTCATCGTCGGGTGTGATCAGGCGCCCGAGATGAGGTCGCACGCCAAGCCCGGAAAAGTAATTGCCGCTCACTACCAATCCATCGGCGAGCTCGGCTTCGCCGAAAAGGCTGACGTTCAAACGGTTCAACTCGGCGAAGGCGAAGGTGGTGGAAAAGATGTTCGGGTCCTCGCGGAAGCGGAGGTACGAAGCATAAGAAAAAGGAGCTGCTGGTTCTCGAGCCTGAGTCGGTTTTTCGATACCAACCACTGATCATAAAACGGGGACGGGGCCGATTTTGACCGACCTCCCAATTCAAGAGGACCAGCTCTTCAGGATTTTCGACGGGTAGGTGATTCAGAAGCACCGCCTTGACGAGTGTAAAGATAGCTGTGTTGGCGCCGATTCCGAGCGCGAGCGAGACTACGATTACCGCGGTCAGACCGGGTTTCTTGAGAAGGACTCGAAACGCGTAGCTCACGTCCTGGCGCAGGTCGTTCAGGAATGCCAACCGCCGTCGCTCTTTCTCGCGCCGCCTGTCGATATCCAAGCAGGCCTTCCGAACGCTCGGAACGTGGCCAAAGCAACGAAGTGCTTCCTTGCGGGCTTCGTTGGGTGCCCATCCCGCCTCGATGAGCTCTTCCGTTCTCATCTCGATGTGGAAGTCGAGCTCGTCACGGACATCGGCATGGATATCCGGGCCCCAGAACCGGAGATAACGCCTCCACATAGGTGTCCCGCTCGTGCCCCTCATGACTGTCCTGCCCAGACGGGTCGTTCCGTCGAGCTCAGAATCTTGGCAACGGCCTCGGCGAAGCGTGTCCAACTCGACGTCTCCGCCAGTAGCTGTTGCCGGCCCTTACCCGTGAGACGGTAGAACTTGGCGCGGCGTTTGTTTTCAGACAAACCCCATTCGGCTTCGAGCCACTCCTTGCGCTCCAGACGATGTAACGCCGGGTAAAGGGCGCCTTCTTCGATCTGGAGCTCGTTGTTCGTGATTTGCCGTATCCAGCGAGACACCGCATACCCGTGCATCGGGCCCCAGCTCAGCGATTTGAGAATCAGCACGTCCAACGTCCCCTTGATCATCTCCAGCTTCGTATCTTTCATGGTCGCTCCCATAAAACATTTAGGGGAATGATAGCGCGGCACCCCTAAGAATGCAAGGGGTAGGGCAGCGAAACGGACCGGTCCAGATAACTACAAGATAAAGCGGAGCTTGCTCGGCTTCCGGGCGGCGATGTTCTCGAAGTGCTCGTCGAAATTGACCATATCCAGGAGACTCTTGCCCTCTGCCATCTGTGCTAAAACCTGCTCTTCCTTCTGTTGAATCTCGCGAGCCGTCGGCAGGAGCGACGAAAGCTCTTCCTCCGAGAGCACGATGACGCCGTCTTGGTCCCCGAATACGATTTCGCCGGGGCGAACCTTCACGCCGCCGCAGGTGATGGAAACCTGCGTCTCGGCGATCTGATGCGTGGTGCCGGCATTGGGGTGGATGGACCGAGAGTAGACGGGAAGATCGAGGTCGCGAAGCGTTCGAACGTCTCGAACCGCTCCATCGATGACGAGACCGGCCAGCTCTTTTCGCGCCGCCTCAGTAGCGAAGAGCTCACCGGCAAGAGCACGCCGTCCACCTTGACCGTCCACAACGAGGACCTCTCCAGGCTCGGCTTCCTTGAGCCCCTGGATCACCGTAAGGAAGTCGTCTCGACAGCGGATGGTGTGAGCCTTACCCACGAGCTTCAAGTCATCTCGAACGGGCCGAATCGCCGGATCGAGAACACGGATTTGTTTATCGGCGTCACAAAAACACGCCGTGTCGAGATTCACGAGATTCTTTCGGATTTCATCGAGCTTCAATTGAGCCTCCCACTAGCGAAAATTCTCCACAAGGATCAAATCGACGTTCGGATGACCAAGTCGGGAGAACAGGAGTAAACCTCCGTCGGGGGAGACGGTCAGGCCGAAACCGTATATCCCTCCTTCAAGCTTCGACAGCTCGGTGTCCTCACCCGACTTCAAATCCTTTTGACTGACGAGGCATGGACTGCTTTGCGCTCCGTTTTTGTTGGTCCAATGACGGTAAATGATTTTGTCCTTCCACAGTGTCCAGTTCCATTGCTCGAGCAGCTTTCCCTCGAGGACCGGGACTTCTTCGCCCCCCTCCACGGGAACTCTGTAGATGTCTCCCCACTTGTAAGAAGCATCGGGACGCCTCCTCAGATAATAGAGGAAACGACCGTCGGAGGACTCCTGAGAATCGAAACCCCCATTTCGTGTAATTTGCCGTCCCGTCCCGCCCTCCGCCGGCATCCTGAAAATCTGTGCGTCACCACTTCGTTCAGAGGCAAAGTCAATCCACTTTCCATCTCGAGACCAGCTCGGAAAAAAGCCCCGTGATGGATCGGCGAGTCTCTTGGCGGGGCCACCTTCCGCGCTCACGACGTAGATAGCACCGTCGTCTGTTTGGTACGCGATTTTATTACCGTCCGGTGACCATCGAGGATGCCCGCACGAAGGTTCGGTCATTCGTGTGCAATTCGTTCCATTTATGTCACAGGTCCAGACCGCGTGGAATCCCTCCGAGCGGCTGGAAAGAAAAGCGATTTTGGTACCGTCGGGAGATATCTCTTGAGCGAAGTCCATGCCGGAAGAAGTGATGAGCTTTTTCGGGGTCCGAATTTCCTTTGCCGCCGGTCCTCCCATTTGCCAGATGTTGCAGGCCGAGCGATACACCCTTGAAAAGACGAGGTGATCTCCGCGAATCGAGATCTCCCGCCCCATTTCTCCGAAAGGAAGAGGTGACAAAGAACCGTCGGCCACCGAGAATCGCCAAAGACGTATACCGCTCTCCTCCCGTTGGGAGAACACGATCGTGGAGCCGTCCTGGGCCCACGCGAGATCAAAGATCAGGTTTTTTGCTATAAGAAGCTCGGGCTCGCCTCCGTCTACCGCCTGAAGGTAGATATGAGACTCTTGAATGTGGTGCTTGCGAATGAAGGCCACGTATCGGCCGTCAGGAGAGAATCTGGGCTTCATGTCACGAAAAGATGTCCCAGGAGGTGGGGCAGTCAACCTGGTCTTTTCTCCGGACTCGATGGATAGAAGAGAAATACCTTCATATTGTTCCGTCGGCTCTTTATCGGCGACCGCGAGATGACGACCGTCCGGGGACCAGGACAAGCCCGGCCGGTAGTAGGGTCCCAACTCGGTCGTGGTCCAGACCGTGCCGATCCTGCTTTCTTGACCGCCGAGTGCCGAGATCAGCAAAACATCGCTTCTGCCCTTTTCCCCTTCTTTGTGGATATCGCGGAGGAAGGCGATTCTGCGCCCGTCGGGTGACCAGGTCGGATCGTGGACGCCGTCTGCTCGGGTGAGTTGGAGAGGTTGCTCTCCATCGATGAGTTGAATATGGAGATGTCCTTTCCATACGAAGGCTACTTGGTCACCGTCCGGCGAGATGGCCGGATCCCATTCGACGCCGGGAGTGCTGGTGAAAGGCTTTATCTGTGGCGACGTCGCCTCCGGCTCCGGACGTAAAAAGCGCCAAACCATCCCGGCTACGATGACCATTCCAGCGATAGCTGCCAACCCAATCCGGGTCCTCCGTCGGTCGCGCTTTTCTGCTTTCTCCGTTCGAGGCAAGGGCACGACGACGAACCGGTACCCTTGTTTTGGAATCGTTTCGATGAAACGAGGCTCGTCCGCCTGCTCACCGAGAGCGGTGCGGAGCTGGCGGATACAGGAGTTGATGCCGAGGTTGTAATCGACGAAGGTTTCGTCACTCCAAAGCTCCTTTTGGATCTCTTCCCGTGTGACCAGCCCGCCGGCCCGGCTCACGAGGAGAGACAGGAGCTGGGCGGGCTGAGGATGCAGCTTGATCGAACGGCCGCTGTCACAGAGCTCTCCGTTGGTGAGATCCAGTGTGAAGCTCCCGAACTCCACCACGGGGAAAGAAGCTTTGGATTTCGGCAGTCTCACCATGACCGATACCGCCTGGATATGATAAGTGATTCTATATCACGAACGTTTCGATCGAAGCCAATACAGCAATTGAAACCATAACGGAAGCTTGCTAGCCTGATTTGTGCTACTTCACCGTTTGATTTCGCCGGAGAGCGTTCTTCTCTTACCTCGGGGATAGGGGATTGAAAAAAAACTTGTGCTTCGAAATCGCGTTTTTTTTCATCTGTTGCTTGGGACAGAATCTCGGCTTGGCCTGGCAGGCAATGGATCTCGAGAAGGCCCTCGCCCACCACCTCTCGGCTGCGCTTCGCGGTTCGAGATACCTTGATGTCGATGTAGCCATCGAGATCGCCGGCGCCGAGAGTAAGCGGTCACTTTTCAGCCTGGACGCCGAGAGACCTTATATCCCGGCCTCTGCCGTCAAGATTTTTCCCTCGGCTATCAGCCTCATCCGTCTCGGTGCCGAGACTCGTTTTGTCACACCGCTCGAAACTACCGGCGAAATTGATTTAGGCGTGCTACGGGGCAACCTCTATCTGGTCGGCCGGGGCGATCCCTCGCTTACCGACGCCGACCTAGAACGAGCTGCTCGAGAAATCAGGAACCGTGGTATCCATCGAGTGGTCGGGGACCTCGTCTACGACGTGACTTTCCTGGACGAGGAAAAGCCCTGCTGTCCTCCCAATGCCCGCCATCTCTACGCACCGCCGGGTGCTTTGACGGTCAACAACAACTCGATTTTGCTGGATCTCGACGACGGACCTCCGCCCCGGCTCGGTTTGATTCCCCAAACCTCATACGGTCTCTTACGTTACGACATCGAGGTGTTGTCCTCCGATCAACCTGGAAGACCGACCATGACCTATCGAGAGAAACCGTGGGGAGACGAATATACGGTGCAGGGGACCGTGACCGACTGGGACAAACACTTCAACTACCTCCGGCTCGCGGTCTCGCGTCCAGGACTCTATGCCGCGACTCTATTACGAGAGACCCTGGAGCGACAGGGTATTGAGCTTACCGGCGAGCTCCGGCAAGGGAAGGCGCCGGTCGGGGCCCAAATGCTTGCCGAGTTGGAAGGGCGGCCACTGGCGGAAGTGGTACGAGCCCTCAATCAGGAGAGCAACAACGTGGTGGCGGAACTGGTCAACAAGGATTTGGGTGCGTTGCTGGACGAGCCTCCCGGAACCCGAGCCAAAGGCCTCGAGATCTTGCGACGCTACCTGATCGAGGAGATCGGTTTCGTCCCAGAGAGCTTTTCTCTCGCCGACGCCAGTGGTCTCTCCACCGACAACCGCATGTCGGCACGGCAGTTTACGCAAGCTCTTGGCCACTTCTTCGAGAAGGTGGGTTGGTCTTTCGTCGAAACGCTGGCCCGCCAGGGGCATCATCCGCATGCGCGGTATCCGGTTCCGCCCGATTCGATTCGAATCTATTCAAAGAGCGGTACCCTCCCCGCCACGGGTGTCAACACCGTCGTGGGCTACCTCGATTGGGAGCCGAGCGGAGAGGTGGTTGTGTTTGCCGTTTTGACCCGTCGCCGATCGCAGGGACAACCGGCCTTCTCGGGAACCTTGACCAACCCGCTACTCGGCGCAATCGTGGCGTCGTTCGAAGCAGCGTCTGAATAGTGAGCCTTCTACATCAAGATTGCGTTGGCCGCAGTCTCCTACGCCATTTGAAACCTTGAAGGAACCTTGCTAGCCTGATTTCATGAGTTTCCCAACCAAAATCCTGGTGTCGGTGTGTGTTTGCTTGGTGGTCTTTTCTTCCTGTGGGCTGAAGCAGAAAGAACCGCCGCCGCGCGATGTCGTCGAAAAGCTACTGCGTGAAGAAGCCCAGTCTATGAAAAGCGACGGGGAGAAAGTCAATCCTTCGCTGGAAATCAAAGTTACCTGGGACATCGAGTCTGTAGAGGTACGTGAACAGACGGCGGTGGAATCACAGCCTTGGACCGGTACCGTTCGATTCACGATAACGAGCCGGCAACAGGAATACGACGGGAGTCCCGCCACCCACCGCTTCGAGAAAGTATTCGACTATGACTGGGATCTCGACAGCGAGCGCTGGATCATGAAATAGAGCCGGCGGGTCCACCGAAAATCAAATTTTTACATCGATGTCGGCGGTTAGGAGATGAGGTCCCCAGCGGATCTCCAGGCGGGCTTTTTCGACCTCGTTCTCCACCGCAATCAACTTTACGGACAACTTCCCCGCCGTTTCCTCGCCGCTTGACTGGTTCAGGCCGGCCTTGACGCCTTCGGGCGCCTCATCGACATAAAAAGCGTCGAGTCGAGCTTTGCCCACTGCTACGGGATCCAGGAACACGAGATACCACTGGCCGGCCCGTGTCCGTTCGAGAACCAGATAGTAGTGGCCGGGGCCTACTTCGGTTTCACCGATGGTGAACGGTACGCTCGTGTCCAGTGACGTCCAGAAATTATTTCCGAAACGCCACTTTTTGCCCAGAGTCAACTCGTCGAACTCTTCTTCATACTCCGGTTTCCATAGGGGTTGGCCATAGTCGATGGAGATTTGTCCCGGAGACTCGGGTGGTGTGGAGTCGATGAAGTACAAAATCCGGGTGCTCTGTCGTTCGGTGAGCTCGCCATAGGCTTGAACGTTTGAATTTCCCTTCATGGTCGCGGATTCGGAACCGGAATCTTCCGGCGATGTCCCGCATGAAAGGGTCAACAAAACGATAGGAAGTGTTCTTCGAATCATGTCGTCCCCCTCCTTATTTGAAGAGGCTCTGGATTTCCTTGAACTTCTCGTGCTTGGCGTCCTTCATGAGCTCGAAGGCGGCCATCTCGGAGGTGGTCATACTGGCGCCCGATCGCTCCATCTTGCGAAGCGCCCATTCAAAATTCATCTCGTGCCGGGACTCGACGGCATCCACGGCCACGAAGACCTGATATCCGTCAGCCAGGAGATCATGAACGGTTTGGTTGACGCAAACGTGCGTCTCTATTCCGCAGACGACGATTTGTTTGGCTTGCGATTCAGAAATGAGCTCGGGGAGGCCGGTGCAACCGTAAGCGCTGAAGACCGTTTTTTCGGGGATATCCGTGGTGCCGAGGGCCATTCTCAACTCATCTACGGTACTCCCCAGGCCTTTGGGGTATTGCTCGGTGACGAAGATCGGCAGATTCAAGGCGTGGAACGTTTTGACGAGACGGATGCAACCCGCCAGCATGGTTTCGAAGCCTTCCATCACGGGACGGAAGGCCTTTTGCACGTCGATGACGAAAAGGGCTGCTTTTGATGCGTCGAGGAGATGGGGATGTGGTTTGTTCATGGTTCTGGTCACTTGCTTCTGCCAGGCACAGCCTGGCCTACATGTCCGCTCGCATGGATTGGATGGCTCGAACGGCTCGCTCGATGTGCTCCATCGTGTTGTAAATATGTGGGCTGAAGCGCAGGCCGCCGGTGGCTGCTGCGGCGATTCCGTGCTCTTCATAAAGACGATTGAAAACCGGTCGTCGTTTCTCCCGCGGAACCTCCAGAATGCAAACTCCGCCGCTCATGTGAGGCTCTATCGGTGTGACGAGCTTCACTCCGGCTTCCTTCGCCCCTTCTTTTAAAGCGCTGGCGAGCTCGAGAACACGGGCTTCGACTCGCTCGGGACCGATGGCGTTGTGGAAGTCGGCCGTCGTGCCCATGGCGGCGAGACAAGCGTCGTCCCTTTGGCCGAGGGACTCGAATTTCCTCGCACCTTTCAGGTCGGTCTCGGCATCGTCGCCCCAGCCCGGCGCCACCACACCGGGCCAAATATTCGGGATATGGTCTTCCTTCACGTAGAGAATGCCCGCTTCCTTTGGGCCAATCCACCACTTGTGCGAGCTCGACGAGTAAGTGTCGCAGCCCATCTCGGCCAGGTTCACTTTCAAGGCGCCCCACGTTTGGGCGCCGTCAACGTGGACGTGGATCCCTTTTCGATGGGCGATCTCGGCAAGCTCGTGAACGGGTAGTCGAATGCCGCTGACATTCGAGACGTGAGAGAAGGCCAAAACTCGAGTCTTCGGCCCGAGCGCTTTTGCGAAGACGTCCACCAGCTCGTCCACACCGGACGGATGACTCGGTGTAGTGACCCGCTTGATCGTGATGTCGAATCGAGCGGCGCGGACGTCCCAGGCCACGTTGTTCGTGGGGTGATTTTGATCCCACAGGACGACCTCGTCTCCGGGAGAAAGGGGCAGCCCATTATTGACGATATTGTTAGCTTCGCTCGTGTTTCGGACGAGGGCGATCTCTTCGGGTGAAACGCCCAAGTGCTCCGCCACCTTGCGACGGGACTCTTCTCTCAGGTCCCCGAACTTTCCTCGGTTGTTGAACGAGCAGTCGATGTCGATATCACGGGTAAGCTCGGTCACTCGGTCGGCGACAACGCGAGGCGAAGGGCACAAGTTGGCGGCGTTCATGGGAACTTTCTCTTCGGTGAAAGGGAACTGCCGCCGCACCATCTCCCAAGATAAGTCTCCCGCATCGAGTGGACGGGAAGACGCTTCGGTGAGGGATGAGGCTAGGGTCGGTAGGAGTACGGCGCCTCCACCGACCTCGAACAAGAAAGAACGACGAGAAACGCGCTGTGTCATGGGGCACCCCCTAACGATTACCGAATCATACTCTAGTCAAAGGTCTTGAGGCCACCGCGTGAGTTTCTACGTTGCCAGAAGAGATAAGCCGGGACGCCGAGCAGAAGAAGAAAAACCCCCACTAACGACTCCACGGGTTTTTCCATCAATGTATTGGCCACTAGAACCAACGAGGACAGGACGAAAATGGCCGGCACCCAAGGGTATCCCCAGGTTCGATAAGGGCGGGGAGTGTCGGGTTGGGTGCGACGAAGCACAAAGACCGCGGTCCCCGTGGCGGCGTGGAACAATACGAGGGCGAAAACGACGTAGGTATAGAGTTGCTCGTAGCTTCCGGAACAAGTGAGGACGATGGACCAGGCTCCTTGTGCGACCAAACAGGCGGCGGGCGTTCGGTAACGAGGGTGGATTCGAGACAGGGTCTGAAAGAAAACGCCGTCTTCGGCCATGGGCAGGTAGATCCTTGCCGCGTAAAGAATGGTTGCCGAAATACACCCGAAAATGGAAACCAGAACCGCCACGGAGAGGATTCGTCCACCCATCGGACCAAAGAGCGCTTCCGCCGCCGTTTCACCGATACGGTTGGTGGCACCCATTTCCTCGACGGTCAATGCGCGAACGTAGACGAGGTTCACCAATCCGTACATGAGCGTGATCGCCAAGGTTCCGCCGATGAGTCCGATCGGTAGATCGCGGGCCGGCCTGCGCATTTCCCCAGCCACGTTGGAGGCGCCGTACCATCCGTCATAACTCCAAAGAGCTGCGATCATGGCGATGCCGAATCCGGCCAGGAGACCGGTCTCGGGCGTCGGCGCGAGGACGGCCTCCGTCGCGTTCACGCGAAAGGGTGCGAGGAAGCCAAATACGGCGAGTCCGAAAACGGAGCCGACCTTCGCCACCGTGACGATATTTTGCACACCGGCGCCTTCTCGGAGCCCGATGTAATTAATGATGGTAAAAAAGACGATGGCGAGCATTCCCGCGAGCTGGCCGCCGTTCAGCGTCCAGTTCCACGGTCCCAGGGGAACACGGAAGAGGTCGTTCGTTGTCGAGAAAAAGGGTATAAAGGAGCCGAGATACTCTCCGAATCCGACGGCCAGTGTGGCGATGCCGCCGGTCATGATCACGAAGAAGGCGACCCAGCCGAAAAGGAATCCCCAAAAACGACCGTAGGCTTCTTTGAGGAAGTGATACTGGCCCCCTGCCCGCGGGAACATACCGCCGAGCTCGGCATAAGTGAGTGCCCCGGTGAGAGTAAGCAGACCACCCACGATCCAGACGAGAAGAATCAGACCCGCGTGCGGTAAGACACGGGCCATGTCTCCGGTGGTGATGAAGATGCCGCTACCCAGAACAGAGCCGATGGTGAGAAGCGTGGCGTCCCAGGGACCGAGACCCCGAACGAGAGAGCTTGGCCGGCCGCTATCCGTGTCTCCGGAATCCGTCACGGTTCCTCAGAGCTTTTCGTAAACGATCTTGCCGTCCACGATGGTCATGAGCACATTGAAATTCAAGATATCTTTGGTGTCGATCTCGAGGAGGTTCCGATCGAGAACGGCAATGTCGGCGAGCTTTCCGGCTTTGAGCGAGCCTTTGACATCGCCCTCGAAACTGGCACGGGCGCAGTTGATGGTGTAAGCCTTGAGGGCTTCTTCCATGGAGATCCGCTGTTCGGGAAACCAACCGCCCTCCGGCTCGTGCTTGATGGTTGTTCGGTTGACGGCGGCGTGGATGAGGTACTTCGGATGGACGTGATACTCGGCCGCGCTCGTGCCGGGCCAATCGGAACCGAACACGAGGGTGGCACCGTTGTCCAAGAGTGACTGAAACGCGTAAGCACCTTTGCAGCGCTCGTGACCGATCCGTTCTTCCATCCAGCGCATGTCGTCCGAGACGTGGTAGGGATTGATCTCGGCAATGACATTGAGCTCTTTGAAGCGCGGAAAATCATCCGGTCGGATGACCTGGGCGTGGATGACTCGATAGCCGGAGAGGTCGGTCCCGAGCTCCTTTTTGAGACGCTCGTAAGTGTCGAGCATGAGCGCCACGCCTTTGGTTCCGATGGCGTGCACGTTGGCGACGTAGCCGATCTCGTTGGCCGTCTGCAGGTAGCCGTACATCTTGTCCATGTTGCGGCTCGATGATACGAGGCTCCGCGTCACTCGTGTGGCGTCGATAGTGCCCGTAGTTGTCCGGTTGGTCGTTGTAGGGCTCGAAGAAAAGCGCCCCGTGCGTACCCATGATGCCGTCGATATAACCCTTGAAGGCGCCCCAGCGGAGATAGTAGTCGGTCTGGCCGGTCGTAGGGTGAGTCCCCATCTTGATGCCCTTTTCTTTGAACTCCGCGGCTCGGGCGAGATCGGGCCTCATCCAGATCCGAGCCGTGAGCTCGCCGTTTTTCTGAAGCTCCAAGTAGCGCTCCATCTGGTCATCGCCGGTGATGTCCTGGACTTCGACGACTCCGGACTCCGCGAGACGCGCGAGGGCGGCTCGATTCTCGTTCATCAACCGTTCGTGGGATTTCGGTTTGATCTTTTCTCGGATCTTTTCGAGAGCAGGGGAGCCTTTTGTGATGAGACCGGTGGGTTTTCCGTCGGACATCTTCATGCCCGGAAGGCTGGCGTTTTCGAGTCCCGCTGCCTGAAGAGCCGGTGTGTTGGCCAGGAAGAGCTCATAGTCGAAGCTGGAAAGCAGACAGGGATTGTTCGCGGTGATCTCGTCGATCACCGATCGGCTCGGTTCCCATCTCCCTTGGGTCCGATCCTCGGCGGCGGCGGCCCCCAGCGACCATTGCTCGTAGGCGCCCCAGAGACCTCCCGTAATCCACTCACCGTCCTCGAGGGTTCGTGTCACCCTTTGCATTTCTTTGCGAAGGCCGTCGTCATCCGCCACGCTCATCAAATTGACGTCGATGATGAGCTCTCCGGCTCGATTGAAATGCGTGTGGCCGTCGATGAAACCGGGGAGGACGAACTTCCCTCCCAGATCGACGACGCGAGTGTCCGACCCAATGTAGGCGTCGGCCTCGGTATCTTCCTTGAGAACAGCGGTAATCTTGTTACCGTTGATGACCACGGCGGACGCCCAGGGCTCCGCTTCTTCCATGGTGTAGACGACGGCGTTTCTCAACACGATGTCTCCCGGCGTCTGGGTGGAGCAAGCGTGAAACGCCAGGACCGAGGCTAGTAGAATAAGGATCGCCGTTGGTTTTCGCATGGGTCATTCTCCTCGCAAATTGGAGTCTGTGGACGACAGTGCGCGGCCCACGGGCCGCGAAACCAGATGAGTCTATTCCATCGCCGGTTGAACCCGCAAATCCAGGTTTCCTCCTGACTTCTGACTTCTCTCGCCAACGGCGGCACCGTGACTTCATCGGACGGAGCCGTTGGCTAAATTAGCAGGATTTACCCCACTCCGCGTGGGTATTGTCCTACGATTTGTAGCGCCTCGTCGATTCGTTAGATCAAATAAACCGTTGCAAAATAAAAAGATATATATTTATATCGAAAACGCCAAGGTTGGTCCGAATGTTGCCTCTGTAAACGGATCGCCCATAAGGCATTTCACAAGGAGATACCGCTTGAGCATATATCGTCCGGAGCAGGATTGGCCCCGCTTCGTGCCGGTAGACAAAATTTTCGTCTCCATCTATGACCGGAAACTGGGGCAGACGTACGGTGAAGTCAGCGATATCTCCTCCTCGGGTGCCTGCATCGCTGCCGACCGTGAGTACGAGTCCGATTCGACCGTTCTCCTCCGATTGAGCATGCACGATCAGCCTGACGCTTTCATCATCCAAGCCGAAGTGGTTTGGTGCCGTGCGCGAGGAGAACAACGGCCACGCCTTTGCCTATGGAGTCAAGTTCTGTATCACCGAGGATGAGCAGCGCAAGACCCTCGAGTCGATACTGGGCGGTTCCGAGCTCAAGCTGGCAAACGTCCCAACGGGGAAGGTGAAGAGCCCACCAACGGAGATGCGCCCGAGGCCCAGAACGGGGATGGAGCGAATCCACTCGCTGAAGTTCTGCGCGAGCTTGGAGACGACCTCGATCTTATCGGTTGATCAAAGAGCTAATGCCAGGCTGCAGCCTGGCGAACTGCTAGGATCCTAATTCGTACCTCTTCCGGTCCCGAGCCACTGGTCGAACCACACCTCATTTCTTACCATCGCATCCCGAATGAGCTTGGGCTCCTGAATTCCGTGAGGTGCTCTCGGGTAGATGACCATCTCCACCGTCACACCGCTCTTCTTCAACGCTCGATAGTAAGCCTCACCTTGAGCTAAAGGGACGCGGCGGTCTTCCGCTCCGTGCTGGATGAGAGTGGGGGTTGTGGCACCACCGGCATGATGAACGGCGGCATGTCGCAAATAGTCCGTCGATTCTTCCCAAGGTTTGCCACCGAAGTAGGCTTCCATGAACTCCGGAATGTCGGTGAGTCCGTAGAAGCTGTAAGGATTCGTCACCCCGGCGCCGACCGAGGCGGCCTTGAAGCGTGAGGTTTGGGTGACCGTCCACGAGGTCATGAACCCGCCGTAGCTCCAACCCATGATCCCCATCCGTTCCTCGTCGACGAGTCCCTTCTCGATGAGCCGATCGACTCCGGTCATGATGTCTTGGTAGTCCCCGTATCCCCAATCTTTGAAGTTGGAACGTCGAAACTCGACGCCGAAACCGCCTGAGCCCCGAGGGTTCGGCATAAAGACGGCATAACCTTTCTCTGCAAAACCGTGAACCGGATAGACCCCGCGTCGAGGAGTAAACGCGCTCGAGTGAACTCCCGAGGGTCCGCCGTGAACGATGACCAGCAAGGGATATTTCTTTCCCTCTTCGTAGCCGACCGGCTTGACGAGATAGCCCTCCATCGGTAAGCCGTCATGGGATTCATAAGCGAAGAGCTCGGTCTTACCGATCTTTCCCTTGTCGTAGTCATTGTTGACGCTCGTGAGTTTTTTCCCTCCGTCGGCAAGGTGGATTTCAGCGGGTAGGTCGGGAGCGCTCAGAGCGAGCAGCACATGGCCGTCACTGCCGACGGCAAAGGAGCTCACCGTCTTGCCGTTATCGAATCCGCTGACGGGCTCGACTGTTTCGCCGGCGATGTCGAGTTTCCACACCCGCCGGTCGCCATGCTCGTAGCCGAGGAAATAGATGTGGCTTCCGTCAGTGGACCAAGTGGGGGTTCCGTTGACCCGCTCATCAAAAGCCTTGGACACATTCCGGAGCCCGCGGCCGTTCGGATTGACGAGATACACGTAATAGTTGTTGATCCAATCCGCTTTTCCGTCCATGGAAACGAAGGCGATCTGCTTACCATCAGGAGAGAAGGAAGGATCGATATCGAGCCCCGGTTGTTTGACCAGATCCTCCACTCGACCCGAGCTCAAGTCGAGCAGACTCAAATCGGAGTTGAGACGACCGTCGGGCACTTTTGGCGTCGGTTGTCGGCTAAAGACCACCGAATCGCCGGCGGGTGAAACATCGAAGCTCCCGACATGATAGTCCTCGGTGGTGAGAAGCTCGGGCTCGCCGCCGTCGAGCCGGCAACGATAAAGGCGAGCATACTTGAAGTCTCGGTCGACCAGGATGGGGTCGTTCTGGTCTTCCTTGAGCTCTTTTTCATGCTCGGTCTCCGGATCGGTCATTGAAAAGACGAGCCCTTTGCCGTCCGGTAGCCAATCAAAGCTCGCGAGGCCGCCTTCGAGCTCCGTCACTCGCTCGGCTTCTCCGCTGCGGGGAGTCATGAGCCAGATATCGGTCTTACCGTTTCGGTCGGAAAGGAAGGCGACTCGTTTGCCATCGGGCGACCAGCGCGGATGCCAGTCTCGCTTGGGCGCTGCAGTGAGCCGGAAGTGTTCGCCGGTCGCGACGTCGAGAAACCAGAGGTTCGAGTCCAGAACATTGGACTCGAGATTCGGTGTCGTGACCACGAAGACCGCACGGCTTCCGTCCGGCGAAAGCTGCACGTCGCTCAGGGAGCGGTATTTGAGGATCTCTTCAATGGTCAGCGCCTCTGCAAACGGTAGCGCGAGAAGACCTATGAGAATGAAACCGGTGCCGATACGGAATTTCATGATTCCCTCCCAAGCCTGTTCGAATCTATGGTACACACCGGCTTGTCACTTATCAATGAATCCCTTCAGCTGCCTACTTGTTTATCGGTTCGGGAAACGATATCTTTTCAGCTAGTTGCGCCCACCTTTGGGAGATCTCCCCGCCGCGCCCTAATTGATGCTGACATGAAATCGCACAGCCGGCCTTTCTCGTTCGGTTCGGAAATAACCCGCGAAGTCCTTGAGCTTTCATCGACTAAGGCGGTTTCGGTGTCTCCTTTGCCCGAATCGGCATCGAATTTGCCAATGAGCTGGGGTAGGAGTCGGTAACGTGGACATATTCTTGCAGGCCACCATAAGCGGATTGGCACAAGGCTGCGTCTACGCGCTGGTCGCTCTCGGTTTCGTGCTCATTTACAAAGCCACCGAAGTACCGAACTTCGCCCAGGGCGAGATCATGATGGTGGGAGCCTACATTTACTTCACACTCGTGACCGGCCTCGGACTTTCTCCATTCTGGGCTTTTGCCGCCACGCTCGTGCTGGCGGCCCTCCTGGGCGCATTGATCGAACGGACCCTCATCCACCCTCTAGCCGACGAGCCTCCTTTTATATTGATCATGGTGACCATCGGACTGGCCATTGCGCTCCGCGGAGTCACCGGTATGATCTGGTCCCACGAGACCTACAGCTTTCCGTCGCCTATCCCGGACTGGACCTTCGAGGTGGCAGGCGTGGTCATTGCTTCGGTGGATCTCTGGGCGTTCACGCTGACGATTGTCGTAACGCTTCTGCTCTTTGCTTTCTTTCATTGGACACGCATCGGCGTCGCCATGCGGGCGGTGGCTCAAAACCGATACGCCGCCCAGCTCATGGGGATCAGTGTCCAGCGAATCTTCACGTTGACCTGGGCCATGGCGGCGGCGGTCGGTGCGTTGGGCGGTATTCTTCTCGCCGACATCAGCTACCTTCACACCAATATGGGCTTCATCGGTTTGGCCGCGATCCCGGCGGCCGTCCTGGGCGGTCTCGAGAGCATTCCCGGAGCGCTTCTCGGCGGACTCATCATTGGCTTGGTTGAAAATCTTTCCGGCGCCTACCTCGATGCCGCTCTGGGCGGGGGCGTGAAAGAAGTCATGGCCTTCGTGGTTCTGATCGTGGTGTTGTTGGTCCGTCCGACGGGGCTCTTTGGGCTTCCCGATAAGAAACGGGTTTGAGTGACGTGATGGTAACGGCAACCACCAAGTACAAGCACATGATCACCTCCTATGAGGAGGAGCTGAAGCTCTTTCGAACGGGAGTCCGGAAGTTCTGGTTTGTCTTTCTTCTTGTAAGCCTTGTGGTGGCTCCTTGGGCCGGGTTAGCTGTGGGTGGTAATTACATCCCTTACTTGCTCAATCTACTCGGCATCTCCGCCATCGTGGCGATGGGTTTGAACCTTCTCACCGGTTCGGCGGGACTGGTCTCGCTGGGTCATGCCGCCTTCGTGGCGATTGGTGCTTACGCCGCCGCCTTTTTCGCCAATCGACTGGGAATGCCTTTTTTACTCACCATCCCTTGTGCGGCGGTCTTTACTGGATTGATATGGCGTCGTGGTCGGTTTGCCCGCTCTGCGCTTGAAAGGGATCTACCTCGCCCTCGCCACCATGGCCTTCCAGTTCATCGCCGCCCACGTCATTCTTCGTTGGGAAAGCGTCACCGGCGGAGCCAACGGAATGACCGTGCCACCGGCCGCGCTCGGCGGATTCGTTTTGAATACACCTATTCGATTCTTTTATCTGACCGCTTTCGTGACGGTCTTACTAGGCCTCGGTATCGCCAACCTCATGCGCTCTCGACTGGGAAGGGCGTTCCTCGCCATCAAGGACAGCGACATCGCCGCCGAGGCGATGGGCGTCCGCCTCGCCCGCACCAAGACCCTGGCCTTTGGTGTCAGCGCCGCCTATGCCGGAGTGGCCGGAGGACTTCTCGCGCATTTCTTGTCTTACATCGGTCCCGACCACTTCACCATTCAGAATTCCGTCGAGTACCTCGCCATGATCATCGTGGGTGGCCTGGGCTCGATTCTGGGATCGGTCCTCGGTGCGGCTGTGTTGGTCCTCCTGCCCGAGGCGCTCCGTTTCGTCGTGGATGGGTTGAGGGCGCTGAACCCCGATCTCGTTCTCCCCGACCTGAGGATGGCGGTCGTCGGACTTCTATTGGTTTTGATGATCATCTTCGAGCCGGAGGGCCTGGCAGGCCGATGGAAGAAGATCAAGCGGTATTGGACGACCTGGCCTTTTTAGGGGCGTCAAATTCAAAATGAAATTCAGTATATGTTGATATAGAATTATGACCTCTTCACCCGGCAACACCATCCTGATTTTGTAGGCCAGCAGAAAGGGCAGGAATCATGAAACGTCTATTGGTTCTGGGAATCGGAGTGTGCCTACTTGTCTCATTGGGCTTCGTGTTCGCCGACCAAAAGGAGGATGAAGCGGCCATCAAGCAGGTCATCAAAGAGATATTCGACACATGGAACGCCAACGATGGTGAGGCGATGGGAGCCTTGTTTGACGAGCCCAACTACGACTTCACCGGACATTCAAACCGAGCGGACGCCGAGGCCTACGTCAAGCAAATGCATGCGGATTACAAGGATGCTAAGGCGACACTTATCAAAGACATCGGTGTTATTTTCCTGAAACCTGACGTGGCGATCCAAAGACGAATCACCGAATACCGCTCCTCGAGCGCTCCCGAAGGTATGCCGACCCTGGTGTGGAACCGAACGGCTTCCGTTTTGATGAAGAAAAACGGAAAGTGGCTGGTGGTTGCGCAATTCTCGAGTCCCATGACGGATGAGCAAATCAAGGAAATGAAGCAGACCGAGAACTGAAATACTCGAGATGGGGAGGTTTGCGGCGGACCCTTCTTTTTTTTGTAAAAAAACGATTTTGCTCTTGACAACATTTACGGACAAGTTGAAAAGAGCTCGAAGAGACGGACGAGATGGTGAGGGAGAGGCTCGTAGTTTGGCGACAAGGCTCTCAAACGCTTGGCGAGACTTCGAAGTCATCCTAAGTGCCGAACGTTCAGCCTGCAGTATCTAGGGCCGTCGCTGAGACCGCGCTTATATTGTGGTCATGAGGAACACACACGATCTCAAAACGATTTCCGATGATGATCTTCTCCGCCGATTGTCGGAGCTTCTTCAAAAATCTCGCCGCGTCGAGGCCGACCTTATCGTTCACATGGCCGAGGTGGATGAGCGACGGCTCTATCGAAGGACCTCTTCGTCGATGTTCAAGTATGCGACTGAAATTTTGCACCTGTCGGAGGCCGAGGCCTATCTCCGTATCGAGGCTGCCCGCGCATCGCGAAAGCACCCGATGCTTCTCGATATGCTCTCCGACGGGCGCTTGCATTTGAGCGGCATCGCTGTGCTCGCACCGATTCTCACTGAAGGTAATCGAGAGTCGGTTCTCGCTCGCGCGGCGTACAAGACCAAGGAAAAGATCAAGGAGTTGGTTGCCGAAATAGCTCCCAAGCCGGATATCCCAAGCTCGATACGAAAACTGCCAAAGCGTCAGAGCAAGTTGAAACCGGCGGCGACTCCCGAACCGGAACTCCGTCTAGACGGAGTTCCAAGTTCTGAAGCTAATACTCCTCCGATCCCTGCACCGTCTACTCCTCCCGTGGTGGAACCGGTCGCCGCGGCTCGTTACAAGGTCGCGTTCACAGCCAGCGCGGCGTTCCGCGACAAGCTGGAGCGACTGAAAGCGCTCATGCGTTCGTCTGTTCCCGACGGTGACCTGGCCACCATCCTCGAGGAAGCGGTAACCGAAAAGCTCGAGAAGCTTGAAGCCAAGCGTTATGGAACGACCAAATCTCCAAGAAAGAGCCTCGAAGAGACCGATACGTCACCTTATTCCCGCCACATCCCGACTCCCATCAGGCGAGCGGTCCGCGAACGAGATAAGTGCCGATGTACGTTCGTCAGTGCCGACGGTCGTCGCTGTACTGAGACCAAGCACCTCGAGTTTCACCACATTCGGCCCTTCGGGCGAGGTGGCGACCATAGCGTCGACAACATCTGCCTTCTCTGCCGTGCCCATAACGCCTACCTCGCCGAGCACGACTACGGAAAGGAGTTCATGGAGCGTTTCAGAAACTCCGACAGCCGCGTATCCGAGCCGGCTGGTGTTTATACTGACAGCAAATCGATCTACTTCGAGAATTTGACACGGCACTTCTCTTTGAATTTCCAGCCATAACATCCGCTCCAGTGAACCCATATTGCTCCAATGTCAAAGCTAATGTATACTCATAATATGAGGCGTATACAGATATACATCGACGTGGATCTCGACGAAGCTCTGCAAGCGGAAGCGGCCCGTACTGGGAAATCCAAGGCTGCACTGATCCGAGAATGCGTTGCGACCAGGTTTTCAGGAAACAAAGCGGCAGGTGACGATCCCATTACAGCGCTCATCGGCACCGTAGACGCCGAGCCTGAAAACCACGATCAGGTTGTGTACGACCGGTGATATTCATCGACACGAGCTACTGGGTCGCGCTACTCCTTCACAAGGATTCACACCACGAGGAAGCCGTAGCGCTTTGGAGCAGCGAACGGCGCGCGCTCCTATGCACGAACCACGTGATCGGCGAGACCTGGACCTATTTGCGCAGAAAAGCCGGCCACAAAGCCGCCGTATCATTTCTTGATGCTGTGGATGATTCCGAGCGCGTGAGTGTAGTCCACGTGGACGAGTTCGCTGAATCCGAAGCGTTGGAGTGGTTACGAAGACATGACGAACGAGAGTTTTCGTTCGTCGATTCCACGAGTTTCGCGACGATGCGTCGTAGCCGTATCACGGAGGCATTCGCCTTCGATGGTGACTTTGCGGCGGCGGGATTCATTGAGCTCCGTCCTCACTCCTGAGTAAGGTTTAAAAGGTCACCAACCGCCCAGCAACATCCCGCGAATTGCGAAGCCACTGAGCCCATCCGGTCGGGTTCGCACCGAATAACCACGATGAACATAGGAATGCTAAAATCTGGGATATGAGCAAGAAATCGGAGAAATTGCTCGAGGAAGCTCTTTCGTTGTCGCCCGAAGAACGGGCCGAAGTTGCTGCGTCGCTCCTGGATAGCCTCGATGAGCATGAGGATGAAGCTGTTGAAGAGGCTTGGGCTAAGGAGATCGAGAAACGGATTCAGGATGTAGAGTCTGGACGAGTCAAGACCGTCCCGTGGTCGGAGGTTCGTCGTAGGCTCCGAAAAGTAATTGATGCCCCAACCCGCTCTTGATTTCCATCCCGACGCGATTGAAGAATTCGAAGGTCACCCTCCGTTCGGGTAGGCTAGTTCCCATCCGCTGATAAACGCCTTATCAATTTGACAAGTCATTGAAAAAACGATACTTGTCAATGGTTCGACAGGCGGTGCACGTTCGAGGTGATACGTGGCTGATCAGTCTCCAAGAAAATCCAACCGATAAGCGAAAGCGCGCGTAGCAGGCAATCCGCCGCCAGTCAGTGGTTTAGCACCAAAATGGCCCTGCTTCACGATATTGGCATCGCCCTTGCCTTTCTTTAGGTCAACTCCCGATGGAGGACCGAGCCATGAAGAAAGAAGCCACGATTCGATATGGACTGATAGTTATCTTGATTGCGGTCCTTGTGGGCTGCGCCAACGGCGAGGGACATCAAGGGGTTACGGACGATACCATCCGGCTGGGAATGATTGCGGATCTCACCGGGCCCTTGGCATTCGTCGGTCAGCAGGCCCGAGACGGGGCGCAACTCTATATCGACCAAGTGAACGCTCGGGGAGGAGTGTACGGACGAAAGCTCGAGCTCATCGTGGAGGATGATGGCTACCAACCGGCACGCTCCGTGGCCGCCTACAGGAAGCTCGTGGACTTGGACGATGTCTTTTGCTTTATCGGGAACGTTGGAAGCCCGACGACCCAAGCCGTCCTACCCATGATGGAGCGGGAGAAAGTCCCTTTGCTGTGGCCGACGGCTTTGTCCAGCGCGATCTATACGCCTCCCCGTCGCTACGTTTTTGCTTCCATGATCTCCTACCATATTTCTTCTTGGATTATGGCTCAGTATGTTCGTGACACCGGGGACGGCGGCGATGTCCGGCTTGGCGTCATCTACCAGGACGATGACTTTGGCCTAGATGGTCTCGCCGGCTTACGCGAAGCCGCGGCCTACTACGACTTGCCCATCGTGGCGGAGGAAAGCTACAAGCGCGGTGCTGTAGATTTCAGCACACAAGTCCTCAATATCAAGAAAGCCGATCCGACCCATGTCATCCTCTGGACGGTCCTGAGAGAAACTGCGGCGATTCTCAAAGAAGCCGATCAGCTCGACTGGAGGCCCCAGTTTCTCGTCAACAACGCTGCGGCCGACAATGTGTTGGCGAAGCTGGCCGGAAGGTCGGCCGGTAATGCGCTCATTTTGACGATCCTGGACACCTCGAGGGAAGAGGAGCAGACCCAACAATACGTGCAGCTCATCGGTAACCACGCGAAAGACCGTGCTCCGAGCCAATTTCACGCGTTCGGATTCGCAATGGTGCAAACCCTTGTCGAAGCCCTCGAGCGAGCAGGGAGGGATCTTACCCGTGAGAAGCTGGTCGAGTCTCTCGAGACTTTTGATCATTGGGATGAAAACCTCTTGTCGACACCCATCAGCTACAACCCCAAGCTGAGGGGCGGATTGGCAATCCGAGTTTTCTTCTCACGCGCTGATCCTGAAAAGGAGAGACTGGTCCGAGTCACCGACGATATTCTCTTCGAGATGCCACAGATCTAGTCAACGTCTTGGTCAACTCCATATGGAGGAGCTAGCCATGAAGAAAGAAACCGCGGTTCGATGCGGGCTGATAGTCGTTTTAATAGTGAGCCTATTAGGCTGCGCCAACGGCGAGGGAATCCAGGGCGTCACCGAAGACACGATCCGGGTAGGCATGATCATGGATCTGACCGGTCCTCTGGCCTTCCTCGGCCAGGAAGTCAGCACGGGCGCCGAACTCTACATTCGACACGTGAACGAGCAGGGCGGAGTTCACGGACGCACGATAGAGCTCATCGTCGAAGACGATGGGTACCAGCCGGCCCGCACGGTGGCTGCCTACCGCAAGCTCGTGGATCTTGATGGTGTCTTCTGTCTCTTAGGGGACACGGGCTCGGCGACGACCATGGCGCTCATGCCCATGTTGGAGCGTGAGCAGGTGCCGCTCGTTTTTCCTGGGACTTTCTCGAGCGTTGCTTACACGCCACCTCGTCGATATGTTTTCGTACCTCCTCCGTCCTACCGAATTCAGTCCTGGGCCATGGTGCAATACATTCAGGAAATATCTAAGGTAGACAACGCGCGCTTGGGAATCGTCTACCAGGACGATGATTTCGGGCTCGACGGTCTCTCGGGCTTGAGGGACGCCGCAGATTACTACGGGCTACCCATTGTTGCGGAAGAAAGCTACAAACGGGGAACGGTGGATTTCAGCACGCAAGTGCTCAACTTGAAAAAGTTGGATCCAACCCATGTCATTCTCTTTACGGTCCTCCGCGAAACCGCTGCGGTGCTCAAAGAAGCCGACAAGCTGGGGTGGGAACCCCAATTTCTCGTCAACAATACCGTCGCCGACGATCAGATCGTAAAGATGGCCGGAAAGACGGCCAAGAACACGCTCATCGTGAATGTCTTGGACTCTGAGAGCGAGAAAGAGCAGGTCAAGCGGTACCTCGCACTCATTGACAAGTACACTCCGGATCGAGGGCCTCGCACCTATCACGCTTTTGGCTACGCAGGAGCACAAGCTCTCGTGGAGGCGTTACGGCGTGCCGGGAACCAGCCGACACGGGAAAAGCTGGTCGATAGTCTCGAGACATTCGACGCGTGGGATGACAATGTCTTCTCAACGCCAATTACCTACGGTCCTGGTTTGCGCGGAGGGACGTCTTCACGGTGGTTTTTTGCGCGGCCCGATTGGGAGCAGGGCCGGCTGGTCCGAGCGACCGAAGACATTCTCTTCGAGATGCCTCAGCTTTAGCCGATCCCAGCGAAATTCACCCTCTTCGTAGGCCAGGCTGTGCCTGGCGCAAAGTCCTTCGACAATTCTCAAACGCTGATAAGCTTCTTATCAGCTTGACAAGTCATTGAAAATGCGATACTTGTCAACTGTTCGATGGCGGCACACGTTCGAGGTGATACGTGGCTGGTCAGTCTCCAAGAAAATCCAACCGATAAGCGAACCGCGACATAGCAGGCAACCCGCCGCCAGTCAGTGGTTTAGGATGAAAACGCTCCGGTTCCTCCACATTGGCATCTCCTTTGCCTTTCTCTTGGTCAACTCCCGATGGAGGACAAAACCATGAAGAAAGAAGCCACGATTCGATACGGACTGATAATCCTTTTGATAGTCGGCCTGGTGGGCTGCGCCAATGGCGAGGGACATCAAGGCGTCACGGACGACACCATCCGGGTGGGCATGATTACGGATCTCACCGGGCCCGTAGCCTTTCTCGGTCAGGAGATTAGCGCTGGGGCGAAGCTCTATTTCGACCACGTGAACGAACAGGGCGGAGTCCACGGCCGCAAGATCGAGCTCATCGTGGAAGACGACGGGTACCAACCGGCACGCACAGTGGCGGCCTACCGCAAGCTCGTAGACCTGGACGACGTCTTTTGCTTCGTGGGAAACCTTGGAACCCCGACGACGCTGGCCATCATGCCCATGCTGGAGCGGGAGAAAATCCCTTTGGTTGGACCGGTTGCATTTTCGAGCTCGATTTATACGCCTCCTCGCCGTTATGTCTTCGCCTCGTCGATGTCGTACCGCATGGCGTCCTGGGTCATGGCTGAACACGTTGTAAAGAAGTGGGACGGTAACGATGCCACGTGTCGGCATCATCTACCAGGACGATGAACTCGGCCTGGATGGTCTTGCCGGCCTACGCGAAGCCGCCGCCTACTACGACTTGCCCATCGTAGCGGAAGAAAGCTATAAGCGCGGCGCGGTGGATTTCAGCACTCAAGTTCTCAATGTGAGAAAGGCGGACCCGACTCATGTCGTCCTCTGGACGGTTCTTCGTGAAACGGCCGCGGTTCTTAAAGAAGCCGATCGGTTGGGTTGGAGTCCACAATTCTTGGTTGGGTTCACCGCAGCGGATGACCAAGTGGTGAAGCTGGCCGGAAGTGCGACTGAAAATGCACTCATCTTGTCCATGTTTGATCCATCGAGGGAAGAAAAGCAGATGAAGCAATACCTGGAGCTCATTACGAAACGCACCGAGGGCAAGGCTCCAGGCATCTATCACGCGGCGGGATTTGCAATGGCGCAAGGCTTGGTGGAAGGCCTCGAGCGAGCAGGAAACGACCTGACTCGTGAGAGATTGGTCGAGGCTCTCGAGACATTCGATCATTGGGATGAAAATGTCTACTCCGTCCCCATGAGCTACGGTCCCGAATTGAGAGGGGGTTCGGCCATGCGGGTCTTCTTCTCGCGCGCCGATCTGGAGAAAGAAAAACTGGTCCGAGTTACCGAAGACATTCTTTTTGAGATGCCGCAGCTCTGAAAACCGAGAGGCCATCATGGCACTCCTGGAGATCAAAGAATCTCACCGTCTCCTTCGAGGGCCTTCAGGCTCTCGAAGGTGTGAGTTTTTCGGTCGAGCAGGGCGAGCTCTTCTCTCTGGTAGGCCCCAACGGAGCGGGGAAGACCACGGTCTTCAACTGCATCAGCCGAATCTGCCGCCAGAACTCGGGAGACATCCGCTTCAATGACCAGGAGATTCTCGAAGAAAAAGCCTCACGAAATACCGAGGCTCGGCATTGCCCGCACGTTTCAAAACCTCGAGCTCTTCCACGGCATGAGTGCTCTCGGCAACATCCTCCTGGGCTGCCACATCGAGGCTCGCACGCGTTTGTTCGACGCATTGCTTCTTCACCCGCCGCCTGAGGCGAGCCGAAACCTCGGCTCGAAAGGCGGCCGAGGAAGTCATCGATTTCTTGGAGCTCGAGGCGGTGCGGCGAACTCCGGTCTCGGATCTGCCTTACGGCATTCAGAAGCGCATCGAGCTGGGAAGAGCCCTGGCCTTGAAGCCGAAACTGCTCCTTCTCGATGAGCCGGCGGCCGGGCTCAACAACGAAGAAAAAGAAGAGCTGGCGTTTTGGATTGAAGAGATCCAGATCAGGTCTGGGGATCACGGTGCTTCTGGTCGAGCACGACATGCAGTTCGTCATGGACCTTTCCGATCGGATTTGCGTGCTCGACCACGGCCGGGTGATTGCCGAGGGACTACCGGACGAGGTCTCGGGCGATTCGAAAGTGGTGGAAGCGTATCTGGGGGAGAACAACCACCATGAAGCTCGAAGTGGATAACCTGAAGGTAAGTTACGGTCTGACTACTGCCCTCAAAGGATTTTCTCTTCGCGTCGAGGAAGGCCAAGCAGTGGCCGTCCTCGGCTCGAACGGCGCCGGCAAGACGACGCTTCTCAAGACGCTTTCCGGATTCCCGCAGGCGGCCTCGCGCGCGCTCGAGATGGAAAGGGAAGAAGGTGAGATCCGCTTGGACGGAGAGCGGATCGAGACGAAGCGTCCTTCCGAGATCGTTTGTCGCGGCATCGCTCACGTGCCGGAGGGTAGGGAAGTCTTTCCCCATCTCACCGTGGAAGAAAATCTATGGATGGGAAGCTACGCTTGCCCTTCGCGGCCGAACGGCGTAATGGAACGAATCTTTGACTATTTCCCGCCCCTGGCCGAGCGCAAGAAGAACCGCGCCGAGACGCTCTCCGGCGGCGAGCAGCAGATGCTGGCCATCGGCCGAGCGCTCATGGCAAAGCCGCGACTTTTGCTACTCGATGAGCCGTCTCTCGGCCTGGCGCCGAATCTGGTGAGCCAAATCTTCGGCATCTTGACAACCATTCGGAAAGAAGAAAATCTCACCACACTTCTGGTGGAACAAAACGCCCACCAAGCTTTGGCCTTTGCGGACCATGCCTACGTGCTCGAGAACGGGCGCGGCGTGGCCTCGGGAACCAGCGAAGAGCTCCGTCAAAACGAAACGGTCCGCGAGTTTTATTTAGGTCTTCATGAAGACGAAGGAAGGCGGAGCTATGCCGACGCTCGAACCTACCGTCGCCGTAAGCACTGGCGTTGAAGCAGGAAAAGACGGAAGGGGAGACGCTTCCGTCTTTGTTCTGGGATCGTGTCCGCCGCCACGGCGAGAAAGTTGCCTGGCGCGAAAAGCGTCTCGGCGTTTGGCAGGAGACGACCTGGGCCGAGGCTGGAGAGCTCGTAGAAGCTTGCGCCTATGGTCTGATGGCGCTCGATGTCGAGCCGGGCGATCGGGTCGCGATTCTCGCCGAAGACCGACCGGAGTGGTTCATCAGTGACCTCGCCATTTTGTCCGCGGGAGCGGTCACGGTGGGGCTCTACGCCACGAGCGGAGCCGAGCCTTGCGGTTACATCGTAGGCCATTCCGAATCCAAGGTCTGGATCGTCGAAGACCAGGAGCAGTTCGACAAGGCGATGAAGGTCCGCTCCGAGCTACCGGCGGTCGACTGGATTGTGGTGATCGATCCCAAGGGTCTTCGCGACCAGGACGATCCGACTGTAATCACCTTCGAGGAGCTGCTCGATCGAGGGCGGATCTTGAAGAACGCCGAGCCGGAACGGCTCGAGAACGCCTGGAGAAAATCCAACCCGATGATACGGCGGTTCTCGTTTATACGTCGGGGACCACGGGCCGTTCAAAGGGCGCCATTCATTCTCATCGCGGTTTCATTGAAGGCATGAGACCGGTGGTCGCGATGATGGGTTTCGATGAGCGGGACGAGACGGTCGTCTATCTTCCCTTGTGCCATCTGATGCAACGCACGGGGTTGGTAGGTATGTTAATGGTGGGGGGAGTGGCCAACTTCGCCGAGAGACCGGAGACGTTATTTGCCGATATCAAGGAAATTGCCCCGACCTTTTTTATGGGCGTTCCCCGCACCTGGGAAAAGCTCAAGGCGAAAGTTGAGATTGCCTTGTCGGAGGCCACTTGGGCCAAGCGGTTGGCCTACCGTTGGGGACTATCCGTCGGACACAAGGTTTCCCGCATCGAACTTGCAGGCGCACCGGTTCCATTCTTTCTTCGCGCCCGCCGTTTCCTTGCCGAGTGGATGGTGCTTCGAAAGCTTCGTGAACGGCTAGGTCTCCATCGTGTCCGCTACGCCGGAACCGGCGCGGCGCCCATCGCGCCCGAAGTGATGGAGTTCATTTTAGCCCTCGGTATCCCCATTAGGGAAGGATACGGACAAACCGAAAGCGCTATTTCCATCCTAACGCCGGAAAATCGCGTACGGCTCGGGAAGGCGGGTGTGCCGGTTCCCGGTGTTCAGTGCCGGATCGCCGAGGACGGGGAACTGCTCTTGAAAACGCCCGGTATGTTCCAGGGCTACTACAAGAATCCGGAAGCCACCGAGAAAGCCTTCATCGACGGCTGGTTTCGATCCGGCGATCTCGCGTCGTTCGATGAAGAGGGATATCTCCAGCTCATCGGACGTGCTTCGGACAGCTTCGTCACCTCCAAAGGGCGTAACGTGGAGCCCCAGGACCTCGAGAACATGCTCAAAGCGAGTGACTACGTCATGGACGCCGTGGTGGTGGGAGAGGGAAAGCCGTTTCTCACCACGCTCATCGTTCTCGATGAAGAAACGGTCAGCCACTACGCCCAGAGCCACGCCGTCCCCTTCTCGACCTTTGCCGACCTGTCGCGACGCCCCGAGATCGTGAGGCTCATCGAAGGTGAGGTGCGGAAAATCAACGAGCGCTGGTCCGACCGTGAGCAGCTCTTGGATTTCCGGATTCTCAAATGGGAGCTCAGCGATGACGAGGGGGAGCTCACTCCCACGATGAAGGTGCGTCGCAAGTTCCTTTGCCGCCGCTACCAGGATTTGATCGAGGAGATGTATTCCCATGCCACGAGCTAGCGCCATGGCCAAAGGCGACCGGTTGACGCGCCAACTGCAAGAAGAACGCGCCGTGGGAAACGTGCGGGAAGCCGTTCTTCGGATGAAAAAGAGCGACGACATCGTCGATGTCGTGCGAGTTATCTGGGAGGAAATGGAAGGACTTGGTTACTCGATCAACCAGTGCCACATCAACATCTACGATGAAGAGCATGATTTTTTTGGGAGCTACTATGTTTGGCTGTATGAATCCGGCAACCTCCCCGTCCCTTCTTTCGCCACGGTGATCGACGACCGTCTCGTCATCTATTCCGTGGAGTTTCCCCTTTCTGCGGGAGGAGGACCCTATCGAAAATCCTTGCTCGAAGCCTGGCGTCAAGGCAAAGTTTTTAAGATAGTCTTTACCGATCCAGAGGTAAAAGCCCGCTACGCCCAGTTTGTGAGCCAACATCACAAGGTTACGCCGCCCCGTCCAGAGGATTTGCCGGATGCCTACGGTCTTTGGATTCCGTACCAGTACGGCCACTTCGGTCTGGCTTCCTTAAACCTTGACCCCGAGCAGTTCAATGAGGACGACATCACTCTTTTCTCTCGCTTCGGCGATGCTTTTGCGGGCGGCTACACGCGTTTGCTCGAAATGCGGGAGAAGCAAATCGAAGCTGGCGTGGAGCACCTGAGAGCCGAAGTCGCCTCCATGCGCCGGAGCGGCGACATCGTACAGGTCGTGGTGGAGCTTGCCCGTCAGCTCGAGAGCTTGGGAGTGCCGTTTCATTCTTGCTCGGTCTCGGTGGTCGATGAGGAAGAGGGATTGGTGAGGATCTATGCTTGTGTCCCGAAGCCGGTGCTCTCAGAGGCCCTGATTCCTTGCAAGGATATCTCGATTTTGAGCGACCTCTCCGAGGTCAAAGAACCCATTGGGATTGAAGATATTTCCGAAGGATATGGTTTCGCTTACACGGTCGAGCCTATCGCCGGGTCTCCTGTCGAAGAAGAGCACCGAATGCCCCCGCGAGTCGTCCGGCGAAACGATGAAGAAGCCGAAATCGTCAAACAACGATTAGCGCATCGGTGGGGAGCCCATGCCAGGACAGACAAGGTTCCGCGCAGCGTCATTCGGGTGCCGTTCTCACAGGGTAGTGTCGCCGTGGGTCACATGGACCGCTGGACCTATACCGGACGCGACGTGGAGCTCGCGGCCGCCTTCGCCGAAGCCCTTTCTCTGGGCTTCACTCGCTACCTCGACTTCCAGCGATTGGAACGGCAGAACCGTGAGCTCCAAATTGAGCGGGCGGTTGGGAAAGTGCAAAGCGCGGTTCAGGCGATGAAGTCCAGCTCGGATCTCGTAAGGGTCATCTTGTTGCTCGGGACCGAGCTGGAAAACCTCGGTCTGAGCTTTATGAGTTGCTCCATCAACGTTAATTGATGACCGTCTCAAAAAAGTCAGGACCTACATCACTAGGCCTTCAATCTTCTCGGGACGGAAAGAATGGAGGACCAACGTCGTTCCTTTCGGTCCCGATACCATCGAGCGCCTCGAGGACGAGGAAGGACCGATCACCATTCCCGATATCCCGGGGGCGGAAGGTCGAATCACGGTCTATGCCTCGACGGATCTCGAGGACTATTACCAGCGGTTCCCGAAGAGCGATGAGACCGTCATTATTTCGAGGACCGAAGAGGAGGCGAGAGAGCTCGTACCCATTTGGGAAAAGATCTGGAAGATCCGACCCATGGCCGAAAGAAGGCCTGGTTCGTTCCTCGCTTCGGTGCCCTTTCGAAGGCGGCGCCGTCGGTCTCAGCGACACACGCCCCGATCACTTCTCTGAGAAAGATGCCCGGATTCTAGAGCGGTTCGCCGAAGCGATCTCGCTCGGGTACACGCGACACCTCGACTTCCTCAGCATCGAGCGGCGAAACCGAGAGCTCCAGATCGATCGCTCGGTTGGAAAGATCCAGAACGCCGTACAGGGGATGAATTCCAGCTCGGATCTGGTCCGGTCATCAGTTGCTCGGGCGGAGCTCGAGGAGCTTGGACTGGAGTACGGCAGTTGCGCCATCAATATCATCGATGACGGCGTGAAGAAGGTCACGACTTTCACTGACGGATCGGACGGTCTAGAAAGACATCAGCTAAGACGTAGCGGTTCCATTCGGTCCCGATACCATCGAGCAGCTCGAGAACGAGGAAGGACCTCTCACGATGACGGGTATACCCGGGGCGGAGGATCAATGCGGCGACCTACGATATCGACGGATCTCGAAAACTATCACCAGCGATATCCAGAAGAGCGATGAGACCGTCGTCATATCGCGAACCGAAGAGGAGGCGAAGAAGCTCGTCCCGCTTTGGGAGAAGGCCTGGAAAATCAAACCCTGGCCGGAGGAAGGGCTGATTCGCTCCTCGGTTCGGTGTCCCTTTAAGGGCGGTGCAATCGCTCTCAACGACATCACGCCCCAATCACTTCTCAGAAAAAGACGCCCGGATTCTAGAGCGGTTTGCGGAGGCCTTTTCTCTCGGCTACACACGCTATCTCGATTTCCTCAGCCTCGAGCGGCGGAACCGTGAGCTTCAGATCGATCGCTCGGTCGGAAAGATCCAGAATGCCGTGCAATCGATGAAGTCCAGCTCGGATCTCGTGCCGGTCACGATATTGCTCGGGCGAGAGCTCGAGGAGCTCGGCCTGGAGTACCTGAGTTGCTCCATCAATATCATCGACGAGCGGCTGAACAAGGTCACTGCTTTCCTTCATGGACCCGCGGCGATAGCAGACTCATGGGCCTAGCCGATATCGTGGTTCCTTTCGGACCCGATACCATGGAGCAGCTCGAAAACGAGGAAGGACCTTTTACCATTACAGGTATACCCGGGGCGGAGGACCTATGGGTCGTCTGCCAATCGATGGATCTCGAGAACTACCTCGCGCGCTATCCGAAGAGTGACGAGACCCTCGTCATCTCGCGGTCCGAGGACGAGGCGAGGAAGCTCGTCCCTCTGTGGGAAAAGGCCTGGAACGTCAGCTCCTGGCCGGAGGAGGCGCTCATTCTGTCCTCGGTGCGGTGTCCTTTCAAAGGCGGTGCGATCGCTCTCAACCACAAACATCCCGACCACTACTCCGAGAAAGATGCCCGAATCCTAGAGCGTTTCGCCGAGGCGTTCTCGCTCGGCTATACACGTCATCTCGATTTCCTTCGCCTCGAACAGCGGAACCGGGAGCTTCAGATCGGCCGAGCGGTGGGCCGGGTCCAAAACGCGGTGGCGGAGATGAAATCGAGCGCCGACATCGTACGGGTCATTACCTTGATCACGCACGAGCTCGAAGAGTTGGGTCTGGATTTCTTCCTTTCGGCCATCACGATCATCGACAAAGCGAAGAAGACTATCCGTGCTTTCAATTCCTATAGGCAGGCAGAACTTCCTGCAGAATGGAACGTTGAACGGCTATCCTTCGGCCCCGATACCATCGAGCGCATCGAGAGAGAAGCCGGCCCGTTTCGGATCACAGGCATACCGGAGGCGGAAAATCGGGTCGTAACGTGCATGAGCCTCGAATACGAATCCTATTTTGAAAGAAATCCGAGGCACGATGGAACCGTGATCCTATCCCGTACCGAAGAGGAGATCGACCGTCTGATCCCGCAATGGACCAAGATCTACCGGTGGACGGGTAGTCTACAAGACTGGAGCGATGCCCGAGAAACTGAGACTCCGCTCCGTCTTGCGATGTCCCTTCAACGGGGGTGTGATAAGCCTCAATGACAACCGCGCCAGTCACTTCTCTCAGCGAGACGCCAACAATCCTGGAGCGTTTCGCCGAAGCCTTCAGTCTGGGCTACGCCCGCCACCTCGATTTTCGACGGTTGGAAAAGCGCAATCGAGAGCTTCAGGTCGGCGAGTCGGTGGCCAGAGTGGGAAGCGCCGTGGCGGCCATGACCTCGAGCGCGGATATCTTTCGTGTGATGATCTTGATCTCCGAGGAACTGGAGGCGTTGGGGCTGATGTTCACGCATTGCGGCATCAGTGTGATTGATGAGAAGAACCAGAAAGTGCGTACTTACACCACTCCACAAACCGAGGTAGGGAAAGGTTTACCTGATGTCGCTAAACGGATGCTAAAAAGAGCTCATCCCTTCGGGCCGGATACGATCGATCGAATCGAAAAAGGTGAAGAACTGTGGGTGTTTAATATTCCAGGCGCCGAAGGTCGGACTGCGGCCGTCTTGACTTCCGACTACCAGGAGTTTCTGAAACGTAATCCCCAAAACGAAGAGACGGTCATCCTGTCGAGAACGGAAGAAGAAACGCGTGAGCTCAGTCGCCGGTGGGAGGATATGTACGTATTCGTCCCTGGCCCGAAGAATGGATGGCACGCTCGGCGATGCGGTGCCCCTTCCCGGGAGGTGCCATCACACTGACCCATACATCGCCCGAACATTTCACGGACAACGAAGCACGCATCGTCGAACGATTCGGCGAAGCGTTCTCCTTCGGCTACACACGTTTCCTCGATTTCCGGCGTTTAGAACGGAGGAACCGAGCCCTTCAGATCGGCGGGCGGTGGCAAAGGTGCAAAGTGCGGTTGCGGCGATGACCTCGAGCGCCGACATCGTGCGAGTAATGACCTTGATCACTCAAGAGCTCGAAGCTTTAGAACTGGATTTTACTCATTGTTCCATCAGTATGTTTGATGAGAAGGGCAACAAAGTCGAGCCTATACCGCTCTACGATCCAAGGCCGCGGGGGACCTTTCTGGTATCTCCAAGATGATGGTAGGGCGAAGCCACGCATTCGGGCCGGACACCATAGATCGCATCGAAAGGGGTGAAGTCGTAGCAGTCTATGACATCCCGGGTGCCGAAGATTGGTTCGTGGTCGCGGTGACCTATGACTATTCGGATTATCTGAAACGCAATCCCAAAAAGGAAGGGACGGTCATCCTGTCGAGAACAGAGGAGGAAGCGCGTCACCTTAGTCACCGCTGGGAGGAGCTGTACGATTTCCGTCCCTGGCCGGAAGAGTGGATGGCACGTTCCAGTATGCGTTGCCCATTCTCGGGAGGGTCCATCTTCCTGACCCATAGTTCGCCGGATCATTTCACGGAAACCGAGGCGCGAATCGTCGAACGATTCGGCGAAGCTTTCTCTTTCGGCTACGCTCGTTTCCTCGATTTCCGGCGTTTAGAGCAGAGGAACCGCGCCCTACAAATCGGCCGGGCGGTGGCGAACGTGCAGAGCGCCGTCGCGGCCATGACCTCGAGCTCCGATATCGTGCGCGTCATCCTATTGTTGACACGTGAGCTCGAGGAACTCGATTTAGAGTTTGGGTTCTGCTCGATCAGTTTGGTCGATGAAGAAAAACATCAGGTCCGCTCGTTCAATACACCCCGCTATGTCGCCAACATTCGACATGAGCCCGTACGAGATTCTCAAATTTGGTCCCAAAACTATCGAGCGTATCGAAAAACAGCAAACAACCTATTTGGTGGCTGATGTCCCGCAAGCCGAGGACCGATACGTCACGGTGACGACACTCGACGTCGAGGACTACTTCCGTCGTCACGGCAAGACAAGCGACACGACCATTGTTTCGCGGACCGACGAATGATATGGAAGCGCTGGTGAAACATTTGGAAAAGCACTATTGGAATCCTCTGCCTGAAGCGTGGCGGGTGCGATCGTCGCTACGATGCCCCTTTCCCGGGGGTGCAGTAGTCTTGAGCCACACGCCTCCCGATTTTTTCTCGGAAAGAGAGGCTAAGATTCTGGAACAGTTCGCCGAGGCGTTTTCTCACGGTTACACGCGCTTCCTCGACTTCCGGCGATTGGAGCGAAGGAACCGTGCCCTTCAAATCGGCCGGGCCGTGGCAAACGTGCAAAGTGCGGTGTCTGCGATGACCTCGAGCGCCGATATAGTGCGCGTCATCCTGTTGTTAGCACGCGGAGCTCGAGGAGCTCGGCCAAGAATTCACGTTCTGCTCGATAAGTCTATTCGATGAGGAAAACAAGTTGGTGCGCTCCTTCAACACCCCCAGAAACGATCCGCTGGTCGACATGAGTTTGTACGACATCCTCAAATTTGGTCCCGACACGATGGAACGTATCGAAAAGGGAAAGACAACCCATATTCTGACCGATGTTCCGGAAGCTGAAGGGCGCTACGTCACCGTGACGACACTCGACTTCGAAGACTACTGCCATCGCCACCCTAGGACAAAAGAAACGACCATTGTTTCGCGCACCGACGAAGAGCTGGAGGAGTTGGTGAGTCATTACGAAAAGAATTATTTCAATCTTCAGCCCATGCCCAGAGAATGGTGGGTGCGATCCTCGTTGCGATGTCCCTTTCCGGGTGGCTCAGTCGTCCTGAGCCACGTGCCCGCCGATTATTATTCGGAAAGGGAGGCCAAGGTTCTGGAACAGTTCGCCGAAGCCTTTGCACTCGGCTATGCCCGTTTTCAGGACTTCCGGCGTTTGGAACAACAGAACAAGTTGTTGGAGGCGGCGAATCGGCTGAAATCGGAGTTTCTCGCTAACATGTCCCACGAGATTCGCACGCCCATGAACGCCGTCATTAACTTCTCGTCTCTCATACTGGAAGGCACCTACGGCGAGATCAACGAAGAGCTCAAAGATGCGGTCCAGGAGATCGATCAAAACGGGGTGGCACTCCTGGCTCTCATCAACGACATTTTGGATTTGGCCAAGCTCGAAGCGGGGGCCATGAAGCTCAAGTTGGCCGAGTGCGAGCCGGAAGACCTGCTGCTCACGGCCGTGTCCGGGCTCGAGTACGAGGCGCAAGAAAAAGGTTTGAAGCTGGAGACGGATGTGGAAGACGACTTGCCGGCGGTCGAAGCCGATGGTCTTCGTCTCACGCAACACGTTCTCGTCAATCTGGTGAAAAACGCGATCAAGTTCACCCCCGAGGGTGAGATTCGGGTGGGGGCTCGGAAAGAAAACGGCTCGATCCTCTTCTGGGTATCGGATACCGGTATCGGTATTCCGCCCGAGGAGCAGGAGAACATCTTCGAGACGTTCCGGCAGGTGGACGGCTCGCTTACCCGCGTCGCCCAGGGAAGCGGATTGGGCTTGACCATCGCCCGCAAGTTCGTGGAGATGCACGGCGGCCGTATCTGGGTGGAAAGCGAGCTGGGAAAGGGTTCCACGCTTCCGTTTCTCGATTCCCGTCCACCACTAACGCTTTTCAGGAGGAGGTGACGATGGCTCCGAAGCGCATCCTTCACATCGAGGACAACCCCTCGAACCGGAAGGCGGTGCGTCACATCCTGAGGCAGACCGATTACGAGCTGACCGAGGCGGTCGATGGGGAAGAGGGGATTCGCGCCGCCCTCGAGTCGCCGCCCGACCTCATCCTTCTGGACATCCAGCTACCCAAGTTCTCCGGATACGAGGTGGCCCAGCGTCTCCGTGCCGACGAGCGCACCCGCGATATTCCCATCATCGCCATCACCTCTTATGCCTTGAGCGGAGACGACAACAAAGCGATCCAGTCGGGCTGTTCCGATTACATCGCCAAGCCCTATCGACCGAAAGTTCTCTTGGAGCACATTCACAAATATTTGGAAGCGTGATGACGGATACTGCGAAGATTCTCGTTGTCGACGACCAGCCCTCGAACATCAAGTTGCTGCGGGTAAAGCTCAGCAAGGAAGGCTACGACGTCGTCGAAGCCGCAAACGGCCGCGAAGCTCTAGCGCGAGTCGTCTCCGATTCTCCCGACCTCGTGCTTCTCGACGTCATGATGCCGGGCATCAGCGGATACGACGCCTGCCGTCGCATCAAGGAACGGGACACGAACGGCTTCCTTCCCGTCATTCTGGTCACGGCCAAGACGGAAACGGAAGCCCTGATCGAAGGATTCGAAGCCGGTGCCGACGACTACGTCACCAAGCCCTTCAAGCCGGTGGAGCTCCTAGCCCGGGTGCGGGCCATGCTCCGCATCCGCCACATGGTTCAGGAGAACCGCTACCTTCGAGCGGCGCTGGCCCGAAGCTCTCGTTTCGATTCCATCGTGGGCGAGAGCGAGAAGATGAAAAAGATCTTCGAGCTGGTCGAGAGGGTGGCGGGCAAGGACGTCACCGTGCTGGTCTCAGGAGAGACCGGAACCGGCAAAGAGGCCATCGCCCGGTTTATCCATCACCACAGTCCGCGTCGCGAAGGGAAGTTCGTCGCCGCCAACTGCGGTGCCTTGACGGAAACGCTGCTCGAAAGCGAGCTCTTCGGTCATAAAAAGGGAGCGTTCTCGGGAGCCATCGAGGACCGGGCCGGACTCTTCGAAAGCGCCGACGGAGGAACAGTATTTTTGGATGAAGTGGGGGAGACCAGCGCCGCCATGCAGGTCAAGCTTCTCCGGGTGCTACAAGAAAACGAAGTTACCCGGGTCGGGGAGACCGAGCCCCGGACGATCAACGTCCGGGTCATTGCCGCCACCAACAAAGAGCTCGAGGTCGAGGTCCAGGAGGGTCGGTTCAGGGAAGATCTCTTTTACCGACTCGGCGTCTTTCCCATCGTGCTGCCGCCATTGCGGGAACGAGGCGGCGACGTGGCTCTTCTGGCGAAGCACTTCCTCGAGAGTGCATGCCGCGGCGTTCGGACAAGAATGTCCCGGCTTCACGAGTGACACCTCGCGAGCGCTCGAGGCTTACGACTGGCCCGGTAATGTGAGACAGCTCGCCAACGAGATCCAGCGTGCTCTCGTCCTGACCGAGCCGGGCGAGGCCATCGGGCTCGATGCCCTATCGGAAAAGGTCAGAAGGGTCTTGTGGGCCTGTGCCTCCAGCCGGCAAGGTAAGCTGAAAGACGCGGTCGAGTCCGTCGAGCGCGACCTCATCCAAAAGGCGTTCGACACGCACGGCGGCAACAAAACCCACATGGCCGAAGAGCTCGGCATTGCCCGTTGGACCCTCCTTCAAAAGATGAGGACCTTCGGACTCGAAGATTGAGAGGGGTCATGCACCGGATTTTGGCCGTAGACGACAGTGCTTCCAATCGAAAGGTGCTGGTACGGTCGCTCCAGCAGGACTACGAGATCACCACGGCGGAAAACGGTCTGGAAGCGGTCGAGCTCAACCGGAGGGAGCCCTTCGACCTCATCTTGATGGATTTGATGATGCCGGTCATGGACGGCATCACGGCCATCAAAACCATCCGGCAGGATCACGACGAGAGCTTGCTGCCCATCCTCGTTTTGTCCGCGGTGGGGGAGAAGGAAACCTGCGTGGCGTCTTTCGACGTCGGCGCGAACGATTTCATCTTAAAGCCATTTCACAAGAACGAGCTCCTGGCACGAATCTCGGTCCACCTTCAGGTGGCTCAGCTCACCCGGGAGCTGGCGAGCAAGAATCGCCGCCTCATGGAAGAAAAAAACCTGGCCCGGCGGGTTCAGCTCGGCTTGCTTCCCCGGGGGCCGGTTTGCGACGACCTGGAAATCGAAAGCTTCTATCGACCCTCCGATCAAATCGGCGGCGATTTCTTCGACACGTGCTCGAACGGGGACGGCGTGCACATCATTCTCGGTGACGTGTCTGGCCACGGCACCGCCTCGGCCCTCATCATGGCGGCCTGCCGCAGTGTGTTTCGCCTCATCGAGGAGAAGGTCGATTCCCCGATGGAGATTATCTCGGAAGCCAACACCCGGATCTGCGAGATGACGGGGCAGTGCGGAATGTTCGTGACCGGAGTCTGTGCCCGCTACGACAAAAGCTCAGGCGAGATGAACGTGGTTTCGGCGGGACATAACCCAGTGTATATCCTGCATGAAAATGGTCTGGAAACGATCGAGTCCACCGGCACTCCCTTGGGTCTTTTTCCCGAGAACGCCTGGCAGGTGACAGAGCGACATCTTAAGCCCGGCGATCTGCTGTTCCTCTACACCGACGGCCTCGTGGAAGCTCACCGAGAAGACGGCGAGCAGTTCGAAGACGAGCGACTCATGAATGCGTTACACGCCCGGAGGAACGATACCCCTCGAGAGCTCATCGACGGAGTGTTTCAAGACGTGGAGACTTTTTGCGACGGGGCGTTCGATGATGATGTCACGATGCTGGCGGTGAGGAGGCGCGCGTCATGACGGAGAGCGACAATGAGGCGCTGTACTGTTCCGGACCAAGTACCTATGACGAATTCGGAATAAACGAGTATAGATCTAGCCTCGAAGGCGTTTTAGTGCATAGTGAAAACGTCCTGACGTAGATTTTCGGGCATAGAAACAACTGAAAACGGCGACACGTTGTAGCGACGAATCTCCATCAAGAATTCAACCCGCGACAGGCCGGCCAGCTCCGCGCGCCCGTCCAGAAGAGAGTTTTCCCATTACAAAAAGCTTGATAGCAGCTAGAAGTACGAGGTCCCGGGCGAACGATTCAGAATCCGTCTTTAGGCTCATAAGGGCTCGTCGTCAGGCACCTCAATCTGCAATCGGCTCATGGGACACCTCGCCGTGAAACAGCGCCTGACTCTATTTCACTGCGATTACGGTCAGTCTCCGGAAGAGGCGGTTCCGGCGGATGAACCTCTGACGGATTATTATAAAAAAACGCCTGGCAGGTGTACGAGCGACATCTCGAATCCGGCGATCTGTTATTGCCTGACTACACCGACGGCCTCGTGGAAGCCACCGAGAAGACGGCAACAATTCAAACCGACCAACAGGTTCCAGAACCTGTTCTAGTGCCGAAGTAAGCCGGTTTCTAACGAATCCGAGCGACACCCTCGACAGGATTAGGAAACTTCTCGAACACAGCACCGTCATGGCCCGGTATGATCCAGTCCGGCTTTGATGCAAGCAACCTCATCCGATCCTGGGCTTTCAGCTGAGCTTCCGGGTCGAACGTGAGCGAGTTCGCCAGATTCTTTTCCTGATTCGCATAGAACCAGACGTTGTCAGAAGCCAGTATCACGGTGCCGTCTGGGGTAGTGAAGCCGAGGTACTGGGATGCATACCATGGCGCCCACCCGAGTATACCCGGATTCCCGGGAATATCTCCTTGGTCTCGCCGTCCACAAACGTGACCGACCTGCCGTGTTGAGTTCCACGAGCTCCGTGACATTACGCGGGTCGACGCCTCGGTGGTCTCCGCCCTTCTGCCAAGCACTTGTGGCGTAATACTCCAGCTCGGCCTTGTGAATCCAAATATGCGCATTCGGAAACAAACTGACCCCGTCGGCGTGATCCCAATGCAGGTGGGTAACGATGATGTCCGTGATGTTCTCTGGCCAACCCCGATTGGCAACGACCTCGTCCGGACGAATGTACCGCTCTCGTGCCTGGGGGGAAAGGTTGCGGATGGTTGGGGCGGCAGCCCGTGTCCACCAGGATGTTCCGCCCATCCGGACCTAATCGGCCATACCATCAGGAGCCGTCGGCAACCACGGGCGCCTCGGCACCCAAGAGCATTTCCGTGAAATCCATTTGGGATGGAAGCGTATTCGACTGCATAGACCTTGTAATCAGGACCGGTCTGGCCGAAGAGAGGTGCACGAGCCGGAAGCGAACAAAGGATGAGGACGGCAACGAGATACATTCCAAAGCTTTTGTCATGTTTCCCTCCGATAGTTTCCTTGATCTTCTTCACCTTCAGGCAAGATTATATCTAATTACAAACGACGGATATAAGGAAAACATAGATATTTTCCTATTGATTTGAGTATAGGAACTGACTCGCATACAATCATGCCGTCTGAGCTAGTCTCTAAGAAAGTTCCGACCACATCTTGCGTCCACCCCATGACGGCGATGAGCCACCTTTCAAAAAGGTAGCGGTCCGATGGAGGATGGTCATGCATATCATCTCTAGAATCTTGATTCTCGCTTTGTCCTTAGTCTTGTTTTTGGGCTCCGGCCTCGAGGCGGAAGACTGGCCGCGGTTCCGGGGTTCCAACGGCTCCGGCGTCTCGGAAACGACGGGGCTTCCGGTCGAGTTCGGTCCGGACAAGAACGCTATATGGAAGGTGGAACTTCCTTTCTCTACTCCTCGCCCATCGTGGTCGGCGAGCGTGTTTTTGTCACGTCCTTTGAAGACGAAAAGCTCCTAACGTTTTGTATTCACCGCGAGACAGGAAAAACCTTGTGGCGGCGCGAAGTGGCTCGAGAGCATGCAACGGAGATCACCCCACTCAACGGGCCCGCTACGCCAACTCCCGCCAGTGACGGGGAAAACGTCTACGCGTTCTTTACCACTTGGGAATCATCTCCTATTAAGCGGACGGCAAGGAGCGTTGGCGGCGACCCCTCGGGCCCTTCAATAATTACTACGGCATTTCCTCTTCCCCGGTCCTGGCCTGGGCGATACCGTTGTGGTCAACTGTGACCAGCAGACCGACTCCTTCATCATCGGTGTTAACAGCAACGACGGCAGTGTCCGGTGGAAAGTCAATCGTCCGGAGATGTTGGCGGCACCGGAAAAGTCTACCGTTGATGACGAGTCCTTTGTTCTACAAAGATGTGCTTTATTTGGTGCGGAACGGTGGAATTGTGACATCACTCAATCCATCCACCGGCGAGGTTCTCAAACGAGGTCGGGCGACGGGTGCATTAAGCTTTTACTACGCTTCGCCCATCGCTGCCGATGGCAAGGTTTTCCTTACTAACCGGAAGGGAAGGTGGCGGTGCTTAAAGCGGGGGCGGAATGGGAAGTCCTGGCGGTCAACGACCTCGGTGAAGAATGTTCCGCCACTCCCGCGATCTCCGACGGCCGGATTTACGTCCGCACGAAAAACACCTTGTTTTGTTTTGGCCAAGGACCGCCGGTTACGTCTTCGGACCGACGTTAGACACTTCATCAGCTGAAGAGAGAATCGAAAAAAGATCATTTTTCCCTTGACAGCCAAATCGGACCTTTTGAGAAAAAGTTGTTGGTCCGAATGACAACGTGCGCGAACGGTTCGTCGACGACCAGCCAGGGTCCTTCAACTGCTAATGAGACTTCGAAGCCATCTTGAGTGATGGCCGTCCAACACGCGCTAACTCAGAGTGTCTGAAAAGTCAGGTTTACAATGCAATCATGTGAAACACGATCTCAAAACGATTTCCGATGATGATCTTCTCCGCAGATTGTCGGAGCTTCTTCAAAACTCTGACGTGAAATCCTCTCAACCGACCAACAGGTTCCAGAACCTGTTGCTATGTCATTGCAGCCAGCTCGGAGAATCTAATACATCATCCATGCATTTTTCTAGTCCAAGAGCTAGAACGACCTTTCGCGAGACCACCAGCATCGTTTCAGGATCCAGTGTTCCGAGGTATTTCTTGAGTCGGTTTTTTGGAACGGTATGAACGTTGTCAGCCTGAACAAAGGATGATTTGGGTAGGTTCGCTTTTCGGCCAATATCGACCTCTGTTGGATAACCTTTGCCCTTGGTGGTTACTTCGACCACAGTCACTTTGTTGAGGTACTCGATCACGTTTTGCCGGGTCACGATGACAACAGGCCTCTTGCCGATTCGTTCGCCCAGGTCGATTTGCCAAACGTCGCCGCGGTTCATTCGTCACTCCAGCTTTCGGCGGCCAGCCAGGCTTCGGATTCTTCAGGGCTCGAGGGGCTTTCTATCAGCTTGCGAATCCATTCGTCCTCGAACTCCCTGACTTTTTTTTGACGGATCCAAGTCTTAACTGCTTCGCGCACGACCGCAGATCGTGAAAGCTGCGATGACGCCGCAAATTGGTCGATGGTCTCGAGAAGGTCTTCGTCGAAACTGATCTGGACGTTTTTCATGACTTGTTCCTTGTGTGCCAATGCTTGTTGCACTGTTTATACACACTATTATTTATATATAATTACCAGTATAAATACAAACGTAATAGCCGACATATTTAGGTGCTGCATTAAAAGGGTCTCTCAGCAATGAGAGGGCGATGAGAAGGCCCGCCACATCGCCCCATTCAGCCTGTTGGGTAGGTGTGTTTTGCTCGAGCAACAGGTTCCAGAACCTGTTCCTATATGCAATCAGGAGAACATCACTCCCGCCGGAGAGCCAGCACCGGGTCCACCTTGGTGGCGCGTCGGGCAGGAATCGCCGAGGCGACCAAGCCAATCGCAACGAGAAACACGATACCGCCCACAAGGGTAAGCGGGTCCGTCGGCCTCACCCCATACACCATGCTTTCCGTGAGCTTCATCGTCGCAAAAACCCCCGCCATTCCGGCGACGACACCCAAGGCGGCGAGCTTGAGCCCTTGCAGGAGCACCAGCTTCAGTACACCCTGTCGGTTCGCGCCGAGTGCCATCCGCACACCGATCTCGTGCATTCTTTGATGAACAAAATAGGACATCGCGCCAAAGATACCTGCTGCTACGAGGACCAGGCCCAACCCTGCGAATAGAACGACTAATATCGTGTTGAAGCGCCGCCTGGCGATCGACTCGGCAACGAGAGTCTCCGCCGTGCGGATATCCGAGATCGGCAAGTCGGCGTCAACGCTCCCGATCTCCCGTCGGATTGCGGGGACCACGGAGGCCGGATCGATTTCCGTGCGTGCCACAATAAATCGTACTTCCCGGAAAGAGTAGAATCCCGAGGCCAGAGCCTCACTGTACGGAAAATAGGCTTCACTAATGGGCTCTCGTTCGAGACCCCATTGCCGTGTGTCCCCGACGACCCCGACCACGCTGAACTTGGGACCACTGTCGTCGTACCAGAAACGTTTGCCGAGCGGGGTCTCATCCGGCCAACCGACACGGGCGAGCGTCTGGTTGATGACCACACCGATACGTGCCCCTGATCCGTCTTGCTCCGTGAGTCCCCGACCGGAAATCAAGGGAATTCCCATGGCTTCGAAGTACTCGGGCGTAATCGTTTTGACCTCGACCAATGGCCCCTTCAGATCTCCAAAAGCGTTCTCTCGCCCCTCGATGGTTGCCGTGCCGTTTTGACCTCCCTCGAGAGGCAACCGGCTGATACCGGCGGCGCGGCTTACGCCGGGAATGGACTCGATCCGCTCCAAGACATCGTTATAAAAGGCAGAAACTTGTGAAGCCTTTTCGTACTTCGGGCCGAGCAAGTTGAGCTGCAAGGTCAAAGTACCCTCGGTGCGGAAACCATGATCCATGTGTCGAAGCTGCGAGTAACTTTGAAGCATGAGCGCCGCGCCATTGGCCAGTACTAAGGTCAATGCAAACTGAGAAACCACCAGCAAGTGCCGAATTCGGTTTCTCCCGCCTCGCGTCGTGCCTCGGCCTTGTTTGAGGGACTCCACGAGATCCGTTTTGGAAGTCATCAAAGCAGGAATCAATCCGAAGACCACACCGGTCACCAGTGACACACCCAGCGTAAATGCCAAAACCCCGAGATCGATACCGATTCCTTGGATACGGGGGATATTCGGGGGAATGCTTGCCTTGAGCAAACCGATGCTCCAATAGGCCAGCAAGGCACTCAATCCGCCACCGATCAGAAACAAGGGAAGGTTCTCGACGACGAGCTGCCGAACCAAACGGCTGCGGCTTGCTCCGAGGCTCGAACGAATGGCCACCTCGGTCTTTCGCGTCATCGCCCGGGCGATGAGAAGGCCTGCCACATTGCCGCAGGCGATCAAGAGCACCAATCCCGCGGCTCCCAATAAAAAGATGAGTTGGGCCGTCGTACTTCCGAGCAACGTTTCGAGCACCGGCACCACTCGGGCCCCGATGTGCTCGTTCGTGTCGGGATACATTTCCTCGAGGCGTTTGGCGATCACATTCATTTCTTGCTGGGCGGTCTCTCTCCCGATTCCCTCTGCGAGACGACCCATGACCAGAAGCCAGTTGCCGCCCCTATCGTCCAGCAATTCCTCGACGGGCAAGGGTGTCCATACCTCTGTAGGGCTATCGAAGGTCCACGGACAGGGATGCTGAAAACCCGGAGGCATAATGCCGATTACGGTGCGGGATTCGCCGTTGAGGACGAGCGTCTTGCCGATGAGACCTGGATCGGCCCCGAAACGCCGCTGCCACAGACTGTTACTGATGATCACGACGTCACTTTTCCCCGCCTGTTCCTCTTCGGGTGAGAACGTCCGCCCCACAGCAGGTGTGACGCGCAGCATCTCGAAGAGTCCCGATGTGCATGCGGTTGTCTGAAGGCGCTCGGGCTCACCCGTCCCCGTAAGATTGGTGTAGAAAGGGGAGTAAGCCACCATTCGCTCAAAGGACTGACTTTGTTCCCGCCAATCTAGAAAATCGGGCCCCGAGCCCGGAATGCGAGTGAACCCCAGACCGGTATGCCAGAGTTGCATCAACTGATGGGGCGACTCGAAGGGGAGTGGCTCGATCACCACGGCTTTGACGACGCTGAAAATAGCCGTGTTCACACCGATCCCGAGTGCTAACAAAAGGATGATGAGCGCGGGGAGCCCTGGTTTCCTCGTGAGCTGCCGGAGGCCAAAGCGAATGTCCTGGGCGATGTCATCAGAATGGCTCATGATTTTAAGCTCTCTTCCCTGGGGCCAAATACAGCACACTTCTTCTCTTTAACTAAGACGACGGTTTGTGGGAATTGGTTTGCTTGACAAAACTATCGAAATAAAATATATTGCGAAGCGATACTTCTGGGGAGCGTATACGATGACGGAACTGCGGGGAATCAAGCCACTCACGAGCTCGTTCTTCTACATCTTGCTGGCGCTGGTGGACGAGCCACGTCACGGTCTCGGTATGGTGGCCGAGATCGAACGACGCACGGATGGTGCCGTCCTCATGGGTCCGGGCACTCTTTATAACTCCATCAAAAAGCTGCTCGACGAGAAGCTCATCACGGAGACGCGTTCTCGTCCGGCGCCGGAGCTGGACGATCCCAGAAGGCGGTACTACCGGATCACCAAGGCGGGGCAAGTCGCTCTCGAAGTGGAGGCGAATAAACTGGAAACAGTGCTGCGCGCCGCGCGGGAAAAACAAGTCCTTTCGGATAGCTCGTCATGACACGCCGAGTCTTCAAGCTGCTCCTCTTCCTCTACCCGGCGAAGTTTCGACGCCGCTTCGGCGATGAGATTTTGGACGTGGTGGATCACTACCAGAAGCGTCGTGACGCGAACAAACTCCGATGGCTACTGGTCAAGGATCTTTTGTCATCGCTCGCCCGATCCCATACGGAAGCGTTTCGAGCTCGAGGCCGAAAAATCATGGGAGCGTGGCGCAGCAGAGGAGTTCGGGAAATGTTTCCTTTCTTGAGCATGGACGTGATCCTTGCTTTTCGGAACCTTCGGCGGGCTCCCGCTTTCACCGCCGTGGCGGTTTTGACGCTTGCGTTGGGTATCGGCGCCAACAGTGCGATCTTTGGGGTCGTGAATGGGGTGGTGCTACGTTCGCTCCCTTATCCGGAGCCCCATCGTCTCGTGACCATCGGAGTCGATTCCGGCGGCCGGCAGGGTTCGATGTCCCAACCGGACGTTCGCGATATCCAAGGCGAAACGCGATCTTTGACCGCGGTAGCCGCCTACTCGATGTCCGGCATCACTCTGACCGGTATGGGAGATGCCGAAGTCGTGCAAGGTGCGCGCGTCACCGAAGGCCTTCTGGAGGTCTTCGATCTGTCACCGATCCGAGGCCGTGACATTCGTGCCGAGGAGAACGTGCCGGGAGGACCTCACGTCGTGGTCATCGGGTACGGATTTTGGCAGGAGCGTTTCGGCGGGACCGAGGAAGTCCTAGGGAAGACCCTCGAAATCAGAGGGCGAACGACCGAGATCGTGGGGATTGCTCCTCCCGGCTTCGACTATCCTCGTGGAGCTCAACTCTGGGAACCGCTTTTTCACAATACGGAGGATTGCGGCAGGGACTGCCATTTTCTTCGCGTCGTGGGGCGTCTCGCACCCGACGTGGCTCTCGAGGAAGCTCGAGAGGAGCTCTCCGTTTTGGCCGCACGGCTCGAAGATCAGTATCCCGACTCGAACTTCGAAAAGTCGTTCCTAGCTGTCAGCTTGGAGCGAACCATTGTGGGAGACGACGTCCGTTTGGCGCTACTCGTGCTTCTTGGTGCGGTGGGTGTGGTCCTGCTCATTGCCTGCGCCAATGTGGCGCACTTGATGCTGGCACGTGCCTCGGTACGGACCGAGGAGATGGCCGTTCGTTCCGCGCTGGGAGCGAGTCGGCTGCGACTCGTTCGCCAGCTCCTCGTTGAAGCTCTCGTGCTCGCCACTCTAGGCGGATTGGCGGGAATTGTTTTGGCGAAATGGGCACTCGACCTTCTTCTGAAGCTTGCTCCGTCGAATCTTCCCCGGCTCGATGAAGTCTCGACGGACGGGAACGTGCTGCTTTTTACACTTTTATCGGTCGTATGTGTGACGCTCGTTTTCGGGCTCGCTCCGGCACTCACCTCATCGAGGATTGCCATTGCAGATGCCCTACGTCATAGCGGTCGAGCCGGAACCGGTTCGATGGGGCGATCTCCTCTCCGGTCGACACTTCTCGCCGCCGAAGTCGCTTTGTCGCTCGTTTTGTTGTTCGCCGCGGGGCTTCTTCTCAAGAGTTTTTCGGAGCTTCGCTCCGTCGATCTGGGATTCGACAAAGACAACGTTTTGACCTTCGGTATTGCACTGCCGCAAGCCCGCTATCCGGAGCCGGAGCGTGTCGTCCGTTTTTTCGAGGATCTGGAGGAGCGTCTTCAGACACTCCCCGATGTCAAAGCCGCCGGCGCGGTTTTCGGCAGTCCTATGGGTGGGAACCGAATCAATGCAGACGTTCATTTTTCGGATCGATCGGCGCCACCGGCCGGCCAAGAAGAACACACGAGACTGAGGGTCATGACTCCGGGATACCTCGATACCCTGAAAGTCCCTCTATTACGCGGGAGGACGTTGGAGGTGAGTGACCGGCATGGCTCGTTGCCGGTGGTGCTCGTGAGCAAGGGTTTTGCAGACCGTTTTTATCCCGGCAAAGATCCCCTGGGCCAGCAGATTCGAGTCGATGTCAGTTTCTCTTACCCGGTCGAGACCAGAACCATCGTCGGCATCGTGGGAGACATTCGGTCGCGGCGTGTTTCCATGAATCCCGAGCCGGAGGTTTACGTCCCGCAGAGCCAGATGGCGAGCAACTATCTGACGATGCACGTTCGGGCACGGCCCGGTGCGCCTCCAGTCCTTTCGGAGGTTCGCCGAGAGGTTCGCGCCCTCGATCCCAACGTACCGCTTCGCGGAGTAGGGAGTTTGGAGACAGCGGTCCGTCGCTCCACCGGACCGACCCGCTTCTATTCGCTTCTTCTCGCCATTTTTGCAGCGCTCGCGGTCGCTCTGGCTACGGTGGGCCTTTACGGTGTAGTGGCTTATCTGGTGGCGAGACGGACGCGAGAGATCGGTATTCGGATGGCGCTCGGAGCCGGTGCGGTGGATGTGGTCCGTTTGGTCTTGTCCCAGGGGATGCGACCAGCCTTCGTTGGGATCGTTGTCGGATTAGGCGGAGCCTATCTCGCCTCGACCGCTCTTCGCTCGATGCTCTACAACGTGGAAGCACTGGACGCGACGACGCTCGTCACGGTAGCCGGGCTCCTTCTCGCCGTCACGATGGTTGCAACGCTGGTACCGGCCCGTCGTGCCAGCCGCATCTCTCCTGTCACTACCCTGCGGATGGAGTAGCGAGCTCGGTTGCTTTCCACCGTCCGGCGGTAGAAAATCTTCTTTCCTCTGATCTCAGAAGGATCCCATGCCCGTCGAAGAGCGAACCAGGAAACTGGCCGACCTGTTGACCAAGGCCCAGCAGGGGGACCAGGACGCTCTGAATCTCCTATGTAAGGAACTGGAGAGACATGTCCGAGGTTACTTTTGGGTGAAATTTCGAGATAACGATCTCGTGGATGATCTCGCACAGGAGACTTATCTCAGGCTTTTGAGGAATCTCACCACGATTCGAGAGCCCTTGAAGTTGAGGAGCTTCGTCGCCAAAGTGGCCCTTCACGTCACTCAGGATTACTTTCGGGGGAAATATCGGGAGAAGGAAGAGGAGCTGGAACCTCATCTTCTCACCACCCCGGCATCGGAGGGTGGGCTCGGTAGGGGATCAGGAACAGGCTGCGACTCGACGATCAAGCCGTGCGCAAGGTGGATCTCGAAAGGGCTCTAGCGGAGCTTCCCGATAAGGCTCGGCAGATTATCCTTTTGAGAGCGGAGGGTCACAAGTATGAGGAAATCTCGACTCAGGTAGGGCTGACGGTGAGCGGCGTCAAGATGCAGGTCAAAAGGAATCTGGAAAAGTTGAAATCGGCGCTTTTGACTGTGACTTTTTTAGCTGCCACTGCGACTACAATCCTGAGGACTCTGCAATGGAAATGAAGAGCTGCCACGAGTTCCACGATGCGATCGTGCTCTTCGAGGACCTCGACCCGAGCGACCGGCGCGAAGTCATGGTTCATGTCGAGAAATGCGCCTCGTGTCGCAAGAAATTCAGGGAGTACCGAGCCGTGATGGCCGCTGTCCTTGAAAACGCTGACCCCGGCCACATCGACGAGCCGATGCTCACCCGTTACGGTATCTATCTCTCTGAACCGGCCGAGCCCGACTATGACGGCAGAAGGCTCGCGGCGGACGAGATCTCGCATATCGAAGAGCACGTCGAACAGTGTTCCCCTTGTCGGCAGAAGATCGATCGAATCAAGCAGGAATATCAGGAGATTGAAGCCTATCTCGAAGAAGCCGGCGTGCCGTCTGTCAACCTCGGCCAAGTCTCCGCCTGGTCCCGTCTCGGCCGTTGGTCGGTCCGGCTGTTCGAGCTACCGAGCACGGTCGCAAAGACTTTGATTTCGCTACCAGCTCCAAAGCTCTATCCGGCAGCAGTCACGGTTGTCGCCTCTCTGCTGGTGGTGGTTTGGGTCAGTCCTCTCTTTCGAGGAAGTGGCGCGATCTACTACGAATTGGCATCGATCGAGGGCGAAGAGGTGACGTTCGTCACCCGGAGTGGCGCCTCCGCCCAGATGACGGACGGGCTCTTGGATTTCAGCGAAGGTCGTTATCTTCAGGCAATCGAGCACCTCGAAGGTTACATCACGGAACACCCCGACGATCCCAACGTTGCCTACGCTCACTACGTTTCGGGGATGGCCTGTCTGCGGGCGGCAAAAAGCGATGTTCTCGGACGCTTCGTGCAGATTGATACGGAGCTCCTCGACCGAGGAATTCGTCATTTTCAGATAACGGCGGACCTGAGCGACAACGCGAGGATCGATGAAGATGCTCACTGGTTTCTCGGCAAGGCGTATCTCATGAAGCAGGAAGCCGAGCCGGCGATCGAAGCGTTCAGGGAAGTCAGTGAAATGCAGGGTCGGAGATACAGGCAGGCCCAGCAAATGGTATCCGACCTAGTCGAGATTGAAGTCCCCGTGGACTCGCAGCAATAGCTGACCGTACCCACCTTAATAGCCACAATCCAGGCGAAAGAAAGTCTCAGATTATTTGTGACTTTTTTAGGACCCACCGCGACATCACTAACAGAATTTCCAAGAAGAGGAAAGGAGAGAAACGATGCTTAAAAAAGCCCTTTTTTCGATGGTTCTTCTGGGAATGTTGGTGGCTCCCTTGTTCGCTCAAAGCAACGTGGAAAAAGCGTTACGCTTCCGCGCCAAAGCGCCGAATCCAGAGGTCGTGGTCCAAAGTGATGGTTCGCCGCGATCCGAGCAGACAAAGGAAACGCAACGCGTCCAGGCGCTTCTCAAGGGTTCCAGCGCTCAACTCCGGGACCTGGGAGGATACATATGGGCGAATAGCGAAGGTCAACTGAAGGACTTGGGATGCTCTTACTGCTCGCGCGGACACCAATTTAGTGCCGGCCAATTAGAGGATTTGGGTCCAAGCGGGCGTACATGGGTATTTACCGCCGGCCAATTGGAGGACCTGGGAGGATTCATTTGGAACAACAGCAGCACCCAACTGAAGGATTTGGGATGCCCCTGGTGCAGTCGCGGACACCAATTTAGCGCCGGACAGTTGGTGGATTTGGGCCCAACCGTGCGCCCGCGCGTCTTTAGCGCCGGCCAATTGGAGGATCTGGGCCAATCACGGTACGCCGTCGGGCGTTCCCACTAGTCCGCGTGGTGCAGACGAAAAGGAGCCCGAAAAAGGGCTCCTTTTCTGCTTTTGGACAACGATTTCATGTGACTTTTTCCGGGTGCCTACCGACCTTAAATAACAGATTGAGGAGGTCACCCGATGCGCCCAGTCACAGATTTTTCGAAAAGCTTCAAAACCTTGCTGGGCATCTTGTGCTGCGCCACCGCGCTCGTTCCTGGTAACGTCGATGCAGAGGCCTTCTGGAATCGACAGGAAAGCGAGCATTTCGTCGTTATCTACCGAAATCCTCACGGCTACCTGGCGCCCCACATTCTGAGCTCCGCCGAAAAAGTGCTGGCCCGGTTGTCGGAGCTTCTCGACTACCTGCCCACCGAGAAGATTCATGTCATCGTCGACGATTTTTCCGACTCCGGATCAGCGGCGGCAACCTCGGTACCGCACAACACGATTCGGCTGCAAATCGAGCCCCTGGAGCTCGACTACGAAAGCCTGCTCTTCAACGAGCGCATCCAGTGGCTCCTCGGGCACGAGCTCGTACACGTTGCCGTCGGCGACAAGGCGGGCAAGGCCGAGTCGGTCTCCCGTTCTTTATTTTCCAAGGTACCTCCCGAACAGAGTCAGCCGCTCACGACTTTCTACAGCTTGATGACCAACTCCGAGCGCTACACGCCACTTTGGCATCAGGAGGGCATTGCGGTTTTCCTGGAGACCTGGCTCAGCGGCGGTTACGGACGCACCTTGGGCAGCTTCGACGAGATGTACTTCCAATCGCTGGTGTTGGAAGGCAAGCCCTTTCCTGCTGCCTCGATTCTGGAAACGCGAGAGGCACAGGTTTCCTTCCTCGTAAGTACACTACACTACATCTACGGAGGCCGTTTCGTCTCCTATCTGGCTGCCACGTATGGCGCCGACAGGGTGCTCGCCTGGTACAGTGTCAAACCGGGCCGCCTCTATTACGATTTCGAGTCGAAATTCGAGAAGACTTTCGGCATCGATATCGAGACGGCGTGGAAGGAATTCGGTGAGATCGAGAGGCGCTTCCAGGGAGAGAATATCGGAAGGCTCACATCCTCGGACCTGACACCGGTCAAACCGCTTCTGGACGAATCCTTGGGTTGGGTGACGAGGCCCTACGTTGACAGCTCAGGCTCGAAGATCATTTTTGGACAACACCAGTCCCATGATTTGACTTCGATTCAAGTGCTCGACATCGAGAGCCGGACGACGAAATCCGTCGGGTCTCTGCCGTCTCCCAGCATGACTCAAATCGCGTCCACCGCCTACGACTCCGAATTGGGACTCTTTTTCTTTACCACCAATAACAACGAGCTTTTTCGTGATATTCACGTGCTGAGCTTGGATTCTGGAGAATCCAAACTCCTCTTCGAGGACGTGCGGGTCGGTCAGATTACCGTTTCCCCGACGACGCACGAGCTCTGGGGGATCCGGCACTCGGAGGGCCTTGCCACCTTGGTTTACTCCGCGTACCCCTATCGAGCTCTGGAAGTTGTGGTCGGTTTTGATTTCGGCGATGTCCTCTATCACCTTGCCGTCAGTCCTTCCGGCCGGTATCTGGCCGCCACGTTGCATCGGCCTAGTGGCGACCAATCCATCATCGTGGCGGATCTGGAGCTCATGAAACGAGGAGGCAATTTCTCGTACCAGTTCGTGAGCAATGAGGGCTCCCCCGAGTTTCCCGCCTGGAGCCCGGATGAGAACCAACTTTTCTGGAACGCCAACACCAACGGCGTTTCGAACATCTACCGATATGACCGCACATCCGGCGAAGTCCATGCCCTGACGCACACGCTTCGGGGTCTCTTCAAGGCGGCCTACGTAAGTCCGGAGTCCTTGGTCGCGTTCGAGTTCACCACCGACGGATTCACCCCGGTGCTCGTTCCCAACGAGTTGGCCGACCGTCTCCCGGCCATCGAGTATTACGGCCAAAAGATTGTGGAGCGTAGCCCAGACGTCGCCCAATGGTCGGTTGCGGAAAACTTGAAGGACCATTCGACATCACCGGTCGAAAAATACAGTGGGCTATCACGCTTGCAGATCCACTCCTTGATTCCCGTGGTGAGCGGATTTCAGGATCGCGTCGTGGTCGGGCTTTTCTCTCACCTCGCCGATCCGCTGTACACCCACGATTTCACCTTCGAAGCAGGCGTTTCTCCGTTCAACAGGAACACGTCCGGACCCTCGTTTCACTTCAAAGGCCGCTATGAATACAAGAGGACTTATCGGGTAGAGCTAGATCACAATGCGCCCAGTTTCTATGACTTGTTCAACCCACGTAAGTCGGGCATGAACGGCACGAAACTCGGTTTGGGTCACACCCACTACTGGAAGTTCGACAACCCGCACAAGATCGAGCAAAAGACCGACCTGGCGTTTTATACGGGCGTCACCTCTATTAATGACAATCTCGTTCCCATATCGACTCCGAACTTCGTGTCTCTCGAGACCAGCTTGCATTCCAATCATGTGAGACGAGCTATCGGTAGCGCGGACACCGAGCACGGCAATGACTGGACGATGACTCTGATGGCTCTGGGATTGCGAAATCAGGACCTGCAGGTCGTGGGTGGGCTCCATGGAGAGTGGAATCACTACCGAACCTGGGGCTGGCATCACAACGTCTTACACACCCAAGTGGCGGCCGGTTACCTCCACACCGAGGAGGGCCTCGGCCTTGGACAGTTCTACTTCGGCGGATTCGGTAACCAGTACCTCGAGGACAAGCCGGTGAAGCAATACCGAGACAGCTTTCGCTTTCCCGGCATCCCCATCCACAGCGTGTCGGTCGACCGTTTCGCCAAGGTCATGGTGGAGCACAATCTGCCGCCGTGGCGATTCAGAAATCTGAGCGTTGGAAGACACTACCTCAGCCACATCGATGCGACCTGGTTCACCCAGGGTCTTTTCGCCGGGTCACCACGGGGGAGCCTGTGGTGGAACTGGGGCGCCCAGATCAATCTCGTTTTCAAGCACTGGTCCAACTTGGAGACTACGTTATCGGCGGGATTGGCCCAGGCCTGGCATCGGGCGGGCACTTCTCGGAGTTGGTTTCTCTCCTTCAAATTGTTAAAGAACTGAGCTGCACCTTCAGGTGATGTCCGGCGTCGAGCACTGCTGTGAATTTGAAAGCACTTGAAAAAGACAAAAGGAAAACGTAAGAGTTGATTCGGACGTCAATTGTAGCTAGTTTAAGGGACAGACGAGATTGCTCAGCGGATCGGTGAGCGATGTGGTGGGGCGGGAGGCGAGACGAGACCGTGTGCATTGAACGTCGATTGACCCTCGCAGTGGCCGTACCCTTTTTGCTTGGTCTCGCCTGTGTCCGTGCCTGGTCACAAGAGCGAACCGATCCGCAGGAACACTACCTCGAGGCTCTTCGTTTCATGGAGTCCGGGAATTACGAGCAGGCCGTGGAGGAGCTCAAGAAGCTCATCTCCGATCACCCGGATTTTTCGAGAGCTTATCGGAGTCTCGAAAGAGCCTACGTTTACCTCGACGACTTACCCACCATGCGCACCTACCTCGCGAACCGGCTCGAGGAGACTCCGGACAATCCTTACGCCCATCACGCTCTGGGGCGGGTGGCCGCGAAAACCGACGATTGCATTACTCATTTGAAGAAGTCGATCGCCCTCGATGAGAATCTCGCTCCCGCCTACCGTGACCTGGCGTATTTTTACCGGAAGAAGGGCACGCCCGATGAGGCGATTCGTTTTTTTCAAGAGCATCTTGCGAAGAATCCGGAGAACGAAAGCGCCTACTTTGGTCTCGGTTACCTCCACGTCATCCAAAGCGAGTGGGACCAAGCTCTGGAAGCGCTTCAAAAGGCAGTCGATATCGACCCGGAGCTCACGGACGCCTACAGCTATATGATCACGGTTTACGGGCGCACGGGTCGCTATGTACAGGTTATCGAGAAGAGCTCTCAGCTGCTGTCGGCCGCCGAACGGCGGAACGAGATGCAGAACGTGGCTTATGCACACCTTGCCATGGGCAATGGCTATCAATTCCTGGGAGACTTCTGGCGAGCGCTGGACCATTTCAACCAGTCGTTGAAAACGGCCAAGGAGGCGGGCGAAAAAGGGCGAGAGGGAGTTGCGCTGATCGGCATCGGCAACGTTTACACGACTCTCGGTGAGCATCAAAAAGCTCTCGAGTTTCACAAAGCCGCTTATGAGTTCGCGAAATCGGTGAAAGACCATAACGCGGAAGTCATCGCGCTCAACAACATCGGCCTCGATCACACGCGAGCCGGGAATCCCGGGGTGGGCCTTGGTTACTATCAGGACGCTTTGGAAATTGCCAGAAAAAGGAACTATCGAAACGCAGAAAGCAATTCCCTCTTGAACATAGCGGCGGCCGATGAGCGACTGGGCGACCGTGACAAGGCGGTGGCCGGGTACAAGTCCGCACTACAGATAGCGAGACAACTCGACGACAAGGCGAACGAGGGTGCAGTTCTCCGAGATCTTGGACACATCGAAATCAAGCGCGGCAGGTTTGCGGATGCCACCGATTACTTCAACCAAGCGCTGACGGTGGCGGACGAGACGGGCGACATCGAGTTTCGTTGGTCGGCCGAAGGCGGATTGGGTAAGGTCTACGAGCAGCTGGGAGACAACGAGCGGGCCATCTCTCACTATGCCGAGGCGATCGGACTCTATAACAAAGCGCGAACGCTCGGGATCGAATCCATGGGCACGGGATTCTTGGAACACTATGAGAATGTGTATCCCCCTGTCATTCAGCTCCTGGCCGGGGCCGGTCGATACGACGAAGCGTTCTCCTATGCCCAACAGTACAAGGCGGCGAGCCTCCTGCAAGTTTTGTCGGAGGGCCAAAGCATCATCGATGAGCTCTTGCCGGAGAGGTTCCGTTCACCCTTGAACGAGCTCCGAGACGAGATCGAAACGACGCATGCTGCGATAGCGGAGGCGCGCGCCCAGCCCGAAAACGATGAACGACGGATACAGGTCCTCGAGCAGCAACTAACAGGCCTGGAGGTTAAACAAGCTTCCCTTCTTCAGGAGATCCAGCAAGAGGAGAGTTCTTATTATCATCTAGCCTCCGCCGAGCCGGCCGGGCTCGATACCGTCCGCTCACGAGGACTCACGCCGGGGCAGACGCTGATCGAGTACATCGTAGGCGAGGAGAAGCTCTCCATATTCGTCCTGACTCAGGACGACCTCAGCTACCATGAGATTCCGGTAAGGCAGGAGCGCCTGGAACAGATGTTGGCCGACTTGAGCCCGGTTTTCAAAAAAAACAAGGAGCTCGGCGAAGAGGCGCGTAAAAGTGTATTCAATCCAGCGTTGGCCGATTTCTCTGTCCCACCGGCGCAAGCTCTGTACGGTGCGCTGCTGCGACCTATCGAGCCCCTTCTCGAAGAGGGTACGGAGCTCGTCATCGTGCCTGATGGGTTGCTCTTTTATCTTCCTTTCGAGACCTTGATCGCGGATGCCGCCGATGTAGAGCATCGGTATGACTTCGACAAAACCACGTTTCTGGTGGAGAAGCACGCTGTTTCGTACGTCGCTTCCGCAAGCCTCCTTGATCCGGACCTTCAGAGACCTCGAGAGGCGGAACGCGGCCTTCTCGCTTTTGGAAACCCTGATTTCAGCCGAAGTGAGGAGGATCGGCTTCCTCGAGAGTTCTTCGACGCCAACGTTGCCTTTTCAGGAGGCATCGTGCGAGGTGCCGAGCTCCTTCCACTACCGGCGGCGGAGGCTGAGGTCGGTGCCATCGAAAGCACTTTGAGGGGCTCCGAAAGCCGCGTCGTCGTCGGAAGACAAGCCACCGAAGACGTGTTCAAAAAAGAAGCAGCCCACTATCGCATTCTCCATTTAGCCACCCACTTCCTGAGTGACGACCGGCAGCCGCTTTATTCGAAGATCGTGCTGGCACAGGATCCGGAGGCCGAAGAGGATGGGTATCTCCAAACCTACGAGATCTTCAACACCCGATTGAATGCCGACCTTGTTGTATTGAGCGCATGCAATACCGGTCTTGGGAAGCTGAGCAAGGGAGAGGGGTTGGTCGGCATTAGCCGCGCTTTCTTGTACGCCGGTGTGCCCAGTCTCGTGGTGAGCCTCTGGAGCGTCGAACGACGTTTCCACTTCTATCCTCATGGAGGGATTCTACGAGCATCTGAAGGGAGGATTGAACAAAAAGCAGGCCCTCCGGCAGGCCAAGCTCGATTACCTCGATGCAGCGCGAGGGAATAAGAAAGATCCCTTCTACTGGGCTCCTTTCATACTACTCGGAGACTGGAGTCCAGTGGCCGGACTTAAAGATGACAGACGAGACATGGCTGTGTGGATCATTGCCGCAGTTGCGCTGTTGGTATTTGTGTGGCTGGCGGAATCGACTCGGAGAGGGAGAGCTTCTCGCTCTGCCTAATACCCGTCCCATCAATGGAATGTGACTTTCCTGGTCTAGTTCGACTAGAATCGGTCGCCAGGCCTATATATATAAGGAGGAAGCTCCATGCGGATCCGAGTGATTCTTTCGCTAATAGCTGTTATTGCACTGTTTACGCCCATTCTTGCCGAAGCGGACTCGCGGCTCGAGGGACTCAAAAAAGAGGCGATCAACGAGGTTCAGGCAAAGGCCGAGCTCACCCAGCAAATGGTGGATATGATGTTCAGTTTTGCCGAGTTGGGCTTTCAGGAGCATGAGACCTCCCGCTACCTGACCGACATTCTGGAGAAAAACGGGTTCGAGGTCGAAAAGGGCGTCGCCGGGATTCCCACGGCCTTCGTCGCCACATGGGGCTCGGGGAAGCCCGTGATCTCCTTCGGGAGCGATATCGACTGCATACCCAAAGCGTCCCAGCGACCGGGCGTCGCCTACCATGATCCTCTGATCGAAAACGCTCCCGGGCATGGTGAGGGACATAATTCCGGCCTCGCTGTCAATGTCACCGCCGCTTTGGCCCTCAAGCAGATCATGGAGCGGGAGAAGATACCGGGGACGCTCCACATCTGGCCCGGCGTAGCGGAAGAGCTCCTGGGAACCAAGGCATATCTTGTTCGTGCCAAAGTCTTCGAGAACGTGGACATCGTCCTGTTCACTCATGTCAGCAACGGTTTCTCCGTGACCTGGGGCGAAGGGCGTGGCAGCGGTCTGGTCTCTGTCGAGTACACGTTCCGCGGCGATGCGGCCCATGCCGGCGGTTCGCCCTGGCGCGGCAGAAGCGCTCTCGATGCCGTAGAGTTGATGGACATCGGAATGAACTTCCGCCGCGAGCACCTCCGCCTTCCCCAGCGGACCCATTACGTCATCACCGAGGGTGGCGACCAGCCGAACGTCGTGCCTCCGCTCGCCAAAGTTTGGTACTACTTCCGGGAGATCGACTACGAGCACATCAATCCCTTTACGAAATCGGCAACAAGGCGGCACAGGGAGCGGCCATGATGACGGACACGGAAGTGGAGTGGCGGATGCTCGGCACGGCCTGGCCGCGTCATTTCAACAAGACTGTGGCCGAGACCATGCAGGCGAATATCGAGATGGTCGGCATGCCGGAATGGACCGAAGACAATCAGGCCTTGGCGAAAGCCGTGCAGGAGTTGTGGGAGGTGAGGTCATCGGTCTCCGAACGGAAGTCGGAGAGCTTTCCGGGCCACCCACGGGACCGCGCCTCGGCGGAGGCTCCGATGATATCGGTGACGTGTCTTGGAACGTGCCGACCGTAACGCTTCGTTACCCGGCCAACATCGCCAACCTGGCGGGACACCATTGGTCGGCTGCCATCGCCATGGCAACGCCCATTGCCCACAAGGGCTGTACCGCCGGCTCCAAGGTGATGGCCACGACCGCTCTCGATTTCCTGTTGAGACCGGAGTTGGTGGAGCAAGCCTGGGACTACTTCAACAACGAGCAGACCAAGAAACAAAAATATAAGCCGCTCATCTCCGCGACCGACGAGCCGGCGATCGATCTGAATGAAGAGAACATGGGGAAGTACCGCGAGGAGATGAAGAAGTTCTACTTCGACCCCACGAAATACAAGACGTACTTGGAGCAACTCGGGGTCCAGTACCCGACCCTGAAGAAAAAAGGCAACTAATACCGGTGCGGAGTTTCGGCACGAACTCAGTCGTAAGGCCGAGCGAAGCATAGGTAGGTAGTGCGGAAGCCAAAGCACAGCAGGTCGCTGTAATAACAATCGCGACCTGCCCGGCCCGGAGGGCCGCCGGCCGGAGGAATGGTGCGGAGCGAACGAGCGGAGCGCCAGGGAATCGGCCGTGAGAGGCTTGAGCGACGAGGAAGCGAGGAGCGAAAGCCAGCGAGCGAGGCTGCAAGGCCGAGCGAAGCATTAATTAATGACAGGGGAGGAATAGAAAGGCCAGTAACATGGGAGAAAAACCCAGAGTCGACATTCTCGAATACGGCACGGACCGAGACGGGACACGCACCTCCACCGACAAGAGACTGTTCATGCAGCTCCAAGCGTTTGGGAGTTGTACGAATGAACAGGAGCTAGTCAATGGGCTGGAGAAGGCGAAAATCCAAGGCGTCCTTTATCGAGATATCAATGATCCGCAAGGCGTGGGACTGCTCACCGATGTCGGAAGACCCGACCTACTTCGTAACGACCGTCTGCGTGAGCTTTTGAGCGGACGATCCCTTTCATGATGCTCGACTTCAAGCCCGAGCTCACCATGTTAGGCCGGTCGTATTCGAGCGGCTACGAGCCGAACTTGGAGGACGGGCTTCTTCACAAACCGCGCCGCAATGTGCTCAATCCCGATTGGCCGTGGGCGGTTTGGTATCCGCTTCGACGAACGGGATCGTTTGCTGCTTTACCCGACAACGAGCAGAAGAGTATCTTGAGAGAACATGGAGGCATCGGCCGTCTCTACGGCGAAGACGATCCTGGCCCACGATGTCCGGCTCGCCTGCCACGGTATCGATGTCAATGACAACGAGTTCGTCATCGGTCTCATCGGCAAGGAACTCTACCCGCTGTCGCATTTGGTTCAGACGATGAGGAAGACGCGCCAGACGTCTCAGTTCATCCAGTCGATGGGACCGTTCTTTGTGGGCCATGCCCTTTGGCAGAGCCCCACCTGACGTGGATTAGGTGCAAGAACTCGAGAACTCGAGAACTCGAGAACTCAGAACGGATCATGCTGCGATCTCTCACGCCAACGGGGCCAGGGGATGGATTGCCTTGGGTCTTCCTGACTCTCTCGCCGTCTTTCGTGTCTTCGGCCAGCATCGGATTCGCGTGGGGCCTACCATTCCGGACATCAGTCTCTGGTGGTTTCTCATCCTGGCCATCGCGGCTTTCTTTTTTCATTCCTTCTTCGTCGCGACTCGTCAGATGGCGTTGGGTGTTGATCACGGCGTTGGTGCTCTTGGCCGCTGCGCCGGTGCTTTCGGTTTGGCGTCAAGAGTTGATGCAATCTCCGCTGACAAAGACCACGATTGTTTCTCGTCTTTCGGCACCTATCTTCGCTCGGAACAGGCCCCGATGACGACGTTACAAATCGAGGAACGCAAATACCTGAATCGTCTTGCCGGACGAAGGCGTGACGTATTGCTCGAGTTCGCGGCCTACGTTCGGGTTCCGACGACCGGCTTCCTATCGTTTCGACCTAGCCTGTGACGATCGATGCAGCCTGTCGATCGATGGTCGCCATGTGGTCAGCGGTGCTTCCCGATCGGCCGACGTTGAGCTCGATGCCGGCATCCATAGCCTTCGAGTTGCGATACGAGCAGGAGGGTGGCCGGCCTTTACTGTCGGTCGGCTGGGACGGTCCCGGAAACGGTGGAGATTCTTCCTCTGGACCATTTCGTTGCCGAACGAGATTCGACTCGCTTTCCGGACACCTCGGTCGAGCCCGGCTACGAATCCGGATCTCGCTCGCGTTGAATCTTCTCATCTGGTTCATGGCCTTGAGCGTTTCGTTGGGTCTCCTGAGCGCGGTCAGGACCTGGGTGTACGCCAACGTATTGAAGGCGGAGAATGGCGCTGAGGTGCCCGGACACAGTGGGTATTCATTCTTTCGCTTGGTTCCATCCTTCTCGTGCCGGTCCTCGATCTGCTGGTGTTCGATGTTCCGGATCGTCAGGTTCCCCCGGCGTGTCCGCTGTGGAAGTGTTTCGCACGTTCCTTTTAATTTGCGGGGCTTCGCTCTTCGTG
>CAVROO010000003.1:0-137316 GCA_963722765.1 uncultured Acidobacteriota bacterium
TCTGCAGAAGTATAAATAGCGTAATTTACGGTCATTGACGCTGGTCGGCGTTTTCGGTAGCCTAGGCCTGCTGGCGGGTGGGAAATTCGATGAAAGCAACCAAAAGTCCTGGAAAAAGGGCGGTTCGGGCTCAGCTCGAGCGGGTCTTGAACAGTCCCGATTTTGACACGAGTGTTCGTTCTCGGGAGTTCCTCCGTTTCCTTGTCCAGGAAACCCTTGCCGGTCGCGAGAGCTCCATCTCGCAATATGCGATTGGCACGGTGGTTTTCGGCCGTGGCGCCGACTTCGACCCGGCGACGGATCCCATCGTAAGGATGCAAGCCGGTCGGGTGCGTCGATCGCTCGAGCGATACTACCTCACCAGCGGTGCTGAGGACGCGGTAATCATCGATATACCGAAGGGCGCCTACGTGCCGGTTTTCCGGTACCGTGAATCCATCCAAGATGCCTCAGCCGAGGTTGTCGGAAGCGCCGAGCTCGCAGAGGAAACTGACTCTTGGCCTACCCTCATGGTGACGCCTTTCCGCAACGTCACCGGGGACACCCAACTCGACTTCATCGCCCAGGGATTGGCGTCCGATCTCGCGATCGAGCTCGACCGCTATCAGGAGGTTCGTGTGTTCATGGGGCCGGCCAGCGGCACGGCTGGCAGCGAGTCACCGGCTCGTTTCACCGTCGAGGGCAATGTCAGCGCGGACGGCGACAACCTGAAGATCTCGATCCACTTGCTGGATGGGCTCACACAACGTCAAATCTGGGGTCATCACTTCAGGTGCGAGTACTCCGATCCTCGGTGCAGCGTTTTACTGGACGAGTTGGCGCAGACCTTGGCGGCAACCGTTGGCGAGGAGCAAGGCCTCTTGGCTCGCCATTTGTCTGAGCCCGCACGGCGCGGGCAGCCAATTCGGCTCGGAATGTACGAGGCGGTCTTGCGCTACTACCAGCACGAAATGACGCAATCGGCGACTAGCTTTCATGAGGCGCTCGCCGCCTTGCAGCATGCGGTCGACGTCGAGCCAAAAAACGGCTTGGCATGGTCACTTCTTGCACGCTCGTACGCCGGCAACTACGCGATGGAGCTGGCGGATGACGATACTCCCCTGGCGGTTGCGCTCGAGTTCGCGCAGAAGGGCGTGCGACTGGAGCCTGCCGACCAAAGAACCAGGTCGATCCTGGCCTATGTTCACCTTTTGAATGATGAGCTCGCGGAAGGCCGGCGCGAGATCGAGGCGGCCCTGGAGCTGAATCCCCACTCCTTGTTCTTCCTGGACGTCATTGGGTACCTACTCACCCTTCTCGGCGATTGGGAACGCGGTCCGGTCTTGTCTAGAAAGGCCGTGCGTTTGAATCCCTATCACCGGCGGGTGGCTCACGCCGCGCTCTGGTTGGACGCGCTTCGGCGGAAGGACTACGATTCCGCCTACTACGAAGCCAAGGAATACACTCTGGGCAATTTCTGGGGACCGCTGATGCGAGCCACAGCACTTGCCTATCTGGGTCGCATGAAGAAAGCCCGAACCGATGTCGAGCAAGTTTTGCTCATTAGACCGAACTTCCGGCAGCGCGGGCATTGGTTCATCACCCGGTATGTGAAGCTCGAAGAGCTCGTCGAGCGCATCACGGAAGGTCTGCAAAAAGCCGGTCTCCGTCTCGTCTGAGGCGTGGGTCCGCAGCATAACCCAATCACTTCCCCAAGCTCCCTTTGGACTTCCGAAACCACGGGCGGAACAAAGCCTCTTCGATCGTTGAGTCAATGCGAGGCGGAGACCATAGGAGATTTCATGCCCCGAGCGTCTCCGCTGCGCTCGATATTTGGGCGCCGTGGGACCAGACTACGCACGTCAATGACGTCTGAACATGGCACGGGCGAGCCTGAAAACGCAGAAGAAGTGAGGAGAACGCCGTTGCTTATCACAAAAACGCGCCTTTAGCGTTGAATGTCCACCGCAGATGGGGATTGGATCTAAATTAGGATCTGAGAGGAGTGAATGCGGTTAGAGATGTCTGAAACACCTCTGCCAGCCCCTGCACCCCTTCCAGGCCCAATGGGAACTCTTTGCGGTGCCTGTGGAAGAGAAACTCCGGAATCAACAATTCCACGCGGAACAGATCTGCTTCGCGCTCATACCACAAGGGCGACGTAAAACCGCTCTCCGAGCGGTGAAGCGCTCCCTGCTCGAAGAGATACCGGTGGTGCTCGATGAGGCTGAAATGACCTAGCCTAGCTCATGCGCTACCGTGAATCGCTGGTAGCCCTTGTTCCGAATACCCGTCGAATAGAGGATTCCAAATGAATTCCCCGCCTGTATAAGGCAGCCCGAGAAAGATTCCTCCAGCTTGTCGCTCGCTTGCACGACAATCCCCAGGGAGTCGGCGATCGCAAGCGGGTCGACTGGAGCGCAATCCAGGCCAAGACTCTTGATGCGGATACGCTCGATGTCTTGGCAACGGCTGATTTCCCACTTTGTTTTCGCCCGGGCCTGTATCGTAGAGAGGTTTTCGATCTTCCACCATGGATGCCTGGAAGCCAATCCCGAGGAAAAAGCGACGCAGAGTGAGCCGCAGCGACCGCTTAGAGTCTGCGCCCTTTGGCGGATTGGCCGCGCAGCAAGAATGTTTTCGGAAACTTCCCTTCACCGCAGATCTTGAAGGATCCGAAGTCTTTGTACCAGAGCCCGTCCGGAGCGTCGGGCTCTGACTCTCTCCAAATCTTCAGCTTGTAAAGGTCTTCCGCGGTGATCTCACGCTCGCGAAGTCGGTCGAACAGGTGGTCACGAAGCGCGGGCGGGAGGCCGGTCCATTGGATCTTGGGCATCACTCACCGAAGGTGAGGCGCGCTAGCTCCTCCTTCATACGATCCTGCTCCTCCGGGTCGCGCGAACGCACTAGGCGGTCGGCCAGTTCGAAGAATCGTTTCCTTTCTTGCTCCTTGGCTTCAAGCCCAGACTCGATGAGATCGACGATGATCTTATTGGCGCTAGTGCGGCTCGTCTTGGCCAGGGACTTTACTCGACGAGCCACGCGGGGAGGAAGGCTTATGCTCTGCCGGGTAGGCTTTTCGACATTCGACATACCATTATTTTACACCATTTTGCACCATTTTGCACCATAATACACCTAGGCAAACGTTTCCACTCAATGACGAAGACATGTTTCGCTACTTCGATAACAGCATCGCCGCCTAGGGACCGCGGCCCTTTTTGTAGGCGGACATTCTCACCCTCATCGCCAAGCTAGTCCGTAAGCAGCGCGGACATCCGTCGCACTGCCTGCTTCTCCTAGGGAATTCTCATACCTGACCAAACAGCGCGACTTGATCGATTAAGCAAGTGGGCTAATTTAGTCAAGTTCCGTCGGTCGAGACACTTTTCCTCGGTGAACTCGCTGCTTCTAGCCGCCGGAATTCAAAGCTGAATCTGTGGTCGTCTCCAACATGTCTCCACGACCGGGGAGGATTCTAGGGAACTCGGGAGGACTGGAGAGAACTCCCAATGACGATGAAAGCGTTGGGGCTGAACCACTTAGTGACGAAAGTCGTGCGCCATCAGCCAGTTAAGAAAACGGCCTAATCGTATTCGTACTCTTGCAACGAATCTGTGCCCAAGCGGCGTTCATTCATGCAAGTCAGGTTGCTCAGGCTGCTGTCTTCCGAAAACGCGTGGAAGCCAGCCAGAGCAGGAAGCTTCCGATCAAGAAGAGCGCCACGTAACGATCCCACAGAGGCAGAAGACCGGTACCTTTGAGGAAAATGGAGCGCACGATCTCGATGTAGTGACGCATCGGGTTGATGAACGTCGCGACCTGGAGCACCTCGGGCATACTGCTCACGGGAAACATGAAGCCCGAAAGAAGGATGGCCGGTTGAAACACGAGGAAGCTGGCCAAAAAAGCTTCCTGCTGAGTCGTTGACACCGTCGAAATTAGAAGACCCAGCCCGAGTCCGGACATGATGTAGAGGGAGCTGGCCAACAAGAGACACAAATAACTTCCCCGAAACGGCACTTGGAACCAGTAGAGAGCCATCGCGGTCACCAACGCGAGGTCGAAGAGACCAATCAGTGCGAAAGGAATCGACTTGCCGGCGATGAGCTCGGCCGGCGTAAGGGGGCTGACGTTGAGTTGCTCGAGCGTTCCGATCTCGCGCTCTCGAACGACGGCCAAGGAAGTCAGCAGCAAGCAGATGAGCAGGATCAATGCGCCGACGACGGCGGGCACGTTGTAGTCCTGGCTTTCCAGGTTGGGGTTGAACCAAGGTCTCTCGCGGAGATCGATCGCGACCGGAATCGGCGTCGGACTCATGCCGCGCGCTTGATCGAAGACGATCCGCTCGATGTAGCCCAGTGCTAAAGAAGCCGTGTTGGAGTTCGTACCATCGACCAGAATTTGGACTTGTGCTCCCTCGCTGGAGCGAAGGCCCGCCGCGTAGTCCACCGGAATCACGATCCCCACCACCGCGTCTCCGTGATCCAGGGCCCGAACGAGATCGGAAGCACGGTCCGACCGGCCAATGATGCGAAAATAACCGGATGCGGTAATCGATTCGATCAGCTCGCGCGAGTCTCGGGTACGGCTGTGATCCACGACGAAGGTCGCCGTGTTGTCGATGTCCGTGGTGACGGCGTATCCGAAGACCACCAGTTGGATAATGGGCGCCACGAAGATGAGCCGCGCCAACCGGGGATCGCGAAAAACCTGGCGAAACTCCTTGGTGACCAGGGCCCACACGCGCTCCAGTCGAGCTCTCATACCGCTCATTGGAGCTCCTTGCGAAAAGCACGGGTAGCCGCAATCAGGCCCACAACGGCGAAGGCGATCATGAGCAGTCCCTGCACCCGCAACACCTCTACACCCACGCCCTTCAGGAAGATGCCCCGGGTGACCACTAAAAAGTAGCGGGCCGGAATCAGGTAGGTGACGACCTGCAACGCTTTGGGCATCGCGGCGATATCGAACATGAACCCGGACAATAAAAAGGCCGGAAGAAACGTGGCGATCATGGCCACCTGAGTGGCGAGTAGCTGGGACTTGGTCACCGCAGAGATGAACACACCCAGGCCCAAGGCACCGATGATGAACGCCAGAGACAAAATCAGAAGAAGCGCCGGATTGCCTCGGAACGGGACGTTGTAAATCAGGACACCGAGCAAGGTCACGCTCACGACGTCGATGAGGCCGATAGCCAAATAAGGCAGCATCTTTCCCAGGATCACCTCGAGCCGACTCACGGGTGTCGCGGCAAGCTGCTCCATCGTCCCCCGCTCCCACTCCCGGGCAATGGTCAAGGAGGTAAGCATCGCAGCAATGGTCATCATGATCACGGCGACCAACCCGGGAACGATCATGTTCTTGCTCTCGAGCTCTTCGTTATACCAGACCCGGCTCTCCGCCCGAAGGGGAGGCGCGAGGCGCCCTCCCGCGACCAAGATATTCTCGGAATAGGCCCGGACGATGGCTCGGGCGTAATTGAGCGCGAGCGCGGCGGTGTTGGCGTCGCTTCCGTCCGCAATCACCTGAACGGACGCAGGAACGCCGGTGCCCAGGTTCTCGGAAAAGTCCGGAGGGACGACAATAACAATCAGTACTTCACCACGATCGAAGAGAGGACCGATCTCCGATGGGCGGTCGAGGCGTTCGACCAAGGTGAAGTAGCCGGACGCCTGAAAGGCGTCGAAGAGACTTCGACTGCTCGCGGATTGATCCTGATCGAGGATGGCGGTTTGGATATTTTCCACATCCCAACTGATGGCGTAGCTGAACAAGATCACGAGGAAAATCGGCAGGATGAAAGCCAGGTAGAGGCTTCGGCTGTCTCGGCGGAGCTGGAGCATCTCCTTTCGAGCTATGGCGAAGAGTCGGACACGATGGATCATGGTCGAATCCCGCTCAGTTGACGGGCGCGCCTCCTTCGGCGCGGACTCGAGCAGCGAAAACGTCTTCCAGCGAAGGCTCGATACGGCTCATGTTCGCGGAGCTCGATTCCTTGTGTGGAGAGTCGTTCTCCGATCCGCTCCGTTGCGTTTTCCGCTCACGCTCAGCGTGACGTGGACCGCCCGGCCGAACAAAGCCACTTCCAGAATCCCCGGACCTTCTTGGAGCGCACGAACGGCTCCGGGACTGTCGTCGACCTCGAGCTCGAATAGAGGCTCCGTTCAACTCCGCGCGCAGATTCGCGGGGGTGTCCAAGGCGATCAGGCGGCCGCGGTTCATCAGGGCCAATCGGTGGCAGTACTCGGCTTCTTCCATGTAGTGGGTCGTGACGAAGACCGTCGTTCCCCGCTCGGCCAATGTATAGATGAGCTCCCAGAAGTTTCGCCGGGAGATCGGGTCGACACCGGAAGTCGGTTCGTCCAAAAAGAGAATGGGAGGCTCGTGCAACACCGCACAACCGAGCGCCAGTCTTTGCTTCCACCCGAGCGGCAGCTCAGACGTCAACCGATCTCGCTGCTCGGTGAGACCGGCGATTTGGAGCACCCAATCGCGTCGCTCGGCACGCCGGAGGCCGGGCACGCCGTAGAGCCGAGAGAAAAAGGTGATGTTCTCGTCGACCGTCAGATCGCCATACAAGGAGAAAAGTTGGGACATGTAGCCGATATTTCGTTTGATGGCCTCGGTCTCGACCGCGATATCGAGTCCGGCAACCGACCCCTCGCCGGAGCTCGGTCGAAGCAGACCGGCGAGCATCTTGATGGTGGTGGTCTTTCCCGCACCATTGGGTCCGAGAAAACCGAAGATCTCCCCCTCTTTGACCTCGAAGGAAACGTGGTCCACCGCAACAAAGTCCCCGAAGCTGCGCGTTAGATCCCGGGCGGTCACCGCGATATTGGGATTCATGTTCTATCCGCACGGTCCATCACATCGATGTACACATCTTCCATCGAAGGCTTCACGGCACGGAAACGTTGGATCTCCATCCCGGCATCGCGAAGGATCCCCTCGATGGCCGGGCGATCCTTCTCGGCGGAGGCCACCGTCACGTGGATGACGTCTCCGAACAAAGCGGCGCGGAGCACACGCCGTTCTTCCTGCAGCAACCGTTGCGCGTCCCGGGGTCGATCAACTTCGACACCCAAAATCTCGCCTTCGATCGTTTCACGCAGCTCGTCGGGCGTGCCGAGCGACAGGAGTGCACCCTCGTGCAGAAACGTCAGACGATCGAAACGCTCGGCTTCATCCATGTAAGCCGTACTGGCAACCACCGTGACGCCTTGCGCCACCATTTCATGGATGATGAGCCACAGGTCGCGTCGAGAGATGGGATCCACGCCGAAGGTCGGCTCATCCAAGAGCAAGATCTTGGGTTGATGAATCAAGGCGCACGAGAGCCCCAGTTTCTGCTTCATACCCCCGGAGAGCTGCCCCGCGAGACGATCTCGGAACGGGCCGAGATTCGAAAACTGAAACAGCCGCTCCAGTCGAGAGTCGCGCTCGGAACGTGGAACCTCATAGAGATCGGCATAGAACTCGAGATTCTCCATGACGGTGAGGTCTGTATAAAGGCCAAACCGCTGGGACATGTATGCGATGTCGTGTTTCACCCGTTCCGGAGCATCGACCACACTGTTGCCTAAAAGCCTTGCATCGCCGCTCGTCGGACGGAGCACGCCGGCGAGCATTCGGAGCGTTGTGGTTTTGCCGGCGCCGTCCGGTCCAACCAGACCGAAGAGCTCACCCGGCCGGACGGAAAAGCTGAGATCGCGCACCGCGGTCGTTTTGCCGAAGACTCGGGTAAGTCTTTCGATTTCGATGGCGAGCTCGATGGCAACGTTCGTCATGTCTCGTTGACCTCGAGACGAACATCGGCAGGCATTCCGGGCTTCAAGTCGTTGTCGGGATCGTTTGTGATCTGCACCTTCACCGCATAGACCAAACGTACCCGCTCCTCGGTCGTCTGCACGCTCTTGGGGGTGAACTCAGCTTCCGAGGCGATGAAGATCACCCGGCCGCTATAGGTCTTGTTCGGATAGGTGTCGGTGGTGATTTCGGCCGAGGTGCCGTATTTGACGGCGCCGATACGGTCTTCCCGCACGAAAATACGAACCCAGCGGTCCTCTCGATTCATGACCGTCAGCACCGCCTGTCCGGCAGGAACCGTCTCGCCCGGCTCCCGATGCCGCACGGTGATCACACCGTCGAAGGACGCCACCAAGAGCATGTTGTCCAGACTGGCGTCGATGACCCGAACGGATGCCTCCGCCTGAGCGATCTGAGCGCGTTGCGTTGCGATCGTCTCTTGACGATGTCCAGCCTCGAGAAGCCTGAACCGCTCTTCGATCTGAACGAGCTGGCTCGTTGCTAGTTGCTCAGCGAGCTCCGCCTTGTCGTAGGCCTCTTGGCTGACGGCTCCTCCCTCGAACAGTGTCTTCGTGCGAGCCGTGTCGCGCTCCGCATCCCGGAGGCGCACTCGAGCGGCATCCACGGCGGCTTTCGCTTCGGAGATCTCTTCCTTTCGAAATCCGCTCTCCAACTCGGCCAGCACGGAACGGGCTGCGGCGACTACGGGCGCGCGCTTCCTCGCGGCGTGCCGACAGCTCGTTTCGGTCCAGCGCCGCTAATTGCATTCCTTCTTGGACGTGATCGCCTTCCCGAACCGCAATGGACACGATGCGGCCGGGGACCTGGAATCCGAGGTGTGCCTCGGTCGCCTCCACGGTTCCCGACGCCGAAAGCCCTCGGGTCTTCTTGTCCATTCGGGCTCTCTCATGAACCAATAGGCCCATCCGGCGGCGCCAAGAAGAACGGGGACGACGATGAGTGCCCGCTTTTTCTTTCCCTTCATGGTTCGTTCCTCAAATGTGAAGAAAGCCAGTCACGGTCGAGAGCACCGGTGACCCGAGCGAGCTCGACACGGGCCCGGATCTCCGCATAGCGAAACTCAATCCGGTTGGCCCGCGTCAGAAGGAGATTGCTTTCCGCCCGAAGGTAGTCCGTTTGGACACCCGTGCCCACCTCAAGTTGAAGTCGTTCGATTCGACTCACCTCTTCGATGCTTTTAACGGCGGCATCCAGGCTTGCGACACGAGCCTGTGCTTCTTCGATTGCCAAGAGGCTACGATTCAGCTCCTGAGCAATATCGGTCTCCACCATCCGAAGTGCCTCGTCGGCTCTCCGGCGCTGGGCCTGCGCACGGGCTCGGTTACCGCCAACGGCGCCTCCGGTAAACAGGGGATAAGACACTTGAACGCCGACATTCCATTCGAGCGAGCTGCCGCTGCCGGCGCTTCCGTAATAGAGGTATTGCGCCAAGGCATCGAGCTGAGGATATCGATCGCTATCGGCCAGACCCTGGGCAGCCTCCGCCACCTCGATTTGTTGACGAGCTTTCTGCGCAGAGGGATTGGACTGAACAGCCATCTCGAGCAGCTCGCCACGGGGCTGAACGTTCTCCCCAAGAAAGGGAAACCGACACCAGCCGAGAGTCATCCAGTTGTTCTCGGGCAACGCCGGTGAGAAGGGCGAGGTCGGTTCGTGCAAAATCAAGGGCGCTCGACACGGCGACACGTTCGGCTTGGGCCCGCGCGATCGCCGCCTCCACACGGAGCAGCTCGATGCGAGCCGCCCGACCCACGTCGAAAAGCAGACGAGCACGGCCGAGCTCGGCGCGGAGGGCTTCGAGGGAGAGGTCTTGAGCTTTGAGAGTCTGGCGGCGCGCCAGCACCTCGAGATACGTCGAGACCACTCGAGCGGTGAGAGCTTGGCGTGTCGCTAAAAGCGAAGAGCTCTGTGCTTCGGCTCGCGACGTCGCTTCGTCGATACGTGCGCCCCGCGCACCGCCGTCATACAAGTTGTAGCGCAGGTCCGCACCGGCCCGAAGGAGTGTCTTGTCGAAAGGAGGAAACGAGCCGGGCGAAAGCTCGTGGATTGGAAAAACGACCATCGGTTTTTGGTACTGGCTAAGCGACGCTCCCAGACTCACGGTCGGATAGCGGTCCGCCGAAGCGACCTCTACGGAAGCCTCTGCCGCATCCCGTTCCGCCTTGGAAACCTGAACGGCGGGGTAGTTCTCGAGCGTCCGGACGACGGCCTCGTCGAGCGTGAGTTTGACGTCGGACGCGTCGCTTCGTATTTGGGCGAGCGATGGTCCGGCTGCAAGCATGACAAGCATTGACAAGAAGAGGGTAGGTTGAATTTCTGACTTCATCACATCTGCCCCTGGCGGAATTTCATCGGTCCACATCTGCGCGAACCTCGAGACCGGCCCGAACGAATTGCACGGCGCCTTCGACCAACTGCTTTCGCGTTTCGGTCTCGACGGGATCGACACCCACAGCCGCTGCCAAAGCCCGTCCGGCAAAGGACAGCCAAAGAGGCTGCGCCTGGACGCGAAGAGCCATGAGCTGGGGGTCACCGACTCGGATCGTTCCGTCGCTCTGGCCTTCGGCAATCACGGCCGTAAGGGTGTTGATATTGGCTCGAATCGTCTCCAAGGCGGGTTTGGGAATCGGGCGCGAGCTCACCATGGCCTGCATCATGAGACGCGGCAAGTCGGGATTCTCATTCAAAAACTCGAACAACGATCGCACCATAAGCTCGACGCGTTCTAGGGCGGGGCCGCTCCGCTCGGCAATGGCTCCGATCCACTCGCGGCTGGGCGCCACGACTTCCACCACGGCCGCTTCATAAAGCGCCCGTTTGGAGCCGAAGTGATAAGTGATGGCACCGAGATTAGCCCTAGCCCGGCGCGCAATGGCCCGGACCGACACTGCGTCATAACCGTCTCGCGCAAACAGCTCCCGGGCGGCTTTTATCAACGTGGCGCGTGTATCTTTCGGCATGATTAGTCATACGTTTGTATTAAGTCATACGTATGAATCATACACTCTCGATTCTTGCCGTCAAGCCCCTAACGCGAGCCTGGGTGGACGTTGACCGGACTGGGATAGAATGAGACACGCACATGAAGGGCGATTGCTGCCAACGTTACTTTGCACAATCGCGCCGGCAGTGTTGCCTACTTTCGCGTGCAGCACGGATGCGGGTGAAGCTTTATACTAAGTCACCATCTCGACCGACAGCTGCACACCGTCAATCCGCCAATGCTATGTCGTCAGCTTGCGATGCAGGGGTTCGAGCGCACTCTCATAGGCATCCCGGAACAGGGCTTCCTTCTCTTTGAGAGGGTGGATAGGGATCAGATTCATGACTGCATCCTCGGGAAGTCCCGAGGCGAATAGTGTTTCCGCCGCACCACTCAACATCGCCGGGAGCGCGTTTTCGAGCTCCTCTCCACTCAATCCGAACCGTTCTCCGAGGCGCTTCAACTCCAACCATTGAAACCAGAAGTAGGTCGGCCCCATAGCGGTCAGGATCGCGTAAGCCTCCAGTTTGTCTTCGTCCACTTCCGGTGCTCGACCCCAGTTCTCAAACAAACTCGCCAATGATTTCCTCTTGTCCGGAGGCAGCAAGGGGGAATACGCCACGGGGTTGTAACCCTGATGAACGATCGACGCCGCGTTTGGAATCATTCGGGCCAGTCTCCCAAAGCCATCGAGCCGTTCCGTCAGGCTTTTCATCCGCACCTTGGGCGAGAGAGAGACGACCACCGCAGTGCCGGTCAAGTAGTTCGCGATTTGTGAAGCCGCTTGATTCAGTACGGGTGGATGGACGGCCAGAAAGACCACATCGCTTTTTGCTGCAGCTTTTTCGTTGTCGTTCGTGCAGGCAATCGAATCCGAGATCGCTTCAACCTTTTGCAACGCTTCTGGGTCGGGGTCAGAGACCGTGACTTTCGCCGGTAGAGCACCCTTACGATTTAGGGACTCCAGTAGTAACCAAGTGATGCGTCCCCCGCCTATAAAAGAAATGGATCGTATATCGCTCATGTTCAACCTCCTCCTGTGGTCTCATCCCGTGAAGCGGAAAATATAGACGAAAGAGTAATAGGTCCCTGCCGCGATGAACACCCCGCCGGTGATCCAACGGACCCAGCGTTCGACGGTCGTGACTTTGTTGAAGAGGTTCCTGAAGAGCAAAAGCACCACAGTGAAGATATTCTTCATATTCATGGTCCGCATTCCTCCACCTTCTCTACAACGCTCCGTAAATGATGCCGCTCACCGTGGCCATCATCACCACCAAGAAAACAAATACCACCGTCTTTTTCGTGCCCAGAACGCCACGGATAACCAGCATGTTCGGCAAGCTCAATGCAGGTCCCGCGAGAAGAAGCGCCAGGGCAGGGCCCTTTCCCATGCCGGCGCTGAGCAAGCCTTCGAGTATGGGTACCTCGGTGAGTGTGGCGAAGTACATGAAGGCTCCTACGAAAGATGCAAAGAAGTTCGAGAACAGAGAATTTCCACCCACCGCTCCACTGATCCATTGGGCGGGAATGAGTCCCTCTTGACCGGGGCGCCCCAGCAGAGCACCCGCTACCAAGACTCCTATGAAAAGCAAGGGAAGAATTTGCTTGGCCAGGTCCCAGGAGGAGCTGAACCACTCTCCCATCTCCCCCTGGCTCGAACTGGTGAGAGCCGATAACCCTACGATACCTGCTACGAAAGCGAGCACGGGCTTGTCGGGTACGGCTAGAGCTAAAAGAACTGCGGGAGAGGCCAGTAGTATCACATGCCGGAGTCGAGCGCCGAACCACGCTGTAAGCATTCCGGCAAAACCTATTGAAAGGACGGCCGTGAGAAGCCACTTAGCGTCATAGATCGAATGCCACAGACCCGTTGACTCATCGGGTTTGCCCCAATTGACGACAACCAGGATCGCAACCATGGCCGCGAAATACAGCGCGGTTTGCCACAAGGGTCGTACCTCGTCCGGCTCCGGCATCGCCATTTGGGCCTGGGCCTTTTCCCTTTCTTCCTTGCGGAAGAAAAAATGCATCAAAAGTCCAATGACGATACTGAAGACGATGGCGCCCACCGCTCTCGCTACGCCAAGCTCGAGACCCAGAACACGTGCCGTCAAAACAATGGCAAGTACGTTGATCGCGGGGCCGGAATAAAGAAACGCCGTCGCAGGACCGAGACCCGCCCCCATTCGGTAGATGCCGGCGAAAAGAGGCAAGACCGTACAGGAGCATACCGCCAAGATGGAACCGGAGACCGAAGCGACTCCGTAAGCCAGCATTTTGTTGGCTCCGGCTCCGAGATACTTCATCACCGAGGTTTGGCTGACAAAGACGGAGATCGCGCCGGCAATGAAAAGCGCCGGCACGAGACAAAGGAGAACGTGCTCCCGAGCGTACCATTTGGCAAGGTGCAGCGATTCTAAAACGGCGTTGTTGAAACGCTCCGAGCCAATCGGAAGGTAGTAGAAGGCGAGGAAAACGGTCCCTATCGCGGCCAGCGCCTTCCACTCTTTTTTCCAGAAAATGATGCCCCCCTTTTTTATGCCGCAAGCGCTGTGATCGAAAATATCGGCGTTTGATCCAAAGAGACACGCCGACGAGGCTGATCAGCACCGGCACTTCGACCAGTGGTCCGATCACCGCAGCGAAAGCCTGGCCTGAATCGATTCCGAAGACCGCCACCGCCACAGCAATGGCCAACTCGAAGTTGTTGGAAGCCGCAGTGAAGCTCAAGGTGGCGGACTGTTCGTAAGTGGCGCCGGCCTTTTTGGAAAGAAAAAATGAAACAAAGAACATCAGCACAAAGTACACGCACAAGGGTATGGCTATCCGAACAACGTCCAAGGGTAGCTGGACGATGTACTCACCCTTGAGGGAGAACATCACCACGATGGTAAACAGCAGAGCAATGAGGGTGAGCGGGCTGATCTTGGGAATGAATTTTTTCTCATACCAATCTCGGCCCTTGACCTTCAGGCCGATGATGCGTGAGAGGACACCCGGCGATGAAGGGAATTCCCAGATAAATAAAGACGCTTTCCGCAATTTGACCGATGCTGACATTCACCACGGCACCTTTTAGCCCCAACCACTGCGGGAGCACGGTGATGAAAATGTAGGCATAGACGGAAAAGAACAGAACTTGGAAGATCGAGTTGAACGCGACCAGCCCGGCGCAATATTCGGCATCGCCTTTCGCCAGCTCGTTCCACACCAGCACCATCGCGATACAACGCGCCAGGCCAATCAAGATGAGCCCCACCATGTACTCATGGTGTCCGGAAAGAAAAGCGACGGCGAGCAGAAACATGAGAATGGGGCCGATCACCCAGTTCTGGATCAAAGAAAGCAGCAGCACCTTCCCATTGCGAAACACATGGCCCAGTTCCTCGTACTTAACCTTGGCGAGCGGCGGATACATCATCAGGATGAGACCGATGGCAATCGGGATGTTGGTGGTGCCCACCTGGAAGTAGTCGATAACCTGCCGGATGTTGGGTAGACAGGTATCCCCCCATGACTCCAACGAACATGGCGAGAAAGATCCAGAGCGTTAGAAACCGATCCAGAGTTGAAAGACGCTTGGCGTCCGACATCATTCCTCCTTTGATTCCACTGAGCTCTTTCCCAAAGTATCACTATCGTGGCTTTTTTTGCTGTCTGAAATCTGGTGCTTCACTCATTTATTGGCTTCTGGTTTCTAACCGAGCATCGCTTTGATGTCTCGAGGCGAGGGAACCTTTCCTACAAGCTTCAACTCGCCATCGACCGCGAGAGCCGGGGTCAGGAAGACTCCCGCTGCATTGATCGCTTCGATGTCGGTAACTTTTTCGATTTCGTACTCGATGCCGAGCTCTTTAGCGGCCGCTTCGGTGTTCTCCGCCAACGTGTTGCAACGCCTGCATCCCGGGCCGAATATTTGTAGTTTCTTCATGATGTTTTCCTCCGCTGGTCTCAGGCCTGGCTCCGGCCACCCATGAGATAAAAATAAGTCGTCACCCAGTTGGCAAGAAGGACGACTCCTCCGAAGAAAATCCCACCGACACTCATCAGCGCCCAGCCCGACATGATGTTGCCTACGACACATCCCGTGGCGAAAGCTGCGCCGATGCCGACGAGAATGCCTCCAATGAGCGCGACCACGACCTCATCGGGCGGTTTGGGCAGAAGCTTCGCTTGGCCGGACATGCGGCCCGAGACCCATGACCCGAGCACCAGGCTCGAGACGAGAAGGACCAACCACCAGGAGACCTTCTTTCCCGGCGCCGGGGCCGATGCCGGTTGGTTCGCCGGAGTCGAGGTCGGCGGCGGATTCGTCGTCCAAACATGCTGGAAGCTGTGGTCCACGAGAAGCAGCTCCACCTGCATCACGCCGTGCGTAACCCCTAACGGGTAGTTACGGCCACTCGCGGCCGAGGAAAGATAGGCGGGCACCATGAGGAGTCCGATGGCCACGCCGGATACCCACGGTTTCCACGGCCGAGTCAGCACACGCGTTGTAAAGGTCCCGCCATTCGTCGCTTGCGTTTTGGATGGGCCGCGTTGACGCCTCAAGAAAAAAACGGTAACGGCAAGGATCAAAACCGCCAAAAGCCAGTACGGAATTCCGGTCAGTTTCGGCAGGGTGACAGCACCCCCGTCGGCGGCTTTGAGGACATAGCTTTTCATCGATGCGTGGAGCGTTCGCAACGGACCGAACTCCACCATCATGACGCCGATGGGAATACCGACGAGACCTGCAATCGAGTTGAGGTTGCCCGCGCCGGCCTTGTACAAGCAGCCGCTGACGCATCCTCCGGCAAGAACGATGCCCACGCCAAATACCAGCCCCCCCACAAGGAGATTGAGATACAGGAGAGGTTTTGGATTCAGTTGAACCCAGCCGAGGAGATCGAGCACGGCGAAGCCTGCCATAGCAACGGCGATGACGACCCATATGCCGACGAGCTTGCGTTTGTCCTTCATCATCAGGACTTCACTAAACGCCGAAGACCCGCACAAATCTCCCTTTTGTAAAAAGAAACCGAACAAGAAGCCGATAGGAAGAGCAGTAAGCACCCAATAACCGGTCCAAGCTGCGTAAGCCGTAGCTAGGACGATGCCGATCAAACTGAGAAGGGCATATCGTTTCCAAACGACACTTTGTTGAGTGGGCACCATGAATCACCTCTTCATTTCTCGGATATGTGCAAAGTTGGCAAAAGAGCCAAATAAGTAGGACAAAAAAAGGGAAATCGGTCTATCCAACTAACTCCTTGTGACGCTCCGCCGTCTTTTTGATGACGTTTTCGACGCAGGAGAAAAAGTGAAGGACACAGGGACAACGGAGTGAGTAAAACATTTGGACGCCTCGTTTTTCGACATCCACGATGCCGACATTTTTCAAAATCGTCAGGTGCTTGGAGACCGTCGATACGTCGGCACCGATCGTCTCCGTCAATTCAGCTACGCACCGCTCACTACGAGACAGTTCGTCCACGATAATAAGCCGGGTCGGATGCCCCATCGCTTTAATGATGTTGGCACGGGCTTCAAACCGGGCTCGAGTTTTTCTATCCATTTTCTTATTTGGCATTTTACCCAAATAACCAAATAGCGTCAACAACTTACATCCGAGGTAAGTTACATTTGATGTAAGTAGAAGATTTGGGAATCCCACAATGCTCTTCTTCTCCGATGTTCTGCAAAAATAACTTATTAAATAATACTCGCATTACGTATAGAATTAGACCTCCACTGGGTAATTCCATCCCTGATTTATTCGAAGGCCGGCAGAAAGGGAGGGAAGTTTTCATGAAACACATAATTGTTTTCGCAGTGACAGTGTGCCTGGTCTTGATCACTCTCAACACCTGCGGTGGCGATTCAACGACGAATGTGACTACGACTACGACTTCCGTACAACCAGCGGCCAGTTGGCTGCTCACATTCGTTCGACGCAGAAATTGGAATCGAGAGCTTTGTGCCGGCGCTTATCTATGTAATTCCGGAGCTACGACTTGAAGAGCGAGCCGGGACTGCCTACAGCGTGAATTTCATTCGATTTGAGGTTCTCGTTGAACAAGCGCCCAATTATCGACAGGTCAAGGAAATGGGGGCGGATACCATTTCCAGCACATTCGGCACAAACCGTTTCCCGGGAGGAGGGAGCCAAGTTTTCAGTCCACGCTTTGTCTTGACACTTTGGCCTGATGGCGACCTCGAGTTGGTGACCACCGTTGGAGTCACTGATGCACTCGGCAACAGCAAGAACCTGGAGGTTAGGCAAGTAGGTGACACCGCGACGTTGAAGGTGTTACGCCAAGAGCTGAATCAATAAATCAGCCCAGTAAGTCCCTGGAGTAGAGGGGGAGGCAAACCTGTCCATAGAGACGGCTAAACTTGCAGGGGCTTGTCCGCAGTCAACCCCTGCATGTCAACAAGAATGAGCGTGTCTGGATTGGGTTCATGGATTTGCCGAAATAACATAAGTTTTTCATCTTTCGGCATCGTCCACTTCGGCCGCAATATAGGCGAACGCTCCCCATTGTTTCTTTTTCAGGATCTCCTGAAGGAGCTTTTCCGCTGCTTCCTGTTCGGCTTTGTGGAAATACCAATTCACCACACCATAAGCTATCGCCAAGTTGTCGATAGATGAAGCATCGGAACTGACGAGATCGTCAAGATCGAGTTCTCCCTTGTAAAGAAGACACAAGCGGAGGTAGTCACCGTTTTCGATAAGGTCCATCTCCGCGTGGACCGGCTCCAGCACTTTTCTAGCTTCTTCCAGTTTCCCGAGGCGTCGGAGGGTTACATAGAGCCAAAAAGCAGTAGAAACATAGTTGTCGTCGTATTTGCCTGCCTCGAGGCACTCGCGATAGGCGCGTCGAGCATTTCCTGGATCGCCCCTCAAGAAGTACGCCAGCCCGAGGTGGTACCAGATGTTTCGATGAAGGGTCGTCAGAGGAATGTTCTTTGCGTTGGGCTGGCCGTCGGGTTCGATCTGATCTTCCTGGTCTCGAGTCAGCGTCACCGCGTGTTCGAGATCCCGGACGGCTCGATCGAACTCACGGATGCTGATGTAACGATGGCCTCGGTGCCGGTAAAAACGTGCGTCACGGGGATGCTTCTCGGTCCCTTCCGTGTAAATCAGTATCGCTTCACGGTGTTTTCCGAGATAGCCGGCCCGTCGCCCATACCAAATGATCCGATCGGCATCATCAGGACTTGCTTCATACGCCTTTTGGGCTTCCTGATACGCCTCTAGCGCGCTTTCACTCGGGGCGGGCGCATAAAGGGGATCGCCCAGGAGCGAAACCGCCTGAGCGCCTTCCGGTACATCCGGAAGAAGATCGCTTTCATCTTCCTGTTCTCCGTGGCCGAAGCCGGAAACGCTTCCAATGGTCAAAGTAAGAAGGATAGGTAGAATTGTTTTCATCGGCGGCACCCTCATAACAAAGGCGGAACATAACACAACCGATGGAAAGATTCGGTTTTTTTTGGCGAGCCGTACTCGGCGCGCTAGGATGACCCTATAAAGAATTCTTTCTAGACAGAAATAGATATATAGAGAATCCTCGAGATGAAAAAAATCACACACTCCGAAGCGATTGTGCTCCAGGCCGTGGCCAAGGGCTATCGTCATGGCTTCGACGTCATCGAGCAAACCGGCATTGCGGGCGGCACGGTTTATCCTGCTCTGCGGCGCCTCGAACGACAACGGATGGTGAGCTCGCGATGGGAGCGGGCCACGCTTGCCCGCAGTGAAGGTCGCCCGCCTCGTAAGTACTACGAGATCACGAAGCAGGGAATGGCTGCTCTCGAAGTGGCTCTGGAGCGGTACCTTTTTTTGCGACCCTTCGCGCAGGTCCTTCCGTTGAAGGGAGAAGCTTAGGCGCCTATGAGCTGGCCTTCAGGTTTGCCGGCGAGATATCGCCGCGCCCTCGACTTTGCCTCCAGGATGGTGCCGAGGAGTCATCGCGACGTGTGGCTCCGCGAGTGGGAGGGAGAGATCGGCTGGATGGCGGAGCGCATCCGCGGTCGGCCACATGTTGCGAAGCGCCGTGTCTTTCGACAAATGGTTACCACCGCATGGCGCGATGCCCTCTGGCTTCGAATCCATCTTGACCCGCCGGACCCCGGGGAGTGGCGGCGTGAGCACCGACGGCGCACGGATCACCTCTTCCGCTTAGACGACGAAATCCGGGTCCAATCGATCCGAGACAAAGGAAGCTCGAACATGTCTAGAGTCGCTTTAGATTTCAAGTTCGCGCTGCGTCGGTTGAGCCGAACACCTCGTTATACCGCTCTGGTCATCGTCGTCCTCGCTCTCGGAATAGGGGCGACGACGACGATCGCAACAATATTAGATGCCGTTCTGCTGCGGCCTTTGCCTTACGCCGAGGCGCCGCGACTGGTGCGGGCTCTGGCCTTCGACGCTCGCGAAGGGCAGCTCGATTGGACCTCCTGGGCGGAGATACAGACCTGGCGTCAGGCTGAGTCTTTCGATCGGGTGGCGGCGTCCACGATCTTCCCTGCGACCTGGAGGCGGGAGGAAGGCTCGGAGAGAGTCCAACGGGCTTTCGTTTCACCCGGGTACTTCGAGCTTCTGGGTGTACGCCCGGCGTTGGGCCCGAGCCTTGCCCTGGATGACGGCGGGTTGGTGGTGAGCCACCGTTTGTGGCGACAAAAATGGGGCTCCCAATCTGACGTCATCGGTCGCAGCATGATTCTCGACGGGAAGCTCTACGAGGTGCGAGCTGTGGCTCCCGAGACCCTCTACGATCACGATCTGGGAGGCACCTCAGCCGACGTCTGGCTTTCCCAATCGCTGGACGAGACCGCGACCGATCCCGATTTCCGCATCTTCACTTTCTACGGCCGTCTGAAACCAGGGATCCAACCCTCTGTGGCGGAGAATGAGCTCGAGAGACTCGAGGCCGGACTGGCCGCCGAGCGACCTCAGGTCTACGAGGGTTGGCAAGTCCGCGTCGAGGGACTCCAAGAGTCGCTGGTCGGACACCTGCGTACCGCCCTCGTGCTTCTTTTCGTCGCGGTTTGCTTGGTGCTTCTCATTGTTGCGATGAATCTCTCCAGTTTGGTCCTGAGCCGTACCGTGGCGCGTCGCCGCGAGCTCGCGATCCATCTTGCTCTCGGAGCACGGGCAAGAGAAATCGTCCGCTCCGTCGTTACCGAAAACCTGATCCTGGCAGTGGCCGGAGGCATTGCAGGTATCGTTGTGAGCCACACGGCGCTTCGACTCATGCCTGTTTTGGTCGACTTACCCTTGCCGCGGCAGGCTGAGCTCCTTGCGGAACCGCCACAATGGTTCATCGGCTTATTGCTCGCCTTGGTCACAGCGATGTTTTTCGGTACCGCGCCTGCCCTCATGGCTATGCGTCGCGATCTCGCGCCCTCGTTGTCGGATTCCGGACGCGAGAACACGGGGAGACATCGCGCCGGCGGTTTCGTCATCGCCGGTCAAGTCGCCCTTTCTGTTCCGCTACTCATGGCCGCACTTCTCCTCACTCAAAGCCTTCTTCACCTGCGGGATAGCGACCTCGGATTGGACCCGGATCAATTGCTGTCTCAGAACATCTCACTTCCCCGCGAGTGGATCGGTGCGCCGGAACCCGCGAATCTTGCCAGGGTGGCCCGGTTCTATGAAGAGACCTTGTCCGAGGTTCGGGCGCTACCAGGAGTCATAGGAGCGGGAGCGGCAGTCTTTCCACCATTTCTGGCCGAAGGAGCGGATCGAGCTCGGTTTCAGATCGAGGGCGATCCCGTTCCGGATCCTACAGAAGCCCCCCGGGCACTGGTCCACCTGATTACTCCCGGATACTTCGAAACACTAGGTACGCAACGGGTCGCGGGACGGAATTTCGATGCGGGTGATGACGCTCGGTCGCCGCCGGTGATGGTCATCAGCAGGAATCTCGCCCGGCGTTGGTTCGGGGATCGCAATCCGTTGGGCCGGAGCATCACGACGGAATGGACATTTATACCCGGCTCTCCAGCGACGCGCGCCATTGTGGGCGTCGTCGAAGATGTCGCTCAATTAGGGCCGGCGGAGCCAGTAGAGTCTCAGATCTACATTCCTCACGCGCAGTCTCCCTTCCCGTCCCTCGCCCTCGTCGTACGGACGGCGGTATCGCCGGCAGGGCTTGTTCGCAGTATTCGTGAGTTGGTGTGGGAACGCGAGCCCCGGGCGGTGTTGGGGGAATCGATTACGATACGCGAGGCCCTTTCCACAAGTTTGCGACAACCCCGCTTTTACGCACAACTGCTCGGTCTTTTCGCCGGAGCGGCGGCGTGTCTCTCCACCCTGGGTCTCTATGGTCTACTCTCCTATCGAGTGGCAACTCAATACCGGGAGCTTGGGATCCGTGCCGCCCTCGGAGCCACACCTCGCGGTCTTCTGGCGGGAGTTCTCAAAAGCGGTCTACGGGTGGCCGGCTCGGGCTTGGTCGTCGGCATCGCCGGCGCCTTCGCTTTGGCCCAGCTACTACGCGGTTTGCTTCACGGGGTCGGCACCTATGACCCCACGACCCTCTTTGCTGCGACCCTTCTCATCTTGATGACAACGCTCGGTGCCTCCTGGCTACCGGCGCGACGGGCGTCGCGCGTCGCCGTCGTGGAAGCCCTACGTCTGGACGAGTGAATTGCTCACAAGTCTTCACCTCTCCACACGAGTAAAGACTCTTTCCCACACCGCGCCCTTTACTTGTCCCCGCTCATCGAAGAACCGGGCCTTGATCGTCACCGTGTCCTCCAGAATCAACGGCGACTCGTAGACCGGTGACGAAAGCGAGGGCGGATGTCCATCGAGTGTGTAGTGGATTCCGACCTTCTTCGAGGCTCGAGCTCATAGTGACCGTCACCCGTTCGCCAAACTCGCCGGGAAGGTGAGCCGGGTCGGTCGAAATCTTATCGATGAGCCCATCGATAGCGACCTGGATCGGGTGAAGCTCGAAATCCGTTCGCCAGGGAAATCCTCGCGGGCGACCTTCGGCGTCGAGAACCTGGACCACGAGGCTCGTCGAGTCGGTGAGCTCGAGGGGCGTTTCATATCGGGCGGATTCCGATGTTGGCGTACTACCATCGGTAGTGAACCGGATCACGTCGTTGTCACGCAGAGGTTTCAACTTCACCGTGAGTTTTTCGCTGAACCCGTTTTCTCGATTGAAACGAGAACCCTCGTAGCCCGGATCAATTTGACCTTCGAGCTCGAAGACAGCGGGCCGGATGATTTTTTGCAACAAACGGTCCGTCGCAGTAAGACGCGTCTCGAAATCGGGAAATCCTCGTTCGAGAGTCGGTGCCCAAATGCGCTCACTCATCGCCGGCAGACGGCGGCGGAGATGGAGCATCTTCTCCGTTCCCTGAAAGAGCAGGGGACGAAACGACTCATTCTCATGGCGGGCGCCGGCATGCCGCTCCCAGGCGAGAAGCTTCATCTGACCCGCAGATTGATGGCCACCACCCTCAAGATGATTGCGAAAGCGGCATGGGCAGGCAAGGTAAGGGAAATGACTATGGCTTTCGAATCCGATCTCAACGTTACCGTGATCCGGCCACCCATGATCAAGGACTCGATTTCCGGCGATCTTGGGGTCGATGAAACAAGACTTGGAGGAGTGCTTGTGGACGTCAATCAGGTAGCTGAGTTCATGATCAATCAGTTGACCAGCACTAAATGGATCGGAAAGGCTCCTGTCGTCTGGACCAAACGGGCAGTCTTTGGTTAGCGATGAGTAAGCCGTACGGCTCGTGGGAACCTTGCCGCGGACTAGGCACGACATATCCATATGAATGGGAGCGACGCTCTGAAGAAGTTGAACGTGGACTTGACCACGGAAGAGGCGGAGGACCTTTACTTTCTGTGGAGTGTTTTACAGCTCAACTCATGGATTGTTCTAGTGTCCTGTATCAGTAGATCGTGGCCTAAAGCTCGAGGTCATTTTGTGTGCTGGCGAGGCGTGCCGACGAAGACATATCCCGATATTTCGAGGAGGCACAACGAAGCCAGCGCGCAAAAGGGGCCGAGATTTAGGTGACGAATTACTGACACAGGGCACTAGTCCTGTTGGATCTGATGATACCCGCTTCAGTGAAAGTGACGATGCAGAAGCGCAACGCTCTCGTCAAGCTGGGAAGTGCTGGCAGCATACACTCGTCGGGGTTTTGTCCGCCGTGGTGGTTGAGATATCTTCTTGGTTCGGTGGTTCTATTCAAGCAAACGGAGGTTCCCATGAATAGCCGGCTACGTTCCATCGTTTTCGCCGCTTTCGCGGCAGCATTCGTTTTCTCCTTCACAAGCAACGCCGCGGCAGGCCAGGCGACGCCCGATCAATACGAGACGCTTCGCTGGCGTTACATCGGGCCCGAGGGTAATCGTTTCAGCGCCGCCGCGGGGATCGCCGGCAATCCCCACGTCTACTATGTGGGTGCGGCGTCCGGTGGCATCTACAAGACAACCGACGGGGGTGTCCATTGGGACGCCATCTTTGACGATCAACCGGTTCAGTCCATCGGAGCCCTCGACGTTGCGGACAGCGATCCCAACGTCGTTTGGGCGGGAACCGGCGAGGGGAAGATCCGAAGCCACATCTCCTTGGGAGAGGGCGTCTACAAGTCAACCGATGCCGGTGCGACGTGGAGCCTGATGGGACTCGAGAAGACGGGGCGAGTCCCCCGCCTTATCGTGCACCCCACGGATCCGGAGATCGTCTATGTCTGTGCCTTGGGCCATGCCTATGGTCCGCAGCCGGAGCGGGGGGTGTACCGCACCGTCGACGGCGGAGCGACCTGGGATCACGTCCTCTTCGTCGACGAGAACACCGGGTGCTCCGATATCGCCATGGATCCCTCGAACCCACGAATCCTTTTCGCCGGTACCTGGCAACTGGAGATCCACACCTGGGGTCGGACGAGCGGAGGGCCGGGAGGCGGGCTCCACGTCTCCCGTGACGGGGGGGATACCTGGACTCGCCTCGAGGGCAACGGGCTTCCCACGAAACCGGTTGGAAAGGTCGCGGTGGCGATCGCGCCTTCCAATCCCCAGCGGGTTTACGCCATGTTCGAGACCGGGGACGGCATTCCATGGGACGGAGAGCCCACGGAGAGCGGGCAGCTCTGGCGTTCGGAAGACGGGGGGCGCCACTGGGATTTGATCACCCGAAACCGAAACGCCATGGGCAGACCCCACTACTACTCCCGCGTAGCTGTGTCTCCCGACGATGAAGACGAGGCCTACTTCCTCACGGCGTCCTTCGCGCGGTCCACCGACGGTGGGCGTACGCTCGAGACCGTGCCTCGGGGGAACGCGCCCGGAGGGGATCACCACGACATGTGGATCGATCCCACCAATGCCAACCGCATGATCGTCGCACACGACCAGGGGCTCTCCATCTCCATCAATCGAGGTAAGACATGGTTTCGCCAGCGTCTCACCAATGCCCAGATGTATCACGTCACGGCGGACACCATGATTCCCTACAACGTCCTGGGGAACAAGCAGGACGAACCGACCTACCGGGGTCCCAGCAACAGCCGGATCCTGAGAGGGCGCGGGGTCAACACTATTCCTCGGGGCATGTGGCATCACGTGGGTGGCGGTGAAAGCGGTTGGGCAACGCCCGATCCTGAGGATCCCAACATCGTCTGGTCCTCCGCGTCCGGATCGGGGATGGTCGGCGGCATCGTCGTCCGTTACGAAGAGGACCGGCGTCAGTACAGGGTGGTGGAGGTTTGGCCGGAGCAGAGCCGCGGGCCCGCTTTGGGTGTTCGTTATCGGTTCGTCTGGGATTCACCGATTCACATCTCGCCGCATGACCACAACACGGTTTACGTAGGAAGCCAGCACGTGCACAGGACCACGAACGGTGGTCAGAGTTGGGACGTCATCAGCCCGGACCTGACCTTGAACGATCAGGAACGAATGGGACCCTCCGGCGGGCTCACCGGTGACAACATCGGGGTGGAGTACGCCGGGGTCGTCTTCGGGATCGCCGAGTCCCGCATCGAGCGTGGGCTCATCTGGGCGGGAACGAACGACGGCCTTCTCCAGCTCACGCGCGATGGCGGTGCCACTTGGACCAACGTGACCGACAACCTTCCCGGTCTCCCCGAGTGGGGATCGGTTCGAAGCATTGCCCCATCGCGCTACGCGGCGGGAACGGCGTATGTGGCCATCGATTTCCACCAGGTCAATGGAAGGGATCCGTACGTCTACCGGACCCGGGACTACGGCGCGAGTTGGGACAAGATCACCGACGGGATCCCGATCAGTGCGCTCAGCTACACGAAGGTCATCGCCGAGGACCCCGTTCGTCAGGGACTTCTCTATTTGGGTACGGAGAACGCCATCTACGTCTCTTTCAACGACGGAGATAGTTGGCAGCCTCTCCAGATGAACCTGCCCCATGCTCCGGTATCGGGGATCGTCATCCAGGAGCATTTCAACGATCTCGTGATCTCCACTTACGGGCGAGGCTTCTGGATCCTGGACGATCTGACACCGCTTCAGAAACTCACGTCGGATGTGATGGCTTCGGAAGCTCACCTATTCGAGCCGCGGGCTGCGTACCGCTTTCGCCCCATCACACGGCCCTCGGTGCCGTACGACGATCCAACGGTGGGAGAAGACCCGGAGTACGGTGCGTCAATCAACTACTGGCTCGAAAGCCCAGCGGAGTCGGCCCCCACCATTACAATCCACAATGGAGCAGGGGAACTGGTCCGCACCCTCGAAGGCACCAATCACGCCGGGCTGAATCGCGTCCATTGGGATTTGCGGGACGAGCCCAGCACCCAGGTACGTCTTCTGACTCCGCCGATGTACGCGGAGCATATGGAAGTCGACTCCGAAGGACGAGACGCTCCGGGCACCGGCCAGATGACGGTGCTGCAAGCCCCCGGCATCTACAACGTAACACTTGCCGTGAACGGGACGGAGCACAAACAATCGCTCGAGGTCCGGAAGGACCCCCACACCGCGGGAAGCGAGGCTGAAATCGCGGAGCAACTCGAGTTGCTCTACGCGGTGAAAAAGGACCTCGAAGTTGGCGCCGAGGTCGTACACGAGATCGAAGCGTTGAGGATCCAACTACGCAACTTGATGAGGTTCTCCGAGGACGAAGAGATCAAAGAGGCCGCTAAGGTGCTCGAAGAGAAGTTGGTGGAGCTCGAAATGAACCTCGTGGACCTTCGCCAGACGGGGCAGGGGCAGGACGCGGTCCGCTTCGAGGCCAAGCTTCTGTCAAAGCTGAGCTACCTCCCTGGCGGTCTCGCCGGCACCGACTTCCGGCCAACGGATCAGGAAATCGAAGTTCAGAAGATCCTGCACGATCAGGTGATGGAACAAAAGAAAGCTTTAGACGGTCTCATGGCCGGTGACGTGGCCGAGCTCAATGAGTTCCTGCAAGGAAAGGGTGTAGCCGTCATCGGGAGACGGTAAGAGACAAAGGCGGGGAAAAACACTACGGTTCGTAGGTTGCCACCGCCGCCAAGGCTAGGATTCGTCACAACCCGAACCGACCTTGGCTTTGCCTATGTCTTGGCGACTCACGAAGCGTTTCTGCAGTGCCAAAGCTCACCTCTGTCTATATCGTGAGATTATCGTTTCCGATTGGCAAGTGTGCGCCATCCAATGCAAAGTGCATTTGCCCATGCGACAGTCCGTGTTGTGCGATACAACGTTCGGTGACGACGCGGTCTACGCAATTATCGAAGCGCCCGATAATGTTTCAGTGGCGGCGGAAACTTCGGTTGAACCCAAGAACAGACCAGGCTAATGCTCAGGCACCGATAACCGGAAATCCTTCACGGCTCGCCGCCTCGCTCAACCGCTCGTCAAGGCTCACAAACTCGAGCGTTGCCGGCTCGCGCTCAGATGCAACGACTGCTGCTGCAAGTTGAAGGCCGTCTGCGGCGCGAAGTGGATGCACTCTAATAAGTCGCTGGGCCACGCCCCGGACGACCTCAGAGGGAAGAATTTCATGCCAACTGGAAGTTATATCCCTTAGCCGCTGCACGGCGCCCGTGGCCTCGGTCACGCTCAGCGCCCCTTCTCTTTCTCGGCGGGCGATAGCCGAAGTGCACTCGACAGGTGTTCCCCACCAAATGAGTATGCCGGAGTCTTCATCAAGCAGGCCTAGAAGGGTCTCTCGCGTCGGTTCTTCGACGAGTAGAGGAACGATGGCTGAGGCATCCCAAAACCTCATCTCCCTTCCGTTCGTTCCGCTATGAGCGCCTCCACAACGCTTCGTTTCGGCTTGGGCACTTCCTTTCGCAGGACTTCGATGGGCGTCGGGTGCTTCGCACGCCGCAACAGGCCATTGCGCTCGAGTCGGGAGATCCTGTCATCGGGACGTTCTTCGTTATTGATTCTCTCCAACCGAGCCACAGGTTGATCTCGTTCGCAAATGAGGATCGTCTCGCCAGCCTTGACTTTCTTAATATATGCGCTTAGTTGATTTTTTATTCTGGATATAGTGACCTTCTCCATATGGCTATTATAGCCTAATAGATCTGCCTATCCAAGCTTCCAATGTGCTGAACGCGGTGGCACGTATACGAGATCACTTGAATTAGGACGTCGTATCGGATGCTCTCGTCCACGAGGCCGGCGATCCTCCGCGTTATGCCAAAGGTCTGAACCCATAGTACGTCAGGATTTGATTCCCCAGGGAGTACCGGCATGAGGTGTCGATCCAAGGAACAACGTGCTGTTTTCGGACCATGAGGTGTCGGTTGAGGGAACAAGCTGCAGAATTCGCCACCAAGGAGCCGTGACTGGAGTTGCCTATTTGCTACCCCGCTGGGCTGAATCGCGTCCATTGGATCTGCGTAACGAGCCCAGTACCCAGGTTCGTCTTCTGACTCCTCGATGTACGCGGAGCACATGGAAGTCGACTCAGAAGGGCGAGATGCTCCGGACAAATATGGATTTCCTAGTTCAGCTACAGGGTTTCGGCGGAAGCCTGCTCGCGTTATGTTCGTAAGACCGAACCACAAAGTAACAAGGTTCACCGGCATTGACCGGCATCCAGTAGGTGCCGTCCTTAGCGTAGTCTAAACTCCTTTTCTTGCCCTTCAATATCTCCACCAGGATGCCTCAACCTCACTCGGAGTATGGGTGGCAATGTGAGTTGCTATGAACTTCAATCGCCCCGCCAGGTCCCAGGGTCCGGACCAGCAGTGGGGTTTCCTTGGTGCGTACCAGAAAAAGCCTTTGTAGTGCGGATTCTCGGTTTGCGCCAGAAACTCTTCCATCAGATGAACGGCATTGTTCTGGTAGTACGAATCCATGTCGCCGGTAAAAAAGTAGAGCTTTCCGACCAGTTTTGGACCCACTGTGTGCCAGTTTTTCTCGAGGTAGTATCGAAGGTCATAGTGCTCTTTCCAGTGTTGAGCCACCGTAGGATCGATTTTTCCCGTGACCTTGTCAAACAGTGGCTTCGTATAACCGTCCTCACCTACCGGTCCGTAAACCGCCCCCCAGGCATCCGACTGCTCTCCACCTCGGCCATGGGTGCCTCGTACCAACTCCCAAGTGTTTTTCTGCTTGGACGTGTAGACGAGTGAACCGTCGGGATTGCGGCGATTGGGCGTTACGACTTTCCTCCACTCGTACTCTCGATAGAAAGCGTTCTTATCCTCATAGATGTTGACAGCCTCGACGTCACGGAAATCGATCGGATCGGGACAGTAGGAAAAGCAGCCGCCGAAAAAATCAGGATGAAAGATCTGGAGAGCCGCCGCCTCCCAACCGCCCGTCGATCCTCCTTCAACCACCCGCGCATAAGGCTCACGGATGATTCTGAACTCCTCTTCGACTCTGGGAATGAGCTCGGTCATGATGGCATCCCCGTAGGGGCCGCAATTGGCGGAGTTCACGGCGTAAGAATCATCGAAATAAGGACAGGGGTGTTGGAAGCTGACCAAGATCATCCTCGGGAAATCGTCGGATGTCCATGCCTTATAAAACTCGTATCCCTGTCTGCCTCTGGGATCGTCTTCTCCCGGATCATCGGTGCGAAAACGATAAGGAGCATTGAGGGAGAAGTGGCCCTGCGTGTAGTCCACCGGATAGTAGAGGCCGGGACTGTCGTCATATCCTTTCGGCAGGAGGACGGTTGCCCCAAGGTAGATGGGCTGCCCCCAAAACTGACTCAACAACTTGCTCTCGAACTTGATTCTCTTGACCCACTTCGTATCGGGCGGGACTTCAATCGGTGGGATGACGTTTTTAACATCGACCTTGATGGTGTACCCCTCCTCGCCGTCGAGGCGGACCTTCATTACCTCACTCACCAGGTTCCCGGGGGATTCGCGAAAGTCTTGGCCTTCCCAATGGTCGTTATGAATCCACACGACGTGCCCGTCGGCGCGATGAAACTGCGTGTAGATAGAAATGAGACCTTGAACGAAATACTCACCCGGAGGAATGTGTTTCAAGCTGTCTACCGGTGCCCCTAGAGTTGATTCATCGATGACCGCAACCTCACCCGGCATGAGCGCTTCGACGTTGACGCCGAACAAAGGAATCCCGGTTCTCGCTACTTGAAACCTCACCTCCCGATTGTCGGTCCTCGAGATCATGATGAAGACGCGGCCTGTGATCGGCCCCTCGTGGGTGGAAGCCGGGTAGGATATCTCGAACTCGAGCTTCGATGTTTCGTTGGCGAGAGGCTCGGCCGCAAGAAGACCTGCAGAGGTGGCTAGTATCAAGCTCAGTAATATCGCCGGAACATTCATTTCTCCCTCCTTATATTTGCGAACTTACCTGTATTTCCACGCCGATGTGTTTTCGCCCCGCGGCGCTCTGGCGGTGATGTGCTCGGCCATCTCCCTGATGAGCTCGGCATTGGTCATGGGGTGCCAACCGTGGCCTTTTTGCGGTCGTCCGTATATGAATGCTCCGTCGTAGTACGGGTCCTTCGTGCTTTCCAGAAACTCCTCCAGCAGATAAACCGCTTCGTTTAGATAATAATGATCCATGTCGCCGCAATAGATTCTCAACTTGCCGACCAGCTTCGGTCCGATCTCCGGCCAGTTCGTCTCGATGTAGTGACTCAGGTCATAGCCATGCTCCCTCATGTAGTCGGCCACCTCGTGATCGATCTCACCCGTCCGATGATCCCAAAGAGGCTTGGGATATCCATCCTCTCCCACCGGACCGTAGGTAGCTACCCAGATATCGAGCTGCTGACCGGAACGCCCCTTACTTCCCAGAACGGCTTCGAGCTGGCTGAGCTGCCGCATCGAAGTCAATGGCTGGCCGCTCGGGTCCCGGCGAAAATATCGCTCCACTTGGAACCATTCATAACCGGGCGCCAAGAAGGCGTTGTCATCTTCATAGATGTCACTGAGTATGTAGCGACGAAAATCGATCGGATCGGGGTAGAAGGGCCAGGCAGCCTCCAAAGAAGTCGGGATGGTAGACCTGAAGCGCCAAGGATTCCCATCCGCCCGTCGAACCGCCGGTGAGAACGCGCGCATATCCCTTTGGGATGATCCGGAAGTTTTTCTCCAGGTGGGGGATGAGCTCTGCCAGGAGCGCATCACCATAGGGTCCGTTGTTGACCGAGTTCACAGCGTAGGAGTCATCGAAATACGGTGTTGGATGCTGGAAGGTCACAGCAATCATGCGCGGAAAGTCATCCGAGATCCAGGATTGATAGAGCTCGTATCCGGTCTCCTGTCCCCTCAGCAGGCGTCGCCGGCGTGCTTCATCCGCATCCTCCGTTTCCTCGGTGGAAAAACCGAAGGGGTTGTCGAGGTTGAAGTGCCCTTGGAGGTAAACCACCGGATAATGTACTTCGGGATGTTCGTCATACCCCTTGGGCAAAAGAACCGTAGCGCCAAAATAAATTGGATGTCCCCAAAAATCCGAGAGAAGATCGCTTTGAATCTTCACACGCTTGACCCACTCGGTATCGGGCGGGACCTCGACCGGTGGGATCTTCTTGTCCAAGCTGAGCTCGACGGTGTATCCGGCTTTCGGGTCGAGCCTTACTTTTTGGATCTCACTGTAGAAGTTTCCCGGTGAGCGCTCGAAGTGCTGTCCTTCCCACTGATCCATATGTGCCCAGATGACGTGACCGTCGGCACGCTCAAACTGAGTGTAGATGTTGACCAAGGCCTGTACGTAGTAATCGCCGGCCGGTATCTCATTGAGGCGGGTCAGAGGAAAGCCGAGCGTCGTGTCGTCGATAACCGCGACCTCATCGGGCTGAAGTTGCTCTATATCGGCGCCGAAGAAAGGAGTTTCTCTGGACCAGGAGCCGACCTGCAGACGAGGCTCCGGCTCGTCGGTGCGACTGATCATGATGAAAACCCTCCCCGTAATCGGCTCCGACTGCATGGACTCGGGGAAGGAGATTTCGAACCGAAGCGACTCTTTTGGTGCGGGAGCACAAGCGGAAACGAGGACGAGCCCCAGCAAAACACAGAGAATTCCCAAATAATGTTTGGATAGTTTCATGAGTGCATCTCCCATGTGAGATAGGCTGGCTACTGCATTCAACAACAAATCAGGGATTCCGTCAAAGCTCCCCCCAACAACAATGGGTCTCTTTACTCCGAGCACGCCGAGAATGCCAAGGATAGAAGACCTATTGAAAAAAGTATCGCGAGCTCGACAAGCTGCGCCCCCAAGTCATCATGCCCGCCGAAGGCTATCTCGAGGACGATTACCTGATTCCCGGCGGATACTACAAGCAACTGTGGGACTGGTCATTGTGTTAAGGGAAGAAAATGAAAGCGATTCCAACATTTCTACTCGTGCTCCGGCGGAAGGCACAGGCTCGCCCTTCAGGTTTGACTATAAGTATGCTTATTGATATAACTTTTAGTTAGGAGGAAAAGTATAAACCATGGCAACCGTGAAGACCGCTGTGTCTATCGAGGAGTCGTTGTTCGAGCGAGCCGAAGTTCTCGCCGAGGAGCTCCAGGTATCGCGGAGTAGAGTCTTTGCGATCGCGCTCGAACAATTTCTCCAGAGGTACGAAGGGAAGAGGCTCTTGGAGAAACTCAACAATGTGTATGCTGAGGCAGGCCCGCCTGATGAGAAGGAAGCGGCCGCGCGACGCACGAAGCACCGTGAGATTATCGAGGGTACATGGTGATCTCTCAGGGAGACGTATACTGGGTAGAGTTGGGACGCCCGTCAGGTTCCGCGGCGGGTTACCGCCACCCGCACGTCGTGATTCAAAACAATGTGTTCAATAAGAGCCGTATTGGCACGGTCGTCGTTTGCTCAATTACTTCCAATCTCACATTGGGTGGCGCCCCCGGCAACGTGACATTGCGGAAGGGCGAAGCAGGATTGCCAAAGCGAAGCGTCGTCAACATCAGTCAAGTTTTCACGGTAGACAAGACCGACCTAGTGAAGCGGATCGGCGCACTATCTCCAAAACGGACGATGGAGATACTCGCGGGTTTTCGTTTGCTGATAGAGCCCTTGGAACCGGGGGACGCGTGGCCCGAAGCAACGTAGCTCCGTCATGTTCAAAAAACGGCGTGTTCGTCGTTGTATGAGGTTGCTATCGCTACTCAACCTCCTCAACGCTCGACAGAGCCAAACCATTGAACAGGAACTTGAACGTCCCATGCGGTTGCGCTCGGAATACGATCTCGGGACCATACCTAGGAGGAATAATGACAATACATCGCATCTTCTTGATAACCCTTGGTTTGATTCTTGTGACGGGCCTCGTCTCGTCACTGGCCATCGCTGAAGAAGCGCCCGAAGCGGCCGCCCTGAAGTCGCTCGAGTGGCGCTCTATCGGTCCCGCCAACATGAGCGGGCGGATTACTGACATCGACGGTGTTCCCGGCGATCCCATGACTTTTTTTGTCGCCGGCGCCGACGGTGGTCTCTGGAAGACCACCAACACCGGAACAACCTTCGAACCTCTCTTCGAAGACCAACCGGTTTACTCCGTCGGAGGCGATCGCACCCAGGAGGAGACACCCCCCTCCCAAGGAATGCATCATCGGTTTGTCCAAATCGGGGCTGTGAACAAAGGCACACCTCGAATTTCCAACTGGTCCTCACTACACGGATTACTTTTTCGGCACATTCTTCAAGGCTTCTAACATCCATGTGTAGAATTTCCCGACGGATTCAACGTTGACTTTCTCGTCGGGCGAGTGCGGGGAGCGAATGGTCGGCCCAAAGGAAATCATGTCCAAATGCGGATAGGTCCCGCCCAAGAGTCCGCATTCCAATCCTGCATGGATAGCTTTGATTTCAGGCACTTTGCCATAAAGCCGTTGATAGGTATCCTGCATCACTTTCAAGATCTCGCTTTCCATGTTGGGTTTCCACCCGGGATACCCACCGGAAAATTCAACCTTGGCATCGGCTAGCTGAAACACACTACTTATGGAATTGACCAAGTCTTGTTTTGCACTATCGACGGAGGAACGAAGCAAGCATTGAACGGTAATGGTCTCGCCCTCTAATTCGACTACGGCCAGGTTTGTTGATGTTTCCACCATTCCGGGCATTTCCTGGCTCATACGAAATACTCCATTGGGGCAACCATAAATGGCCATGACTAGACGGTCTTGCGTATCGTCGCTGACGACTTTTTCCGGCATATCGGTTTTCTCAAGGGTGATTTTCAATCCAGGATCGACGGAAGCCAACTCACTTTGAATGACTTTTTTGAACTCGGCCACACTCTCGGCAAGTCCCGGCCGACTGGTCCGAGGGAACGACAAGAGTGGCGAAAGCCTCACGAGGAATGGCATTCCGCAAGCTGCCACCATGAATCGCCCCCAGGCGAATCCCCAACTTCTGGTCGTGCTCAAAGACGTAACGGAAGAGTATCTTGATGGCGTTTCCTCGTCCCAGATCGATATCAATGCCCGAATGGCCACCTTTTAAGCCGGTCACGCTTAATTTGTAGGCTTCACAACCGTCTGGAACATCGTTGAGTTCGGCATTAAAGCTAATGTTTCCGTCTATACCCCCTGCGCAACCCACATACAGGAAGCCTTCATCTTCAGAATCCAAGTTGAGTAGAACGTCGCCTTGCAGGACATCCGACTTCAATCCAAAAGCACCGGACATTCCAGATTCCTCATCCGACGTGAACAGCGCTTCCACCGGTCCATGTTCAATATCTTTTGACGCGAGCACTGCCATAGCTGCGGCGACACCAATTCCGTTGTCGGCGCCTAAAGTCGTGCCCTCCGCAGTCACCCAGTCGCCATCGATGTGGGGACTGATTGGATCTTTTGTGAAATCGTGGCTCTTGTCGCTGTTGGCTTGCGGAACCATGTCGAGGTGTCCTTGAAGAATCACGCCTTTGAGGTCTTCCATTCCAGAGGTGGCCGGTTTGCGTATGATTACGTTACCCGATTCGTCCTTAATCGTTTCAAGGCCCAACCCCTCGCCAAACCTCACCATAAAATCCTGTATGGCCTCTTCGTGCTTCGACGGGCGGGGTATTTGGGTCAACTGATAAAAATATTCCCAAATTGCATTGGGCTCTAACTCTTTGATTTCTGTGCTCATTTATTAATGTCCTCCCTCAAAAATGAGTCCTCTGACGCGTATCATATCGTTGTACCACTCGCGGGTGTAGTGGTCACCGAATCGTCGGCAACGAGTCGCCGTCCAGGATTTCATATTCGGGGAGCCACCCTGAGCACCCGGAGGGCCGGCGCAAGGGCACCTTGGAAAACAGCGAAATTCGAGCCGTGGCCGAGCGATACCAAATGGCGTTCAGGTTTGAGGAATAAAGGAGCTCGTCCCTTCGAGGTCTTGCGCGTCAATCAAGCCGATCTGTTGGTAGAAGCCTAGAAGGTCCGCTTCCATCCATGCTTCAGCAATCTTCCCTTCCGCGAACCGGCAGATGTACATGGCCGAAATGGAGATTTCTCCTCCGGTCGCAGGCAATCCTTGATAGTCACGATCGTGTGTGGCTAGGTCCGTAACACGCAGCACCACTTTGTCGCCTTCGGCAATCATGTCCTCGATGCGATGATGATAGTCAGGAAATGCCGTGTAGAACGCCTCGAGAGTGGTCTTGTGCGTCGCACGGTCGAGAGTCACGGCGCCTCCCTGAAGGTGGCAGACATAATCTGACGTGAGGATTTCATCCACGATGTCCAAGTTGCCCCTGTCCATCTCTTCGATGAAACGCCTGAGAACAGCCTTGTTTTTTTCGAGCATCGAATCAACTCCGTGGAACGAGTTTAGTCATAGAATGAGACTCTAAAGCTCCACGTCGGTTTCGTGCAACCTGCATCTAAGGGTCCAGCCAAAAATAAGTTCCCTTTTTCGGTCGAAGAGGCGCCCCCTCAATTCGCGTTCCGGTAGTCCCGAACGAGTCTTCGAGGAGGGGCGCCCGGCTGGCAAGGCGCGAGGAGTGAAGAATATCCAGATATTTGAGCTTCGAGCAACGCAGCCAGGGGGGATGGAACGGCGGGCCTTCGCAAGAACCGTCTTTCGAGATCGAGGGTTGGGAGAAACGTATCAACAAGCGCCAACCGCCGGCAAGAACCTTGGATGCCATCGGAGCGGCCCTGGGAAAGGTGATCGGAGAGATCGGTGCCGGCACGGGACGAATGATATGTGATCGGTGGTCAATTTCAGATATCGACACTCAACCGCTTTCCGGTCTTGCCAAGTGGAAGCTAAGGCTCAGAATGATCCCTCCAAAGACAATGTTGAACGGACCTTCCGCAAGACTCCACCACAGTGGCATCCCCTCTAGGAAGTCGACACCGCTTAGGAGTAGTCCAAACAGTATGAGCGCAGTCCCAAGGTAACAGAGGACCGTCCGGTGTCGATAGAGGTCAAAGGACAGAACCCAAAACAGTCCGCCGATTAGAGCGTAGAACAACGACGTCGATCTCGCCAGATAGCCGACAATGGGCCCGGCCGGTAGTTGACCCATACCCAGCCCTCGATGGATCTGGTCCATCCACGTGAAGGGCATCAAGGCGCAGGGGAGGGCCAATAAGGCTGCCGCGCCAATGACCCGTAGGAAGAGCCGCAAGAAGCGTTCTTGAAATGTCATCGCGTGAGGATTCTTTGATCCGCTACTCTCCATCCCCCGACCGTCTGAGCTTGTCCTGCTCCGTGAGTAGATAGTAGACCGCGTAGTATTTGTAGATGTTGCTCACGTACTGAACGGTCTCGCGGCCGATCTCTTCGGAGGCGATGATCTCCACATTGTTGAACCACTCATTCGGGTTGAGCCCGCGCTCCGTCGCCTTGTTTCTCAGCCGCCTGATACGGTTGGGTCCGGCGTTGTACGAGGCGAACGAGAAGAGAGTCTTATTGACATCATCCACGTTGTCATCATTGAAGTAGGTTTCCCGTATCCAGCGCATGTACTTGATGCCGGCGTGGACGTTGCGCTCGGCGATGTGAATATCGGGAATACCGACCGATTTGTCCGCGGCCGTACTGGGAAGAAGCTGCATGATCCCAACAGCGCCTCGGTGACTCACCAGGCTCTGGTCGAGGCGGGACTCCTGGTAGCCCTGTGCCACCATCATCAGAAAATCGAAACCGTATTGATCCGAGTATTGTTTGAAAAAATCGATGGTATCGCGATAGCGCTCCAGGCCTTCATCAGCTAAAGAATTCTCGATCCACTTGGTGGTTCCAAAATAGCGCTTGACGATCATGTTGCCATGTAAAGTGCCCTGCCTATGGCCGGCACCGAAACGATTTACCACTTCCGCGAGCTTCGGGGTGTTCTTTCGGATCGCCCAAGCGATCTGCCCTCCGGTCCGCACCGCCAGTTCGGGGTGGAGCTTCAGATTGGCAAATACCTCCGACCAGAGATCGGCCTTGTGCTTGTCCACCACCACGGTGTCGATCAGACCGGCGTTTACCATTTCCAACAAGTCCTCATCCTCGAGATACTCTTTGGCCGGAGTCAAAGTCATGGGCGGCCGGCCCGCTTTCTCGAAGGACTCGTTGAGGTCGCTCAAACTCTCGTAGTAGCTGCTCGACGCGCGAACATAAATCTCTTTGCCCGATAAATCGTCGAGACTACCCAGCTCGGGGCCATTTTTGCTGGTAATGACGATCTCGTCGATTCCGCTGTACAGAGGCATCGAAAAGTCTACGAGTTTCCGTCGTTCAGGAGTAATGGTCAAGCCGGCTGCCGCAATGTCTCCTCGGCCCTCCGCCAGAGCCGGCAAGAGTTGATCGCGCCGCACGGGAATGATCAACACGTGCATTTTCAACGCGCCCGTTCCCAGCTCCTGGTTCAGCCAGTCTTCGAAAAGACTGAAGGCCTCGTAGGCAGTTCCACGTTGTCTGGGGCCGTCGAGGAAATAATAGGTCTTGCTGTAGCTCACGAGAGCCCGGATGTAGCGCCGCTCGACCATCCCGTCGAAATCACCCTTCCACACCTGGGCGAAGCCGAGCTCCTTCGCGGCCTGGCTACCGGATCGAATGAGCTGGTCTTCGTCTTGGGGGACTTCCGATGGGGCCGAGGTTGAAGCATCGACAGCCTCAGAAGAGGCCGGTTCTTCGCTTTCGTTCTCTCTAGGCTCGCTCGTACCACAACCCATCGAAACGAGGCAAAGCAAAGACGGTAGGACCAGAGGGAATCGCTTTTTCTTCATGGCATTGACCTCACGACTCGGGGGCCTAAAGATATCACGCCCGCGCGCTCCGACCGGAGCTTATTCTTTTCTCAAGGTGTTACAAAAAGTAACATTATGAGAGTGGGCGTCAGGGCAAAATATCGGCGCGAGTCCTACAAATTATTCTTTATATTGGCTTTACGACAAATCGAGGTTTTTAGGTCAACCTGGCCTCCGGCTTGCAAGTCTTTGAAGTAAGACCTAGGGCAGCACCGCCCTACGGCAGTCGTTAGGAGGATTGCCATGACGGAGCAACCACTTCTCGGCGACGTTGATATGCCTGTGGCGGAACAAGCGGTTTGGGTCGAACCGGTGGGCGCAAATTCGGTCCTCGTGCGACAACGGGTTCGATACGAAAACGGCGAACAGGTCGAGACCGAGACGCCTTTCAAGTCCTTGAGCGAGGCCCTAACCTACGCTAACAGTCTTTGCCGGGATGACGCATCGGAAGACATCGAGGTCTACGAAATCTGAGATCGAGAGACGGAAAGCAACTGACCGTTTAACAGCACCGGGTAGTCTCGTCCATCGGCTAGCCTCGTCCCGGACCATGTGATATCCTCCCTCGCCAGTGGTTCCGGGAGCCAAGACATGTTGGCGATCCAGTTGTCCAACTCCCTATCCTTTCAAAATGAGTGAGGTCTCATGAATCGAAACTTACATGTATCAATGGGTCTATGTGTCTTCCTACTTGCAGGATTGTTTCTTTCCGTGCCGGCGGCGGAAGCCGCAAAGGTGACTTCGCCGGACGACTTTTTCGGGTTCCAGATGGGCACGGACAGAAAGATCGCCCGCTGGGACAAAATCGTCGAGTACTACGAGCTTCTTGCGAAAGAGAGCGACAAGATCACGGTCGAGAACATGGGGCCTTCGACCGAGGGGCACCCGTTTCTTTTCGTCACGATTTCCTCGGCGAAGAACATGGGGAATCTCGAGAAGATTCGCGAGGTGAACAACAAGCTCTTCGACGCAAGAGGACTCACCGACGCCGAGGTCAAAGACCTCGTCGGTGAAGGTAAGGCCGTCGTCTGCCAGTCCATGAGCCTACATGCCACCGAAATCGGTGGAACTCAGATGGGTCCAGAGCTGGCCTACGACCTTCTTTCTCGGGAGGACGAAGAAACGAAGCGCATACTCGATAACGTCGTCTTCCTCATGATCCCCTCCTTCAATCCGGACGGCCAGATCATGGTCACCGACTGGTACAACAAAACCTTGGGAACGGAGTACGAAGGAATCAACTTGCCCTGGCTCTACCACAAATACGTCGGTCACGATAACAACCGGGACGGGGACTTTCTCAACATGATCGAGTCGGTGTATGCGGCTAAAATCATGTATCGCGATTGGAAACCCCAGGCCTATATCGACCACCATCACATGGGAAGCTACGGCGCCCGTTTCTACGTCCCGCCCTACAGCGATCCCATCCGTCCCTACGCCGACCCCCTCGTCTGGCGCGAGATGAGTCTTTTTGGCGGACACATCGCCTACAAGCTCGAAGAAGCAGGCAAGACGGGCATCCTCAACAAAGCTCAATATCCCGGCTGGGGCCATTTCGGGTGGCACTGGATCACTCCCTTTCACAATATGGCGGGAATGCTCACCGAGTCCGCCAGTGCGAAACTGGCGACGCCTTTGTACATTCATCCCGACCAACTCCAAGGTGGAGCCCGGGAATTTACCAAGTACGAAGTGCAGACCACCATACCGAGCCTTTGGCCGGGAGGTTGGTGGAGGCTCCGAGACATCGTGGAGCAGAAGAAAATCGCAGCCTGGGCCCTGCTCGATATCGCCGCGAGGCACCGGGAGACCGTGGTCCACAACGCGTACGTGAAGAGCAAGCGGCAACGGGAGCGCGGTGCCGAGGGCACGCCCAAAGCTTACGTGGTGCCAAGCGATCAACATGATTCGCTGACCGCGGTGAAGATGATCAACACGCTGTTGATGTCCGACCTCGAGATCCTGAAGGCTAAAAAAGACTTCATGGTGGGCGACGTGACTTACGGAGCCGGTTCTTATGTTGTTCCTCTTGCGCAGCCCAAGATGGGGCTCGTCCGCAACCTGCTCGGCCAAACACATTATCCCGATAACGAGTGGACCCGCAGTCGAGACGACACTCCTCTCAGGCCCTATGATTCCGCGACCCATACGATGGCCGAGTACATGGGCGTTCGAGTCAACCCAATTGACATGGCTGTCAAGGGAGACTTCGAAACCCTCGGGGCCGAAATCCCGCTCGCCGGTAAAGTGGCGTCGGGAGGCTCCGGATACGTGCTCGACGGCAGAATGAACGCCAGTTACAAAGCCGTGAATCTTTTGGTTGATAAAGGCATCAAGGTTCGTCGGGTCGACCAAGCGGCCTCGGGACTCCGACCCGGTGACTTCATCGTGCCCTCGGGATCAGACGCCGATCTGAAGGAAGTGGCGAGCGCGACCGGCGTGGACTTCAACGCTTTGAAGACCAAGCCGAGCAAGGACCACGAGGTCAAACAAATGCGGATCGGCATGTACCAGGGCTACTGGGGCGGCAACATGGACGAAGGTTGGACCCGGTTCACCTTGGAGATGTTCGAGTTTCCCTACAAGACGTTGATGGACGAGGAAATTAAGAAGGGCGGCCTTCGCACGAACTACGACGTCATCATCATGCCCCATGACGATACCGGAACGATCATGGGTAAACCGGAAACCCGACCCGGCCGACCGGCGCCGAACTATCCCCCCGAGTATCGAAGCGGTATCGGCGACGATGGCTTGGAGGCACTCAAGAAGTTCGTGGATGAAGGCGGAACTTTGGTGGCCTTCGGCGATGCGACGAAGTTCGCCATCGAGAAGTTCGAACTGCCCGTTCAGAACGTCGTGGACGGCATCCCGTCCAAAGAGTTCTTCTGCCCGGGTTCGACCCTCAAGGCAAAGTTCGACAACACGAATCCTCTAGGTTATGGAATGCCGTCCGAGGGCCTGGTCTTGTTCTGGTCCAGCCCCACCTTCACGATAACACCGTCGCAGAACAACGAGTGGTACGAGACCATCGTTCGCTACGCCGACCGCGACCTCCTTCAGAGCGGTTGGCTCATCGGCGAAGAGCACATCGCCAAGAAGTCGGGGATGGTTGCTGCCAAGGTCGGCGAAGGCCGCGTGATCCTTATCGGGTTCCGAACCCAGAATCGGACCCAGACCCACGGAACGTTCAAGCTGTTGTTCAACGCTTTGCTGCAGTAATTTCTCACGGACGGGGTGGAGCGATCGCTCCGCCCCGTCTAAAACCTTTCAAATTATCGACGCAACGCGTTCCCCGCATCTTCCAACTTTCTTTGACACCCAACTTGCTGCTGAGACAAGGCGTCGAGAGCGGTCTGCCGATCCGCGAATTCAGCACTCAACCGTTCAATCGCTTCGCGCACCCGTGCAGGAGCCGGACCGCCTTCAACACTTCTAGCTTCAACGTTCCCCCGAGGATCGAGTGCGGCACGAACGTCTGTTTCCTCCAAGTTCAGAGCACTTCCGGTCACGCCGAGCGCCGCTTAAACCGCTCCATGATCTACCGGTAGTTTCTCCCGCGACAAACTCTCGATTTCTTAGGATAATAGGAGGGATCCGTTTCAATCGAAAGCACGACGAAAGGAGTTCGCCATGAGATTCTGGGTGAGATTGGCGATACTGTCTTTGCTTATCGGAGCGGGCTGCGACGGAGGCTCGAACGAGAGCGAGACGTTGGGAAACCAAATCAGTGACACTGCAGCCGACACTCAAATGATGAAAGAGGCTCAATCCGCCGCCAACCGAATCATCCGAAATATGGCGGACTGCGACGCCGTCAAAACCGATATCGAAGAGGTTTGGTCCAAGTTGGACGAGGTGGAAGCCAAGATCCGGACCGCAGCCGGACGTTCGACTATTCAGACGCTTAGAAAGCAAGTTAATAACGTCACCGATACATGCGGAATCGTTCGGTAGGTTCCCTACTGTACGCAACACATAAAGAGAGGTCGAAATGGCAGACCATACACCGGGTCCTTGGAACATCGGAGAAAGCCAAGACATCGATGGTTCGGGTAAAAAGGGCGGCGCATGGATTATCGGACTCGATGACGAGATCGTCGTTGCCGGCGGGAGCTACGAGGGACTCAAGTACGGTGTGTTGGACCGCACCAACGCGCGCCTGATCTCCGCCACTCCGGATTTGCTCGAAGCAGCAAAACGGGCCTTCGCCTATCTCGAGATTCAGGCGGAGAAAATTTTCAACGAAAAGAAAGGCACGAACGGCGAGTCGTCCGTCGAAGATTACATGGCGCCGGAAGCGCTCCTGCTCCGTGCGGCTATCCACAAAGCCGAGGGCCTGATCTTCGAGTAGCTCCCATGTGATTGACTCGATCGAGGCAAAACTGTCACAGTAGAACAACACCAGCGCGGGAGGTTTTTGATGAGTCACCCGAGAGCATTATGGCGAGCAACAGCCATCGTCACGTTTTTCTGCAGCTTGGCATGGACGGGTCTTTCCGCTCAGGCCCAAGTCGATGCAGAAGCCATCGAGAATCATTTGGAGCAGCTGCGCCTCTCCACGGGCGCTCCCGGAATCTCTCTCACAGTCGCCATCCGGGGCAACATCGTCTACTCGGGCGGCGTCGGCTACGCTGAGCTCGAGAACCTCACACCGGCCGACGGCAAAACAGTCCACAACGTAGCCTCCGTCTCCAAGGTGATGGCAACGGTGGCGGTCATGCAGCTCGTCGAAAAGGGGCTCGTCGATCTGGATGATGTCATTCAAAAATACGTCCCCACCTTCCCCGAGAAACGAAAGCCGGTGACGTTGAGACGCATCCTGACGCACACTTCGGGTATACGCCACTACAAAAACGGTGAGTTCGGCCCCCACGGGTTGAGGGAGATGCGCCGGTTCACCGAAATCGAAGAAGCCATACAGCACTTCTCGGACGACCCGTTAGTCTTTGACCCCGGCGATTACTGGATGTACTCCTCCCACGCGTTCAACTTGCTTCAAGGAGTCATCGAAGAAGCGAGTGGTATGGGCTTCGAGGAATATATGAAACGCCATGTATGGGAGCCGGCCGGTATGCTTGCGAGCTCCTTCGATGTACCGGAGCGTGTCGTTCACAAGCGCGGCCAAGGCTACGTCCGCAACGAGGAGGGGATTCTTGGAGCATCCCCGTTACGCCGACGTGAGCTACAAATACGCCGGGGGCGGCATGCTCACCACGGTAGACGACCTCGTCCGGCTCGGTATCGCTCTGAACAACGGCACGTTACTCGATCCCGAGACCGTGAAAACGATGTACACGGTTCAAGTGGATGACGATGTTCTGCAGTTTCATGCCGATGAAGAGCCGGAAAAACGTTCTTTTCAGCAGGCTTTGGGATGGCGAATCGATAAAGATGCCCAAGGGCGTTCTTACATCAACCACACGGGCACGGTCAAAGGAACGAGGTCTTTCCTTATGAACTACCCCGAGCTCGGCCTGGTTCTCGCTCTCCAGGCCAACGTTTTGCCTTTCGACTCGAGGCGGCACGGCTCCGCCATCGCTCAAATGTTTCTTCCTCCGGTCCACGAGCGGTTTCAAGAAATTAACTGATTTAAGCCGTTGACTTCTTACGAAGAACCTTCCCCGGCAGTGCGCCGGTGTGCTCACCTCGTTCGATGACGACTTGGCCGTTGACGAGGACGTACTCGATACCGACCGAATACTGATGAGGATCCGTCCAGGTCGCTTTGTCGATGACGTTGTTCTCGTTGAAGATCACGATGTCGGCGAAGTGGTCCGGCTCGAGCACTCCTCTTTTCTCGAAGCCGAATCTTCGAGCAGGAATGGAGGTCATCTTCTTCACCATTTCCTGCATGGGAGCGATTTTCTCTTCTCGAACGTACTTGCCGAGCACTCTGGGAAAGGTCCCGTAAAGTCGCGGGTGAGGATTATCCTCCCCAAGGACACCGTAAGGTGCGACGGCGCTTCCGTCCGTACCGATTCCGACGAGAGGATGAGCCAGGATCCGCTTGGTGTTTTCTTCCGACATCATGAACGTGACCATGCCCACACGGTTTTTTTCCTCAACGATAAGATCGCGCATGAACTCGTACGGCTTTTTTCCGGCATCATTGGCGTTTTCGAGGACGCTCTTTCCTTGGCACGGCTTGTTCTTTTCCGTGACCACCGATGCGATGAGCACTTTGTCCCAAGAGCCGAGTTTCTTTTCGTCCTCGGCGACAGCTTCTCGAATTCGGCTTTCGAGCGAGGGATCTTGAAGTCGGGCTATGAACTCCTCCGTGGTTCCTTCCTTTACCCACTGCGGGAAGTAGTAGCTCAGTCCAGTGGAACCGGCGATGTAAGGATAACGATCACAGAAGATCTCTATACCCTCCTGTTTCGCTTCCTCCACTTTCTTCAGCGCCGCGTCAATCTTGTCCCAGTTCCTGGGATAGGCGACCTTGAAATGAGCGATTTGAAGCGGAATTCCCGCACGGCGGGCGGTCTCTATGGTTTCGTCCAGCGACTCGATGAGAGTATCGCCCTCGTTCCGCATATGCGTGGCATAGATGCCGCCGTGCCGAGCCGCCACCGTACAAAGCTCCGTGACCTCGTCCGGGTCGGCAAAGCTTCCGGGCTCATAGACGAGGCCGGTGGAGATCCCCACTGCGCCTTTGTCGATGTTGTCCGCCACCATCGTCTTCATTTTCTCGAGCTCTTCTCCGGTGGGCGGCCGGTTGTTGAATCCCATGGCCGCACCCCGGATGGTCCCATGACCCACCAGGCTGGAGTAGTTGAGGGCGATCCCGGCCTGTTCTAGTTTCGAATAGAACCCGTCGATATCTCTCCACGTCAGCTCGAGCCCGTAGATATCATTCAAGTTTTCTTTGATCTCTTCGAGTATCTCGTCCGCCACGGGAAACGGGGAGCTACCGCAGTTTCCGCTCACCAGCGTCGTGATGCCCTGTCGGATCGAGCTTTCCGCCTTCGGGTTGACCAGAAGCTGCACATCCGTGTGGTCGTGGGCATCGACGAATCCGGGGCAAACGGCTAGACCATCAGCCTCAACGACGGAGATACTTCTAGCGGCGGGGATGTTGCCCATCTCTTTGATGAGGCCATCCTTGATTCCAATATCGGTCTCGACCGGCTCGTTTCCCAGGCCGTCGAAAACGCGGCCGCCCTTGATGACAAGATCGAGATCCTTTTTGGTCGAGCAGCCCTGAAGGAGAGGGCCCCATCCACCGAGGCCCGTCAAGACGGCGATTTTGGAGGATTTCTCGAGAAAACTTCTGCGGGTAAGTCGTTTTTTCATTTTTCCCTCCGGACGATCGTGAAAGGAGACCTGCGCTGGGGATTGTATGTGGTTATGTGACCGAGGGGCAAGAGAGCCCTCTCACACCGGTGATCGTTACGACGTCTTTAGATCTTCGGCCAGCTTAGGAATCGCAGTCAGAGGAATGACGTGGATGGAATCATCCAGGGCGTAATCCTTCGAGCCCGGGTAAACGACCCACAGCCTTTCGAGCCCGAGGTCTTCTCGAGCGATCAGCATCGATCGGTTTCGTCGGGGCGCATCCTGATACTTGAACTCGAATCCGTAGCGTTTGCCACGAAGCATCACGAGCAAGTCGAGCTCGGCACCACCGTGGGTCGCCCAAAAGTAAGCGTCCCGAGTCTCGAGTAGGTGAACGACCTGCTCAATCGCGAAGCCCTCCCAAGATGCGCCGAGCTTCGGATGCGCCTGAAGCTCCGACAGCGTTCCGATCTGAAGAAGTGCGTGCAAGATACCTTGAAAATCCTCATATCAAATGAGTATTTTCATGAATAACGGAGGTCGCTTGGCGAGAAGAGGTTTATTACTGCGGTTGCTTTTTGCTGGCAAATCCAGTTCGGAGAGCAAAGGCCCAATCGGGGCGTCCGTGACGCTCGGCCGTTTGCGCAGCGGCCTCCCAGATTGATGATTTGGTCAGCGCCCCTCTTTTGAGCATCCGACAACACCACCTCGAGAGCCCATCGATTCCCGTGGACGTCGGACAAGACCGCGATACGCATCATCCAAGTGAAAGCTGGCGGTGGACCATCGCCATCATGCCCCGAACTGGAACTCCGTAGGGACAGACGGACTCACAGGGACCCGCACAATCCCGACACCTATCGGCCTTGGCTCCCGGGATCGCCGCATATCGATTCATCGCATACTTTTCTCGCCCCTGTGCTTCGAAGTAGTGGTTGAAACGTATGATGGTGTTCACCGGAACATGATGTGGACACGCGGGCTCGCATAGACCGCAACCGTGGCGGCAATAAAGCGGACCGAAACCCTCTTCGTACCGCGCCAGCTTGGATTTATCCCAATCGCTCAGCCGCGTACCGGACAACCGAATGGCCCGGTCGAGCTCGTCGAAGTTTGTCAGAGAACAGCAGACCGTGTGGACGTTCGGATTCTCGAGAACAAACCGAATGGCCGCTTGCTTGATCTCGTCCGGATTCTCCAGGTGGTGTTTCTCGATGAATTGCTCGGCTCGGGCCGCCATCCCTTTGTACCGCTCCAACCCCTCGCGAAAGAACTCATTGACCTCCTTGCCTTCTTGCTCGAGCTGCTCGACACGTGACTTTATCGTGTAGTACTTGGCCACCGGGGTGGTCTTCATCAAAGCCGTGCCGATTTTCTTTTCCTTACAGGCCTCGAGAACTCGCTCCGCCCGGTCCATCTGAAGGAAGTTATAGGCAAGGAGAATAACATCGAAACGCCCGTCTTCGGCCGCCGCCAAGAGCACGGCCTCCATCGTTTCTTCCGGCGCTTTCATCCAGAAGGAGCCGTGGTGAGAAACGCCCACGAAACGCACCCGGCCTTCCGCCTTGAGTTGTTTCATCGCCTCGTGGAACCCCACCGTGGCGAGCGTCTCCACTTTCTCGGGGCAATGCATCATCATGCAATCGACGTATTCCGTCCCTAGCTCCTCGAGGCACTTGCGGACCCGCTTGACGAGCCCCTCGGTGGATATGTCCTCCGTCATCTCCATCTTCGAGGTGATGAAAATCGACTTCCGGTCGCGCTTCTTGATGACTTCGCTCAGTGTCCGGTGATGTCCTGGGTAGCTTTCCGCCGTGTCTAGGTAGTTCACGCCGGTATCCAGCAAAGCGCTGATGAGTCCCGGATCTTGGATGTAGCCACCGCCGAGATCGGAGACCTCGAATCCGGTACGGCCGAGAACACGGTAGTCTTTGATCTTTAAAGGCGGTTTCTCTTCTTTGGGCGACGACCAGGCGGCGCTCGATGCAACACCGGCACCGACGATGCCGACGGCGGACTTTTTCAGGAAACTCCTGCGTTTCAAAGACTTGTCCCTGTTCATGACGACTCCGTTTGCCGGCCGAGATTCTGGAAAAGGGTAACACAACCGAATCTGAGACTAGAATGGAACCTCTGCCCTGTTTTAGTCGTCTATACTATGTGTGCTTATATATCGTGTGCTTAACTATTGGAGGATGACGTGTTCAGCGCCGAGATGAAAAAGGGCAGTGTGGAGATGTTGATTCTCTCCTTGCTGGAGAAACGGGCAAGGCACGGTTACGAGATCGGCAAGCTCATCGAGAGCCGTTCGAAGGGAAGGCTCAAGTTCTCGCTTCCGTCGCTTTACCCCACGTTGCTGCGGCTCGAAGGCCGCGGTTGGCTCAAGGGTCGCTGGGTCGAAAAAGCGGGCGAGCGAAGACGGTGCTTCTACCGGCTGACCGCCGAGGGGCGGCGAGAGCTCGGAAAACAGAGAGAAAACTGGAAGCAGTATGTCGCCGCCGTAAAATTGGTGATGGAGGCGGGCGGTGCGTGATTGGGAAGCCTTCGTTCGTGAGCGCCTTTCCCTACCAAAGCTCCAGCCGGAACGGGAGCAGCATATCATTTGCGAGCTGGCGGCTCAGCTCGATGACTTCTACCGGGACGGTCTTTCTCGTGGACTGACCGAGACGGAGGCCGATGTCTTCGCTCGTGAGCAGATTCGGGACTGGGACTGTCTCGCTTCCGATGTCCAGCGAGCCGACGTCATCGGTAAACGTCCCGAGATCGACAACTGGCTGGAGCAATCGGCAGATAGAGCCCACCGAGGCGGCGGGCTGCGCTCCGTGGTCGCCGATCTCATGCTGGACGTGCGGTACGCATTGCGAAGGTTACGCAAAAGCCCCGGTTTCAGCCTCGCAACCGTTCTGACACTCGCACTTGGGATCGGCGCCAACGCGGCGATTTTCACCTTGGTCTACGGAATCGTCATCAATCCGCTTCCTTACTCAGAGCCGGACAGAATCGTAAACTTGTGGCACGCCGCCCCAGGCCTCGGAGCGGACCAATTCGAGCTCTCGCCGGGTACGTTCGTTCATTTTCAAGATGGAGCTGACTCCTTCGTGGCCTTGGCTCTCTACGACCGCAATGCAGCCAATCTCACCGGCGGCACCGAGCCGGAACGGATCAACATTGCACGAGTGACATCGGAGATCTTCCCCGTCCTAAGCGTGTCTCCCATCCTCGGTCGAGCATTGAGGTCGGAGGACGACGAGCCGGGCGCTATGCCGGTCGCAGTACTGAGCCACGAGCTCTGGCGTCGGGGTTTCGGTTCGGACCGGGCTGTCCTCGGCCGAACCATCCAACTCGACGGAGTCTCACGCGAGATTGTCGGTATCCTTCCCTCCGGGCTCTCATTCCCCAATCGGGAGGTTAGGATTCTGGATTCCCTTCGGGCTGGACTTCGACCATCCAATCGTTGACAACTTCAGCTATCGAGGAATTGGACGTCTGAAACAAAATGTTTCTGCGACGGCGGCCGAGTCCGAGCTGAAGGCTGTTCTCGAGCGCTTACCCGAACGCTTCCCCGAGTTCTCACGTGACATGATGGAGTTCAACGGGATTCACCATAAAACTTCGCCCAATGAAAGACGATCTCGTTGGAAACCTAGGGGAGACGCTATGGATCCTGCTCGGCACGGTGGGATTCGTTTTGCTCATCGCCTGTGCCAACGTGGCCAATCTCTTCCTGGTCCGCGCCGAAGGCCGACAAAAGGAAGTCGCCGTCCGAGCCGCGCTGGGAGCGGGCAGTGGGCGCATTACCCGCTTCTTTCTCACCGAGGCCGTTGTACTCGGCCTGCTTGGAGGCCTTTCGGGACTGTTCGTCGCCCACACGGCGCTTCGACTCGTGAAAGATTTCGGTCCCACGAACCTTCCGCGGCTCGAAGAAATCGGGATGAACGTCGAAGTTTTTCTCTTCACCGGAATCGTATCGCTCCTGGCCGGTCTCTTTTTCGGAGCAACACCGATCTTTCGCTATAGAAGGACGAATCTCGTTGAAACACTCAAGGAAGGCGGGCGCTCTTCCAGCGGTCGCGCGCGGCATCGTATGCGAACAACATTAGTGGTTGTCCAAGTGGCGTTGGCGCTCGTTCTTCTCGTTGGATCCGGTTTGATGGTACGAAGTTTCTTCCAGCTCCGAGAAGTGGAACCTGGATTCGACCCGTCGAACACGCTCACCCTGCGACTTTCCTTGCCGGAAATGGAGTATCCAGGCATCGGAGACGTGGCGAGCTTCGTTCGTGAGCTGAGTGAGCGCATCGAATCGCTGCCGGGCGTCAACGCCGCCGGAACGACCACTGTGTTGCCTCTCTTGCGCGGGGACAACTTTGGAACTCGGATTGAAGAACACCCCGTGCCCGAAGGTGGTGTTCCGCTCATCCACCCGGTGCGATTCATTAATCCAGACTACTTCGACGCGATGGGCATCCCTTTGATCTCCGGGCGGACTCTCGAGTGGGCGGACCAAGAGCAATCGAGGAGGGTTGCCGTCGTCAGCCGCGCTTTTGCAGAAAAGTATTGGCCGGGAGAGAGTCCGCTCGGTAAGCGCCTCAGTAACTTCGACTTCGACAACGACGAGTGGCACACCATCGTCGGTGTGGTCGGCGACGTGCGGTCGAGCGGACTCGACAAAGAGCCACAACAGACCATTTTCGTACCGCTCACCGGACATGATGAAGTTCGTCGAAGCTTCAGCCTCGCCATCCGAACCACAGGCTTGCCGGAATATTTGACGGACACCGTCCGAAAAGAAATTTGGGCGATCGATCCGAACCTTCCGGTGTCGAACGTTCAGACGCTGGAAGAGCTCTTGTCGAGCTCGACGGCGAGGACGAGCTTTGCCATGACCATGCTCGCCATCGCCTCCGGTGTAGCACTGCTACTCGGCTCGATTGGAATCTACGGCGTGATTTCCTACGTGGTGAGCCTGCGGACACAAGAAATCGGAATCCGCATGGCCCTGGGCGCGAGCCGCCGTGACGTGAGCCGGATGGTTATGAGGCAAGGGATGGCTGTGGTGCTCGGTGGTGTTCTCATTGGCTTGTTGGGCTCGGTAGCACTGACCCGGTTTCTCCAGAGCTTCCTCTTCGAGGTGAGCCCTCTCAATCCGCTGACCTTCGGCACCGTCTCGGTGGCCATGGTTGCCGTCGGCCTCGTGGCCGGATTTCTGCCGGCAAGACGCGCCGCCGCCGTGGACCCGGCGTTTTCGCTTCATGAGGAGTGAGCTCCAGGTTTACGAAACAAGTCACCACTCGGGTACGTTGTTTTTGCCTTATTCTAAGGTGTTCCAAGGCCGGGCTGTCCTCCACCGCCACCTGTCCGTCGAAGCCTTGGCGAAGGCGGGGCGCCTGGCGGAGATGCAGTGCCCTCCGCCGGCCATGACATGCGGATTCTAGCCATGAGCTGCGGATTGTGAGGCATGACGTGCGGATTACCAGCATGACGTGCAGATGCAACCGGCGCGTAGCCCGAAGGCAGGTCCAGAACTCCTTCTACAGAAACGACTTTCTCATGGTCCTGTTGACGATGTCGTACTAGCCGCGTAATCCTCCCCTTTTCAACAGTTTGGGCGATCACCTCCAAGTTACCTCGGAGTCACCCGCCATCCATTCACGTTTTTCCCCTTGGTGCCTACCTTCCCGCTAGGACCGTCGCCAAACGGCGGATCGGGAAGGAGGCGCAGAGATGATTCAGGGAAAACCCAAAGGCGGAGGGTGCGCAATTCCGCGACTCATCTTCGTCATCGTCGTCCTGCTTTTAAATGTGCGTATTTTGGTGGGACAATCTAAAACAGGCTCGGAACGATATCTCTTCTGGGTTCAGCTCTGCGACTTCGCTCATATGGGTCGGGTCGTTCGTGACGGTATCAAAGAGGAGGTGTCTTCCGTCTTCTCCCGAGCGGGTGTTTCCATTATCTGGGTGGAGGAGGTGAACGAGGCTCCGATCGAAATCCCTTCTTATTTAGCCAGGATTTACATTCTCGAGAGTTTTCCGGAAGGGCTCCAACAGCTTTTCTCTCGCCATAAAAGGCAACCCATGGCCACGGTCCTGGGCATAACTAATGAGGGGCCGGGTCCTCTGATTTACGTTTCGAAACACTCCATCATGGAGCGACTCAGGGAAGGCCGGGGTGATGCGCATACTCCGTCGCTCCAGGAACCAGTCTTTCTCGTGGCGAGGTCGCTCAGTCGCGTCGTCGTTCACGAACTAGCCCACCGCTTCCTTCGAACCAGTGAACACACAGGACAAGGAATCCTGAAGCCCGTACTGCGAGGTCGAGATTCTGGTCAACCCAGACTCGAAGGATTTCCTTCTCTCAACGGATCAGGGGCGGCGACTGCGTTCGTTTGCAGCGCGGGCCTACCGACAGGCCCCTTTCGCTTCACTACTAACGGGACTGGAGGTCGCGTCTGAGGAGGTGGAGCCGACGGTCTTCATCGCGACTGCCCAAAGATAGCTTACTCTGAGCGGGCTTTCAGCTCCTCCAGGTGCGCCTTGGTGTCGAGTAGCGCCGGCATATCGGAGTCGGCGTCCTTCCACGTATCGAGTGCCTTCTCGTAATGCTCGATGGCTCGAGAGGGGTCTCCGGCATCCTCGTAGAGTCGGCCAAGGTAATAATCCGACATGGAGCATCCGAGTAAAAAGTCAAAATTTTCACCGCCAATCCACGGATTGAACATGTAGATATTTCGGCAAAGGTCCTCGAAGAATCTCGCCGCCACGGATGTTTCGCCTTTCGCCGCCTTGGTTTTACCCATAAGCAGATGGAAATGGGGAGAAAACTGTCGGTTCACGACTCCGACTTTCCTGAGCTCCTGCTCCGCCGCCTTGGAATCACCCCGATTCAGGAGTAACTCAGCCTTTAGCAAGTAAAAGTAATCCAGGAAAATTTCCTCGTAGCCTTCGCTCGCGACGATTTGCTGGATGTTTGCGGTGTGAGCCTCCGCTCGAGCACCACCGCCGTTTTGTAGCAAAGCGGAGGCGGACAAGTATTCGGACAGCACGGCAACCGGATTGTGGGAAGGGTGGTACGTCTGAGCCGCGACTCGATTCGCTTCGGAAAAGGCCTCCAGAGCTCCGGCGCCCTCGCCTCGTAGTGCGAGCAGCTTCCCTAATTCGAAACGAGCGAGTATCTTCTCATGGAAATTACTATCACCAACTTGCTCGACGGCCTTGTGGAAATCCACCATTGCTTCTTCATATTTCCCCCCATAAAGATGAGCAAGCCCACGGCCACTCGACTCCCAACTGAGTTGTTCGAATCCCTGCAATGCTATATCGATGCGCCCTGACAGAATATCTGTAGCACCTTTATAAAAACGTAAACCAATCCAGTTGGGATTGATCTTCAGCGCCTCGTCAACAATCGCACGGGCATCGTCGAATCGCGCCGCTCTCATATAGACCTCCCATCCAGTGGCATACGGATTTTGAACGTCCGGTTGGACCTCGAGGTAGCGCTGAATCATGGCGACCGCCTTGTCGTGATCTCCATTCATAGAATGACTATAAGCAAGCAAGTTAATCGCAAGCCCGAAGGTCGGGTCGATCTCGAGGGTACGGTTTGCTTCTCGGATTGCTTCGCTGAATTTGCCCGACCAATGTAGATTCGTGGCTAGATGGAGTCCGGCCATCTTGTCCTTGGGATATCGTGCCGCCAAGTCGGCCGCTGCGTCTGCCGCCGCTGTGTAGTCCTGCTTCAAATAAGGACCGAGGACCTTCAGGAGCCGCCTTTCGTAATCCGTGGCTTTGTCGGCTTGGGCCCGGGCAAGCTCGAGCGATTGTCGCGCGGGATAGCGATTCGCGAGAATGTCCGCTCCTCCCATCCTGATCGACGCATAAACGAGCTGGAGATGAGCCATGGTAAAAGTCGGATCGATGTTGACGGCCCGTTCGAAATTCTCTACCGCTGGATCCCAATGATATTGGTAAGCCTCTTCCAGGCCCTTTTGGTAGAAACGGTAGGCGGCGTAAGAGCTCGTGGTGACCTCGATTGTTTTCGGGACCCTGGATTCGAACTCATGCGAAGATACTGCCATGAGTTTAACCACCTGCTCGGTGAGTTGGTCGGTCATGTCGAAGATGTCCTCGACCCTCGAGCCTTCGGCGTGCGCGGCGCCGATATTGCTCCCCGTCTCGACGTCGGCAAGCTCACCGTTGATTCGAATCCGCTCTCCGATTTTTATGATGCTACCCACCAACATCATTTCGACCTGGGCCTGCTCCGCCACCTCCGTGGCGACTCGTTTATCGATGGCGTCGCCGTCCAGCTTTCCCATGTGGTTCAGGATATCGAACAGCCGTTGACTGCTCACGACCTCGAGGGTCTCGTATCGGGAGAGGTTCGTGGTCAGCATCTCCACCAAGATCTTTTCCAAGTCGGGCTCTCCCGAGCGGTTCTCGAAATAGAGCACCGCAATGGAAGGTCTGGTTTCGTCCGCCGGAATCTTCTCAGGCCGTAGCAAGAACCGCGTGATGAGCAAGCCAAGGACCAACAAGCCGATCACGGCTGCGCCGGCGACGAGTGGCCATCTCCTACCGGAGGATTGCTCCGTAGCAACCGACGTCCGAGAGACCTGAGCCGTCAGCCGATAGCCTATCTTGGGAATCGTCTGGATGAAACGCGGTGTTTCCGCATCATCGTCGAGTGCCCGACGGATTTTGCGGATGCAGGAGTTGATACCATGCTCGAAGTCCACGAAGGTGTCTTGGCTCCAGAGCTGCTTTTTGTATCTCTTCGCGCGTCACCACTTGGTTTGGACGATTGGCAAGCAGTAAAAGAAGCTTGAACGGCTGGGGGCGGAGGGACACGAGACGTCCGCTTTTTCGCAGCTCGCCCGTCTCGGAATCCAATGTGAAGGCGTCGAATTGAAGCGACTGCCGATTCGGAGGTTCACGGCCTTCCGATTCCGGCGCGACGCCTCCCGATAGATTGGTCATCCGCTCACGTCTCCTGTGGAGGTCCGACGGGGAGCCCGATTTCGGTGATTGTATGCGTCACCGGGAAGGCACGCAACGATCTGAAATCGGCTCGCATGTCCTACCCCGACCTCGTTGATTTGGAAAGCGAAACACCATCTATCGAGTCTTTAATGTACTTCTCCTTGTGACGCTTCTAGCCACGGTCATCCCCGCCCGTCGGGCGAGCCGGATTCATCGAGCTCGTGCACTGCGATTCGACTGAGGTCATCGTGCACGCAATACTTGATAGTCGAAGGGGAATCGAGGAACGACTCAGTCGGAGACTTCTGCGCTAGCTACTTTTCCTTACCGAAATCCACCCAAATCGTTCCCGTCGCCTCGACGGGTTTTCCGTCTCGCATTGCCGGTTTCCAGCGCCACTGACGGGCGTGCTCGACGGCGGCCTCGGTACATCCGTGCGGGAGTCCATCGACCACTTTGGCGACTTCGGTCGTTCCATCGCGGCGCACCAGGATGTCCAGAAGAACACGACCCGAGATCTGGTTCGTACGCGCTTCGGGAGGAGTCTCCGGTTGCGGGGGATTGAACTGAACCACGGGATCGGTGTCCCAGAGCATGCTGGCCTGCTCGATGAGTCGGGCGTGGTCGATGAGCCATACACCGTCGACTCGTGTAAGAGTCGTGGCGATGCGTCCGATGTTCTCAATGGCACCGGTGAGCTGGTACGTATGCTCGACTTCAGCACGGTCGGTCGCGAAGAACCGGATCATATCTACACCTAAAATGAGATCTGCACCCCTCAATGGGGTCGACAAGAGCGATGTGAACCGCTCACGGATCTGATACGGCCCGCGTGCCGGATCCTCGGTGACCGTGTGGATGTGAGCTTCGTCGGTGAAAAGGCTCGCGAGCACTCGCGGTTCGTTTCGGTTCCAGGCGAGCGACGAACGTTCCGCTAGTTTGTAGATGCTTTCTTCGTCTTCCGGTTTGAGACTGAAACGAACATATCCTTCGAACCAAGACGCCGTAGGGACCGAGCCTTTCTTGGCTGGTTCGAAGCGCCACTGTCCGACGGTCGAAACCACCACGTCCTCGAATCCCTTGTCTTTTGCCGGCACTCGGGTGATCTCGACGCTTTGTACGATTCCCTCCTCGGTCACCCAGGCGCGAAACCACACGTCTCCCGTGATGAGACCGAAACGGGCTTTTTCTGGATACTCCGGTACGGCATTGCCGTCGAGCGGCACGGGCTCCTGCCCCGCCGCAATGGACGTTAGGAGCCCGAAGACCATCAGAGTGGCGTGTATGGATCGAAACATGAGCTTCTCACGCCAAGTATAGCAACTGACAACCACCTACTGAGAAGACTCCCATCTCGGCCTCTGGTCCGCATCCGCAATGGCAAAGGCCATGAGATAGGCGAGTTTCACGATCTCGCTCATTTTTTCCGCGTTGATTTTCTCTACCGTATCTCCCGGTTGATGCAGATCCGGGTGCCCTTCTGTATTGAAGAAGACCGACGGTACGTGTTTTGCCGCGAACGGATAGTGGTCGCTGTTTCCTATCATGGGAAATGATGAAAGGGGAACCACGATAAGACCAAGATGGTCTCGGGCAATGTCCACGGAATAGCGGGCGATCGCGGGTGACGGGGAGGAGGTGTAGGCGGACAGAAGTTTTTCGGGTTCATCCGGGTATTGCGAAAGTTCTTCCTCCGTGATTTCGAAATCCACACTCGCAGCGCGTATCGTATCCAATGACGTGTTTTTGCAAATCATGTCCAGGTTGATACAAGCTACGACCTTAGACAGCTCGAGGGTGGGGTAGTTGACGAAATAGCGGCTCCCGACGAGTCCCTTTTCTTCTCCCGTCCAATGGGCGAAGAGAAGCGTCCGCTTCGGCTTGATAGGATTTCGGGAAACGGCCTTCGCGACTTGGAGAACTCCCACCGAGCCCGAGCCGTTATCATCCGCTCCGTTGAAAACATACCCGTCCTCGTTCATACCCACGTGATCGAGATGGGCGCCGATGACTACCACTTCATCTTTGAGTTGAGGGTCGCTTCCCTCGATCAGACCCAACACGTTGGCCGAGACCGTATTGGCGCGACGGACATCGAGATGGAGCTTAACGCTCGTCTGAGGCAGATCCATAGATTGCGGTTTCAACTGAGCATCGATTTCGTTTTTGACCTTGGCGAAAGTCTTGCTCGATTGCGAGAACAAGCTGTCTGCAACGCCGGGCGATATCCAAAAAACCGGTACGCGGGGGATGGCGGCGGACAGCTTGGGCGCAACGAGAGGCCGGCCCGAGGACCGAATGCGAGAGCCGCGAATATAGCCTCCGGCATTATCCGCTCGACCGACGGACTCATCGACAATTAAAAGCGCCAGTGCGCCCTTGCTTGCCAGAAGGCGGGCACAGGTTTCGGCCGGTGTATACCGTCCGGCAAACCTCGCCCGGTTCTCGGGGAAGTTGAACGGTGAGTCTTCGCGATCCCCTCCGGGCTTGCCGAAGCTGGTCACGACGACCTTGTTTCGAACATCGACGCCCGAAAAGTCGTCATAGTCGAGGTCGGGTGCGGACAGCCCGTATCCGGCAAAGACCACCGGAGCATCGAGCACACCCGGAACTTCGACACCCATGCCCCCGCCGAAATCAGCTTGCCATTCGAACCGGTAGACATTGGTTCCAGACTGAACCTCTATCCGTGTCCCCTCACCGATACCGACTTCGACCATATCGATTCGTTGCCCGAAACTGCGCGAATCTCCCTGTGGGTCGCCTGCCGGCGCGACGTTCCAGGTTTTATAGAGGCTCTGAATGTACTTCCGGGCGATGGTAAGGCCACGTGTGGCCGTGTCCCGGCCTTCCAGCTCGTCCGCGGCGAGGAACTCCAGATAGCTATAGGAATCATTTGCAGTGATGCTGTCGAAGCCCGCTTTCCATTGTTCGGGCACGGGCTTCCGCGGGGTGGTGTCCTCATCAGCGATGGCCGCGGCCGAAATGAGGAACAAAGAAAGGATGAACCAAAGGTGCCTGGGACGTCTCATGTCGTAACTCCTGTCTTTTCGAGCTTTCAGTTCTGGTCGAGAGACCGTCGCATCGATTCGAGTTTTTCTAAGAATTCTGCATCGAGACCATGCTCACGAGCGCCTTCAATCATGAGATCGAGGTAGCTCTTTGCCGGCGTGAAGGGGCCCTCCGGGTTGGCGACACGATAGAGATTGCCTTCGTGCCACTCGCCGTCTTCCCCGAGCACCAGGAAGGTCTCCCTCGTGTAGAGCCCTTCGGGTACGCTTTCGAGCACATCCAAATCATCCATTTCCTTCTTCGGCATCTCATAGATGACCCCGTAGGTCATTTCTCCCGGCGCTTCCATGATGCTGCTGATTCCGCCTTGACGGTTGTTCGAGTAGAAGCGGAACTCGACGCGGAAGTTGGGGAGATAGGCCTTCATCACCGGTTTGACGCTGGGACAGTGCTGTCGCAGGAACTCGGTGGATAGATTCGAGCCATAGCCGAAGTGCCACACCATTCCTTCACCGGGACCCACGGTTTTACCGGCTATCACTTCAGGTGTGGGCTGCGCCGAGGGTTTCTCGTCTGGGGCACAAGCCAATCCCTCTACTATTACGAGTGCGAAGAGGAATCCCAACGTTCGCCAGTACCTCATGATTCCATCCCTCCAACGGATCTCTTCGAGCAAATGGGCTGAAGACCGGGATAAGTCTAACGAGCGTTCCCGAGATTACAAACTCCGGTTGGGTAGAGCTCGTGCGGAAGAATTCAAGAACTTCATGCCTACCCCAAGTCAATCCTTTGACCAGACAGACTTCAGGTGTGCTGAGAATTTCAGATTTGCATGTCTGACCCCAGTTAGAAATTGGTGTCGGTGGTGGCGATGGTGAGGGTCGGAGCCGCCATGGTTTTCTGGAGAACGACGGTCAGGGTGCTGTCGGCGGGGAAGAGTGGCGTCGAAGGTGTAGTCGCCGGCGCCGACCGCTTTCAGCTCCAATTGCTGAGCGATGGCTCGGCCTCGATCGGGCTCTCCGCTATCGGGATTTCCTCGATAGTGCAATCGGTACGCCGTCGCCTCGACAAGACTCAGTCCCGCACCGACTCGATTCAAGCGGAACCGCGATGTTTGCGCCTCGCCGGTGTCGTTAGCGACGGCTACGACGACCTTGCCTCGATGAACGAACGCCGCCGAGTACATCTCCTGCTCGGTTTGATCAGGAGGCGCAACGACCTGGGCGCCGACAGGTATCCGGGAGCAAAGGGTCTTAAGGGCTCCGAAAGCAGGCTTGGCGTTTCCTTTGAGATCCACGAGGCCCCAGGACTTACGATCTCTAACGAGCTCGACTTCCTCGTCCACGAGCTGCCACACAAAGGAAACGTTGGCCCCTTTGTTGAGAAGCGCCAGCGTGTTCTCGACCAAACGAACCGCGAAGGGCATCGTGTTGGTCGCGCTGTAGTACCCGTAACCATCGTCCACATCGAATCGGTCCGCTTGTCGGGGTGGGGATACTGAACGCCGTGAAAGTTCGTTTCTTTGGATGCGTACTCGGTGATGAAGACCGGCTTGGCCGCATCTTGGTTTCTTGCCGACGTTCCAAAATCAGCCCACTGCTTTTCGATACAAGTGGACCCGCCACGGCAAAGGTCACCGTCGTCCCAGCTATGGGTTGACCATGCTCCGAGAGCGGAAACGGCGCTCGGGTCGAGTGCCCGCATCCACTTCGCGGTGTTGTCGCGCCAATCGAGATGGGCGAGTCCGGGTCCGACGATATCGATATCGCCATAGCCCCGGCCATCCAGTCGGTTTCGCACCGACTTGACGAGCTCGTTGTAGCTCTGTGGATCGATACCGGTGCTCCAACGACCTTCGCTGTCCGGTTCGTTCATGAGCTCGATGTAATGCGGCCTCACGTCGTTGATGGTGAGGGCGTCGATTTCTTCGGTCCACCACTGAGAAAAACCGGCCACGTCCTGAACATTCCTCGGCCGTCCGTCAACTCATCGGGAGCCGACCAGATCATGTAGACCCATTTGATCCCGAAGCGGTCCGTGATCTTCGCGCAGAGAAGTCATCTGCTCCCAAGAAGCGCCTTGCCTCGTCAGACGAACATACTTGATGTTGAGCTGCTGGAGCAATCCGGAAGGTCAACCTCCGGAGAGTTGTTGACGGCCCAGATTTGGGCACCGAAACCATCGAAGGTTTGGCGGGTTTTGCTGACGTCGAAAAGAACTTCTTTGCTCGGTGGCTTCGCACACGAAGGGCGCTAAAAACACGGACATGAAAAAGACGCAAACGAACGCCGAGAACCTGGACAAGATCGCCGCAACTCCCCCGGTAAGTCCAGGCGGGTACACTAGAACCGGCATGTGTCTTTCGGCAGGGAATGCCTTGATGACCCTACTATACATGCCCGGCAACTCCTTTCGCCAACCGTTCGACCCTTCCGGGAATCTTCCCGGGGAGGGCACTGGCTTTGCGTCCCCGTGTTTCCACGGGTTTGCCCCTTCGTGGAGTGGGCTATCCGCCCATTGCCACGCGTTCAATCCGTCGTGCGACGAAAGCGTCACACGACCGACGATCCACAGAACACTGAACAGGGTTGACTGAGGTAGGACTTTCGAGGTTCAAACTGCAACTCCATTCGCCAACCGTTCGACCCCCCCGGAAATTCCGGGATTCGGGCACTGGCTTTGCGTCCCCGCGTCTTCCGCGGGTTTGCCTCTTCGTGGAGCGGCTATCCGCCCAATACTCAAAAATTCAGGCCGCCGCGCGATCGCAATATATCACACAACGACAATCTACAAAGTTGTCAAATGGGTTGGCTGAGGTAGGACTTTTTAGATTCACTGTAACTCCGTTCGACAACCGTTCGACCCCCCCGGAAATTTCGGGATTGGGCACTGGCTTTGCGCCCCCGCGTCTTCCACGGGTTTGCCTCTTCGTGGAGCTTTCGCTTCCAACTACTAATATTGTAGCAAATGGGCTCGGTTGTGAAAAACTTGAAATGCCGTCTTTTTGTCGCCTTATGGAATAGTCTTCCTCAGCACTCGTTTTCGCGTCGGCGCGATGCTAGAAACTCGCGGTCCAGTCGGTCCTTCTCCCGCAGAGTCTGTTTGGTGAGCCGACAACAATTCCGTGTTCGCAAATGGAATCGTAACTCCTTCGATGGTGACGTGGGACCATTCTCGAAGCTTCATCGTACTCGACACCACAGGCCTTCCGCATTAGGTTGACAACGATCTCATCAGCCACGCGAACCAACAGTGTATTTTTCGACATCGTCATCCGCCATCTCTCTGATCGCCTGATCTGGAAGAGTAAGTAGCGCTTGCCGAAGGCGGTCGATGTTCTCCGGCGATATATCGACGAGAAGATCGATATCCTCCGTGGCACGAACGAAGCCGGCTTGTATGATTGCCATTCCGCCGATGAACACATATTTGGCTCCTTCGCGGTTCAGGTTCTTGCAGAGTGCTACCAGATCCCTCTACTCCCGCCGGGCGGGCTTCGGGGACCTGGCCATCATTTTCATCGACCATTCTTGACTCTCCTCGAAGCTTTTGAACCGGTGCACTCCTTTGGGAATAAAAGGTTTGTTCGCGTGAAGCAGAATAACCAATTCCAGGAAGGGTGCCGCGACCTCGAGCCCACCCCGCGACGGCCTTCGGCGGCCTATTACTTTGATCTTGCCATCGAAATCCATATACAGCTCAACATTTATGATGACCCATAGTGAAGCCAATTTCCATTTGATTCCTTGCCGCATAACAAAATGCGATCATTACGTGACGGACTCTTTGGACTACGTCTCATCGTACGCCCTATCGAACCTCACTATTCCGTTCTCTACGGGAGCCCTGGTTTGATTTCGTCCGTGCGGGACGGACCACTTGCGGAGAAACCGGATCGACCTTCCAGATCTCCTCGCAGTACTCCCGGATGGCGCGATCCGAGGAGAACTTACCCGCGCGGGCAACGTTCAGGATGGACATCCGCGTCCATTGCTCCTGGTCGCGGTAGGCCGCTCTCACTCGTCCTGGCACTCGACGTAGGAGGCGTAGTCCGCCAGGAGCAAGTACGGATCGTCGTAGAGCAAGTTAGTCGACCAAAGGTCGAAACAAATCCCGGTCTCCCCGGAGAAAAACCCCGAGGCGATGAGATCGATGGCTTCCTTCAAATCGGGATTGCTCTCGTAGAAGTCGCGTGGCCGGTAGCCCTGAGATTTCGAGTCCGTGACCTCGTCCGCCGTCAAGCCAAACAAGAAGAAATTCTCTGCGCCGACCTCTTCGCGTATCTCGACATTGGCGCCGTCCAGAGGTGCCGATGGTGAGTGCTCCGTTCAGACGAGAACTTCATGTTGCCGGTCCCGGAGGCTTCCTTGCCGGCCGTCGAAATCTGCTCGGAGAGATCCGCCGCGGGGAAGATACGCTGGCTGTTCTTGACGTTGAAGTCGGGGATGAAGACAACCTTCAACCGATCGCCGACACCGGGGTCCGCATTGACGACCTCGGCCACCGAGTGGATCAGCTTGATGATGAGCTTGGCCATGAAATAGCCGGGTGCCGCTTTGCCACCGAAAATGACGGTCCGCGGCGTCACCAATCCCGGTTCGGCTCGTCCTTGATCCGCCGGTAGAGCGAGACCACGTGGAGCACGTTCAAATGTTGCCGCTTGTACTCGTGAATCCGCTTGACCTGGATATCGAAAAGCGAGTCCGGTTCGACGACGATTCCGGTGCGCTCTCGAATCTCATCGGCCAAGCGCTTCTTTGTTCGTCTTCTTGACCTGCCTCCACTCCTCGCGGAAACCGGCCGTCCTCGACGAAGGACTCCAGCTTCTTGAGCTGGTTCAGGTCGCGGATCCAATCCTCACCGATCTTGCGGGAAATCAGTTGGGTCAAGCCGGGATTGGTCGAAACCATGAAGCGGCGCGGCGTGACCCCGTTGGTCTTGTTGCTGAACTTTTCCGGCCAGAGCTCGTAGAAGTCGCGGAGCACGATCTTTTTCAGAAGCTCGGTGTGAAGCTTGGCCACTCCGTTGATGGCGTGGCTGCCGACGGAGGCAAGGTTGGCCATCCGAACCGATCGGCCGCCCGATTCGTCGATGAGTGACAACCGCCGGGCTCGATCCTCGTCTCCCGGGAACTTGGCGTCGCACGTCTTCCAGAAAGCGCCGATTGATTTCGTAGATGATCTCCAGATGCCGCGGCAGAACGCGGGCGAAGAGATCGACGGACCAAGTCTCCAGGGCTTCGGGAAGCAGCGTGTGGTTGGTATAGGCGAAGGTCTTCGCGGGTGATCTCCCAGGCCGGATCCCAGTCCATGCCGTACTCATCGACCAGGAGCCGCATCAACTCGGGCACCGCGATGGCGGGGTGGGTGTCGTTGAGCTGCACGGCGTACTTCTCGTGGAAGCGCTCCAGGTTGTCCTCGGATTGGAAGTAGATACGGAGCATGTCCTGAAGGGAGCAGGAGATGAAGAAGTACTGCTGCTCGAGCCGCAACTGCTTTCCCTGGATCGGCTCGTCATTCGGATAAAGAACTTTGCTGACGTTCTCGGAGGCGACTTTTTGATCGACGGCTCCGTAGTAATCCCCCACGTTGAAGGCCTGGAAGTCGAAGGACTCGCAGGCTTCGGCTTTCCACAGACCGGAGGAGATTGGCGGTGGAAACCCGGTACCCGACGATGGGAGTGTCGTAGGCAATTCCCTTGATGAGCCGATCGGGCACCCATCGGACCCGGTAGCCGGCCTTTCTCGTCATGGTAACTCTCGGTGTGTCCTCCCAGCCTGACACTGAAAGTGACTTCGGGGCGGGCGATTTCCCAGGGATTTCCTAGACGTAGCCATTTATCCGTAACCTCGACTTGCCAACCATCCGTGATCTCTTGATCGAAGATACCGAACTCATACCGGATGCCATATCCGATGGCGGGAATTTGGAGCGTGGCCAGCGAATCGAGATAACAGGCCGCCAGCCGGCCGAGTCCTCCGTTTCCGAGCCCCGGCTCTTCTTCTTGATCGAGAAGCTCGTTCAAATCGTGTCCCAACTCGTGCATCGCCTCTTTGACTTGCTCATAAACGCCGAGGTTGATGAGGTTGTTGCGGAGATGGGGCCCCAGCAGAAACTCGGCGGACAGATAGCAAACGGTTCTCGCCCGCTTCACGAGATAGGTGAGGCTCGTCTGGATCCAGCGCTCGAGCAGGCGATCGCGCACCGTGTAGGCAAGCGCCATGTAGTTGTCGTTGGGCGTGGCGACGACGGGGAAGCGCCCCTGAAGGTAGAAGAGGTTGTTGACGAAGGCCTGCTTGAGCGATTCCACGCCGAGGCCGGTTCGTACGCTGTCGTTTTTTTCCTTCGCTTTTTTCGGCGCCTTTTTGGCTGTCATGGACCTGTCTCCTTTGGGAACGCGATGAGTGTACCACTTGCTCGAGTCAATTTTTGACAAAGCACGAGGCACGGACTATGCTTCCATCGATAGTCGATGGGAGCGGTCTTAGGGCCGGTTCCGACTTGGGAGGTCACACCTCATGGACAAACTGCTTGCGATTTGGCGCCGTCTCACTTCTCTCGGGCGGCGGGGTAAGCTCGGCCGCGAGCTCGAAGAAGAGATGCAGCATCACGTAGAGATGAAGGCGCGAGAGCTCGTCGAAACGGGAATGACCGAAGGCGACGCCCATTGGGCGGCACGGCGTGCGTTCGGCAACCGCGCTCTCGCCATGGAGGACAGTCGCGGAGCCTGGAGTTTCGTTTGGATAGAAACCGTGATGCAGGACCTCAAATACGGGCTGAGGACACTGCTCCGAAATCCGACCTTTACGGCCGCCATCGTCCTCACACTTGCTTTGGGGATCGGTGCCAATACCGCCATGTTCACATTGGTGGATTCGATCCTCCTTCGCTATTTACCCGTCTCCGAGCCGGATCGGCTTTTCAAGTTCGGCGACACTCCCATCAGGGGTCAAATTAGCTCCGATCGACCCCAGGATCGGCACACGCGACTGTTCTCACTTCACCTATATGACGACCTCCGTCGCCATGACGAGGTCTTTGCTGATATGGCGGCTATCTCGAGCTACCCCATCAACGCCTATGTCGGCACGGAGGGGACATCATCGGGCTCTCGCGTCGAAAAAATCGAAGCGAGGCTCGTCACCGGCAACTTTTTTTCGACCCTCGGAATTGGTGCCTCTCAGGGTCGTGTACTTTTTCCGGAAGACGACGAGGTTCCGGGCGGCCACCCCGTCGCGGTCCTCTCCCACGCATTCTGGTCCCGGAGATTCGGTCAGGACCGGAATGCCGTTGGCCGGTCCATCCATGTCAACGGTATCGAGTACACGATTCTCGGCGTCACGCCTCGTGAGTTCTTCGGCGTGTCGGTCGGGACCTCGACCGACATCTGGGTTCCCATGATGATGCAGGCCGAGCTCGAACGAGCGCCGTCGATACTCGACGAGAAAAACGACATGTGGCTTCGGGTTTTCGGCCGCTTGAAGCCGGACGTTACGGCAGTCCAGGCGGAAGCTAGAACCAATGAGCTTTTCCATCGACTCTTGCAAGACGAAGCCGGTTCCGAGATCACACCGGAAGTGGCCAACGCTATCAACGAATTGAACATCGAGGTTGCTCCCTTCGCGAAAGGATTTGCGGGCCTGCGACATCGTTTGTCGAAACCGCTCGTGATCTTGATGGGTGTGGTCGGGCTCGTCCTACTCATCGCCTGCGCCAATGTCGGCAACCTGCTCCTGGCAAGAGCCTCGGGAAGGCAAAAGGAAGTGGCCCTACGTCTCGCTCTCGGATCGGGTCGGGGCCGCCTGCTGCGTCAACTGCTGACCGAAAGCCTGGTCCTGGCTCTTCTGGGAGGCGTGGTGGGCTTGGTTCTAGCGCGCTGGACTATGGATTTTCTTCCGGCGCTCATCTCAACCCGACCGACACCCGTCCCGATCCAATTGGCTCTCGACAGCCGGGTTCTGCTTTTTACGCTTTTCGTATCGGTACTCACGTCACTGGCGTTCGGCTTGGCCCCGGCTCTAAGAGCGACAAGAGTGGACCTCGCTTCACCCATGAAAGCGCAAGGCCTTCAAACTCGCGGCGGCCAGGACCGCTGGAACTTGCGAAAAACCCTCGTCGTCTCTCAGGTGGCCGTGTCGTTACTACTCTTGATCGGCGCCGGCCTTTTTCTCCGGAGCTTTCAGAATCTTCTCAGCGAAGAAACTGGATTCCAGACCGAAGGCGTTCTCCTCGTGACGCTCGATCCGCAGGGGGGCGGGTACACCGAAGAACAACTTCCTAACCTCTACCGGGACTTGATGGGCCGTATCGAAGCCATACCGGAGACGCGCTCCGCCAGCCTTTCGTACTTTCATTTGTTCGCCGGCAGCCGTTGGGTCGATGGAGCCTACGTCAACGGATTCGTGCCTCAGTCCGACCGGGACTCGCAAGTCGAAGCCACTCTCGTCACACCGGGATACTTCGAAACCGTGGGAGTCCCCCTCGTTCGAGGGCGAGGATTCCAGCCGACCGACCGCGAAGGCGCTCCCAAGGTGGCCGTTGTCAACGAGACCTTTGCGCGACATTTCTTCGGTGACGAATCCCCCGTGGGCAAACGCTTCGGTCAACAAGTGGAGTCGACTCAAGAATACGAAATCATTGGAATGGTGGGCGACCTCACGTACCACCATTTTCGTGAAGAGACCCCCCGGTACGTCTATTTCCCAGTCCTGCAAACGGTGGATTACCTGAGCTCGCTGGAAATCCTTACCACCGGAGATCCGGCTGCGATCGCTCCGCAGGTTCGCCGGGCCATCGAGCAGGCCGAACCGAATTTGCCGATTCTGGAAGTCAAGACTCTAGTCGATCAGGTCCATCGTTCCCTCCGCCAAGACCAGTCGATCAGCCGGCTCACGGGTTTCTTCGGTTTATTGGCATTGCTTCTGGCCTCAATTGGACTCTATGGGATCATGGCCTACGGAGTCGTTCAGCGAACCAACGAAATCGGCATTCGCGTCGCCCTGGGCGCCCATCGAGGGAAGGTCCTTTGGTTGGTACTTCGGGAAGGCATGATTCTGGTGGCGCTTGGCATCGCGCTCGGAATACCGATCGCTCTGGGTGCGTCGCAGTTTTTATCAAGCTTGCTCTTTGGTCTTTCGGCGTGGGATCCCATGGCGATACTGGGAGCCACGCTCGTTCTCGTACTCGTTGCTATCTTTGCGGGGTACTTGCCGGCCCGGCGCGCCACCCGGTTGGATCCGGTCCGAGCCCTTCGCTACGAGTGAGGACTATCTCCAGGATAGTCGGCCAACTGCAGCTTTGGAACGCGCCGGAAATGTCTCTGGTTTCTCGTGACTAGGGGCATCCCGTAGGCAATTGCTGTAGAAGCAATCCAGAGGTCGTTGCTCCCTATGAGAAGTCCGTTCTGCTGCAGGTAACGATAGGCCTCACCATATTCCCAGCACACATCCACCGTGAGTGCCAGTATCTGAAACGGGGCCAAGAATCCCTCCCAGCGAGGTCGTTCTGCAAGTGAAGTTCCAGCCGCCAGTTCACCGGCTACGGTATACGTGATGTACAAGCGATGGTCCGGATGAGCTTCCAAGAATTGCTGGGCCTGCCCCCCGATACCGCGCGCCAGCTCGCGCTCCAGATCGACGAGGAAAGTCGTCTCGAGAATCAGCGCTCGTTCCATTTGTCCGTCGGGGGTTGATCTTCTCGCTTCACGCGCTCGATCCGGTCTAACTCAACCTCTCCAAAAGTAGGTCCCCGTTCACGACAAAGAGTCACATACTCCACAGCGGTAACGGTCATCTCGGCCCAGGTCGCCCTCATCACGACCTCGCTAAAGGACTCATTTGGATATCGTTTAGCTGCTTTCAATCTCTCGTAGGCCTCCATCTTCAAGGATATGGTCTTAGTTGCCATACACAGACTATGCATATTGCATGGAACTATGTCAACTCCTTGATGATTGAAGCATCGACCCAGAAAACCGCCGAGGTTCCGTTTCGATTGCTGGTGAAAAAGAGATATTTCCCATCCGGTGAGACGCTAGGGCAAATCTCGTCGGCTTCGGAGTTGATGACCTCTCCCATGTTTTTCGCCGGCAACCACGAGCCGTCCGGTTGGCGGAAGCTGATGTAGAGATCTCCACGTCCCAGTCCGTCGGGACGACCGACGGAAGCAAAGATCAAATAGTCCTCATCAGGAGCTACGAACGCATCCCAACCGTGATGCTCTGAGTTGATGCCCTCGCCCAGATTCTCCGGTTGGGTATACCGGCCGTCGATCCTTTGGGACCGATAGATGTCCGCCCCACCTCTCCCGTCCGCGTACCCGAAACCGTGGTAATAGAGCGTTTGGTTCCAGGAGACCGAAGCGTAGCAGTCGTTCAAGTCGGTGTTGACGGGTGGACCCGGATTCTGTGGTTCAGCCCACCCTTCTTCCGTTTTCTCAACGAACCAGATGTCGTTGTCCTTCTTCGGTTCACTTCCCACCACCGGACGTCTCGAAGTGAAGTAGAGTCGCTTTCCGTCCGGAGACAGGTTGAGATTCCAGTCCCGATACTCTCCCGAAAATGGAGCATCTCGGGGTTCATTCCAACGGTTGTTCTCTTTCTTCATGAACTGAATAACATTGAAGTCCTGTTGCTCCGGAGTATCCTTGGCAAAATAGAGCTCGTTACCGTCGGGAGTAAAAGCGAGACTGGCCACGGCTCGGTCGGTCGAGATGAGGCCGGGAGCGAACACTTGCGGGACGGTTCCCGGTGGATTCTGTCCGAGGTAGTCTCCCGCCCGCCCACCTGGGCGCAAAGTCTCGAGCACCTCGATGTCGACCCAGTAGACATCACCCCTGCCGTTTCCGGGTCCGTTCAAGATGTCCACCTTCTCTTCGAGGGTCAGCGCTGTCGAGGAATAGTCCTCCGACGTTCTTCGGCTGCTCATGAAGAAAAGGTATCTCCCGTCCGGCGAAACGGAAGGGGTGAACTCGTGCGCCTCCGAGTTGACGAGGTCCCCGAGGTGTGTCGCGGTGGTCCAGGAACCATCCTCGTCGCGAAAACTGACGTAAAGGTCAGCGCCGCCCCGCCCCTCGACTCTCCCCACGGACGCGAAAACCAAAAAACTCTCGTCGGGAGCAATGAACGGATCCCACTCATCGTAATCGGAGTTGACGGTTCTCGGCAGCCTCTCGGGTTCGGTGTACCGGCCGTTCAACGAAGTTCGAGCGGAAGACGTCGCAGTCCTTCTTTCCGTCCTTTTCGTAGCGATGAAAATAAAGTGTGCCGTCTACGGTCACCGAGGGGTAGTTCTCCCTTCCTTCGGTATTGACGGGAGGTCCCAAGTTCTCCGGTTCGGACCAACCGGCCTCGCTTCGCGTGGTAACCCAAAGATCGTTGTCCGCCTTGGGTTCACCTTGACCGGTCAAGGGACGGCGTGAGGTGAAGAAGAGCTTTTGTCCGTCCGGGGAGAAGTTCAAATCATAGTCGTCGTATTTGCCTGAGAACGGGACGACCTCGAGCGGCGTCCAGCCATCATTGGACCAGCGCGTGAACACGATCACGTTATACGGAACGCCGCTTATCGCGAAGTAAAACTCCTTACCGTCTGGAGTAAAGGCAGCGCTGTACTCGAACGCACCGGTCAACACGAATCCCGGGGCAAGGATCTGGGGTTGCGTACCAGGCCTCGATTGACCCAGGTACTCGCCGGTGAGGGTTGGAGAAGCGTGCTCGATCTGTGGCTGACAGCCAAAGGATGCAAACAAAGCAAGTACGACAATCCAGAGGAGGCCCGTTCGATCGATCTTTCGCACGACGGCTCCCTTTCTTTTCGCTCCCGTCATCATGTTAGCCTCTCGACGCGGACAAACCATGAGTCAATCAGCTAATGTCGGTAGTATGAACGAATTAGGATCGTTGCCCAAGGTTTGCCAAGTCTTTCATTTACCACTATGCTTTGGCGTCGTTGGACAGATTACTGAAAAGGAGTGAAGCAAAACATGCGTCTCAAAGGACGAAAAGCGTTGGTCACCGGAGGGTCCCGCAGCATCGGTCGCGCGCTTGCCGTGGGTCTTGCCCGCGAGGGAGCCGACGTCGTGGTGAACTACAAGAGCAGCAAGGAAGCGGCCGACGAAACCGTGCAGATGATCGAGAAAGAGGGGCGTCGGTCAACCGCAATTCAAGCCAGCACCGATACGAGAACCGACGTGGATCGCCTGGTAGACGAAGCAGACGACTTTCTAGAAGGGATCGATCTGCTGATCAACAACGCCGGTGTCCTCAAACGGACACCTTTTCTCGAGATCTCCGAAGAAGAGTGGGACTGGACGCTGAACACCAACCTGAAAGGCTACTTCCAGGTGGGACAGGCGGTCGCCAAGAAAATGGTCGGACGAAAGATACAGGGCGCGATGGTGAACGTATCGTCCGCGGGACAGATCGTGGCCGCCCCCAATCTTACTCACTATTGCGTGGCCAAAGCGGGGATCGAGATGCTAACGAAGCAAATGGCTCTCGAGCTGGCACCCCACAAAATTCGGGTAAATGCGATCGCACCGGGACTCATCGAAACGGACCTCAATCGGGCGGACATCGCCGACCCCGCATTTCGCTCACGAAGGATGGCGCGCATTCCCCTCCAGTTGATCGGCGTTCCCGAGGATTTAGTAGGCTCGGTGGTGTTTCTTGCCAACGACCAGGATTCGCGCTTGATCACGGGCGCTTCGGTTTTTATCGATGGCGGTCAAACGATCTGGGGCGCGTAATTCCTTCCTGGGCATACGAGCCCGAGCCGGCACTGTTGTTCGCCGGCGGATTCCGGTTGCAACTTGGTCGGACGGCTCTCCCCTCGCGCTGCCGATCACCGTGGCCCGCGGAGCCCGGCCCGGTCCGGTTCTCTACGTTCAGGGCGGTCTCCACGGCGACGAACTGATCGGCGTCGAGGCGGCTCGACGGGTTGCAGCGAAGGTACGCGTTCGCGATCTGCACGGCACTCTCGTCGCCATTTCCATCGCCAACCCACCGGCATTCACGAGTCGGCAAAGAGGGTGGCCTTTCGAAGCCCGCGGCCCGGTGGATATGAATCGTGTTTGTCCGGGGGACGAGAACGGGCCTCTGACCTCTCGGTTGGCCCGCACGATTTTCGATCGGGTGCTCCCCGGGGTCAACTACTGCATCGACTTCCACGGAGGGATGAGCGGTTCCGACGAAGCACCCTTTGCTCAAATCGTTTGGTTGGATGATGCCCACAAAACGCTCGAAAAGCGGCGTCTCATGGCTGAGTCCTTCGGGACGGAGCTCATATACGAGATGCGCCCCAAGGAGAAGGGCCGGCATGTCGTGTACCGTGGTCTCGAGTTTTCTTTTGCCGAGCAGGCACGGTTGGCCGGAGTTCCAACACTCGTCGTGGAGCTCGGCGAGGGGGGGCGTTTGGTGGAGGAGTTGATCGACGTCGCGGTGCGCGGGGTCATGAACGTCATGCGCGCCGTCGGCATGCTGAAGGGGGAGCCGGAGGTGCCGGCCAAACGATACCGTTACAGCCGCGTTTCCATCCTGAGGCCGAACCGTGGCGGATTACTGATGCTCGACAAAAGACCTGCCGACCGGGTCGAGGCCGGCGAGATGGTGGGTCGAGTCGCCGACGGTCTACGGATCGTCGAGCGTTTGCGATCACCGGTCGCGGGTATCGTGGTCAGGGTCGCCACGGCAGGTGTCACCGAGCCCGGCGCGGATTGTTTCTGGGTAGCCGAGGTCGGTTCGTAGAATACGAAGAGAAAACGCAAGGGCGCAAAGGCGCCAAGAAGGGAAGGGAGCCAAATGCGGGAACACAGAAGTAATCTCACTTTGCGTCTCTGCGTCTCCGCGTCTTGGCGTTGATTCTTCTCTTTAAATTCTAAGGAGGCCCATGCTGCGGGCGACGGCGTTCACCTTCTTTGTATGGATGACTTTCGGGTGTGGCCCGCCACCGCCTCCATTGACTGAAGGCGCTTGGACCGTCAAGTTCTCTCACGTTTACCCCACGACCTCGGACTATCAGGCCATGGCGGAGTATTTCCGCGATCGAATGGCCGAGCGGACGGGTGGTCGATTTCGTGTCGTCATCTACCCTTCCGGCCAACTCGGCGGGGAGCGGGTCGTCTTCGAGCAGCTCCAAGTGGGGGTACAGGAGATGGCCATATCAGGAACACCCGTGCTCTCCGGGTGGGTTCCCGAAGGTCAGATCTTCGACCTTCCTTTTCTTTTCACCGATCGAGACCAGGGACTGCAGGTTATGAACGGTCCGCTGGGTGCATGGTGGCAAGAGCTTCTGCTCGAGAAAACGGGCGTGCGATCGCTCGGTTTTCTCGACTACGGTTTCCGTCATGTCTATAACAGCAAAAGGCCGATCCGAGAGCCCTCCGACCTGGCTGGATTGAAGCTGCGCGTTCTTCAGAGTCCGACCTACTTGGCGGCTTACGAAGCCCTCGGCGTCCAGGCCACGCCAATGAATTACGGCGAAGTCTACTCGGCGCTTCAGCAGGGAGTCATCGACGGCGGTGAAGCCAACCTCATCGGGTTCGCCACCGACCGTTTCTACGAAGTCGGCCGGTACTTCAGCACGACTACCATCACCTACAATCCCATCACGCTTCTCATCAACGAAAGCTTTTATCAATCGCTGCCCCAAACCGTTCGGGATGACCTTGTCCGGTCGGCCGTCGAGGCCTTGGACTATCAGAGCCGGGTCGCCCGTGAATTGGAACAAAAAGCCTTGCAAAGGATGAAAGACGAGAACGTGGTTCTAACCCATCCCGACTTGAAGGCGTTCATTCCAATCGTCCGCCCCAAGGTCTGGAACGAGATCGCCGTCGGCTTGCCCGACGGCAAACGACTCTTAGAACGACTCGAGCAAGCTCTGAAAGAATCAATAGCCATGGAAAAGCTGAACCGAGGCCTCGTCGCTCTCGAGACGTTCTTCGCCGGCGGTCTCCTGCTGGTCGTTTTTCTCGTGGTTTTGTCCCAAGTGGTAATGCGCTATCTATTCGCGCAGCCCAATCCCTGGAGCGAAGAGCTCTCCCGATTTTGTTTCATTTGGCTTTCCATGCTCGGTGCATCCCTCGCGGTGGAACGGCGAAGTCACTTCGGTTTCGATCAGGCGTTGAAACGCCTTTCCCCCTCTCGGCGACGGCTCGCCCGGCGTGCGGCCACGATCGTGGTCATGATGGTTTCGCTCCTGCTCGTCTTCCCCGGCCTTGCTCTGGTCCGCCTCACGATTCATCAACGCTCTCCCGGCTCTCGATCTTGCCGATGGCCTGGGTCTATGGAGCGGTGCCGATCTCCGGCATACTCATGCTGATCCATCTTCTCTGCCGGAAGGAGACCGAGGCGTGATGGCAGCGCTCCCTTTCGGCATATTCACTCTACTCGTTTTACTGAGTGTTCCCATCGCCTTTGCGCTCATTGCGGCCGCGGCAGCCATTCTCACCTTGCACGAGGGACTCCCACTTATTCTCGTTCCGCAGCAGATCGTCGCCGGTATGGACTCGTTTCCCATGCTGGCCGTTCCGCTGTTCATCTTGGCCGGTTCCATCATGGACGTCGGCGGTATCAGCCGGCGCCTCGTTGGACTGGCAAGCGCCCTGGTGGGTCACCTTCCCGGTGGACTGGGACAAGTCGTCGTTTTGTCCGAGATCTTCTTCTCCGGTGTCTCCGGCTCGACTTCCGCCGATGCCGCCGCCATCGGCGGAATCATGGTCCCGCAACTCACCGAGAAGGGTTACTCTCGTGCCCGTGCCACGTCCATCGTCTCCGCGGCCTGCGCCATGGGCATTCTGATCCCTCCCGCCATCGTGATGGTCATCTACGGCGTCATGGGCAACGTTTCCATTGGGAAGCTCTTCGTCGCCTGTATTCCTGCGGCACTTCTCATGGCCCTCGGGCTCATGGTTCAAATCGGATGGCAAGCACGCCGACAAAACTGGCCGCGCGGTGAAAAAGCGAGCTCGGCCGTTATTCGCCGCTCAGCCGTCGAAGCCGTCCTTCCTCTGTTTATGATCGTGGTCGTCCTCGGTGGGATCCGTTTCGGTTGGTTCACTCCCACAGAGGCGGCCGCCGTGGCCGTGGCTTACGCTTTGGTACTTTCGGTGTGGGTCTACCGAGCCTTTTCCTGGGGGCAATTTCAAGAAAGTTTGGTCCAGACCGCCGTGGTTTCCGGAATGGTTTTACTCGTTGTCGGCGCAGCCCGACTTCTTTCCTGGGTCTTCGCAGTCGGCCAAGTTCCCCAGGAACTGGCGTCGGCGGTGATGAACCTCGGAGGAGGACCGTCGGTATTCTTGATACTGACGATCCTCATCTTCTTGCCTCTCGGCGCCATTCTCGAGGGCGTTCCCGCCGTGGTTCTTCTCACTCCGATACTCTTACCTCTCGCCAAACAACTCGGTATCGACCCAGTTCACTACGGAGCCGTCATCGTCGCGACTCAAGGAATATCGGTCTTCATGCCCCCCGTGGGCGTGAGCCTGCTGGTAGCCTGCTCGGTGGGGCGGGTGGAACCGGCAGCGGTCAGCCGGCATCTGTGGCCTTACTTGCTTCTTATGCTTGTCTTTACCTTGTTCATCGCCTTCGTGCCGGAGATCGTTTTGTTTCTTCCTCGATGGATGGGCTATAGCTGATCCGGCAGGTTGCAGTGGGCCGATCTTCCGCTGGGCGGGATTCGCGTTCGGCGATCGCAACTAGCCCCTATCGGTCGCCCGTCGCTTGGGCAGCTCTTTCAGCTTCTCTTCCAAGGGGTCGACCACTTTCGTGGAAACAGAATGCACCAGTTCTTCCTCACTGGCATAGGTGAAGACATTTAGAAAATGTGGATTACTACCAATGCTCTCCAATAAATCGGTGTCGGTATCGGTGCCGGCCAGGAGAGGTTGTATGGGAGCACAAGAGGAAAGCGGCGCCATGGCTTCCAACTCCGACCGATAGTCCCTTGTACCGGAGAGGTCGGCGATGACGAACCTCGCCAGACCGATGAGAGTTAGAAGGATATCCTTCATATGAAGGTCATCGCGAATCTTCGAGGTCCATGGAAATGGGGAGATAGCCTCGCCGCCGCAGCTCTTCAAGGATGGCTTTCAACACCACTTGGCGCTCCACTCCGAAATCGGCCGAGAACCAGAACCATATTTCGGGCCGTACTGCTGATGGTGCTTCGAATCTTCCTGCTGTGCAAATAGAGACCAATGTAATGAGCAATTTCCAAATCGTTGACGGTGACCGTCGGTTCGTCAGGGGAGGTCACCACGAGATCGTTCTGACTGGTCTCTGTGAGGTTCGTCCCCAAGATCGAAACACCGTTGATCGACGCAGCCGTCGAGCTTGGCTTTCTCAAGATTCGTGTCATGTAAAAGAGCACCGCTGAGGTCTGCCCCCTTCAGATCGGCGCCGGCGAAGATTGGCCCGAATGAGCTCTGCGCCCACCAGACTCGCATCTGAAAGATTGGCCTTCCACAAAACCGTCTCGACGAGACGCGCCTTTGTAAGGTCGGCCTCTCTCAAATTGGCCTCTACAAGTCGGGCACCCTGCAAATCCGTCGAAACCAGTTTCGCCAGGAGTAGGTCGGCTCGGCTGAGATCGGCCTCCACGAGAGTGGCGGAAGACAGGTCAGCTCCAGTCAGTTTGGCCTCCGAGAGATTAGCTCTCCAGAGATCGGAACCCTCGAGGCTGGCACGAGTCAGGTCGGCGGCCGACAAATTGGCCTTGAGCAGCCGGGCATTTTCTAGATTCGCTCCTTGCAGATTGGCTCGGGTTAGATTGGCTCCCGTGAGCACGGCCTTACTGAGCTCGGCTACTGGAAATTTGGCGTCGATGAGGCTCGCTCGTGTCAGGTTGGCGAGGAGAAGCTGCACACCTCTAAGGTCGGCTTTATCAAGTCTCGCATTCATTAAGTTCGACCGAGTCAGATCGGTGCCGGTGAGGTCGGCGTCCACCAGGTCCCCCTTGGTCAAATTGGCCCTTGCGAGATTGGCACGAGTGATGGTCGCCCCTCGGAGCCGGGCTTCGGACAGGTTGGCTCTGACGAGGTTTGCTTCGCCAATGTTGACACCCTCCAGGTTCGCCCCTGCGAGGTTGGCGCCGGCGAGATCTACCCCGGAAAGGTCGCATTCGTCAGATCTGCCTCGGCAAGATCGAAAGCTACCGAAGGGTTCTGCCGCTTCCAGGCGTTCCAAACGGTGGTCCCCGCTTCAGCAACTCCAGTTGTTCATCATCTGCCATCAACCTGCCTTAAACGGAATCATTCAGTTTTCGACCACACCCGCCGTCACTCCTCCAAATGAGCGACTTCCCGCAATTCACGCTGTGGTAGGACAAAACACGAACCTTAGTTCCTTGATGAGGGGTGCTTTTCAGCCGTATCGCTCCACCGATGCCGCCGTACCGTTCCCACCACCGCTGCCAGCCCCAGGCCATCACCTACTGGTTTTAGTGGTAAAAAACGGCACAAAAACTCGATCCAGCGTATCCTCATCCATGCCTTCCCCGGTGTCGGCCACCTCGAGGTAAACGTAGGATCCCTCCGGCAGCTCCTCTCCAAGAAAACAGTTTGATAAAAACTCACGGCTGGCCTCGACAGTACCTATGGCCACCGTGATGATACCTTGTTGCTCGGCGAGAGCGTCCGAAGCGTTTCTGCAACCAGGCCAAGATCAGCTCGCGGATTTGGCCGACGTCTGCCCGGATAGGCAACTCAGTCCCGGAGGTTCTTTTCTCGAGAATTACTTTCGGGGGTACCGTCTGCTCGATGCCGTGCGTCATTTCGTGAACGAGACGGTCGAGGTCGACCAGTTGAGCTTCGGCAAGATCTTTTTCCGCATAAGCATGGAGTTGCTCGGTCAGTTCCGTAGCACGCAAAGCTGCGGTCTCGAGCTCCTCGATTGCGTACCGCGCCGACGAACCGGACGGCAGATCCTCGCGTATCGAACCCACGAGCCCGAGAACGTCCGTCAACAGTCTGTCGTAGCCGCGAACGACACCACCCGCCACCACGGCCAAGTTCTCTATCTCATGCTCTCGCCGAGCTCGCTTGGAGGCTTCTATCTCGTCCTCATCCTGTTCCAACTTCTCCGTCATTTCCGTAGAAAGGATGATAGCGGCAACCATCGACCCTCCCCGAAGGAAAGCAACCATCCGACTCCCATACCTCACGCCATCCACGGCCACGAATTCCAGGCATTTGAGGTTCGCCTGTCCGAAAAACCCCCTCGAGACCTTTTCGAAGGTCTCGCGATCCTCGGGCCTTATCAAATGATAGAAGTTTGCCGAACCTTCTTGCTCGATACTGCATCGTTTGGCCACGCCCGATTGCGAAACAGGATCTGCCCTTCACGGTCGACGGTGATGACACTGTCAGGGAGGTTTTCGAAGATCGCATGCAAGGTCTCTTTCGACTCCTGAAGAGCCTCCTTTGCTGTATTCAGCTCATTGAGCGAACTGGTCCTTTTGGGCTACCGTGTGCTGGGTTCTTTCTCGGCGGCTTCGTGAGTGGGTGCTCGTATTTTTGTGCGTCGAGCTCCTGTCGCGCTTCGGCCAGGGCACGTTCGGTCTCTCTCTGCCGGGTCATCTCACGGAAGACGGCAATTCCCTCCCAAGACGTCTTCAGACTCCCCAAGTAGAGGCAAATAGTGAATATCAAATATGACCTGCTCCGAATCGGCGATGGTGTAGGAGCGATCTCTGGAAATCGCCTTTTTCCCCTCGAGAGCTTTATAGAAATAGGAGTCTTCGCCAAGCTCCTTCAAGAACGGAAGCGCCTCCCAAGCCTTTCTCCCGACAAGCTCGTGCCTGTCTACGTCCAGGAATTTTTCTAGTGCGGGACTACAAAATTTCACGACACATTCGCGATCGAAAGCGAGGATCCCATCGACGCTTCCGTCGAGGAGCCGCCCGAGGAATCTCGCTCGATGACGGAGCCGATCTTCGATGTTCCTGCGTTCCGTAATGTCGCGCGCAAAGAACACGAGGCAATCTTGATGGCTGATATTCCGGAGAAAGACGGTGAGCTCGACCGGAAAACTGCTGCCGTCCTTGCGGCGAAAAGTCCGCTCGATCCGGAAAGGCTCGCTTCTTGTCTTGATCTCCGCAACCCAGGACCTCCAACTCTCCGAAGGAGACGGAGGCAGAGCCTCGTCGATGTCCTGGGCACATAGGCCAAAAATCTCGTCGCGGGTGTATCCCAACCCGCTCAAGATCACTTCGTTGACATCCACGATGAGCCCCGTACCGGCATCTGCAGTCAGGACACCGTCGCCGGTCTGATTCAACAAATTCCAGAATTTTGTTGTTCCGGCGTCTCTGGCCTTCTTGCTGCGGACTTGGTTGAAAATAGCCTTGACATCACCCTCGATTCTCTCGAGCGATTCCAGCGTCGAAGCACGTTCGGCCAACGAATGGAGCACGTTCTCGAGACGCCCAGCGTACAACCTGTCTACAGCAGCGGAGATCTCCTGCTCCAGGGCTTCAAACGAGCCGATATGGTCGTCGTCGGATGGTTTGGTAGGGAGCTCTCTCAGAAGTCTCTGGAGGTCTTCGACACAATTCCGCCAATCGTTCACTCAGACCCCCGGGATTCAAGGCACATCACTTTTTTTGAAGAGCTGCTTTCAACCCAGTTTGGAGCTTGGTTAACGAGCCTGTCTCCACCGAGCGTACGACTTCCTACGTGCGTGCATTATTGAGGCGACTCTCATGCGGGATCCCCCCCGAACCCGCCTCGGGGGCACATGCTATTATGTCGAAAGCGGTGGGTCAACCGTGGATTTTTATCGTGGGGCTTTCACCTCGGCACATGCAGTGAAGCTGGTCCAGTAGGTTGCAGCTGACCAATCTTCTCCCAAGTCGGAGGAGCCTTGGGCACTAGAACCACGTAGATGCTTCCGTCTTCCGAAGCCACCTCATGGGCACCGGGCCGCAACTCGGCCTCAATCTGATCCGGTTTAAGGCTGTACATCCCACCGGTAATTGCGTCGATGGCCAGACCGATGGGGAAACCGGGTCCGAAGACGAGATTCCCGGCGAGCCAGGCACTCGTTTGCCGGGTCAGAACGATTTCGTAGGGCTCGTATCCCTCGAGTTGGATGACGACGTGGTGGTTGTCCTTTCGCCGCAGCTTCGCGGAGACGGGAGTCCGACCGTATTCCTGGTTGTCGATGGTCACCTTGGCGCCTGGGGGCTGGCTGGCAATGCCTATTCCATGGCCCGTGCCGCGAACGATGGTGGCGCAGCCGGCCAAAGCGAAAAAAAGTCCTGAAGACGCCGCTAAAGCCAAACACTTTTTTGTTTTGGTCATTTTCCTCATCCTCCCGTTGTCGTGAGAGCCGTCAGCAGCTCCCCTCTATAAGTAAGGCGCAAGAGGCCGCCGAAAGGCGGAACACCGTCCATCGATGGGGAACTTTTTTCGCGTGACTGCGTTAAAAAACATAGGTTTCGTGTTCTTTCCATGGAGCTCCTATGAAGACCTTTGCCAAGCAGTTACGATACGTTTTTCGCCAACTCACCCGGTTTCCCGTGTTCACGATGGTCTCGGTGGTGACCCTCGCCGTAGGAATCGGCGCCAACACCGCCATCTTCAGTGTCGTCAATGGAATTCTCCTGAAACCACTCCCCTTCGAGGAGCACGAAAGTCTGGTGGGCGTCTGGCACACAGCCCCTGGACTCGGCTACGATTTGGTGAACCAATCGCCGGCGCTTTATTTCACCTACCGAGATGAAGGCAAGGCCTTCGAAGACACCGGGATGTGGGACTCGACGACGATCACCATCACCGGTCTCGATGAACCCGAGCGGGTCGATGCCATGCTGGTCACGGACGGCACGCTTCCCATTCTTCGTGTACAACCGATGCTCGGGCGCACGTTCTCGACCGAGGACGACTTGCCGGGCAATCCGGAAACGGTCATCCTCAGCTACGGATACTGGCAACGCCGTTTCGGCGGCGACCAAGGGGTGCTCGGCCGGACGCTTCAAGTGAACGGAAGACTTCGTGAGATTATCGGCGTCATGCCGGAGACCTTCCATTTTCTTCGCTACAATCCGGAAGTATTCCTCCCCTTCCAATACGACCGTACCAAGACCTTCATGGGCAACTTCAGCTATCAAGGACTGGCCCGACTTCGACCCCGGGGTGACACTCGAGCAGGCCAACGCCGACGTTGCCCGCCTGATTCCAATAGCCACCGAAAACTTCCCCGGCGGGCTTACGTTGAAAATGATGGAGGACGCCCGTTTCGGACCCAACATCCATCCGCTCAAAGAGGATGTGGTTGGGGATGTGGGAAAGGTTCTCTGGATTCTCTTCGGTACCGTGGGCCTCGTTCTCCTTATCGCATGCGCCAACGTGGCAAATCTCTTTCTCGTTCGAGCCGACGGACGGCAACAAGAGCTCGCCGTGCGAACGGCCCTGGGAGCAGACCGCAAGCAAATCGCCAAGGAGCTCTTGCTCGAAAGTGTCAGCCTTGGATTTTTAGGCGGGATTGTGGGTTTGGCTCTGGCGTTCGGAGGTCTACGACTTCTCTTGGCCTTGAGTCCGGAAAGCCTCCCGCGACAAGAAGCTATTACTCTAGACACAACGGCGCTCGGTTTCGCCTTCGTCGTTTCCATCTTGGCGGGACTTTTGTTCGGGCTCGTTCCCATCCTCAAGTACGGCGGTCCGAAAATGGTGAACGCACTGAAGGAAGGCGGTCGCGCATCGAGCGACGGCCGAGAGCGGCATCGAGCCCGTGGCGCCCTCGTGGTTTCTCAGATTGCGCTAGCGCTTGTGTTACTGATCGGATCGGGTCTCATGATAAGGAGCTTCCAAGCGCTCCGGCAGGTTCACCCGGGATTTATGAAGCCGGAAGAGGTTTTGTCCTTTCGGGTTTCCATCCCCGAAGCGGAAGTCGAGGACGGGGAACAGGCCGTCTTCACCCACGAGCAAATCCTCAGGAAAGTCGAGCAGATTGCCGGCGTTACTTCGGTGGGCCTCACCACATCTTTGACAATGGACGGTTGGGATAGCAACGACGCGGTGTACGTCGAGGAGTTCCCTGTTGCCGACGGTCAGCTTCCGCCGATTCGCCGCTTCAAGTGGGTCGCGGAAAACTACTTTGAAACGATGGGAAATCCCTTGCTCGCAGGCCGAACCATTACATGGACCGATATCCGCAATCACACATCGGTCGTGATGGTGACGGAGAACTTCGCGCGAGAGTACTGGGATGTTCCCACCGACGCTATCGGCAAACGCATCAAAGCAACCTTGGATGATCCCTGGCGAGAGATCATCGGTGTGGTCGGAAACGTCCACGATGACGGCGTAGACCAAGAAACTACTCCCATCGTCTACTGGCCGCTGATCGTCGAAAATATGTGGGGTCAAGGTCTCGAAACCCGGCGGAACGTCGCATACGCCGTTCGGTCAACACGGGCCGGAACGCAGAGTCTTCTTCAAGAGATACGACAGGCCGTCTGGTCAACGAATCCTAATCTGCCTATCGCTCGCGTGCGCACGCTCGAGGAAATCGTGGAGCGTTCCATGGCTCGGACATCCTTTACGCTGATCATGCTCGGCATCGCGGCGGCGGTGGCGATTCTGCTGGGTGCGGTGGGAATCTACGGAGTCATTTCCTATGCCGTCTCTCAACGCACGCGCGAGATCGGCGTGCGCATGGCGCTCGGTGCTCGACAAGGAGACGTGAGCCGGCTCGTTCTGAGACAGGGAGCCTTGCTTTCGTTACTCGGCGTCGCCGTCGGGCTCGGGGCGGCGTTCGGACTCACCCGCCTCATGTCGGCGCTCCTGTTCGGAGTCGAACCCGTGGATCCGGTGACCTATGCCCTAGCGGCCGCCGGTTTATCGGGAATCGCCCTGATGGCCAGCTACTTTCCCGCCCGTCGCGCTGCGAGCGTGGATCCCATGGTGGCGTTGAGATGGGAGTAGAACCCGACTGCGCGCCGGGGACGTCGTGTGTTTTTACCTACGCGCCATCACCTTGAATCTCCGTCTCTCGGAGTCTAAACTCTTCAGATTCAACACATAGCCTTGCCTCGTTGACCGCACATACCGGTATGTACCTTGCATAAAGCAACTGAAATTTGGCAATTACAATCATCCTGAAAAATCTCATCATCTCTTACCGGGTGAAGAGACTTCTCCCGCGCAATACTGTCGCAGACAGAAACGATGTGATTCGCGAAAGGAGAGACCGATGAAGCACGTGTACTCGAATCAGGAACTGAGGTGGGCTCAATGTGCGCCTTGGATCTTGCTACTCGTCTTGGCACCCGCAGTGATCTTTGCCCAGAACGACATCCCATGGATCCCGGGTCCGGGGGCCATGGACCTTGGTGACCAAGCCGAGATCTACGTCGATCAAGGGTATTTGTTTGCGGACGCGGAGGCGACCCAACAGATCATGGAGATGATGGGGAACCAGGTTTCCGGTCAAGAGCTCGGGCTCGTTGCACCGGAATCAGAAGACAAGTTATGGATACTCATCTTCGAGTACAGCCCGGTCGGTTACGTCAGTGACGATGACAAAGACGACATCGATGCCGATGCTATCCTAGAGAGCATCTCCACGGGAACGGAAGAAGCCAACGAGTATCGCGTCCAGGCGGGCTTTTCGCCTCTGCACGTCGTCGGCTGGGCGGAGGAACCCCGCTACGATATCCTAACGAACAACCTGCTCTGGGCCGTGATAGGTCAAAGCGACGACGGCGATCGATCGGTGAACTACAATATCCGACTTCTAGGAAGGCAAGGCTATATGTCGGCTACTTTGGTCACCGATCCTTCGACTCTTGCGGCGGACAAAGCGGAAGTGGAACAAATGCTCAGCGGTTATCAGTTCAAACAGGGGAAACAATACGCTGAGTTCCGTGACGGTGACAAACTGGCGGGCTACGGGCTGACGGCCCTAATCGCCGGAGGTGCCGGGGCTGCCGCCGTGAAGTTAGGGCTTTTCAAGGTGCTGGCTAAAGCCTGGAAGCTCGTGGTCGTTGGGTTCTTGGCGTTCGTCGCTTTTTTGAAAAAAATCGTGGCGGGTCTTTTTGGTCGAACCGAAACCGTTCGAATGCCGCAACAGGGCTATCCCCGCCGCTAGGGAAGTCCCCTGTGGTGAACTGACAACGAGTGTCTCTTACACTGCAAGACCTTCTACCGTGGCTGGTCTTGCTGTGCCTGGTGGAAGGCCTCGCTTTGTTGAGGCCGCTTCACCTGGCCTTCGTTTCTCCTTTCGGCGAGCGCTTTTCGATGAAGGGAAGCGGGCTGCGTTTCCTGGGCCTGCTACCCTTCACTCGAAGTTACCTGTCTCACCGCATTCCTATTGGCATCACAGCCTCGGGCGTCTACGTTCTCAGTGAGCAGGATCCAACCGAAGCTGCGCGCTTCGAGCGTGAGAGCTTCCGGTTTTTTCCCTTTGCCCAACTGACCGGGCTGTTCGCGGATGATGCAACCGTTCATTGGAACAGGGAAACGCGCACGCGCTTGCCTTCACAACTCTGGGCCAGGGATCTCGTGGATGAGATTAGGAAGTTGTGCGATCTCGACAATGAAGAGCGGACGGCTGAGATAAATACAGCTTGTTCCAAAGGCTCTGACCTGGAAAGTCTCGCTCGGCTACGAAAGACCCTCGCGAACCCTCTGGGGTGGCTCACAACCATGTGCGGAGCCGTCTTCTATTTGCTCCTATTGTTCTTGCCGTTGATGATCTATTTCGATCGGCTGAACACCCGGACGCTCACAGGGTGGCTCCTCCTGTTGATTGGCGCTGATGTTGCCGTGGCGGTGACGGGTTATCGTCTGATACGCAAGATGGGAGACTGGGGTCTTCACACCGGTTACGGGCAACTCCTCTGGTACCTTAGCTATCCTCCCGCCGCTATCCACGCCGCGAGCAAGATTACACGCGACATGTATCGATCCTTTGACCATCTGACCGTAGCAGCCTCGACCCTGAGCCGTGAGCGACTGCTTTCCATCGTCCGAAGCGAGCTTTACGGCATCGCCCACGCCACGAAAAGTTGTGATATTGAGTCGTGGCGGGAGTATTGGGAGCGGCGTCGAACGACGATTCTGGAGCTTCTCAAACAGGTGGAGTTGTCGGAGTCAGAAGTTCTTCGTTCGCCTGCTCGCAAAGATCCGGTCGCTGCTCGGTTCTGCCCCGCCTGCGAGATGGAATATCTCGACCGCGCTGGAACTTGCACTGAATGCCAGTTCGACCTCGTCGAGCTGGATCCTCGATAAAACAACGAACCGGCCTCACCACTCTAGGCGTCGATCCGATGGAGGCCCTAAGATGGAGTAGACTGATGATCACCGGATCGGTTGCGCATTGAAATTCGGACATGAGAAAATTCAAACGATGTCAACGATTGCACGCTACGACGAAATCGTCACGCTACCGCGGGCGGTGAGATTCCCCGTCGAAATGATCCCTCCCGAAGGATTCGATGCTGGGTCTCTCGAAACATGGCCCAAAGTGGTCGGTCGCCTCGAATATGTGGACGGGCGGCTCTTGTTCATGCCCCCTAGTGGAGATCTGCAGCAGGACACGACAACGGACGTCGTGATTACGTTGGGAGCTTGGGTACGAAAGAATCCCGATTTCGTCCTTGGAACGAACGAAGCGGGAATGCGCCTCGCCGGAGCCACGCGGGCCGCCGATGCAGCCATTTGGCGTCGGACCGATCTCGGGCCCTATCACGCGGGACTTCGTCGAGTGCCACCCTTGCTGGCCGTCGAGGTAGCGGGACCGGATGCGGGAGACTCGGTGCAATCACTTCGCGACAAAGCGGCCTGGTATCTCGAGGTCGGAGTCAAGGTCGTGTGGATTCTGTTACCTGACACTCAAAAGGTTTTGGTCGTCACATCAGAAGGCGAGAAACAATTCGCCGGTGATGAGCAGGTCGAAGCCCACACCGAGCTTGCCGGCCTGGGCCCGAAGGCAAGCGAGCTTTTCACACAAATTCTCTCCAGAGACTAACCTCCTCATTTCTGGTCCGACACAAAAACGAGCTGCGTTATGTGTAGAAATATCAAGACACTTTTCAATTTCGAGCCGCCGGCAACCGAAGAAGAGATCCGCGCTGCCTCCGTTCAGTTCGTCCGCAAACTCAGCGGATTTCAAAAACCGTCCAAAGTGAACGAGGCCGCCTTCGAGCATGCCATTGATGAGGTGATCCGTGTCGCGGGAAAACTGCTGGCGTCGCTCGAAACCCATGCCCCTCCACGCGACCGGGACGTTGAAGCCGCCAAGGCCCGGGCCCGATCGGCGAAACGTTTCCGTTAACTTAAGGTTGGGACTGAACCTCGAGAAGACGACGCGCTCCTATCCTCAAGCCCTCGATATCGCCTGAAGAAAACCTAAGCGTCCGTCTTCCTCGAGCGGAGAGGTCTCGGAACTTGAACGCCTTTCTCATCAAGCCTTTCGAGCGGTGGTCGTAAAGCCTCAAAAGAAGATGCCCCATTTCGTGCGCAAGGACGCGGCCGAGAGCCCGCCCTAGAGTGACGTCCGAAACGGTAGGTGGGTCGCGACTGTCCCAATCGCCAGCGGCACCGCGGGCCACTTGCTCGGTCCACAAAAGGATCGATCGGCGGCGCGGGTCGGCTTGCCCAAGACGATGATCGTGTAGGCCGCGGCTACATCCGGTGATCACTTTGTAAGGCGGTCGGGGAGCAATCACCACACGGACGCCGGCACGACGGTTCTTACTCACCCAATCGAAACGAATCCCGGCAGGCGTATAAATCTCCTCGACCTCTTCGTAGAAAACCTCGATCGCCTCGCCGCTCAACTCTGTCGCCAAGTGCAATTGCACAGGAACAGGCGCTAGAGGCTCGCGTTCGGCCCATCCGAAGGCAAGAGAAACTACGAGTAAGGGGGTAGAGATGCACGTGACTGGAAACGTTAATTCTGTTACTAGCTTCAATAAAAATTCTCTACCAAAGTAAGGTCGCTCCGGGCAGGCTCACCCTTGCACAGCAAAACCCAACGTCCATCCGGCGAAACGGTCAACCCGTGCCATGAGCCTAGACCCGGCTCGAGCGCCTCCACGATGGTTATCTTTCTGCTCTCGAGATCTAAGAGCTTAAGCAAACGCCGTTCGTCCTCATCGTGGAGATAGACAATGCTATTCCGCCACAGCGCCCACGCTTCTTTCTCCTGGAGCTCGTTTTCCAGAATGAGCTCTTCCGGCCCCCCGTTCAACGGAAACCTTTCGGATCGATGGATCCATCCAGCGATCGGCGTAGTAAAGATAGCGCCCGTCTTCGGACAGCCGAGGGTTGAATCCTCCATTCCGAGTAATCCGAATTGCTTCACCACCCTTTGAGGAGACTTTCCAGAGATCGTACTGGTCGTTTCGTTTCGAGCTGTAGTAAATCCATTCCCCATCGTACGACCAGGCTCCAGGGAACTGGAAGGAGCTTTCCTGGGTAAGGCACCGAGTGAATCCCGTTTCCACCTCGACGACATGGATCTCACTACCGTCCTTCAAGTCACAGCGGAAAACGATGTGTCGACCATCCGGTGACCACCGGGGTCGCGTCGCGTTAGGTAGGTCTGTCAACTGACTACAGTTTCGACCTTCACTATTGCAGATCCAGATGTTGTTGCTTCCCTTTCGCTGAGAGACGAAAGCGATCTTGGTGCCGTCTGGGGAGTACTCGACACTCCAGTCCGGGTAGGTGGAAGCAATCCACTCGGTTGGAGCATCTCGCATCTCCGACGCGGGCCCAGGCAAACGCCAAATGTTTGAATTCGCAATGAAATGGGCATCATGAACCAGCCGTCCGCGTTCATTGTCAATCGAAAAACTCCCCGCCCTCTCTCCGGCGAAAAGACGATGTGGTGTTCCTCCCTTGGCAGAGATAGCCCAGATGACCGGTTTCTGCTCGGTTCCCGTAAGCGAGGTATAGTAAATATGAGTTCCTTCTGACGGCCACTCGAGATCGAAAATGATACCCTCGACTTGGAGCAGAAGGCTGGGCTCACCACCATCGACGGGATTCAAATATATCTGGTTACCGAGCAAGCCCGGCATACGGAGAGAAGCCACCGTATTCCCATCGGGCGAAAAAGCCGCTCGTTTGTCACCGAAAGTGGTTCCGGGAGGAGGGAAGCTGACTTTCCGTTTCTCCCCGGTCTTGATAGAAAGCAAGAAAATGCTCGCCGGCGCTTTAGGCAAGTCCCGATCCGGCACAGCTATGAACTGTCCGTCGGGAGACCAGGCCAGTCCGGGTAACCACTGGAGACTACCTGCTGATGTTGACACACTTCCTACGCGCCGTTCGCTTCCGCCAAGAGCGGGAACAATCACGACGTCGCTTTTTCCTCCATCGATACCTCCTTCGATGTTACGTAGGAACGCAATCCGACTTCCATCCGGCGACCAGGCCGGGCCGAAATCGCTTACTTCCGCATCGGTGAGTTGAAGGGGCTCACTCCCACCAATCTGCTGGACGTAAAGGTGGAAAACTCCGTCCTCCTTTTTCTTCCAGATGAACACCACCTGGTTGCCGCTCGGCGAAATAGCCGGATCGATCTCTAATCCCGGATAGCTTGTAAATTGGTAAGAACGGATCGGAGAGGGAGTTGGTTCGCGCCAAAAGAGCCAGCTCAATAAACCAGCCGCCATAGCCACCGTGGCGAGCGCGAAGACTAACCACCGGACAATCCTCAGTCCTTGCTGGCGAGCCTGGTTGGGCGCTCCACCGGGTGACTCTTCGAGGTTCGCCCAATGTACGGAAGCATTCAGGCGGTACCCTTTCCCAGGAACGGTCTGAATGAAATGTGGATCCTTGGCGTCGTCTCCCAACCACTTCCTGAGCTTTCTTATCGAGCTCGTAAGCACTTCGTCTGAGACAAAGGCTCCCTCCCAGACCTCCTCCAGGATCCGATCTCTTGGTACCACTTCACCAGGGTGCTCGGCGAGATAGACGAGAAGCTGCATGGCACGGGGCTCGACCTTGATGCGCTGGTCAGGACCGATGAGCTGGTCGCGCTGAGGCTCGACGAGCCACTCACCGATTCGGAAGGGGCTTTCCATGGAGCTCTCCTCAAACGGAAGCTCGAATTCTACCGATTTTACAGTGTGAAAGTACGTTGGCCAAATGCTATCCGAACGGGGGCGAGATGTTTACTCTGCGTCGAGAAGATCCCCGAACGCCGGGCGGCCCGCCAAAGAGACCTTGAAACCGTAGAGCGCCACCGCGAGACAGAACGAAAAAGCGATCATCGAACCGTACGCGTGCCAGGCGGACAGATCGGCAGTCAACGGGAAACCGTTGAGCAGGTCCGCAAACGTCGTACCAACGAGAATGGAAAGAAAACCAAAACGGAAAAAGAGCACATGCCAGCACGTGATGGTGAAGGCAATACCGATGTACCCGAAGCCCGAACCGTAAATCATCACATAAGCAATCCAGTGGACGGCGACGGCGGCCCAGGTCTTGCGGAAGATCAATCGAAACAAAAGCAACGCGACGATGAGGAACATCACGTGAGTGACGATGTTGACCTGGATGGCGAGGAGCTCCGCGATAGCCTCTCGGACTCCACGCAGTGCCAGAAGTTCCGCCGGGTGCGGCGGATAATCCGGGCGGGAAGGAACCTCCCCGAGCCACAGAGGGAGCGTTCGGACGACTCGCCCGAAGACAGAGGTAACGACTCCGAAGAGGCACCCCGCCAGCACGTCACGGCCGACGACGGGATCCTTGAATCGTCCCGACAACAATCGAATCCAAGACACGAGCGTCCGAGGCCAGAGTTTTCTCGCGTAGGGCTCGATAACGAGATACAAGAGCGTCCCGAGAACGAAGATGTAACATGCTCTATAAAGGCCGCCGTTGAGCACCAGCATTTGGGAGCGCCCGGCCACGTGATGGGCGGCCAGCAGCCACTGAGAGAGGACCAGCGTAGCGAGCACGAGGGCAAGTCGAACCGCTAGTTGTCGGTCACCGCGACCGGATTTCAAGTTCCGCAACGCCAGCCACAACAGCACCAGGATGAGCAACACATTGAATCCGACGTGAGCCACACGCGCCGCACCGGACGGAACGACGTCGGAACGAAGGGGCCCGCTCTCGTAGAGCTCCGACACCTCACCGGTCCAAGGCTCTACGATCTTGAAATCGACGATTTTGCCGTCCAGGGCCGCCGCCTCGAGACGGATCGGGATCTCGGGCGCGTCGGGGTAGACGCCCTCCCACGCAGCGCGGGTATCGGAGACAACCGTCGGATGCAAAAGAGGCTCGACTGGAACGAACGCATCCGGATCGAATCCCGCTGATTCGAACAGGGGTTCCCAGTTCGGTGCGGGTCGGTCATCGCGCCCGTCGTCCGCGTGGCGAGGCACGGCCTGGAGCTCACGCAAGCGTCCTTGGGTGTCGAGCCGAAGACGAAGCATACCGGGAACCGAAACCGGTGGATCGTGCTCCGCCGGAAAGAACTCGGTGAGACGACGGGGAACGAGCGAAACGGGGCTCTCCCGATACCAAAAACGAATCAGACCCGGATCGGAACGCGTGAGCTGTTGCAGCCAGTTATTGGATCGTTCTTCCGTCATCAAGTGATCGATGTATCGGCTGTCACGGACGAATCCGTATGTGTGATCGCGCAAGGGGGTTTCGTAGTCCAAATCGGTGAGGATTCGGCGCGCATCGGCCATGAGAAGCTCGGGAGACTTGGGCAGTGGCACGAGGGAGCTCAAGCGGATCCTCTTGCCGAACCAGAAAATGCCAGCCAGCCCGAGAACAACAATCACAAGACAAATCCACGCCACGGCGGGCGAAAATCCGGTCGAAACGCCTGCTTCAGCAACAAGGGCACGAGCCGGTGTTTCCCCTCGAGCCACCGCCGCTGCGAGACGGTCGCCTCCGGGCAGGGCCTCCCGCACGGATGCCGCCGAAGCCGGTCGTTTGGCGGGCTCAGGCTCTAGGCACTGAACAATAACTTTCTCTACGGCCGGATCCATACCCTCGACGAGGCTCGAAGGGGGAACGGGTCGGGATCCCTTTCTGGGATCGGGAGTCTGATCGAAAGCGGGTCGGCCCGTAAAGAGCTCGTAGAGCACCAGTCCCATGCTGTAGAGATCGCTCCGCTCGGTGACGGACTCGCCTCGCAACTGCTCCGGCGCCATGTAGGCCGGCGTTCCGCTCGCAATGTCTCTTGACTCGATGGCACCGGTGATGGCGGCAATACCGAAGTCGGTGATGCGCACGTCGCCGCGTTCGTCGAGCATGACATTCGCCGGCTTCAAGTCTCGATGCAAAACGCCCTGGCGGTGAGCGGCGGCGAGCCCAGAAGCGAGCTGAACAGCGATCTCGGTCCCCCTTTCGGGGGGCAGACGGCCGATCCGCCGCAAGAGCGAACAGAGATCCTCCCCGCGAATGTACTCCATGGATATGAAAGAAAGTCCATCCACCTCACCAAGATCGTAGACGCGACAGACGTTGGGATGAGCGATCTGCCGGGCGAGGCGAACCTCACTTCGAAATCGTTCTCGAGCGTATCGGTTTCCTGCGGTTTCCGGAGGGAGAAACTTCAATGCGATGGCTTGATCCAAGGCGAGGTCTTCGGCGTGATAGACCTCTCCCATGCCGCCCTTTCCAACGCGCTCGATGATGCGGTATCGGCTCGAAAGAACGGTTCCGGGTTGGAAACGCGCGCTGGATGGCGAAGACCCCGAGGGGCTACGGAGCTTGGTGGTGGTCTCGGTGGAAAGCGAACCGTGCTCGAACCGCAGAAGCGATTCGACCTCACGTCGAAGCGCGTCGTCCTTTTCGCAGGCGGTATCCAGGAAAAGGCGTCGCGCTTCGGGGTCGGGGGTGTCGAGCGCCTGGTCGACGATCCGCTTTACGTCTTCCCAGCGGGTTTCCGACATCTCACCCTCAGACTCGATGTGCCAAAGCCACGATTGCAAGCAGCTGCGCTCAGTATGGGGAGCATTTATTCTACCTCAATTCTGAAAAACGCCAGTCTGTCTCAATGACGTGGGCAGCTCGCCGCTATTTCTTGGGTTCCGGTGCGACGGGAGGAACCGCATCGGGAGGAAGGGGAGAACTTGTAAGGCTTTCCCTCGGTCTTCTGTTCCCACTCTTGTCGGACTTGGCCGAGAAGTGCCGGCTGGGTCATGAGGTCCAAGACGGTTGCTGCAAGGGTCTTGGCGGCTACGAACATATTGTACCAGGCAACGGCCCGGTCAGGTACCACGTTGGGTACATTGCCGCCTTCCGTAATGGCGTAGTGAATCCGGACGGTCGGCAAGACATGCTCCCTCAAAAGATTTACCGCCATGTTCATAACTTCAATGCCGTCTAAAGCACTCCTTCCACTCCAGGGACTTCCACCGGCGTGGGCCGCCTGTCCTCGGAACGTCACGGTGAAATTATGAATCGCATGACTGCCTTCCAGAGACACTGCAGTGACGCTGCCCGGGTGCCAGTCTACGGCGGCGGACAGAGAGTCGAACAAACCCTCTTTGGCCATGAAGACTTTCCCGATATCGTTTTCTTCGTTCGGACATCCAAACAGTTTGATGGTTCCCTCGAGGTTGTGTCGCTCCATAAGGCACTTGACCGCCATAGCTGCTGCCGAAGAACCTGCGCCGAGCAAATTGTGTCCGCAGCCGTGACCGTTCCCGCCCTCGACGAGTGGCTCTCGGTGGGGAACCGCCTTCTGAGACAGTCCGGGCAGTGCGTCATATTCGGCGAGAAAGCCGAGCTCGGGTTTGCCGGATCCGTAAGTCGCGATGAAGGCTGTGGGCATACCGGCGACTCCACGCTCCACGTGAAAACCGTTCTTCTCTAGAGCATCGGCGAGGAGTCGCGCCGATTGGTACTCTTCCATGGGAAGCTCGGCGAGCTCCCATATCGCGTCGCTCAGCCCGGTAATCGTCTGTTGGTTTCCATCAATCCACCGAAACGCTTCCTCCTTCAAGTCGGTCTGAGCCTCGATGGGGTGAGAGTAGGCAGATAGAACGAAACCTAAAAGGAATACGACACTGTTTCGGCTAAGGTGCTTCATGGCGGATACCCCTCAACGCTTCTTCATAGAGTCGGCGACCACCTGAATGAACTCCGCGTAAGTCATCTGTCTTTCTGGCTCGACCGGACTGTGACCTATCCAGGAGTGATGTCCTCTCCAACCGTACTGAAACTTAGCTTCGGCCGGTGGATCGGTCGTCGACTCCAGAAACTCCTGGATCATATGAACTCCTTCGTTGAGATAGGAGTTGTCCGTGATCCCGACCGCAAAATTGAGCTTTCCTCGAAGCTTGGGTCCAAGGGTGGACCAGTTGTCTTTGAGCTTTTTGGCGATGTCGTAGTTGTCTCCCCAGTATCGAGCGACCTCGCGATCGATCGCACCCGTTGCGGGATCCCATAAGGGGGCGGGGTAGCCGTCTTCACCCACCGGGCTGTAAAGCGCTTCCCAGGCAGCGAGTTGCCCACCTGATCGTCCCTTGTCCCCGATGGTTTGGTCGTAGTCGAAAGCATTGCGGATCGTGAATCGCGGGAGACCGTCGATATCCCGACGGCGAGGACGTTCCGTTCGAAGCCAGGCGTACTCCCGGTAGAAGGCGTTGGCATCTTCGTAGATGTTCATCTGGGTGTACTTTCGAAAATCGATGGGGTCCGGCGCCCAAACCCACGTGCCGCCGAAAAAATCGGGGTACCACACCATCATGGCCAAGGCTTCCCACCCGCCGGTGGAGCGTCCCGCCAGGGCCCGTGCCCAAGGCTCGCGAATGATGCGAAAGTTCTCCTCGACATAGGGGATGAGCTCTTCCATCACGGCGTCGCCGTAGGGCCCGAGGTTTGCCGTATTGACCGAATAGGAGGTGTCGAAGTACGGATTCGAGTCGCGGAAGGTCACGACGATCATTTTGGGTAGAGAGCCGCTCGTCCAGGCTTCGTAAAAACCATCGAGCTGGTTATCGATTCCCGGGTTGTCGGTCGTGAAGCCTTCCTCGAACCAAGGAGCGGGCGCGTAGGGAACCGGAGTGACGCCCGACGAGTGTCCTTGCATGTAAAGAACCGGGTAAGACTCGTCGGGATGGTCCTCATAGCCTTTCGGGAGAAGCACGTTGGCGCCGATGTACATGTCGTGGCCCCAAAACTCGGAGACTTTCTCGCTCTTGATCTTGATGTACTTCACCCAATCCGTGTCGTCGTAGAGTCCCTGCTGCAAAACTTCGCCGCGACGCAAGGGACGAGAGGGAGGAATGACTTCGGTCAATGCGAGCTCCACCGTCTCGTTCGCTACTCGGATCGAGATGGAGCTTCAAGGGCTCACTGTAAGCGTTTCCCGGCGATCGAAACAGGCTTTGATGGGCTCCGCTGTTGAGATGCATCTCGAGGACATGCCCGTCCGCTCGGTGGAAGGTGGTATAGACGTTCAAGAAACGCTTGTACCGTGTAGTCCCCCGGCGGGATGTCTCCTATCTCATCCAACAGATAACCTCGAATAGAGGGGTCACCGTCGGAGAAAACGACGCGGTCGCCGCCCCGAAGGTTGCGCACATCCTTTCCCCAAAGAGGCACACCCATGATTCCGGTTTGCTCGCGGGGCTCGGACTCTCCGTCACGCGTAATGATGACGAACGCGCGTCCCGTCACAGGTACTTCGAGACCGAGCTCGGCAATACCCGACGCGGCCTCTTCGGTGAGTTGCACATCAAACTCGAGAGGGGATCCCGTTTGTGAGCCTATACATCCCACGCTCAGAATCAGTAAGGAGAGCGCGATACCGAACGATCTTCCAGCTTTATCTTGACCATGGGGCCTGCTCCTCACTTATGGGTTTGCACGCAATAAAGGCCTTCGCCCTTTCGGGCCGGGCCGAAACAGCTGAGACACGAGATACAGTCGGCGCGACGCCGGTCGCCCCTCTGCCATCGCAGCGGGAGACCGGGTTCACGGATGAGTGGTCTCGACATGGCGAAATAATCTGCGGAATTCGATTCGAGTATCCGTTCCATAACCTCGAGTGACCGTAGCCCTCCCACCAGCATCAACGCCACGCCGGGCGCCGCGCGTCGAATCGCCTCGGCCTGGGGCAAAAAGTAAGCCTCATCCTCGGGACCCATGATGTCGGGTCGCGTCGCCCCGAGCTTGCCGGAGCCAGGCGTTCCCCCGGAGACTTCGATGGCGTCGATACCTTCGCCGGCCAGAGCCGACGCCAAGGTGCAGGCATCCTCCTCGGTGGTCGATCCTTCCATGAAGTCGCTGGCGTTGAGCTTGATCATGACCGGGAAGTGCGGTCCCACCTCCGCCCGAACGGCTCGATACACGTCTAGGCAAAAGCGCGATCGGTTCTCGACGGATCCGCCGTATTCGTCCTTACGTTGGTTTCTGAGCGGTGACAAAAACTGCGCTAGTAGGTAGCCGTGCGCCCCGTGGAGCTGCACACCGTCGAAGCCTGCGACGACCAAACGGCGAGCAGCCGCGGCAAAATCTCCGGCCAAGTCTCCGATCTCAGCGGCGGTGAGCTCGCGAGGAACCTCGCGATACCCCGGGCTCGCGATTGCGCTCGGCGCCACCGGTTTGTAGCCGTCGTTCTGGCGACGATCGGCCTGCCCGCCACAGTGGACGATTTGGCCCACGAGCTTGCCTCCCCGGTCATGGACCGCTCGAGCTAACGTCGAAAGGCCGGGGACCGATGCATCCGAATCGACACCGACTTGTCCCACGGACTGTTTGCCGGCGGGCTGGATGTAGAGGTAGCTGGAAATGATGAGGCCGACGCCGCCGTCCGCGAGCTCCTCGTAGACACGGACCAACTCAGGTGTAACCCGACCCTCATCATCCGCCATTCCTTCCCAAGTGGCCGACCGCACGAGGCGGTTCTGGAGCTCGAGCCCTTTCAGATCCGTTGTTTCAAAAATGGTTGCCATTTCGTTGACTCCCTAAAGACCGCGAATTGCCCGACCCGGAAACACCCCATCCTGGATCGACGAGTCCTTGATCACAAACGTCCCTTCGACCAGGACGTGGAGGATCCCCCCCGAGGGGACGTCTCCCTTTTCGTAGGTGGCGCGGTCGATGACGGTGTCCGGATCGAAAATCGTGAGGTCCGCGTCCGCCCCCACCTGGACCCGGCCCTTCTTTTTCATGACCGGTGCTACAGCTTCCAATCTCTGGGCGGGCAAAATTGTCATCTTCCGGAGAGCGTCCATGAGAGAAAGAGCATTACGTTCCCGAACGTAATGACCCAGAATCCGAGAGAAGGTGCCTGCGCCACGCGGGTGCGCCGGGCCGTGTAGGAACGGAATGCCGTCACTTGCCACCATGACGTCGGGCTGAGCCACGATCCACTCGTTGGTCTCTTCGTCCCGGCCATGAATGATGACCCAACCGCCCTGCTTGCGATAACGCTTGAAGCTCTCGGCGTTCAGACGTTCTCCGGTCGGCGGCCACTGGAGTCGCTGGTAATCCTCGTCGGTGAGTCCTTCCCACGAATCAAAGAGAGCCGATTCGATCTTCGTCGAACCGGCCGTGTAGGGGTAGGCCTCCGTCGTCACGTTGACGCCGCGTTCTCGGGCGCCGCGGATCATCGCGAGCACCGTCTTCGCACTTTCTCCGGCGGTGCTGTTCATGTGGACGATGTGGAGGGATGCCCCCGTCACGGCGGCGTCGGCAAGGACTTCTTGAAACGCACCGAGAGTACCTCCTGAGTTTTCTCCACGCAGGTGGACGTAAATGGGAACATCTTTTTTTTCGGCGAGCTCAAAGACCTCGAGAATCTCTTCGCGCGATGCACCCGGCGTATAGGTGATTCCGAGTCCCAAACCGAGTCCGCCATCTTCCAGTCCCTTCGACAGGATCGCCTCGAGCATCTCGCGCTCTTCAGCGGAAGTATCCTTGTAAGCGTAGTCGGTCTCACGCGTGAGCACGGCGCGATTGGGATCGTCCGGGTCTTCGAGAGCCCAGCTTCCGATGTCGACATCATGAAAGAGCTTGACCCGGGCCGGAAGGTGGCCAACGGTGGCGCCGTAGTGAATGATGGATTGGCCCTCTCGCTCCGCCAGCCATTCCGCAACCGGATACACGCCGATCTCGAGCTCGAGGGAAGTGGTCACACCGTCGGCAACTTGCAGGCGGTTGCTGATCGGGTCTTGTCCGTGCGTGTGGAGATCGATGAAACCGGGTGCGACCACGAGACCGCTCACGTCGATGGTCTCTTTCCCCTCGATGGGCTCTTCCGTAATCGTTGCAATGGAACCCGCCACGATACCGACATTGCGTACACCGTCGAGTCCCGTTTCCGGATCCATGACACGCCCGCCCTTTAAGACAACGTCATACTCCACTTCAACAGAGCTTCCAGAGGAGCAGGCCGCGGCGACAGCTACGAGCAAGGGAGCGAGAAGCAGAAGGATCTTGTTCATGATGAACCTCCATACGCAGTCACACAAGACATGAAACTAACACAGTCCGAGCGCGCGAGGAAAAAGCCAAGGGTCCATAGTGATGAATCAACAACGAAACGCGAGAAGGTGGTTCGACGCCTGCCGTTCACCGAACAGACTCTCGATCGCGCTTCGACCCTCGTTGAGACAAAATGCTAAGCTAGTGCCCTGTAACAGTAATTCGTCATCTAAATCTCGGCCCCTTTTGCGCGCTGGCTTCGTTGTGCCTCCTTGAAATATCGGTATATGTCTTCGTCGGCACGCCTTGCCAGCACACAAAATGACCTCGAGTTTTAGGCAACGAACTGCTGATACAGGACACTAGTGTTACGTATCAGTACACCTTGAGCATCCAGGCGTCGGCGGAGGCGTCCGCTGAGGCGGAGGTGCCATCGTCGAGCTTCGACGTCCGCTTCACCGCCGGCAAGAACACAGGCGTGAGCCCTCGCTGCGTCATCCAGTTGAGCCAGCCAAGCTACACCTATGGAGAGGTGGTCACGGCGTCGGTGCTGCGTGTGGAGAATCCGCGTCCCGAACCGGTGCCGATGGAGTTGAAGATCTGGTTGCGGTTTCCGGACGGCCTGATCCTTCCGGCAAAAAACATCGACGCTGATGGTTCGTTGGTCGTGCCAGGCGCGACCTCACGAGAGTTTGGGCCGCAGCCCCTCATGGGCGTCAACACCGACACAGCGTTCGGTTTGCATGAATTCGGATGCCGTCTGCTGGACCCGCTGACAGGTAAACTGCTCTCTGAGGACCGCGATCTCTTCGAGATTCAATGACTTCCATCGGGCAGGGACGCTTCGAGCACAAGACACCGTGGGAGTTCTAAGGGTCCAGCCAAAAATAAGTTCCCTTTTTCGGGCGTCGAGGCGCCCCTACAATTAGCGTTCTGGTAGTCCCGAACGAGTCTTCGAGGAGGGGCGCCCGCCTGGCAAGGCGCGAGGAGTGAAGAATATCTAGATATTCGAGCGACGAGCAACGCAGCCAGGGGGGATGGATCGGCGGCCCAAAACGGGGAGTTATTCTTGGTTGGGCCCTAAGCTTAGAAGAATCCGTTGGGCATGCTATTCTTCGCCCGTGAGTAAAAAGAAAAAGAAAAGCTCCAAGCAACGCGACAAGAATACGAGGAAAATCCCTATTTCCCCCATCGTCCTCGCCTGTATCGTCGGCGCGGTCTTGTTCGCTTACTTCACCGGCTGGCCCTTGGGTGGCGGCGTGAACTATCAAACCATCCAAGGGAAATGGCTTCGCGTCGACGGCCACTACGTCATCGAGATCCGTAGCGTGGCCGATGACGGCAAAATGGACGCGACCTACTCTAATCCGAACCCCATCAATGTGTCGAAGGCCCGGGCGACTCGAACCGACGATACAGTCAAAGTCTCCGTCGAGCTCCAAGACGTCAATTATCCAGGAAGCACCTACACCCTGACATACGATCCTGGCGAGGACGTGCTCGAGGGCATCTACTATCAAGCCGTCCAGAAACAACAATTTCAGGTACGGTTCATCCGCATAGAATAGTATATCCGCCGCGCTATACTGCCCTTACTATGAACCGAAACTCCGTAGCGATACGCACCCTTCAAGATATCGATTGGGAAAACTGGGCGGCCGACGATCCGGCGACGCTCGTCTTCGTCGTGAAAGACGAGCGCATACTACTCATCCGAAAAAAAAGAGGCCTGGGGGCCGGCAAGATCAACGGTCCCGGGGGACGATTGGAACCGGGCGAATCGCCCCTCGAAGGTGCGGTCCGGGAGGTTCAAGAGGAGCTTCGAATCACCCCTTTGGGTCTCCGTTTTGCCGGAGAGCACAGCTTCCAGTTCGTCGACGGGTATTCCATCCACGTTCACGTCTTCATCGCTTCAGACTACGAGGGCACGCCGGTCGAAACGGACGAGGCGGTCCCTCTGTGGTTCCCGCTGGACGAAATACCCTACGATGAGATGTGGGTCGATGACCGTTTGTGGATACCTCACCTTCTGAAAGGCGTCGGTTTTTCCGGTCGCTACATCTTCGACGGGGACGAAATGCTGGACTACGAGTTGGAGACCAAGACTCAATAGTCGCGATACAAACCGCTCAACCATTCCGGTTCACGAGGCTCCTCCTCGAGCTCCATGCCCTTGGCCACCACAGAACCCTAACTGCCCACTTCCTGCGGCGCCGATCGTTTTGCACCCTACGTCCTCCTGCCGTTACAATTATAGGTGCGGACGCCCGACAATCCCCACCTTCGAGAGCCGTCCGTAATGAAAGACCTCGGTCCTTATGAAGACTTTGGTCGTGCGCGCCGGTTTGGTTGTGTGTCTTGGTCTGCTTACAGTTTGCCAAGACGATCCGGAGCCGCCGCCCCAAAAAACGAGCAAAGGGGACCTGGCACGCGTTCGCGAAAAGGGCGTGCTCAGGGTAGTGGTTCCACGTCTGAGTGAAGGTTGCCTACCCCGGAAGGGGATGCCCGCCGCGGCGGAGCGTGAGCTCACACAGGCTTTCGCGGAACGAATCGGGGTCGACGTGGAATTCGTGTGTACTCAGAACCGCCACGAGCTCCTCGAAAAGCTCGAGGCCGGTGAGGGCGATCTCGTTGCAGCCAGTCTCACCGTAACCCCCGAGCGTCTAACGCGTGTCGCCTTCACCCGACCCACCGCAACTGTTTCGGAGTGGATTGTGGGGGCCGTAGACGCTGCGGACAATCCCACGAGTCTGTCCGAGCTGAACGGCCGCGAGATCCATGTCCGGGCAAGCTCTTCGTTCGCCCGCCATCTCGAGAGTGTCGCCCGTGAGCACGACCTCGACATTCGCATCGTGCCGGTCGACGAAACCTTGGATACGGAAACCATCGTTTTCGAGGTGGGCGAGGGCAAACGACCGCTGACGGTCGCCGATGATCAACAGCTCACATCCATCGAAAGTTACAACGAGAAGGTCGAACGACTCTTTCCCCTTGCCAAAGGCCAGCAGATCGCTTGGGCCGTCCGCCAAGGTAACAAGGAGCTACTCGCAGCAGCCAACGATTTCATCACCGAGCACGTCATGACCGGACACCGGCGAGAGCTCTATGTCGGAGATCTCGAGGCCATCAAGAAACGAGGCGTTCTCCGCGTCCTGACCAGCAACAACGCGGTCAACTACTTTCTTTATCGCGGCCAGCAAAAAGGATTCGACTACGAGTTGGCCAAGTTGGTGACGGCTCGGTTGGGGGTTCGCCTCGAGATGGTCGTTCCCCCACAGTTCGATCAATTGATCCCCTGGCTTCTCGAGGGGCGTGGGGATGTGATCGCGGGAAGTCTCACCATAACTCCGGAGCGTGAAACGCTGATCGATTTCAGCGAACCTTACCAATACGTCGACGAGATCTTGGTACAGTCGACCACGGCCGCGGGGAAGCTGAGCTCGATTGAGGAGCTCGAGGGAAAGACCATCCATGTACAGAAGTCCTCGAGCTACTACCGGACTTTGCAGAAGTTACAGTCAACCTACGGACCTTTTACCATCGTGGAAGCTCCCGAGGACCTCGAGATCGAGGCTTTGATGGATTGGGTGGCGCAAGGGCGCATCGAGATCACCGTGGCCGACCGGCACCTGCTCGACGCCGAGCTGACGTATCGCGACGACCTCGAGGCGGCATTTCCCCTTCCGGTGTCGGACGAAAACTCGACTTCGAGGCAGAAGAAAATCGCCTTCGGGGTGCGAAAGTCGAATCCCGAGCTCAAAGCATTTCTCGACGGATACATCAAGGAAATATATCGCGGCCTGGAGTACAACATCGCGCGGAATCGCTATTTCCATGCGCCGCACAACCTGCGACGAGAGAAGGAAGAACGCGCCTACATCAGCGGTCGCATCTCCCCCTTCGACGAAATGATAAAGACATATTCCAAGCAGTACGGGCTCGACTGGCGCTTGATGTCCGCTCTCGCCTACGAAGAAAGTCGCTTCCGTCCGCACGCCCAGAGTTGGGCCGGCGCGCAGGGGCTCTTCCAGATCATGCCCAACACGGGGCTGGAGCTTGGTTTTTCGGACCTGTACGACGTAGAGATGAACATACACGCAGGCACTCGGCAAATGTCTCAATTGATTGAAAGGTGGAACTCGGAGATTCACTTTGAGGAAAGGGTTCGCTTGGCCTTAGCCGCCTATAACGCCGGCTGGGGCCACGTACAGGACGCTCGGCGCCTCGCGGCGCAAAAAGGATGGAACCCAAACCAGTGGTTCGATCATGTCGAAAAGGCCATGCTCCTTCTCGAGAAGCCCAGCTACCACCGCAACGCCCGGTACGGCTACGTGCGGGGTTCGGAAACCGTCGCTTACGTCTCCGGTATCCAACACCGCTATGATCACTATGTGAGGTTGTTTCCTGCTTGACCCTCCATTTCACTTTCCGATCACGTACAGATAAAGGTCATGCCTTTCGCGATCGTCGCCCAAAGTCTCTACACCCTTCACCAACCACCCGGGGATCGTATAGTTGTGTGTAATCACACGTGCGCCGGGCGCGAGCTGATTCTCCAGTCGTGGTCGAATCAACTCGTTCCCACCCGGAGTGAGGAAAAGAAACACAACCGTTGCGGTTGTGAGGTCCGTTCGAGTTGCATCTTCCACGCGAAACTCCACGAGATGGTCAACCCCAGACGATTTGGCTAATCGTTTTGCCCTTTCGATGAGCTCCGGATCGATGTCGATTCCAATACCCCGCGCTCCATAGTCTCGGGCGGCGGCTACCACGATTCTTCCATCACCGCATCCCAGGTCGATGATCACATCGTCTTCGCTCAATTCCGCAAGCTCTAACATGGTCTCCACGACTGCATAAGGCGTTGGGACGTAGGGAGCCAGATCCGCTGCGTCTTCTCGGGTGTGGGTCCCAACGTACAGGCCAAGATTGCCGTGGGAATCGCTTCGAAACGCGAACCGACGACCCGGTATCGAGCTGGTAAGCGAGCTGCTCGCCATCGCTCTCAAAGGTCACGTCCAGCACGACACCGCTCGGATACCGATCGATGGAGCCCGAAGGAAGGTTTCTTTTTACCTCTTCTTCCGTGTCAGACCTCTTGACGAGATACTCGACCGGTGCGTTCGTTGCGTTTCGGATGAGAAGCTCGTCGGAGTCAACTTCGGATTTCGCTGATGAGTTGGGCGGCTCAGAACCGGCGCAGGCGGACAGAGCTATCAACGATACGAAGACGGCACTCGGCCATCCCGAACCGAGGATCCCTTTTTTCTTCAGATTCACGATGCTCATGGTCTCACATTTTGCGGATGATTGCGGAGTGTGACGCTCAAATCTGCTAATCTTGTTACTGATAAAACGATGCGACCCAACTTGAGAATCAAGCGCAAGCTCGTGATCGAACCCGTCGGACTGAGAATCGAGGATTTGCCATCGACGATCGATGGAAGAGCGCTATTTGGAAACGACCATCCTCTGGAGCTCGAGATCGGCTCCGGCAAAGGGACCTTTCTCACCGAGCAGGCCAGAGAAAGACCGGAGATCAACTTTTTGGGATTGGAGCATGCCCGGAAGTACTGGATGTACTCCGCCGATCGCCTTCGCCGGAACGAATGCTTCAATGCACGCCTCGTCTTGGGTGACGCCGCCGCCTTTGTCTCGGAACTCGTGGCGGATAGCTGCCTCTCCGCCATTCATATCTATTTTCCGGACCCTTGGCCGAAGACACGCCATCGCAAACGACGACTCGTCCAGGGACACTTTTTGACCGACGTGGAGCGCGTTCTCAGAGTCGGAGGACGTCTCCAGATCGTCACCGACCATCGAAACTATTTCGAGCAGATCGAGCGTGTGGTCCAAAACTCTAAACTGGACCCAACGGAATATCGAACACCGGGATCAGTCGCCCTGGGCGAAATCGTTGGTACCAACTTCGAACGGAAGTACCGCCGGGAGGGACGTCCTTTCTATGCTATGGCGGCGCTCAAAACCTGATTTTCAAGAACCACCTTACTCGTACCGGAGCGCCACCACCGGGTCCACGCGGGCAGCACGCCGAGCCGGTATATAGCACGCCGCGAGCGTGACCAAACTCAACGCCAGAGCAACGCCGACGTAGGTTCCCGGATCGGAGGCGGTGACTCCAAAGAGCATGCTGCCGAGAACCCGAGTCGCAGCAAAGGAAGCCGCAACGCCGACGACGACTCCGATGAGCGAGAGCAGCATTCCTTCGCCCAGAACGAGCTTCAAAATATCCGTGGTCCGCGCACCGAGCGCCATGCGTACTCCGGTTTCCGAGGTTCTCTGGCTGGCCGAGTAAGAAACGACACCGTAAATGCCTGAAGCCGCCAAAACGAGGGCGAGAAGGCTGAATAGACCTACCAGTGCCGCATAGAAACGTGGTCGCGCCACCGATTGAGAAACGCGCTCTTCCATCGTCATCACGCCGTCGATCGGCATCTCGGGATCCACGGCACGAACCTGCTCGCGAAGGACGGTTACTAGGGCCAGAGGATCCTTACTGCGACAACGGACCGCGAGACTCATAGTGGACATGGCGCCGGCGATGGGTCCCGAGGCCTGCCGGTAGTTGAGATAGACCTCCGGTGACGGCTCGGCATCGAGTCCAAACATCTTGACATCGGCCACGACTCCAACGATCTCGCCGAATTGGAATCGTTTCCCCAGGGGATCCTCGTCGGTGAAATACTTGTCAACCAACGCATCGTTGACGACGACCACGGGAGGCGATCCGGGCAAGTCCTGCTCGGTGAAGGCGCGCCCGCGAAGCAAACGGATACCCATGGCCTGAAAATACTCGGGACTCACCAGACGAAAATCGGCCCGAGGCCTATCCTCGGCTCGGGTAGCCGGTGGACGTCCTTCGATTTGCAGGCCCATGACGTATCTGGCTCGCTCAAAGGGCAACACATTGACGATGCCCCCCGACTGCACGGACTCGAGCGTCCCGACCCGCTCGAGAAGTTGATCGTAGAAAGCGGCCTGGGCCTGGGCTTCCGCGTATTTCGACCCGGGAAGGTTCAATCGAAAAGTGAGTACCTGTGTGGGATCGTAGCCGGCATCCACCCGGATGAGCCTTATGAAGCTCTGGGTCAACAGGGCGGCGGCGACGAGAACCACGAGAGTCAGCGCGATCTCTGCAACCGCGATGATGCTTCGCCCCCGGAGGTGCCGAAAGATCCCCGAACCGAGAAATGAAGCACCTCCACCGCCTTCTTTCAGAGATTGAATCAAGTCGACCTTGGACGTTCTTATCGCGGGTGCGAGACCGAAGAGGATCGCAGTGACGAGGGAGAGCCCCAATGTGAACCACAAGACCGTCAAGTCCAGAGAGATCGATTCCAAGCGTGGGATGTCGCCGGGATTGAGGGCCACCAGCGCCCTTATTCCCCAGTATGCCACTAGAAGACCCCCGAGCCCGCCCGCCAAGGCAAGGACCAGACTCTCGACGAGCATCTGACCGATCAGCCTCAACCGACCCGCTCCCAGGGCCGCCCGCACCGCGACCTCCTTTTCGCGGCCCGCGGCTCGAGACAGGAGCAGATTCGCCACGTTCGCGCAAGCGATGAGGAGCACGAATCCCACCGCGGCAAGAAGAACCAGAAGCGCCGGTCGCACCGGGCCGACGAGCCGTTCTTGCAGCGAGCCGAGATGGACCTCCACGCCTCGATGACGCGGGTCGTTCTCCGGAGATTCGTCACGGAGACGTTCAATCAGCGCGGCCGCTTCCGCCTCTGCTTGCTCGATCGAGACACCCTCTTTGAGCCGGGCAACAACGGGTACGACGTGGACGAAACCAGGGCTCGAGGGTTGGAGGGCCAAGGGAACCCAGAACTCCGCCTCTCGGTCTGGGAACTCGAAACTCTGAGGCATGACGCCGACGACCGTATAAGACTGGTCGTCGAGCCTCAGCGTTCGTCCTATTACCTCTCGGTCCGCACCGAAGCGACTCTGCCAGGTCCGATGACTCAACAAAATCACCCTGTCCTTGCCGGGAGTCTCCTCCTCGGGATCGAAAACTCGACCCACGACCGGAGCGACGCGCAGCAGCGGGAAAAGCTCGGGCGAGATCTGCACGCCCGATATTCGCAGCGGTTCTTCGAGACCCGTCATGTTGAAGCTGGTTTGCGAGTAAGCGGCAATCTGCTCGAGAACGGTATTGCTTTCCCTCCACGCTCGAAAGTGATCCTGCGTGAAGCCTCCCCCTCCCATGTGTCTCATCCTGGGGCGGGTCTCCCAGACCTGGACAATCGTCTCGGGATCGTCATAGGGCAATGGGCGTAGCAACACTCCGTGTACCACACTGAAGATGGCACTCGTGGCTCCGATGCCGAGTGCGAGGGGAAGTAATGCAACCATCGTGAAGCCGGGGCGCCCCACCAGGGCCCTTACGGCGAAGCGCAGATCTTGCCAAAGATTCCACATGAATGCTTCTCCTGGTCGAATCGTTCAATATATCAACCGGAACAATTCAATAATGGTGCCGGAAACTGAAAAGTACGTCCAATGTGGCCAAGAGCGGCAAGAATGAGGACGTAGGCTCGTTCGCCTCGAGACAAACGGCTACGGGGAGCACCGGAACGCGCTCCCCATTTCGGCAGGAGGAACCCCAAATCAGGAAAGAAGCTCGGCCGACTCGGACCGAAACCCTCGTACAGCCAAACTCGAAACGTAGGTTCGAGCTACGTCCGCTACTCCGTCGGCTCGAAGGAGGACGAGAACAGTATCTTCTGAAGCTCCTGGCGCTCGCGGTCGTTTAGCTGCGTAAACTGGATCCCGTGTCGCTGACCTTCATCATCCGCAGGCTTCTGCTCAGAAGCTTCGCTCCAGACGATTCGTCCTCCCGCCGCCAGCAGGCCCTCACGATAGAAGCTCATCTTGAGCGTGAACTCGCGATCCTTCGACAACGGGGAATTCGTGACGAAGCAGATACCGGCCTCCGAGATGTCCTGTACGACTCCGTAGGCAATCGGAAAGTTATCGTCCAGAACGGCAACCGTGACCGAGTGCCTGGGTAGATAACGTTTGGAATTTCTAGGTAAGAACCCCATTTGTAATGTTCAACCTCGCTATGGAAGAGTAATGGACCTCGGCTGGGGAAGCACGTTTACGACAGCGCCGATTTATGGCACCGAGATCACCTGGTTGGAAGTATAGGGTAAGCCAGAATGTGATCAAGATCAACTTTTTTCCCGATTAATTGGGGACCTCGATCCAGCCACTGGAGAGATAAAAGCAGGGGCGCATTTAATTATTAAAGATTTGGCAAGCTTGGACGATGCCGAAGCTTGCCAAGAGAAAGCACCCTAAGCATCTAAAAACATGGAACAACCAATGTATCCCAAAATCCGTCAAGGGAAACGTAGGAAAAACCACACATATCTCTTGTTGTCGCTATGATTCCATTTCATCGGGCATTGGATCTAAACCCTCGCCGCCATTCGAGATCTCAACGATACCGTAAGGTTATCGTCGTCTGTTGGCAATGGCACAGGCCTTGCACTAATAAAATAATGAAAAGCACAAGGCTTCCATCCGAAGAACCATGGCTGTCCATGAAAATGTCGGAGCCGGGCTTTCTATCAGTAACCCGGATTCACTTCATTGAAGAGCCGAGCCATCGTTTGGAGGGATGCCGACGCATAGGGTCGTCGGTCTTATAGCGGGAAAAATTTCCCGCTACCCTCCATGCACTCATTGTCCTCGAGAGGTCGATTCCTTTGCTAACCCTGAAGCGACAATAAATAAGCGAATCAGCTTTGGCAGACGCAACAAAGCCATGATAGTGGCCGCTATTCTTGGGAAGGGGGTCTGTGATTCACTTATATATGAAGCAGTTCTAATGTGTCTTTACGCAATGGCTTTATTGGCTCGTGTTCGCTTCAGGGCGAACCCTAATCCGAGCTCACGAAATCTACACAAATTACTGGAAAAACAGGGACAGGTCCGTTTTTGGGGGACCGTTCTCTTTGCCAAAAAGGGACCTGTCCCCGTTTTTCCTGCAATTTACGCTGAGTTTATTGTCGGATTAGGGCCAATTCTTCGAGCGCCCGAGCTACGTAAACCCGCGCCATTTTCTTTCGATAGGCGTGAGTCAGATCGGTGTTGTCGAGAGGCTTGGCAGGACGGTATGCCACCGCAGCAGCCTCTTGGATGGTCTCACTATCCAGCTTCTTTCCCACTAAAAACTCTTCAGCCTTTCTCGCTTCAACCGGAGCCGACTCGACCGCCGTCATAACGATTCGCACCTGCTCGACGGTTCCGTCGGTGCTCGAGCTCAATGCCGCAGCGACACCGAAAATGGGAAAGTCGATGCTGCCACGACGCCGGAGCTTGAGATAAGTCGCGCGCAGGCCGCCGGCAGGCGGAAGGTGAATCGTCGTCAGAATCTCCTCCGGACTCTTGGTCGTAAAATCGATACCGTCTTGTCTATACATTTCACGAACAGGAATGCGACGCGGCCCCTCGGGTCCGACGAGAGTGACCTCGGCACCCAGGGCCATAAAGACCGGGACCGTGTCCGCGGAGGCAACTGCCCAGCAACGTTTACTGCCGGGCGCCACCCAACAAGTGTCACCGTCTTTTTTCATGCAGAAGTTGATCGCCCGGCGCCAGTCGTAGGTCTGGTTGTAGTAGTTGCATCGAGTATCGATGCAAAGGTTACCTCCAATGGTCCCCATGTTGCGGAGGGGTGGAGAGCTCACGAGACTCGAGGCCCGCGCGAGAGCGGGATAGGCGGACTGGATGAGAGGACTCTCGGCCACTTCCGTGAGAGTCACGAGGGCGCCGATATGGAGTCCCTTTTCCGAGCTCCCGTCGAGTCGACGCATCGATTCGATCCCTCGAAGTCCGACCAGCACCTTGGGCTCGAACTGCCTCCTCTTCATATTGGGATAAAGGTCGGTCCCCCCCGCCACAGGCATCGCATCGGGACCGTGCTCGTGAAGCAGACGGGCGGCTTCATCCGCCGATGCCGGTGCGAGGAACCGAAAAGGAGGAAGGCGCATCATGGTGTTTCTTGCTCCGCCGGTTGAACGACCAAGGCTTCCGGAAATGTAAACACCGGCAACTTCGGAGCCGGCAACCGTCCTTCGAGAGCTTGGAGAATCTTTGCCGGTGTGACCGGGATTTCATCGATACGGACGCCGGTCGCATCGTGGACGGCATTCAGGATGGCGGGAATGACTGGAAGAAGAGGTCCTTGACCACACTCCTTGGCGCCGTAAGGTCCTTCGGGATCGTGCGTCTCCACGAGGATCGATTCCACCGGAGGCATGTCGAGAAAAGTAGGGCTCTTGTAGTCCAGCAGAGACGGAAATTTGTGAACCCCTCGGCGAAAAACCTGCTCTTCCATGAGCGCCTCGCCGATCCCCATGTAAACACCGCCTTCGAGCTGACCCACAACGAGCTGCGGGTTGAGCGCTTTGCCTACGTCGTGGGCAATCCAAATCTTGTCGATGTCCGGCCATCCGGTCTCGAGATCGACGTTGAGCTCGACCACGCAAGCCGAGTAGCTGTACGCCGGACTCGGTCCAACGCCGGCGCCCTTGAAGCGTCCCGGAGGCGGAGGAGGTGTATAGCTCCCTGTTGAGCCGAGCGTTCCATGACGCGCCTCGGCTAAAACAACGGCCTCGGTGAAGCTCAATCCCTTCGCCGGTACTTCCTTATCGAAGATCCGTCGATGCGCCATGCGCAAACGATCCATGGGGAGGCCGAGCTTTTCCGAGGCCGCGCCGAGCAGAAACGGCTTCAATCTCCGGGCCGCCTGAATCGCCGCGTTTCCCGTCATCAAGGTGACGCGACTCGAATAGCTGCCCAGATCGACCGGCGTCAAATCGGTATCCGCCGTGACTACGCGAACATCGGAGACCTCCACCCCCAATTCCTCCGCCACCACGTAGGCGAGGACGGAGTCGGAGCCTTGTCCGATGTCGGTGGACCCACAAAAGGCGGTGACACCGCCGCCGCGGTCCAGCTTGAGTTGAACACCGCTGTGCGGCATGGCGTTCCAATAGATCGGTAGACCGGCGCCGCTGATATAGCTCGACGCCGCGAGCCCCACCCCTCGGCCTTTGGGAAGTCTTCCATGCTTTTTCCCGAACTCGGATCGCTCGGAGACTTTGACGAGACACTCGCCCAGCCCAATGGTTCCGATGCGAAGTTGATTCGCAGTGACGGTGAAAGGCTCCACCAAGTGGTCGTTTCGGATACCGAGGGGGCTCATCTTCAAATCGTGGGCGACCTTGTCGAGATGGCATTCGAGTGCGGCCCTCGGCTGCGGTGTTCCGTGCCCGCGTTTGGGTCCGCATGGGGGCTTATTGGTGAAGACTCGGACTCCCTCGAACTTGTAGCGCTCCACCTTGTAGGTCACGGTCTGGAGGGCGCCGGTGTAGTAAAGACTCGCCACGCCGTAGCTCCCATATGCACCACCGTCCAGAAAGCAACGAAAGTGCATGGCCACGATCGAGCCATCTTTTCTGACTCCGGTCTTGACCCACATCTTGGTGGGGTGGCGACCGCGATGGCAATAGAACACCTCTTCACGGTTCAAGGTGATCTTTACCGGGCGGCGGGTCTTCATGGAGAGCTTCGCGACGGCGATCTCGTGGTTGAAGGGATCGCTCTTTCCGCCGAATCCGCCCCCGTTGGGTGTGGCAATGATACGAACATGGGAGGGAGGCATCCCTAAAACCTTGGACACGGCCCTGTGCACATAATGAGGCGTTTGTGTGGACGACCATAGCGTCAACTTTCCGTCGGCACCATAAAAAGCCACCGAGGCGTGTTGCTCCATCGGAGAGGTGGGTATTGCCCTCGAAAAAGAAAGTATCTTCCCGAATGTGGTCCGCTTGCTGAAACCCCTCTTCGACATCTCCGAACTCGAGTGAGACCTCCTTGTGAATATTGCCCCGAGGGCCGTAATCATGGACGCGGACATCTTCTCGGTCGAGCGCTTCCTCGATAGACATGACGGAGGGGAGCACCTCGTAGTCCACATCAATGAGTGCCAGTGCTCGTTCGGCGGTCTCCTCGTCGACGGCCGCGACGGCCGCCACCGGATCGCCCACGAATCGCGCTTTGTCGAGAGCTAGTGCATGCTCGTCCTGTGATATTGGGAGAATGCCGAAGGGTACGGGAAGCTCGGAACCGACCAGCGTCGCAACCACCCCGGGGTGCTCCTCAGCTCGCCGGGTGTCGATGGCGCGGATCCCGGCGTGCGGATGTGGACTTCGTTTGAGCTTGCAGTAGAGCATTCGGGGAAGCGTCAGATCGTCGGCAAACACCGTTTCGCCGCTGACCTTGGCCATCGCATCCACCTTGAGCATCGACTTGCCTATGATGCTCAGTGGTTCGTCCGCGGTCGAGGTCGGTGTCTTGGGTTTGGTTCCGACTTTGGTGGACACGTCTTAATCTCCGGTCCGCCGTAGCCTTGGCGGAGGCGGATCGCCAGGCACAGCCTGGCCTACATTTCGTCGACGCCGAGCCGCCAGCTCGACTGCGTCGATGATCTGATGATACCCGGTGCATCGGCAGAGATTGCCGGCCAAAGCTTCCTTTATCTCGTCTGTCGTCGGCTCGGTGCGACGATCGAGAAGGGCCTTGGCCACCAACAAGATTCCCGGTGTGCAATATCCACACTGCGCCGCGCCGAGCTCGGCAAATGCCGTTTGCAGGGCGTGAGGTACGCCTTCTTCCGTCAGGCCCTCGACCGTCTGGATCTTGCGGCCTTCGAGCTCTACGGGCAATGCCAGGCAAGACAGAACCGGCTCACCATCGACGAGCACCGTGCACGCCCCACATTCACCGAGCTCGCAGCCATGCTTGGTTCCCGTCAGGCCCAAATCTTCCCGCAAGACCTCGAGAAGCGTTTTATGAGCGGGAACCCACACTTCCACCGGCTCTCCGTTGACCTCGAACCGCACCCGCACCCGCTCCGACATTTGCCCACAATCTACCACAACATTGGGGTCGGGCTTGCAATTCTGCAATTCTAGGCGCGAATTCAAGAAACAATGCCTGACCCCATTTAGATTTCTCCGTAAGGCTTTGTTTTAAAGTCACTTAAATGAAAAAGAAGGCCGCGAGGAAATCAAGAAAGCCATGTCTGACCCCGTGCTAACATGGATTATGTTGCTGGCTTTGGTTTTGGGGCTTGTGGTACAGGCGGGCGACCTGCGAGGGCTCGAGCAGGATATGGTGGAGCTCATCAACATCGAGCGCGAAGCGAGAGGGATGAAGCCGCTCGCGCTGGTACCTGATTTGGCAGAGGTCGCGCGCGAGCACAGTCGGGTCATGATGACTTCAAAGAAAGTCACCCATGAAGCCGACGGCAGCCTCATGGAAGAGCGGATTCAAAAGAGAGTCTCGAATGTATGCTGGTTCGGCGAGAACATCACCAAGCACTACAATATCGAGTACGCCCTCACCGACTTGATGTCCAGCCCCGGTCATCGAGGCAATATACTTGATCCCAAATTCGACGCCATCGGTATTGGCATCCAAAGGGATGCCAAAGGCCTGCTCTACATCACGCAAGATTTTGTCTCCTGGTGCAAACAAGATTCGCCGAAGAAAAAACCGAGGCGCTAGTCCTTTGGCGTCCGGGTGCTTTCCAGTTCGAGCAAACGCTTGACCTCGCCTGCCAGGAAGGTCGAGCCCGCAACGACGACCTCCCCGTCGGTTCCGGCCATTAAACGCGCCCTGGCCAGGGCACGCTCCGTCGGCTCCACCATCTCCGCCGCGAGTCCCATCGCAATGGCTTGGTGGACGATGGCCTCCGGTTCCATGGATCTCCGGTTTGGTGGACGAGTGGCCACGACAGCACGAAAAAACGGCTGAAGAGGCTTCAGCACTTCGGAAACCTCTTTATCATCCATAACCGCAAACAAGAGTACCCGCGGCCGATCCGACGTCTCCGCCAGATAGCTCGCCAGAGCCTCGGCACCCAGCGGATTGTGGGCGGAATCGATGAGGAGTGCTGGGGTACCCGGAATCTGCTCGAGCCGGGCTTCCCAGTGGGTTGAACCCACGCCGGAGACAAATGCCTCTCGTGGAACGTCGATACCGATTCGGGCGGCGACCTCGGCCGCTCTCACGGCAAGAGCCGCGTTTTCGGCCTGGTGGCGCCCGGCAAGGGGGAGCACTAAGTCTTCGTACCGAGCCTCCGGTGTCTCGAGATGAATATGCTGGATGCCTTTCGAGGGTCTGACATCGAGCCGCACCTCTTTGGCAACCTCGAACAAGGGCGCGTCCTGGCGTTCCGCCTCGGCACGAACGACCTCGAGAGCTACGGGAGCGATGAAGCCGGTAACGACCGGGCGTCCGGGCTTGATGATGGCCGCCTTTTCCGCGGCAATGGAAGCAAGGTCATTGCCCAGGTAGCGCTCGTGATCCATTCCTATCGGCGTAATGACCGACATCCCAGCGGGAACGATATTCGTCGCGTCCCATCTTCCACCCATTCCGACTTCGAAAACGGCCACCTGCACCTCCGACCTTCGAAAAAACTCGAATGCGCAAGCCGTGGTGATCTCGAAGAAGGTGGGCTCGGTCAGGAGCGTTTCTTTCCGGCGAAGTCGAAGCGCAGAATCCCTGACTGTGGTGACGACCGAGGCAAGCTCTCGGGTGGAAGTCCTCGATTTCGGGTCGAGCCGGTGGCTCACCGGGGGCGGGTTCCGGCGTCTTGCCGAAATCCCGTTTTGCCCGGTACTCGTCGATAGTCTTTGACTTCCCTCTCGGCATTGCCCTCCCAAATTACCAATCCGGGAAGGCGGGCACAAACGGCCAACTTGTCATATTTGATTGTATCGATAGCAATTTTACCGTATATTTGCCATATATGTTTACAAGAAGCCTTAAAGCGCCGGAAGATTCGGTGTTCCTCCTCGGTCCCCGTGGTGTAGGCAAATCCACCTGGCTCAAAGAGCATTTTTCGGAAGCCGTAACCTACGATCTGCTCGACACTTCGCTTTCCTTGCGGCTGAATCGCGATCCTTCTCTTCTGTTCAAGGAGACGCAACACCTCGCGAAGAGAAGTTGGATTGTCCTCGATGAGGTCCAGAAGGTGCCCGGTCTCCTAAATGAGGTGCACCGGCTCATGGAGCAGCGCCGACTTCGTTTTGTGCTCTGCGGTTCGAGCGCACGCAAGCTACGGCGTTCTGGTGTCAATTTGCTGGCTGGAAGAGCTAAAACGCTCACCATGTTCCCGCTCGCCTCAGCCGAAGTCGGTTTCAAGGTTGAGCATGGCAATGTGCTTCAGTACGGAACCTTGCCCATGGCGTACACGAGCCATGAGCCGGTGCAGTATCTCCGGGCGTACGTGGAGACATATCTTCAGGAGGAGGTGAAATTCGAGGCGCTCACCCGAAACATCGGAGCATTCTCCCGTTTCCTCGAGGTGGCATCTCTTCACAACGGGAGCATCACGAACCTCTCAAACATCGCACGCGAGGCTCATGTAGCTCGCCAAACCGTGAGCTCATATTTTGAAATTCTAATCGACACGCTCGTGGGGACCTGGCTTCCTGCTTGGAAGCTGAAGAGAGCGACGAAGCAGATCGCGCAGCCCAAGTTCTACTTTTTCGACTCCGGAGTCGCGCGCGCGGTCTCGGGGCGGCTCCCCTACCCACCGTCTCGGGAAGAACTGGGACCGCTTTTCGAAACGTACATTCTCCATGAAATGCGTGCGTTCCTTTCCTATTGCGGGAAGCATTATCCTCTTTTCTTCTGGGGTACCCACCACGGAGCCGAGGTCGATCTCTTTTTGGAGACCCAACGCGGTTATGTTGCAATCGAAATAAAAAGCACTCCCCAATGGGACCCGCGCTACAATCGAGGGATGACCCGTCTGTCTGAATCTATGGGGCCGGACAACGTCCTGCGCTATGGTGTTTATCTAGGTGATAGACGTTTGATGTCCGGTCCGGTCACCGTATTCCCATGCAAAGAATTTCTCGAGATGCTCTGGAGCGGCGAGCTAATCGAATGAATATCGGAACGCTTCGGGTGGTTTTCATCTCAGCGACGTTCTTCTTCTTTCTTTTAGTGCATTCCCAAACGATTCACTCGACTCAAACCGAGCAAGAAAAGCTACCGGTCTTCCGGTCTGAAGTGATCTTCGTCGAGGTGGACGCTGTGGTCACCGGCGATGACGGTGAGTTCATTGCGGATCTTTCGCCGGAGGATTTCGTCCTTCTGGAGGACGGTACGGTTCAGGATATAGCATCCTTCCAGCTCGTCAATCTGCCACAGCGCCGGAGCATCGAGCCGCGACCCGACCCCGTCGCGGCCGATGTGGTAACGAACGAAGAGACCCGACGAGCCCGTGTCTACGCCTTGGTCCTCGACGACCTCCACACGGCGCCGGAGCGGACGGGGCGGACCCGAGAGCTCGCGCGCCGTTTCATCGAGGAGTGGATTCAGCCAGGTGATTTCGTCTCCGTGACCAGCACCGGTGGATCCTTCACACCAAGATCTACGCGAGACCGCCGCCGGCTCCTTACCGCCATCGATACCTTTACAGGACAAAAGCAACCTTCCGAAACACTACGAAAAATTGAAACGGAAGAAGATCTCCCGGCAAGAGAAATGGCCGAGCTCCGAGCGATCGCACAGGACCATGATCGCGGTTTCACGGCTCAAAGAGCATTCGAGCATCTTCGTGCCGTCGGTCGGAATCTTGGTCATTTGAAGGGACGCCGTAAGGCCATCGTTTTCATCAGTGAAGGGATCGACTACGACATCCGAAACATCTTCAGTCGAGCTATTCAGGTGTGGTCACTGAGGAGGCTCGGGCCGTCATCGGAGATGCCAACCGGTCGAACGTTTCTATCTATTCGATGGACCCGCGCGGTCTTGGCGCGGGGCATGAAGGGCTCGTCGATCTGAGAAATGCTCCGCCCTCCTTTACCGAGAAGCCCGCCACACCGGCTTCGGCGAACCCGATGAATCGCGAGATCCGAGGCAGAAGGGGAGACTCCAATCTAGGCAGCTCCAGCATGCTGGACGAGACCCGTATGGCCCACGACAGCTTGACCTCGCTTTCCGAGCAGACCGGTGGATTCGCGGTGGTCCGGCAAAATGATTTCGACGGGGGCATGCGCCGTATCGTGGACGCCAACAGCCGATACTATTTGCTCGGCTATCACCCGAGCCGCACAGAGGGAGACGGCCGTTTCCGTCGCATCGAGGTCCGGGTGAAGCGGCGGGGGAGTCGGGTCGAAGCTAGGAAAGGCTGACGTCGCCTCGCCGGAAGAGACGGTCAAGCCCAGTGTTGTGTCGCCGGAGTTGGTGCGGCTCGTGGCGAGTCCCGTACCCGAAGACGGCATTCGGCTTCGGGCTGTTGCCGCGCCCATCGATCTGGCTCGAGAGCGAGTCACCGTCCCGGTTGTGGTGGAGGCGGATATCGCCGGCTTCCGCTTCACTGAAGACGAGGGTAAACGCAGAGATCGGGTCGAGGTCTACATCGAGGCACGTGAAGGTCGAGGGCTTGCCGTGGGGGCCCGACATAACGCACTCGATCTTGTCCTCCGGCACCAAGACCATGCCAGGATGCTCACCAACGGATTGCGGTACCTGGCACTTTTGCAATTACCACCGGGTACCTACCAATTGCGGATTGGAGTTTACGAGCACGGCGCTGGTCTTGGCGGCTCCGTGGTGTCTGAGCTTGAAGTTCCAAGAGCCTCCGGCGGTCTTCAGATAAGCCCACTTCTTGTGAGCAGTCTGACTCGAGTCGAAGGTTTCCGTGGTGTCGAGGAAAGAAGATCGTGAGCGACTTCCTCTTATCCCGTCGCCCCAGCGAGCGTTCGGTTCTTGCGATGAGATTTCGACCTATGCCGAGATGGGAGGCAGAGTTTCCTACCCGGTCGAGGTCGAAACGCTGGTGCGAAATGCCGAAGGAAAGGTTGTGTCCCAATCATCGGAGCGGCACACCGAACCTTCTGCAGCAAGAAGCAACATTGATCTTTCAAAGTTTCAGGTTGGTTCACACCTTCTCGAGGTTCGTGCCCTGGCGAGTGACGGACGACGTGCGGAGCAAAAGCTACCGTTCCAGGTTACGGGCCCGTGCGAAGACGTCGAAGCTCCGGTTTCCGGTGATTATCTCGGCCTACTCGAGACCTATCGCGGCGGAGACCACGATGCGGCAAGGAGACAGCTGAGTCGTTGGAATCGCCTAGCGCTCGAGGGCGTCTCGAAGTTGGAATTGAGCTCGCCGAACCTCAAAGCGGCGATTTTGCTCCATGGGGGAAATGTTGGTCTTCTCGGGGGGAAGATTGGCGCAAGACCCTTCGAGACGCTTCATCTCGAGACCGCTGAAAGAACTCCTCGAACGGCTGACCGAGTCGGACGGTGCCTTTGAACGCAACCGCTGGCGGCTTCTTCTGGCGTGCTTCCTATCACGGTCTTGACCTCCATTCGGAGCAAAGAAACTCTCCTGAAACCGGGCGGAAAATCTGTTTCCCGGAAGACGCTCGCGTTCAATTTGCCCTGGGGGTGACGGAAGAAGTTGACGGTTGGTGGGCCCGGGGGGAAAAAAACGAACGAGTGGCGCGGCGAAGCGATACCGGAAAGCTCTCCAGTTGGATCGGACCATCGCTAGGAAGCTCATCTGCGCTTGGGACGGATTTTATCGAAATGACAGACAACGACGAAGATGCGGAACGGGAGTGGCGCTGGGTCATCGAGCACAGCGAGCGACGACCGTCTCCTTTATCTAGCAAATATTTTCCTCGGTGACTTCCGCAAGGAAGCCCGGGCGATGGGCGCGAAGCAGTGGAGGCCTACCAAAGCCGCCGTCGCGGTCGGGTCCAGAATGGCAGCTAGCGCGGCTTTTCCCTTAGCCAGGCCCTTACATGCTTCCCGGACAGTGGCAGGAGGCGCGGGAGGTCGTGCTACAAGGCGGTGGAGCTGCCCGTGCCAAGGCCGGAGTACTTGGACGTCTTATCGCTCCTCTATTATGTCGGTCTTCTCCATTGGGTACCGGATTTGTTGGAAGGACTACGTCGGGAGGTGGCGCCATGAGGTGGCTCGTCTCGGTTTTGTTGAGCACTCCCTCTGCGTGTCGGCGGCTGGACAGGGAGCAAACCTACCGCTTCGAAACGCGTGTCGATGCGGTGGCTGTCTGACGTGCTGGTCACCCGAGACGGCCGTCCCGTCGAGGGACTCACCGCCGAGGATTTCGAAGATTTCTTCGATAACGGAGTCCGTCAACAGATTGAGCGAGTTCAACGAAACGCGCCCGTCCAGGCTTTCGTACTACTCGACCACAGTGCCAGCGTCGACGTCCCGAAGCTACAGAAGCTCCAGCCGCCGTTCCTCTTTCCTGTCCGGAATGCGGCCGACCGACCAAGCTGCACTGTTGACGTTCTTCGACCACGTTCAGCTCAGACGATGAGCTGACGGAAGACGTGTCTTTATTACTCGAGGCTTTGGATGAGACCGACGCGCGAGGAGGTACAGCCCTTTATGACTTCTCTCTACGCGACGCTGAAACTTGCCGAACCCCCGGTGAAGCTGTCCAGTTCCTGGTGCTCTTCACGGACGGAGAAGATACGACGAGCCGGGTCAGCAACGAGGAAGTGTTAGAGGTGGCTCCAAGGGGACCAATGCCGTGGTCTACGCGGTCGGTTTCAGCACTCCGACGTTGGCGGAAAGAGAAGGAGCTCCCTTTTATACGGCGATGGCCCGGGAGAGTGTTTGGGCGACGCGCTTCAATTGGACCGGAAAGGCAGACATGCCCCTCTCGCCACCTGTATCCCAGAAAGGCCCCAGCGCTTACGGAATCGAGCGGCGGGCGCCTCTGGGTACGCCGATGACGACTCGAATCTCCAGAACGAGTTCATGAATGTTCTCGAAGAGATACAATCACGGTACCTTTTTATCTTTTTATCCGGACGGCGTGGCGGATGAAGGATGGCACGAGCTCGACGTGCGTTTGAAGGATCGTAAAAGGTGACGTCCACGCCCGCCGCGGGTATTTGCGTCCTTCGTCGAATCAGTAATCCGAAACGAGCAAGCAGAAACGACGGCGGAGCTCAGGACGCTTTTCTCTTTTCGAGTCTCGCGAGAAAGGCCTTTCTGGAGTAGTTGTTCGGCAACCTATCGTCGTCTTCCGGCTTCTCGTCCCTTTTTTAAGCTTTCTTCAATACTCGTTGAAATGCGGTTTTCGATCCTCGACGAGCACGTTCCTCAATAATCGTGAGGCCTTTCTGCGCCTCCACAAAGCGGGCGAGTGCGTAATTTTCCGGCTGGTTGTAGGATACGCCCATCTCTTCAGCGAGCTCCGATAGGTCCTTCTGTAGTACTGGAACGAGCCTGATGGTAGTTCGCTTACTCATGTTTTAAACCTCCGGTGAAGGTGCCGTTTACTCAGAACACATCGCCCCACGGGTACCCTTTGCTATGCCAACTTCCCGTCAACTACGTTCCTCATCCTCCTTACAAGTTCTACTTTCAAAGCAACCGATTGCGATAGCCATCTGCCTTAATGCCAGTAGCGGAATCGGGAGAGCTTCGGATATCCTCATCACGACGCTCGAATCGCTCTTTTTGATCCTGAAAACGAGGAGGCGGAAAGAATGGCACAGCGTAAAAAAATCACACGTAAAGAGTTTCTCGAAGGCGCCGCTGCGACAGGCGCCGGCTTGCTTGCCGGCGGTGTTCTCGCCAGTTGTCACCCGTCGGACGACCGCGGTCCCCAGAGGTGGGACAGGACCACCGATGGACTCGTGGTCGGCTTCGGTGGCGCCGGGGCTTGTGCGGCTGCTGTGGCCGGGGATGCGGGGGCTGAGGTTCTCGTCTTGGAGAAACGAGACGAGGCAGGCGGGAGCACTGCTGTTTCGGGGGGGGCTGTCTACGCGGCGAATACCTCGGTGCAGAAGGCCAACGGTATCCTGGACTCCGCGGAAAAGATGTATCAGCATTATCTGAACACCGGCAAAGGTCTCAACAATCTTGAACTGGCTCGTATCGCCTCCGACCAATCAGCCGACAACATCGATTGGTTGATCGAGCTCGGCGGCAATTTTCCTCGACCACCCACCCTATCCGGCCAAGAGGTCAACGTAGGGAGTGAGCCGATAGCGAGAGTACACAGCATCACCTACCAAAACCTTCCGGGTGGAGCAGCGCTTTTCCAGGTCATGGCGGACGCGGCTCACTCAAAAGGTGCGCTCGTTCTTCCGAAAACAGAGGGTAAACACCTCGTGGTCAATGATCAGGGCGAGGTCATCGGCGTGAAAGCGCAAAACAGCGGCAAGGAAATATTCATCAAAGCCCGCAAGGCGGTCATTCTCACGACCGGCGGTTTTACGCGCAACAAAGAAATGCTGGCTGCGTATTCCAGGCAAGGGTACTACAGTCACCCATTAGGAGTACCTGATTTAACCGGTGATGGTCTCCGGATGGCGCTCGCCTTGGGGGCGAATGTAGTGAATATGTCCGAGATACTCGGGGTTCCGGGTCTGACGCTCCCAGGCGCCGAGCGGGCGAACTACGCGTTCTGGTCATTCAGCTCGGACCTGTCCGGCATATTTGTCAACGTTGAAGGCAAGCGTTTCGTTGACGAGTTCACGTTCTACGACTGGAAGAACACGGAGTTGCTGGCACAACCCGAGGCCCGTTGTTTCTCAGTGTTCGACGATAACGTACGCAAAACCGGGAAAGGCCGTATCGTTGCTGGATTCAGCGACGACCTGGAAAAAGAAGTTACCAGCGGCGTCATTTTGAGGGCGGATACGATCAAGGCCTTGGCCGAGAAGATGAAAACCCCTGCGGACGTCCTCCAGAGGACCATCACCAAGTGGAACACCGATGTTAAAGCCGGCACAGACACTGACTTCGGCCGGAAAGCGGCCCTAGGTCCCTTAGAAACGCCGCCTTTCTATGCCTTCGAAACTTTCTCCACCATGTTTGATACTTCCGGAGGCTTGAAGATCGACGCCAAGGCGCAGGTGGTTGACGTGTGGGGCAATGTAATCCCCAGGCTGTACGCAGCCGGCAGCACGTCCGGCGGTGTCATCGGCGAGGTCTATCCCGGAAGCGGAACAGCACTCAACGCACTGCTGACATTCGGCCGTATCGCGGGTAAGAACGCCGCCGCCGAGAAGCCCTTATAGTTGTGATCTCTTTCTGAAGGAGTCGTCATGTCCGTCCAAAGATTTTTATCCTCTCAGTATTTTCGGTGTTTCTTCTCAAACCACAATTCACACTCGCTGAAGTCGAACGTTATGACCTCCTCATTCAAGATACGCTCATTGTCTAACGGTACGGGAAAAAGCGCTTACAAAGGCGATGTGGCGATCCGCGGCGATCGCATCGTAGGCGTCGGCGACGTTGACGGCGAAGCAGCCATCGTGCTCGACGGTTCAGGTCTCACGACATCTCCCGGTTTCGTCGACCCACACAATCATGCCGACTTCAGCCTCTTGAAATATCCATTGGCGGAAAACTTCGTCATGCAGGGGATCACGACACTGGTGGGAGGCAACTGTGGCCTATCGCTGGCACCGCGACATGAGCATCAAGACGTGGAGATCAAAGAAGAAGAGATTGGCATGCCCGTTGACTGGGAGAGGTTGGGTGAATTTCTAACCGCTCTCGAAAAGAAAGGAACTTCCATCAACTATGTTCCGCTGGTGGGGCACGGCGCCGTCAGGAGCTACGTCATGGGGGCCGACTTCAGGAGAAACGCAACGCCTCAAGAGATCGAGGCCATGAAACATCAAGTCGAGCAAGGCATGGAGGACGGGGCCTTCGGCCTCTCGACCGGGCTGGATTATGAACCGGGGCGATTCGCAAATACGGATGAGCTGGTGGAGTTGGCCAAAGTCGCCCAGCGGATGGGAGGCATTTACGCGTCACATGCAAGGTTTAACAACAGCGAGTGGCCCACCGACGATCCCGAGGAAGTTTCCTACGGTCGATATCTAGGCGAGGCAGAGGACATATGGGTGGGTTTGTACCGGGGTGTCGTCGAGGTCATCGACATCGGCCGAAAGGCTCAAATCCCCGTCCACCTTTCTCACATCGCGAATGTTTATCTAATCCCGCAACCACACCCCGACTTCCTCGAAGAGGCCGCAGCCAAGGCTACGCTCTGGGTCCTCGACCAAGCTCTGGAAGAAGGACTCGACCTGACCTTCGATGTCGTTGCCACCGCGGACAGCATCTCGGCTCAGCAGAAACTGATCGATGCGTTCTACTCGGGTAGAGTGCAGGGCCTACAATGGGTCCATGAGCTCGAAAAGGCGGATTTCATCAAGCGACTCGAGACGAGGGAGTTTAGAGAACGACTCATCCGGGTCCATACATCGGGACGCCTCAAGCTCGGAATGGTTCACACAAGGGTGGATCCCTATTGGAGCGACTGCTTCAAGATCCTGACGACCGGCAACAAGGAATACGAGGGGAAAACCGTCGGGGAGATAGCAAGGCTCGAGAACAAGACTCCCCTAGAGGTGATCTTCGACTTGATCGTCGAGGACCCCGACACCACTTGGGCCCAGTTTCTGGACCGAAGGGGCTCCGACATCATGAACGCCGTGTTCCTCGCTCATCCCGAAGCCATGCCGTGCACGGACATGGACGCTCTGCCGGCGGTTCTCGAAAAAGAAGAGGACATGCCACCGCCGCCTCCCGCCGCCTATGGTCTCTTTCCTCATTACATTGGACACTACATAAGAGACAAGCAGATCGTCGGTCTGGAAGAGGCCATACGGAAAGCGACCCAGGCACCCGCCGAACGATTCGGTTTGAAGGATAGAGGCGTGTTGAAACCGGGAGCCTACGCCGACATCGTCGTCTTCGACTACGAGCGCATCACCGACCAGGGCGATTTCGCCGATCCAACCCGTCCCCCGCTGGGAATCGAGGTCGTTCTCGTCAACGGGAACGTCGTTTACAAAGATTCGAAACATACCGGCGCCAAGTCGGGTAAGGTCATTCGACGCGGACAATGAAACTCACTCGGGAAGAGCGAGACGTCCTCGAAGGGAAGCAAGGCCCGGTATACCAGAAAGTCATGAAAACTCTCGTGGCCTGCGGCGAGGCCATGGAGGCGGATCGCTTCCTGGACATCGAAGGACCAGGACACTTTGCCATCCCAAGCGCCATTCCGGGTGTGGGCCCGTCCATCGAGATGCTGGAAGAATGGGTCGATGCCGGCCTCGAGACCAAGCATCCGTTCACGCTCGAATCCGAGAGCTCCTTTGGACTTCGAGAACCTGAAATCACCGAAGACCAGAAAGAGGTCTTCGTCGGAATGTACAAGGATCAAGAGCGCTACGACCGATGTATGCGTCTCCTGGGCCTACGCGATGAGTGGGCTTACACTTGCACGCCCTATCTACCCGAGGTCGGTAACGTTCCGGAAAAAGGGTCCATTCTCGCTTGGTCGGAGTCCTCGTGCGTCGTTTATGCCAATTCCGTCCTTGGAGCAAGAACCAACCGCAATGCCGCCATTTTGGATTTGTTGTCCAACATTCTCGGCAAAACTCCACGGTTCGGGCTGGTTACCGACGAAGGACGTACGGCGAAGTGGCGTGTCAACATCGAGACATCGCGATTGCCCAACCCTCAACTCCTCGGTGCGGCTATCGGTGGCCGAGTGCAGGACGGCGTGTGCTTCATCACCGGTCTCGATCGCTTCTTGAATCAAGGGAGGACGGACTATCTCAAGGAGATGGGTGCCGCCTGTGCTGCGATCGGTGCAGTAGGCCTCTACCACATCGGCGGTGTGACACCGGAAGCTTGCGACTACGGACTCGACCTGCTGACGCCGGATCACGAGACTCTCGTCATTCGCGACCCGGATCTGAAAGAGCTCTTCACTTCTTACTCTGCATCGTGGCCCGAAGAAAAGAACCGACCGGACAAATGCCTCATCGGTTGTCCCCATTTGAGTCTCCGAGAGCTCGAGTGGTGGACCGACAACATCATGGAACGGCTCGAGACGAGAGGTCGGAAGCGGGTGGCCATCGAAACGATCCTCTTTGCCGCTCCCGGTGTCCTTCGGGAATTCGAGAGCAACCGAAAAATCTACGAACAACTAAAGGAAGCCGGCGTGAATCTCAGTCCCGGTTGTCCGGAAGCCTACATGGAGAATCCCCTCTGCGCTGGCGAAGCCGTCGCCACCAATTCCAGCAAGCTGAGAGCCTTTACAAGTTCGAGGCTGGTTCACGACGAAACGCTACTCGGGTGGATCACAGGTGAATCATGAGTCCGTCTTTCAAAGGGAGAGTCATCCTACCGGGTCGTCTCAAAGGCGAGGCCGTGGTGGCCAGAGAGGGATTCAATACGTTCGCGCACCTTCACGAAAGCGTCCTCGAAGGCTCTCCTTCGGCGGTGACCTCCAAGATACTCTGTCTTCCCCGAACGATAGGCTCGACCTCAGCCGGCGCGATTTGGTAAGTAGTGGCCCGTTTGGGACTTGCTCCCAAGGCGGTGTTGTTCTCTCAGTCCATCGACTCCCTCGCGGCTGCGGGTTTAATTCTTGCCGACGTTTGGACACAGCAACGTATCTGTACGATCGATCGGCTCGGAGAGGTCTTCCTGGCAAGTGTCGCCGACGGAGCGAGTATAGAAATACACGAAGACGGGACTATTATCGTTTCTGATAAATCCCCATGAGCTCTCGCGCTTCTTTGGGCGTGGCAATGTCTCGCCCTAGCTCCCGCGCGATGGTTGTGATTTTTCTCGTTTCCTGGGCGTTCGTTTCGACCTTCTCGTCTCTGTGAGGATACAACCAGAGATGATCTTCCATGCCCACGCGGACAGTGTCCACGCCCATCAGGATGGCGAAAGTTGTAAGGGGGAGCCAGTTGCGTCCACCGGCGCTCACCGAGATGAGACTGCCTTCCGGCATCATTTTCATCATGCCCAGCAGGTACATATATCCCCACGGATCCGGATAGGTGTCGGCGGCGTTGTGCATGCCGGGCCCCATGGACATGAGATAGGGTTTGTCGAGTATTCCCGGTTTAATGAGCCATTCCTTGACGTTTTGAATGCCCTCCCAGTTGTGGTTCATGAACTCGGGTTTGATGTGGTTTTCTTGGAGGAATCGAATCGTTTTAACCGCGTTGTCTCGGGTGGCCAGGGTGGTGTCCAAGAATCCGTCCACGTCTTGACAGGCGTAAGAGACCGGCGTGAATATGGTGGACTCCATGTAGTTATGTCCATGGGCATGGAGCTCATCGGCCATGGGCTTTACGGTCTCATAGCTGTAGGTGGTTTTCCCAGGCATGTAGCTTTCGCAAGAGCTCGGCTGGATGATGATGTCGGGACACTTTTCCATGATCCGATCGATGACTCTCCTCAGATCATCCCTCGAAGAACCGGGTCTTCCATTCATGTCCCTGGTATGGAGGTGGGCGACCGCCGCACCCTCTTCATAAGACTCGATGGCTTCTCGCGCAATCTCTTCCGGCGTGTACGGTAGATTTGGGTTTTGATCTCTAGAGAAAAGAGCTCCCACCGGACAAACGGTGATGATGAGTTTCTTGTCCATTGTGGGACTCTTCTCTTGATGAAGCACCATTTCGGCCCATTCCGCGCCTTCCCATCCTTTATCTGTCATGATGTCCTCTTTGTACGAACGTAAGTCACGATCTTGCCAGCATGTGGTCTTCTTTGCAGTGCCCGGGTGCAGCGATTAATAATACCGTCCGTAAACAAAGGTTTCCATCTTTGAAACGAGTTGCGCCCCCGACCCTCGAAAAGGAGCTCAAGCTCCGTAACTTCTTCACGCTCTCGCTGGGTACCATCATCGGCGTCGGCTGGATCACTGTCCTAGGTACCTGGCTCCGAGAGGCTGGTTCTTTGGGTACGGTTTTCGCTTTCATGGGAGGCGGTTTCTTCATGGCCTTGATTGGACTCTGCTACGCCGAGGTGGCGGCCATGTACCCGGTGTCCGGCGGCGAGGTCGCCTATGCTTACGAGATCTTCGGCCTGCGTACTTCGTTCGCGTCGGGGTGGTTCCTAGCGCTCAGCTACATTGCCACCGTCGGCTTCGAGGTCGTATCCGTCGGGTGGATATTGAGTGCCCTGGCACCGGGAATCGAAGGCCCCGTTTTGTACCGTGTCCTGGGCGACGACGTACACCTGGGCAGCCTGGTTTTGGGATTGGGTGTGATGGCCCTTATTACCCGGATTAACTATCGAGGTGCCCGAATCGACCGCCTCCTTTCAAGACATGATGACCTACGGTCTTCTCGCTATTTCCTTGGTTTTCATCGCCACGGGTGTCTTCGGCGGCGAGGTTCGAAATCTCGAGCCTTTTTTCGTCCGGCGGAGTCAAGGCTGGACCTGGATGGGTATCCTAGCGGTTTTTGCCACGACCCCCTTCTGGCTTTCCGGGTTCGATGTGGTGCCTCAAGCCATGGGCGAAAAAGCACGAGGCACGGTCTTGTCTCAGATGGGAAAGGTCCTCGTCTTTAGTCTCGCCGTGGCGAGCGCTTTTTATATTCTTATCATCCTCGCCGCATCTATGGCGATGCCCCGAGAGCCATTGCTGGCCCTCGAGCTTCCTGCCGCGGGTGTCTTCGAGGCTGCCTTCGACTCGCCGATTCTCGGAAAGTTGGTTCTTTTCGCTGGACTGCTGGGCATTGTCACAACGTGGAACGCCTGCTTCTACGCCGGAGCTCGTGTGGTGTACGCCCTCGGCCGCAGCCATATCATCCCGTCATCTTATGGAGACGTTCACCCGAGCTTTCGATCTCCGGCAAAAGCGGTGCTTTTCGTCGGTTTCATTGGCTCTGCTCTGGCGTTTTTGGGCCGAAACGCGCTCCTTCCCATGGTTAATGCTGCATCGGCCTCTCTGGCTATGGTTTTCTTCATCACCTGTATTGGCGTCATCCGGTTGAGGCGAACCCGGGCGCATATCGATCGACCCTATCGAGTGCCCGGCGACAAGCTTATTCCCATCGTGGCCGCCCTGGCTTCGTTGGCTATGACTTTCCTTGCTCTTTACGAACCTTACATAAGCGCAGAGGGACGCTTTCCCATGGAGTGGTTTTTTTTCATCGTTTGGTCCATCTTGGGTTTGGCGTTCTGGAAAGGAGCGGCGCGCGTCCGCAATGAACTGAGCGAGGACGAACGCCGGGACCGTATTCTCGGTTGAGTCGAGGCGTTGACCATGAAAAGTGTCCAAACTGTTGGAATCGTAGGTGCCGGCACTATGGGCCGGCGCATTGCTTTCAGCTGTATCACCTGTGGAATCGAAACCCGTGTCTATGACATTTCTTCCGGCGTCTCGGAGGAGGCGGTCGCGGCTCTCGATGCGCTCATCGAGGAGGGCGTCGAACGTGGCCAATTTCCAGGCGAAATCAGCGAGAAGGCCCTTCGTTTGATAAGCATCCGTCGTACGCTTTCCGACTGTGTCAGCGGAGTGGATCTCGTCATAGAGGCGATACCGGAGAGTGTGGAGCTCAAACGAAGAGTCTTCTCGGAAATCGACCGTCACATCAATCTCGAGACGTGGGTTGGGTCCAATACGTCGTCGATTCCGGGCTCCGAGCTCGCCGATGTGATCAAGCGACCGGAGCGTTTCTTCAACTTCAATTTCGGCTCCACCGACGATCTCAAGGTCGAGGTCATGGGACATGCCGGTACGACCGAGGAGACGATGTCGGCGGCGATCGGGTTCGTGATAAAACTCGGACTCATTCCCATCCGGGTCCGGCGCGAGATCCGGGGCTACGCAGGGAACCGGATTTGGCGGGCCATCAAGAAAGAAGTTTTATTCCTCATCGGCGGGGGCTACGCCACCGCTCAGGACATCGATCGAGGTTGGATGCTCGATTGGGGCACCGACATCGGTCCCTGTGGCTTGATGGATCAGGTCGGACTCGATGTCGTCCGCGACATCGAAAACGTCTTTTACCATGCGAGCGGCGATCCTTCCGATCGTCCCCCTCAATTTCTGCTCGACATGATCGACCAAGGACAGCTCGGCGTAAAATCCGGAGCGGGATTCTATAAGTACCCCAACCCACCGTATGAGGACGAAGATTGGCTCAAAAAGCCCAAGCCCGGACGAAAGGGGGCTTCGTGAGAAATTTCATCCCCGCTTTTTGCTTTCTCATATCGTTGATTGGACAAGACGCTTTCCCTTGCACAATCATTTCAGGAAAAACGAAAGACGGTGTTGTTTGGGCAGGGAACAATGAAGATTACTATTTCGATTTCAATACCTATTTGAACGTGCTGCCAGCCGAAGGCGACCTATTGGGAGCGGTTTCGTTCACTTACGGTTCGCCGGACAACTTCGTTCAAGGCGGCGTAAACGAACACGGGCTATTTTTCGATTTCAACGCGCTTCCTCCCATACCTCAATCCGAGTTCATGGACTGGGGCGAAAGGCAAGTCTTTCCGGCAGGTGAAGACGGGCTGGTGATGCACATCCTGAGAACCTGCTCTTCCGTTTTCGACGCCATTGAGCTCATAAAAAAGTACGATGTGGATCTAGCATACGCTCAAATGCATTTTGCCGACAGGGAAGGTAATTTGGCGATCATCAACTCTAGTGGCATCCATCTTTCCGAAAGCAATTATCAGGTTTCGACCAACTTCAATGTGTTCACCCGAGGGCCATCTTCAGGAGGGCGTATGTGCTGGCGTTACCCCATTGCAGAGAGAATGTTCGAAGAACAGGATGTCAGTTTCGAGGCGATCAGGAATATCCTCGACGCGACTCAACAACCGAGGTTCTACGGGACGATCTACAGTAACGTGATCAATTTGACGACGGGTGATGTCTACAACTATTACGCAGGAGACTTTGAGCACGTCTACCATTTCAAGATTTGGGACTTGTTGAAGAAGGGTAAGAAGTCCTATCTCTTCCGCTCACTCTTTTCCGATATTCCGATCGTCAGGATCTGGGAGATCTATCAGGCGAAAGGCGCAGACAGCGGAGTAGAGCTGTTCAGAGAATTACGCGACACGCTGCCTCTTGAAAGAAGGGCCGAGACCCTCCGGCACCTATTTTCGACTTGTCTCCTGCTTCTCAATAGGTATGAGGATGCCAAGATCTTTTTCGATGAGTGGCTGAAGGTGAGTGAGGGACCGGACCAGAGCACAAACTTGTACAATGCGCTCATCCATCTCTCCAATGGTGACTCTGAGAGTGCCAAGTCCCTGTTGAAGGCACAGATCGAGGCAGACGCTACGGATGAGCTTGCGACAAAGGCTTATCCGCCGTGGGCCAAAAGCCTTCTCAGCAGGCTCGAAGGAGAAAAGCCGCCGAACGCCAACGCTCATTTCGAACTAAAAGGATATGAGGAAGCCGAGTTCGTCGGTCTATTTCTCGTGGACGAAGTTCCGGTACTCAATTTCCTGTTGAAGACGCCAGAGGGTTGGTATGGAGATTTTGCTCTTCCTCCGGGTAAAACTCCGTACGCCTTCGTCGCCGATGGCGAGATGATATTGGATCCTTCTAATCCGGAAAGTGAAATCATCGATACGGAGGATGGAGAAATCGAATTGAGCATCAAGGACGTGAAATAGCCGTCGAGGGGATGGGTTATGCAGAAACTTCGGGTTGGTTTGATCGGGCTGGGAGGCGTCGCGGAAGTCCACCTGAAGGCATACAAGGATATCGACGAGATCGAACTGGTGGCGGGAACGGAGCTGAGGCAAGAGAGACTGGCCGAGGTCACTGGCGAGTGGGGGATCCAAGGATACAAAGACTATGAGGAGATGCTCGATAAAGAAAAATTGGATATAGCCTGTGTCCTGACTCCCGCCATCTCTCACGCGAAGGTAACCCAGGATGTCGCGAAGCATGGGGTCCACGTACTTTGTGAGAAACCCATGGCCATGACCTTGGACGATGCCACCGCCATGATCGAGACCTGCCGAAACGAGGGCGTGAGTCTCTTCTACGGGTCGAGCTACCGCTTCTTGCCTTCTGTAAAAAAAGCGAAAGAACTGGTGGACCAAGGCCGGCTGGGGAAAGTGACCTTGCTGATGGAGGTCCTCGTCGGGGGGCAAGGTCGCCGACATTACCAGGATCTAGGCCCTCATCATTACCCAATGGGAGGCCCTGGAGGTGGGGGCATGGGATTGGTCGACCACGGCATCCACCTCATGGACATCTTTCCCTGGCTCACCGGAAGCGATGTGAAAGCGGTGGTGGGAAGGGGGAACACTTCCGGCGCGGCTCCCGGACCTGAATTTCTGACCATGATGTTCGAGAACGGAGCTCTCGGCCAGCTCGTTTACAACGATGCCACGTTCGCTTCGGAGTTGCCTCAGGAGGGGATGTTTAGCTGGGGTGAGAGTTGGGACGTTCATGGGAACCTCGTACCGGGCGGTGGCTGGAACGAACATCCGGGAAGCATCCGAGTCCACGGTGAAGAAGGGGCTTTAAGGATCTATTACTATGCCAACAAACTCTTCTACTTCGCAGAAGACACACGAGAACAGGTTCGTGTCCCTGTTCGACCCATGCCTTCGAACTTTGCAATCCAAATGCAGTCCTTTGCCAGGAGCATTCGGCGAGGAGCGGAGCTAGAGGTCACGGCAGTGGACGGGATGAAGGCGCTTCGAGTCCTCTTAGCAGCTTACGAGAGCTGGGAGACCCGAAGGATTGTTTCCCTTTAGTAGCAAGCGGAAACGGCGCCGGTCCAAGCCTTTGTGCTGCTCGACCACAGTGCCAGCGTCGCTGGGCCTAAGTTGGAAGAGCTCCGTGCCGCCGTTCGCTCTTTCCTGTCTGGAATGCGACCGAACGACCAAGCAGCGCTTCTGACCTTCTTCGACCACGTACAGCTCAGGCAAGAGCTGACGGAAGACGCGAGCCTCCGGTAGCTCGTCCGGTCCTCGTGCTCTTTACGGATGGAGAAGATACGACGAGCCGGTTCAGCAATGAGGAAGTGCTAGAGGTGGCCAAAGGGACTAATGCCGTGGTCTAGGCGGTCGGTTTCAGCACTCCGACGTTGGCGGAGCAGGAGATCTTTTATGCGGCGATGGCGCGGGAGAGTGTTTGGGCAAGACGCTTCAATTGGACCGGAAAGGCCGACGTGCCGCCTCGCCATCAGATCCTACGAGCGCTTACGGAATCGAGCGGCGGGCGCCTCTGGTACGCCGATGCCGACTCGAATCTCCAGAACGAGCTCATGAAAGTTCTCGAAGAGATACAATCACGGTACCTTTTATCTTTCTATCCGGACGGCGTGGCCGATGAAGGATGGCACGAGATCGACGTGCGTTTGAAGGATCGAAAAGGTGACGTCCACGCGCACGCCGTGGCTATTTGCGGCCTTCCTCGAAACCGTAGTCCAAAACGAGCAGCTAAAACGGTGGTGTGCTCAGGACGCTTTCATCTTTTCGAGTCTCGCGAGAAAGGCCTTTCTGGAGTAGTTGTTCGGCAACCTATCGTCGTCTTCCGGCTTCTCGTCCCTTTTTTGAGCTTTCTTCAATACTCGTTGAAATGCGGTTTTCGATCCTCGACGAGCACGTTCCTCAATAATCGTGAGGCCTTTCTGCGCCTCCACAAAGCGGGCGAGTGCGTAATTTACCAGCTGGTTGTAGGATACGCCCATCTCTTCAGCGAGCTCCGATAAGTCCTTCTGTAGTACTGGAACGAGCCTGATGGTAGTTCGCTTACTCATGTTTTAAACCTCCGGTGAAGCCAGTATCTCCCGCGGCGTCACTACCGGGATGCCAAAATGCCGAGGGACTTGTGTAAAAATTCCAGCTACAAGTACGTTTGTGTCCAGAACGACACGCACAATTTATGGTGTCACATGCGACACCATCATGCAGGTCTCTTTGTGGAGATTGAGAGCAGACTGCAACTGCATTACAATGCAATGCAACAGAGGAATATCCCATGGCGACTCAACTAACAGTCCGAATACCGGAGGATTTGAAAAAGGCACTCGACCGAGCAGCCCGCAAATTGGACCGCAAACCCTCCGAGGTCGTTCGTATGGCGCTTCGCGAGTTTCTCAGAGTTGGTCCCGGGTCGGCAAGCCGTCCGGCCGATCGCGTTCGTGGACTCCTGGGCTCTCTGGATTCCGGTGTGCCGGACCTCGCTGAACGCCATCGCGAGTACATTCTGGAGTCGCTCAAACGTGCCAAATGAGCTCCTACTGGACACCGGCGCTCTTGTCTCCGTGCTGGACTGCAGCCAAAAAGGTCATCGGGATTTTGTTGATTTCTTCGACTCTTGGAAGGGGCCCGTCTGTAGCTCCGAGGCTGTTCTAACTGAAGCAACGCATCTGCTTGGTCGGGTTCATGGTGGGCGCAGAGCGTGCCTTGATTTTTTCCTCGCTGGTGGCGCCGTCCTAGTGCCATTGATCCCGACGTCTCTCCGCCGTTGCCGTGAGCTATTGGAGCTGTACGAGGATCTGCCGATGGATTTTGCCGATGCTACGCTGGTCGTTCTTGCGGAAGATTTGGGGACCGATTTGGTCTTCACGACCGATCGTCGTGACTTCGGGCTCTACCGTATTGGAGGCAGGAGGCGTTTCAGGATAAAGCCGTAGTTCCGGCGAAACATCCCACCTATTGCGGCTTGTTTTCTTTTTTCTGCTGTTGGCCGGGTACCGGGATCGGCCGCCCCAGGGGATCGAGAAACGGGTAGTAAGCCGGCGCAGGGTTGTTTCCGCCCGGATCGGGTGTTTGTGGCTGAGCCTGCTGCTGCTGCTGCTGCTGGTTGCTGAAGGGAGACGATTCTAGCCCGGGTGTCCGAGTGCTTCGGCGATAATTGGGTGTAGGAGGTAAGTACGGGTTGGCCCCTTCGGTCTCGCCGGTTTCCATCCCAGGGTCCATTCCCTCCATGTCCTCGGGGGCCATGTCGTCTTCCACGTATTCGTCCGGTTCTTCCATATCCATCATGTCTTCTTCCGGATCGTCTGCGGGCTCGGCACGTCTCGTTGGACGCCTGCGATTCGAACGGGAGCTCGCCGCGGGGGCCGCCGAACGTGCGGGACCACCTCCACCACCTCCGATGAAAACTTTGTCCACCCGCTGAATGTTCTGGTAGTCGAAGAAAACGACGAAGTTGACTCCGCTTCCCTCGAGAAGCCTCTCGATGGCGAGGTGAACCGGTTGGGCTTGAATATTTGCAGTGAGGCGCTTCCCTTTAACCTCGTCCTCGAGGATCAGCTCTACCCCGTCGTCGCCCTGATCTGTTCAAATACCTCGGAAATAGGGACCTCGTTACACTGCACCGTAAGGAGGCCGGCATCATAAGAAACCACCGGCGCGCCCGCGGTGCTTGCGACGGACGGGATCAGAAGCAGAATTGACAGGAAAGACACACTTATTTTCATGGGATTGCGCCTCTATAGCCCACAGTAGCACCGGGTGGTCGGGGTGTCAATCAGTATGACGGGCGACTTTTTAAAATTAGTCAATGAAAATAGTTTCTGTAAATGTTTGATTATAATAACAATACAATGTCAACGGCGCTTGACTTTCACCTTGAGTTGATATAATATGTTGGGTGTTAATATAATCTGTTTTTATTCTTATTGGGAGTTCATAATGGAACCTTTAATGAGTGGTAAATTCGAGGCCCACCCCAACGCCGTAAAGCATTGGGAAAGGTTGAACGAGTTATCGAAGGAGCTCGGCGAGCTTGCCGCCCACATCGAAGCGGCAACCTACCGACTCTTGTTGGTGATTCGCGAGCTCGACAAGCTCGGAGGCTGGGATGACTTCGCGACGCCCTCCTTAGCACATTGGCTGTGTTGGCGGATTGGTATCAACCTCAATGCGGCGAGAGAAAAAGTCCGGGTGGCTCGAGCGCTCGAAAACCTGCCCCTCATCAGCGAGGCGTTTCGCAAGGCCGCATCTCCTACTCAAAAACCCGAGCCATGACGCGGGTGGCCACACCGGAAAACGAGTGCAGGTTGCTGAATATCGCGAGGTGCGGCCCGACCTCCCACATCGAGCGCGTCGTCCGGGCCTGGCGCAACTTGGACGGTATCCACGAGCGAGAGCATGCAGACTATCAACGCCGAAAGCGATACTTCAAGATGTACACGGACGAAGACGGCATGGTGGTCCTAAAGGGAAGGTTGACTCCCGAAATCGGAGCCGTTTTGAAGCGTGCCCTCGATGCAGCCCAAGACAAACTCTTCGAGGAGTCGGACGTTTCAGCTGAAAAGCGAACCGAGCATTTCGACGAGCCCTATGAAAACCGTCGTTCCGATGCTCTAGGGTTGGTGGCGGAAAGCGCCCTCGAGAACGGCCTCAATCCGGGCACCCGAGGCGACCGGTATCAAGTGGTCGTCCATGTCAACAAAGAAGTTCTGGAGGATCCCAACAAAAAGGGGCAGTCGGTGCTAGAAGATGGCCCCTGGATTTCAGCTGAAACGTCTAGAAGAATTGCCTGCGACGCTAGTAAGGTCGAGATCAAATACAACAAAGACGGAACGCCCATGGACGTCGGTCGGAAAACGCGAGTCGTTCCGGCGCCGCTTCGGCGGGCTCTCGAAGCAAGGGACAAAGCCTGCGTCTTCCCAGGCTGTAACGCCAGGGTTAAGGTCTGCGATTCCCATCACTTGAAGCATTGGGCCGATGGCGGAGAAACGAACTTGTCCAATCTTTTTCTACTGTGTAATCGTCATCATCGATGCGTTCACGAACGCGGATACGGAATGGAGAGCTTGCCGAACGGAAAACTGCAGTTCTGCCGACCCGACGGAAGAGCCATACCGCCGGTTCCCCCTCCACATCCTCTCGGCGACGATCCTGTTGCGAACATACAGTCTGAAAATGAAAAGAATGGACTCCAAATCGATTCGAGAACGATCATTCCGGTCTGGTGCGGGGAACCTCTACATATCGACGAGGTGATCAGCATCATCTACGAGCCAAAGGCTCAGTCGGATTTGAACTAGAGTGGCAGACTAGCCCGCACAGCGGTGATAGACATCCAGGGTGCGTTTCGCCGTCTCGTCCCACCGGAAGAGCTTGGCTCGTTCCAGACCCGCTCGGCGACGGTGCGAGGTGGCCTCCGCGTCGGTCAAGGTCTGTTCCAGGCCGGAGGCAATCGAATCTTCATCCTCCGGGTCGATCCACAAAGCGGCGTCTCCCCCCACTTCCGGTAGGGCCCCTCCTCGTGAAGCGACCACGGGAGTGCCGCAGGCCATCGCCTCCACGAGCGGCATGCCGAATCCTTCGACGAGCGATGGGTATGCCATGAGGCTGGCGAGATTGTAAATGGCCGGTAAATCGGCGTCCGGCACGGGCCCGAGGAAGCGCACGGTACCGTCGGGAAGCTTTTCCGCCACCCGGTGGACGGTCTCGAAACGAAAATCATCTTGGCCCACGACGATGAGCTGAAGCGATTTATCTATACTTTCGCGGACGCGATGGAAGGCTCGGATGAGACGTTCGAGGTTCTTACGCGGCTCCAGTCGTCCCACGTTCAGAATGAAAGGACGGTCGAGATGGTATCGCCGCCGGACGTCATCGAGATCCGGTCCGGATTCGAGCGGACGAAATCGCTTCGGGTCCACAGCGTCCAAGGTGACGACGACTTTGTCCTCGGGCAGCTCGTAACGTTCCAGGAGTGCCCGGCGCGAGAATTCCGATACCGTTAGAACATACCGAGCCCGCTGTGCGGAGCGACGCATGAGCCACACCGAAGCCCGGGAGAAGGCGCCAACGAACAAATCCGGGTGCGTTTCGAACAAGATGTCGTGAATGCTCACAACCTCCGGTACGAACGAAATGGGCGGGCAGATGTATTGGGAGTGGAAGACCTTCACTCCATCGATGAGCTCGAGCGCCGGAACCACGAGAGGGATACGAATTCGGGCGGACTCGGGAAAGACCCGGCGGTGGACGATGTTCGGTGCATCGAGGATATCTCGGGTCGCGGCCGGGTTGAAGCTATAAAGGAAGAAGCGATCCGCAGGTGCGAGCCGCGCCAACTCCGGTATGAGGCCCAGGAGATAGGTCCGACTTCCTTGTGGCTTGCCGTCGAGGTGATGGGCGTCAATCCCAATGTCCATGGGGCGGAATCTTACTGGGAAGGGGAGCGTGGATTTTGAATGCCGCCCGGTCCCTTCGGACGCGGCCGTTGCCCCGGACCGGGAGCGCCGGGAGTGCCGGGCGCGCCGGGAGGTCGCTGTCCGGGTTGGCCCCGCCCACCAGCACCCGGCCGTCGAGTTCCCCTTGTCTGTCCGGCATAGATGAAGAGCCACTCGTTGTATTTTGTCTTTCCGTCCACAATTCGAATGGTCTCTTCCTCACTGGTGCTGACTACGCCCACGACGCCCCCGAGAGCCGCGTCATCGTTTCCGCCCCGCGGCCGGCCGGGTTGGAATGAGGAGGTTCGTCGCTCCCTTTCTTGCTGGCGCTGCTCCTGCTCCATTTGTTGCTCGCGCGCGCGGCGGCCTTGCCGGCCACGGCGACCTTGTTGTCCCCCGGGCGTCATCATGCTGCGTATCTCGGGGGAAAGCTGGCGTAGAACCTTCCACTCGCCGTCTTCCGCCATCGGATCCTCGTAAGCTTTTCTCAGGAATTTCTGTTCTATCAAGATCTCGACATTCGGGGGAAAGGCGCCCGGATGCTTCCTCTGGTAGAGCTCGATGGCCTGGACGTACTGCCGGCCACGCCAGAGGAGCTCTTCCTCCCGCTCCCGCTGCATTACGTGTTGCCAGACGGGAACCGCCATGCCCATGAAAATTCCCATGATCACGATAATGATGGTCACGCCGAGAAGGACATAACCGGGCGCGGCGCCTTGTCCACCGTAGCCTTGGCGAAGGCGGATCAAGAGCTACCTCCTTCCCCGTAGAGCTCGAGAACGCGTTTCACATACTTTTGCGTTTCAGGATAGGGAGGAATTCCACCGTGTTTCGCCACGGCCGTCGGTCCGGCGTTGTAGGCGGCGAGCGCTAATGAAAGGTCCTCTTCGTGTTGGTCGAGAAGACTGCGGAGATACCGGGACCCTCCATCCACGTTCTGCTCGGGATCGAAAGAGTTTCGAACGCCCAAGGTCTTCGCCGTTTCCGGCATGAGCTGCATCAAGCCTCGGGCGCCTTTTCGCGACTCGGCTTTGGGATCGCCGCTCGACTCCACCATGATGACCGCGGCGACGAGCCGTGGGTCGAGGCCGTGGCGCTTGGCCACGGGTGCGATGAGGTCATCGAGCTGGGGAAGCAAAGGCAGTTGTTCCACCGCCGTCTCGGTTTCTTCGACGATCTCGTTGGGTACGATGTTCACGACCACCTCGGAGGCCACCGTCACCTCGCCCCCGCCCGTGAGGACCAAGGTGATGAGCTCATCGGCCCTGTGGTACCGGTCAACGTAGAGAATCTTGCCGCTCTCCATGACGGCGATCTCGGCCCGGGCAAACGACACGGGCAGCATCGATAGCGCTAAGACCGCGATCACCGAGCTATGTCTCACCGCTCCTTGTTCCCCTCGAAGCTTCCCTGGACGGTAGGGCACAAGATACCCGTATCGTGATTCTCGATGCGGATATCTTCGACGCTGTTGATGAATCCTCCTTGTACAACCGTATCGCTCAGAAACCTGCCTGAGACCGTCACTCTGCCTTGAAAAACGGCGCCGCTTTCGTGGTTCGCCCGCCAGTTCATGGTGGTGAGAAACGCGTCGTCAACGATCTCCCTTTGGTAACCATCGAATGTGGCCCGCCAGCGTAAGGTGCTGCAGTCGTGATGCAGGTTGATCCTGCCGTTAATCACCCGCCCGTCTGTGGTGACATCGAAGGCGATGCGCCGGCCCTGACTCGATGTGGTTTCCCAGTGGCCGGAAATGTTGTATTGACTGGGCGGCGGTGACCCAAGCTCTTCATTGGCCGGTGGTGTCGGAGTGGTGAGGTCGTCGCAGGAAACTATTAGCAATAGTGAGATGGCCGCCCCTGCCCATATTCCGACACGATATTGGGATTGTTTTTTTGCCATCGTCAATTCACCGTTAATGCGTTTGGCTCAGTGTCTTCGCCGCCGTCCGGATTGATGACGGTGATAGAAAAGGTGCTACCTGCGGCAGGTCCACCGTTTGCTATGGTGTCAATCTCGATATCTACTCGAGTTGGCTGCTTGATATGAAGAATATAGTTACGACTTGTATTCCAGCGGAGAAAAGCCTACTTGTGCACCTGCTTGGAAATCCGTTCCGTTAATCGTGATCGTCTCCCCTGCGGGTAGACGTGATGCTGTTGAGGTTGGTGAGATTGAAAGGATGCGAGGAGGAGGGGTTGCCGTTATGATGCGGAATGCGTCGGTAAGTATACCGCTGCCGCCGTCAGGGTTTGTAACAGTTGCGGTGCGACCCTGGGACTCAACTCGAGCATTGATGTCGATAGTAATTGATACCGTCAAGGTTGTACTGTTGACAAATTGCACTCCATTAACAGATATACCTTGACCAAAGCTAACTGTGGCTCCGGGTTGAAAGTTCAGGCCGGTGATGGTCACGACCAGCGACTGTCCAGGTTCTCCGGCGCTTGGAAAGACAGAGCTCACAATCGGATCGGGGCCGACGCCGCGGCCTATAGCGACGGAACCGCTGGCCGTGCCCGACGATACCGTGACCGTGGCTGAGGTCTCGTCTATGAGCGTCAAGCGATCGAAAGCCTGCCCGTTCATGTTCGTGGTGAGGATGGAGCCCTGCGAGGCCAGCGAGCCCGCTGACGTGCTGAAGATGAGCGGCATGTCGGGCAATCGATTGTTGTCATTGTCGAAGACGGTGGCCACGATGTCGCTGGTGTAATCGGGCCTGCCCACCGTGGCGGGGTTCGCCGTGACGGAAATATTGATATTGCCGGCATTTCCGATGAGGACCGGCTTGGCGAGCGTCGCGGTAATTCCGTCACCCGATCGCGCTTCGACGACGGCGCTGCCGGCACGACCGTTGCTTTGCAGTTGGGCTCTGGCGATCCCGTCTCGCATTTCCACCTGTTCGTCGATGAGGCCCACGTTGGTGGTGAAGAAGATTTGCGTGCCGTTCGTTAGCGGACCGCCCCCGTCGTCGGCACTCTTGAAACCGGTTACGGTAATGGTGGAAATGCCGTTCACGACCGGGATCGTCCTCGGGTTGGCGGTGATGCTGAGCTCGGCGCCCGTGGGCGCGGTCAGAGGAACGCCACCGCCGCAGTACAGAAATGCGGCCGCCGCAAAAAAAGCGGCGCCGAGAGTCCAAAGGTTCAATCGACTGAGAAAACGCTTCTTACTCATCGTGTCTCAATCCTTGCCGAGGCAAAACTGGCCGGAATAACGTCTCCTTGGGAATCCATCAAAGATCCCGTGGCGCTCACGATGCTCGTTAGTCCCGCGTTCTTGACCTCGAACACCAGACGTACAATGTGGCCGGAACCGCGTAGCCCCAAAGTGTCGTCCTGGCGCGCGAATAGGATGCGCACCTGGCCCGGCTCGATGACGGGAACAAAATCAGCCTGCTTGCCATCGATGGTGAGAAACGGGCCCGCCCGGACGTCGATGGCGTCCACCACGTTGGCATCGAAAGTGACCGTGATGTTGCCGGAGGAAGACCGTCCGCACCTCCGGCGACGAGAACCAGCTCCACAATTTCGCCGACCGCGGCGGAGGCCGTGGGTGGGCTGAAGAGCATCGAAACCGGGCCCGATGGAGAAAGCTTTTGCGGCTCATCCGCCGCCGGTTCCGTACCCGGGTGCTCAACGGGTGCCGTCGGGTCCACGGGAGGTACTTCCTCCGGAGCGGGCTCCGTTGGAGCTTCTTCCGGTACCGCCGAGGAACGGGGGGCGCGGCGGGAGCTTGGGGTTCCGGGGGTGGCCCGAAAGGAGAAGGTCGCCCGTATCCACTTTGATTTGTTGCTCTGTGCCCATCGGCATTGCGGTGAGGTCGCGCTCCGTCACCCTCGGCGCACGTACGATGTGTGGAGTGATGGAGAAAACCACGTCTTGCTGATCCGACGCTCGGTTGTTGTCGGCAAAGAGCTTGTTGAGGATTGGAACGTCCACCACGCCGGGCAATCCGGAAACGGAGCTGCCTTGCTTGGTGTTGATGAGTCCGCCAATCATGTTGGTCTCGCCGTCCCTGAGGCGGACGACGTTTTTGACGTTTCGTGTTCCGAACACGGGTAGCTCGATGCCGCCGATAGATCCGAGTTTCGAGCTGGTCGCTGGTCTCGAGGTCGAGCTCGAGCTCGATCTCACCGTCCACGTAGACTTTGGGTGTAATGACAATGTTGACGCCCACGTTACGGTACTGAAACGAGGTCACGGAGTGGTGGGCAGGGCGCCCGGTTGACCGAAGCTCGACACAAACGATGTCACTGGGATGGGCACTTCCCGGCCGATGC
>CAVROO010000004.1:0-21175 GCA_963722765.1 uncultured Acidobacteriota bacterium
GATGAGCGACAATTAAAAATCCGGCTCGGCGACAATTAGAATTCCCGGTTTTCAAGCGGTCTCGAGACGATCCAAACTCCTGTAATGAAAGGAGTTTGGATGGTCACGGACCAGCAAGTGAGGAGACTGATGAAATTGTGAAAACCGAGAAGACTTTGTCGTTGGCCGCCGCGAAGGCGGGCATGGACGAGAAAACGGCCCGAAAGTACGGGCGATTAGGCAAACTGCCCAGTGAGTTGAAAGTGGAACATAACTGGCGAACCCGGCCGGATCCGTATGCCGAGGTTTGGGAGGAAGTGAGTTGTTTTCTCACCACCAATCCGAGGCTGGAAGCAAAGACGCTTTTCATGGAGTTGCAGCGAAAATATCCGGGGAAGTTCCAGGATGGCCAACTGCGGACACTGCAACGACGTGTGAAGACCTGGCGAGCCCTGGAGGGTCCCCGCAAAGGAGGTGTTTTTCGCTCAAGAATACCGACCGGGAGAGCTGTGCGCGTCAGATTTCACTTCGATGAACGAGTTGAATGTGACAATCCAAGGCCAGAGCTTTGATCACCTTGTGTACCATTTCGTTCTGCCGTACTCGAATTGGGAGAATGGAACGATTTGTTTTTCGGAAAGCTTAGAAAGTCTGAGCGAGGGTTTTCAAAACGGGCTATGGAAGTTGGGGGGAGTGCCGAAGGGGCACCGAACCGATCAACTCAGTGCCGCGGTGCACAAAGACATTCATCCCGACAACTTTACACGGCGGTATCGAGGGTTGCTCGATCACTATGGATTGCAAGGACATCGTACCAATGCGGGGTCCCCCCACGAAAACGGTGACGTAGAACAAAGTCATCACCGATTCAAGGTGGCGGTGGACCAAGCCCTGATGCTGCGAGGGAGTCGCGATTTCGAAGATCGCAAAGCCTACAATGTTTTTCTGGAGAAGTTATATGACCAGCTCAATGCTGGGCGTCAAGATCGGTTTGCCGAGGAGCTGAAACATTTGGGTCGATTACCTCAGAAGCGGCTCGAGTCCTATAAACGTGTGGACGTAAAAGTAAGCCAAGGGAGCACGATCCGAGTGAATCACAACGTGTATTCGGTCGACAGCCGATTGATTGGCGAGCGGGTCAAGGTACGGCTTTATGCAGAGGAGCTTCAGGTGTGGTACGCGCAACGCCGGATCGACACCTTTCCTCGTTTGCGCGGGGAAGGTAAACACCGCATCCAATATCGTCACATCGTTGATTGGCTGGTTCGCAAGCCGGGTGCGTTCGAAAATTACCGATATCGGGAGGATTTGTTCCCCACCATTCGATTCCGGATCGCATATGACGTGCTCCAGCAGGCGTTGACCCCGGCACGGGCGAGCAAAGAATATCTTCGGATTCTCCAGTATGCGGCTCTGTTCAGTGAAGTGGCGGTGGATTCTGCGTTGGGTCATCTGATTCGCGATGGCGAGTTGACGACACTGGAGACGGTGGAACATGTGCTTTTCTCCGAGCTCGAGCCGGAGCTGACCGAGGTGCACATCGATCAAGTTGACCTCGGCTCATATGACTGTTTACTAGAGGCTGAGGAGGTTGTGTCATGCTGAGTCCCACCGAATTGAAGACTCGACTGAACCAGAATCTCAAACGCCTGCATATGCCAGGAGTTCGGGATTGTTACGAAGAGCAGGCCGAAATGGCACGGCGCGAGTCCTTGAGCCATGAGCACTACCTTTTCGATGTGACGGAGCAGGAAGTCGAATCGCGCCGGCAGAACCGAATCGCGAGGATACTGCGGGAATCGAAGCTCCCGCTGGAAAAGAGCTGGGAGTCGTTTGACCGGAAGCGATTACCTCGAAAAGTAAACACACAATTGGGAGCTCTGCTTGAAGGCTCGTTTGTGGACCGGAATGAAAACATTCTAGCTTTCGGAAATCCAGGCAGCGGGAAAACCCATCTGTTGTGTGCAATCGGCCAGGAACTGATCTACAGGGGGCGTCGGCCTTTGTTTACAACCTGCAATTTGCTGGTTCAGGAGTTGCTGGTCGCCAAGCGCGATTTGAAACTGGCTCGTGTTCTCAAGCGTCTGTCGAAGTTCTCCCCTTTGATCGTTGACGACCTCGGTTACGTACAGCAGGGCCGCGAAGAAATGGAGGTGTTGTTCACGTTGCTCGCCGAGAGGTACGAACGCGGCAGCGTGATGATAACCAGCAACCTGCCATTCTCCCAGTGGGAGAAGATCTTCAAGGACCCGATGACGACCGCAGCCGCCATCGACCGCTTGGTTCATCACAGTATCATCCTGGAACTGAATGTATCGAGCTACCGGTTAGAGCAATCAAAGAACAACAGAGGAACTACAGGAAACAACGTGAAAGGAGGCGAAAAACGTGACTGACCCATGGAGGAACGAGCAGGCTTGCGAGAATGCCCCAGGAGGCTCTCGCAAGCACCGGGCCATACCTCAGGTACCCCCAAAAACGGGACGGAGAGGGCCCGGCGGCGGTGTCCCGGTTTCCTGCCTCCGGGAGCGGAAAGGAGGCTTCGCCTCTTTATTAGTTTTCCGCTCCCTCCAGCAGGAAACCGGGACAAGAACCAAGAGATTCCTCGCCTGAACTCCGGGGGTTAGGTTAGATAACCATGAGGCAACGGGAATTTTAATTGTCGCTGAGAGGAATATAGGTTGACGTTCATCAATTTGTCCTTCGTAACCATCACCGGCATTATCGAGTGGACCCAGAACACGACACTCGTCTGTTTCGAGGTCCCACACGCGGATGACTTTCTCCTCTTTCGGACCTCGCCACGGAGCCGCGGCGGCGAATTGGCCGTCGTGGTCGAAGGCCACGGGCCCTACACTCGAGTCCGGAGAAAAGCCTTCGAGCCGGCGGGTCGAGCCGTCCTCCAACGATACGAGAAAGAGATTTCCGCGGAGTGCCGAAACCAGCACTCGTTTGCCTTCAGGATCGATGTCGAGACTGGGATAGACAAAATCCTCGCTACGCAACAGAACCTGGTTCGGCTTGCCGCCTTCTAGGTACCACAAACGCAGTGTTCCGTCCATGGAAGCGGATACGAGTCGCTTTCCATCAGGAGTAAAAGCAATGGCCTGGGCGCCCCCCTTTAAAACGAGTGGATAATCTCGACCAAGAGGCCACAACGCCAGATCAGGACCCGTTGCGAGCCACTGACCGCTCGGATCGAAAACGGCATCATTAAGGTACCCTGAATCCGGTGCTAGTAAGAGAGGCTGGGCTTCAGGTGGAGCCGCTAGGGTCCAGATTTTCGCCGTGGCGTCTCCCTCCGGATTTCCGTGCTCCAACAACCGGGTTCCGGATTCACCGAAAACGAGAATCATACCCATCCCGTCGAAAACGTGTACCGGCTCGTTCTCGTTGGTATCCGTCAACCAGACGCGGATCTCATCAGACACATCCTGGGTTGCCAGCAGCTCGCCCCGACTGTCGAAATTGCTGAACTCAGATGCACCGATCACTTCGTCGGAATGCTCTCCTAATAGATTAGGTGGCCGATCCCAATCTTCCAAAGAGCGGAGGAAAACCTTTCGACCCTCCCTGTAGCTGAGCCACGTGCCGGTTGGATCGATGGCGACATTGTATCTGCCCCATACCGCCTTTCCTTCGCCTTCGAGCTCCAACCGGCCGACCACCGACGGCTCCGAGCCGTCGAAAGGCCACGACCTCACCAAGATCCCATCGTCGAGCTCACTGACGGTGTAGAAACAACCTTTCGCTACGAACGGCAGCGTGAGTACCGGCTCAATCTGCTGTACTCTCAGCTCCTGAAGCTCGGGAAAGGAGAAGAGACGAATCTCGCCATGTTTTGAAGTGATGAGGCGATCGCCCTGCGGAGAAAACTTCACGGGGATCATAGGAGTCGCTGTCATGGGTACCGTGGGAAGCGACACGGGAGGTCCCCCGTCCCGCGACCAGATTTCCAAATCCGTATAGCCGCCGACGGCCAGCCACTGACCATCGGGGCTGAAATCCAGGTAATGCGCAGGTACCGGACACTCATTCACGACAAAAGCGGTCGGTCCTTTTTGAAGTGCCTCGAGTGCAAACAGTCTTGCCTCGGGAGAATCGGCCACTTCCAAGCTTTTTAGGGCGTAGGCTACCGCGGCGGTTGGATAACGCTCGAGCTCGAGTTGGCCCAAGGCCAGAAGCTTGCTTGCTTCGGCTCGACGTGCTGCCGTCACCGCCTGTTGCCGCGAGACACCGACCACGGCAAGGACGGTGACAAGAAGTGTGATCACGAAGGCGACGGCGAGACGTTTGCGTCTGCGCCACCGGTGCACTCGGTCAACCATGGCCTGCGCGAAGTCTTGCTCGGTGGCCGTCAAGCCGCCCGGATAGTGCTCCCTCCACACCTCGAACTCACGAAAGGACGACCCCGTCCAAAGAAGGTCGGCGGGTCAACCCCGCTCCTGCCAAAGTTGAACCGCCTGGCGAAGTTGATCGCGAAGCTGTGCGCTGTCCGCATCCTGGGTCTGCCATCGGACCAGCCTTGGCCATGCGGTCAAGAGCGACTCATGAATGATCTCCACGCTATGGCGAGATTTTTTTTCAGCGGCTATCTCGAACGATGTCAAAAGACGCGCGTCGATGAGTGCGCTCAGGACTACTTCCGCCGCATCCCGGTCTTCGAACACCGAAAGAAGCTCTTCTTTGTCTCGGGCGGCGCGGGTACCCTTGGCCGTGACGAGATTGCGGAAGATCTCCCTTACGATCGGCTCCCGCTCGGTACCGATGCGTTCCAAGGTGGCTTCCGCATGCTGGGCAATGGCGCCAGCCACACCTCCGATCTCCAGATACGCTTCCCGGGTCAAGAGTTTCTTCTCTCGGTTCCTTTTCGCCCAGAGTCGTGACGCAGAAAAGGCAAGAAGGGGTAACGCTCCCCTTTCCTTCGCAACCTCAGCCAGCATGTCGGCGACGAGAGACTCGTCTTCGAAGCGGTAGTCAAGTCTTTCCGCCGGTGCCACCAACGCCTGTCGTAACGCGGGACCGACGAGCGGCATGATGGCCGTCACATCTTTGAAGATCGGCGAAAGCCATGGGTGGAGCTGACAGTGGACGAAGAAATCGTCTCGCATGCTGAGAAGCACGTGGACACTCACTTCATCCGCCGCGCGACCAAGAAGCTCGGCGAACCTCTCCTGGACTTCCTCCGGATTCAGCGTGAAAAGCTCCTCGAACTGGTCCACGATGAGAAGCACTTCGGCCTGAGATTGTCGCCAACGCGTGAGCACGGAAGCCGCAACCTCTTCTTCATCCAATCGAAAGAGCTGTTGCGTGATCTCCGTGTCGCCCGACAGCTCGGGAACGAGCGCTTGCCCCAGAGCCACGAACGGCCGGTCTCCCGGGTGACAGACCGCGATGCGCCATCCTTCCGGGCGAGACGGGATCAGGCCGGCTCGTAGGAAAGAGGTCTTTCCGGCTCCCGAGGGGCCGATGATGCCGAGAAGGTAAAGACCCCGAAGCTTCTTCCAAACTGCTTCTACTTCCTCATCACGACCGAAGAAAAACTTCGCGTCTTCTTCCGAGAAGGGAGCGAGTCCCGGATAAGGGCTGACCGGCCCTTCCCCGGTAACGTGACGGCCCTCTCCCCATGAGACCGCTGCAACCAACCGGTAACCTCTTTTGGGAATGGTCTGTATGAACCGAGGCTCCTTGGCATCATCGCCGAGCGCCTTACGAATCTGATGGACGGCGTAGGTCAAAACCTCGTCCGTAACGAAGGCACCTTCCCAGACGTCTTGGATGAGCTGGTCTTTCGAGATGACTTCTTCGGTGTGCTCAGCCAGATAAACGAGCACCTCCATGGCCCGAGGCTCGAGGGGGTGGCTTTCGGAGTTTTTCTCGAGGGAATTGAGCCGAGGTCGGACCCGCCAATCTCCAATGCGGAAGGAACTTGCCATCGGCAGTACTCCTTACCGAGATAGAGCAGATACGACGCAGCTCGTTTGCAGGTAAAGATATTACTTTTCTCAAGTGAAAGTCAACGGCGAGTGGCAAGTCGAGTCAATTAAATGCGGCGCCGGCTTTCGAGCCTTGCCAAGAATGCTTTTCTGGAGTAGCTGGTCGGCGGGGTTATTCATGGTGTCACATACGACACCAGTCCGCAATGCGACGCACGAGGACCGTCTTGCAACAGACGAGATGGAAGCAGGGACCGACTTCGCGCCCGTTCGTGCATAGGTTTGATTTACAAACGATATAGCTGTAAAATCGTTTGCGATGAAATCATATTTACAGTATTTCCGGTGGGTTGAACGACTATTGCCTCAGCCACCCAAACGTCGGCTGGTTGTACTGACCGGGGCTCGGCAAACGGGCAAAACGACAACCGCAAGGAAAGTGTACCCCGATCTTCGTTACGTCAATCTCGATGACGTGGAAGCTCGCACGAGCCTGAAAAATATTCGCACTACGGCCTGGGCGCGAAGCGTCGGGGACGCTGTTCTCGATGAAGCCCAAAAAGAGCCCACGGTTTTCGACAAGGTCAAGTATGCCTTCGACGCCGAGGCGATCGATTTCAGCGTGCTGCTCGGCTCGTCGAAAATTCTGCTAATGGATCAGATCCGGGAATCCCTTGCGGGGAGGGCGTTCTTGTATGACCTTTGGCCATTGATGCTCTCCGAGCTCCTTACCCCGTCGGGCGAGGAGCCGACACGCCCGTTATTGGATGAGTTGATCCACACCGAAGAGTCGATACAATCCATTCTCGAAGCTCAGCCCGAAACACTCATCGGAGAAGAGGCCGAACGGCGCGAATCCGCTTTCGAGCACCTTGCCCATTGGGGAGGCATGCCGGCCCTTCTTCCGCTCGAAGATGAGGACCGGCGCGTTTGGCTTCGTTCCTACCGGCAAACATTCTTGGAGCGTGATCTATCCGATCTAGTCCGATTGAACGATCTGGAACCTTTTCTCAAGCTTCAGGAGCTTGCCATGTTGCGAAGCGGACAACTCTTGTCCTATTCGGAGCTCGCTAGGGATGCGGGAGTCAGCCCGGCCACGGCTCGGCGCTATCTCGAGTATCTGAACATTTCTTACCAGGTCGTTTTATTGAGACCCTACTCCCGCAATCTGACGAGCACCGTCATCAAGTCTCCAAAGCTCTATTGGATGGATCTCGGTTTGTCCCGGGAAGCCACCGCCTCGAGAGGGCCGCTCACGGGAGCCCAGTTCGAAACACTCGTAGTCGCCGAGTGTCACAAGTGGATTCGTACCATGGCCCCCGACGTCAAGATGTATTTCTACAGAACGCGCTCACGCATGGAAGTCAACCTTTTTCTCGAGACTCCAAACGGTGTTTTGGCGATAGAGATTAAAAACCGGGCCCAGGCGTTCTCCCAGGACGCGCGCACATTGTCGGAGATACGAAAACCTCTCGGATCCTCCTGGCTTGGCGGCTTTGTTGTCTATCGAGGCCGGCGACTTTATCCGCTCCGAGAAGCTGATGGCATCTGGGCAATACCGGCCCACCATCTATTCTGAGCTTCCCTGTATCAAAAAATTCAGAAACGGTGAGCTTGCCCTACCTCGGCCTCCCCGTTTATCATTCCGGAGGTCTTGCTCGTGGGCCAGATTCACCGCCAGGACGGCGATCACGGAGGGCTTTATGGGAACGCTCGAACCGGAAGAGATGAAGGTGACCTACACGACATCTGTCGCGGATATGGACAAGATCCACGACGCCTTCGACGAAGGACTCGCCAAGGTGCGTGCCGAGTGCGGGAAGGACTACCCCATCTACGTCAATGGCCAGGAGATCCATTCAGAGTTGCCTCCGATCGTGGACACGTCTCCCATCAACACCGATCTCGTCCTAGGGCGGTTTACATCTGCGGGGCCGAAGCATGTGGGTCAGGCGATCGAATCTGCCTACCAAGCCCGGAGGAAGTGGGAAAAGCTCGGCTGGGAAAAGCGTGTCGAGATCATGCACAAGGCGGCCGATCTGGTCCGTAAGAACAAGTTCGAGCTCGCGGCCTGTATGAGTCTCGAGGTGGGAAAGAGCCGGATGGAGTCCCTGGGGGACGCGGAGGAGTCGGCCGACCTCATCGACTACTACGCCTGGCAGATGGAAAACGCTAAGGGTTTTTATCAGAAGATGAACCAGATCACACCGGTCGAGGACAATACGGATATCCTGCGGCCATTCGGAGTGTTCGTTTGCATCTCACCCTTCAATTTCCCCTTGGCGCTGGCCTGCGGCATGACCTCGGCGGCCCTGGTGACCGGCAACACCCTGGTCTTCAAACCGGCCCAGGACACACCTTGGACGGGTCTCAAGCTTTACCATATTTATCGGGAGGCGGGAGTGCCCGCGGATGTGCTGCACTTTATCTCCGGTCGGGGCTCGGTCATCGGCGACACGCTCTGGCAACACCCCAAAGTGGCCGGTGTGGTCTTTACCGGCTCCAAGGAAGTGGGGCAGCACATCTTCAAGGGCTTCAGCACGAAGTGGGTGAAACCTTGTCTCATGGAGCTCGGAGGCAAGAACCCATGCATCGTCATGGACTCTGCGGACCTCGACGCCGCAGCCGAAGGAGTGATGAAGTCTGCCTGGGGACTCCAGAACCAAAAATGTAGCGCTTGTTCCCGAGTCTACGTGCACACAAACGTCGCCGACGCTTTCGTGGAAAAACTCATCGAAAAGACCAAGGCCATGCACATCGGAGATCCGACGGAACGGGATGTCTTTTTCGGGCCGGTGATCAATCCGAATGCGGTCGCAACCTACGAGCGCGTCGTAGGTCTGGCTAAAAACGATGGAGAGATCCTTCTCGGTGGGCGGCGGATGACCGAGGAGCCCTTTGCCAAGGGCTACTATGTGGAGCCGACCATCGCCAAAGCGCCTCTCACGAGCGAGCTCTTCATGGAAGAGTTCTTCGTTCCCTTCCTAGCCATCGGTGAAATCGACTCCCTCGAACAGGCGATAGAGGAGAGCAACAAGGCGGACTACGGTCTCACCGCCGGCATCTTCTCCAAAAAGAAAGAGGAAGTGGAGACCTTCTTCGACGAGATCGAGACCGGGGTCACCTACGCCAACAAGCGGACCGGTGCCACCACGGGCGCCTGGCCGGGGGCTCAGCCGTTTTGCGGCTGGAAGGGCTCCGGCTCGAGCGGAAAGGGCGGTTGCGGACCTTACTACGTGATGCAGTTCATGCGCGAGCAGAGCCGCACGGTGATTGAAGAAGGTTAGGAAGTGATTGGTTTCGGCTACGCCTCACCGTGAAGGAAAAACCGGCCGACGACCGCATCGCGAGCCAAACGTGGTACTCCAAGCAACATACGGCCCACGAGCCCGAACCATTGCGGCGGTAGGGCCTCTATGGCGTGGAACCTCCAACCCGTCATCGGTTTCCCATAAGCTTTCCAGAGGAGTCCATTTGGGAAGGTGTCAACTCGACCTCGAGCTCCAGGGTGGAGAGGTTCTTTTCCTTTCGTAATACGGTTCCCAGGTGACGGGCTACCGGGCAGTAGTGACCACCCGCACCGATGAGAAGTGGCGCCGACCAAGTCCCGTTGACGACAACGCCTTCTGCGGTCCTTTGAATCGAGTCGACCGATACCCCTTCGAGGACTTCCGCTCCCGAGCGACGAAGAAGGAACTCGTCGAGCTCACTCCGGACGATGCCGTAGCTGACGGGAGTGTCGTAGGATGCCTTTGTCTCCCGACCGTTCAGCCGCCAAATGTTGAAGCCGTAGAAATCCTCGAGCGTGTGGGAACGCTGATAGTCTTCCGGGTCGATCCCGAGCAAGGTGAGCACCGGAGGTGTGATCCACCCCGCGCAGAGCTTGACCCGTGGGAAACGGGCTTTGTCGACGACCAACGTCTTCCACCCCTTCTCGACCAAACGCTGAGCACAGGTCGAGCCCGCCGGGCCTCCTCCCACGATGATGACATCGTAGTTTTTCATGCTCGGCTCAGCCTACATTTTTTTCAAATCGAGCTCAAGAGGCCGCGTCCCATAAGATCATAGGTTAAGGTTCCGGTATACTCAGGTGGCTAGGCTTTGAGCAAGCCCGTTGCGTGGCGAAAGTCTCATGCCAACGGCATGGAAATCATTTGCGATCCGTTTCTTTGGGACCGCGAGCTCGGCGACCCCAAAGAAATCCGGAAGTATCGCGATCACTATATCGAGGAATACACACGCCTTACCCGACTCGACGCAGGCAGACCGGGCGTAACCGGAAAAGCGGCAGCCGAGATTCTAGAGTCGATTCAATAAGAAGTTTTACAGCCGGCTAAGACTACTTCTTCTTGACTCCGAGCTCCTCGAGCCTGGCGGCCATGTCGGCTCCGGCGGATCCCGTTTTGACCTCTTTGTCGACGTAGAGAATCTTGCCGTCAGGGTCGATGTAGTACGTCCAGCGGTGGGGAAACTCTCGTTCCGGTGTCACGACGCCATAGGCCTTGGCGACGTTCTTCTCCGGATCGCTCAAAATCGGGTAGTCCAAGGAAAGGGACTCGGCGAACTCTTTGTTTTTTTCCAGTGGGTCACAACTCGCGGCAAAGTAGGCGACGTCGAACATTCCGAATCTCATCGCCGCTCTCACGGAGCGACTTACATTCGGCCGTTCACCCACCGGTGAAGGCTTTGGGAAACCAGGCGACGACGACGGTTTTACCCGCCAGACCGGAAAGCTCATAGACCTGGCCGTCGGAGCCGGTGAGCTTGAAATCCGGGGCCTTGTCGCCAGCCTTTAGATCAGCCGAAAAACCGCTCCCGGCGACCAAGAGGGAGACGATCACAAATCCAAACAATGCTTTCATTTAAACCTCTCCTTTGACCTCGTTCTCCAGTATTTCCGTGCCTCGACGACCGGGTCCCGTGGCCGTCGTTCAGAACGAAGTGTAGTGTAGTACAGCGCTTCGACTCAAGCCATTTTTCAGAGCTTGCCCGCGGCGAGCCAAATATCGACACAGGCCGCTACGGCCGAGCCCCCAACTCGGGATGGTTCTGAACGTAGTCCATGGCATGAAGCGCCGTGACGAGTTGGACCGAAGCCAGCTTCTTGATGGGAACCACGGTGTAGTCGAGCTCTCGCTTCAACCTCGGCGGCCTTTGTCTCGAAAAACTCAAGGCTTTCATCCAAAACGTTCTGCAAGCGGCTCGGGAAACTCCTCTCCCCTCTCTGCTTTTTCGTACTCGAGCAAGCGGACGAACTGTCCGAGACGTCAACAAACTGTAGAACTTGGACACGCTGAGGGCGTCCCACTTCTCCGCCACCGTCGCCTGCCTTTCGTAGTCCTTCACCCGTCTGCACGGCGCTTTCCATGGTCGCGATATTCGTTTCTCCTTTGTCGAGGAATTCCTCGATGGCATCGACGAAGAGTGAGCTCACCACTCAAGTGGGGCTGCGCTTTCTCGTAATTGCGCTTCAGGAATCTCAGTATCTCTCTCCGGTTCTCGATACCTTCTAGGTTGGCCTGTCTCCGGGTCATGTCGCTGGGTGATGTGTCGTCGATTCTCGGATCGTAAAAATAGGGTAGCTCGCAGACGACGGCAAGGGCGTTGTATTTCCCTTTGATGTAGCCTTCACTGGATGCGCCGCTGTTAAAAACATCCTTCGGAGGGACAGGAGAGTATTTCTCCGTATAGTCGTAAATCTCGCCGAAGGAGAACATCTTGAACATCGCCTTGTCGTCGAATTTGACTCCAAAAGGAACCTCCGGCTCACCCAGATGAAGGGGAATTCCCTGCGCGTCGATGAACGCGTAGAGTACCGGGAAAAGCTCGGCGACATCGTCCGACCAGTAGTAATAGGCTCCTCCGAAACCGGAATTGTGAAGGCTGAAGGAGAAGTTGATGGGGTGCTCGTCGATGATCCGCATCAAGCGCGCGGGCTTCGGTGGTGGGCGAATCGAAAGAGTATTCTTTGTACGTCACGGGAAAGGTCCAATCGACCTGCTGGTAAAGGGGCGGACGATAAAAGTTCCTCGCGTATTTGGTGAGCGTCAGATCTCCCTTTGAACCACCCCTCGTTCAGTTTCGCCTTGTCCGGTTCCGCGCAGATGACGATGTGCCAGGTGAAATCGAAATAGTTCCGTAGAGCCTCGTTCTCCGCCAGCTCACGGGTGAGGTGATGAAGCATCATGCTTCCTATGGGCTCGTTGGGATGAGGAAACCCGAACAGCAAGCGCGTGGTTTTTTCCCTCTCCGATCCGGAACTCGTAAATGGGATTTCCCGAATCGGTCTCAGCGAGAACTGCGAGAGAAATGAGCTCTGGATAGCTCTCCTTCAGGTCCTTCAACGACTGGTGAAGCTCGTCAACGGTAAGAAAGTCCTGGTACTCGGGTACCGCGGAAACGACTTCGTTAAAAAGTGTTTCCTTGTCCACCTGTGTCCCGGGACCGGCACAGAAGCATAGACTCCAACATACGCAAACGAAAAAGACCCATCTTGTTTTCACGTTCCAGATCTCCTTACTCCTAGTCGTCGAACCTATGCTAAAAGATAAAAGGACGAAATACGAGTCCTTGCGGTTGGATATTCAATAGGGATCTATGGTATTTCCACGGCAGTCTATGTAAGGAGGTTCGTAATGAAACGGTCTCGTCTCTTCACCGCGGTTCTAGTAGGTCTCAGCTTTTGCATTGCTTCTTACTCCGAAACTCCTCCGGACAAAGCCGATGTCGATATGGTCAACCGTATCTGGGCGGAAGGAACCACTCACTCCGAGGTCATGAAGACCCTCAGCTACCTGTCGGACGTCATCGGACCGCGTGTTTCCCGCTCCGCCGCCATGAAAAGGGCACAAGACTGGACGACCCAAAAGCTCACCGAATGGGGCCTCGAGAACGTCGCCGTGGAGCCTTGCGGAAACGTCGGGCTCGGGTGGTCGAACGAGTACATGTCGGTCTCACATGACCGAGCCGTCCTACATGCGCATCCTCGCCTACCCCAAACCCTGGACGGCGAGTACGAGCGGCAAGTTGACGGGGAAGCCTGTGATGGCGGTGATCAAAACCAAAGAGGATATGGACAAGTTTCGCGGGAAGCTCAAGGGAGCGATTGTTTTTACCCAGAAACCTCGTCAAACGAAACCATCCTTCGAGCCGATCGCCACACGCTACACGGATTCCGATCTCGATAAGCTGACGAAAACACCTATTCCCATGAAACCTAAAAAGAAGGAACCAAAGCCGGGCGAGCTCAAATGGGAAGAGGTGGAAGCTTTCTTTCGCTCCGAAGCAGTGGGGATACTGGTCGAGCCGAGCTCGCCCACACGGAGCGACTACGGCACAGTGAAGGTCGATGCCTATGAGGGCAAAGGTAAGGCTCACCTGACACCCAACCTGAGCCCGAGAATCGTGATGTCGGCCGAAGACTATGCCCGTATCTGCCGCATCTTGGAATTCGAAGTGCCGGTGACCTTGGAGATCGAGGTACAAAATACCCTCACCGATCAAACGGGTGAAGGCTACAACGTCGTAGCGGAGATTCCCGGCACGGACAAGAGAGACGAAGTCGTCATGCTCGGCGGACACCTCGACTCATGGGCTTCGGGCACGGGAGCCGTGGACAATGCCGGGGGATGCGCCGTTTCCATGGAGGTCGTACGCATTCTCAAGACTCTCGGGGTCCGGCCGCGAAGAACCGTCCGGCTCGCTTTGTGGACCGGCGAAGAAACGAACTTTTACGGCTCCAGAGGCTACGTCGTCCGACATTTCGGAGACACCGACAAGAAAAGCATCGAGGACCTCGACGACGAGGCCTATGAACAAAACTGGAGAAGACCGCTGGGTGAGTCGACCAAAGTCTTAGCCAAACCGGAGTACGACAAGATTTCAGGGTACTTCAACTTTGACAACGGTTCGGGACGGATCCGCGGCATCTACATTCAGGAAAATTTCCAGGTGAAGCCTATCTTCGAAGCGTGGATGGAACCGCTTCACGATCTCGGCGTGACCACCATTGCGCTGCAAAGCACGGAAGGAACCGATCATTTACCGTTTGATTGGATTGGGATTCCGGGATTCCAGTTCGTTCAGGATCCACTCGACTACGTTCCGCAGGTTCACCACACCAACCAGGACAACGTCGACCACTGCGTTCCCGAAGACCTGATCCAGTCCGCGATTGTCATGGCGAGCTTCGTCTACCACACAGCGATGCGGGAAGAGAAACTCCCCCGCAAACCGCTGCTGATTCCGGTGGAAATCGAACTGAGAGACTACTGCCTGCACGAAGCAGCGCAGAGTGTCCTGAGTCGCCGTGCGACTTCCTCAGCGGCCAATTTCTTGCTTGGACCACCGACCATGAACTTGCCGCGGAATTTTCCCGGAATCGTGTACTGGCATTCCATGAAGTAGCTGCGCTCCGTGTCCAGAAGACCCATAAGGGCCATGTTCGTCGACTCCGAGCCCGCAGTTGAACCGGTTCTGCCGGCTTGCGCCGCCTTGAGGTCTTCCGCCTTGCCTTGTCTCAAAACCTCAACCTGAATCTCCGCGTCGAGAGGGGCTTCAACCAGCCGCAACCATTTTTTGCGGTCCTTCACCTTCTTTCGAACGTTTTCCGTCGCCTTCACCAGTTCCTCTTTATCTTCGGTCTCGCTCTGAGCGTCGTAAACATACACGGCATAGGGCTCGTCCTTCTTTTTCTCATCATCCTGCCCATTTTCGTCGTAACCGAAAAGCGGCGTGGCACAGATCACTACAAGAATACCGAGGGACCGAGCGATCATGTCGACCTCCTTTGTGGAGAACAAGGGGCTCTGTGGGCCATCCTACACCGCCCATCTCGCCCGGGCAAGACGGCGTTCCAGCCTATTGCCCGAGGATGAAGCTCCAGTTCAAAATCCCGTTCCACAAAAGTCGAAAATCCGAGCGGTTGAGATCGCGGTGCATCGGGTTGAAGTTATAGGCAAGGACCCGTCCTTCGCCGACCGGCATGTCGAGGATGGCGGGACGACCCTGAAGCTTGGTCTCGTTTCGGGCGCCGCCGCTGACGACCATGTTCTCCGCGGTGCCATCGTCTCCCGCGCTTCCCCATTCGAGAACCACCGGTCCCGTATCCACCGGCCCGTCGAGACAGGACGTGCAGTAGGCCATAGTGAGCCAGCGCCGGGGTAGGTTATAGGCGGCGTAATTCGAACGAAAGACCGATGTCACGCGAGGGTATCCGTAAGCCACGGGATGGTCCGGCCGCGGGAAGGTCGCTTTGAGCTCGACTCCGGGTGTCAACAGTCCCTCGATCGAGGCAGGGCGGACGTGACGGACGAGTCCGCTCTCTAGAGCAAGCTTGGTGCCCCGGCCCATGGTGATGAGCAAACCACCCTGCTCGACGAACATCTGTAAATTCGCCATCCCTTTCCAACCGATACCTCCCGTGATGTCCCGGGACGAAACGGGTTTCCCGAGACTCGGAGTTTCCGGCGTCTCATCGAAAGGCATGGGACCGTGCTTCCGTTCGATACCGTGGATCTGTGCGGGCAAGTCCATGAGTACGTTTCCGTACAAAATGATGTCCACGCTCGCGCCGAGCTCGCCGGCTCGAATCTCCTCATCACGCAGATAGGTATATGGAATCTTTTCCTGATCGAGGGTGTATCGGATCCAGCCGATGGAATCCGTATCGGCCCAGGGAGCCCACACGCCGATCCGCGGCACGGGTACCGGGTGCCGGGCCAGGTCGGGCGTTGACGAAAGACTTTGGAAATCGAGTGCCAGCTCAGTGGAGACCGCCTCGAGCGCCGCTCGAAGCCCTTGCTGCGCCGGCAAAATCCAGGATCCGGCCGGATACTCCTTCCCGCCGGAAACAAAGGATTCTTCCGCAACCTCCACGGCGAAGCGCTCCAACCGAAATCGCGCCGCTAGATGAGCTTCTTGCCCGGAATCTTCGAGAACAAAAACCTCCCCAGTGCCCTGGACCTGTCCGGTGGGATGCACGTCCGAATCGAGGCGATCGAGATCGACCGACCGGATCGCGGGGTCGTCGATTCTCGTTGCTACGACGCCGTAGTGCACCGGAAAAGACCAAGAGATGTCGTCATAGGGGGGATTGTCGGAGTCCTCGGGAAACCTTTGCGGCTCCAGGAGGTCAACAGCGTAGTTCCGATAAGGCTGATCGAGTCGAACCACGAATGATCCGGCGGGAAACGTTCCCTCCTCGACGTGAATCGACGCGGTGGCCCGGCTCACCTCGATCCGCTGGGCAAGAAGCCGGTTCACCATGTGAGCGACACGAAGCCGATCGCCCTGCTCCTCGGGAATGATAAAGGCGTAAGGTTTTTCTTCGACCCCCTTCCGCCAAGATTTGAATCCGGTGTTGTAGAAATTCCAAAGCATCTCCTCGGCGTGCTTGGCCGCGTAGTCGAGGACGGCTAGGCAACCCGTCTGTTGATAATTGACATTGTTTCGCATGGACCACCGGACCTTCTCGTCCGGCGGCCAAGGGCGGTACCACTCCTTCGTACGCTCGCCCGGCTCGATGATCCGCTCCACGGTCTCACCTCCGGCGTTTCCGTAGGTCTCGTAGCCTCGTCCGATACTGTTGTGGTTCAAGGCGATGGATTCGAGAAAGTGCTGGCCGAATCCCTCTCCGAAATTCCAAGTCCAGACACCGGGCATACCGAAACCCGTCAAAGCAGTGACCTCGCGAAAACTCATCTCAATAAACGCGCTCGTCACCGTTGGATCGAGGTGCGGGTTGTAAGGGCCCGTGCCGTTCCAGGTCTGAAGATAGGCGATCGCTTCGTGGAGATCGTGGATGACCACTGGGTGATACTCGTGAAACATCCGGGCCACGGCTCGCGTGGGTTTTTGCGAAAGCTGGTGAGCGTCGCGGTTGAGGTCGACGAAAACGTAAGGCCCCCAGTAAGGGGGTGATTGTCGGGGCAGTGTCTCGAAATCCGTCTTGCCTTTGAGATAACGGTCGAACCATTCCGACATCTTGGCGCGGCCGTCCGGACTGGATACAGGATTGATGAGAACCACCACGTTCTCGCGAACCGCCCGGATCATCGGCGTTTCCGAAACCGCCAGACGGTAAGCGAGCTCCATGACCATCTCCGAGCCTCCCGTCTCGTCGGCGTGAAGCCCGGCATTGATGAAATAGAAAGGCTTGACGTCCTGGATGATGCGTAGAGCCTCTTCCGGAGACGTCTTCCGGGGATCAGCCAGAGCCTCCATGGCCGCCTTCAGCGCGGGCAGGTTACGGATCGACTCTCCGCTCGACACCGCCACGAGCAGGATGTCTCTCCCCTCCTCGCTCTCGCCAATGACCTCGAGGTGAACTCGATCGGAAGCTGCGGCGAGCTCGCGAAAATAGCGATAGATCTCGTCCGTGTGGGATAGCTCGCCCGCCGCACCTGCCACGTAGCCGAGCACATCCGTTGGGGAAGGTACACTTGCCGATTCCGGAACATAGGCCACCCACGGGCTCATGAAGCGAGGCTCCGTGGTAAACCGTTCGATGGCTTCAACCGACCCCGGCTCCGGTGTATCGGGCGCGTAGGGACTTTGCGCTGTTGCCGGAATCGACAGGGACAGGCTACCGACTAACGCTAGGACACTAGCTCGAGAGTTCATGCCGCCTCCTGATTTTGCACTCCGAATGAAAACGGCCTACCCTTCATACGACTCACGTCTCCAAATATTCAAGGTACGGTCCATGGCAAAGGCCCCAAACAACGGAGGACGACGTCCCTTGGATCCATGGGTCGCTCTGGTCGGACCCGAGATCGAGGAAAACCTCAGCCTGAGGTACCTCACGTCATCGCTCGAGGCGTCCGGATTTCACACCGAGATCTTACCATTCAACGGCCCCGGTGATTTCTCTCCGCTTCTCGAGAGAATCATGACCGAAGCTGTTCCCCCATTTCCGATCGGTGTTTCAATGGCCTTCCAACGGCGGGCGATGGATTTCGCCGCATTGGCCGTTGCTCTCAGGGAACCGGTCGTTTGCGATCCTCTGCCTCCCTCGGTTCGACTGTTTTCAAATCCTGGCTTTGAGCCATGCTCGCTTCATAAGAAAACTCGGGATCTTGAGTCAGAATGATATCGATTCTATAAAGCGCTCTATTGCTCTCATCCTGGATATCGAGCCCGAGCACTGCGTCGTTTAGCTCGCACCCTCAGCAGCTCACGGCGTTTCAGGCCGGATGACCTCGAGCGCCTTTTCTTCCAACATTCGATTGAGGGCCGGAAGATCCCCTTCTTTAAGATCTTTGAACAGACCCTGTTGAGTCGTCATTCGTTCCTTCAGGATCTCGTGTAGCTCGAGCGCCTGGTCCGTCGGCGCAAAGTCGGACGTGCGGACGCGATGGGCGAGAGCACCGAGCCGGCCGTAAAGCCTGTGGGGAGATCGGAAGGAGTCATAGGTTGCACCGGTGAGATGGTTTACGGGAAAGAGCTCTTCTTCGATCGCCTCGAGCTTGTCATCGAGCTCATCGGCGGCTTCCTCGACGGCGGCGTTCGATCTCCCCTTCAACGACGGTCGCAGTTCATCAATTTGCCGGCGGATCCACTCCATTTGGTCGATCATATCGACCACCGTGTTGATGTTGTCCTGGATTTCGAGCGTCATTTGGAGCTGCTCGTGTATTTCTTCCTCATCGGCGGCACTCGCCGGATCTTTTTTCACATCGAGCTTCTGGGTGAGCTCTCGGCCACCGGCGGAAAGCTTCACCGTGTAGGTCCCCGGCGCCACGAGAGGCCCGATTTGCCCCGGCCGTGACATGTGATCCGTTCTAAGCGGTCGGTATCCTTTTGCCGTGAGCTCGACGTGGGTGTGCTCCTCGGGAATGGTGCGGAGCTTGGGCATCTTCGGCGGGGCGTAACGGAGGTCCCACCAGATCCTGTTGATTCCCGTTGTGACCTTGCGCTCGAGCACAGACTCATCGAAACCTTCCATCCCGAAGACACGAAGAAACCACCCGACCTCGTCCCGATGCCCATCGAGATCCGCTAAAAGCTCGACGATCTCGTTAGAGATACCGGTGCCGGACAGTGTCCGGACCATTCGACCTGCTTCGTCCTCGATCGTCACGGTGACGTCACCCGCCGGTATCGCTTTCAAGTAGTAGTTGATGGATGCTCCGTACGGGGGGTTTTCGCCCAGGCATTGATCCGAAGGGACGTTTATGCGAGACGCGACGTTACGAAGACGGTAAGCGTGTCGAGGATCGAACAGATGCACATCGGCGTCGGCAATCTCCCGGGTCCATTGCTGGAGCGGCGTAACGTCGTCGAGAATCCAAAAGCCGCGCCCGTAGGTACCGACGACGAGGTCGTTGAAGTTCTTCTGAACCACCAGATCGTGTACCGGGGCGTGGGGCAGATTGTTCTGGAGAGGATGCCAGGTGGCACCGTCATCCAGACTCAGATAGATCGAATTTTCCGTCCCGAGATAAAGCATTCCCTGCCGGACCGGATCTTCATGGATCCAGTGCGTGTAGCTGAAAATACTCTTGGGAACACCGCCGCTGATGGATGTCCAGGTCTCCCCATAGTCCGTCGTTTTGTAGACATAGGGATCGCGATTGTTGACCTGGTGGAAGTCGAAGGTGACATAGCAGGTGCCGGCCTCGAACTTCGAAGGCTCCACGTTGCTCACCGTTCCAAAGGGCGGCAGATCGGGGATGTTCTCCGTGACGTTGGTCCAGTGCTCACCACTATTTCGAGTCACATGAACGAGTCCGTCGTTGCTTCCCGCCCAAAGGACACCCGGTGTGATCGGCGACTCGCCGAGCGCAAAGAGGGTACCGAAGAAATCGAGTTGATGATTATCTACGGTGAGTCCTCCCGAGTCCTGCTGCTTGCTCTTGTCGTTCAGGGTCAGATCGGGGCTGATGAGCGTCCAGCTTTGCCCGCCGTCCCGGGTTTGATGTACGAATTGACTGCCTACGTAGACCTTTCTGTGATCGTGCGGCGAAATGGCAATGGGAAACGTCCAGTGGAACCGGTACTTCACCGGAGCCGCCTTGGAGCCCGTCGTTGTTTCGGGCCAAACGTTGACGCTTCGGATTTGACTCGTGGCGAGATCGAACCGGTCGAGATGGCCGTCATAACCGCCCGACCAAATGATGTCGGTATCGACGGGATCGGGGATGGTGAACCCGGACTCGTTTCCACCGACATCGTGCCACATGGACGACGGAATACCGGGGGTCCAGTTCGAGAGGTAGTTGCTGGGGCCGCGATGATCAACCAGATCCTGGTCCCGGCGATGCGTCATGTCGGTGAGCTGTTCGGCAAGGGCGAGCTGCTGCTGCCCTTCGTGCTGCAATCGGCGGAAGCGATGAAGAAGAGTGTCGGCCTGGCTGGAGCCACATATGCAGAAGGTCGACCAGGAAGAGGAGATTAAGGTCCTGCTCGCCACCGTCCCGGGCAATGTCCACGACATCGGCAAGAACCTGGTCGATATCATCCTGTCCAACAACGGCTACTGGGTCATCAACATCGGCATCAAGGTGCCCACCGAGACGATCATCGCCCAGGCCCGAGAACTGAGACGTCAACATGATCGGGCTCTCCGGATTGCTGGTGAAATCGGCGCTCGTGATGCAGGAAAACATGCCGCAATTCCGCGAAGCAGGACTCGGCATCGCCGATCCTGCTCGGCGGCGCCGCGCTCACCCGCGTTTTGTGGCCGACCTCCTGTGTGCCGATTTCCGATGCTCCTGTGGTCTATTCTGTTGATGCCTTCGCCGGACTCAAGGCGCTGAAAGATTTCGAAGCCGGGCAGCTGACCGCGACCGTTGCAGCGCCGAAGAATGGCAAGGCACGGATGAAGCCGGAGGTGTGAAGGACGTCAATATCGATCGTAGCCATCCGGTGCCGGAACCGCCTTTCTACGGACTGCGCCATGTTGTCGACATCGATCCGGCCAAGCTGTTTCCCTATGTCAATCAACAGGCGCTCTTCCGCGGGCGCTGGGGCTACCGTCGCACCTTCCAGTTCCCAGTGCGGGAGGATTGCCGAGCTGATGCGGACAAAAGTTAGCCCGCTTTACGAACATCTCAAAGCCCGTGCGATTGAGGAGGGATTGCTGCAGCCAAAGGCGGCCTATGGATATTTCCGCTGTTACAGCGAAAGAGACACGGTTTTTGTTGAATCCGGTGATGATGTCATGACATTCGAGTTCCCGCGGCAGCAGTCACCACCGCATCTTTGTATCGCCGATTACTACCGGAGTCGTGAGGAAGGTGGTGATGTTGTGGCCTTCT
>CAVROO010000005.1:0-14166 GCA_963722765.1 uncultured Acidobacteriota bacterium
GTGAAATGAACTCACCCTCGACCGTTATACGTTCCTCGAGGCGCACCAAATGGGGGGACGTATATCGGCCTGTGCGAAATCCCGCGGCGCGGAGGATCGATTCGAGGAATGCGGCTGTCGAGCCCTTGCCATTGGTTCCAGCGATGAGCACGGATCGATAGGTCCGTTCGGGATGACCGAGATCGGCCGCCAGCCCCTTGATGTTCTCCAGGCCGAATTTGATCCCCAGCCGCTCGCGGCTCAATAGATAGGCTACCGCCTGCTCGTATTCCATCGCCGGGGATCTCTGGTTCAGGACGAGGCGTCTTGTTCCGGGGCGGGAGGAGAATCGGAGCAGAACCTCAGGATCTTACCCAAAGTCTCCTTCATGTCCTGTCTTTCCAGGATCATATCGAGCAAGCCGTGCTTCATCACGTGCTCCGACCGCTGGAAGCCGGGAGGAACGGGCTGGCGAATGGTCTGTTCGATAACCCGGGGGCCGGCAAAACCTATCAAAGCCTTGGGCTCGGCGACGTTCAAATCCCCCAGCATCGCGAAGCTTGCTGTGACCCCTCCCGTTGTGGGATCGGTCAAGACAGAGACGTAAGGAACACCGGCTCGATCCAGTCGCGCGAGCGCTGCGGTGATCTTCGCCATCTGCATCAGAGAGATGGCGCCTTCTTGCATTCGCGCTCCCCCGGAACGGGACACGATGACAAGCGAGGTTCGCTCCTCCAAGGCCCGTTCCACGGCTCGAGTAATCGTTTCGCCCACGACGACACCCATACTCCCGCCGATGAACGAATACTCCATGACGACCAAAATAACGGGAACACCGCAGATGGTTCCCTTTGCAGAAAGCACGGCATCGTTGAGACCCGATACTTTCTTACCTCGAACCAGCCGATCACTGTAGCGTTTGGTGTCCTTGAAACCGAGTGGGTCGTTGCATTTGATGTTGTCGTCGAGAGGCTCGTAGAGACCCCCGTCGAGAAGCAAGGCCACCCGTTCGGCCGCCGTCAGACCAAAGTGGTAGTTACACTTGGGACAAACGCTCAGGTTTCGGACAATCTCTTTCTTATAAAGAGTCTCCGAGCACTCCTTGCACTTGATCCAAATGCCCTCGGGAACACGGCTCTTCTTGTCGGGAGGAGCCAGGGGCGTGCGTTGTTTCTTGAACCAGCTCATAATCGCAAAGGATCGATGCTAACAAGCGCAGAGGTGGGCGTCAAATAGCTTTCGGAGAGGACTCGAGAACTCGAGGACCCAAGGACTCAGAATGGAGGAAATCGGCGGGCGCCGCATTGGCGCTCAAGCTGAAGGCTCTATGGCAGCCGGGCTCTCTTCGCTCGCCTCCGATTCGAGCTCGTTGGGGACACCCAATAGGGCACAAGCGGCATCGTACATCTGAAGTGTCGCCTTCCTCCGGTCCTGCAACACCGCCAAGCGTTCGCGAACCGCAGCCAGTTCCTGTTCGATTTGCTGCTCGATCTCCTCGAGCTGGTGCTGGGCCATTTCCAGAGACTGCTGATAGACACGCTTTTGCTCGTCACTGAGGGGCACTTTTGTGGCCCCGTCGGAGCCGTCTTGTTCTTTTTCAGGCAATGTTCAATAACTCCTTCACACGTCGATGTGTTTCGTCAGAAATCGTGCCAGGTCCGCGGAACCAATCGCGGGGCGTCTTCTCAGGTAGGAATCGAGATGGATCAGCATTTCCGAGGCATCTTGGTAACGCTTCTCCGGTTCTTTGCGAAGCATGCGCGTTACGACACCATCCAACTCTATCGGCACGGACCGATTCACCGAAGAGGGTGGGATCACACGAGCGTTGCGAACGCGCTCCAGAATGCTCATCTCCGAATCCCCGGAGAACAAGTTTCGGCCGGTCAGCATCTCGAAAAATACGACTCCCAACGAGAATATATCCGATCGATTGTCGATAGGCCGGCCCCAGGCCTGCTCGGGCGACATGTACAGGAGCTTGCCACGAAGCGAGCCGCTGTCGGTATGGGACGCTTTCGTCGCAGCCTTGGCGATACCGAAGTCCACCAGCTTGATTTCCCCCTCTCGGGAAACAAGGATGTTCTGCGGACTCACGTCCCGGTGAACGATCCGGAGCTCCTGCCCCTCCGCATCGCGATAACGATGGGCGTACTCGAGTGCGCTCGCCACTTTGCTGACGATGAGTGCCGCCTGGTCGATGTTGGGAGACTCGCCCTTTCCCCACGCGCGGTGGAGAATCGTACGCAAGTCCATTCCTTCGACATACTCCATGGCGATGAAATAGGTGTCATCGATCTTACCAAGCTCGAAGATCTGCGCGATGTTCGGGTGCGACAAACCCGCCACCACCTTGGCTTCGTCGATGAACATCTCGACGAATCCCTTGTTGTCCGAAAGGTGGGGCAAGATTCGCTTGACGGCGACTACTTTTTCGAAGCCCTCGACGCCCTTCCTTTTGGCCCGGAAGACTTCCGCCATGCCACCCACGGCAATCCGGTCCAGCAACAGATACTGTCCGTAATCGGCGGCCCCTTCGGGCTTCTTCGCTGAAGCCGGCTTAGCTTCGCCTCCCGAATCGCTGACGGTCTCGTCGATCTTCTCGTCTTGGAGTAGTGTCGAATAGGCGAGGTCGATGAGCGAGTACTCGTCGGAGCCCCTGTCCACCGACCTTACGGGGACCGTGTCGGACCGAATCTTTTTCTTTGGCGGGCGATTCCACCGCCTTCGTCGATGTTTCCTTGGTTACGGCATCGGAGTCTGTCTTCGGAGCGTCTTTTTCTTGAACGACCCCTTCTTCCGCTGCAGATTCTTGGGTTGCCGGTACTCCACCCAGCGGCTCGATGATCTCGCCGAAAAGGTCCTTCGAGGTCAGTAGGCCGTCATCCGCCGCTTGATCCGCTTTTCGAATTCGCTCTTTGACTTTTTCGGCCGGGACCTTGAGTATTTTTTCGTACGCAGCCCCCTTTTTAAAGGGACTTTCTTCTTTATCTTTCGGCATGAGCCCCCGCCCTCTTGTTCCGTTTGACTCAAGTATATGAGGGTGGAACCTACGCGGTCAAAGGTCCGAGGTCGTGTCCGAACCGGAGTCGCCGGCTATTTAGTTTCGAACGAAAGGAGTCGCATTTCAATGGACGGCTTGGGAAAGGTGGCCGGGGTCCGCCGATGTCTCCGATTTCTCTTCGGTGAAACCGAACTGGTGCTCTTTTTTGGCACGCAACTCCGTGAGTATCGACCGTGCCTTATCGGAATCTTCCAACTGCTCCTCGACGGCCCTCAGTGTTTCGATGTCGCGGGTAGCCTGTTCCTTGAGTCCCCGCATCATGTTGTTGAAGTAGCCGGGAAAATCCCTGAGGAAGTCCCGAGCTCGAAAACGGATTTCAAAGTTTACATCCCCTTCGCTGATCCGATTGAGGCTGAGCTTCACGCGATACAGGGGACCGGCGATCTGGTTACTCATGTACATGCCGATGATTCCCACCATCATCAGGCCGAACACGAAGATGAAACCCACGGCTATCCCGAACAGAGTCGGCGCGGACAGGAGCGGTGCCAGACCTTGGCGCGGTACCAAGCTGTAGAACCGGAGAATATGTCCCTCATAGAAGTAGTAAAGGATGATCGAGAAAAAGATCGAGTTGGCCGCCCAAACGGCAAGCAGCATGCTGATCAAGCGATACTGAAAGGGCTTGTCTACAATGAGTTGACGACGCCAAAGGGCTTTTTTCTGGGTACTCGATTCGGTCTCGCTGATCATCGTGAACCTCCTCGCAATGGAGCGAGGTACCCCCCCGAACGGCTGCTCCGCCGCTTCTTGGCGAGGGCACCAATCCCTACGAAGCTTTCAGTAGAATTCCGCTAATATGTAATGAAATCAATTAATTCTACCACGGAGGGGGGTATCCGACAACGGCCTGATCGCGAAGAAATCCGACCGTTATCTGATCTTTGCGCCTCCGCGCCTTGGCGTCTTTGCGTTGATTCTTTAAGTTCTACCGCGCCGGTTTGAAGAAGCGCGTTCCGCCTTCGGTGGTCTCGATCTCACTCAGGAGCTCGTCCAAGTGCGTCTCCGGATCGGAGTAGTCCACATCGGCGGTGTTCACGATCAAAAGAGGGGTGGCGGAATAGTGGAAGAAGAAATAGTCGAAGCCCTTCACAAGCTCCCTCAGGTAGTCGTCCTTGGGTACGGACTCACCTTTCCGCCCTTTGGCTTTGAGCCGCTTCGAAAGAACTTCCGCCGGCGCCTGAAGGTAAATGGCAAGCTCCGGTTGCGGCACCTCGCCCGACAACACACCGTAGATCTTCTCGTAGAGCCCGAGCTCTGTGTCGTCGAGATTGAGGTAGGCGAATATTTTGTCTTTGGCGAAAAGGAAATCACACACTGTCAATTGGTGGAAGAGCTCCCTCTGGGCAAGCTCGGAGAGCTGGCGGTATCGACTCAAGAGAAAAAACATTTGGGCTTGGAAAGCAGCTCCGGGTTTTCGCGAATAGAAATTGCGAAGGAAGGGATTTCCACCTTCTTCCAAGATGATGGAAGCCTCCCGGCCGCCGAGGCGCTCGACGAGCGCTGTCTTGCCGACTCCTGGCGGACCATCAACGGCAATGTAATGAAAACTCATGGATTAGGGTACAACCAACGAACCGATGCGGTGCACAGCAGAGGTGTCGAGGCATCGATTCAGAAGCTCTTCCGTAGTGACACCTAGTTTCGGAAGGACGAGATCGGGAGCGATCTCCACCAGGGGTACGAGCACGAAACGCCGGAGATGAAGTCGGGGATGAGGAAGCGTCAATCCCGGTTCGTCCATGACGGCGTCTCCAACCAACAGAAGGTCGAGATCGATGGTACGGGGGGCATGGCGTTCACGACGTTCCCTGCCCATCTCCTTCTCGACGGTCAACAAGACTTCGAGAAGCTCGATGGGCGGAAGTCCGCAACTCGCGCGTGCAACCCCGTTCAAAAACCACAAATCGACCGGAGCATCGACCGGTTCGGTTCGATAAAGACTCGAGATCTCGTCGATCGTTATCGTACGCTTTTCGAGCAGCCCCAGAGCTTGCTCGATTTGACGCTCCGGATTCCCCAGGTTCGAGCCGAGGCCTATAAATACGTCACCGATGGACACGACCGGGATTATACCGCGTGATTCGACAGCCCACGCAAAATCCGGCGTCTGAGGCGATATTTACGATTGGGGCTCGCTCGGGTTAAGATTCGTGGCATTCCGCCCGAATTGGGCGTGATGCGAGGTGGCTGCCATGCAATACGAGACATTGAATGAGCTTTTCCGGGAGGCTATGGAAACGCACAAGAAGCCCGATGTTCTATCCCATAAATCGGGCGGAACCTGGCAACGCCTCTCGTGGAAAGACATGCTCGAACGCGTTCGGAATCTCGCCCTAGGGCTCCACGAGCTTGGAGTCGTGCGGGGCGACCGCGTTGCGCTTATCTCCGAGAACCGGATGGAGTGGTTTGTCGTCGATGCCGCCCTCCAGATGATCGGGGGGGTCAACGTGGCGATTTATCCGACGCTACCCGCCCCTCAGGCTGCGTACATCATCCGTGATTCCGAGTCCAAAGTGATCATCGCCTCGACGCCGGAACAACAGATCAAGATGGCGAGCGTACGGGGGGAGCTCGATTCAGTCGAGCAATTCATCGGAATCGAACCGGCGGAGGACAGTGGACTCGACGCGGTGACGCTGGAAGAGGTAGCTGCTCGCGGCGCCAAGAAGGCCGAGAGCGATCCCGAGCTCCACCTTCGTCTGGCCGCCGAGGTCCGGCCGGACGATCTCGCCGCAATCATCTACACCTCCGGGACGACGGGAAACCCCAAGGGGGCCATGCTCACCCATAGCAACCTCGTCTCTAATGCGAAGGCGGCCGCCGCGGTACTTCCCATAACAAGCTCCGACATCTCACTCTCCGTACTCCCCTATGCCCACGTATTCGAGCGCTTGGTCGCCCTGTACCTCTATCCAGCGGTCGGCGTGAGTATCCATATCGGGGAGAGCATGGACAAGATTGTGGACAATTTGGGAGAAGTCCGCCCAACCGTCATGACCTCTGTCCCCCGCCTCTATGAGAAGATGCACGCCCGCGTTCTCGAGAAGGTCTCAGAGGGAAGCCCTCTGAGACAAAAGATTTTTTGGTGGGCTTTATCCGTCGGAAAGGAGCACGCGCACTACCGCTTGGAAGGAAAACCGGCGCCCTGGTTCCTCGACAGAAAGTACAAGTTAGCGACCGCTCTGGCGTTCAAAAAGCTCCAGGAACGGGTCGGCGGCCGACTTCGTTTTTTTGTGTCCGGCGCGGCGCCGCTGGCGCGACCGATTGCCGAGTTCTTCTACGCCGCAGGTATTACCATTCTGGAAGGCTACGGGCTCACCGAAACTTCGCCGGTCATTGCCGTCAATCGACTCGAGAAGATCAAGTTCGGCACGGTGGGACCGCCGATTCCCGGCGTCGAGGTGAAAATCGCCGAGGACGGCGAAATACTGGCGCGCGGCCCCAACGTGATGAAAGGTTACTGGCGTCAAGAGGCCGCCACCAAAGAAGCTATCGATAAGGACGGCTGGTTTCACACCGGCGACGTAGGTCTACTCGACTCCGATAGCTGCGTCGTGATTACTGATCGAAAGAAAGACCTCATCGTGACCGCCGGTGGGAAAAACATTGCACCCCAGCCCATCGAAAATCGCATCAAATCGAACGCCTATATCGCGGAGGTTGTTCTCGTGGGTAACCGGCGACGCTTCGCGTCCGCGCTCGTCGTTCCGGATTTCGAAAAACTCCGAGAGTGGGCCGAGGCCGAGAACATCTCGACCGAAAGCAAGGAAGACCTGGTACTCCACGACAAGGCTCTCGAGTTCATGCAAAAACAAATTGACGAGGTGAGTGTCGAGCTGGCTCAATTCGAAAAGATCAAGAAGATCACACTTCTCGCGGCGGAGTTCACCATCGACGGAGGTGAGTTGACCCCCACGCTCAAGGTCAAACGAAACGTCATCGAGAATCGTTATCGCGATCTCATCGACAAGATGTACGATTGACCCTGAACCGAAACCAACGAAAGTTCACAATGGGACTCTGTGCTTCGTATCGCCGATTTTTGAACCCGGATCTGTTTTCGGTTCAGTCCCTGATCCGTGAAATTAAATGCAAAAAGTGAACAATTTTCCGGGAGCTGACCGCTGAATGCTGACGGCTGACCGCTCGCGGCAAGCCGCGACAACCCTTTTGGTTGCGGCTCTGCCGCGTCAGGGCTGAGAGAACCAGCTTGATTCAAACGTTCCATGTCCACAAGCAATATAGTCGAGACTCGACGGCTCTAACCGACGTCACCGTCGAAATGGAGAAGGGGGAGTTCGTCTTTCTGACCGGTCCCAGCGGAGCCGGCAAAACGACTTTTCTGAAACTCATATTCCGTGAGGAAACACCGTCACAAGGCCAAATTCTCGTCAACGGCCGCAACGTATCCGCCATACCCGATTCCAAGATCCCATTTCTGCGTCGCAGCATCGGAGTGGTTTTTCAAGACTTCAAGCTCTTGAGGCGAAAAACCGTTTTCGAGAACGTCGCTTTCGTGCTCCGTGTCATGGGGATTCCCAAAGCGGAGCGTAAAAGAAGGGCCTTTCAAGTACTCAAACAGGTCAGCCTTCACCATAAAATGCATGCCTACCCCATGCAGCTTTCGGGTGGAGAACAGCAGCGCGTTGCCATCGCCCGCGCGCTCATCAACGAACCGGTATTGCTGCTTGCCGACGAACCGACGGGCAACCTCGACCCCGAGCTCGCTCTCGAGATCATGAATCTCTTCAAGGAAATCAACAATCGAGGAACCACGATCCTGGTAGCGACTCACGACCGGGAGCTCATCACCCGCATGAGAAAGAGGGTCATCTCGCTGGAACGGGGTCGGCTGGTGGAACAGTAAAGAGAGAATTCAAGAACCCGAGAACCCAGAACTCAGAATGATAACAGGAAGGCGGCTTCGCCGCCGCATCAGGATTGATCTAATCTGCATCGAGGAGTGAACGGATTCTCGCAACGACCATGTCGAGCGCCACTTTGTTCTGCGCGCCCTCGGGCACAATCAGGTCGGCATAACGTTTGGAGGGTTCAATGAACTCCAGATGCATGGGGCGCACGGACTCGAGATACTGCTTCGTGACATTCTCGAGCGTCCTACCCCGCTCTTCGATGTCCCGCTTCAGTCGACGGAGCAGACGAACGTCGGCATCGGCATCAATGTAGAGCTTGATGTCCAAAACCGACCGGAGCCCCTGATCCTCGAGAGCGAGAATCCCTTCTAGGATGATGATTTTCTTGGGTTCGAGAAGACCACCACTCTCTTTCCGAGCGTGCGTCACGTAATCGTAGGCTAGTCGCGGAACGGGACGACCAGCCTTCAGCTCCGACATGTCATGGACGAGCAGGTCGAAATCAAAAGCCCGCGGATGGTCGTAGTTGATCTTGGCACGCTCCTCCAGACCAAGCTCCGCGTGGTCGTGGTAGTAGGCGTCCTGACTGACGAGCAAGGTATCGTCCGAGCCCGCCGCCGCAATCATGGCCTCGGAAAAAGTCGTTTTTCCCGCACCGGTTCCGCCGGCAACACCAATCAACACTGGATTTAACATACCCGGAAGTCTTGCCGGATATCGAACCAGAGATCAAGTCCCAGACCTGCCCGAACGTTACAAGCCGCCGCCGTAGAGTTATAATAGGCGCCCGATGCGGGTCCTTCATACCATCGCCTACTGCGTGGAAGAGGCCGGTATCGAGCTCTGGCGAAACCGATTGGTCAACTTGGTCTCGATTGCCACCATCTCCGTTTCGCTTTTCATCCTCGGTATTTTTGCCGCCATATCGTCCAATCTCGATCTCTTGCTGGCGGGTTGGTCCGACCGGGTCCAGCTCTCCCTCTACTTGAACGACGGTGCAGGAGCCCGCGACCGCGACGGTATCGAGAGACTACTTGAAGTCTTTGCCTGCCGTGGAAACCTACGAGTACGTCTCCAAGGAGCAAGCCGTCGAGCGCTTCAGAACCTATTTCCCCGAGCTCGAAACGCTTCCCACCGTTTTGGAATCGAATCCGCTGCCCGCCTCGTTCGAGATACAGGTGGCGGCCGACTTCCACTCCCCCGAAAGGATTAGGCTTCTAGCCGAGGATTTGAAAAAGCGACCCGGCATCGTGGAAGTTAACTACGACCTTCTGTGGATCGAAAGGTTCACTTCCGTTATCGACTTGGTGCGGGCTCTGGGTTTATTCATCGGCGGCGCTCTCATCGTCGCTTCCGTCTTCACGATCTTCAACGTCATCAAGCTCACCGTATACGGTCGCCAGGAGGAGATTGACATTATGAGACTGGTGGGAGCAACTCACGCCTATATCCGGGGACCTTTTCTCGTCGAAGGGATGCTGCAAGGCGGTCTGGGCGGAGCGGTTGCAGTCGGCTTACTCTACGCCGCCTACGAGCTGCTCCTCCGTCAAGCACTCGAATCCTTCCGTCTGCTTTCCGGAGCAGACTGGATTCAATTCCTATCGGCGCCCGCACTGGGCGGTCTCATTCTCGGCGGGATGACGGTCGGGCTCTTCGGTGCCACTCTCTCGGTAAGAAAATTTCTAAGCGAATTCTAATAGACTGAATCGACGGAAGAGCTTTGGCGGCCGCTAGTCCGACGAAGGCCGTCCTTTTCCATTCTGAGTTCTCGAGTCCTTGGGTTCTCGGGTTCTTGGCTCTTGACTTAGAATTTGTAGGTTTTTCCCTGCTGAAGAAGCTCCATGCGCTTAAGGCCGAGCGAACGAAGCTGCCGCACGATACGAGGTCGATCCGTCGGCTTGAGGTGATTGATGAGCACGCGCACGCGCCGGGATACCTTCCGAAGCTCCCTTTCCAGAAGCTCCGGTGTCATGTGTCCACTCACTCTCGCGAGACCTTCCTCCTCGTTCGGGAATGAAGTCTCCGTGATAATGGCCTTCAGATTCTTGGCGCGGTTGGCCGACTTCCCAGACCATCTCCGTGGGTCCCGTGTCGCTGGTGAAAACGATGGAGCTACGCGAGTCACGAATCACGAATCCGGCCGTGGGTGTGATGTGATTCACGGGAATAGGCGTGAACGTCAGTTTATCGATACGAAATGGCTGGCCGTCGTGGATCTCCTTAAATTCCAGCGTCGGCGAGTGGTGACTCGGCAAGCGAGAAAAATCAGGCCAGATCACGTCGTTGAACATGTGTTTCCGTAGACTCGCCACGACCGGCGGCGAGCCATACACAGAAACAGGCTCGTCGATTCTCCCGAAAACATTGTCGGCAAAAAAAGGTAATCCGGTGTTGTGATCCAAGTGGGAATGCGTAATGATGACGTGTCGAATCCGGAGTTGCTCTTCGAGAGTGAGGGTATACGTCAGGGAACCGGCATCCAGGGCAATGGTATCATTGAGCAGATAGCAGGATAGATGACGTCCCTTGACGCTCCCACCGTAGCAGCCGAGAACTCGAAACTTCATTGACTCATCCGTTCTTCGTTGGCCGGCGATCGATATAGACCCTCGCAGCGGTCAGATGGAATCCAACGCGGAAATCCAACCTAATCGAGACGCTTTGCGAGGTTGTGCAACTGTTGTGAAGACTATAGCTTGCAGCATGAAGACTTGTCAAGACAGCAGTTTACCGGGGCGACGGCCCAACCTACGTTCCGCTAGTTCCGAACGAGTCCGCGAGGAGCGACGCCTTAACTCACGCTCCGCTAGTCCCGAACGAGTCCGCGAGGAGCGACGCCTTAACTCACGCTCCGCTAGTCCCGAACGAGTCCGCGAGGAGGGGCGACGCTTCAACCTACGTCCTGCTAGTCCCGAACGAGTCTTCGAGGAGGGGGGGCGACGCTTCAACCTACGTCCTGCTAGTCCCGAACGAGTCTTCGAGGAGGGGGGGCGACGCTTCAACCTACGTCCTGCTAGTCCTGAACGAGTCTTCGAGGAAGGGGGGCGACGGCTTAACTCGCGTTCCGCTAGTCCCGTGGGACGGCGTCCATGATCGGGATCTATGCTCTCGGTGGAGTCAACCTTCTCGTCAGCCTGTATTCTTTAATCTCGTCGTTCCGCTACCTAAAATACCTACGCGTTCATGACGATCGGGCTCCCGAGCGATCCTGATCTTCCTTCCGTCACCCTCTTGGTACCTTGCTGCGGATTGGATGCAGGACTCGCGGATAACCTGCGCGCCATCGTCCGCCAAAACTATCCAGACCTCCGGATCGTCTTCGTTGTGGAGAACGAGGCCGACGGGGCTCTCCCCGTCATCCGGTCCATCATAGCGGGTGAGAGACGTGAGACCCGGCTCGTCTTCGCTGGGCCGGCCCGCGGTCGTGGTCAAAAAGTACACAATCTGGTGACCGCCGTCGCCACCATCGAGGACGATTGCGTCCTCGCCTTTGCCGACTCGGATATTCGTCCTACGCCCGAATGGCTGACCTACCTCGTCGAACCTCTCGATCGAGTCGAGGTCGGAGCCGCCACCGGGTACCGTTTCTACGTGCCGGAACGAGGCAACTTCGCTTCCTTCTTGCGCTCGGCCTGGAACGCGGGGGTGCTTACGCTTCTCGGCGACCACGACCATAACTTCGCATGGGGAGGCTCGATGGCAATCAAGAGGTCGACTTTCCGTCAAGCGGGAGTGGAGGACGCCTGGAAGGGGGCACTCTCGGATGACTACGCTTGACCCACCTCACCGATTAAATCTACCGTCTGTGGCCTCCCGGCGATGTAAATCTCACGAAGTTCTCATGTCCAAGATGGCCATCCCCTGTTTCTGCCATTGCGCGGACCATTTCCGGATCTTTGGCTGCACATCCGGCCCTCCCGCGCTACCCCGCCCCCTCTTTCCCCCCTGGCTATCCTTTCCTTCTCTTCCTACCAACCGAGACGCTGATCCTCGTAAGGGTCGGTTGTTACCTTTTTATCGAGACGAGCGTCGAGGGTATGATTTGCGTCCGTAATTTTAACCATTTCAAAGGGGCCAAGTGTCATGGAGTTCAAGAAAATTTTGTTTCCGACCGATTTCTCTGAGACCGCCAACCATGCCTTGCGGCAAGCGGTCGATCTCGCCCTCGTTCACAAAGCTACGCTCTTTATTTTTCACGCCATCCTTCTCCATACCGACGATCCGACAGCACCTCAAGATGCAGCTCAAGGAGTACTTGGACCAACTCGAAAACGACACCATGGAGAGCCTGAAAACAAAATCGGATGAGCTCAAGGGAAGGGGTGTGGCCGTCGAGATCTCGACCGAGAGGAGTGTCTCTCCCTTCGAAGCCATCATGGACAAAGTCAATAGCCTTCAACCCGACCTCATCGTCATGGGAACGCATGGGCGAAGCGGATTCAAGAAGCTCCTTCTTGGCAGCGTCGCCGAAAAAGTGCTGCGCCATGCTCCATGCAACGTCTTGACGCTGAGAGACGACTCCGCCATCGCCGAGGGCGTGGGAGGTTTCCAGAGCGTTGTGGTGCCGGTGGATTTCACCGATAGCTCACGCCGAGCGCTGGATGTAGCCCGGGCTCTGGTCTCCAAGGATGGTTCTCTCATCCTCGTTCACGTCGTTGCGAGTCCGATTCACCCCTCGTTCTACGCCGGTGGGGTCACCCGTTTGTTCCAGCTCGACCCGGAGCTTCCGGCCAGGATCTCGGAGAACTTACGGGAGCTGTTAGGGGACCACGTCGGGGAGGTAGTGGCCGCCGAAGGTGACGTACACTCGGAGGTCCTCAGGGTGGGAGACGAGCGCAACGCGCAGCTCATCGTCATAGGGACCCGTGGATTGAGCGGTATGGATCACCTTCTCATGGGAAGCGTAACCGAGAAGGTCGTACGTGCGTCGAAGATTCCGGTGCTGACAGTGAAGTAGGCCAGGCTGTGCCTGGCAGGACGCGGCTTAGGTTGGCATGCAGAAGCCCGAATCATGTGGATATAATCCAGAAACCATGAAGAGCCAGCATCGCCTCGATACGCTCATCTTCTTTGTCACTTCGCGCTGTAACTCCAAGTGCCGGACCTGCTTTTACTGGGAGGAGTTGAACCAAGGCGGAGATCTGAGTCTCGAAGAGATACGGGCTCTTTCCCAAACGATGCCGCATTTCAACGACCTTTGGCTCTCGGGAGGAGAGCCCACACTGCGCGAAGATCTCCCGGAAATCGTCCGACTCTTCCATGAAGAAAACGGCGTACGATCTATCAACCTACCGGTCAATGGACTACTGCCAGAACGGCTCGGCGCGGTTGTCGAGAAGATCGTCGAGCCGTGTCCGGGACTCCGGGTCAATGTGAACCTGGCACTCGACGGGCTCGAGACAACACACGATCGACTTCGCGGAGTACCGGGCAACTTCGGCCGCGCCACAGAATCGCTCGAGCTCCTCCAAGACCTTCGCAAACGCGCCCCGTCGCTTCGTATCCATGTGAACTCCGTCATCTGCACCGACAACCTCGAAGAAATGCGCCGCCTGGGTGAGTTGATTCGGGATCGCTTCGATCTCGACGGCCACTACTTTCAAGTGATCCGCGGAGAGGCCATGGATCCGGCCCTGCTCGAGGTGCACCAGGCCTCGATCGAGAAGCTCTACGAAGATCTCCGCCCCCTCTATCGCCACTACGCAGCCCGACTCAAGAACCGTAAGAAAGGCGTCGGCGCCATGGCCGAAGAGATTGCCTACCTCGGCGTGTTGAATCTCTATCACAAGATCCAGGCCGCCAATCTCTCCGGTCACAACCGTTGGCCAATGGCTTGCACGGCGGGACAAAACATCGTGGTTCTGGACGCGGACGGCGGCCTTCGTGCCTGTGAGCTTCGTGAGCGCCTCGGTAATCTGCGGGAGTTCGATTTTGATTGGAACCGGTTTTGGGAGTCCCGGGCGAGAACGAAGGAGCTCGAGGCCATCGTCCGGGACGGATGCTGGTGCACCCACGTTTGTTTCATCCACGCCAGCCTCAAAGCGAGCACCAAAGCTCTGTATCTGGACGTTCCTGTTGCTTACTTGAACCAGCTCCTTCCCGGACGGAGTTCGGCGGGAACTGGTGGTAAGGAGGAGCTCACGACGAGCCAGGCACAGCCTGGCCTACGGTCGGGCTAGCTCTGGTTGAGCTCGTAGATGATGCGAATTCCGTCCAGAGTGAGGCGGGGATTCACGATATCGATGG
>CAVROO010000006.1:0-221082 GCA_963722765.1 uncultured Acidobacteriota bacterium
ACGACGGCGTCGACGGACTCCTTCGAGGAAGCTTGCCCTTGAAAGATATCCCGTGGCGGACTTGTACTTCTTGCCCTTCTTCTTCTCGAGCGCCTTCCTGGCGATCGGGTCGAGGGTGCCGCGGTAGGTCTTGTCCTGCTCGGTCACGCCGACGAGCTTGACCTTCAGGGGGACGTCCGCGTCGGTGTTGTTCGTAATCTTCACCGTCTGGTAGTAGACGATGTAGGGGTCACCCAGCGCGTCCTTGAGCGCGATCCAGTCCGGCGTCGCGTACTCGATGTCGAGCTTCCACCGCTTGTACTCGGCCTCGTCCTCTGCCGTGGCGGAGGCCCCGATGAACAGGGGAACGAATGCAAGGAGGAGCAGCGCGAGAAACGTACTTCTTCATCATCTTCCTCCGATGGATGAGACGGAGGCGCCCAACTGCTTCTGGCGCAGTCTTTTCCAATGCCCTGAGATCGATCAGATCATACCCACGAAGCCCATGAATGCAAGGGCCATCAGAGCGGTGGAGATGAACGTTATCGGCATGCCCTTCAGACTTTCCGGGACGTGATCAGCTCGAGACGCTCGCGAATACCGGACATGACGATCACCACCAGGAAACCCACGCCGCGGAGACGCCGTTGACAAGGGCCGCTTCGAGACCGACCGAGAACCGGACCATCTCCGGCACAACCCCAGCAAGACCGAGCTCCTCCGGGGTTTGCCACGCATGGGACGAAATGACGGGGATGCTGACAAGAGTCTCCACACCTCCCAAACTGGTAGCATTCAGGGCCAGCTCCAGATTGTCGACGAAATCCATCGCTTCGCGCTGCCCCCCTTTCAGCACAAAGGTCACCATTCCACCGAAACCACTCATCTGCTTTTTCGCCACCTCGTGGTAAGGATCGTCGGGCAGGCCGGGATAGTGAACTCGCGCTATCTTGGGATGACCGCGCAGGTGCTCGGCCACCTTCAGTGCGCTCTCGGTCTGGCGTTCGATCCTCACCGCGAGCGTCTTGAGACTTCGCAACAGAAGAAAGGTCGCGAATGGATCGAGCGTGGGTCCATAGGTGTGCATGCGCTCGTTACATTCGTGGACGAACTCCTTCGACCCTGCGGCCACGCCGGCAAGAAGATCGCTGTGTCCGCCCAGGTATTTGGTAGCACTGTGCACCACACAGTCGACGCCCATAGAGATGGGCTGTTGGTTGATCGGCGTGGCAAAGGTGTTATCGATCATCGTCTTCACACCGAGCTTGCGCGCTTGTTCTGCAACTCGTGCAATGTCGGCCACCTGTAGATTGGGATTGGTCGGCGACTCGAAGTAGATGAGCTTTGTACGAGAAGTGACGTGCTTTTCGAGATCGTGGAGATCGGCGACGGAGATGAATTTCGTCTCGACACCGTACTCATGCGGCAACGATTTGCGAAGAAAGTTGAGGGTCTGCCCGTAAAGCGTGGCAGAAGCAATAACTTCATCGCCCCGGCCCACCACGGAAAGAATAGCGTTCGTAATGGCCGCCATACCCGAGGAAAAGACCAAGGCGTCATCGGCCTGCTCCAGCAGAGCCAGCCGTTCGTTCAACAGGTCCTGGGCCGGATTTCCGAACCGGACATATTCATGTTGAGTCCTCTCCCCACGCACGATGGTCGCTTCCATGGAATCCGTATTTGGAAAGACGTAGGTCGAGGACTGATAGATGGGCACCGTGACCGGTTCGCTCTTACCCTTGTTCGACTCGTTGCCGTGGATGGCCATCGTAGCGCGTCGGTATTTTTTGGACATGTGGATCTCCTCACTCTCGTTCAAGGGGCATCACTAAGCAGTTGGGTCCGCCGGCACCTTTCGCAAACTCCGAGACATCGACATCGTGAACGCGAACGCCCGCGTCTCTCGCAATCTTCACCGCTTCTCGATTGGCGCGAGGCGCGATGATTTCGTTCTCGCCAAGGCAGATGAAGTTGACGTTCGATTCATGACAGGGAGACTCGATGAGCTCGAATCCGTCAAAAAAGCCGTCCGGGAACAGCCCTCGACAACACATCAGTCGCCGGGGTCCGACAACGCCGATCGTTTGGTCGAGATGCAGGTAAAAATCGGGCAGGGCGACGGAGCGTACTTCGATATCCATATCGCGTAAGATTCTCGACAGTTGCTCCACACCTTCTGCATTCGTCCTGCGGGTTATCCCCGCAAAGACGACACGGCCGGCGACAACAACATCACCGCCCTCGACGGCGCCCGGTGGTCGGATTTCGCCCGCGCATGGCTCGCCCATGGCCTCGAGTTTGTCCGCCATCCATTTTTCTTCGCCCAATCTCGTGTCGATACCCATCCGCACCTTGATGTATCCCCTCGGCGTCGATATAGCAGCATCTCGTACAAAGACCGAATTGGGGTGCCCGGCAAGCTCGTCCACATCGATGACTTCGGCGCCGTATCCCTCGAGAACCGAGCGCAGAGCTGCATGCTGTTTCACAGCGGCGGCCTCGTCGGCGAGCTCGGGTATGTTGTGAGCGGCGGGGTCGTCCACTGAAAAGTACTCCGTCTTGGGCGAACAGACGACGACTCTCGTCAAGCGATTTCCTTCGTTGCTGAGCATGATCCGCACCTCTCGTGTTGATATGGCGTCGAATCATTTCATTGTGGCGGGAGTTTATCAATAGCCAGAGGCGCCAGGGGCCCGCCTTCCGCCTACGCCAAGGCTTCGGCGGATAGGTGGCGGAGGCGGACAGCCTGGCCGACTCATTTGTACGCGATGACTTCGCCGGTAAGTTTTTTCTCATCATAGAAGATGGGAGTAGGGACGAAGATCACGCCACTCTTCTTGGACTCAGGCCCCAGGATCAGAGCGTCCCCTCCGAGCTCGGCCGCCTTGGCAATCATCTCCCGGCGCAGATCGTCAAATCCCTTGATGGCCCCATCGAAGCTCGATTCGATCTTGGCAATGACCATGTAGGGTTGCTCCGGCTCGGCGACAAGAACCTCGACCTCGTCCGGCGAACGCGCCGTGCGTACGACCTCGTCCATCGGCTGCACCTTTACCTTGACGCAGCCGACGGCGATAAGGCAGACGGCGATTCGAAGCGCGGATTTCATGATCGCCTCCTTGCTTAACTTAAAAGCGAATCCCCACGTTGAACAAAAATGTTCTCGTCTTGGCACTGCCGTCTTCGCCGTCAGAATTGATGGCGATGTTGCGGAGTCCGAGTGAATAGATCCCTTCGATGAGGACAGACATTCTTCCAGAAGGAATCTCGACTCCGCCTCCAAAATCGAGAGCCACATCGGTCGACTTCAGCTCGTTGTTGACCTGGTCGGAAAGCTCTTTCTCCAACTCGGCCAGAAGGTCGCCCGGCACGGAGACGGTGGTCGAAATGGAGACCGCCGCGCGAGCTTTGAACCCAAACTCGGGCCCTACGACCACGTAGGGTCGAACCTTCGCGGTCTTCGCCTGAAGCTTGAGTAATACCGGCACAGTAACGTAGTCAACGACGGTCTCGGCCCGGAAGGAGACGCCTTGTTCAGTGGCGTCGATGCCGGCCCCTTTCGGGACATACATGCATCTTGCCTGCAGTGAAGCAACCGGCGTGAGACCGAGCTCGACCAAGCCCCCGACGTTCGCTCGTTTAATGGAATCCAAACTGGCATCGATCGGATCCGGATCGATCGCTAGGTTCGCTAGGTCAAGACCTCCCAAGACGCCAAAGGACGGTTTTTCCGCCGCCGACACGTTGGCTGTGGACAGCAAAATCACCACGAACAGCGCTGCGAACCGAGACAAGCATTTCTTCATGGTTCCACTCCTTTGAAATTACGGGGGCCCTTTTTCCCGCCACTCCGTACCGAAGTGGCTCTCAAATCAACAATAGACTCAAGGGCACCGAAAACTCTCCTCGGATCGCCTTAGGAAAAGGTTAGGGTTTTGATCGGAGGCCTGTATAATTGGGTCACTATGTGTCCCGATTCGGCGAAACACTTGTCCCGAAAGAACTTCCGGGTAGGTGTCTGGCAGGTTCGCCCTTCCGAGGGAACCGTCTCCCACAGCGAGGAAACGCGTCACCTCGAGCCCAAAATCATGGATCTGCTGGTCTACCTGGCGGACCATCCCGCCGAAGTCGTATCCAAGAAGGAGATCTTCCAAGCCGTTTGGTCGGATACCCATGTGACCGATGTGGCACTGACCCGCACCGTTTCCGAGCTACGAACGGTGTTGGGAGACGACGCCAAGGATCCCCTTTTCATCGAAACGATCCCCAAACGAGGGTATCGATTGATAGCGCCGGTTGGGAAGGCCGCTCCACGAAGTCGGATTTTCGTTCAGGCTGTTGGTGCAGCTCTCGCCATCGCTCTGGTTGGAACGGCCGTTTACTTTCTCAGGCCGATCGAGCAGGACGCTCCCAACGATGCATCGATTGCAGTATTGCCGTTCGAGAGTCTGAGCGATGACCCATCGAATGAGTACTTCGCCGCCGGTATTACGGAAGATGTCATTTCCCACCTTTCGAAAATAGAGGGTATCCGGGTGGTCTCCCGGACCACGGTTATGAAATACCGGGATTCCGAGCGGGACCTGTCGGAGATCGCCAAAGAGCTCGGCGTGGCCACGATTTTAGAAGGCAGTGTCCGTCTCGAAAAGGACAGGGTTCGTATCACGAGCCAACTCATTGACGCCATAACTGACGCGCATCTCTGGGCGGAGACCTACGACCGTAGTCTCGATGACATGTTCGAGATTCAAACGGACGTCGCCTTGCGCATTGCAGCGGCCATGAAGGTGAGGCTCTCCCCCGAAGAGAGAACGCTCTTGAGCAAGGCACCCACCGAGGATTTCCAAGCCTACGATGCCTACTTGAAGGCCCGAGACTATTACCGCCGGTACCGTTACAACGACAATGAAAACGCCATTGAGCTCTTCAAAAAAAGCATCGCCATCGACCCCGATTTCGCTTTAGCCTATGCCGGTCTCGCCGATGCCTACAATCAACGGGTCAACACTTGGGCGGTGGACGGAAAATGGTCCGATGTTGCTCTAGAGACGGCCCAAAAGGCAATTTCCATCGATCCCGAGCTTCCCGAGGGCTATAAAGCGCTCGCATTCAGCTACTCGAACAAAGGTTGGCTCACTAAATCACTCGAATGTTACGAAAGAGCCTTGACCCTACGACCTCGGTACGAGGCCGTTATGTTAAACACCGCCGTGGTTCTCCACATGCTCGGGCGATGGGACGAAGCTTTGATTTGGATGAAACGCCGGCTGCAGTATCCTCCCGGCAATGCCATCGCATACACGAATACCGCCGAAATTCTCAATGATCTCGGCTTCAGGGATGAAGCGACTCTCTGGCTCGACAAAGCGCTGGCCGCCGAGCCTTACTATTTTGACGCCCACAAACATTTTGCCTATAGGGAGCTCTTCGGAGGCCAAGCCGAGGCAGCAAGGAAGCGCATGGACGACCTACTGAAGGTTCACCCGAATACCGTAGGAAGCCTTGTTGTCGCGGGGGAAACGGAGCTCTTCGGCGGAAACTCGAAGCAGGCGATGGTGTTCTTCGAAAGAGCGCTCGAGTCTTCGCAGGGAACGAATGTTTATGCTCATTTGCGTTTGGGTGATCTCCTTTGGCGCATGGGAGAGCGATCCGAGGCCGAACAGCATCTCGCGTATGTAGAAAAAGATTGTCGGGGCGGAATCGACTCGGAAAGCGAACGCTGGTTCGACCGCTGGGCGTTGGCGGTGACCGCCGCGGTGCAGGGCGAAAAAGCCGAAGCTCTCGACTGGCTCGGAAAGTCGGTCGAACTTGGGCGACTTGGTTATGAGTGGGATTTACAAGAACCCGCCTTCGAGAATCTGCGAGCACAGCCTGAGTTTCAACGATTCATGGATCAAATGAGGACGAAGGTCGAGAAGATGAAAGAACGCGTAGGTGCCATGGCGAAACGTGGAGAGCTTCGCCTGACTCCGGAAGGATTGTAGAGGACCGATGAGAGCTGCGGTTTTGAGAGAGCATGGGGGACGGGATGCAATACGCATCGAGGATGTGCCGATACCGGAGCCGGGACCGGCGGAAGCTCGTGTCAAAGTACGGGCTTGTGCGCTGAACTGGCTCGACGTCGCGGTTCGGCAGGGACCCAAGTTCGGGGCAATCGATTTGCCCATCATTGGGGGCGGTGACATCGCCGGTGTCGTGGACTCGGTCGGCGATCTCGTCGAGGATTGGCGACCGGGCGACGACGTTGTCATCTACCCTCTCATCACCTGCGGCGTTTGCGAATTTTGTCGCGCCGGAGAACCGACCGTTTGCCCGAAGCATCAAATCCTGGGCGAGCACATCGATGGCGGCCTGGCCGAATACACGATCGCACCTGCGGCCAACCTCCTACGAAAACCGAAGAACCTTTCCTTCGTCGAGGCGGCGGCGGTTCCCGTCGTCTTTATGACCGCCTGGCACATGCTGATCTCGAAAGCGGGTTTGAGCGCCGGTGAAACGGTCTTAATCCTCGGCGCCGGCGGCGGTGTCGCTTCGGCAGGTATCGAGATTGCCCGTCTGGCTGGAGCTCGAGTTCTCTCAACGACTTCGACCGAACAAAAAGCCGAACGCGCCCTCGAGCTCGGTGCCCATCGTGTCTTCAACTATGTCGATGAAGATTGGGTCCAGGCCGTACTCGATGAGACCCACGGGCGCGGCGTCGATCTCGTTCAAGATAATGTCGGAGCCAAGACCTGGCCGCAAGCCCTTCAGACGCTCGCGAGAAACGGCAGGCTGGTCAGCACCGGTTCCCATTCGGGAGCCGAGGTCACCTTCAACTTGAGCCAGGTCTATCACCGACAGATTCGGATCATCGGAGCCAACGGCGGTACCTACCCCGAGTTGGCCACGATTTTCGGTCTGATGGAAGAGGAACGCCTCAAGCCCATCGTCGACTCGGTTCTGCCACTCGCGCAAATCCACGAAGGACATCGGCGGCTCGAGGAGTATGATCATTTCGGGAAGATAGTTATTGGTCTGGACTAAATGGAGGGTCAGGTTTGTAATTCTCTTAAAGTAGATTGTATCGATAATTGCAGGCCTGACCCTATAAAGCGTTTAAAGGGATGAATGTTCAGAAAGTACCCACGAACCCACCACATTGAAGGGTCACAACCGCAGCCCGGGGACGAAGACCTCCAATTCGTACCCATGACACATTTACAGAATCGTTATCTGGTCATCGAGGAAAAGGTGGACGGAGCCAACACCGGCATCAGTTTCGACTCCGATGGCATGATGCTCCTTCAAAGTCGCGGCCACTATTTGACGGGTGGCAGCAGGGAAAAACAATTTGATCTGTTCAAGCAATGGGCGAGCTCTCACCGACAGTGTTTATGGTCACTCTTGAGTGATCGTTTCGTTCTGTATGGAGAGTGGATGTACGCCAAGCACACGGTCTTTTACGATGATTTGCCCCACTATTTCCTCGAGTTTGATGTTCTCGACAAGACCAACGGCCGCTTTCTTTCGACCGAGTTAAGACGCAAACTGATCGCCGACACACCGGTTACCTCGGTGCCCGTTTTGGACGAGGGCTTTATAAGCGTGATCGATCTGAAATCTTTGGTCAAAAGGTCTCTGTTCAAAAGCACCAACTGGTGCGACAACCTCGCCGAGTCGGCAAGAGACCGAGGACTCGATCCCGAGCGAATCCTGAAGGAAACGGATCCTTCCGACGAAATGGAAGGTCTTTATATCAAGGTGGAGAAAGAAAATACCGTAGAAGAGCGTTACAAGTACATACGCTCCAGCTTTAACGCTTCCGACGAATCAGGAGATCACTGGCAAAGTCGTCCCATCCTTCCCAACCAGCTTCGCAAGGATGTCGATATCTTCATCTGAAGGGTCAGAGGGGTTTAGTCCATGAATTCACGACGCGATTTTCTAAAGGCAATGGGATTGGGCACCGCCGTCGCGATGGCTGGCAAAGCGCAGGCGGCGCCGGGCACTCAGACGCTACGGATCGATACGAATCCGCAATACGACATCTCTCCTTATTTATATATGCAGTTCATGGAGCCCCTCGGTACAACGGACGGATCGGTTGCCGCCGCCTGGGACTTCGCCCACGATCGCTGGCGGGAAGATGTCATCGAGGTAACGAGGAAGCTCGCACCACCTCTCCTTCGATGGGGCGGTGCTTTCATCTCTTACTACCGATGGAGAGAGGCAGTCGGGCCGAGGGATCAACGCAAGCCGATGCTGAACCTCTGCTGGGGAGGCGTCGATACGAACCAGGTCGGGACGCACGAGTTCGTCGATTTTTGTTAACAAACGGGCGCCGACCCGCTCATGTGCGTCAACCTCTTGTCGGACGGACGGCCCTATTGGCAAAAAACACCCAAGGGCGACATCCGTTTGGCGGACGCTAAAGAAGCCGCCGAGTGGGTGCGCTATTGCAACGACCCCGATAACAAGGAGCGCAAGGCGCACGGCGTCAACGACCCTTACAATATCCTCCTTTGGCAGATCGGGAACGAAACCTCCATGGACTCCAAGAACCGCTTGTTCGACTGCGACACCGCGGCAAAGCACACGATCGAGTTCGCTAAAGCCATGCGGGCGGAAGACCCTCGTATCCAACTGATTGGTTGGGGCAATAGAGAGTGGGCGCGCCGGATGACCGAGCTCGCCGGCGAGCACATCGACTACATCGCTTTCCATCATATGTTCAATCCTGATGAAGGCCTCACCAACTCTCCTTTGAGAGGAATCGAATACCGCAAGGATCCCGCCTGGACCTGGGAACGACTCATGGAGTCTCACAAAGTTCACGATGCCGCCATCCGCGCGGTACGAGATGAAGTAAACGATCTAGAGATTCCCCTCGCCATGACGGAATGTCATTTTGCCTTGCCCGGCCGCAATCGCTGCGATGTTCTCTCCTCCTGGGCCGCAGGGGTCGCCAACGCCCGAATGTTGAATGTCAACGAGAGACACGGCGACCGGCTCAAAATCGCCACCGCCGCGGACTTCTGTGGAACTCGGTGGCAAGTCAATGCGGTCATGATCCCCGTGCCGGGTGGCAAGTCTTTCATGATGCCGGTGGCTTTGGTCATGAGCCTCTACCGCCATCACACGGGAGAAAAGGCGGTCAAGGTGATCGACACTCCGGGCGATCTGGACGTGACGGCGAGCCGGACGGGAGACCGATTCTTTTTCCACGTGATCAACACACACCGTAAACGGGACATCAAGGTCGAGCTCGGTGTGGCGGGATCACAAATCGCCTCGGGCCGAGTTTTCACTCTCGCCGCCGATCCGGAAGTAGAGGTCATCGAGACCGATCCGGACGTGGTTGCCTTGAAGGAAAACTCCCTACCGGCCAACGGAACGTGGACGTTTCCCGCCGCTTCGGTCTCAGCGGTGGAGGTGGAGACCCAAAGCAGCCCGAGCTAGGAACGCTGATGAAATCCAGGGTTTACACCAGCGTGGTCTTCCTTTATTCTATGGAGCCACCCGCGCCCGGTTCCCCTCTCCCCCCTGCCGCCGAGCGTAAAGTGACGGCCCCGACAAGGGTCATTTTCGTGCCCGGATGGAACGTTCCGATCCACACGTCCTCGCTTCAAAACGCGACCTGGACCAAGCAGACCGAAACGTTCGAAGAGTCCAGGGTTCGGTATCTTTCTATCAGAACGACGGGCGACGATATCTTCGGCCCTCACCACATTTCGTTCATCTGCGACATGCCCGCCGCCGGTACCTACAAGGTTGGGATCAAGGCCGTCCAGGGACCCGATCAAGGCATCGTTCAGATGTATGAGCGCGACAAGCCTGTCGGAAAAGCCGTCAACCTCTACGCGGAAGGTCGAAGTCCGAGTCCGGTCCTACCCTTGGGTACCCGGGAGATGAGTGCGGGCGACAATATTTTCTTTCTTAATCTCGTCGATAAGGACGCGCGCTCGAACGGGCTGGGCATCGATCTGGTGGAGATCGTGTTTGAAAGAATCGAGTAGTTCCAAAGAGGTGGCTCAATTATGGCGGAAAAAAATTCCCATCGAATCTCGCGCCGGGAGTTCATCCACCGGAGTGCGGTCGGTGCAACGGCATTGCTCGGAGCACGTTGTACCACTCAGCAGGTTGACGGCCGATCGCAGGTGTACGGCGCTTGCATGCACGATTGCCCGGACACGTGTTCTTGGATCGTGACGACCGAGAACGGGCGTGCCGTCGCGATCGAGGGTGATGACAGCCATCCGCTGACGCGGGGATCCCTGTGTGAAAAGATGGACGGGTTTCTCACCGACGTCGTCTATAACCCCGACCGCTTGCTTCACCCTCTCCGTCGGGTGGGTGAGAAAGGCTCATTGGGCGACGCGCAGTTCGAGCGTGTTAGCTGGGACGATGCGCTCGACGACATCGCCTCGCGGCTGAAGAGCATCATCTCCGAACACGGTCCCACGGCGATTCTCCCTTACAGCTTCGCGGGAACGGAGGGATTGGTCCAGGGCAAGTCGCTCGATCGGCGATTTTTTTCCCGCCTCGGGGCCACACGTCTGGGTCGCAACATATGCGGCAGCACGGCGCACGCAGGCCTCGCCGCCACCATGGGCACGAGCACGGGGATTCTCCCGGAAGATATCGTGCACAGTCGCTTCATTATTATATGGGGCTCGAATCCCGTGGTTACGAATCCCCACGGCTGGCCGCATATCGAGCGAGCGCAACGTGACGGTGCGCGTGTCGTCGTGATCGACCCGTTGCGGACGGTGACCGCCGAGCGGGCGGACTTGCACCTCCGCCCGAGTCCGGGAACCGATGCCGCTCTCGCCCTGGGCATGATGCACGTGATCGTGAGCGAAGGGCTCCAAGACGTCGAGTACGTCGAGAACTACACGCTCGGTTTCGACCGACTGCGTCCGCGACTCTCCGAGTATCCTCCCGAACGTGTCTCCGAGATCACGGGTTTGAAGTCTGCGGACATCGTCGAGCTCGCAAAAGCCTATGCGACCACACAACCCGCCACGATTCGAATGCAGATCGCGATGGAGAAACACTCGAACGGCGCCATGATGTATCGGACCGTCGCCTGCTTGCCGGCACTCGTTGGCGCCTGGCGTCACCGAGGAGGTGGGTTGCTGCAATTCACAGGTCAGTTCTTCGGCGAGGCTCTCGATCTCGAGTCCGTCGGGATGCCGGAGCTCGAAGACCCGACGACTCGTTCGGTCAACATGGTGCAGCTCGGCCGGGCTCTCACAGACACAGAGCTCGATCCTCCCATCCAAGCGCTCATCGTCTACAACAGCAATCCCGGAACGATTGCCCAGAACCAGAACCTCGTTTTCGAGGGATTGAAGCGGAAGGATCTGCTGACGGTGGTTCTCGATCACTTCGTGACCGACTCCGCCCAATTCGCGGACTACATTCTTCCGGCGACGACCGAGGCCGAGCATCTCGACCTGATCGCTCCGTGGGGCAGTCGTCACCTCGCGATGAATCTGCCCGCCATCGAACCACAGGGAGAAGCTCTCACCAATACGGAGATCTTTCGCCGTCTCTCCCGCCGACTCGGGCTCGAAGAGCCCTACCTATACACGTCCGACGAAGAAATCATCAAGACGGCACTCGCGAGCGGTCACCCCTACCTCGAGGGCATTACCTACGAGAGGCTCCGCCGCGAGGGCTGGGCGCCTCTCAATCTGCCGGAACCCTGGCTTCCTTTCGCAAAGGGGGGATTTCCAACGTCTTCGGGAAAATGCGAGCTCTATGCCGAAAGCTTGGAAAACAACGGACTGGATCCGTTGCCGCGTCACGAGCCGCCTGAGGGAGATAGGGAGGATCTTCCTTTGACATTCATGAGCCCCAAGTCGGAACGTTACTTCCTCAACTCGAGCCATGCGAACCAGCCGCGCCACCTCCGTGCCGCGGGCGAGCCTCGTTTGCAAATTCATCCCGACGATGCAGAAGCCCGTCGTATCGAAAGCGGCGACAAGGTTCGCGTCTATAACTCCCGAGGCTCCATCGAGCTCAGCGCGGTGGTGGACGACGCGACGTTGCCCAAGGTCGTGACCATGCCCCACGGTTGGTGGGCATCGCTGCTGCCGGGTGGGTCCTCGGCGAACGCTCTTACTCCCGACGGCTTGAGCGATCTGGGAGGCGGCGGTGCGTTTTATGATGCGAAGGTCGAGGTCGAAAAGACCGTCTAGGCTCGCGTCAGCGTCGATTCATAGCGACGCCTTCACTCGCATCCAGGACGAGCCTCGCCTCCAGGTCATCTTTACGGAGCGTCCCAAACGCGAACATGGTGTACGTCGCGTTTCTCGCCAATCCGTAGGGTACAACCGGCAACAGGGGCCCGCTCGTTCCTGTGCGACGGATCTCTAGGGGGTGGTTTCCCGCAGCGAGGTCGCGATAAGGTGGTTCTCCTAGAAACTCGACGCGACGCACGAGCGCGATACTCGGGTTCTGCCAAAGGCCGAGAGGTGACGGAAAATCCGACATGGCATTGATGAGACGTAATCGCGCGCGCTCCCCGCTCGGAGTGAGATCGTCTCGGATATCCACGACCGTGAGCGTACGCGTGTCCACCAGACCCGCCGCGACAATCGTCACGGATTCACCCGGGCCGACCACGAACGTCGTTTCGAGCTCCACCGTGCGAGGGTCGACTTCAACCTTGGGCGGAGGCACAAAACGGATGTTGTGTGAGCCCGGCTCGATTTGCCGGTAGCCCGTGATGGTGGGGTAACGCATCCGTTCATTGAAAACCCTTCCGTCGAGACGGACCTGGGCACCGTCGAGGTCCGAGCTCAAGTTTGCGATTCGGAACCAGGGGCCGGCCGAAGCACCGACCGTGACGGGAACGGTCGGACTGGTCACGCCGGGTGAGTCGTCATCGTTACAACTTGCCAGGAGCATCGCGCAGAGGATGATGAGCGCGCCGGGACTCATTCGAGACATAGCGTCATTGTATCACCCGGCAATTGCGTTGTGGGAGTGGCCTTTCGACAATCGCGTCATTTGTGGAAGAATGATCGGGCGTTCGCGTTGAGATCGAGGTCCGAATAAACGACGGAGGAGCCGTGAAAGCACGAGACTATTCACCGCTGATGGCGGAGCTTGCCGAAGAATACAGAAAGCACTCACCCAAGTCGGCGGCATTGCATGAGGAAGCGGTCGAGGTACTGGTCGACGGCGGGAACAACGCGCTCAGAATCCTACAACCCTTTCCGCCTCGCATCGTCCATGCCCAGGGTGCCTGGGTGACGGACGAAGACGGCCATCGAATCCTCGACTTTTGGCAAGGACATTACGCCAACGTGCTCGGGCACAATCCGCCGGTGGTGACCAGGGCACTTGCACAGGCTATGGCGGAAGGGTACGGCCTGCAAACCGGATTCACCGATCGCCTGATGATCGAGGTGGCCGAGATCCTCTGCCGGCAAACAGGCTCGGAGCGGATCCGCTTCACCACCAGCGGCACCCTGGCGACCATGTATGCCATGATGTTGGCCCGCGCCTTTACCCATCGTGATTTAATTTTGAAAGTCGGCGGCGGATGGCACGGCGGACACCTTTGGGGACTCAAGGGTGTGGGGTACCACGACGGCTTCGAGTTGGCCGACAGCGAAGGCTTGTCAACGGGGACGACCCAAGAAGTCTTGATCACCGACTTCAACGACACCGAAATGCTCCACCGTCACTTCCAATCGGTTGGCGACAAGCTGGCCTGTTTTATTCTCGAGCCGGTGATTGGTGCCGGCGGCTTGATGCCCGCAACGAAAGAGTACGTGCAGGCGGCCCGGGAGCGCACAGAAAAGCACGGCGTCTTGCTTGTTTTCGACGAGGTGATTTCCGCGTTTCGTTTTCGAGCCGGAAATGTCGGCGCACTTTACGGGGTTCAACCCGACATGACCACGATGGGCAAGGCGATTGGAGGGGGGATGCCGGTCGCTGCGGTCGCCGGACGAGGTGACATCCTGGCGCTGTCGGGTCTCGATGGAGGTGCCAAGGTCAAGTTCCAGGGTGGAACCTATGCAGGTCATCCCGCCTCGATGCTGGCGGCGAAGAGCTTGCTGAACCACCTGGTGGAAAATGAAGCCGAGATCTATCCCAAGCTGGCACGCATCGGCGTCAAGACTCGAGAGACGGTCACGCGATCGTTTGCCGACGAGGGCATCGACGTCCGTTTCGCCGGCGACCGTTGCAACGTCGTGCCCGGCAACTCACTTCACATGCTCCTTTTCCCGTATGAGAAAGACCTCGAGCTCCGTACCCCCGATGAAGTGCGCAATCCGTCGATCTGCGACATCAACTTGAGCGAAAAGGTCCTCCAGCTGGCGCTACTTCTGGAAGACGTCTACACCGTCCACGGGATTGGCTGCACGACCGCGGCCCACACTGACGAGGATATCCGGTTCCTAGGAGAGGCTTGCCGGCGCGCCGCCAAACGAATCAAACCTTATCTCTAAGTTGATCGTAATTGTCGCTTCAGGGCTAGTTCCCGGACGCTATTTCGAGCGTCGCCCGAGAATCAGCGATCGTGAGCTCGGTGCCCTACCTAGCCGAGAGGTCGCGGAGTATCAACGAGGGACGACTGGAATATGGACCGATGGTCCTATAGAATCCGGTCGATGTGATTCCGGTGTCGCGAGACTCCTAGTTGTTCTCAAACCCTCGAACGAGGACGTACTCATGGATCTGGAACTTCTCTCTCGAATTCAATTCGGGGCCACGATAAGCTTCCACTATCTTTTCCCCCCGTTGAGTATCGGCTTGGGGCTCTTTCTGGTGATTATGGAAGGGACCTATCTGCGAACAGGCAATCCCGTCTACCATCAAATGACGCGATTCTGGGTCAAGATCTTCGGTCTAATCTTCGCGTTGGGAGTGGCGAGCGGTATCGTTATGGAGTTTCAGTTCGGGATGAACTGGGCGACCTACTCTCGTTTCGTTGGCGACGTCTTTGGAAGTGCGCTGGCGGCCGAAGGAATTTTTGCTTTCTTCTTGGAATCGGGATTCCTGGCGATTCTGCTTTTCGGTTGGAACAAAGTCAAACCCCGAACCCATTTCATTGCCACGGTTCTCGTGGCGCTCGGCGCGCACTTCTCCGCCATCTGGATCGTTGTCGCCAACTCCTGGCAGCAAACTCCGACCGGTCACCACATTGTGGAGCACGCGTCGGGCTTTCGAGCTGAAATTGTGGATTTTTGGCAAGTCGTCTTCAATCCTTCCTTTCTCGACCGGATCAGTCACGTCTACATGAGCGCATGGCTAACGGCGGCGTTTTTCGTTTTGAGCGTCAGCGCATGGTACCTCTTGCACAACCGCCACGTCGAGATGGCCAAGGCCGGTATGAAGATCGCGGTTTTCGTGGCGCTTTTTTCATCGATCATGCAATTGGTTACGGGACACAGTAGCGGCTCGACGCTGGCGGAGACCCAACCGGCGAAGCTTGCGGCTTTCGAGGGGCATTACGACACGAAACCGGCGGGGCTTTACCTTTTGGGGTGGGTCGATGAAGAGCGGGAAACCGTGACGGGAATCCGCCTTCCGGGAATGCTGAGTTTTCTCGTCTACGGCGACACGGGCCGAACGGTGACCGGCCTCGATGCCTTTTCGCCGAACGAACGGCCGCCCGTCAATGTCGTGTTCCAAACCTATCATCTCATGGTCGGCATTGGTTTTCTTCTGATCTTTCTTTCTGTGCTCAGTTTCTTCGCATTGATGCGGGGCACACTGTTTACCCATCGCAAGCTGCTGTGGGTCTATGTGCTCGCCGTCTTGCTACCGCAATCTGCCAATCAGTTGGGATGGTTTTCCGCGGAGATCGGCCGCCAGCCTTGGATCGTCTATGGCCTGCTGAAGACGTCGGACGCCCTGTCCAGGAGCATCTCGGCCGATCATGTGATGGCCTCGCTCGTTATGTTCGGGCTCATCTATATGTTGCTTTTCGTTCTTTTCATCTACTTGCTGAACGAGAAAATTCAGCACGGGCCCGACGAGGTCGTTTGAATCCAGGAGATGTCACGAGATGAGCGTTTCTTTTGACTTGAATCTGTTGTGGTTTTTGCTCGTCGGCGCCTTGTTCACGGGGTATGCAATTCTCGATGGTTTCGATCTGGGTGTTGGGGCAATCCATCTTCTTGCCAAAACAGACGAGGAACGAAGGATTAACATCAATGCCATAGGCCCCGTCTGGGACGGCAACGAAGTATGGCTGGTGACGGGTGGAGGCGCGCTGTTTGCGGCATTTCCCGTGGCCTACGCAACGGCATTCTCCGGCTTTTACTTGGCCATGATGCTGCTCTTGGTCGGGCTCATCTTCCGCGCTGTCGCCATCGAGTTCCGTAGCAAACAACCCATGAGGTGGTGGCGACAATTCTGGGATATCAGTTTCAGTGCGAGTAGCGTCCTGTCGGGGCTCCTCGTCGGCGTGGCGTTGGGAAACTTGGCGCTGGGTGTGCCGCTCGGTCCGGACTTCGAGTTCGTTGGAAGCTTCTGGGGACTGTTGAACCCATATGCCCTTCTAGTTGGACTGACCGGGCTGTCTTTATTCGTGATGCATGGCAACATCTATCTGGTCATGAAAACCGAGGGAGCACTTCATGATCGCTTGAGGGGGTGGGTCAACCGTCACATCATGATGTTTGTCGCCTTCTATGCAGTGACGACGTTGGCGACATTTTGGTCCGTTCCACGAATGCTTCAAAATTTCAAAGACCAGCCCATCCTCTTCATCGTTCCCACTTTGGTTTTTCTCGCCATCGCAAATATACCGCGAGAGATCCACCGCGGGAGAGACGTTCGAGCCTTCTTCTCATCCAGTTGCACCGTGGCGGGACTTCTCGCGACGTTCGGTCTCGGAGTTTATCCCAACCTCATTGTCTCCAGTCCTGCCATCGAAAACAGCCTGACCCTATACAACGCCGCTTCATCCTCGACCACTCATGGAATCATGTTCATCATCGCGATTCTGGGAATGCCGATCGTGATTGCTTACACGATCAGCATCTACTGGATCTTCCGCGGCAAAGTCCAACTCGATGCGCATAGTTATTGATGACCTTATAACTCCGGAACCCTTCTACCCCCTGTATTCAGATTTCGTTCGTACCGCGGAAAATTGCTGCTCGAAATCTCGATGCGGATACGATGATTACTTCGGTGGCGATGAACCCGGAAGCGGAATGCTGGCATATCTCTGTCCCCGGAGGCTCCGATCGATGGGTGCTTGCCCTCGTCTCTGTTGATCGGCGCCCCGAAGTGCAGGAGAACGTGGGTGAAACAGCGGGACCTGGCGGACTATCTGAATTCACAGAATGCCTGTAAAAACGGATCGTAACGGACTCGAGATCCAAAACATTCAGAATAGGTTCACTCGTTTGGCAGTCTCGGTGGCTCGAGGCCGGTCATCTTACGGACACTGGTGTAAACGGGTTTGCCATCCGGTCCATAGGGGTCGACCAAGACCAAGCGATCCATGACCGGCGAGTCCCTTTTGTCCGGACGGTGGCAGTCACGACAGCCTTCACGCGGATTGTCGGCGTCGTACCCCCAAGCTTCTTCCTTCGGAAGCACATTATGATCGATTCCCCAACTGAAGATGACCCAGGGGATGGGAAGCTCTACCCCTTGGCGCTCAAAAAAGCCAACGCCCTGCGGCTCTTCCGGATCTTCGTACCAGACGCGGGTACCCTTCACCAACACGGGGCGGGCGGCCACTTGTCGCCCGTAACGGTCTTGGCCCTTCAACGCCTCGATGGTGGCCAGAATCTCGTCGGGACGGTTGACCTCGACGACGCCATCCTCGTTGTCATCCGTGACCAAGGGCAGATGGGCCGCGCCAATCGCTTGGGGCACACGCCATGGGATGATCGGAGCGATGACGTCATCGCTGAGATCGTCGGGAGTGCCCTTCCAATCCCAGTCCGCCCAGTAGAAGGACAACGAAGGCGTCCAAGGGAAGACCCGCCGCTCGCCGTCGCTATCGGTCTTGAACAGAAACGGTGGGTACCAGCGGCTCTTGTCGGACTTCGTGGGGTTCAAGGGATCGGCAGAGAGGTATTGAAGACTCGTCCCGACAGGGGAAGGTCCGGCGGTTCCATCTATGAAGTAGAAGGTCCAGTGGATCGTATAAGGGATGTGGCAGGCCTGACAAGATAGGACCTCGAGCATTCGACCCGTGTTGTGGACGAGCACTTCACCGGGCACCTCGGGCGCGAAGTCATCCCGTAACGGATTGCCTTTCATGTGGCAATCCCGACAAGAACGGAAGCCCACGTAGTCGAGGTCGTTGCGATGCTGCATCTGGGGGCTGTTCCCCTTGGCGAAATCATGGCGAAGGCCACCGGGATGGCAGAAGCTACAAGCCGTGCTCTTCTCCGGGGGAATATCGTTTTCGGGATCTTCGTCGTCCAAGTGGTTGAGGTGTCTGTAGTGCACATCTCGGGTGTCGAACCAGCTCATACCGTAAGCGAGACTCCCCTGCAGGTGACACCCCCAACAGACCTGGTCCGTGGGCTGTTTGTTGTGAGCTTGGGGAGCGAGGTTGACGTTCCCGTCTTCATCGAGAACGAGGCTACCGTCATCCAACCCCACCGTGTAGTCGATTTGAAGCGTGGGCGGCCCATCGCCTTCGACATCCAGTTTCGAGAACCATCCCTGGCCGGCTGTCGCGGCGGCGGCAAAGGCCGGCACGGACTGGCCCTTCAGGTCCTTGAGCTCTTTGTAGGCGGACAGGACCGCGTCTCGACGCGTGCGGATGGGATCAAAGCTGAACAGATCGGATTGGGAATCGTACCAGTCTGGTGAGATCTCGTTCGTCCGCATCCGATGGCAGAGAAGACAATCGGGGTCGAGGAGTCCCACAATGTCCCACGGGGAAGGAGTCGCAGTTCCCGTAGAAGAATCTATCTCCCAATAGTCACCGTCGAGATAGGCCTCCTCCCTCGTTTTCCCCAATGCCTCATAGCCGAAACGGCCGAGCGTTCGGTCGTAGAAAGGCTGCCCGTCGAGGTCGAATGCACCCTGACCACCTCCCGGATGGCATCCTCCACAACTGCGAATCCAGTCGGATGTGGTGCGGTCCATTTGCGACTCGTTCTCGTTCTGCTTTGCTGCAAACTGCCTTGCCGTGTGAGACCAAACACCCATTCGTCCCGGGCTTCGCATCCAGAAACGCCCGTCCTCGAAGAAATCGTCCTTGATAATGACGTGACCGTCGCTGTCCGTCCGCCCCTGCTGAAAATGGTAGCCGTTCGTGATGGCGTCGATATCGTGGCACGGGCCACAGGTCTGACGTCCACTGAAGGGTTGGGTCGAGTCGGCCGTGATGACATTGCCGTCTATGTCGACAAGAGCTACCGGTTCGTGTGCCGGCGTCAACTCGAGTTGGGCGTCCAGCTTCAGAGCTTGCCCTCGCGGAACCGTCACTTCGAGCTCGCGCGCGCGATATCCTCCGGTCTCGAAAAGGACCGTGTACGTTCCGGGAAGAAGACCATCGAACGTGTAGGCTCCTCGCCGATCGGTGAAGCGTATCGGCGGCTCGGGTGTCAGGAGCGTGACCCGGACCCGCGGCAATCCATTTCCGTTTGGATCCGTGACCGTCCCGGCCATCGACACCGGGCCGTTTCGGCAAGCCGGCAACGTGACGAACAAGGAGGTTACGAGCAACAAAATCGGCAGCCAACGTGGCCCTCTTGCGACAAGGGCCAAATCCCTTTGCATAGGAAACCTCCTCATTCAAAAGATCTATGGAGATATTTCATTTATTGTCGCTTCAGGCTCAATCTCCTCGGCATCTTTCGCCTGATCTCTGAGAAACCGGTCTAAGAACTCGAGCATATCGATCAGCATTTGTCGTCGATTCGCCTTGCTACGAACGTAGTAGTTCTCATTGGGATAGGCTTTGTGCTGGAAGACCTTGTAGTTCTTCTCCAGTCTCAATGCGAAATTTCGAGATGCCTCCGATCGGGGGAAGCGACCTTCTCCATGTACGAGAAAGGTCGGGGTGGTCACCTTTTCGACATCGAATATGGGTGAGTTCTTTCTATAGACAGATTCGTTCTCTGGCAACGGACCAAACTCGTACTCCAAAAGCTTGGCGTGTCGGAGCTCCTGCTCTTCCATGAAATGGATCCAGTCGGCGTAACCGGAGCCCGGAATCGCGGCCTGAAACACTCCCGGCGCATACGCCACGGCCGCCATGCTCATACAACCGCCGTAGCTCGTTCCGGTGATCGCCATCTTGTCGGGACGAATGTAGGGAAGCTTCTTCAGATATTCCACTCCCGCCAGTACATCTTCGAGATCACAGTGTCCCCAACATCCATTGTTCGCATCCTCGAACGCCTTTCCGTATCCCGAGCTTCCGCGAATGTTGGGTAGAAGGACGGCATAACCTCGCGCGGCGAAGAACTGGACATGAGCCTGGAACGTATCGTTGAACTGCGAGGTGGGGCCTCCGTGGATCCAAAGAATGCCGGGCGCCTTTTCTCCCTCTTCGAGAACTGGGGGATAAAGATAGGCGTGGATTTCGTACCCATCGGTACTGGGGTAGGTGATCTTTTCCGGCTTGACCAGCCGTTGCCCGAAGTTGCCGGCGGGCATGGAGCTCGTGAGCTCGTCGTGTCGAACCGGTCTCGACGTCGACGACGAACAAGTCGGAGGGACTTTGCAGGGTGCCGAAGGTGTAGCTCACGCTCTTTCCGTCCGGTGACCACTCGGGGGATGCCGCGACGCCTTCTCCGGGACCCACGAGAACACGGGACTCACCGCCGGAAGCGGAGACCACCCGAAGCTCGTGGGTTCCATTGTGGTTGGAAACATAGGCGATCCACCGGCCGTCGGGAGACCAACGGGCGTGACTCTGATCCGCGGACTCCGGAGCGATGGGTCTCGGCTCGCCCCCGGCAAGGGGTGCCGTCCAGAAGTTGATCCAGCCGCTTCGGTGAGAGCGAACGAGCACCTCGTTTCCATCGGGAGACACGGTGGGGGTAGCCGAACGTCCCGCCGGCCCGGTAGTCAAAGAAGTCTCTCGTCCCGAAGGACGAGACGACGGTTTTGGCCGTTGGAGCTCATTGCCATGACATCATGTGCGGTCCAACTCTCGTTCAATTCGACGTAGAGAATCTTTTGGCCGTCGGGCGTCCATGTCGGGAAGACCTCGTATCGCTCACTCTTGGTGAGACGCAAGACGTCGGAGGTCCCAACCTCCACGCGACCATATGTCGTAGTTTCCGTAACGGTCACCGGAGAACACGATCGTCTTACTGTCCGGGGACCAGGTGAAGGCATTGATGCGGCTTCCCAGATCGGTCGCCTGCACCTCTTGACCGTCCTCGGTCGACCAGAGCCAGAGCTCCGGTTTTCCCGTTTTATCCGAGACGTAGCCGATCCATTTCCCATCCGGTGAGTACCGCGGCATCTGGGAAGCGAGAAAGTGGCCCGCACCTCCGAGCTCCAAAGGGATCCGCATCGGAAAGCCACCCTCGGCGGGAACGGTCATGAGACCTCCCAGTCCGGAGGCGAAGAGGATCCGCGAGCCGTCGGGCGTCCATTGAGGCGTCTCGCCGGCGACCACCGAGCTGATGGACAAGAGCTGGTCCACGGAAAGCGGCTCGAGCCGAGCCTGTCCGATTGAGGTTTCAACGGACAGAGTGAAAAAAGTGACGAAGAGGATAATCCACCGTACGATACTCATGGCTTTCGAGACCTCCCGATTCATTTCGAACCTCCGAGCTCTTCGAGGTGGGTCACTCCCGGCAGCTCCGTGTTCACATCCTTGAGGTAGAAGTCGAAGAAGTGGAGCATGTCCGTCAGCATTTCCCGTGTATTGGCTTTTCCCCGAACGTAGTAGTTCTCTCCCGCATAGGCCTTGTAGCGAAAGGTCTTGTATTGATTTTGCATGACGCGGGCGAACTCGCGCATTTGTCCCGAACCGGGATAGCGGCCTTCGCCGTGAAGAAGAAAGGTGGGAGTCCGGATGTTGTCGATGGAAAAGTAAGGAGAGTTCCTGCGATAAAGCTCCTTATTTTCTTCGAAGGGTCCGAACTCGTAAGCGAGTTGCTGGATGTGCCGAAACTCACCCTCGTCTACAAAAGATACCCGATTGCAGTATCCGGACGCCGCAACGGCCGCCTGGAAAAGATCAGGGGCGAAGGTGATGGCGGCACAGGTCATGAAACCGCCGTAGCTCGTGCCGGTCGTTCCCATCTTATCTCGGTTCACATAGGGCAGCGTCTTCAAGTAATCGACACCCGCCTCGACATCTTCGAGATCGCAGTGTCCCCAGCAGCGGTTGTTCATCTTTTCGAACCGGTCGCCGTAGCCCGAGCTTCCGCGAATGTTGGGTAGAAGGACGACGTATCCTCGCTGAGCAAAAAACTGCGCGTCCCGGTGGAACGTGTCATGGTATTGCGACGTGGGCCCGCCATGGGTCCAAACGATCCCCGGAAGCTTGTCAGCGGGTCCGATGTGTTCAGGCTTGTAGAGGTACGCCGGAATCTCGAGCCCGTCCACACTCGGGTAGGTGATCTTCTCCGGGGACAATGAGTTGCGTTTGAAGATGTCCGTCCGGCATGGAGTAGGTGAGTTGTCTGGTCTCTACGAGTCTCGACCGACACAACGTAAAGGTCCTTGGGGCGATCGACGTTTTCCATGGTGAAGCTCACGAGATCACCGGCCGGTGACCAGTCGGGATTCGCCGCGACGCCGGTCTCGTGAGAAACGAGGACCACCGGCTCTCCTCCCGATACGTCCACGATCCGCAGATCGTGAGTCCCGTTGTGGTTTTCCACATAGACGATGGATCGACCGTCGGGAGACCACGCCGCGCCCGTTTGATCCGCCTCAGCCGGCGCGAGCTGCCGAGGCTCGCCCTCACCCATGGGGGCCATCCAGTAGTTGACCCACCCACTGCGCAACGAAGGGAACACGAGGTGTTTTCCATCCGGTGAGACGAGTGGAAACCCGAAAGTTCCTCCCTCCCGATAATCGAAGAAGTCTTTATCTTGCAGAATCGTTCGCGGATGGTCACCGTCAAGATCGATCTCGATGACCTCGTGTTCCATCCATCGATCGTCGAGACGAACGTAAACAATCTTCTTCGAATCCGGAGTCCAGGTTGGGTAGACCTCGTATCGTTCGTCCATGGTGAGCCGCTCCGCGTTGCCGGATGGAACGGCCACTTTCCATATGTCATAGTCTCCGTACCGATCGCCGGATAACGCGATCGAGCTCCCGTCGGGTGACCAACTGAAAGATTTCACTCGGGCGCCGAGGCGTGTGAGTTGTTTCTGCCGGCCATCGTCGGCCGACCACAGCCAGATCTCGGGCGTTCCAGTTCGGTCGGAAACGAAGGCGACCCATTTCCCCGAGGTCGACCACCGCGGCGTGTGGGAAGCGAGGAAGTGGCCGGCTCCGGAGAGGTCGATCGGCAATCTTCTCAGCGTGTCGCCGGTTGGCTTGATGGTCACCAGTCCCGACCCGGATGCGAAGAGAATTCTCGATCCGTCGGGCGCCCATCGCGGCACCTCTCCACCCACCGTGCTCCGGATCTCGAGGAGCACGTCCAGGGGAAGGGGCGTTTGCGGTTCTTCCGCATGCGCAAGAGATAGGATGACGAACAGCGAAGCGAGCGAAATGACCAGCGGCTTCATGGACTCCTCCCGTTAGTGTGGACGTTGAGGGTAGCACAAACCGCTCCGTGAGGTCAGTTCGAGGAGAATAAGATTTCCAAAATTTTAATTCTGTACTTTGCACAAGTAGAATCCGATTATCTGGCGAGTCGGTCGCCCGGCAGCCGAAGAACCTGTCCCACCGCACAAGCTCATCGCCTCCACTCGGGATGACTTTCTACCGGATTACTCACCGGACGGCAGGCAGGTGGCCTACTTGACTGACCGCGAAGGCCATTGGGAGGTCTGGTCCAGCGACGGCGAAGGAAAAAGGGCCCGCCGGCTGACCGATGGATCGACGATCTCACCCGACGGCCAATGGGTTCTTTACTCGCAAAACGATCGCTCGGGAAGCGATCTCATGCTCGTCGAGCATTATCGTTGAAGGTGAATCCAGTCCCGATGTCAAAACATCTCCAAAAACGACAACGTGTTCGCAAATTTCCACAGTGACTGTTACCAAACGTAACATTGCAAACGTTTGCACAGAATTGCCGAAGAGGAGCTGAAACCAAGCTTGAAATAAGCTTTATATATGGTATCATATTTGTATAATTATAAGGTATAATCAATGCTCGGAGAATCGTACCAAACGCCGCCCATTGTGATGGATACGAACGTACTTGTTGCGGGCGCGTGTCGAAATGAATCGAGTCTTGCCTATCGAGTTTTGATGGGAGTGATACGTCGCGAAATACCTTTAATGTTGACGGCGGCCATCGCGCTGGAATACTTCGAGGTTCTTCAACGTCCAAGAGTGTTGGCTATGACCGGCCTTAGTCATTCACAGTCGGCCGACTTGGTGACGGAGTTGATCGCCCTTTCACGACAAGTCCAGATCTACTTCAGTTGGAGACCCAATTTGAGCGATGAAAGCGACAACAAATTCGTCGAAGCGGCGATTCACACCGGGGCTACGATATTAACTTATAACGAGAGTCATTTTAGGTCCACCGACTTACCGCGACTTGGGTGGCACTTCATGACACCCAAGGAGTATGTGACACGATATCTGTAAGGAGCTCAAATATGGCCACGCTTTCCCTTCGCATTCGCGACGACTTGAAGAACAAGGCAAAAGCCTTCGCCCGGAAGCAAGGTGTTTCGCTCAACAACTACATCAATTCTGTGCTGGCCGCTTCCATAGCGCAGGAGGAAACCCTTGCCTTCTTCGAAGACCGCTTGAAGGATATCGATCTGGAAGCTCTTCACCGGAAGGTGATTGCCTTCATGAGCAAGACCAGGCCGGGTGAGGAGCCGACGACCGAAGAACTGAAGCAGGCCATGGGCGATCGTTATTAGCTCCGAAATAAAGAGCCTCTTCCGGCCGTAGTCCGGTGACATCCAGAGGTTGAGATCCACAGAGGGATAGCGTCCCGCCTCCGGAACGTTGAATCTGACCTTCAGGCGGCTGCCCGGTTCAGGATTTCGCCAGACGAGGTGCTCGGCATTTTCTTAGGTGGCCCCACTCCTGTTGGGCGTTCTATGGCTGCCACAGAGGCTGGACCGAACCTACTAGTGGACCGTACTTTTCCTTCCACATGGCGTGCTCCGACGTGATCTTATCCCTGGATCCACCGCCAGGCTCAATTCCATTGTTCTCGAGGTCCCTCGTGAGCATGATAAAAGTACCTGGCGTAGATTTCGCCGTTTTCTCTGGCGATGAGAATGGCCATTTCCGGCATACCAAGAATGATGGTCGAGTTTTCGACCACCGCGCAACGAACGAAGGGCACCTCGGCCTCCACGGCCGGATAGCCTACGGTCTTCTGTTCTCCCTTGCCCACCAGATAGTCAAAAGTACCAATTGCACAAGAGTGTGCGAAAACGAGTATGGGAATCGCGAAGACAAAGCGACGAATCATCTTCATTCGAATTTTCCTTGTGAATACATATCCAGAATAGGATTGCTTCTTGAAATTGTCAAAGTCGTTCCCTGTTAGCCTGAGGAAGCTCTTCATTCATCCACGGTAAGGGCTCAGTAAAAAGGTAATCCAAGTCATCATAATCTGTACTCCGAGATTGAAATTTTTCCGAGATAGCGGGAATAAAACGCGGGATGAAAGGTATGAGAGGTAGAAGATCGAGTCGTTCTATTTGTAGCAGATGAGGCCGGCATTGGCGCTCGCAACCGGCCGACGATCTGATGTAGGCTGAATTGTATGAATCGAAAGGCTATTTTCTCAGTCGTTCTACCGGCAATTGTCTTGCTCACGGGGCTGGGGCCGATGGAAGAAGAATCAAGGAAAGAATCTATCCAACTGGCAATTTCGACTCTTAGCGAGAAGTTCAAGGCTCCGGCATCCGAATTCGAGATGCTATCGGCGGAGCCGGTTGACTGGAGTGGCGACCGCCCCGGGTGCCGACCCGTGGCGGAGGCGGAGCAGGAGCCGATCCGCACCGGGTACAGGGTCAGGCTAGGACGCGCCGGTAGCGTTTTTGCGGTTCACGTCGGCGGCGGAAAGGCAGTAATCTGCGACTTCGGTCCCGCAACGGAATCCGTTTCAGATCCTCAGATCGATCCCGAGCTCGATGACCTGGTCGAGGAGGCGAAGTTGAATCTAGCCGAGAGGCTCGCGGTTCCAGTCGAGGTCGTGAAGGTGATCGAAGCAGTCCCCGTGGTCTGGCGAGATTCAAGCGCCGGTTGCCCGAATCCGAAAAGGGATTACCTTCAGGTGCTCACGCCTGGGACCCGCATCCGTTTGCAGGTGTCGAAGCGCATCTATCAGTACCATAGCGCTCGAGACGGTGCCCCATTTCTTTGTAAACGCCCTTCCCCTACCAAGCCGTTACCGGTCTCGGTAAAATAATCGCGTTCATGACCGTCTCTGACTTTGTATCTTGATTCTCGACCGCCCCAAGCTTGGAACGCTCCAAAAAAAAGTCCGCAGCCTTGTGGGCTGCGGACTTGATGGTTTTCCTGTGCAGCTAGCCTACTGGGTGTCGATCACAACCCCCGTCTGACGAAGCGGATTGACGCCGTCGCTGTGGGTCAGGATGCCGAGATATCTCGTCCCCGGAGCCAGAGCCGACCAATCAACAGTTACCGTTTCGGTCGTGCCGATGACGGCCGAGGCCGGCGCCGTTACTATGGCGTTTCCAGCATTCGTACCGTCCAGATTGAAGTTGAACAAAGTGTAGGATGTTGGTCCAGGAGCGCTCGCGTAATCGATGACTGCCACGAAGTACGAGCCCGGGGCCGGATTCACTACATTGACTTCCTCATTGGAAGTAGCCGAGCCGCTCGAACCGACGAACGGATAACCGGCCGTATCGGGGCCGAATACCTGCAAATCGAGGTCATCGGACCCACTGCCATCCCCCACATCTTCATCAAACAACGAGAAACGGGCGAGCGTCGTACCGGCAGGCACAATGAAAAGCTCCCAATTGACCGCTCCATCGGCCACGTCACCCGCTACCTGCTGTGCTTCCACAAGCCCATCGACGTCGACCTGGTAGGGACCGTCATAGCCAAATGAGACGTCGAAGCCCAGCGAGTCGTCGGTTCCGTATCCACTCACACTGTTCGGAACGATCATGGGTGCCGGATTGACGGCGATGGGGCTCCGCACTTTGGTCTTCCCACTTTTCCAGGTAAGCGAGCCGAAGGACCACTCGTCGATGGGCGCTCCATCATTGGTGAAAGTGACTTCGTAGGTTGCTTGTTCGCCCTCCTTGAGGTGAAGCGACGTAGGATTGACGGAAACATCGATCCCCGGCGGCATATCCACGCTGACATGCCATTTCTTCTTGCCCTTCTTGGTGTTCGTAACCGTGCGGGTAACGGTCTGAGTGCCCACCAACTCGCCGATACCGATCGACGGAAGATTGAGATCACTCGGATCGACAGAGTATCCGGCCGCTTCTAGAGAATCGCAGTAGTCCGGGTTGACTATAAGGGGCTGCGTCTCCTTCTGCGCGCCGCAGAGGAACAAGAGGTAATCGAAGAATTCCGCGTCATAAGCCAGGCCGGGATCCAGGGCCTTTTCCGGCACGATGTGGCCCGCACCGATATCGAAGGGATCGGCCGCATCGTCGCCAAAGGTCTTCAGCAGGTCTTGGCGCGCGGTGGTCATCAATGCCGAGCGGACCATCGCCGGCGTCCAGTCGGGATGCTTCTGCAGGATCAATGCGCCGATTCCGGCGACGTGGGGACTCGCCATCGAGGTTCCGCTAATGCTCTGAAAAAGCCGACCTGGTGGATTACCGTCATTTGGCGTCGGCGTGTGGGCGGCCAGGATCTGCACGCCAGGTGCCGTCACATCGGGCTTGATGATGTCCGGGGCACCCCCATTGGGTCCTCGAGAGGAAAATCCGGCAATCCGGTCCTCCCTGGAGATCTGAATACTCGGCCCGACGGTCCCGGTCACGGCGTCTCCGCCGGCAACTGTACTGTCGATCAGGTCACCGTCGTAGAAGCCGATCATGATGCCGGGGATGGTAGTGCCGGGAGCGCTCATGACGATCGGGTCGATGCGGTCCGGGGCGGTTCCGTCGTTGTAAACGACAATGGCCTGGGCTCCCGCTTCCGCCGCGTTGTTGTATTTGATGTTGAAGCTACACCTTCCTCGAATCACCAGCGCAATGTTACCGTTGATGTCACCGGGGTTGGTGAACGGGTCGCATCCATCGGCCGGTACAGAAGGCACCATCCGTGTTGTGATGTCACCGGTGTCGCCAAGCGACACGTCGCCGTTGCCTTCCAGACCGTCGTATAAGTCGGCTATCGTTGACGGCGAGGAGACATCGAGACCGGTACCATAGACCTGATCGTCCTCTCCCGCGCCCACCGCGGTCACCCAGGGGACGCCGGCAGGTGTGCCGGTGGTCTGGGCTCCAGGTCCGGAGTTGCCATTCGAGGTCGCTACGAAGACTCCCGCATCGGCCGCGAAAAGGAAGGCCATGTCGTCGGGCCCGTTGAAGTTGGTGCTCGAGCCGCCGATAGAGAAGTTGATCACGTCCACTCCGTCCGCAACCGCCTGATCGATGGCCGCCATGGAGTCGGACGAGGCGCAACCGTTGTCGAATCCCTCGGGCGGATAGGTGCCGTTCCAACAGACCTTGTAAGCTGCGATTCGGGCACGCGGGGCCATTCCGCTCACCCAACCGAGATCCTCGCCGAGGATCGAGGCGGGCACGAAAAGGTTGCCACCTGCTGTGGAGGCGGTGTGGCTTCCGTGCCCATCATTATCCCGCGCCGAGAGATACTCGCCGGGGATCAGGCCGGCGCCGTCGCCGCCGCTGCCATCAGGGTTGGTGCTGCCGGGAGTCGAGAAGGAGCCGGCGTAGAAACGTGCTCCAACCAGCTTGTTCTGACATTCGAATGGTACATCCAGCGGATTGAAGGCGCTGTTACCAAAATCGCAGCCGCTGCTGTTGAAACTTGCCGGTGGTGGACCGAATTTCGCGGCCTTCTCCTGCTCCTTGTCGAGATCCTTCTCTTTGATCTTGCTATTGTATTTATACGGTTTGCACTCTTTTCCTTTTTTTCCTTTTTTGCCCTTGAGGTCATCGTCACAGCCCGTGTCGGCGAAACTGGGGTGCTCGGGCCAGATGCCCGTGTCGATGATACCGATGACGATATCCTCTCCCAGCAGCTTCTTCTTCTCCCAAAGGTCATGCTTTCCGGAAAGCCCGAGAAAAGCCGGAGAGGTGTTGGTCGTCGGATACATGATTTCGTCTTCCCAGACTTGGACCACATCGGCGTTTTGTTCAAGTGCGGCAACCTGGTCGGGTGTCAATCGGGCGGCGAAACCGTTGAATGTATAGCGGTAGCTGTACACCTTGTCACCGGCAGCTCCGACCGATGAGAGGACGCTGTCATGTTGGGACGTCAAGTGCCGAACGTAGGCTCGGACCGCCGAATCGTTGGGATCGATTTTTTCACCTTTTTGAGGCTTTGTGGCGGCGAGGCCGAATTCGCCACCCTGAAAACCCACGGCAGGGTGGCCTTTCACCTGAACGATATAGATCTTACCCACCGGCTTGGCCGCATCTGGGCCATCGGTGATTTGAAACGCGAGTGCTTCGTTGGTTGCCAAACCCAGGCAGCAGAGAGTCGCTACTGCAACCAGGACGACGACCCTGATAAGTTGTCTTGTCACGATAATTCCCTCCTTCGACGATTCTTCAAACGAATAAAATGAATCGATACAGAGCGCCTGATATTTCTGTCGCTCTGCTTCGATCCCTCTGCCTTGCGGGCTGCGCTCGATAGGAGGGTTACGTAGGATATCGTCGCCGTTGTTAAGATAAATGAGAGCTGTATTATCCTTGCCCTCTAGACCGGTTCTCCCCCCCCCTTCCGGCTGGAGCGAAAGCCCCAAGATTTGGCCTCCAATTCTAGGGAAAAACAGTCCCCAAGGCAATCGATTTGATGAATTCTCGTGTTCAGCTTGAACGTCGTCCTTGTGATCTCGTAGGAACGCAACTCATCGTTTTCACCACGTTAGGCAGACAGGCGACGAAGCAGGTAAAACGCGACGTCGGCGTGGATACGCCGTGTGCTCCAGCCATCCTGGGCCATCGTAAGGAAGACGACAATGCTAAATTTAAATCCTGCTACTGATTGTACTTCTCCTTCCACATCGCGTGCTCCGACTTGATCTTCTCCTGGAGGCCGGCGTCGGTAAACAACCGCAACGCGGTGGCGGCCATGACCTTGCTCGTCAGAATCAGAGAGTCGTGGCCTGCGGGGCATATCGTGATATCGGCGTTTTCTTGAGAGTGTCCCGCCGCTTCGGGAATACCTTCCGTACCGAGGCGGATCTGAACACCAGGCACCACCAAGGAAGCGGCTCCGGTCTCGTCCCATTGACTCGGGACAGGTCGTTCCTCGATGTTCGCTCCGCCATAGTTGACGGCGTATTGAAACGCTACATCTTGAAACGCGCCGACCGAGATCCCTACGTCATACTCGCCGTAGCGATCGACATCCACGGTCGTTCCCGTTGCCATGGCGACTCCCTTGGCGGCCGTATTCATTTGTTCAGCCTTTTTCTCGATCATCTCCCTCGCTTTTGCGGGACTCGTGGAACCGGTCTTCGTATTATCGGCAAGATGTCTGACCCACATTGTGGTCGAGGCCAACTGAGGCACGATATTGGGCGCAACACCCCCGTCGTTGACAATCCAATGAAACCGGAATTGGGGCTCCGAATGCTCTCTCATCATATCCATGGCGTGAAAAAAAAGAACGACCGAGTCGAGAGCGCTCACGCCGTGCCACGGATCTCCCGCCGCATGAGCCGGCTTTCCATGGAAGGTGTATTTCATCTGTCGAATGTGCATGGAGGAAAAACCGCCGGGTGTACGGACCGTTTCCCTGGCCGTTCCGTGACTCGTGAACATGAAGTCGATTCCCATCAAGTAGCCCGACTTCGCCTGGATGGCTTTTGTAGGTGGCCCGACTTCTTCGGCCGGCGCACCAATGACCCAAACGCTTCCGGGAACATCGTTTTTCTCCATGACCTTCGCCAAAGCGATGGCCGCTCCGATCCCGGTAGGACCCTGCATGTTGTGTTGGCAACCGTGAAAGGGTGGGTTTCCTCGGAGAGCATCGTACTCGACCATGATCCCGACGACCGGACTCTCGGCCTTCCCCTTGTACTTCGCTTTGAACGCCGTCGGGATTCCCGGAGGGCCCGAATAATCGGGCGTCAACCCTCCGATCAACTTCAGCTCGTCGATATCGGAGCTCAATTCGGGCATACCCATTTCCACCTCGAAGCCGTGTTTTTCGAGCTCCTGGACGAGCATCTTGGATGCTTCAAACTCCACGAAACCGGACTCAGGATGGTGGTACATCCAGTCATTCATCTCGAGCAGGCGAGGACTCAAGACGTCGATTTCCGCGTCCACGGCTTTTCTCAAGGCGGTCGTCTCTTTGCTCTCTTTCGGGATGACCTGCGGCCGTTCTTCCTGAACGGGACCCGCAGTCACAATTCCCGCAACGGAAAGAAGGAGTATCAACAGGAACATCATCACGATTCGCTTTTTGTTTTCCAGCATTTTGTTCCTCCTTTTCTGAACAGCTTCACTGTCGAACAAGAAAAATATAGTCCAATCCGAATAGGTTCCCCGGCGTCGCTTTCTCGTTCGGCGCGAGCGCCTCGACTTCTAAAACGTTCTCCCCTTCCACAAAATCGAACACACCGAGCTTGGGATGGAGCCAAAAGAGCTCCGGCGAGTAGCCGTCGACGACTCTGCTCCGCGGCTATACCATTAATAATGATTCTCTGCCGGCCGTACTCCGGCGACATACACAGATTGAGCTCGACGGAATAGCGTCCCGCCTCCGGTACATTGAAACGAACCTTCAGGCGGTTGCCCGGTTCGGGATTTCGCCAGACGAGGTGCTCGGCCCGCGAGCAGTTGGCCAGGCGCTCTTTCCCAGCCATTCCCACCCGTCGTTTCAAACGCGAGGAGCTCACCTTCGAATGGTTCGAGCATGTTCTCCCGAATTCCGAGGTCTACCGGTGCGAGGGCGGTGCGATCCGTTGCCTGCGGCCCCGGAGAGCCCGGCTTTGGCGTACCAGTAGACGACGTAGCCCCAAGTCGGCCGGCAGGGCATCCAGTGCCACATCTCTTGATCGAAACCGATCGAGGTGCGGTATGGAAGCGCATCGAGCACATACCATCGATTCAAGCTGATGTGGCCGCCACTGGCCGGGCCGTCCACGCGCGTCTGAGCGTGATAGGGACGAATGAAGCGACCGTTATACCCATAGGCGTAGCCGTAGTCGTCCTCGGTTCCTGTTCCGAAGGTGCTCGGGAACTCTTCGCCATCAATCGAAATCTTCACATCACCCTCGCCCCACCAGATGAGCACGGGATTGGCCAACTGATATACGGAGCCGACGACCTTACCTTCGCCCGTGGTGTTCAGAAAGTTCGTGTCAAAGGGCGGCCACGTGTCTCGGGTCAGCGTCCCCCACTGAGCGCGCAGATGGTATCCGCGTTCGGTGAAAGCGTACTCTCCTAGGTGTAGATTCAGCTCGACGGTATAGGGGATCGGGCCGGTGTTCGTCAGACTGAGATCCATTGATGTCTTGAAAGGCATCAGAAGCCGGCTCGTCATCCGGCCGGTCTCGTCCACGGTGAAAAGCAAATTCTCATAAGGATTCACGCCCGGCGCCGAACCGAAGAAGTCGCCGAGCGGCGTTTCAATGCTTTTCTCGCCGTCGAAATCGATTTCGAGAATCAAGGAACGGTAGGCGTTGTGGGCCCGTTTGGGATCGCTCCACTCTTGACTTTCCCGCATATCCTGCACGTGGGCAGACCATGAGAACACGGCCTTTTGTCCTTCGACAGGAGGTAAGCTACGGGTCTCACCAGGAGGGATCGTCAGGCTGTGGCTCTGCCAATCGGAGTCTTCCGGTGCAGGCGCCGCGTTCGGACGGGTGAGTGCCTGAGCAACCTGGTTTTGCAATTCTTCCCAGCGGCTCACGTTCCGGGGATCGAACGTCTCGACTCGAGCGCCGGACTCGTAATCGCGATATCCGATCTCGTAATAGAGACTGAGCGGCTCGTCTTCTTCCTCGATCGTGATCTTCAGAGACTGCGCATAGGGAAATGGATAGTAGGCGTTACCACCCGTCCCGCTGATATAAGAGAAGTCCGGACCGAGCGGCGGGGTCTCACCTTGGAACAACTCGCTTAGTGGGAGCTCGAACCGAGGCGAAGTCTCGCCATCGAAATAGAAACGTAAGCCATTGGTCTTGGTGGGATTGGCGGACCAGAACCGGGTCACAGCGCCGGGTCCCGTGAGGTCCGCGAGCACGTGCTCGGTGCGCCCGCCGTTCGTTTCCGTGCGCACATACCCTCCCCGGTCGAGATTGTGGAACCAATCGTCACCGCCTTTGTGGCTTTCGCGGCTGTAGCTACTAGCCATGGCCTGCTTGAAGAACGGCTCCGGCTTTCGGGCCAAATTCTCGAGATCCACCATCTCCCTGAGAAGGCTCTCGACGTTGATAGTCTCTCCACCCGGGGCACACCCAAGCCCTAGAAGTAGTACACCGACCGACATCGAAATCATCCACCCAAACCGCAAGCCTCGCATGTCTGTTTTCTCCCAACCTTAATGGATGCCCGAGAGATCATAGCGTTAATCCTCCACAGATCAGAAACGGCAAGTATTTCCTTTACCGGGCGGACATGTTATTTTCGTTCTCCGAAAGGTGAACCCATGAGAATCGTGGTTGTCGTACTTGTGTTTTTAGCCACTCTCAACGTGTCATCCGCCGAGACGGTGGTGACGCTCGACACGACACGCACCGGCGAACCGATCTCCGCCCTACGTCTACGGCCAGTTCATCGAGCACCTCGGGCGCTGCATTTACGGTGGCCTATGGTCCGAAATGCTGGAAGACCGAAAGTTCTTCTACCCCGTGACCGGCGAGGCGCCGCCTTGGGAAATGTTCGAACCGGCGCGGATTGGTGGGCGGGCGAAGGGCACCCTTTCCAAGACGCTTTAGGAATTGCGGTAGGCCTTCGACGACTTTCGTTCGAGCGTTCTTTTTTTCATGGCCAACTACGCCCAGACGGTCAACGTCATCGGAGCCATCAAGACCACGAAGACCGCCGCCGGCTGAACCGACGGGACTGGTGCTGAGCTTTATCGTCATCACTTTGGGCAGATTCCGATCGAGGTTTCCGGAGTCGTTTCACCCTTAGATGTCGGCGCCGCATGGAGCGAGGATCGATCGACGGTGACCGTCGCCGTCGTGAATCCTACGGAGGAAACGAAGGAGTTGAGACTTGAAACGGCGGGCAATGTCGTTTTCTCGGGCAAAGGTCAAAGGTGGACGCTCACGGGGAAAGACCGCTGGGCTTACAACCACTGGGAAACCAAGGGGTGTTGACATCACACGGGAGTCTAGAATCAGGGCAGCCGGATCACATCGCACCTCTCAGCGTTACCCTCTACGCTCTCGAAAGTAGGCCGATGAAAATGTAAATCCCGGGGCTCAGTTTAAAAAGCTGTAAACCTCGTATCTGAAATCCGTGAACGCGCCGTGTCCATCCCCGGCCACAACGTCTAGCTTTACATCGATGGAGGACTTCCCCCGCGTGAAGATCGGGGTGGATATCGAAGTCGAAGATCGAACCACCGCAGATGCTCGTTGTGGTAGCCATGGGTCCAGTCCCCGGCCACCTTCCCGTCTGATGGTCACGCGGGCCTTTTGTCTCGGGCTTTCCTGATCGAGACGCCTTCGTAGTCTCACGCCTTGGTTCTCGGGATCGATGGACACCTGGAAGGACACCGGCAACCTCCCCGGTGCCGGCGACCCACGTCCTTGAATGATGTCTCGAAGTAGGTGCCCTCGGGCCTGGCGTCAAGGGTAACGATCTCGGCCGAGCTTTGCGCTTTGTAATCGGTGTGACCGTTCGCTCTCCGAGCTTCCCACATCGATGAAATCCGTCTGTTTCAGCGCCGGTTCCTTCTTTAAATAAGAAAGCGGTGCACCGACGCAAGGTGAGAGCGGACTTTATCAGGATCGATGTGAGCTCGCCGAGTACCCGGACATCCGACCGATCCAAAGACCCAGTACACCATCCGAGAAGAATCCCAGACCCGTACTGATACTTGGGGCCTTCTTTCTGGAGAAGCTCGATGGCCTCGGAGAGTAATCCGTGCTCCAACTTCCTTTGGAAGCCTCCACCGGATCGGCGGCGTCCAATCCTTCCCACTGAACGATTTTGGTGGAAATACTCTCCGTCGAACAGATTCGCCTCCATGAAGGCGCGGCCTTTGCCCACCAACTCTTCATATTGAGAACGTCCTCTCCAACCGCCTTTCCCATCTCGGCGGCGGCGGTCAAGGCCCCGAGGTAAAAGCTCGTACACATCCATCCGGCCCCCAGAACTCGATGTCATAGGTATTGTGATGAGGCTCCTCGAGAATGCCTTTGCCTCTCGGGTCCCAGGTTCGAATGCAGTAATCCATGCTCGGACTTCACCATCGGCCAGAGCCGCTCAGCCATTCGGTATCGCCGGATATTCGCCAGTCACGGTACATCTTCATGATGCCGCCGAGCTGGCCGTCCGACGCGGCGTGGAAATCATGTTGAACCGGCCGGACCGGAATAGCCGATCGAAAGGTTTGGTGGCCCTCCTCGTCCTGGCTCTCGTTGAACTCGGTCTCCCGGAGGCTACGCTCCAAATCCGGAAAGAGGTGTGGAATGGCTTGGGCGTAGTTCCAAACATGGGTGCAGGAACCGCTGCAACACCCGCGCGTGTCGGAGCAACCTTCCCAGCACCAGAAGCGCCCGTCACCTGGCGCATCGCACCGTGGGCGATTTCAGAATGGTCAAATTCGCCGCCACGGCTTCAACCACCTCGTCGGGAAGGGTCGTGTCGTAGAACGTCTCGACTGAAGACCGAGGTATTTTCGTATAGGTCCTCGTAGAGGTCACGCCAATACTTCGCGACATCTTCGATGCTTCCGAACTTTCCCGCGTACCACGGAACGTGGAACTGCCTTCTCGTGCAGCAGGCGCCGCCGCAGTCCTCCGGTGGCGGAGCGCCGTCCGGATCGTTGCCTGTTCAGAGGTCTGTTCGCGGCACGTACCAGGCCAGCATCAAACGGACGGTTTTCTCCTCGCCCGCCTCGAGCGTGAACGGCACATAGAGGGAGCCTCCGGGGCAAGTGCCCTCTTGTGGGGACGTATCTCGCAGGACACCTTCCTCGATATTTTTCCAGGCCAGCGTCATGGGATCGAACCATCCGCCTCGAAACCAGCAGTGGTCGACGACGACCTCTTCGCCGTCTTCCTCAACGAAGGCGGCAAACCCGCCTTGATGATGAGGCGCCTCATCGGTCCCGTCTTGCCAAAGCACGAAGCCTTTCTCGATCGGTTTGACGGAGCTCCCTTCCCCCTCTTCGCCGGTGGCCATGAAGTTTTTCGCGTTGAACGAGAATATCGCTTCGAGTGATTTGTCCGTCCGGTTCTTGAATCGATACTCGAGCGCTCCGACCGGAAGACTCGAGTTGTCGGCGTCACCGGGAACAAAGGGGCTCCAACCCACGACGCGAACCTGGAGCGGAACATCTTCGTCTTCGAGCTCCACCACACCGAAAGGAAAGCGAGCCGTAAACGAGGCATCCTCGAAACGGGGCAGCCCGAAACTACTTCCCGCCGCTCCGTTGCCCGTTCTCGGTTGGCCGAAAACCTTCCAATCCGGTACGGGTCCTTCGAGAACTTTGACCCCTTTTTCGTATCCTTTGACCGAGACTGCCGCGAAGGTACAAGGCTCGTTATAGATGTCGGGCTCGTTTCGCAAAGACACGTGAGACAGGGCGCCGGTTCCTTCGAGACCGATCATACCTGCCCCAATGCCGCCTATCGGAAAGGCGATTCGGTTGAGGTGAGGACCTTCGTAGGTGCCGTTATACGCCCTGGCCGTTCGCGCGTCATCCGTGTACGTCGTGGTATGGCAGTTGATAACGCCAAATATAACGAGAGCAAGGATTCCAACAAACAAGCCGCGACGGCGACGTGCTTTTTCATGCGAAGCCTCCTGCCATTGAATAGAGTTTTTTGAGACGACTGGGCACTTGTGTTTCGCCAGGCACAGCCTGGCCTACAGACACGGAGAATCTAACACATCAGAGCAAGATCAAGGATCGGACCTTACCGGCTGCGGGGCTCGAGCAGAATCTCTCCTAGGATGAGAGCTTCCGCGAAGTCTCGAGTGGACGGACGGGTCGAGGATGTGCCGGCCGATACCGGAGGCACGACTTGTTTGGCTCGGGAGGCGCGGTGAGCGAGCCACCTGCGGGTGAATGGACTGAATATAGGGAGTCTCGGATGGTTTCCGTACGTTCCTGATCCTCGGAGCGCCGCGTCGATCGCAGCCGCCACGAGAGCGCGTGCTGATCCTCGTGCGGGTTTGCCGGCCAGCAACGATTGTCGTGCATCGACCGCATCTCGTTGGTGCTGATTCCAATCGGCGAGGCCGGGAAGCTGTGAAAGGCGCCGTCCGGCAAACGCGTGAAGCTCGAGGTCGAAGAGCCGATCCACAAGAAGACTCATGGCAGACAGCAAAGGCGTCAGTGGTAGATCGGCGTTGGGAAGGTGGAGGACGTCGGGCGACCCGTGTTTCCTGTCCCACTCGCGACGAACTTCTCCCGCCTCGCCCGAGTGGCCCATGCGATCGAGCCACCGCGCAGCCAGATGCACTCGTACGTGAGCCGGGGCCGCCGAGCCGAATCCCTCCTGCGAATAGTAGACGGAGGTCACCTGCGAAGCAGACCCCGGGTTGGCGTGGAGCATCGCAACGGCGCGGACGTAGGAGGGACCCAAGAGCAGTGCTCCTACCGAGTCGTTGAAGGTCTGCCTCATCCAAGAAGCGAATAAGAAGCCGTGCCAGGCTTTCCGTGTCATAGCCGGCCGGGCCCGGAGAGGTTTGGAGCTCGAGAGATTCATGAATCTCCTCGTGGATGATGGGGAGCGCCGAAGCCAGGTACTGACCCAGCTCTTCACCGACGAGTGACCAGTGCAAGAGGTCGAAGTTGACCGACGGGGGAACGTAGATCGTGGCAATAGCGCCACGAGTGGTCCGGTCGGTCGGGGCGGCTTGTACTACCGGTAGGGGAGGTCCTAGAGTAAGCTCGAGTCGCTCTGAATCAGCAAAACGCTTGAACGGTTGGTGGAATTCCTCGACCAATCGGTCGGCGACACCTAGAGGAGGCGCAAACTCTGCACGACTTCGAAGTCTGGTGTGGGTACGAGCGGCCTGCAGCAAGTCTTGGAAAAAGGAAAGGAGCACTCGGGCGTCACGGAGCTCGGCCGCAATGTTATCGACGGCCCATTCGTTCTCCTCTTCTAAGGCTGCCTCGATGGCAACGACGCAGCCGTTCCGCCTCCGCCCGAAGATACCGTTCGAAGACAAACTCTGTCTGAGCTCGCACTTCGGGATCGAGCTCGGGTGAAGCCGCCTCTATTTCCTTTTCCAGTTGACCGAGGTTTTGAGCGACCTGCCTCGCTTCACGGGCTATGGTCTCGGCTCGAGGAGGCGGCGGGGGGCCAGCCTCCTCCGGGGTCTTCTTCATGGAAGCGATCCTCGAAAGGATCCAGAAGACGAACAACGCGAGGTAGATGAGGGTTGAAACGTCCACGAGTTTATCCCCGCAATCTCGGACGGCGCTGCTTTCTCGCTTTGACCCGTCGCGCCTTGGGCGGACTCAAAGCGATGGCGAGGACGAAGCGTTCCCGAAGGCGGTCCGGGCGATGGAAGAGCTCTTTGAACAGTCGCGTTTCCTCGCCACCCTGCCGGACCGCCACCTCACGCTCATTCCTTTTCATCGCGTTCCTGCGGTTCCGTCGAGTGGGCGATGGAGTCACGCATCTTGGTATCAGAGACGACGTTCTGCATGTTGTAGTAGTCCATGACGCCTAGATTGCCTTCGCGAAAAGCCTGGGCCATAGCAAGCGGAACTTCCGCTTCCGCTTCCACCACTTTGGCTCGCATCTCGTGGACCCGCGCTTTCATCTCTTGCTCCTGGGCCACCGCCATGGCCCGGCGACTTTCCGCCTTCGCTTGCGCGATCTGCTTGTCCGCCTCCGCTTGTTCCGTCTGAAGCTTGGCACCGATGTTGGCACCCACATCCACGTCGGCGATATCAATGGACAGGATCTCGAAAGCCGTTCCAGCATCCAGACCTTTGGCGAGAACCGTTTTCGAGATGGAGTCCGGATTCTCCAAGACGTTTTTGTGAGTTTCAGAAGAACCGATGGTGGAGACGACACCCTCCCCGACGCGGGCAACGATGGTTTCCTCGCCTGCGCCTCCCACAAGCCGATCGATGTCCGCTCGCACCGTGACGCGACTCTGAGCAACGAGCTGGATCCCGTCTTTGGCCACGGCGGAGACTTTCGGCGTGGTGATGACCTTGGGATTGACGCTCATCTGAACGGCTTCAAGGACGTTACGGCCGGCGAGGTCGATGGCAGCGGCACGGGAAAAGGTGAGTTTTATTTCCGCTTTCTCCGCCGAGATCAAAGCGTTTACCACCCGGTCCACATTTCCACCAGCGAGGTAATGCGCCTCCAGCTCATCGACAGTCAGATCCAAACCGGCCTTTACCGCGCTGATGCGAGGCTTGACGATGGCAACGGGCGGCACGCGCCGGAGCCGCATGGCAACGAGGGTTCCGATACCCACGTAGGCTCCGGACGAAAAGGCTGCGATCCAGAGTCCCATCGGCACGAAGTAAAGGATCGCTCCTCCAACAACCATGATGAGAAAGGCGATGGCTAGCAGTTCCATTTATTTGACCTCCTTTTGCGGTCTGACGCCCTCGAGCGTTGCCGGATGGTCGTGGGGTGTCTCTTCCACCACGACACGAGAGCCTCGAATTTCCGTGACCTGAATCGGTTTTCCGGCCGAGATGAACTCCCCCTCTGTAACCACGCTCTGCCTGAGCTCACCGAAACGTGCGATCCCCGCAGGGCGTAGGTCCGATTCCGTCACGCCGAGCTGGTCGGGAGCGAGATCGGTTTCGGAAGCGCGGGCTTCCGAAAGTGAGGACGAATGCACGATGTTACGGCCCACGCGGCTTCTTGGAATCCATATGAGAACAGCAGTGGTGGAGCTCAGGACCAAGATCACCGTGAGGGCCCCATAGGTTGTGTCGAAATACATAAAGGAAAAGAAGCAGCCCGCTGCGAGACAGACAAGCCCGCAGATACCCGCTACCCCAAAGCCGGGAATGACGAAGACCTCCATGGCCATGAGCAAGTAACCTGCGACGAGAAGGGAGACGACGAGGATGACGGGGTCGCTCATACCGAGTCGCCTTCTTTCTTCATGGTGTTCGGCTTCCGGCGCACCACGGCCGTTCCGGACCTCCACCCAGTGATCGTCACTGAGGCGCCCGTTGGAATGTAGTCGCCCTCAGAAACCGCGTCGACTCGCCTCCGATCGATTTGTATCTTTCCCGCGGGACGAAGGTCTGCGATCACTTCTGCAGCAGTGCCGATAGGAAAATCCAATTCCTCTTTTGCAGCGTGGGACCTATAACCGTCCTGCGTGGCGAGGGATTTATCGAGCACGATGCGTCTCGTGGCGCCCGTCGCCGGTAGCAGCCGTATCAGCACGTATCCGACGACTGCAGTCAGGATGACCGAAGTAGAAAGCACCATCAGCGCCCGGTTGACGAAACCCAGATCCCAGGACACCCGAAAGTCGAGTGCGAGTAACGAGAGGAGCGCCGCGGCAAGCATGAGCGAGATGCCGCTCACTCCGGCAATTCCGAAACCGGGTATGACGAGAAGCTCGAGGAGCAGAAGCGCGACTCCGAGTGCGAAGAGAAGGAGCTCTTCCCACCCGGCGAGCTGAACCACATGGTGGCCGAAAAAGAAGACGAGGAGAGATACCAGCCCAACAGATCCCGGTATGCCCCAACCCGGCTGGTAGAGCTCGATCATTATTCCTAAGAATCCGATGCTCAGCAGAAATGAGCTCACCACGGGCTCGGAGACGGCCCGCGCCAATATTTCCGCCCAGTTGAGCTCGCGCTCTTCGACCCGTGCCTCCGCGAGACCAAGCTCATTTAATAGGTCTTCGAGGTTGGCAACCTCGCTGTCGGCGATACCGGTTTCGAGGGCGTCCATAGTACTCAACGTAAGCACTTTTCCTTTGTCCACCAAACCTTCGATCTCGACGTCGCGATCCACCATAGCCTCCGCAATATCGCCTCGCCTTCCTCGTCTTTCCGCCGTGGTGCGCATCTCTGTCCGCCAGTAGGAGATGACCTTCTCATCGGCGGCTTCGAGTGACTCCGTTCCACCACCGGTGACCGGTGTGGCAGCGCCGATGGATGCGCCTGGTGTCATGAGAATGTCACTGCATGCGAGTGAGATCAAAGCCCCGGCCGAGATAGCTCGGGGGTTGATGAATGCGACAGTGCGAACGGGCGCATCAATTAGAGCGTCCCGTATGAGAACGGCCGCGTCCACTCGGCCACCGAAGGTGTCAATATCGAGGAGCACGACGCTTCCCGGTTGATTGGACGCTTCGGCGACCACGCGTGAAACAAAAGGGGCCAATCCCAAATCGATGGTGCCTTCGATCGGGATGCGGTAGACGGTTTTTTCTCCGGTGCTCTCGTCCTGTGAGAGACCGTCTTCTTCCGCGTTCACCGCCTGAGTTGCATTTTCTCCCGATGGCTGGGGTGGGCCTTGCCCGAGTACGCGGGCTGAGGTGGGGCCGTCGATGACGATGGTCATCATACCCACCAGCAACAGCGTGAGCCAGCCCAAGCGAAGGCAAACTGATCCCGCGAGCTCTTTGGGGCAGCCCCTCGTCATTCGCCGTTTCATTGAAGGCTTCAGAATGCGATTCAGTTTGTGAACGGACCGTCAAGGGTCCTCGTATGACTTCATATTGTAGGACAACGGTTGATGAAATGAAAGCGGCGCACCACTTGGCGATCGAATGGAAAGAGCCAACGAGGAGCTTCAAAAAGCCATCGGTATCTGGTCCGAAGGGGACACAGAAGAGCGCATCATGTCGGAATGTCTATCCGGTGCGAGAACACCATCCGAAGCGCTTCGGCTCTCGATGGACCCAGGGTCTAGTTTCGTGGCGCTTGCGGTCTTGGCGCAACGCTTTCGCGACAGGCGGTGTAGAGACCTTTGCCGGCGACTCAATTATCGCCTGACTTTTCAAAGGTATTTTCTCGAACAATGGATCTAGTAGTCCGTCCGACGAGATACGATTCCTAGCACCGACACGCGAGACAAGGATGCCAGGCGCAGCCTGGCCTACAGACACGGGGAATCCAATCCATGGGAGTGATAGAATCTCTGCCCTAAACCTCAAAGGAGCAGAGCCATGTCAGAACAGGTTCGGGCGATACGAGGCGGAAAACTAATCGACGGAACCGGAAACGCGCCGGTCGAAAACGGTGTCGTCGTGATCGAAGGCGACCGAATCGAAGCAATCGGAGAAGCTTCGAAGATCGAGATTCCCCCGGACGCCGACGTCATCGACGCCACGGGCAAAACCGTGATGCCGGGCTTGATCGACGCCCACCTCCATTTTCTCGGTATCACGAGTCCCAATCAGGCCACCTGGGTCATCGACGCTCCGCACGTGAGAAGCATGCGGGCGGTGATGGATGCCTGGCGGGTCATCGACTCGGGGTTCACCTCGGTGCGAGACGCGGGGGGAATGCTCGCCGTCTTCCTCAAAAACGCTATTGCGGAAGGAAGCATCGTCGGGCCACGGATCATGGCTGCGGGAAAAGCCATTTCCCAAACGGCCGGTCACGCCGATTGGCACTTCGTTCCCAAAGAGTGGGGGGAACACATGATGCTGGGACGGATCGCCGACGGCGTTGCCGAAGTTCGCAAAGCGGCCCGGGAACAGCTTCGCGAAGGGGCCGACTTTCTTGAAAATCATGACCACCGGTGGTGTTATGTCGGAGAAGGACAGCCCCACAGCCTGCCAATACAGCATGGATGAAATCCGGGCTTTCGTAGAAGAGGCCAAAAACGCCGGCGTCAAAACGGGGTCGCATGCTCAGGGGGCACTGGGCATAAAAAACGCAGTGGAGGCTGGAATCGACACCATCGAGCACGGGATTTTACTGGACGACGAGTGCATCGACATGATGCTCGAGAAGGGAACGTGCTTGGTCGCCACCTTCGCCATATTGGACGCCATCGTGACCCGCGGACGGCAGCTCGGCGTCATGGAGGTTTCCGTCAGGAAAGGAGAATCGGTACAGGCATCGCACCTCGAGAACTTCAAAAAAGCCTATCGGGCCGGCGTCAAATGCGGTCTCGGATCCGATTTTCTCAGCGGTCCCATGTCCCCTCACGGAGAGAGCGCGCGCGAGCTCGAGATCTACGTCAAAAAGGCCGGGCTCACTCCTATGGAAGCCATCGTTTGCGCCACGAAGAAACAACGCGGAGGTCCTTGGGCTACAAGATGAGATCGGAACCCTCGAGGTCGGCAAACTGGCGGATTTGATCGTCGTAGAAGGCGATCCGCTTCAAGACATCACCGTGCTTCGCGACAAAAACAACATCACCACCATTCTAAAAGGCGGTGAAGCTGTACCGCGTCTGCCGGTTTGAAGGTGCCTGACAAAATGAAACAAGGCCCGCAGCTCGATGAAGGACATCTCCCCCTCCAGCGCATGTTCAACGAGGTCCCGGCGCGCTACGACCTACTCAACCGTCTACTTACTCTCGGCATCGATCAGCGCTGGCGGCGGCGGGCTTCGGCGGCATGCCTCGAAGCAAAGCCGGTACGGGTTTTAGACCTATGCACGGGTACCGGTGATCTGGCTCTGTTGCTTGCATCGGAATCCGATAATGGATCGACCGTCATCGCCGCCGACTTCGCCGAACCGATGATCGAGGTCGCGCGGCGTAAAGGCCGAAACAGCGGGTTTGGCCCATCGCCTGGATTTCCGCCTGGCGGACGCCGGAAATTTGCCGTTCGATGATGGAGAGATTCAGGCCATCGGCATCGCCTTCGCCTTCAGGAATCTCACTTACCGCAATCCGGGACGGGATCGATACCTTTCGGAAATCGTACGCGTTTTGAGTCCCGGCGGTCGTCTGGTTATCGCCGAGACGAGCCAACCGTCGAACCGTCTTTGGCGCGGCATGTTTCACACTTATATGCGCGCGCTGGTTGGACCCTTGGGCGGGATCATCTCCGGCCACGGCTCCGCCTATCGTTATCTCGCTCGCTCGGTCGAAAACTACTACAGAGCGGAAGAAGTATCAGAAATGCTGAAACAATCGGGATTCACTTCCGTCGAGCACGCGCCGTTGCTCGGGGGGGTGGCGGCGCTGCACGTCGCCATACGGTGAGCTCACAGCGCGTACTACCCAAGTTGGAGGCTGAAACGATGACCAAGCCCTTATCCAAAAACCGTTGGGTCTTTGCACTATGGACCGTCTTGTTGATCGTGCTCGTTCAACCGCTCGACGCATCGCAACACCGTCCCAACATCGTCATGATCGTCGTGGACGATCTTCGTTTCGATGAGATCGGTGTGGGCGGACATCAATACCTCGAAACACCTCACATCGACCGATTGGCGGCGGAGGGGGCGATGTTCACCCAGGCCTACCACGTGACGCCCCTGTGTTCACCCAACCGTGCCAGTATCCTCACGGGCCAGTATGTGTCGCGCCACGGCATTCTCGACAACACGTCCCGCAGTCATGCCAGCCACCGGTTGGATCTCTTCCCGAAGGAACTGCAAAAAGCCGGCTACCGGACCGCCCATATCGGCAAATGGCACATGGGCAACGATCCCACGCCTCGGCCCGGTTACGACTACTGGGTGAGTTTTTCCGGTCAGGGCAAAACCAACGATCCCGATCTGTACGAGGACGGGCGCATCCATCCTGTCAAGGGATATATCACGGACATCTTTACGGATCGTGCGGTCGACTTTATCAAAAGCTCCGAGCGACAAGCCTTTCTTCGTTTATATCGGCCACAAGGCGGTTCATCCGGAAGCCGTACAGTTGGACGACGGCACCGTTGACTTGAGCGTTCCCCGCGAGTTCATTCCCGCCGAGCGGCACAAAGGACGCTATGAGGGCAAAACGATAAAACGCCGTCCCAACTACGGATTTTCCGAGCAGGAGCGGACGACCAAGCCGGTGATCAAAGAAGCCTTGGATATTCGCCATGAGCTCGAAAAAGACGAAGAATGGGCCAGGGAGATCGACCCCGGTATCGCCGAGAACACGATCCGCCGCCGCGCCGAGATGATGCTCGCCGTCAACGAAGGCGTGGGCCGAATCATCGAAACCCTCGAGGAATCGGGCGAGCTCGACAACACGCTCATCATCTTTTCCAGCGAGAACGGATATTTTTACGGCGAACACGGTTTGACGGTGGAACGCCGCTTGCCTTATGAGGAATCGGTTCGTAATCCATTGTTGATGCGATATCCGAAACTCATCGAGGCCGGAACCGAAGTCAATAGCCCTGTCGTAACGATCGACCTGGCCCCAACCGTCCTGGATGTCGCCGGCGTGGAAATCCCGAAGCACGTTCAGGGAACCTCCCTCGTGCCTTTGTTGAGCGGGAAAGCGGACAAAATCCACGATGCCATTTTGATCGAGTTCTACAGCCACGAAAATCCGTTCCTCTGGACCGCCAAACTCGACTATCGGATCGTTCGAAAGGGTAAGTACAAGCTCATCCGCTGGATTCGATTCGAAGACGAAGCCGAGCTCTACGATTTGGAAGCGGATCCCTATGAGCTCGACAACCTGGTCCATAAAGCGGACATGGCGGCAATTGTCGAGGACATGAACGAAGACATGCGCCGGCTGGTGCTCAAGTCGTTGGGACTTAACGATTAAGGCCGTTTTCTCGAGAGCGACCCGGACAAAAAGATCCCCTGAGTGTAGCTCGTGGGGCTACACTCAGGGGAGGCTCCCATTCCTTTTCTCGCTTGGTAGCTTCCCGCTCGAATCAACTCATTTCATTGCAGTTAGGGCGGGCACCGAGCCGGCACAATGCGCGGCCCCGTTGTCTCATTCCTGGCGTGGATTTTGCCTATATATAAAGGTGGAGAGGGACCCGAGTGATGGAGATCATCGGAAAGTACCGACTTCGAGAAAAAATCGGTGAGGGCGGTACGGCACTCGTGCACCGCGCCGTGGACAAGATGACCGGAAGGGAGGTCGCCCTCAAAACCCTCTCTCACGATCTAACGGACGATCACCAGACACGAAGTCGCTTCTTTTTGGAAGCTCGATTGGCGGGCTGTCTTATCCCACCCGAACATCGTCACGATCTACGATCTCGGTGAGGACAACGGCCATGTCTTCATCGCGATGGAGTATCTCAGGGGTGAGAGTTTGAGAAAGCGGATCGCCCGAGGCAAGCCCTCTCTCGAAGACTCGTTGAGAATTATCACCGAAATCGCCGGTGGCCTGGCTCATGCCCATCGCCAGGGAATCATCCATCGCGACATCAAGCCCAGCAACATCTTTCTCTGCGATTCAGGACGAGTCAAGATTCTCGATTTCGGTCTCGCCCATATCAATTCTTCTAAGCTTGACGAGGACCGGCCAGGTGCTAGGTACTCCCGCCTACATGTCGCCCGAGCAGGTATTGGGTCGCCGCGTAGACCACCGCTCCGACATCTTTTCACTGGGATCCGTGAGCTACGAGCTTCTCACGATCCACAGACCCTTTGCCGGTCGATTCATCGAGAAAGTGCTGTTCAGAGATCGTTTACGAGGAATCCCAGCTCATGGAAAGCTACGATCCCTCGATTCGACTGGAGCTAAGCCGTATCGTTCGCAGAGCTCTGGCCAAGCGACAAGGGGATCGCTTTCAGTCCATGACCGAGCTCCTCCGAGAGCTCGCACGGCTCCCCGACGTCTCGAAACTCAATAAACGAGAGTCGGGGTCGGCACCTTGTAAGAATAGGCCGACCGGTGTCAAAGGTCGTCTCATCGATCAGGTCTTAGACACACTGTCCGCCGGTCGGGATCCGTGCAAGACACCTCCCGCCACAACAAGCTCCGATTCTCAATCTGAGTTGATCGAGTTCCTGCTCTCCAAGATCGGTCCGTTCGGGATGGAAGCCATCAGTCCAAGCGAGAGCACGAGCTGAGACTGACCGGGATCTCATCGAGCTTCACATCATGCTATCCTGATATTGAACCCGAACAATTACGAATCTCGAGATGGCAGACGTTATCGATCTTTCCCAGATCTGCCCGAAATGTGATTTCGAGCAGCCCGCCTCGGCCGGTGAGTGCGCCCGCTGCGGCGTGGTGTTCTCCAAGCTCGAAAGTCCGGCCGCTCCACGCCCGTCTCCAATTCGCGGCGCTCCCCTGCCTGTGCCGGCCACTTCGTCCCGGATCGCGGTAGCGTGGGAATGGCTGATCGAGCAGTCTTTCAGCATACCGGACCGCGTCAATCCGATCGTGCTGGGCGCCCGCGGCGTGGTCTGGGTAGGCTTGTTTTTGTTGAGTTGGGGCTACATCCTGAGCCCCATCCGACGCTCCCAAATCTCACCTACGTTTATTCACTTCATGCTCGCACGCGCGAATCTCGTCTTTCACGAAGCGGGGCACATCATCTTTGGTTTCTTCGGCGAGCTCATCACGGCAGCTGCGGGCACGGCGACTCAAGTGCTCGTACCCCTCATCTGTGCCGTCACCTTCTTACGCCAGAGGAATGCATTTGGCGCGGCGGTTGCGACCTGGTGGGCAGGACAAAGCCTCATCGACCAGGCGCCCTACATCAACGATGCCCGGGCTCAGCAGCTCGTACTCCTCGGTGGAATCACCGGTCGCGACGCGCCCGGATACCACGACTGGAACAATGTTCTTTCACGTCTCGGTCTTCTCGTTTACGACCACGCCTTGGCCAAGGCGGCGCACCTTCTCGGCTCATTGGTCATTGTCTTGGCCCTGGTGTGGGGAGCCTACCAGCTCGTGCTCCAGTACCAGAACCGCGAGACCTTCGTGTAGCCCCTATTGTTTCACTCTACGCATCCACCACTTCAGGACACCATAGCTGCAGCCGAACTTCATCTGCCCTTTTCGGAAACGACCGTGCTTTCTGCTGCCGAGATTGTCGAGGATCTGCTCGCACGAGCACCCCGCAGTGTCCTCCACGGTAAACGGTGACGGCACGATACGACCAAAAGGAAACCTTCGCATGTCGAAGACGCCGTCGTCGTCCGTGAGTGCGAAATGAAATAGGAGTAGCCGAACCGTCGGCACTTTCTCTGGAATCTCGGTGGCCGGGCAATAATCGAGACCCACCGGTACACCGTCCCCGTCCTCGTCGTTCGAGATGTAAAGGACCAGACCGTCGTGATCCGAAGCCCTCAGAGCGGTCGTGTCGTCGCCGATCAAATCGACGGGTGCATCGGCGTTGCCGCGGCCGAATTCGAGGCCTCTCACGAATCCTTCCAGAGCGCGGCTGGTCAGGGCGTGATCCAGTACCTGTGCACTACCTTCGAAGATGAACGAGTATCGCTTCTCTTCGGGAACGCTCAACACTTGGTTGGCTAGATTCGGCTCCACCAGGTCAGGTCCAGAGAGAAGGTTCTCGGACGGATCGATGTCCCCTCGGATCTGGCCCACCGCGTTGACGAATCCGTCGGTGAACTCGAAAGCGTTGAAGTCGCCCATCACCACCAACGGCACATCCGGATCGGAACCTTGAAGGGTTTGCACCATCTCCGCGATCGACTGAGCCTGGGCGAGGCGTTTACGGCGCACGCGGTCCCCGTCGTCTGCATCCTCGATTCCGCTCCGAGAACGGTTGTGCACATTCAGTACCACGATGGGAAAGTTCGCGCCGCCGGCCATCGACCGTCCTTCGAGCAGAAGTGGCGGTCGATCATGGAGGAGGGATCCATCGAAGTCGAAGATTTCATCAGCTCCGAGTTGAGTCAGTTCGTTGACGGCAATGGTGTCCCGCACCAGGAAACCGACATCGATGCCGCCCCGATCGTTACCCTCGATCAAAAACGCCGAATAGGTCACCGCCGGATCATCGGCGGCAATCGTCAGGGACAAATCCTCCAAGACACCGAGTTTTTCGGCTTCCTGCACAGCCAGGATATCGGGAGCGTCGAGGACTTCTCGGACGTATCGCGATAGTTTGCCGAGACGCAAGGCGTATTCCTCGGGACTCACAACCTGGTCGCCTTCCGGGTCATCGACATCATCGAAGAGCCGGAAAAGGTTGAGACTTCCCACCGTAAGCTCGTCGTCGTCACGCGAACGTACCGGCGCCGCAACAGGCTCCGGACCAAGCGTCAACGAGGTCGGCAGCACCTGATAGTCGCCGAACGCAAAAGAAAGGGGGCCGACCGCCGCAACCTCTTGCCCGGCGAAAACTAACACGTCGGGCCCACCCAAACCGTCCGGATCGAGATCGAACAACTCGGGATTTCCGTCCCAGACCGGCAGTCCGGCAAGGCCCGGATACTCGATGCCGGGCTCACGGAACAATCGCTCGGTCTTGGCGGTGACGAGCACGTCGCCGAACCGATCGGAGGGGCCCGTGGCAACGCCTTCAAAGGAAACCAGCATTCCCTCGAATCGTTCCATTTCGTTGTCGGGCCGAGGCTGGTCCGGCGAAGGCGTGAGATCGTCGAACGCGACCGGCGCCGGCAAGGGGTTCCCGGCACTTTGGAGGGTCACCGTCGGATTGCCGCTGAGCTCGGTCAAGTCGAAGAACTCGGCGACCGTGCCGGTGACGTCCACCCCATCCCCCACAGCGACACTCGGTGCGCCTCCGGTGAAGACGAAGATGCCGTCCGAAGTCTCCGGATTTGCATCCGCGCGTGCCTCGGGCGTCTGCATGAAGAAACCATTGGTGTCCACCGCGGTGACCACGTTGTCTCTCGAAAAGACGGTCTGTCCCACAAGCGGTGACATGGGACCGCTGCCTTGGATCTCGAAAATCTCGAATTCGGAGATGACCACCACGGCACCGGGAAACGGCGAACCGTCTATGAGAGTACCGGGCGAAAACAAGGTGCCGCCGGAGCCGGTTGCCGTGGAGTGAAGCACGAAAGTCCCCGTGAGGTCGGGGTCACGGGTGAGAGACTGGTTGTTTCCACCCTCGCCCCCGTAAACGACCGATGCCACATCCACGACACCGTTATTGAGCGTGACCGTGTCGCCGCTGTTGTTCAAACCAAGTAAACCCGACGTCGCGATCTGCACCGCAGCACCACCAAAAGTTCCGGTGGGAGCTCCGCCGCCGAAGACAACGACCGCGCAATCGTCGCAGACCACCGTACCGGTTGGGAACGTGTGTCGCACCCCCACAGCATCGGAAAGAGTCCAACCGGAGAGGTCAACCTCACCTCCGGTGATATTGACGATCTCGACGAACTCGTCCTCCGAGCTGTCCCGAATACCGTCGCCGTTGGCATCCCCATCGGCGCCACTCGCCGGATCAGCCAAAAACTCATTGATGACCAAGCCGCTTCCCGCACCCGTGGCGCTTGCGAAGCTGAAGGCATAGTCCACCGTCATGTTGTCCGGTGGATCATCGCTATCGAGATCCGTTACTTGTGTGGCGACGACCGTTACGGTCACGGTCTCGCCGCTATCGAAGTCGATATCGGGATCGAGGTCAAAGCTCTGAGCACTTCCGGAGACCGTCGCAGTATGGATGCCGCTCGAGGAACCCTCGATGGTAAACCAACTTCCAGTCAAGGTTACCGGTTCGCTGAAATCAATAACGATGTTCGCATCCACGGTGACGTTCACGTCGCCGTTTGCCGGGGTGGTACCGGTGACGACAGGCGCCGTATCGCCGCCCGATGGCAAGAACGATCCAACGGGAAACGGCGTTGCCGCCGTGGCGTTGGTGACCTCGCCGTCGAGGGCATTGGGACCGCTGAACGTCCAACTCGCCAGTTGAAAGATCGCTCCGTCCGGGCCGGTCCCATCGACCCGGTAAGCCCAACCGTCGAGATGCTCCCAAGGCATTCCCGTTCCGTCTATATGGATGTCACCGAAAATGTCTACAACAGTGCCGTTACGAAACAACTCGATCGCGTCGTCTCCGTTGATGCTCGGAGCGTTTCCATCGGTATAGTCGGGGGCAAAACCGAACCAGTTAATAAACTCGACAGCCTCGGTTGCGACGTAAAGGAAGCTTCCCGCCGGCGCAGTTTCGGAGGGAAACGTAAACTCCTCTCCATCCGTGCCACCCCCGTTGTTCGCGGATCCGAAACCGTAGATGCTCAGGTCGGCGATGTCGTTCACGACATAAAACTCGACGGCTTTCGGCAGACCTCCGGGAAGAGGGCCATCGATTACACCGGATAGGATCAAATCGGTTTGAGCCTGTGCCGGGGACGCCCCCGCAATGAACGCTCCTAGGACCAAACCCCGAATGGCCATTCCCCGTCCGAAGAAACTCTCGTGGTTCATTGGATTTCCCTCCCTCAGCGGCCAAAGAATAGAGCACTCCGGCCCACGAGGGCAAGCCGTAGGGTCCAGCCAAAAATAGGTTTCCTTTTTCGGTCGAAGAGGCGACCCCACAATCCGCGTTCCGGTAGTCCTGAACGAGTCTTCGAGGAAGGGCGCCCGCCTGGCAAGGCGCGAGGAGTGAAGAATATCTAGATATTTGAGCTTCGAGCAACGCAGCCAGGCGGGATGGATTGGCGTCCCAAAATGGGAAGTTATTCTTGGTTGGGCCCTTAGAATAGTGCGAATCGAATGTTTGGCAAACGGCCTGTTTGTCGTCTAGAATCCGCTCACAGCGTTAGATGGATTCTAACGAGCGTTTCTAAGCCAAAGGAGTCATAAACTCTTGATGCGAAACCGTTTCTTACTCGCAGCCCTGTTAGTCGCCGTCCAGTTCGGGCTCGGCGCCTGTACGAAGCCCATCGTGCCTCCCGTGACCTCTCCACCGACGGAGACTCAGCAAGTCGGGAAATTCGTCTGGTTCGACCTGCTGACCGAGGAGCTGGTTGAAACCGAGAAGTTTTATAGTGATCTCTTCGGCTGGTCCTTCGAGAAACTCGAGGGCAGAAGTGACTATTGGCTGATCCGGCACGAGGACGAGCTCATCGGCGGCATCTTTTACACGGCCAAGCTGGAGACTCAACCCAAGGCGCGTTGGCTGACTTATCTTTCCGTTGCGGACGTTGACCGAGCGGCTCAGCTCGCCGTGGACCGGGGCGGTGCAGTCCATATCGAACCCGTCGATTTTCCCAATCGCGGACGCTTCGCGATCGTAAGTGATCCGCAAGGTGCCGTCGTCGCTTTACTGAACTCAACTGCCGGAGATCCCGCCGACCAGGAGTTGGAGGTCGGCGAGTGGATGTGGAACGAGCTTTGGACCACCGACACCGGCGCTGCTTTCGATTTTTACCGAGAGCTCGTGGGGTACGAAAAAGAAGTCTTTGGCGCCGTCGAGGGCCAGAACTACTGGTTGATGCGTCGGGGTGACCGGCGAAGGGCGGGAATGGTGAAGCTCCCCTGGCAACGAGTCGAACCCGGCTGGTTGCCTTATATACTCGTGGACAACGTGAAGGAGATCGCCGAAAAAACCAACCGTCTTGGCGGCCGTGTGTTGCTGGCACCGGAAGGCGTCCACCACCATGGCTCCGCAGTCATCGCCGATCCCGGTGGGGCGGCAATCGCCATTCAGACGCTTCCGCCCGAGCGGCGAGGAGAGGGGCAGGACAACTGATGAAGAACTGGAAACTTTTGTTATTTGCTGTGGCGACGTTGCTATGTTCCCTTCATTTTTCCTGTGCCGGCTCCCATGTAACCGTCGGGGTCGGAGTGGTCGGACCATACGGTCCCTATGGTCCTTGGGGACCCCACGGAGGGGGAGTCTGGGTCGGCCGGCCTTATCCAGGCTACTGGTAAATTCCTCAATTCAAGAATGCAAAGTCTGACCCTGCCTTTGTAGAATGGTGCTATGCAACAAACGGTACCTACTTTCCCGTTGCCGAACGTGGTGCTTTTTCCGAAAACGATGCTGCCGTTGCACATCTTCGAGCAACGGTATCGGCAGATGACGGAACATGCTCTCGCCACGGATCAGACTCATCGCCATCGTCCTGCTCAAGCCGGATTTCAAGGAAGAAGACTACTACGGGAAACCGGCCTTCCACACGACGGGTACGGTAGGGCGCATCATCGATCACGAGCGGCTCGAAGACGGCCGCTACAACTTGCTGCTCGAAGGACTCGAACGGGTCCAGCTCATCGAGGATGACATCGAGGACATCGACGTCGGCGATGAGCCCATCCTCTACCGCCGGGCTCGAGCCATTCCTCATCCCGAGAAACTACCTCCCGCCGGATCGCAAGCCGAAAGTGTGACACGGGTCGAGCTATCGAGCCTAATCGCCGAGCTCCTGGTCGAGATGGAGCCCAAAAACGAGGGGCTTGCCGCTTTGTCCATGGATTCGCCTTTCGACGAGCTCGTCAACAAGACCGCGAGCTTGCTCGACCTTTCCCACGACATCAAGCAAACGCTTCTCGAGTTGAACGAGCTCATATTGCGCGCCCGTTCTTTGGAAATGCTGATCCGGGAACGGATCACGTTCTGGAGAACATTGCGCGAGTACCGGAGGCTCGCACCGGAAGACCCCCGCGTCAATTGATGGGCCCGCAGATCGTCTAGATCGACTCGCGTCGCCGACGCCGGTTCGCGCGTGATTTTGACCGCATAGGGCACGAATAGCACCACGCTCGTCACGTGATAGAGTGAACGCCACGCCTCTCGAACAGATACCAACGATGGATTATGTTACTGGGCTACAACAAGCTTACAGGACGGAGCTCGTGGGTGAAGCAGTGTATGCGACCGCCGCGCGTTTCACCCTGCGCCGCGACCGGCGCGCCAAGTGGCTTGCACTTTCCGAGCTCGAGCGGCAAACGAAGGAAGAAATCGCACTTCAAATCACCCATCATGGCAGCGAAGTTGAGCCGCGCCTATTTGAGCTTCGGATCGGCCAGGTAGCGGGCGCCTTGTTGGCGTTGCTCCCGTGGAGACTCGCCTTGCGATTGCTGAGGAGCGTTGCGCAAAGAACCGTCCACTTCTGGGAACGGCTCGAGCGCGATTTTCCTGACGGCGACCCCGAGTTCCTTGCCCGGCTCACCGACCACGAGCATGCTCAAGTGGCGTTTGCGCAAAGAGAGCTCGGAGGCAACAGCCAACATTCACTGGATCCTGTTGTGGCGCTCATACGAAGGGCTTATCCCCGATAGAGTAACGCGGCGGCATCAGCATCGATAGTGTGCGATACAGTATGTTTCCAAGATTGCGTATAGCGCCGGTAGCACCAGCGGCGTCAGGATGAAATCCGAGATCGCACCGCCGACTACGACCGTGGCAAGGGGCGTTGGACGTCGGCACCCACACCGGCTTTTCGACTGGAGAAACGCGCTCGTCGTCGTCAAGCCCGACATCCTCATCCAGGCACCGGAAGGGCTTTCATTTGTTCTTCGGTACGCGCAAGATTACTCACGTGAGTCCGCATCATGATGACCGTGATCAAGCTCGCTTGGCTTCTGGCCACTCCGGGTCCGGTTGAACCTCCTGCTCGGGGGCCGATACAATCTCCTACATGTTTGCCACCGTAAGCTCGAACAATCCCGCGGATTTCGGCGGCTACATCGAAAAACTATGTCGCCGTTCAAGGGACGCTGGGCTTGGATCGAGGTTATCTCTAACGACTTGCGCGAAACAACTTCGAGGCGAGCTTTCTCACGGCAAACGAGAATAAGACGCTCATCGAGGAGCTGGGGACTACACGAACTGAAAGGTACTCCGATGAAAAGACGCGTTCTAGCCATCATTACTATAGCGGCGGTCGGTTTGTTCGGGCCGGTATCGGCATCAAGCGGGCAGGCCTCAGACGAAGAGCTAATTCGCAGTGCTCGGACCGCTTCCAACGAGGCGATCCGGAAACATGATGCCGACGCCGTTGCGTCTTTCTTCACCGAAGACTACAGCCTCGTATCCTCCACAAATCTTCAGCTCACGGGGAAAGACGCCAACCGCGAGAGCTTTGCCGACCACTTCGACGAGCGCCCCGATGTCATCTATGTCCGAACGCCGCGAGAGCTGGGTTTCTATGGCCCGTGGGGGATGGCGTACGAGCTCGGCACATGGGAAGGTGGATGGACCGAAGGCGAAGGCCGCGTCGAGCTCGGCGGAACTTACCTTGCGAAATGGCAGAAACTTGAAGACCGATGGCTGATTCAGGCGGAAGTCTTCGTGCCCACGCACTGCGAAGGCTCCAGCTACTGTGACACGAGACGGTAGGCGTCAGCTATCCATTGGTACGCGCTCGCGCACTTTACTTCGAACCAGTTCAGGACGATGTGGAAATAGTCCAGGACGCGGAAGCAACCTCGTCCGAGCCCGTCTGCACATGCATCACGGGTGTCCGCAGGAGGGACGCGTTGTTCCCACGCTTCGGTCCGGTTGAGAACGAGGCGGAGCTCGTTAACTCCGTCCTCCGCTCCGGGTAGACCATCGCGAAGCGCTAGCGGTCCGGCGAGACGCTATTCTCTGCGAGCTCATCGAACTGCAATTAGCGATCGTGAACCCCGTCATGTCCAAAAACCGGAGCGGAGGCCAAAGCTTTATCTCGTGTGCCGTCTCAAGACCAGCGTCAGCCGACTCTACCCTCGTGGGCTCTTGTCGGATGCTACCAGGGACGGCGGAGCGCCTGCCTCTATGGTTTTTGACGGAGGCGTCGCGTTGACCTTCGCAACCGCGCGGAGTACTTCAACTACGCGGCTTCGCGGTAGTAGTAGTTGAGCAAGCCACCCAATCGCTGGCGACACCGGACGCCGCCGTGACGATCTTCAGCGCCCTCGTCGGGCTCAATCAACGTGTTGCCGAGCCCTTGATGGTTACGCTCTCCATGATAATGACGAACGAATTCGGCCACGGCACGCCGCAAAGAACGCTCTCCGAAGAAGATCATCCGATCCAGGCACTCAGACTTGATTGAGAGAACAAACCTTTCGGCGTATGCGTTCAAATTCGGCGAACGGTGCGGCAGCCGAATGACGTCGGTTCCAGAGTGCTCGATCAAGTTGCGAAAGTCGGTGGTGAACTTGTTGTCGCGGTCCAGGATGAGGAATCGTTTGTCGAGTAAAAAGCCGTCGAACCGGGTCGGTGAGATTCCGGCCCACCTGCATCATGAAAGCGCTGTCAGGCCCGGGAGTGATTCCCGCAATGTGCACTTTTCGCGACGAGAGCTCGATCACGAAAAGCACGTAGTAGGTCACAAGGCTTCCGAGCATCGATACCTCCACCGTGAGAAAGTCGGTGGCGGCAAAGCTTTCCCAATGCGCTTTCAGGAACGTACTCCAGGGGATTCTCTTGCCTCTATCCGGCGCAGGCGCTATCCCGTGTTCCCTCAGAATGTTTGCGATGGTGCCACGGGCAACTGTATGGCCCAGATTGGCAAGGGCACCCCTAATTCTGGTGTAGCCCCAACCCGGATTTTCGCGGGCCATCCGCACTACGAGGTCGGTAATCTCATTCATGACCCGTGGCCGGCCAGGCTTCTTCCTTCGCGAGCTATAGTCCCACTTTTTCGCAATCAGTTTTCGGTGCCAGGCCAGGAGCGTATCCGGCGTGACGATACCAGCGACTTCGGCCAAGAGTTTCCGGCCGAGGGCCTTACCCTTTACCGCGAGCCGGCGGCGCTCGTCGTCGGTGAAGCGAAGTTTCCTCCCGCGAAGCCGAGCTTTGAGGACTCTGTTTTCCTCGAGCAAGTAGACTATAGCGGCCTGTTGGTCACGCTTGATCCAACCAGCCACGGCGACGACCAATAATGTTAAGGGTTGGATCGGCGTGCTCATGACGAAGGATTCTAGCTTCCCTTGGCGAGCCGAGCACACGCGCGTCAGCTCTCAAGCGCCTTTCGACACCGGCTTTTGGATTCGATCGAGTTTTTGGACACCACGGCCTTTGCGATTCGTACCGCCTGGTGAATGGTCACACCGCGGTCTCCCCGCTCGATGGCGGAGATGTTCGACTGGTTGAGGTTGAGCATCTCTCCAAGCTCGGTCTGAGTCAGACCCCGGTCGGTGCGTAACGCTCGTACGCGTTCACCGATCTGCTTCTTAGAAAGCTTGAAATCTTTTGGCGGTCGAGACACAAGCGATTCTCCTGGAACTCGTCCACAGTATAAGGTTGGTTTTTACAAAGTCTTTTTTGCGCTAATCAAAAAAGAGCTTGACATAAAGTATAAATAAGGTCTACCCTTGTCTCGCCTTTTCAGGGGTCATACAACAGCTGAAAACCCTCAAAAAAACTCTTGACAGGTTTTTCCGTTCTACGGGGTTTTGGAAAGGTTGACGATAGAAAGGCAAACGGGCCGCCGTCAGGCGTGAATCTTACCGGACTCTCTCCCGACGCCGGCCCGAGAGTAGAGGAGAGAAGCTCCCCTCGACACATCCTCACTTTAGATTATCTCTCCTCATCAAATCCATCGACATCGACAGTGTGGAAAGGAGGTGAGCGGTGCTCCAAACGGATGACCTTTTCCTCGGCGCCTTCGGGCTGGTCCGAGGAGGAGAGCTCGACGAGGTGGTTGTGCGCGGAATCAACGGCCGAAGGATGGCGGTCTTCCGTATCGAAGGTCCGGGCATGGAGGATATCGAACGAGAGTACTACCGCGGTGCGGCGGTGGTGAACCTCCAGCTTCTCAAGTTCCAGGTGAGACGCCTCAAGGACCTGGCTTTCGATGCCATCCGAAAGGAGGAGAGGAGAGATGCAGGTTACGAAAGAGGGGATTGAACAGATCAAGGCGGCCAACGAGCTCGCCGCGATTCTCGGCGAACGAGGTATCGCAGTTAAGAGGAAGGGAAAATCCCTCGTTGCTTCTTGTCCCTTTCATGAAGAAAAAACACCTTCTTTTACGGTCACACCTTCCAAGGGTCTTTTCCATTGCTTTGGTTGTGGTGCTTCCGGCGATGTTATCGGTTTCGTGAGTCGTCACGACAAAGTGAGCTTTACGGAAGCGCTCGATGTTCTGGCCGAGCGTGCTGGACTTTCTCTACCTCAGCTGATGAAGCAAGCCACGTCGTTCCACTCGAACGACGTCTAAGAAGAAAAAGACATCAACGCCGGAACCGACTTCCGTACCTTCGGACCTGCTCTCCCGAGTGGTCGAGCACTACCACAAGACTTTCTGTCAACGAGAGGACGCTCAGAAGTATCTGCGTCACCGAGGCCTCGAGGATGCCCAGCTCATTCTGGATTACAAGAATCGGCTATGCGGATGGGTCGTTGTTGAAACTCGTTCCGAAGGAAGGCGAGCTCCGAGAAGAGCTTGTCTCCTTAGGTGTGATCACCGAAAAGGGCAAAGAGCTCCTGGGTGGATGCGTTGTCGTACCGATACCCGATCCTTTGACCGGCCAGTGGGTCTCTTTGTACGGCCGTGGAATGAAATCCGACCGTCATTGCTATCTTCCCGGCCCTTTCCGCGGAATCGTGAACTATCAAGCGGCCAAAGCGTCCTCAGAGATCGTTTTGACGGAATCTATCCTCGATGCGCTTTCCTTTCAACAAGCCGGTGTCGCCAACGCCATTCCCATCTATGGAACGAACGGTTTCACTCCGGAGCATCTCGACCTTCTGAAGCGTGAATCGATATCTCGGGTCATTCTGGCTCTCGATAACGATGAACCTGGCTTAAAAGCAACGGAGACGATTAAGGGGAAGCTCTCCTCTGCGGGGATCGCCGTCCGGACGGCATCGTTTCCAGATGGCGCCAAGGATGCGAACGAGCTTCTGGTTTCTCGAAACGGCGACGCCGGCGATGTCTTCCGCCGACTTATCGGGGAATCGGAGAGTTCGTCATCCACCGGGAAACCGAGCTCGGGAATCGTCTCTGAAGACGGACAACTTGTTCTGCGTAAAGACGGTCTCATCTACCACGTGCGTGTTTACCCTGTGCAGCTCGGCCGTTTGAGGGCCACGGTGAAGCTCGAGAGGGGAGAGCGTTTCCACGTGGACACGCTCGAATCTGTACTCCTCCCGGAGTCGAACGGAGTTTGGACGTCGGGTCTCGAAGGGTCTCGACATCGAAACACAGGCCGTAGAAGCGGATTTCTTGCTCTGTTAATCGAGGCTGAGAAACAAACCGGCGGCGACGAGACGGAGCCCGAATCCGTTGAGCCATCGATGACCGAAGCCGAACGAGCGGAGGCTCTGGCTCTTCTCGAGCGTCCTAATCTTCTCGACCAGTTGGCCAAAGATATCGATGGACTGGGCTTCGTCGGCGAAGAAGTGAACAAACGACTTCTCTACTTAGTCGCGATCTCGAGGAAGCTTGCCGATCCACTTTCTGCGGTCATCCTGTCTCAGAGCGGCGCCGGCAAGAGCGGTCTCACGGAAGTCATCGAACGGCTCACGCCTCCCGAAGACGTCGTACTTCTCACCCGGCTCACCCCTCAGAGCTTGTATTACGTGGACGACGGCTTTCTCGACAAAAAGCTGGTCATCATCGAGGAGAGATACGGCTCCATGGAAGCGGACTACTCGATTCGAGTTCTTCAGAGCCGCAAGAAACTCATTGCCGCCGCACCCATCAAAGATCCTCAGACGGGAAACATGCGGACCCGGGTGTTCACGGTAGAAGCCCGGGCGGCTTTCATCGAGGCGACGACGGCTTCATCCGTCAATCACGAGAATGCCACTCGTTGTTTCGAGCTCACCATGGATGAATCGGTCGAGCAGACAAGCAAAATCCACGAACGTCAGCGCTTGATGAGAACCGAGGCGGGCCTCGGGCTGCGACGTGAAGCGGAATCCATCGTCAAGCGGCACTGGAACGTTCAAAGACTCTTGGAGCCTCTTCCGGTCGTGATCTCTTTTGCCACTCAACTGAGCTTTCCTTCGAGTTGGATGAGAACGCGGCGAGATGATGCTCGGTTCTTGAATCTCATCGAAGTTTCGGCCTTCCTCCACCAGTATCAGCGCGTGAAGAAAAGCGGGGCCATCGTCGCCACCGTGGAGGATTACGAAGTGGCCTATCGTCTCGCGCAAGAGCGTTTTGACGGACACGCTTTCTGATCTCAAAGCCTCTCGGTTGGAAAACCTACGAACACATCAGGAAGCTTCGCTCAGGAGGACGGAGGAGTCGTTTGCCGGCGAGATATCCGTCAGACACTCCAGCTACCGGATTCGACCGTTCGGCGGTGGCTCGAACGAGCTCGTGGAGCTTGACTACCTGGAAGCGGAATCGGAGGTCAGGGCAAGGCCACCCGTTACCGTCTCACCGGCCGCGGACCGGGCGAAGAGCTGCGTTCTAGGTCTTCTCACGCCGGAAGAGCTCCGAGCACAGCTTCGAAAATGATCAGAAACTTCGCCACTTCGCCAAACTTCGCCACAAGGGTTGGCGATGTTTAAAAGACTGGAGGCAAAGGAGATGAGTCCAACTTCGCCACTTCGCCACGGAAACCAGCAAGCCACTATGTCAGCGAAGATGAGACGACTGTTTAAGCTCTATGAGGACGAGCTTCACCTCCGATACTCGGAGCGGACCGTGCCCGATTATCTGCGATTGGTGCGGCGGTTTCTCAACTGGCTCCACGAACGTGGCGTCGCCCTGAGCGCCGTTAACACGGCCACGCTGGCCACCTATCAAGGCGATTTGCTCGTTCGGGTCAAAAAGGACGGAAAACCTTATTCGATTCCCACGCAGCTTCGTTGTCTGACGGCGGTGAGGAGCTTTTTTCGTTTCCTTTACCGGCGAGGGTATCTCCTTCATGACCCCTCGGCATCCTTGGAACTTCCCTCGGATGGAGAAAAGACTTCCTCGAAGTGTGCTGAAACCACAAGAAGTATTGCGAATCCTTCGTGCGGCCTTCTGACAACACACCGAATGGGTTAAGAGACCGAGCTATCCTCGAGACCTTCTACGCGACCGGGCTCCGCTGCACCGAGCTCGCGAATCTCACGCCCTACGATATCGACACCGAAGAACGGACCTTGAGAGTGGTCTTGGGGAAAGGGAAAAAAGACCGTGTGATTCCTTTGACGCGGGCCGCGGCCAAAGCCATTGGAACGTATCTCACATACGGGCGGCCGGAGCTGCTCCGACGCCGGCGGAAGGTACGGTATCTGTTCATCGCGGACAAAGGCGGATGGATGCAGAGGGCGGTGTTGAACCGCATCGTAAAGCGCTACGCAACAAAAGCCCGGGTGAAGACTCACGCGACGTGCCACAGCTTTCGTCATTCGGCGGCCACGCATCTTCTCCGCGGTGGCGCCGACATCCGCCATATCCAAGTGCTTCTAGGTCACGCTCGACTCTCTACGACCGAACGCTACACCCGGGTCGAGATCACGGATCTCAAGAAGGTGATCGATCGTGCTCACCCGAGATCTCGATAAGCCCGACCCACCGGAGTTGCTTCTCCATAGTTACCTCGAGGAGCTTCACGCCAAACGTTATTCCATATCAAGCCAAGACCATGCGCGGAACGCCGTGACGCGTTTCCTCACCTACTTAAAAGACCAAGGCCTGGAAGATGTCCGACAAGTAAACGAGAGCCATCTTATCGCCTACGGACGGCATCTTTCGACGCAGAGGAGCCAGTACGGCACGTTGCTCACTAGCACGACCCTCGGCATCCATCTTGGCAATCTGAAGCGTTTTTTTGCATTCCTGGACCGCAGGCACGTGATATTGAGAAACCCCGCCGAGCACCTTCCTCTGCCGCGACCAACGCGGCTTCCTCGAACACTCTTGAGCGAAAGGCAGGTCCAGCGTCTCATGGGGACTCCATCGGCAACGACACGTAGTGGGATTCGGGACCGAGCGTTGCTCGAAACCCTTTACGGGACCGCCATTCGCTTGAGCGAGTGTGCGCGGACCGATGTGGTGGATCTCAATCTTGTCGAGCGACAGTTAATGGTAAGAAACGGAAAAGGCAAAAAGGATCGTATCGTGCCAGTGCCGGGTCGAGCGGCCGCGGCGATCCGTTTCTACCTACAGGAAGCCCTTTCCGAGCTCGTTCACGACTCGAAAGAACCGGCTCTTTTTATCTCCTATCGTGGAACTCGGCTCCATAAAAGCTCGATTTACTACCTTGTCAAAGGGCACGGCAAAGCGGTCGGGCTCGAGCTTTCTCCTCACAGTCTTCGCCATGCCTGCGCGACTCATCTCCTTGAACGCGGGGCCGACATCCGGCACATCCAAGAGCTCCTCGGCCACAGCCACATTGGAACCACCGCTGTCTACACCCGAGTGAACCTATCGGAGCTTCGCAAGGTCATCGATAAAGCCCACCCGAGACAGAAGAAACGAAGACCGAAAAAGCGGTAAAATCGCATTATCGTGATTCGATCTCCTCGCGAGAATCTGTCGGAACGGCTCGTTGCCGCGGAGGCCTCCGTCTCGTTATTCGCCACCTTGCCGGACCCCCCTTTATCGGTGTTTTTTGACGGTTTCGACCCCCTGTCAGTTCCCGAAGACCCATCCGGCAACAGACAATATCAGTTGGAAACAAACGCCGGTAGAACCGAGACCACCTCATACACTTACGACTTCGTCAATCGGTTGGAGACAGTCACGTATGAGGACGGAACCGCCAACGCTAAGACGACGACGTACACGTATGACCTGGCGGGGAATCGGTTAACGGAGCAGGAGGTAGAGGTTGCCACGTCGAATGTCCTGAAGGATCTCGTCTATGACTACGACGAGATCAATCGGTTGGAGACGATTACGGACAACCTCGACGCCGCACAGAACGTGGCGTACTCGTACGATGCGAATGGGAATACGCTCTCGAAGACCAAAGATAGCGTTACGACCACTTTCAAGTATGACATTCGGGATCAGCTCGGGGAGGTGCTGCAGGGTGCCTCGGTTCTCGGCCGCTACGGGTACGACTATGACGGTCGGCGGATTCTGAAGATTGGGGATGACGGTCGGGTTCACTATACGTATGACCAGCTTTCGGTTATTACCGAAGCGGGTGATACCAACGTGACGGTTTCGAAGTACGACTATGGGTTGGACCAGCTGGTTAGTTTGAACAACCAGGTCGAAGGTCGCAGTTTCTTCCACTTAGATGTTCTTCGCTCCACGGTCAGTTTGACCGACCGGGGTGGGAGTACACGACAAAGCATTCTCTATGATGCGTGGGGGAATGAGCGGGATCGTATCGGTACAGCGCGAACAAGTTCACGTTTACGGGACATGAGAGGGATGAAGAAACGGGCTGATTTACGCAAAGAGCAGGTTCTATGATATTGGAAGGGTGGTTCTTAAGCCAGGACAGTTTGCTTGGTGATGGTAACACGCCGAGTCTGCATCGTTACGTGTACACTTCAATAACCCCCTGCTATTTGTAGATCCGAGTGGGAATGAGGTCTTCTAGCGAACGAGATGCGACAGAGCGTCACAAGGCTTTTTTTACGATCACACCTAATCTTACAGTCAGAGAACAGAGGAACCTTCGCTACAGGACGGGGTGAGGACGCGCACAAGGTAAGATTGCTAGATGCTGACGCGATCGATCTTGAGGATGCTTCACCAGGATACCGTTACCTGCATGACCGGATCACAAGGAAGGACATGGACATCAATTATATGATTGAAGAGGAGGAGAAGGCGCACGACGCGTGATTATCAGGCGTATTGCATCGTTCTTTCACGCATAGCGACAGCCGAAGATGAGACGATTTGATATGTCTTCGGATGGATCTTGCACAGATGGAACGTTGACTTAGAGATAACATCTTGATCCCAGAAGGACGAGAAAAGTTAGGAGTCATGGGACTCACGGTATCTGGTGCTGAAGTCCCTGTTGAGCAACCCAATATATCCTCGCTGCACACGAGCTATTAGGCGAAACGTAAGCACGTCAGAGGCCGGTGAGCAGAGTAGAAATACGTGCGGGGGCGATTCTGCAATCGAGATTGAGAACGAGATGAGACGATTGCATGGTCTTCCCGAACGAAGTGGCTCCGATTACCAGGTTTCTTTCAACGAGACACACTGTCATAGAGAAATGCCAAAGGAGGATAAACCAAAGCATGAGCTCAAGAAGAAATGATGCGCTCTTTGGCGTGTTCCTCGCTTCTTGCAGTGGTGTGCTGTCAGTCAAAAGCTCCTCGTGTCGAGGGTGAGGAGCTCTGAGGAAGATACCAGCTGAAGGTCAGGTTCTTGGCTCGGAGGTGGAAAGAATACAAGAACGGATACATGTAAATGGGAACAAGGACCAGAAGACAGTGGGTTGCGAATAGCGGCTTTATCGGTAGGGCGTCAAGGAACGAGTGCTCCGCTATCTATAGACGGAGGCACTCAGCAAGCATTGAGGAAAGTAGTAGTGTATATCGATCGTGAATCGAGAGGGCGTGGTGTCTGCTGTGCGCAGTAAGTGGAAACCCGCTCCTGCATGAATCTGCAGAGCAAGCGGTAGCGCAGTGGAAATTCGACGAGAACTTCGGCTTTTCGTACCAGGAGACCAATATATGGTGAAGCCGAATCCTTTTCAATTTCGTTCATTTTGATGCGAAGTAATAAGTGTAAAGTGACCTTGAGTAGAAAGCGGTATATTTGTGCTGGCGAGATGGAGTTGTTGCTTCAGATTGTTACTGATTGGAAGTGCAACGCTTCTTGTTAAACGCTGATCAGAAAGCGGAGCGTCTCCCCGCTCCGGCTCCGGCCGACGGGCGAAGTGGAGCGTTGATGGCCCGTCGTCCTCCGCAACGTCGCGCGGAGCCGAGCATCATTAAGGTTTACGCGCGGACTACCTCCGGGCACGGGGCTTGCAGATCTGCTGATGAGAAAAGAAGTGAGCAGGCAAGCCCCGTGCCCTCCGGTTTGTCGCGGAAAAAGGAGGCGGCTCCGAGTCCCGAAAGCTTTGTAACGAGCTTTCAGTCCTCGGAGCCTCGGCATTTGGATGCGCAGTTAAAAGCGCTCAGTAACCCCGGCCCGCCCTTAGACGACCGGCGATGTTTTTAATGTTTGACTACCGCCCGCCCCAAGCTCCGGAGAAAGCCGTCCTCCCTTCGGGACCGGGCAAGGCGCTTCGCGTGGCGGGCAAGTTATCTGCCCGTCGCTCGGGGAGTGTGTATGGAATGAGCGCCGGTCATATAACTGTGCATCGCCATCCGATAAGCTGCGCACCTTATCGGACCTTGCCTGGACGGCTTTCTCCTCCGGGTCACCGAGGACGGTGACCTTTACGTAAGCGATGGTTACGTACAAGCCCACTCGCTCGCTTTTCGTTCACTCGGGGAACTTGGGTCGGGCGAGATGTTTGAAAGTTTTTCGAATGAGCCGGAAGTGTGTAAAGGGGGTCAGAAGGAGGGGTTCGGGCTGTGAAGTTCGTAATGAGTTGCGGTCTTGATGTTTGCGCAGGGGCTCGCGTGCTCGCGGGATCAGGTTTGTTTTTTTAATTAAGTTCGTGAGTCGCTATTTAAAGTAAACGGAGCGTGCGTTTTGGTATCTGTTTCTTGGAATGAGTGGGAAAAGTTTGTAGCTCTTTAGTTGGTAATCTTGGGAGGGGATTTTTAGGACGGGATGATACGGTAGGTGAAAAATAGTTTTTGGAATGAGTAATGAGTAAATGGAAGTATATGGATAATCGTGATTTAAAAAAAATTGTTAGCTGGCTTTAGTTCTTCTCTTTCTGGGTGTTAGATGCTGATTTGTGAAGTTTTAAGGATTGAAGTTTTAAAGATTATCGCTTTAATAGATTCGGTGCGTGTATGAATGGTATATAGGAGTTAAGGAAATTAGCTTTATATTCGATAAAAGGGTACGGGTAGTTTTTTTTGGGAAAAGAGTTTGAGGAGGAAACGGGTTATTATTGAGTTATTGAGATATTTATTTCGGTTTATGAGAATAAAGAACATGCAGGAACACAACTAGGAAGCTCTTTTAAATGAGCATTGCGCGATAGGCGAGCGGCAAAAACGGATCCAGTTGAATGTTGCGATGATGTCTTTGCTACGTAGTGACAATATTTATCTCATCATAAAGCGTCACGTTATTGGGAGAACATCTCGCTGAAATAATCACGAATTACTTCTCAAGTTCGATGAAAGGATGAATGTTGAGAAGAGGAGTGTAGGAATCGAATAGACATCTTCGAAGTTCTCTGTAATCAATGCATTGTGATTCAAGATGTCTTGAAGGCTACGACTCAACAAGGTTGTTCATTAGTGGAAGGACTCTTCCTCCGGCATCTCGTGAGGGAAGCTAGCAAGGCTTGCTCCGCTCCGAGAAGAACAACATGCGGAGATTCATTCACGTTTTTATTGGTTTCAACAGTGGTAGTGTTGGCATTACTCTATTCTCAGGTTCGATTTTTCACGATTGTAGCACCGACGTTTTGCTGCAAGGGAAGGAGAGATCGTGATTAGGGCGTTGAGGGGGCAGAAGGGCGTTTACCGGCGCAATAAAAGATTCCACGCATCTCCGCCCAAGTTTACGTAATGATTGTTACGTAAAGGTCGGCTATGCCGACCGTACGGGGGGGATGTCCCACCGATTGTTGAAATTTAAGTAGCGGCGGCCCCTTGGCCGGCCTGAGAATAAGGCTGGTCAAATCAAACGGCCGTCCCCGGGACGGCAAGGAGCCGCTAATGAATAAGAAAACAGGAAAGCAAGGAAAAAAGCAAACCGAAGAGCTGTCGAAGGGAGTGGTGGGTGGTGTCGGTCAGATACTACTGCCCATGGTCGCCGGTATCGCGGCCACGAAGCAAGGTCTGACGGAATGGGTGTACGAGAAAGGGTTGGAGTCACTTCAGAATGTTCTGAGAGAGGACGCGGAGGAGATTGCTGGACCCAAAGGAAAGCATCGAAAAGACAGGACCCATTACCACTGGGGCAGGACGAACGGGGAGCTGAGCTTTGGAGGACGTCGAATCCAATTGAGCCGACCTCGAGTACGTTCGAAGTCGGGCGAGGAATCATTGCTGCCCCACTTCGAAACATTCCGAGAGCAAGACCCTCTTTCGTGAACGAGTGGTGAATCAAATCTTGGTGGGTGTATCGACCCGAGGTTACGAATCAAGTCTGGACAAACCGGTGTCAAAGTTGAAGTCTCGAGGTACGAGCAAGAGTGCGGCGAGCCGTCACCTAGTGACGCAGACGAGCGCCAAGCTCATGGAATACTTGTCCCGTCGCCTGGAGGAGCTCGAGCTTGCCGTCCTGATGGTGGATGGCCTTGAGGTTGCCGGCCACACCGTCGTCGTAAGTCTAGGAATTACAATAGATGGAAAGAAGGTCCCCCTGGGTTTGTGGCTGGGCTCGACGGAGAACTCTCGGTTGTGCACGGCGATGTTGCACGACCTTCTCGACCGAGGGCTGCGCGTCGATGGGCAGATTCTGTGTGTGGTAGATGGAGGCAAAGGAATTCGCAAAGCGCTCGATGACGTTTTCGGAGACCTGGCAATCATCCAAAGGTGCCAGCTCCACAAGCTCCGCAATGTCCAGGCGCACCTTCCCTTGAAACGTTGCGCCTACGTGCGCCAGACAATGAAGGAAGCCTACCGGAGCAAAAGTGCCGACAAGGCACGAAAGCGTCTTCAGGCTCTGGTATCGTGGCTCGAACGAAATGGCTACGATGAAGCTGCCGGCAGTCTCCGTGAAGGGATGGAAGAAACCCTCACGGTAATCAAGCTCGGCTTACACGAATCACTTCAGAAATCTCTGGCCACGACGAATTCCATCGAGAATCTCAACGGTACCATCCGGAGAGTCTCGAGAAACGTAAAGAGGTGGAGGGGGCCTTCCATGATTCGTCGATGGACTGCTCTAGGAGTCGTCACTGCGGAGAACAGATTCCGTCGAATTAAAGGCTATCGGTATATGAACGATCTAGTTCGTGCACTTAAAAGCAAAGAGAATTCTCTTGACAGTGTTGCCAATGTTGCGTAGGAGTATTCACTGGTGCCGCTGCTATCGTCCATTTTCAACAGTGGCAGGGACATCCCCTAGGAGGGAGTTGGTAGGAAGGTGGTAAGGTAACTTACGGATCGCGCTGCCAAGTTACGTGACCATGGCTTCAACTTTTTTCAACGAGAGCCATGGGCGCGTAACTTGCGACGCGACGAAGCCTTGGCGGGTCGCGAAGCGAGACTGACTTCCTCCGGAGCTTGGGGCGGGTGCGAGCAAAAACATTGAAAGCACACAGCCGGTGATTGTATGGGTGGGCGGGGGTGACTAATCTCATTTAATTGCGGCTCTCCATGACGAGGCTCCGCGGACTGGAAGCTCGGTACAAGCTTCCGGGACTGAGCTTCCTCCTTTTGGAAAACACGTAATCAGGGAGCCGAGAGGCACGAGGATTGCCGATATCATTCCTTTTTTGAATGCAATCCTCGTGACCGAGGCCGTTCTTGATGCCCGGCTCCGCGCGCAGCTGCCGGAGGACGGCCGACGCGTAACTATCACATCTCGTCGGCCGGCCGGAGCGCGAGCACGGAGACGCTCCTTTTTAGGTTGTACCCACGTGAACCTGACGGAGAGGAGCACAAGCTATCTGCCGAGCGAGTTCCGCGCGTACGAAAAAGATCGCAGGGATCGCATGGGAACGATGATGACTAGGAGACTTTCGATAGGAAGGCGTCAATGGTCTTCAGAAGAGCCTGCTTGTCTCTTCGGTAATTTTTCGATCTGCTGGAGTCGTCGGAGGAATCGTCGATTTGAAATCGAGAAGGTTTTCTTGCTGGGACTGACGCCGGTCAGGAGCTCGTCCACGCTGACCCGCATCAGCTTGGATGTCGGCAACGCTCGCTACGAGCTCATGGCCTCATCAAGGGCATCGACGACCGTCTTCAAGGTGAGGAAAAGCAATCCCGAATCCTCTTCCGCGAGATCGACGGACTCGTCCTCCTCCTCTTCGAACAGCGCCTCGACGAGATAGGTGTATATAAAGGGCTGACGGCTCGTCTCTACTTCCGACACTCGCATAAAGAAACAATCGTGAGCGACTTCGAGGCGCTCGAGCAGGGAATCGTTTCGGTCGGCGTGACGTTCAACGGCCTCGATGGGAACTTCTTGAAGAGTTTTCTCGGCACCCACCTCGAACATCCTGAAGATGACGTAGTAGAGGTAGATACCCAGTTCCTGAACCTCTTCGCGGGATTCGGCTGTCGTTGCCATGACATAGGTGAGAAGGGCCGGCTGCTTCTTCGCCACCTCGTGCATTGCACGCTGCGCATCGTGGGGCTCCATCGAGGCAACCTCCTGCCAGGTTGCCTCGACGATCTCCTCGGAAATGGTCGTCATTTTGTTACACGCTCCAAATATCAACTCCAGGGAACCAACATAGGAACCCTCCGCTGGTACTCCTTGTAGTCGTCACCAAATTCATCGACGAGATCACGTTCCTCGAGATAGGTCCCCACGACGATCCAGCCGGTCATCAAAACATTGAACATTATACGATCCACAGTCAGGTCCGGACACGACCAGATGAGCAACAGCACAAAGGAATAGAGCGGGTGACGAACCAGAGCGTAGGGTCCACGAATGGCAAGTGGAATATCTCGCACCTCCGAACCGCGAAGTCGGGCCCGGATTGGTTTCAAACCAAACCCGTCGAAAGACCGGAGAGACCGAATGCCCCAGACGAATCCGACGAGGGCGGCGAAAAACACGAAGCGTGCCAATAGGCGCAAACCACCTTCGAGGCTTATCACGAGCTGAGGGGAAGGCTGCCAAAGCACGAGCAGAGCCAAGATAACGATCCCCGACGCCAAAGTGTAGAACGCTCCGTGGTAGTGATCCGGCAAAAAGCTCCCGAGCTTGTTGCGAAAGGATTTTCTTATCATGCCGCTGTGCTGAAGAAAAAAGCCCAGGCATAGCACTCCGTCAAACGCGAGTAAGGTGAAATCTCCCAGACCGAGATCGACGATGCCGATCGGACCCATGAACAGAAAGACGGCGAAGCCTAATAGTGATACCGTGCCGATGACGGAGGCCCATATCGCCACCGTTTTGTCTACGAATCGGGTGAGAGAATCCATCGACGCTCCCTTCTACGCTGAGTCACTCCTGGCGACGACAGAACAACCCTATTCCGTCGGCCCATCATCTCTCTTGAACGGTAACCGATTCATCCCGACACGCCCATTATTGATGACAACCAAAACATCCTGAATGACACGGACATCTTCGAGCGGGTTTCCTTCAATGGCGATGAGATCGGCTTCCAATCCCACTTCAATGGCCCCCGTCTCATCATCCAACCGCAGGAGCTCAGCACCGACGATCGTGGCTGACTGAATCGCCTCTATCGGCGACAGACCTAGTTTGGTGAGGTTGATAATTTCGTGAGAGACCCGGGTCAAGCTTCCCGGCCCATAGTAGGTGTCCGCCCCCGTCGCTATCTTGATACCAAGCTCATGGGCTCGCCGAACGGTGGTCTCCAATCGAACCAGCATGTGGGCGCCCCGATTCCGCAGCGGTGATCGGTCATAATCACCTCCCGGTTCGGCCAAATCGAGAACCGTCGAGTAAGTCGGCACGAGGAAGGTTCCTTTTTCCTTCATCAGCTCGAGGGCGGCCTCGGACAGGTACGTACCGTGCTCGATGCTCGATACGCCGGCCTTGACCGCCGCCATCGCCCCTTCTTCTCCATGGGCGTGGCATTGAACGGGAATTCCTTTGGCAGACGCCTCCTCTACGATGATCCGGAGCTGTGACTCGGTGTACACCTGCTTCCGGGGATCGGTCGCCGGGTTGCCGGCGGGCTCGGTCGAGCGTGTCTTGATGCAATCGACACCGTGGGCCAAGTTGAGGCGAACGAGATAACGAATCTCCTCAGGTGTATTTACTCCGGTGTGGAGCCTCGACAGTTTCGTATCGGCCAGAACCGACTCCCCAAGATTCGGAGTCACGAAGACTCCCGAGGCAACAACGTCGGGGCCGACTACATAGCCCTCTCGGACCAGCTCTCGCATAGATACGTCCTGGAAGGAAGGCACACCGGCAGTTCGAACCGTGGTCACGCCTGATTCGAGAGCACGTTGCGCGTCGCTCAGGCCGGCGAGGTGGGTATGAGCATCGATCAACCCCGGCAACAGATACCGGCCCTCGAGATCGATGGTTTCCGCGCCCGCCGGTACCGGATCGGTTCCGATGGACGCGATCTTCCCTTCTTGCAGGATCACGGTCGCGTTCGGCCGGATGTCCCCAGTCCGAACATCGACCACATTGGCGTTCACCAACGCCATGGTGCGCTGTGGAATGGGTCCTCTGTTGGCCGTCGAGTCCTGTCGTGGTGCGCTCGTTACCAGCCCCGTAGTGCAAACGATCGCAAATGCAGCCAGGAGTAATCTTTTTACTAGCATCGGCTCTCCTCCTCTGAAACACCAGCGTAGGTCGGAAAAGTAGAGGCCATCTTCTCATATCGCGACTCGGGTGTGGAGGTGGTCGGCCCATACGGGTGACTCATGAAGCTTTTGCCTTTATACTGAACCGCTTATCCCCCCTGGGGACCGGGCCCGTTGCACCAATTTCTGATGTTCGAAGAACCCGATTTCTGAATCCATGCAGGACAAAATCTGGTCAATATTCAGCCTCTTGATGTTGGTCTTTATCGTACCGGCTCCGGCCGGCGCCAATACGGGCCCATGCACATCCTCTCCAGGCGTGCTCGTTTTTCAGGACGGTTCTCAGGTCCGTGTGGATTGCTACTCCGTCAAGGGGCAGCTGGTCGTACTAAGGACTCGTCGAGGCAAGCTTCTTTCTGTACCCAGCTCCCTCGTCAATCTCGAGGCCACGGCGCGTCGGAACGGCGACGGGTCGCCGAACGGTCTCATTGCTGGTGCGAGGCCTGATGTCCCGAAAGAAGAAGTCCGACCTGGACCGCCCGTTTCTCTCGTTTCGGAAAGCGGAGGTGACGAGGCGTCCCTCCCCGAGGACTCGGAACGGACTACCAGTTCGCGGATTGTAGGGGCGCCCCCCCTCGAGGACTCGGAAGGGACTACCAGTTCGCGGATTGTAGGGGCGCCCCCCCTCGGGGACTCGGAAGGGACTACCAGTACGCGAGTTGTAGGGGCGCCTGAGCTGCCGGATGTGATTGCCCGTGACGCGGCGGGACAGGTCACGGTAAGGGCGGTCCGGCTCTCGGAATCACTGCAGGTCGATGGAAAGCTCGAGGAGAACGTTTACCGCGCAGTCCCCTCCATGAGCGGTTTCATCCAGCAAGAGCCCCGCGCAGGCGAACCGGCAACGGAAGAGACCGAAGTTTGGCTCTTTTTTGACGAGGATAACGTCTACGTCTCCGCGCGATGCTGGGACAGCCACCCCGAGCAGATGGTGGCGAACGAGATGCGGCGGGATAACTTCAACCTTTATATGAACGAGAATTTCGCCGTCATCTTCGACACCTTCTACGACCGTCGAAACGGATTCCTCTTTTATACAAATCCGCTGGGCGGACTCTACGACGCCCAGGTCACGGACGAACGCAACGTCAATAGCGACTGGAACACGGTCTGGCAAGTCAAAACCGGCCGCTTTCCTCGAGGGTGGACGGTAGAAATGGCGTTTCCCTTCAAGTCGCTCCGCTATAAACCCGGAGCCTCACAGGTTTGGGGGATCAATTTCCGGCGATTGGTGCGATGGAAGAACGAAAAGAGCCACTTGGCTCCCATACCGGTCGCGTATCGCCGAAACGGGATCATCAAACTCAGCTTTGCCGCGACCGTCGTGGGCATCGAGCCACCGGCGCGCTCGTTGAATCTCGAGTTGAAGCCGTACGGCGCCGCCGGACTCCGAACCGATCTCACCGCCGATGAACCCTATACGGACGAATTCGACGGCGATGTCGGCTTCGACGTCAAATACGGCGTCACGCGCGGAATGACTTTCGATTTTACTTACAACACGGATTTCGCTCAGGTCGAGATTGACGAACAACAGGTGAATCTCACCCGTTTCAGCCTCTTCTTTCCAGAAAAGCGCGAATTCTTTCTCGAAGGTCAGGGTATCTTCAACTTCGGTGGCCGTGAGTCTCGGGACTTCTTCGGGGAACAGTCGGACATGCCGATCCTGTTCTACAGTCGTCGCATCGGATTTCAGGACGACTACTCGGTTCCCATCAATGCCGGAGGTCGCTTGACGGGCCGGTCAGGCGCCTTCACCATCGGAGCCCTTGCCATGCAAGCGGGCGACGTGATCGACGGGGAGATCCCGACGACCAACTTCGGGATCGCCCGTGTGAAACGTGACCTTTTCCGCCGAAGCAACGTGGGTTTCATAGGGACCTACCGATCGGACGCACTCGAGGCGGTTGGCTCGAGCTCGACTTTCGGTGTCGACGCTAATTTTTCATTCCTTGAAAACTTACACATCAACACCTATTGGGCTAAAACCTCAACCCCCGATCTCGAGGACAACGACGAGAGCTACATGGCGAACTTCAGGTGGGGAAACGACCTTTTCGCGGTCGATCTTCAACACTTGGCGGTCGGGGAGAATTTCAATCCCGAGGTGGGCTACTTGCGTCGCGAGGACATGCGGAAAAACTACGGAAAATTCACCTTCAGTCCGCGCGCTCGGTCGATTCAGGCGATTCGCCAGTTTTTTTTCGAGGGAAGCTTCGATCACATCACCAACCTCGATGGACTGCTCGAGACCCGAATCGGGAATTTCAATTTCCAGACTCAGTTCAATAGCGGGGATCGACTTATCATCAACTACAGGAATAACTACGAGTTCTTGGATGAGGAGTTCGAGATATCCGACTACATTTTCCTTCCCATCGGAGGCTATAGCTTCGGGGATTGGGGTTATAGGTACTGGTTCGGGCCGAAACGGCGAGTATCGGGGTTGCTCGGCTTCGAGCATGGAGACTTCTACAGCGGAACCCGTCGAGCCGTCAGCTATTGGGGTCGCGTCGAGCTGACGAAACAGTTCGCGCTGGAACCGATGATATCCTTCAATTGGGTCGACCTGGCCGAGGGAGAGTTCACAACATCTCTCATTCGTCTACGGGCCGACTACATGTTTACTCCTCGTGCTTTCTTGAGCGGCCTCGTTCAATACAACTCTTCCAACGACTCTTTCACCAGCAACATCCGATTCCGCTGGGAGTACCGGCCTGGAAGCGACGTCTTCTTGGTGTATAGCGACGGAAGGGACACTACATTCAGCGGAATGCCTCAGCTCGAGAATCGAAGTTTGATATTCAAAATCACCCGGTTGTTCCGCTTCTAAGATTTTTTCATTTACGATAACATCAGCGACCAGCTCATGCCGAATCGGAGAGGGAGGATTATCCACTATGAACCGAGTCGTGTCGTTCTCCACGATTGCCCTACTGGTTGTCATCGCTTCCAACGCGATCGCGCAAACGGGACAGACTCCCAAAGACACCGCATTTGCAGCGGTTGATCGGAACCAAGAGGAAATTGCGAAAGTGGGTGACGCCATCTTCAGCTTCGCCGAGCTCGGCATGCAGGAAGTCGAGACGAGCAAACTCTGCGCCCAAGTATTGAGTGACATGGGATATGAGGTTGAGATGGGTATCTCCGGAATCCCAACGGCCATCATGGCAACCTATGGCTCGGAAAAGCCGGTCATCGCCATTCATGTCGAGTACGACGCGGTGCCCATGGGCTCTCAGCTCCCGGGTATCACCGAACGCCAAGAGATGGTGAAGGGAGGACCGGGTCACGCTGAGGGACACAACACGAACGCCGCCTTGTGGATTGGAGCCGCCTTCGCCGTCAAGGAAGCGATAGAAAAACACCAACTCCCCGGAACCATCAAACTGTTTTCCGCTCCCGCCGAGGAGCAAGGCGTCAGCCGGCCTTACTTCGTTCGCGACGGCTACTTGAAGGACGTCGATGCCGCTTTTCATGCACATGTGGGTTCCGGTTTGTCCACGAGCTACGGATTGAGACAGTACGCCGTGATGTCCGTGGAGTACGAATTTTTCGGCAAGACGGCCCATGCGGCCGCGTCGCCTTGGACCGGCGCGAGCGCCGCCGATGCAGTCAAACTGATGGACGTCGCATGGGATGCCCTCCGTGAGCACCTGCCTCCAACGCAACGCAGCCACTCCGTGATCGTGGAAGGTGGAATCCAGCCCAACGTCGTGCCTGACTACGCCAAGATCTGGTACTACTTTCGTGAGTCCAGCTATGAAGGTGCCAGGGACTTGTACGACAGAGCCAAAAATGTCGCCGAGGGCGCCGCTATCATGACCGGAACGACTTGGAAAGAGAATGTCCTTTCCGCCTGCTGGCCCACGCGGGACAACGTGACCATGGCCGAAATCGTGCAATCGAACATCGAGCTCGTCGGAATGCCCCAATGGACGGAAGAAGACCAAGATTTGGCGCGCCGGATCCAGGAGGCGGCAGAAGTCGAGGTGACCGGCCTACGAACCGACCTATCGCCTTTGAGGGAAGCCACGCAAAGCGCCAGCTCCAACGATTCGGGAGACATAACCTGGACCGTGCCCCACGGGCGAGTTTCGTTTCCCGCCAACGTCCCCGGTGTCCCCTTTCACCACTGGGCCGCCGCAATTGCAGAGGCCACGCCCATCGCGCACAAAGGAACGGTGGCCGGAGCAAAGGTCATGGCCGGGTCCGTGATCGATTTGCTCACTATCCCCGAGCTGCTTCCAAAGGCGAAGGAGACCTTCAGCCGGGAGGTCGCCGGCTCGACCTACAAATCACTCCTTCCACCCGACAAGAAACCCCCCGTTGGCATGAACGCCGAGGAGATGGCAAAGTACCGCGAAGCCATGAAGGCTCACTATCCGAACAAACCGATTCGATTCAAGTAGGCCACCATTCCTTTAAGAAGGATCAAGGAGGGACATATGAGGAAACGATTCAAAGTTGTGCTGACCCTACTCGCTTTAGTTGTACCCCTAACGGCTCAATCTGCAGACAAACCACCGGAAGTCATCCCCATCAGTGAGCTTCCCGGAGAATCGGCCCAGGTGACAAAGCTGAAGAAGGCCGTCGAAGTGGAAGTCGATGCTATCGCAAGCCGAATCATCGAGATGAACGACTGGATGTACCACCATCCGGAAGCGGGACACGAGGAGTTCAATGCCTCGGAAACGATCGGAACCGAGTTGGAAAAACAAGGATTCGAAGTGGTTTTCGGCGTCGAAGGTCTGGACGAGAACTTCAAAAAGAACCTCAAAGAAAGAGTGGGAGTCGACGGCCTGCCGACGGCCTTTGTGGCCAAATACAAAGGCAAGACGGAGCACCCCGTCATTGCTTTCGTCATTGAAACGGATGCGCTGCGGGCGGAAGAAGGACCCTTTCACGGTTGTCAGCACAACCAGCAAGGACCTGCGGGTCTAGGCTCGGCCGTGGCACTCGGCCGCGTGATGGAAAAGAACAATTTGACCGGTAGCGTATGGGTCGTGCACACGCCGGCGGAGGAATTTCCTCCTCCCGTCAAAGCCGCCATGGTGATGGCCGGGGTCTTCGATGATGTGGATTTCGTCATAAGGAGCCACGGCACACCCCATGATGTCTCAGAGAAAAAGAGCCGGTATCGGCAACTGTTGCATGCTCATCGAGGCCGCCTCCTTCGAATTCCGTGGAGCGCCCGCTCACGGAGCCCGCCCGTGGCACGGGAGAGATGCCTTGGACGCGGCAAGGCTCTTTTTCACCGCCGTCGATATGTTGCGCGAGCACTCGGAACCGACTTTCCGTTTCATGGGAACCATCACCCAGGTGGGCAACGCTCCCAACGTCATCAACCCTTACGTCGAAGTGGATCACTGGATCCGAAACGCCGATCGAACCGGCATCAAAGCCCTCCAGGAAAAATCGGACCAGGTGGACACCATCGCAAAGGCGGCCGCCATGGCGACTTTCACGGAAGTCGAGATCAAGCATTATGGAACTCTACTGAATGGAGCGGAAAGTGGCTGGATGCAAGCTCTCGCCTGGCAATACGTCAACGAATATGGAGACAAAGAGGCGCTATCGGAAGAGCTCGATGATCCCACCGGTTGGGACGAGGCGGGTTTCGGCGGGGCGAATGTTCCCGGTGTTCACATTCAACCGGCGGTGGCCAACATCCCGGAAGTCTCCGGTCACTCCAAGGAAAATGCCGCCATCACCATCAGTCCGGAGGGCCACGAGGGCTTGGTACAGACCTCATAGATCGGGGCGGTGGTGGCCTTACGCTTGTTGATGGATCCCGATTTGCGGGCTAAAGTTAATGAAGAGCATGCGCAATGGGTCGAGTACGGACTCCAAGAAGGATACATTACGGAGGAAATGATCCGAAAGAAGCCCACGACAATTAAATCGATCTCGCAACACATCCTGACGTTCGCCCGTCCTTTATCTGTCGGCGGAGTTTGCTCGACCCGTGAAACATAAAGGACGGGCGACATGTTCGACGCTTTTCGGCAAGATTTCATCGATGCCTCTAGAGCATTTTCCCGGTATCCGGATTGCCCTGAGGCAGGAGTAGCATAAAAGCGTTGTCAGGTCCGAGCAGCCGGTAGCAACACCCGCATCTGGGATCCCTCTCCCAACCGACTTTCGACCTCGAGACTCCCACCGGCCTCTTCGACGGCGCGCTTGCAGGTGGCCAAGCCCATCCGCATTCGAACCCGGCCGTCTTTCTTGGTGAAGCCGAGATCGAAGGCTCGAGCGCATTGCTCGGGATTCATTCCACCGCCCGTATCGCAGATGAGGACCTCGATATAGGCGGAGTCTCTCTTCAACGAAATGTTTACCGCTCCCCGGTCCTCGATAGCATCGACGGCGTTTTGTAGCAGGTTCAGAAAGGTTTGATTGAGTCGAGCCGGGTCGCCACAAACGTGCATGGGCTCATCGGGAAACTGTTTGTTTATTTCGATCCGACCACCGATTCGAGGTCCCAGAAGCATCAAGGCGCTCTCTAGGCTCCGTCGCAGGTCCACCGCGCTGCGCTCTGAGCCTTCGATCCCGATAAATCCACCCAAGCCCTGGACCAGCTCTTCGATGCGCCTTGTGCTCCGGTCCAAAACGCCTAACAGATCGTCGCCGGAGTCGAGACGACGAAGCGTTTTTCGAACGGGAGCTGTCTCGGTATCCATTTTTTCCTGGATGAGATCCCGACAACTCTGCAACACAAGTCCCATCGTATCGGCCGCCGAGCGCATGGAGCCAAGAGGGGTGTTGACCTCGTGCAGGATTCCAGCTACGAGCCGACCGAGCATCGCTTGTTTTTCCGACTCCACGAGCTGACTTTGCGTCAGCTTGAGCTCTTCATGCTGGCGCGACAATTCTTCGGCGTAATCTTTGAGCTGTTCCTCCGCCTGCTTGCGCTCGCTGATATCGCGTATGATCCCCGTGTAGTAACGCTCTTGATGAACCAACCAGGTGGACAAAGACAACTCGATGGGGATCTCTTTTCCGCCTTTGGTTCGAGCGTTGAGCTCAACGGTTCGGCCTATGGCGCGACTCTCTCCTCCCCCGGTCACCCGCCTCATGCCATCCCGATGGGCTTGGTGAAACCGCTCCGGTATGATGAGTCGCAGGCGCTGGCCCACGGCCTCCTCGGCGGTGAAACCCAAGAATCTCGGTGGCAGCCGAGTTCCAGCTCACGATCCGCCCGACGCAGTCGGCGGAAATGATGGCGTCGATGGCCGACTCGGTCACGGAACGAAACTTCTGCTCCGCTTGCTTCCTTTCGCTGATATCACGGATGATTCCCGTAAAGTATCGCGTGTCTTCCAGCATCCACGTTGCCAGGGACAGCTCGATAGGAAACTCTTCACCGCCCTTGCGAATCGCCGCAAGCTCCACGGTAGAACCGATGACTCGGCTCTCCCCGCCCCCCGCGACTCTCGAGAGACCCGTGCGGTGGGCGTCGCGAAACCGCTCGGGAATGATGATCTCGAGCGGCTGACCGAGAGCCTCCTCAGCGCTGTGGCCGAACAGCGCAGCGGCAGCTCGGTTCCAGGAAAGAATGGCACCGGAGGCATCGGAAGAAATGATGGCATCAATAGCCGACTCCATGACGGAGCGAAACTTCGCTTCCGACTCTCTAAGAGCGGCCCGAACCCGAGAAACGGTTACCTGCCGCTCGATCCGAGCAAGGACTTCTCGTGCTTCGAAGGGCTTGGTGATGTGATCGTCGCCGTGCTTGAATCCCTTGACTTTGGTCTCGATATCATCGAGAGCGCTCATGAAGATGACGGGAATGTCCCGAGTCCGCTCATCGCCTTTGAGCTCGGAGACCAGCTTCAGCCCATCGATATCCGGGAGGTTGATGTCGGCGAGCACCAGATCGGGCTGAGCATCGGGAATCTCAGCAATAGCTTCTTTGCCGCCCGCTGCCTTCAACACTTCGTAGCCATGACGAAGGAGAAGTTCTTCGAGCAGATCGGCGCTGAATCGATTGTCGTCAACGACGTAAATGCGTCCTTGGCTCACTCGAGGTTCTCCCGTTCCGACTACCGGACAAGTCTCCGTAGTGTACATCTCAACCTCATACCAGCAAACTTCTTAATATCTCCTTAATTTGCTTTGTTTACATGGATTCGTGCGAACTAAACTCTAGCCGTTCACTAGTTCTATACGCAATCCGGAGGAAAAACCGCCAGGAGAAGTGCCTCCGGCCGGTCGAGATTCTCTGCAAAGGTTGCAATTCGATGGTAGGCGAACTATGCTGCCCGAGCGTACGAAAACGCCACCCCAACAGGCAATTCGGATCCATTCAATGGCCGAGATTACGGAGCTACTGGTAGCCTACGCCGACGGAGACCGCGGCGCTTTCGACCAACTGGTCCCTATGGTCTACGACGAGCTCCGCCGCATCGCCCGACGGCATCTGAGAAGAAACGACCGCGGCCAGACCCTCGACACAACGGGCCTCGTTCATGAAGCCTATCTCAAGTTGGCGGGCCAGAAGGGACTGCGGCTCGAAGATCGCGGGCACTTTCTGGCCGTCGCCGCCTGTGCTATGCGGCAGATCATCATCAGCCGGGCGCGGGCCCGTATGGCCGACAAGCGCGGTGGCGGCAAAGCACCGGTCACCCTCGATGAACAGCAGATCGGAACGCGCGATCAGGCGGAGTACCTGCTCGATCTGGATCGAGTCCTCGAGAAGCTACGCGAGCGTGACGAACGTCTAGCACGAACCGTCGAATGCCGCTTCTTCGCCGGTCTGAGTGAAGAAGAGACCGCCCAGGCTCTCGGTGTCTCCGTTCGTACAGCCCAACGCAACTGGATGCGGGCGCGGGCTTGGATCCGATCCGAGCTTTCCGAAGACGGCGATGGGAAAGTCTAGACTCCCCCAAATCCCGGAAATCGTTGAAATAGATTATTCCTCCGCCTAAAACCCCGTGATTTGCTCAAATCGCCGGCGAGGGATGTTTCCCACGATGTGCGTCCAGAACCCCACACACGGAGGTGGGCCATCCTCTCGGAGAGGAGTCGGAGAGGCGATCCGCTCAACCCCCAGAAAATGGAATGGCCTCAAGTGTCACGATCGACTAAACTTAAAGAACTAAACGGATTCACGTTAGGGTGGTTCCGTCGGCGGACCGATGGAACGAGTCGTGCATATAGTAGGAGGCGGTGTAGGTCCGTCCGTTATGGAGTGAGGGTCCGTGCGTCCTTGTTCGTGTTGCTCCACCGGCTCCCAAAACCGATTCGGGCGCAGTAACAGCCAGCGGATGTCGAAAACGACGAAGGCTCTTTCTTGAATAAGCAGGTCATTCAGACACTTCGTAAGTTCGGACGCGAGAAGCAGAGTGGCGTCCTGACCTGTCAGAGTGTCGAAATAGCCCGGCGGATGGTCTTCTCGAATGGGGAGATCGTGGGTGCCCGTTCGTCGAGCAAGGCTGAGCGACTCGGGGAAGTGATGGTTCGGCACGGCCACATCACCGAGCAACACTTGAACGACGCAACCATCTTCGCCCGAAAGGGCCGTCGCCTCGGGGAAGTTCTCGCTGAACTGCAAATCATCGAGACAGCTGAAGTCGAAAATTACGTTCGCCTACAAGTCCTCGAGATTTGCTCTTCGGTGATCCTGGAGCCCCCAAAGAAAATGAAGTTTACCAAGATGCCGAAGCCGCCGTCCGATCTGGCGGCCTCTGTCAATGTGCTGGATATCATTATGGAAGCGGCACGCCGCACGCCCAAGATCGATGCTCATATCAGAGCGCTCATCGAAGACAACCGCAATTTGACGCTGACCGCCAGCTCCATGAGCCTGATGGAGAGCATCACGTTACAGCCCCACGAGGCGTTCATCCTGTCACGGGTCAACGGAAGCGAGCCCACTCGTTCCGTCTTTGCATTGAGTCCTCTACCCGAAGAACAAACCGCCCGCGCGGTGCTGGGTCATCTCTATGTGGGAATACTGGAACTGAAAGAAGACCCCAACCAGCATGGTCTCTCGCTCAAGGCCTAATTGATTGTAAGCAGTGACAACAGTCGGCACCTAAAATGGAGCAGGAAGACTGCGTTCGCCGTCGCCATCCGGATTCACTCATTCTTTAATTTCACGAACCACACCTTCGGTTGCAGATACGAGTTGCCGCCCGACCTTCCCCCCAGCGTGTTGATGGGACCTCGGTAGGGCCGGTTTTGAACCTCGTAATCATCGCCCGAGCTGAGCGACATAGCCTTGTCTAGATCTCCTTCACATGCGAGCGCCTGCGCATCGAGCATGGCCTGGCCGCCGCCCTTGCCGGTCTCGTCGATGATGAAAGCCGCGCCGCATTCGCAACGACCGCCAAGAGCACCTTCGGCACTGAATATCATGAACTGCTGTTCAGGTGTCGGTATCCACTCCCAACAGAACGGACAACCGACTCGATTGCTTTTTTGCATACGTTCAAAGGCACTACTCATATCTACCTCACGGTGTGACTTTAATCATGACAACATCATGCGATGGAACCTGCGCGGAGTACCAACCATCCTCGAAACCGCTGAGGTCGGCTCCTTTCCATAGGTCACGGACTTTAGCCTTCGGATCAATCCGAACCCGGATTTCCTTCTCGGTCTCGCTACGATTCAACAGCACGAAGGCTGTGGCATCATCCACCAGGGGCTTCCTCCATACTTCGGTATCACCGTAGTCCCGGAACTTGTGTCCTTGAACACCCCGCGGATCCTGGTTCACATCGATGACTTCCCGATGGGTCAATATCTCGACGACCTCCGGCGACATGCTTCGCAAATCGTTGCCTGCCATCAGCGGAGCGGCCAAAATACTCCAGAGACTGAAATGCGCGCGGCTTTCGCTCAGAGTCAATCCGGGGTTTCCCACTTCGAGCATATCGGGATCGTTCCAATACCCGGGCCCGGCATGCTGCCACAGATCGACCTGCTGATCCAGGATTTGCATAACGCCGCGAACATAGCGTCCCGTGCAGTCCCAGCAATCTGTGATGTCCCCGGTCGTCCGCCAAAGGTTACCGACGTCCTTCCCCCACGTCCACGGTTCGTGTCGCCCCCACTCGCAGATGCTGAAAACAATGGGACGACCGGCCGTCTTCAAAGCGTCCCGCATGATCGAATAGGACGATTTCACGTCTTGCGTTCCGCTATTGCACCAATCGTATTTCAGATAATCGACGCCCCAGGCCGCGTATTGCCGTGCATCCTGATACTCGTGGCCGCGGCTGCCCGGGCGCCCTTGACAGGTGGCCGTGCCGGCGTCGGAATACAGTCCGAACTTGAGCCCCTTGGAGTGGACGTAATCGGCCAGAGCTTTCATCCCGGACGGGAAACGCTCCGGATCGGGCGTGATGTTGCCTTCCGCGTCCCGGTCGACCTGCCAGCAATCGTCGATCACCACATACTCGTATCCCGCATCCTTCATTCCGCTCGACACCATAGCGTCGGCGATACCGCGGATGAGCTCCTCGTCGACATCGCAGTGAAAGGTGTTCCAACTGTTCCAGCCCATAGGCGGGGTCAAGGCCAAACCGTTGTCCAATGCGGAAGTATCTGCCTTCCAGGTGAGGGAGATCGCAAACCACAGGGCAAAGACGAGAATCGATGGGCGGAAGAGGCTTGTTTTCATCTTTATCTCCACGTATTCGGACTAAGCGCCTATTTTGCACTAAAGTGAACGGGACGGCTATTCTGTACTCTCGATCATGAAAAACGCCAAAACCCGAGATCTGGCTCGATTCATCGAACAGTCTCGAAAGCTTCTCGTGCTTACGGGGGCCGGTTGCAGTACTGAGTCCGGAATTCCCGACTATCGTGACGACAATGGGGATTGGAAGCGAAAGCAACCGGTACGGTATCAGGCCTTCGTCGGCAGTGATCTCACCCGACAGCGCTACTGGGCGAGGGCCATGGTCGGATGGACCCAGGTCTCATCGGCGGCGCCCAATCGAGCTCATCATTGTCTGGCAAGCTTGGAAGAGGCCGGCTTCGTTCACCACCTGATCACCCAGAACGTGGACGGGCTTCACCAAAAAGCGGGAAGCCGAAGAGTCATCGATCTCCACGGCCGCCTCGAAACGGTGCGGTGCCTCGACTGTGGTGCTCGACTCGCGCGCGCGGATTTCCAGGACGAGCTTCTCGAGGTCAATCCACAGTGGCCGGCATGGCCCGAGCTGACGGCACGCTATGCTCCCGACGGGGACGCCGATCTCGAGAGAGTTGATTTCCACCGTTTCCGAGTCCCTCCCTGTCGCCTTTGCTCCGGAATCCTCAAGCCGGACGTGGTGTTCTTCGGCGAAAACGTCCCTCGAGAACGGGTGGGCCGGGCTATGGCCAAGCTCCAAGAAGCCGACGCCCTTCTCGTCGTGGGCTCGTCTCTCATGGTGTGGTCCGGTTATCGGTTCGTCCAGGCAGCGACCAAACGAGGCATCCCCATCGGCGCGGTCAATCTCGGAAGGACTCGCGCCGACGACGAGCTTCGTCTCAAGGTCGAGAGTCGATGCGGCCCGGCCCTATCTCGGGTTTGGGGCCTCTTGGAGAGCTGTCGCACTTCCGGGATAACGAATCCCAAAGACAGACGCCGGTTCGATAGGTCAGAGCATCCAACGCAGTGAAAGAGGGCTTTCACTTCAATTTACTTTTTCCCCGGGAGCGCGTCTTTGACCTTTTCAAAATCTTTCTTGGTTACAAGCTCCTTCTCAGCGTTATAAACGCCGTCCATCAAGAGCTCATCGGGCATGTCTTTGGCACTGGTGTAGCTTGCCGCGGTGGCACCGTAGCGAAGGATCCCCAACTTTCTAAGGATGTCGAGTAGTTTCACGTCGCACTCCTTCTCGGCGGTCGAGCGATGCGGAATAACCTCGGGCCGAACCGGTTCCTGTTTTTCTCGATTGTCGCGATGAGAACAGTCTACCAGAGAGTATGGCCGAAGAGTAACGGTCTAACTTCGAAGATTCGTCCCATGGTCTTCACGAGCTACCGGTTCTTGATTTTTTCCATGTAGGCGCGCACCTCTCTCACCGCCAGGCCGGACAACGCCAGAATGCCGATCATGTTCGTAAAGGCCATCATGCCGTTGAAAACGTCTCCGATCAGCCAGGCGCCCTCAACGCTCAGAACCGCGCCCACGAGGATCATGCCGCAATAGATCCAACGAAAGGGCGTCCGTATCCGAAATCCGAAGAGATAGGCGTAGGAGATCTCGCCGTAATAGGGGTTGGCGATGAGGCTGGAAAAGCCGAATAGCAAAGACGAGGCGGCCACGATGAGACCGCCGATTCCCGGTAGGGCAGCGTTGAACGCGTTCACCGTCATTTCAGTGCTGGTCCCCTCCGTCCACACACCCGTCACCAGGACGGCGAGAGCGGTCAGAGTGCAAATGACGATGGTGTCGATGAAAACATCGAGAGATGCAATGAGACCCTGGCGCACGGGCTCGCTGGTTTGGGCCGCGGCGTGGAAAACCGCAGCCGTTCCGGTACCGGCTTCGTTCGAGTAGGCACCGCGAGCCAAGCCATAACGCATGGCGGAAGCAACGGTGGCGCCCGCCACGCCTCCGCCCACCGCTTGCGGATTGAAGGCGCCGACGAAAATGACAGAGAGAGCCTGCGGGATTTCTCCGGCAAAGAGCGCAACGGTGATAAAACCGCCGGCGATATAAAGGAAGACCATAAAAGGGCTGAGGAAAACGGTGACGCGCGCGATGGTTTTGATGCCCCCGATGATGACCAGCCACACGAGAAGGGCCAGACCGATACCCGAGAACCAGGGATGAAGTCCCATCTGGGTCTTTAAGGCCACGGCAATGGAATTCGATTGGACCGTGGTCGTCGCAAAGAGAGCCTTTCCTCCCATGAAAAATGCGAAGGTCCCTGCCAACCCGCGTGCCCACCACCGTCGCCCCAGTCCTTCGCTGATGTAGTACATCGGACCGCCGGCGACCGTCCCGTCGGGTGCCGTCCTCCGGAATTTCTGCCCGAGAACCGCTTCAACGATCTTCGTCGTCATACCGAAGAACGCCGACAACCACATCCAGAACACCGCTCCCGGGCCTCCCATGGCAATGGCGGTGCAGACACCGGCGATGTTGCCGTTGCCTATAGTGGCCGCCAACGAGGTGGACAGGGCTTGGAGCGGCGTGATGTCGCCCTTGCGTTCTCCCTCCCCTTCTCCGAAATCCCGTTGACCAAGAAGCAACCGGAAAGAAAGTGGAAGAGTTCGCATCTGAATGAAGCGAAGGCGAAGCGTCAAATAAAATCCGACGCCCAGGAGCAGCAGGACCGTGTGAGGGCCCCAAACGAGATCGCCGAGAAACTTGATAATGCTTTCAAATGTCTCCATACGCTCACGAATCCGTAGTTACTGGTTCTTCCTCGATCAATGACCAGTCGGTTTCCTTCTTCTGGAAATCGCGACGGTCTTCCTCGGTGGTCGGTTTCAACACCAGCTCACAGACCGGGTCCCCGTCCGGGACCGCCTTCCTATGGATCAGCTTCAAGTCCGGAGTGAAGGCCATGGAGCTCGCGGGATCGACGAGACAGTACAGGCGTCCGAGCTCATCTTGTCCGTACTCGTGCCAGACCTTTCCCATGACGCATCCATGCGCTCGAATCCGCTTTTCACCGTCGACTTCCACATGGTCGATGCACTCGTGCATGCCGATGCTCGGTAAATCGGACAATTTTCCGAAGGTGTCCGCCGTGAGCTCGAGACCCTGCTCGAGGGCCTGTTTCCTTTTGGCTTCACCGATCTTGGCCCCATACTCTTTGATGGCCCGGACGACCATTTTTCTGCCTTCTTCTTCACCCAACTCGTCCACTAAAACCTCGGCAAAGGCAAGATGAAGGAGTCCCAATCGTCTCGATGCCAGAGCGACCTGACGTCGAGCTTCTTCGAGAGCGATGGTCTCACTCATTTCGCCCTCCCATAGGACGCGGATCGGCAGAGGACCAGATCCGCGAGCGGCGGCCGCGCCGACTTGATGCTGCCGATGGCCGTCCAGCCGACGGCGATATGAATGTCCACATCGAGATAGTCGGGCAGACCGTACTTCTCCTTGAACTTCTTTCCCGTGTCATCGGTCTTGCTCGTTTCTTTGAGCTCGGAGAGCCACACCCCTCCCAATCCCAGCGCGTGGGCCATCAATAACATGTGATCGGCCGCGGCGGCGGCATCCATGCCGGCGTTCTGAGGCACGATCTGATCTTGACCCACCGCTGCCGGCACCCGATTGTCATGACAGATCACGATGATGACGGCGGCATTCTTGGTCGAGATATCACTCCAGATCCATTTTTTCTCTTCGGTCTCTTTCAACACCACGAATCGCAAGTGTCCCATGTTGCAGCCGATGGGAGCCATTCGGCCCGCTTCGAGAATCTGCTCGATCATCTCATCGGGGACCTCTTTGTCGATCCAGTCACGGATCGAGCGCCGCTCGTAGATCAGTTTTTCAACGACCGCCATTTCATCTTTGGAAAAGGGCGTCGGTAAGGGCTCATCAACCGCCGGCTTTTCCCCGGCACGTATCTTCTCGGCAATAGCCAGATATCGTTTCACCCAATCCATATCGGAGGCGTCTTGAGGCAGTCCCCGTTCCTGCCAAACGTCGAAGACGATCTGCGCCTGTTCTCCGAAGGTCGGAATCGGCTTTGTCTTTCCATTTCAGAAGGGTTGGATAAAGGGGCACCTCGATATTGTGATGCACCCGTTCCCGGAGAACACCGGCCAGCACCTCCGGCTCGAGTTTCTTGAGATCGTCTTTCGTGTATTCACAAAAGGCATATTGAACCTTGGAAACCATAGCCCTCCTCCGTCATCTCAGTGGCTAGGCTTGGCCAGCCAGAGTATACATATCCCAGTAATATCAATCCCGCGACGAGATGGGCAAGATGTGTTCCGTCTCGAAGGTAATGGGTCAATCCATAAAGCGCAAGCGCATTGGCCAACAGGTTCACGATCAATCCCCACACCCGTCCCGAGAAAAGTCCATACCTTCGGTCGAGATCGATCATCTGACCCACCAACCCAAACGATTGAACATATAGATGATGGCTACGGCGTTGAACAAGGTCAACAGGAGCATGACACCCAAGTTCCAGCCATAGGATTTGCATCGATCCTCGCCGAGCACCCTCTTGTCGTTCAGCAGAAGATAAAACGACCAGCCCACGATGTTGTTCGATAAAGAAAGAAAGGCGGCGATGGCCACCACCAACCAGACCGGCCGAGGATACCAGACGGCCAGAAAACCAATCTGGGGTAAAAGGGCGCACACCCGCCAGCGCCAAGAGCTGGTGTCGGGTTCCCATCCCAGCGCCTCGTGAATCGCTATCGCCCCGGCGATACTCATCCCCACCGTCGTTGTGATCGGAACCGCAAGAAAGCCGATGTAGAACAGAATTTGGGACCAGACGGGACCGAGAAGCGGTGCCAGAGCTCCCGCCAGCTCCGGCGCGGACTCCGGTTGAAGCCCCACTTTGTGGAGCGTCCCGGCAAACACGGCGATCACGAGGAAGTTGATGAGCACAAAGGGTAAGAAGAGCCCGAGTAAGATATCGAAACGCGCCAGCGTCTCGTGCTTCCGTCCCCAACCACGCGCCAGTCCGGCATACTGAAAGAGAATCCAATCCATGACGCCGATGGCGGCCGCCGATGAGGCGACGAAGAGATCCACCCCCTCGACGCCGGAAGGAAGCCAGGGCACGAAGGTGCCTCGCAGCAAAGCCGCCCAATCCACTCCCACGAGAAGCAAACAGACTCCGAAGCAGACGAGCATGGTGACGATGGCGAGCTTCATGAAGTTCTCGACCAGGCTGATGCCGCGACTCCCCCGCCCGTAGCTCAGAGTCATCGTACCGGTCAGAGCCATGAAGACGACCCAGTTGATTTGCCTCGGAAACTCAAAACCCATCGTGGAGGCCAGAGACTCCATGAGATGGGTACCCAGACTGTATTGACCGTAGTTGAAGATGATAGCCACGGCGGCGCATCCAACGAGTCCGGTCATCAACGATCCGACGACCCAGCCGTGGTAACGATTCTGGGCAGCCATGACACGAAAGCCGCCGCGACAGGTGAAACGCGCGCAGGCCGCCATCATGAAAATGCCCAAACCCATGGACAGCCAGATGAGCCACATGGTCTTGTAGCCGAAGGTGGCGCCGGAAAGCATGGCCGCGGTCAGCGTTCCCGCACCCAGCGTGGTGGCGGCATCCATGAAACCGGGCCCGCCCAGCTTCAGATAACCCCAGACACGCGCACCAGGGAGGTCGTCGATTCGAGTCGTTCGAGCTCCACCACCTCTGCCGCGAGCTTCTCCGGGGGTATGGCCTCGGCGATGGGGTATCCCGAATCGATTTTATCTTCGGAGCAAGAGTGCGCCATGCGTGTCTTCTTACGGTAGCGAATCGACAAAGTGCCTCAGATGACTCATGTAGGACTCGAAGTTCACGTGCAAAATGCTGTTGTGATCGCCGCGCTCGAAGATCACCAGCTCCTTGGAACCGGCCGACCAGGCGTGCATCTGCTCGGCGTGACGGACGTCGATCAGCCCGTCGTGGCGGGAATGAAGAAAGAGAGCCGGTCCCTTGAAGCTTTCGAGCAGGTCGCGGTGATTGAGATGCTTCTCGACCTCCGCACCCAGCTCTTCCGCCGTGACACCCAGCTCATGGGGCTCGACACGAAGCAGGATCCGCTCCAGCGGATCGGCGATGCCGCTCTCGATAACGAGACCCGCCACGTTCGGAAAGTGCCGCGTCGCGTGAAGCGCATAGATCGATCCGACGGACCGGCCAAAGAGGACGATCTTTTCTTCGGAAAGGCCGAGGGCCCGGATCATACAAGGGACGTCTTCGAGCATACTCACAAGCGCCGGCATACCCGTCGAAATCCCGTAGCCGCGATACTCCGCGAAGAAAGTGTTCAGTCCCAGTGCGGCGAAAGGCTCCGCCAGGAGCTCCACCGACTCGCCAACCACTTCCCCGTTGCCGTGGAAATACACCAGGGTTTTCCCGTTAGGATACGGAGCATGGAGGGAGCAGCCGAGGTGGACGTCGCCGCATTCGACGGTGAAAGCGTCCGCAAGGGGCTCGCGGCGTGGGAAAAAGTACCGCGCGGAAACAACCGGGTGATCGAGAAACGACTCCATGGGTCGCCATTATATGGGTCCGGAAGGAAATCATGAAAGCCACCATACTTGGCACTCGCTTCCGGCCTCGCCTACCGATAGAATCTCGGGCCATCTCATGATTCGGGCATGAAGTCGGGAGGAAATTCGATATGAGCGCTACGAGATTGTTTTTACTCTTGGGAACGGTATTCTCGGTTCTCGCAAACCTTCACGCCGACGATACCAATATATTCAAGGAGCGCCGAGAAAAGCTCGCTGCGCTGGTGGGTGAAGGGATCGTCATCGTACAGAGCACGGAGAGGAATCAAAACAATCTCTACGAGTTCTTCGTACCCAACTCGGACAACCACGATTTCATCTTTTTGACCGGTCTCGAAACGGCGGGGGCCACGTTGATCCTCTGCCCCGAGTCCACCTCGACACCCGAAATCCTCTATATCGAGGGAGATTCGGAAGTTATCAAGAAAGAGACCGGCATCGAGCATGTCTACCCACCGGGCAATCTCATGCCCGATCTGTCCAACGCTTACACCGATTTCGCCCAGATGCGCTATACGCAACGACGTTTCAAACCGCTCCCTTCGGAGATCGCGCGGGTCCTTCAAAACAACGATGGGAAAAAGCTCGTCTACTTCAACTTTCCGCGCTTCGTGAACCTCGACGAGCCTCCGCCGAAAAGGCTCGAGCTCATTCATCGCATCGCCTACTACTCTCCCAAGTACGAGATCCGAGATGTCTCGGACCACCTGGATCGTCTCCGAATGTACCAGGATCGGTATGCCATCGAGCAGCTTCGTAAGGCCGTCGAAATCAGTGGCGCGGCCATGACGGAAGCCATGCGCTCAGCTCAGCCGGGAATGACCGAGGAGCAACTCCGGTCCGTGTTCAATTTCACTGTCCAGTTCAAGGGCGCCAAAAGCTTCGGTTTTCCCACGTCGATTCGCACCGGGGCAGGCCGCTACGACGAGCACTTCCCCCGCGGCGAAAAAGTGCTTCAAGCCGGAGAGCTCATCACTATCGACGCGGGTGCGGAGATGAACCACTATTCCGCCGATATTCAGAGGACCTTTCCCGTATCGGGCAAATTCACGGAAGAGCAAATCAAACTCTACAACATCCTCAAGAAGGCTCAAGAGGCCTGCATTCACCTCGTGCGGCCCGGCGTCACGATGAAGGATCTCCAGGAAGAAGCGATACGGGTCCTCGACGAGGAGGGCGGCTACGGGAAGTATTTCCGCTGGGGAACGAGTCATTTCCTCGGTATGGAGGTTCACGACAACGGCGACAACTTGAAGCCCTTCGAGCCGGGAATTTTCATCACCGTGGAGCCGGGAATCGTCATGCCGGAGCTCAGCATCGTTCTCGAAGACGACGTTCTTTGCACCAAGGACGGCTTTGAATGGTTCAGTGAATTCGTTCCTCGTGAAGTGGAAGACATCGAGCGGGTGATGCAAGAGAAGGGGATCGGGAAAGTGTTCATGGAACGGTAGGCCGGGCTGCCTAGCAGGAGAAATGGCGATGATTCGATTCCAGGTTAAAACTGCGATTTGTCTGCTCTTTTTCGTACCTAAGCTCGCTTTTGCCTCTCAGACGAGCTCCGAAAAACAAAAAATCGACCCATCCGTTTTGTCGAACCTCGAATGGCGTAACATCGGCCCGGCCGTCACGGGCGGCCGGATCGTCAACTTCGCTGTGGTGGAGTCCAATCCGAACATCATCTTTGCCGCCACCGCTTCCGGCGGTGCCTGGAAGTCAACGAACGCCGGTATCACCTGGACCCCGGTCTTCGAGAAGGAGAAGACTGTTTCCATCGGCGGTATCGCGGTGGCGGCCTCGAATCCCAATGTGGTCTGGATCGGCACCGGTGAGCCGAACGCGCGCAACATGCGAAGCACTTCCTGGGGCGACGGCGTCTACAAGTCCGAAGACGGCGGGAAATCTTGGAAGAACATGGGGCTCGAGCTTTCACAGCATATCGGACGCATCGCTATCCATCCCCAGGATCCGGATATCGTTTACGTCTCTTGCCTCGGCACGATGTGGGGAAACGACCCGGAACGAAACGACGCCCGGGGACTCTTCAAGACAACCGACGGCGGCAAAACCTGGACCAAAGTGCTATCTGCCGGAGAGCAGGCCGGCATTGTGGAAGTGGTCATGGACCCCAGTGATCCCGATCGTCTCTACGCCGGGGCATGGCACCGCGAGCGGCGCGATTGGAGCTTTTTCAATACCGGAACCGACGGGGGCATCTTCCGATCCGACGACGGCGGTGAGAATTGGGAACGTCTCACCAATGGACTACCCGAGAGTGAAATCGGACGTGTCGGATTGGCCGTTTGCCGAAGCCGGCCCGATAGGCTCTACGCCGTGCTCGAGGGTGAGGACGGCGGAATCTACCGTTCCGACAATCGCGGAGCGAGTTGGGAGCATCTCAACGACCAACCGACCGCCTCCATGTACTACGGGCAGGTACGCTGCGACCCCAACGATCCAGAGCGTGTTTACGGCCTACAAACTCCCATTTTCGTCTCCGACGACGGAGGCCAAAGTTTCAACACCGACATGGCACGCGAAGGCGTCCACGTGGATCACCATGCTTTGTGGATCAATCCCGCCGACTCGGATCATCTCTTGTTGGGCAACGACGGCGGTATCTATATTTCATACGACCGCGGTCGGAGCTGCCGGTTCGCCGCCAACTTACCCATCACTCAGTTTTACACCGTGGCCGTGGACATGCAGGAGCCCTACTACTACGTGTACGGCGGCACGCAAGACAATAACTCTTTGGGCGGCCCTTCGGGCACGCGCAACATTGACGGTATCGTCAACGACGACTGGGCCATGACCGTGGGCGGCGACGGATTCTTCCTTCAAATCGATCCGGTGCGATCCGTCCATCGTCTTCACCGAATCCCAAAATGGAAGACTGGTACGCTTCGACACCCGCACCGGAGAGCGTCACCTCGTCCAACCCCAACCGCCCGAAGGAGAAAAGTATCGCTGGAACTGGAGTGCGCCTGTCCTTTTGTCACAGCACGATCGCCAAACGATCTACTTCGCGGCCCAATATCTATTCCGCTCCACCAACCGCGGAGACGCTTGGGATACCCTTGGCCTCGACTTGACGCGGCAAATCGAGATCGATCCCGAGCACGCCATCTCCGACTACGGGACCATCCGTATTATTGCCGAGTCCCCCGCAAATGCCGCCCGGATCGGTGTCGGAACGGACGACGGCCTCGTTCAACTGAGTAACGACGGCGGCCAAACCTGGACGAAGATCGATCGTTTTCCCGGAGTTCCCGAGCGAGCTCAAGTGAGTCGTCTGGTTTTCTCGGCCCATAGCGAAAGCCGGATCTACGTGGCTTTTTCCGCACATGAGGACAATGATTTTCGACCTTTCGTGCTCAGGAGTAACGACTATGGCGCGTCTTGGGAATCGATTACAGGGGATTTACCGGAAGGCGAGCCGGTCCGTGCTTTTGCGGAACACCCTGAAAGTTCCAAGCTGCTCTTTGCAGGAACCGAGTTTGGAGTCTACGCATCCATTTCCGGCGGTAACACGTGGGTCTCACTGAAAAACAATCTACCCACCGTTCCCATCCACGACATGGTGATTCAGTCCCGAAAGAACGACCTCGTTCTCGGTACGCACGGAAGAGGTTTTTGGATCCTCGACGACATTCAGATCTTGGAGGAGATAACGGAACAGTTTTTCCAATCGACGGCAAACCTTGCCGCCGTGCGGCCGGCCCTTCAGATGCATTTGAACGACCGGGGGCGAGGAAGTCAGGGCCAGAGTTACTATGCCGCACCGAATCCTCCGGCGGGCGCCATCATTACATATTATGTACGCCCCGACACTATGACCGGTCCCGAGAATGACGAGGGCTCGAGCTGGAAAGCTCCCAAGGTCACCGTGGACATTGTCGATACCCAAGGTGAGCTGGTTCGTCGTCTAGAGCCCGTTCAAGGAAAAGAGGGCACCGGAATCCAGAGACTCGTTTGGGATCTACGCCATCCCCTCGCCTACGAGCCGAGTCCCGAGGAACGCACCTCTTTTTTCCACGGAAACCTCAAAGGCCCCTTTGTGCTCCCCGGCACCTACCGCGTGCAATTGAAAGTGGGCGAGGTCGAAAACGAGCAAGCGGTGGAAGTCGGTGGTGACCCGGTCATCACTTTGAGCGCGGAGGACCGACGCCTGTGGCATGACACGTCGATACTCTTGAACGAGTTGATGGGCACCGCTCAATCCGTCCTTCGCACAGCGGACGCGCTCGAGGAACAAGTTAAAAGCGTTCGTCAGGTACTTGCTCGAGATCCACGTCTCTCGCGAGAGCTCGATGAGGAAGCGGAGAGTATTCAAAAGACCGTGGATACCATTCACCGTGCGATGAGCGGTCGCGGCCGCTCGCGGGCCGATTCGACGGAGCTACCTCCTCTCGCTTCTCAGGTCCGTTCGCTCTACGGAAATGTCGAGGGCTCAACGGCCGCACCGACGGCGGACCAGTTACGCCTGACCCGAGAGAATTATGAGCGGATGAGCGAGCAGGTCGGTGCGCTCAATGAGCTGCTCGAAAAGACCTTGCCGGCATTTCAGCGAAGCCTCGATGAGAACGGGGTCAGCTGGACACCCAACAGAAAGATTACTATGCCGACGATGCCAAGATAGAGCAGTGGTCAATCGTAGGCTTTCCGAACCTCCTCGGTCGCCATCAAGGGTTCGTTTTTCTCGAGAACCGGCCAGGATGGAAGATCGATATGCACCAACCGGTATTTTTCGGGAATGGGATGAGTTCCCGCCACCACCGGTACGTTGTACCTCTTCTCAACGAACTCGACGAAATAGTCCAGGTACGGACAAGGTGGGTAACCCACAACTAATCCCGTCGCCAGGTGAATAGCCTCTGCTCCGTTATGGATCATCTCTTCCGGAACGTACTCTACATTTCCTCCCGGGCAGCCGCCGCAGCTCGTATAGCCGACGACTTCGAGCGGCTCCTCTTTGGAGTATCTCGCGAAGGCACCTGCCCTTTCCCGTACGGAACGGAAACATTTGCCACCGCCGCAGTCCCGATAACGATTGCAGATGATGATTCCGACTTTCATCGCTCACCTCCTTTTTCCAATTTAGGTGTTCCGATCGACACGCGATCGAGGCCAAAGATTGCAATGAAAGTGCCAGCGCTGAGCATGAACCGCTAAGGACCATCGAGAAGCGTATGTCACTCTCGTTCCTAGGAGATGGCCGTAACGAGCTGACCGCAAAGGCATCTCTTGGCTGTATTTGTGCGCAGGAAACCACTTTCGTGAGACAGAAGACCCACCCCGGCGTAGAGAAATCCCAGTAACACGATGGGATTTCCACCACAGTCGAGCCACGTCATTCTCAGGCCGACACTCGTTTGTCATTGAATCTAGATGGTTTAGAAGTCTTTGACCCCAGCGTCCGGTTGGCACGGCAATTGAAAGGAATACTTCAGACTCGATATATACCATGGTTACCATAACTCGTCGTTCGCCCATCGAAGAGATCACCTCGAAGAGAGCTCTGGACCAAGTCGGCTCGACCGGCAACGTTCCGTTCTCCGAGATTCTCTCGAACATCGTATCCAATGAATTGAGTGGTGATCTCCAGATCATCTCCGGACGAATCATCCGGACTCTCTACTTCGATCGTGGTTTTATGGTGTTCGCCGCCAGCAACCGCAAAAAGGATCGACTGGGCAGCCGTCTTCTGGAATCCGGACGAGTGACGGAAAAAGAGCTGGAGATGGCGCTCCACCTCAAGAAAAAGAACCGCCGTATCGGAGAGACGATGATCGACGCCGGGCTATTGACGGAGGAGGAACTGGGATACGAGGTGGCGCGGCAGGCCCGGCAGATTGTCCTGCTCGGCCTACAGCCTCAAAACAGGACTTTACAGTTTCGACGAGAGGCCGTGCGGTATCCCCATGGATCTACGAGTGAGCTTGTCCGCTTACCGTATGCAGCTCGAGGGGATCCGCAAAATGACCAAGGGCGATCTCATTCTCCAAGGGTTGGGAGTGTTCGAACGTCCCATCCAACCGTCGGAGATTCCGCCCTTCAGCTTCGACCGTTCCGAGTTGTGGTCCGTCGAGTGCAACGTCCTGGATGCCTCTGAAGCGGGAGGCGGTTTGAACGAAATCCTGGAAGAAGTCAACGGCAGGCGAATCCACGTTCTGCGCGCCGTCTACGGTTTGCTTCGAGCCGGAATTCTCGAACGCCGGAACGGCACACACAAGAAGCAAAAAGTCCAAGAAGAGATGGGCACGTTCCTTCTTTCTTCCATCGGCAAGGATCTCGAGAAAACCATTCATCCGATGAACGTACGTCAAGAAGTTCTCCTACGATTCGATTCGCTGGAGACCGCCAGCCCCAGCGAGCTTCTCGAGGTCGAAGAAAACGCGGGCGAAGAGGAAATTCAACGAGCCGTCGAAGCGAAGGAGAAGGAGTGGCAAAAGAAGCAAGCGCTCCTCAAAAACGAGCGCTCCTTACTCATCAAGGTCGATGAGATTCGACAGCGCTTGGCCCGGGCTCGAACCGAAATTCTCGAGAAACAAGAAGCTCCCGCCGGTTCAGAAAACCCTGACAAGAGTGCCCCGGTTGACGAATTTGGATTTGAAGTTGTGGACGAATTTCAAGTCGAAGCGGATGAAGAAGTAACGGAGGAAAGGGCCGGTACCGGCGTCGCCAGTGACAGCCTATCGGGAACGACGACACAGGAGGATCTCGAACGGCTCCTTTACGACATCAAAATTCGGAAGGCCGTCGGCGACACGGAGGGCGTGGTCTCTCTACTCTATGAAGTCGTACAGCTCGATCCCCAAAACGTCAAGTACGAAAGCATGCTGGCCCGAGCGATGGCATCGCATCCGGTTCTGAGTAAAAAAGCCGAGCGACACTTTCGGCGCGCCCTCGCACTCGACCCCCAAAACGCCGATCTGCACTTTTCCCTGGGACGGTATTACCAATCCTTTGACATGAAGAGCCGAGCCTTGAGCGAGTATAAAACAGCGCTTCGCATCAATCCCCAGCACGCCGAAGCCCGAAAGGCGGTCGTGGAAGTGAAACAGAACGGCTCGACCGGGGTGGACAAAGTGTTCAAGCGTCTATTCGGCTAAAGGGACTGTTTACTTGTTGAGCCCGCGCTGGTTTTTCACGGAAATAGTGCCTCACCTTCTGGTTTGATCCAAACCAAAACCTTTGAGACATCCTTTGACCACATCGACCACTTTTCAGGACACTCGAGTCTTACCCTGCCCCACTGCTCGGCCGTATCGCCGTGCACAAGAGGCTGTCGAGCCGAACTAAATCACTGTGGTTCAACAGTTTAATCCTATTTTCCCAAGCACCTAGTCAACTCTCACCAATTTGGTATGTGTTTTGCACTATTAGGGACTGAAGACGGAAACGACAAGGAGGAACAACTCATGAAGAAATGGACCACAACATTGAGTCTGGCACTAGTACTGGGTTTGGCATCCGTAGCGACGGCCGAGCTTACAGAACGTGATTCCGAGATACGAGCGAAGGTCGAGCAAAGCCTGGAGAAGAAAGATCTCGGCGCCGTGCAGGCCGACGTTGCGAACGGAGTCGTGACCTTAGAAGGCAAGAGTCAAGAATATTTGGGCCAAAAACGAAGCCATCAAACGAACGCTCGAGTATCGAAGGCGTCACTTGGAGGTCGAGGACAAGCTCGAGATAGCTTTCGCTGAAAGCGACAAGGCACTGGCCGATGAGATCGCCAAGAAGGTACTGAGCTACGTCTACTTCACGGTCTATGACGACGTCAACATGGCGATCAACGAAGGGCACGTGGTTTTGGACGGTCGTGTCACCATGCCTTTCAAAGCCGACGAAATCGAGAAGCGCATTTCAAAGGTTCTCGGGGTTCAGAGCTTGACCAGTAACATCAGCACCTTGCCGGTCAACATCGGTGACAGCCGCCTGAGGGTTCGGCTCTGGGAACGTATCTACGGTGACACACTGTTCGAGGAGTACTCCTATCACAGGAACCCTCCGGTTCACATTATCGTGGAGAGGGGTCGCGTGACGCTTACCGGCGCGGTTCGGTCCGAGGTCGAAAGGCGGAAGGCGGAGCACATCGCACGATCGACTTTCGGAGTGTTCAAAGTCACGAACCGTCTCGTCGTCGGTAACGGTGACTAGACTAGACGAACCTGTAAGTACAAGGAGTGACGCGGCGACGAGACGAACACTCGTCGCCGCTTTTTTTATCTATCCGGCTTTGTGCGCAAACTCAAAACACATAAGCAAACTTCAAGAAGACCGTGTGGCCTTGGTTACCGGCTTCGCCGAACTCGGCCGTTCCTTTTTGGTAGGCGATCTGGAAGAGGCCGAAGGGAGGCTGGAAGCGGTAGACCATGACGGCCTGGATGTTTTTTTTATCGATGACGGAGTTGATTTGGTAGAAGAGCGAGATGTAGAAGTCTGCTGAAAAGGACTGAGTGGCGCGGATGACGTGAATCCAAGTGCTTTCATTTTCCGGATCGGGGTCTAGATAGAGCTTGGAGAGGTCGTACTCGACGGAAAGATCTTTCGTGATGTTCTGCCTCAACAAAGCATTCCAGAGCGTGAAATCGGAATCGAAATTCTTCCCGAACCGGTAGCCCACCCTCACCGATTGCCATTCCCTGGTGTTGTAGCCGATCTCAAAGAGAGTGTGCTCATTGTCGAAGTCCTTCTCGAAGAGCTTGTACTCCCGCTCGTATCGGGTGGTGAAGCTGAACTTGTTTTGGAGATCGAAGGTCAAAGACTGCCAGACATCCCAGCTTCTGAGCGTCTTGTCCACCCCCCAGTAGATGTTGTAGTTCGATTGGTAGTCGATACGCTCCAGGAAATTGTTATTGAGCCAAAAAGCTTTGGTAATGGCCGAGTCGAGCTCGCGCCGGTTGTCGTCACGGATGAATCCCACTGCATTGGCGTTATCGCCGAAATGTTCACCCAAGAAGGTATAGCGACCGTGGATGTGAAACGTGGACGTATCGTAGCTCGGACGTACGAAGAAGGCGAGATCGGACGGCTCGTCTTTTCCGTAGCTCCCGGCAAGCTGTCCCGTGAAGCTGAAGGTATCGGTGAAATACAATGCCGTATCGAGCCCGGCTGTGCCCTGGCTTCCCCGTTGACGTATTTATTGGCTCCGAGAAATCCTATCGTCGAGGAGCCCATGATGTTCCGTTTCGCCCGAAGTGTCGCGAAGTTTGCGCTTCCTTCTCCCGGTTCCTCTTCCTTCGTTTGTGCCGTCATTCCGGAGAGCTCGAAGGTTTCCGATTTACCGTACACCTTGGCACCACCGTAGATGTCGGCGATCCGGCGTGAGTAGAAGAGCCGTATCCTTTGCTGATAGAGCTGGGTGTCTTCGAGAAAAAACTTCCTCTTCTCGGGAAGATTGATCTCGAAGCGGGTCAAGTTGACTTGCTCTTGATCCGCCTCGACGGTGGCGAAGTCGGGATTCAACGGTCAGTATTCCGGACACACCCTGTGAAAAACGGTAGCGCGTATCGAGTCCCACGGCAATCCCGGGATCTTCTTCTTCCTGGAATTTAGAGGAGACGTAGGGTACGAGCTCGAGATTCTTAGACGATCTCTCGAGATTGAGCCCGGTCACAGAGCCGAAAACCGAGACACGCCGGTAGTTCTCCAAGGGGCCCGTCCAGAAGCTTTGCTCGCGGTTTCGAGGGAAGTAGCGCGCGAACTGGATCCCCCAGGTTCGGTCCTGGCCCGGCTGGAACTGAATGGTCTCGAGAGGAATGGCCATCTCGGCGACCCATCCTCCATCGAAATAGTCTCCGGCGGACTTCCAAACACCGTCCCATTTATCATCGGGAGACGCGCCGTTGTCCGTCATGCGGCCGTCGTGCTGCACCCCCTGGATATTGGTCCGAAGGTAATAGCACGACTGATCGTCATCGAAGGTGTCGATCATGAGGGTGACGGAATCCGTTCCGCTGCGGCTGGAAAGACCGTCCCTCTTACCGTTTCCGAGCTGAATCAATTCGGGATTGGGATCGTAGACCAGCCAGCCGACATAAAAATACTGGTCGTCATAGAGTACCTTGGCTACCGTCTCATAGGACGACGGCTTTCCGTTGTCAGGTACGAATTGTATGAAGTCGGCGGCTTCGGGAGCCTGAGCCCAGGCCTCCTCGTCCAGCTTTCCATCGATCACGATGTCAACCTCTGCCCTTGATGCAGCGATCGTGAACGGCCCCGATGCAGGATAGGCGAGAACCGTCGTGAAAAAGGTCCCGAAGAGACCATAGAGGGTTGCCATCAACAGGGAAGGCTTCCAGGTAAGCAGACGCTTCACGTTCGCGTTTCTCGAAATGTCATCAGGAGCTGGTGCACTGCGTCAAGCCTGTAATGTTACGCCCAGGCAGGAGCGAAGGCAAACACGGGCCGTCCCCCGTTTTTCTACTCTGTTGTCCCGAGAATAGCCACTTCCGGAAATCCCGCCTCCCGCAGCTTCGTATTGAGTCCTCCCACCGACTCGGTCACGAGGGTTCGAATCTCGTCGATGGCTCTCTGTGACTCCGTTCGTAGCTCGGACAAATGCTCGAGCTGAGGACCGGTCGGCGCGGCGTTGATGAAGTTGAGGGACCAGAAAAGCCCCCCGATATTTTCAACCACTTTAGGACCGGTCGCCCAGTAGCGTTTGTCCATGGGTTTTTCAATCGATTCGGATAACTCATCGAGTTTTTTAATCTCTCCTTCGATCGATTCGATGAGCTCATCCGAAGCTTTGTGGGTCTCGAGAAGTTTCTTTCGATCGGCGAGCTGAGCCTTCACGCTGTCCAATCCGCGGAGAGCGTCGTTCACGCGTGAGAGCATATCGGTGAGCTCCACCGTCACTTCGAACTGTTTTCGTAGGTCCGCTCGAGAAACGTCCAAAGTCGGATCGACTTTTACGTCTACCGGTGTCTCCACGACCTGATCGCCTACGGTGAGCCGCACCGTGTACCGGCCGGGAAGGGCCTGCGGACCGGGACGTTCGTCGTCATCGTCATAGTCGGTAAGAACTCCGCTCTCACCGGGATCGCGTCGCGTGCGAGAAGGCTCATGGGTCAGGTTCCAGGCCACGCGATTAACGCCGGCCTTCTTCGGCGCTTTCTTGATCGTCTTGATCACTTCGGCGCCCTCCAGGATTTCGAGCTCGAAAGGAGCTTCTTCATCCGGCTCCGCAGCGAGCGAGTACGTGATGAGAGCGCCATAAGGCGGATTTTCGGCTCGGAACGGTTTTTCCCCGAATCCATAGACCGTATTCGTACTTCGAAAACGAAGGCCGGGACGTGCTTCGAAGAGATGGACAGGTTTCTCGAGAATTTCCGGCGTGACCGCCTGTAGCGGCGTGGCGTCATCGAAAACCCAGAGTCCCCGGCCGTGGGTGCCGAGAACGATGTCGTTGTCCCGGGGATGGATGAGCAGGTCGTGGATGGCCACGGTGGGGAGATTACCGAGATGCAAACGGATCCAATCGCCACCTCCCGTGTAGGAAGCATATAGGCCGAGCTCGGTCCCCGCATAGATCAAGTTGGTGTTCTTCGGGTCTTCCTTGACAACTTGGACATGAGCTTTCGCGGGAAGCTCGCCGGTCACGTTCTTCCAGGTCTCGCCGAAATCAGTCGTCTTGAAAATGTAGGGGCGGAAATCGTCGAACATGTGGCGATCGAAGGCAACATAAGCGGTTGCCGGCGCGGCGTGCGAGGGTTCCACATGGGACACGGGAGAGTTAGCGGGCACGCCCGGCACCTTTTCCGTCACATCGGTCCAATTTTGACCTCCGTCTCGGGTCACGTGAATGCGCCCGTCATCCGAGCCCGTCCACACAACGCCTGTCTGAGCCGGCGACTCGGCCAGGCTGATGATCGAACAATGGTATTCGGCCGTGGTGTTTTCAATCCAAATGGGGCCGCCCGCATCGGCCTGTTTCTCGGCATCATTCGTTGTTAGATCCGGGCTGATGACCTCCCACGTGAGTCCGAAATCGGTACTCTTGAAGACCACATTGCCCCCGAAGTAGATCGTGTCGGGATCGTGCGGTGAAGCAACAATGGGTGCGTCCCAGTTGAATCGGTAGTGAAGCTCTCCGACCGGTCCCCCATCGTTTCTCCTCGGCTGTGGGCTGGCATCGATCTGCTCCCGCGAACGCATGTCCGTCCGCATGATGCCACCGCCCTGGTACTCGGAAAGAAAGAGCTCCGGATTATCCGAATTCACCACAACGTAGTAACCGTCACCGCCGCTGAACGTGCTCCACTCGCGGTTCATGATCCCCTGGGACTCTCGGCTCCGGCTCGGGCCGTACCAGCTTCCATTGTCTTGAAGCCCGCCGCCGATATAGTAAAAGGGCTCGCGGTTATCGGCGTAGATTTGATAGAACTGGGCGAGCACGAAGTTGTTCACGTACTCCCAGTTATCTCCGCGATCATAGGAAACGGCAACGCCGCCGTCCTGCCCCTGCCACATCCGGCGCGGATCTTCGGGATCGATCCAGAGGCTGTGGTAGTCACCGTGGGTTCGCCGCGAGAATCGTGCAAAGTTCTTACCGCCGTCGATCGAGTAGAAGAGCCCCGCCGCAATGGCATACACTCGGTTCTCGTCACGAGGATCGACGCGCAAGTCGGTGTAGTAAAATCCACGACTCACGATCGCCGTGCTGTCGTTGACCTTCGTGAAGCTCTCCCCACCGTCGGTCGAACGGAACAAGGTTCCTTCGTTCGACTCGGCCATGACATAGACGATGGACGGATTCGAAGGGGCGACTTTGACCCCGATACGACCGATAAGCTTGGGCAAACCCTTCTCGACCTTTTTCCAAGTCTTTCCACCGTCCACGGAACGGAAGAGCCCACCCTCCTCACTTCCGCTGATATGGGTCCAGGGTTTTCGCTCGAAAAACCACATTCCCGCGAAAACGATATTCGGATTCTTGGGATTGATGTCCAGGTCTGAAACACCGTGATGGTCGTCGATGTACAGCACTTTCTCCCAACTCTCGCCGCCGTTGACGCTCATGAAGACGCCGCGCTCGACGTTCGGTCCATAGATATGTCCGAGCGCGCCGACGAAAACCCGTTTAGGATCTCTCGGGTCGATGACAATTCGGGAAATGTGCTCGGTCTCATCGAGTCCCTGGTGGGTCCAAGTTTTACCGCCGTCCGATGACTTATAGACACCGTTTCCAAAGGAGACGCTGTTCCGGACATTCGATTCCCCCGAGCCTGCATAGATGACTTCGGGATTACCGGGCTCGAGAGCGAGGTCACCGATGGAGGCGACGGGCTGATCGTCGAAAAGCGACTGCCAGGTCGTGCCACCGTTCACCGATTTCCAGACACCTCCGGAAGCCGAGCCGACATAGACGATGGTGGGATCGCCCGGCACACCTTCCACGTCCGCAACCCGGCCACCCATCGAGGCCGGACCAACGTTGCGCCACTTCAGGTTCTGGAGTTTTTCTGCGTCGATCCCTTCATCAGCGGCTTGCCCCAAAGCAGGCATCATCACGAGTATCAGCAAAGCAGCCATCCAAGCATTTGGTTTTCGAGCTAACGAGCGCAGGAACATAAAACACCTCCGGTAAGAAAGAAAGACTCAACGCAAAGACGCGGAGACGCAAAGACGCAGAGTGTGGTTACAAACAGAATCAGCGTTTTTGCACAGGGCAACCAAACAAAACCACTCTGTCAACAAGCGAAGACAGAAGGCACACCACTACATGGTACCGAGCTCAATCGCCTCCCTCCTCTTGGCGTTCTGGGACCTTTGCACCACTGCGATTATTCTTGAGATTTCACGCTTCGGCTGGGGTAGCTTCGTCCTCTTCGACGTCCTGGAAAAAGAGGTCTATGACCTCCGGGGGCGGGGGCGTCGTTAGTTTACTGACGACAACCACGAGAACGAGGGAAACCGCCGAACCGAACAGGCACGGCCATACTCCCCCGATGAATTCATGAAACGACTGATACTTCAGATAGCCGAGCACGTACCAAAACACACAGCTCACCGCCCCGCCAATCATTCCCGCGATCCCGCCTTCCTTGGTCGTTCGTGGCCACCAAAGGCCGAGAACGAAGGGGAATGTGAAAGCAGATGCCATCAGGCTGAAGGACATGGTGACGATCCACAGGATGGCTGCCGGCGGATCCACCGCGACGAGAAGCGCCAAGAGACCGATCACCAGGACAACGTAACGGGCGATTCGAAGGCCCCGTGCGCTATCCACCTTGTGCCCGAGATACTTGATGTAAACATTCTCCACCACCAGAGAACCGGCCAAGAGCAGGATGGAGTCGATGGTTGACATGACCGCTCCCAGTACCGCGGCGATGATGATGCCTCCCATGACGGGAGGCAAGAGTTCGGACACCAACGTCGGCACGGTCAGGTCGGCTCGCTCGAGACTGGGCAGAAGCACACCTCCCGCGATAGCGATGAGGGTCGCGGAAAGGTAGATGAAGCTCTGAAAAAACACCGAGTAGACCATGGCGCGCCTGAGGGTCTTGTCGTCTTCCGGTATCAAAAATCGCGTTACGGAAGCCGGTGAGCCGCCGATCTGAAAGAAACCCCACACCACGAACGACGAGATCACCCAAAGGGCGGGCATGTGTCCGAGGAATCCGATGGCATCCGGATTGATCTCTCCGTACTGGCGGTGCATCTCTGCAAATCCGCCGGCGGCAATCACCGCCGCGGGGGCCAAAATGGCAAACCCCACGATCATGATGATGCCCTGGATCAAATCGGTCCAGGCCACGGCGACCATCCCTCCGAGGACGGTATAGAGGATCACGATACTCCCAAAGATAAACAGACCGACCAGGTAGTTGATTCCCAGCAGCACTTCGAATATGTTTCCGGCCGCCTTGAGCTGGGCCGCGATCATGGGAATGAAAGCCAGCAGCATGATGACGGTGCAGATCATGCCCGCCGTGTTGCTGTAAAACCTCGCCTCGAATACGTCGACGATGGTGACGCAGCGGATCTTGCTCGCGATTCTTCTCAGGCGGGAGCCCATCAAGATGTAGGAGAACCACGGACCCGCCGCGGACGAGACCCCCGCCGGAGCGAAGTTGTAGCCGAACTCTTTCTCCGTCCCCACCGCCCCCATATAGCTACTGCCGCTCATCTGGGTGGCGGAGAAAGAAAATCCCACCGTGGCCGGCCCGAGTTTTCCTCGGGCGATGAAGTAGTCCTTCTTCGAATGGACCCGTCTACGAACCCACGCTCCTAGGAGAAGCAATCCCGCGAAGTAGAGCACGAGGATGATGGTGTACTGCAGCGTGATACTCAACGTACCTCAACGACCTTTCTTCACGTAGTAGATGCTGGCGGCGATAAGATAGACATAGCCGCCGTAGACCAAAAGCCACACTCCCCAATCCAGATTGGCTGGGCCGGGCGGCCAAGGGAGGACGAGCATGAGGCTTCCTCCGAAAACGAAGACCGCCATGAGGAAGATAGAGACCGTGGGAAGTTTGATCTTGGCACTCATCGACGTTCCTTACTGCCAAACATCGTCAAGGACTCTCAAGATGTTTCCGCCGACGACCTTGGCAATGTCTTCCTCCGAATACTCGTGGCTCACCAGCCATCTCAAAATGTTGTGCGACGCTTCCGTGGGATTCTCGATACCCTTCACGTACTCCACCTCCTCGAATGAGGGAGGTTCTTCTCGGGCTTGCTCGTCGCTTTCATGAGATGAATCAATCGACAAGGCGTCGGCGAACAGGTGGTGAAGACCCACGTGGTCCCCGTAGAGGGTGTCGGGACCGAAGGCCACGTGATCGATACCGACCCGATCCACGATGTACTCGAAATGCTCCATATAGGACTCGATGTCGTGGTGAGGATGCTTTTGCGGTGAGGGTGGTGTGGGGAGCAGCTTCGACACCGATGACACCGCCCTTGTCCGCGCAGGCCTCGAGCACCTTATCCGGTGCCAGCCGCTTGATGTTCCACAAGCTCCGGGCGCCGGTGTGCGTCAAGAAGATGGGCTTCCGGCTGGTCCGGATGACATCGAGCGTGGTCTGGTCGCTCGAGTGGGAACAGTCGATGGCCATCCCGATCTCGTTCATACGCTCTACCGCCTGGTAGCCGAGGCTGGTCAGCCCGCCGTCGCGCGGCTCTTTGAGCCCCGTGCCGAGAGCGTTGGACTCACTGTAGGTCACTCCCAGGACCCGCGTTCCGAATCCGTAGAGGATCTCGATCCGATCGAGCTCGTTCTCGATCATGGCCGCCCCTTCGAGGGCGACGACCAAAGCGATGCGTCCCTCGGCGTGGGCCCGGTGAATATCGTCCACCGTCTCACATTTGATGAGGAAGTCCTGGTGGGCCAGATCGCAGAACCTCATGCCGAGGTCGTAGATGACGTCGCTCCACTTCCAGCCGTGTTTCGACGTGATCATGGCGGTGCCGTCCATGAAATTGTCGAAGACCGCGTCCCAGTAGGAGCTCGCCAGTGCCTCGTAGCCCGTGTAGATACGGGCTTCCTTCTCGTATGCCTTGGTCTCGGTAATGTCCGCGGGGAAAAGATGCGGATGCTCGTGGAGAGAGATCATGACGAGTTTTTCCGCCAGATCCAAGACGCGCCGCTCCTGGTCCGGCGTGAGGGGAATTCGATAGGGCTCGAAGGGATTTTCGCCGCTTAGGAGCTCGAACTCCTTAAAATCCCTACCCTTTTTGAGATAGTCGAAGGACCGGTAGTCCGAGTAGTTCTTTTTGGTGCCCACTGGTCAACCTCCCGGCGCACAGACGCGGAAGGATCCTATGTCCCACGGGCAATGATTTCAAGAACGGCGATTATTTCAGAATGAAATTAATGTCTTTGGCAAGGGCTTTCCCGGCAACGTGGTCGGTCACCTGAATCTTCAACACATATTCTCCGGGATCGAACCTGTCGAGAGGGATGTCGAAAATCGTGGCCGCAAGCTCCGGTCCGGCCGAGATGAACGGTTCGTCGGGCGTATGCCCCCGTATCTCTCCGTCTCGGAAGAAGATGTACTGGGCCGTCAAGTTCGCAGAGCCCTGGGCATCGAGTGCGTAGCCGTAGGCGTGAAAGATACCCGCGAGCTGGCCGGTCGTTTCGTAGACATGGTCACGCTTGGGAGTAAACCGGTACCCGCCTAGGACGAAGGCCTGACCGGGAGAGGCCAAGGTTTCTTCTGTCTTCGTCCCTTCCGTGAACAGGAGAATCGATGACGTTTCGAGCTTCAGGCCGGAAAAGGCAGGAACTTCAATGTTCAGAATCTTCGTTCCCGCCGTCGATGAGGTCACATCTTCAATCCCGAGATAAACCGTGTAATGGCCCGGCGCAAGCTGAAGAGGCATCTCGAAGGAGGCGCGTCCGTCCGGCCCTTTCTCGAGAGCCACCGGCTCCTCGAATCGATAAAGAGGATTTCCGGAGGCGTCTTCTAAGAGACCGAGAACCCGAGCGTCCGCATAGTTGCCGCTCCAGCTCAGATTCTGAGCGTCGATGTCGAACAAGACGGGGATGAAAACGGTCCCTTCATTCGAGCGGAAGAAAGAAGCTTGGATTTGGAAGGACACGTCGGCACTGACGGCGCGGGTTTCCCGAAGCTCCATGAGGATAGGAGAAACCGGAATGAAAGCAGGTTCGGGCGCGGGGTCGAGGAGGCGTCCTTCTCCATCACGTTCATAGACCACGTCGGGATTGACGATATAAAGGTTTCTGACAAGCTCCAGGGTCTGCGTAAGCTCGTCGTCCCGTATCAGGCGGTAACCGAATCCGGGCTGAGCGCGAAACCGGACCGAGAGACCGTCGGGAATACCTAGACCTTCGTCCGACCGGTACTCCCAGGTTTGTACCAAGGAACCACCTCCCTCGCCGAAGCCCTGTTGATTGGACTCAGACATAGGTGGGTTGCTGGCGTCGGCCCCGAGAATGGCCCTTTCCGTCGTGCTTCCATCAATCGTCTCGCCCGCTTCCTGTGCCGATAGTCCAGGATCGGATTCCCGGCCCGGATCGGATTGACTCGGCGGTCCGAGAAGCAAGAATACCTGCCCCATATCGGTGGCAACACCTGCGCGACCCGGTGCTTTGAAGTCCCGATTGACTACATACAATCGGTTTTCATAGTTGTCCTTGAACGCGTTACCCGGCTCGGACGGCGTGGGATCTCGGCGAGCCCAGAAGATTCTCTTGAAGATGGTCCGCTCTTCATCGGATCCGAGACTCTTGAATAGCTCTCCTTCCTCCTTGCTGACGAGCGGCGCCACATCTTTTTCCAGCCATTGCTTGTCGGCGTCACTCATCTGTCCCAAGGCAAAGGGAGCAACACATAGACCGACCGACGTCAACACCACGACCCTGTTCAACCACCGGTAGCACATAAAGAAACTCCTCGAAGAAAGATCCACCCACACTACGTCAAAGAAAAACAGAACTCAAGAACCCAGAACTCGAGAACTCAAGAATTCACGGATCTGCACTTCGAGATTTGATTTCGGTGCCACCAGTACAAAAGACCAAAGAAAACGCCGTACTCTATCACCCGGAACGCTGGGGCAAACTCCCTCGAGTAAAACCAAGAGTAGGCGGCGGCGACCAGGAACGAGAAGCAAAGCCAGGGAATGTGGCGTTCGAGAGCGGCCAAAGGAAGAAGCCACAAAACGTACCAGGCATCGACGACCGGGGATACGATGAGTAGAAAACCCAAAGTCCAAAGCGCCGCGGCCGGAAGCTGGTTGTGATTCTCCAGCCGTCGGACCCTCCAGGCTACGGCGAGCAGAAATACAACGCCCAGGAGGAGCTTAGCCGGCCATTGATTCGTCAGGAGTTGTTGCGCCATGGAGCTCTGCGAAAAGAGTTGCCCTAAGCCATCGAACAGTGCCGATGTGAGCTGGAAGACGCTCGCGTTGAAGACCCAGTAGCGGGCAAAGCCCATCGCACCGCCAAGCAGATGGAGACCGGCATCGAGAAAAGGCAGGTAGACAAGGACGAGAAGCATGGCAAAAAGCAGTGAGTGTCTCCATCGCCGCCCATCGAGACGAAGGAAAAACGGAACGAGCACGAGCGGGTACCACTTGGATCCAACCGCAAACGCCAGTAAAACCCACGCGAGCACCGTTCGGCGTCGGCCGGGACAGCTCATTAAGTAAAGCGCCGCGAACGAAAGGAACATGGGAATCGCGTCCAAGTGGGCCGAGTTGGCGATCTCTTTGAGGACGAGAGGATTCAAGAAATACAGCAGGCTCCACCGTGGGTCCAGGTCGCGTCGCTTTAGCCACCGGACGAGCAGGAAACCGGTCGCGAGATCAAAGACAGTGAAAAAAACCTTGAGGGCGAGTAACGAGTCGGGGGCAACAAAATGACTCAGTCCGAAAACGACCTGTGATACCGGTGGATAAATCGTACGAAACTGAGACCCGTTGATGTACGTGCGGTACAAGACGTCGATCCGGTCCAAGGCAGGGTCGAGCGGCGCGTAGAGATAAGGGTTGATGCCGTTCGCCAGGACCCGTCCATCCCAGAGGTATCGACAAAAGTCGGTCTCGAGCACCGGGTCGGAAAACCAGAGAACGACTCGCACTGCAATACCAGTAACGATCCACAGAGACAGATTGCCGGCACCGTACTTCGCCAGCAGCAGAGCGGCTCCGAGGTAGAGGAGGAACTGGGCGCAATAGATGAGTCCCCACTCGAAGAAGAGATCGTCCCCCGGCTCGAGAAAGAGATAGACCGAGCTCACCGCAACGAACAGTGGGGCCAGGAGGTAGGTTGAACGGGTCATGAATGAAAAGGGCCCTCCCAATTTTCATCAGGAGGGCCCAAGTGGAGTTACTCAGACGTTAGTTGCCGGCGTCGTCGGTGGCTCCAATCACTTGTTTCAACTTCTTGACCTGCTCATCGAGCATGCCCTTCAACTCTGCGTATCGGTCGATGGCGTCTTGGCCGGGTTTTTGGTCGGCCGTGTTGAGGTTCATGTAGAGGTAGGCCATCTGATCGACGAGCATGGGCTGCGAGTAACGGATGGGAGCGGTGATGAGCTCTTTCTTGATATCCATCAAAGTTTGGTTGTCGGAGTGCGATTCGAGTGCCTTTTTCACGTGCTCCGCCGCCAGGCGCACATTGCTCAGACCGTCCCGAGCTTTCAAGGCCAACTCGATCTGCTCGGTAACATTCGCCACGGTGATCCCTTCTTTCACGACGCGCGGATCCATCTTGACCTCGATGGGAACTTCTTTGGTCCAGTCTCCCACCGTCAGCTTCGCCTGGTAGGTTCCCGGAGGAACGAGGGGACCGAACCGGCCGGAGCGTTCACCGTTGGTGTCCCAGGGTCCTGGGTAGCGGAGGTCCCAACGGAACCGATGCATCCCCGCCGTTTTCGGAAGCTTGCCGGTGCCGACACCTTCCATGTGCCAAGTGGCCAAGCTCGGCTCGGTCGGCATCTCCATCGTCGCCGCGCCTTCGCTCGAGTAAGCTCGAATCACCTGCCCTCGGGGATTCACGATCTCGAGCTTGACCTCGCCTGCCGGCTCTTTGCCGAGGTAGTAGTCGATGTTGGCGCCGGCGGGAGGATACTGGGGCTCGTGGGGCAAAGGTTCGCGGCGGCCGAATGATCGTCCAGTGAAGAGACGATACGGCGGGTCGGTCTTGAAAAGATGGACATCCGCCGAAGCCACCTGATCGTTGATCTCGTATAGAGGCGTGAGGTCATAGAGAATCCAGAAGCTTCTTCCCATGGTCGAAAGCGCCAGATCTTGGTTCACGATCTCGATGTCGGTGACCGGTGTAACGGGCAGGTTTTGTTGGAAGGACTGCCAGTGCCCGCCGTCATCGAATGAGATGAACATACCGAATTCGGTTCCCAGGTAGAGCAAACCTTCACGGTTCGGATCCTCGCGCACCACCCGGACGGGATGGTCGTTCGGCACGCCGTTGTCACCGGTGGTGATGCGGGTCCAAGTCTCGCCGTAGTCCTCGGTCTTGTAGGCATGGGGCTCGAAGTCACCGACTTGGTAGCGAAGGACCGACGACGTAGACCTTGGAAGCGTTGTGAGGCGAGACCTCGATGGTCTGAACCCGACCGTAGGGACCGAGCTCGGGCGGCGTGACCTCTTTCCAGTTCTTTCCGCCGTCCCGGGTGACATGGATCGGCCCGTCGTTGGCGCCGGCCCAGATGACGCCCTGCTTCGTGCGGCGACTCCTGGATGTCATACAAAACGCTGAAATGTTCTTCACCGGTGATATCGATGGTGATGGGATCTCCCGAGAACACCTGTGTCTCGTCGGAAAAAGCCGTGAGGTCCGGCGAGATGGTCTCCCACTTTTGTCCTCCGTTCGTGGTCATGTGCACGTACTGGGAGCCGTGATAGACCTTGTTCGGGTCGTGAGGCGACACATGGATCGGCACCACACGCTGGAAGCGATAGGCCAGATCCTTGGGATTGTGGCCGTAGATGTTCCAGAATCCCACGTAATACTGCATCTCCTGGCCCGTCCGGCGGTTGAAGTAGCCGAACCGTCCTTTGCAGTTCGCGTAAACGATATCCGGGTCCCCGGGCTTGGGGACGGCGGGTCCCGTCTCGCATCCACCTTGCTCTTCCCAGTAGGCCGTCCAGCCACCCGGCATGGACAACGGCGGATGACTGGGAACCGAGATGGTCGTGTTGTCCTGCTGTCCGGCATACAAACGGTAAGGGAACGTGTCGCTGACGTCGACTTGATAGAGCTCGGCCGTCGGTTGGTTGTGCTGGGTCGACCAGGTCACGCCGCCGTTCAAAGTCACGTTTGCTCCGCCGTCATTCGACTGGATAAAGATGTCCGGATTGTCCGGGTTGATCCACATGTCGTGGTTGTCGCCGTGGGGAACCTCTTTTCGCTCCCAAGTCTTCCCGGCGTCCGTGGATTTGAAGTAGCCTTCCGCCATTCCCCAGAGGATGTCCGGGTTTTTCGGATGAGCGACCAGGTTGGTGTAGTAGAAGGGGCGGTTCCGAATCGGCTGAAAATCGGTCACCTGGGTCCAAGTCTCGCCGCGATCGTCGGAGCGATAAACACCGCCCTCTTTCGCGGGGGCCTCGATGAGAACGTATACCCGTTTCGGATCCCCGGCGGAAACGGCGAGATCGCTCTTGCCGCGAAGGCCGTTCGGTAAACCGTTGGTCAGATGTTTCCAGTTGTCTCCGCCGTCGGTGGATTTATAAACGCCGCCCTCGTGTCCGCCACTCGTGATGGTCCAAGGTTTCCGTTCAGCAAGCCACATACTCGCGTAGATCTCGTTGGGATTATCGGGTGCAAACTCGAGATCGACGGCACCGGTTTTCTCGGAAATGAACAACACTTGCTCCCAGCTCGCGCCTCCGTCCTTGGTCCGGTAGATGCCCCGCTCCGGATTCGGGGCGAAAGGATTTCCGATGGCCGCGACGTAAACCAGGTCCGGGTTGGTGGGATGGATCAACACCGCTCCCGAGTTTCCCGTTTTCTCGAGACCCACGTGCTTCCAGGTCTTGCCGGCATCGGTGGACTTGTAGACGCCTTTTCCGATGATGACGTTGCTACGAAGCCCGTCCGACCCGGTGGAGACATAAATGATGTTCGCGTCCGAATCGGCGACCCGGATCGCTCCGATGGAACCGGTGGCGAAGTAACCGTCGGAGATGTTGTACCAAGTGTCTCCGTAGTCGGTGGTCTTCCAGACGCCGCCGCCGGTGGCGCCCTGGTAGAACGTGTGCGGCTGGGTGCGGTGGCCGGCAACCGCCGTCGCGCGGCCGCCCCGAGATGGTCCCACCATCCGGTATGTCATATCCGAGAACAGATCCGAATAGTCGGACTCGCCGTGGGCGGCAACGAGGTCGCCGACCGGAACGAGTAAAAGCGCAGCCAAACCGGCCACAAAAAGGAAATTACGCATAGTCCCGCCTCCCGATATCAGTTGTTTGGATTTGGAATGGATGACTCAAAGTAGTGAGCTGTTTGTTCTCGACTTATTCCACAAACCAGAGATGTTATACGGCTCGCGACATTATGGCAAGTACCCACGGAACTTAATTACGAAAACATTCGTAAAAACGATTGACAACGCTCGAGCGACACGTCAAAATACGAATAGCTTCGTAGTTTGAATTGCCTCTAGCACCGTTATAACTGATGGTTTAGTTCACGCTATTTGAAACGCTAGAGGCGCGGCCCTTCAGGGCCGCCGGCCAGGAGGAATCGAGTCACGCCGAAGCGAAGAGCGAAGGCGTGGGCGCGAGGGAATCTGGCCGTCCCGCCCGAGCGAGGAGCGAGGGCCGGGAGTGAGGCGAAGAGCCGAACGACCACTAAGATTGGGAGCGTCCAATGTCCAAAACGAGACCGGATCCAACAACGGCCGAGCTGGAGATACTGCAAGTCCTCTGGGAACACGGCCCTTCTACCGTGGGCTTCGTCAACGAAAAACTGAACGAGAAGAAAAAGGTCGGTTACACAACGACACTCAAGCTCATGCAAATCATGGCCGAGAAGGAGCTCGTGCTGCGAGACAAAAGCAAACGAGCGCACGTTTACTCCGTAGGTGTGAGCTCCGAGCAAACTGAAAAACAGCTCGTTTCCGGTCTCATCGACCGCGCGTTCCGAGGTTCGGCCAGTCGTCTGGTCATGCAGGCACTTTCGACTCGGAAGGCAAGCGAGGAAGAGCTGGACGAGATCCGTCGCCTCTTGGATGAAATAGAAGGAGATTCCCGATGAGCGCGATTCCCGTGTATGGATTCGAGACCGTGGCCGAGGCGGTGACCTGGGCCTTGATACATTCCGTCTGGCAGGGGGCCTTGTTCGCAGTATTCCTGGCCATCGTCCTCACGTTCATCAACAAGAAAAGAGCCCGTCTCCGATATGCCTTGTCCTGTGCCACGCTGGCGGCAACGGTCGGTGCGGCGGCACTGACGGGTTGGTTCCTGATGGACGGCACTCGTGAGTCTTCATTCTCCGGACCCACGGTGGCCGCTTGGCAAGAGTCCCGCACGGCTCTGACGGAATCGGAAGAGCTCAAACTCGCGACCACTCCGGCGTCCGCGGGAACGACCTCACTCATCCAGATCGACCCACGTGCGTTGGCCCCCGGGCTTTTTGTCTTGTGGATGGTGGGTGTAGGCGTCTTGTCGTCGTATCACTTATTTATATGGGGAAGAACCCGCTCGCTGGTGCGGTGGGGCGTACGGCAGGCCGGGGCAACTTGGCAAAGGAAGACCGGTAGCTTGTGTCGCCGTGTCGGAGTGAGCTCGACGGTTCGAGTTTTCGAGTCCTTGCGCGTACAAGTGCCCTGTGTTATCGGTTGGATCCGACCTATCGTTCTCGTTCCCACCAGTGCTCTATCTGGAATGGATCCCGAGCAGCTCGAATTGATACTGGCCCACGAGTTGGCGCACATCCGCCGTTATGACGTCCTGGTTAATTATCTACAAACGCTCGTGGAAACACTGCTTTTCCACAATCCTTCGGTGTGGTGGATCTCACGACAAATCCGCGCCGAAAGGGAACATTGTTGCGACGACGCGGCTGCCGTCATCGCCGGCCCCGCCGTCTATGCCCGAGCCTTGGTGGATCTCGAAAGCCTGAGGCGGCCCGAGCCGTCTTTTTCAATGGCCTTAGACGGGACTTCCCTTCTCGCTCGAGTTCGGCGTCTCGTGGGCCAACCGGCGGGATGGAATCCGGGCACGGGCCTTTGGAACCTCATCACCGTTTTGAGTCTCGTCGGGCTCGCAACCCTCATCGTGGACTGCCACAAACCCAAGAGTGCCATGGCCGCCCGAGTCGTCTCGAACGAGCAGGAACCGGCTCGCTACGATGCATCCAGCTCCGCGCTCGGGGGTCGTTGGGAGTTGGAGCAAAGAGACGAACGGGTACGACTCGAGATGAGGCGTGGCTCCAGGGGTCGTATGTCCTTCACGATACGGCCGGATGAGCTTCAAGGACTCTCGGAAGGATCCAACAAAACCTTCCGTCTTGTGCGTGACGCAGGGACCTTTGTTCTCGAGGGCAACCTTTCGAGGACCGCCGGTCGTCTCGAAGGCTCCGGGCAGTGGACCTTCGAAGTGAACGACAATTATAACCAGGAGTTAACACAGCTAGGTTTCGATAGGCCGTCGAAGAAAAAATCCTTCGAGCTTGCCGTTCACAACGTCACCCTGGACTTTGTGCGAGGTCTCGACGAAGCCGGTTATCGCGGCTTCCCACTTTCGAAGCTCGTGGAGCTACGGATCCATGACGTGACTCCGGAATACGTCAAGGAACTTGCCGAGCTCGGCTACCGCGACATTAGACTGAGCAAACTCGTGGAGATGCGAATTCACGACGTCACCCCGGACTACGTTCGTGAGCTTCAAGATCTAGGCTACACCGACGTCTCCGCATCCAAGCTCGTTGAGATGAAGATTCACGACGTCGAGCCGAGTTTCATTCGCGGGATGAAGGAGTTCGGTTACGACAATCTTTCCGCTTCGAAGTTGGTGGAGATGCAGATCCACGATGTTGACACCGCTTTCGTCCGCGAGTTGGCGGATCTCGGTTACCGGAATTTGCGCGCATCCAAACTGGTGGAGATGCAAATCCACAACGTGACCCCGAGAACCATTCGTGAGCTTCAAGAATTGGGTTACCGGGACATTTCGGCTTCCAAGCTGGTGGAAATGCAGATACACCATGTGACTCCGAGCTACGTCCGCGAGCTTCGAGACCTAGGCTACACCGACCTCTCCGCTTCCAAGCTCGTCGAAATGAAAATCCACAACGTGACGCCCGACTTCATTCGCGAGGCCGAAAACCGCGGCTACAACAATCTCTCGCCTTCGCGCCTCATCGAGCTGAAGATTCATGGGATGGTTCGAAAGTAGTCGAACGAAAATACGAGAACTCAAGAACTCGAGAACTCAAGGACTCCGAATGAAACAGAAGGACGACAGGGTCGTCGTCTTCTGGATTCCGTTGCCCAGGTCTGAGACCGGAACAAAAGGATCTTTCTCTCCGTAGATACGACCATGGCCACATTCATTCATGATCTGCGTTACACCCTTCGCACGTTACTGAGAAGCCCCGTGTTTACGTCGGTCGCGGCGCTCACACTGGCACTAGGGATAGGAGCCAACAGCGCCATCTTCAGTGTCGTCAACGGCGTGATACTGCAGCCGCTTCGTTACCGTTGTCGGAATCGTCAAGGACGTCAAACAGAGCGGCCTCGGGGAAGAGACAGGGACGGAATGCTACTTTTTCCATCCCCAGGTCGGAGGTTTGCTTGGATTCGCGCCGCGCACCATGAACTTGATCGTTCGCTCTGAGCTGCCGTTTGAAAGTGCGATCTCAACCGTGCGAAGCGAAATCTGGTCGCGAGACGCGTCGGTTCCATTGGCCGGTCTACGAACCATGGAGCAAGTTCTGTCCGACTCGCTCAACGGGCCTCGTTTCATGACGTTGCTTCTTGTCCTTTTTGGCATCGTTGCTTTGTCCTTGGCGGCGGTTGGCACCTACGGTGTCATGTCCTACTCGGTGGCCGAGCGAACGAACGAAATCGGAATCCGGATGGCCATGGGAGCTAGCTCACCGGGCGTGGTCGGAATGGTACTCGCGAACGGTCTCAAGCTGACGGTCATCGGCTTGGGCTGGGACTGCTGCTGACAATTGCGCTGAGCCGACTGCTTTCGGTCGTACTCCATGGGTTGCTCTTCGAGGGACTCAACACCATGGCGCTCGGGCGTGAAACGGACGCGGGGAAACACTTCCGAACCGCGGTGCGCCATGATCCGGCCTTCCTACCGTCGGAGATCCTATACTCACCAGATGTAATCAAAGCTTATCTAGACGAGCACCGAAGTTTGGTGGGACGACTTCACGTAGAGTCGGAACCACCCGGAGCGCTCGTGACGGTCGCAGGACGGGAGCTCGGCCGGGCACCGCTACAAAACGACGTGCTAATGGGTGAGCAGCTCGTTCGCGTCGAGCTCGAAGGTTATATTCCCGAAGAGCGCGTCACCAACGTTCAGGCGAACGATGATACAACCCTGACTATCTCCCTGCGTCAAATCGAGGCTTCCGGAACAGTCCCCGTCGCAGAGGAAACCGGAGGGGCACCGGAAGAACAAGTCGAACCCGCCAAAGGCGGAGGCGGAATCAGCGGAAAAACCGTCGGGATCATTGCGGTAGCCGGCGGTGCCGCTGCAGTGGCCTTAATTGCTGCCGGCGGGGGTGGTAGTGATGACGGAGGTTTCACGAACATCAACCAGACTCCGGAAGCATCGCGGGCGAATGTCGATGTTTCCATCGCACCGAACCCGATTATGGCTCAAGCATCCGGTGATCGCGATTTTCCTTGGCTGATCAACTTCGAAGTGAATTTCCGCGAGACCGCGGGTTTGGGTGGCAACATTGACTTCATCAACACGATTCTCATCAACGCCGCGACAGGCACCGAGGTACCGGCGCTGAACTTCGGGGCGAACCAGGTGGCCTCCAGCGCCGGGACGAATCACCTCAATGCCCGAGGTAGCCTTCAGGTTCCGCTTGGAGTCGTCTATCGTCTCTCTGGAGGGGAGCGACGAGCCGTATTGATTGCTGTGATCCGGTTCACAGATGACCGAGGGAACGTACAAAACCTGGAAGCCACGGCCAACGTTCAGTAAGTTTCTTTCTCGCCCGACGAAAAGAAATGTCGCACTGGTATTCAGCGGCAGCGATTCGTTGGTCAAGCTATCCCTGTCTTCAATATCACAATCTTCGATGAGTCCCTTTAGCCAGGCGTTGAAGTACGAGTAGCGGGCCGAATCGGTAGGCCAGGCTGTGCCTGGCTATCTCTTCATCTTTTTCACGCAAAAAAGTACTTTTCACGAAAACTCGTTCGACGCGAGTTTATTATTCCTTTAATTACAATGGTTTAGCGACACCCTTTTCCAGATTTCATGTTTTTTTCAATGCCTAACCAACTGAAAACAAATACTTTAATATATACATACACTTGACATAGTGTTTTTATTCCTATAATATACGCCACATATCCCTTCCATAACGATTTGAGACTGAAATCGGTAGCTTCCACAAAGCCGAAGGAGGGGGTATTCCATGTCGAAAAAAGTCATTCCCGACTGTGAAGGTCTTTCTGCCGTTGAGCTCGATGAGAAGCTCGCCGAGGCCGTCGTGGACAACCAGAGGTCCGAACGTCTCATCTGCTTTTATTTGCTGGAGATGAGCCGGCGCCGCGGCTATGAAAAGTTCGGCTACAAAGATGTCTGGGACTACGCCTCAGCGCGATTCGGATACTCCAGCCGGAAGACACACTACTTCCTGGGCTTGGCCCATTCATTGGAGCGACTACCCAAGCTGTTGAAAGCGCTCGCAGACGGTGAGATCGGTTGGACCAAAGCGTACCAGATCGCCAGGGTTGCCGATCCTGAAACCGAAGAAGAGTGGTTGGAAAAAGCCAAGCACATGTCGGTGCGCGATCTCGAGGAGATGATCAAGCGCCGGAAGACCAACGGGGGTCGGCCCGTCAAGCTTTGGATGACCAAGGAAATGGCCGAGCTTTGGGACTTCGCCATAGAGGTCTGTCGGATGTCCACCGGAGCGCAACACACACAGATGCAGTGTTTGGAGTTCATGATTGGTGAGTTTTTGGGTACCTGGGCCTACGAGGCGAATCGGCACTTAAGGCTGGTTGAGGAAACAGCCGAAGAGGCGAAAAATGGGGGCTCGGACGATTTGAATACCGCGGAGGAGCTCACCGAAGAACAAATACTCCAAATCGAGAAGCGCATCTGTCCCGACAACGATGATCTGCCCTCGGCGGTTTTGAACTACCGATGTCCCAAGGGCTGGATGGAGATCATAGAACGCGATTCATACAAATGTGTCTACCCTGGATGCGAGTCGCGTTCGGGTTTGCACCCGCATCACATCGAGTTCCGAAGCCGTTTCGGTACGAAGACGCGCGCCGAGCGGGACGCGCCGTCGAACCAGCTCACCGTCTGCGCCCTTCATCATAGAATGCTGCACTCCGGTGTGATTTCGGTGAAAGGTCGCGCACCCGATCAGTTGGAATGGAGCCAGCCCGAGGTCATGGTGGCGGCCATGCGGCGGTTGAAGGAAGATTTCGTTCGTTCGCTCGAAGACAAAGACCGTGAGATCCGCGGAGCGTCGGAGCCGGAACAACGAGAAGAAAACGAAGACTCTGTCCAAACGTTTGCACAAGAGCCTATGCAAACGTTTGCATTCAAAAGCGAGATCTTCGGCGCTTCTGAAAACACCCGAGAGGCCCAGAAAAGCGACAAAAGTCCGAGCGGCTCCGATCCGCCAACGCTTTTTCGCGATAAGGCATCGCCATAGGCACCAAGAGGAAGAAAAACGGCTCGTTGCAACGAGACAGGTGCGTCTCACACCAAGTTTCCGTTCCCGACGAAATGAGCGATACTGTTTTAGTTCTCACTCAATGACCCAAAACTGATCCGAAGTATTTGAAAGATGGCTACGCCACACAAAAAAGAAGAGTCCCTCGAGATCGAAACACTCATCGTGGTTCACGAGATCTCGGACCGGGATTGGATCGCCTATCCCCTTGCCGACCCCAAGCTGACGGTGGCAGGCACGGGAGAAATTCAACTCGGCGAGCTCGAGCTATTTCTCACAGAGCACCTTCGTGAAGCTCCACCGGATCGATTGGCTCTCTTCTCCTACCCGGATCAAACGGAGCTCCAGGAATACGAGGTTGTCCTTTCTCGAAGGGACCTACCCGCCAAACTTCGGCACGAGATTCCGGTGAGCATCCCTTGTGTCATCGTTCCTCACCGGAAAGATTCGTGGGTCATGGTTCTACCGCTTCAACAGACGCTCCACATTTCTGCGGGTGAGGACCTGAAAGAGACGCTCACCAAAGAGATACAACGTTACGTCGCGGCAAGAGAGCCCAAGCCCGGCGAGTTCTTGAGATACTTTCCCGACCAACGCTGCCGGCTCAAAGCTCTGACTCTTTCCATTGAAAGACACGACGGAAAACCACCGGCCGAAGCCACGAAACGTAGAAGCACGCAAGCCAAGCTAAAACGTGAAAAAGAAGCTGTCAAAACGCTGGAGTCGATCGGCCGCAGACTAGGCAGAAGGGAAAGCGTTCACCCCGATCAGTTCGTCGGGCGACAACGCGAGCTTCGCGAGCTCAGTTCCCTCCTCGGCGCCAAGGAGCGATCGGGAGTCCTCGTCGTGGGTCGCGAAGCATCGGGTAAGAGCGCACTCATTCGTCGCTGGATGAGAGAAAACAACGCCGGGGAAAAACCTTCCCAGCTCTTTTCAACCTCGGCGGCAGAAATCATCGCCGGAATGAGCGGCTTCGGACAGTGGCAGGAACGCATCAAGAAGGTGATGGAGGCAGCGGAGACACTCGATGCGGTCCTCTATTTCGAAAGTTTCAGGGGTCTCTTCAGCGATCGTCCCAACGGACTCGTCGATCTTCCCGGAGCAATGAAGCCGTTCTTGGACGAAGGCCGGGTCCGGGTGATGGGCGAGTTGACACCCGAATCATTGGACAGACTGGAGAACCGAGCGACGGCCTTCCTTGGTTTGTTTCACAAGATTCGTATCGACCCGTTGAGTCGTGGGGAGTCCGAAGACGTTCTAATCCGACGGATCCGCGACCATCAACAACGTGATCCCGATGGTCCCACACTCGATCCCGATGCAATTCCGGCGCTTCTCGACCTCACCGACCGCTACATTCACTATGAAGCCTATCCTGGAAAAGCAGTAGCGCTTCTCGAAACGGTTCGAAGTACCACGGAATCCTACACTCACTCGAAGAATGAGCCTTTATCGGCTACGGATCTCTACGAGGTCTTCAGTTTGAGAACCGGTATCCCGCCCTTCCTTCTTCGCGACGACCGCCGACTCGAAGCCGATAGAATCGAAACGTTCTTTCGTACCCGAATCATCGGTCAAGATTCCGCGGTTCAGAGCGTCGTGGCCTCAATCTGCGTTCTCAAAGCGGAGCTCCAACCAAAGGGAAAACCGCTGGCCACGTTCCTGTTCATCGGACCCACCGCGCCTATGGTCGATTTCGGAAAGCGCTCCTCCACATTCTCATCGCCGAATTCGATCATCGCCATCAGGTGACCCTGCTCCTTTATCAGATCGATGGTCCTGCATTTTCGCTTTGGTTGCGCCCGCTCATCGAAGAGGGGAAAAAACGTCAATGGCAGTTCACGTTCCATATCTACGACGGGCCTCGGCCGAAAGACAAGGAGTGGCCGACCGACATGGAACGTCGGTGGGGTCCGCCCTTGAGCTCGGAGGAGCTTTGGCAAAGCTTGGGAACGAAAAATCACCGCCGCCTGCTCCTCCGATGCCATGGACCTGAAGCCGGAACCATTCTGACGACCGAGGTCGGGCTCCATCGATACCGGGACTGGGAAGAGGGTGCGGAAAAGGCCCACCTGCACGTCGAGCGCGTCGGATTCCGTACCGAGTTTACGGACCTGGACTGGAAGAGCAACCAGTTCGTTCCGGTCTCTGTCCACCTAGACGTTTTGCGACGCATGCCGGCCGTTCGAGAGCTCGACGGCAAAGCAAAGCAGATCCACCTGATCGACAAGCGCGTGAGTCTCACTGGGGGCCTCGATTCGTATTGGGCCGACATCGAGGAAATCGTCCTCGAACACCTTTTGGCCTGTGAGGAGAGCGACGACCTCGACATGGATGCATTGTTTGTCGATCCTTTCGACGACGCGGACTCGACCTCATGAATTTTCACATTCCCATCTGCGAGCTTCGTCACCAAAAGGGACTCGTGTGGACGACCTTGGGTCTTGGGCCGCTCACGAAGATCCGGACCGGCAAGAGCGGTGCCAAGCTGAGAAAGAGCCTGATCGAAAGATCTAGAAAAGAAATCGCAGACCTCAATCCGGGAGAAGCTCCGGTGGCTCGTAGGGCTGCGAGCGCCCCAAGTCCTCCGGGTACCGCTCAAGCTCACGCTTCGTGACCGAAGCGGCAAACGAAAGCGGAGCGGTCGTTTTCCTCTGATTTGCGAGCAGCGTTGGACGAGCGCGAGTCACGCCGTCTCGCTCGTCTACCACCCTCTCCGGCAGGACGAATGGTTTTCCTGGGATGAAGCAAATCCTCTCGACGAGGCAGCGAGTACTTTTTTTTCTAGAGTGTGGATCGATGTCACCGACGAACAGATCGATGCGCTCAAGACCGAAGGGAAAGAAAGGCTGAGATCCATCGCGTTCAGCGCCCCACCCCGGTCGATTCTCGACAAGCCCCCGACCAGAAAGCACCTTGGGACGAGCTCATTGCCCATCCTTGGCGTGACAAGAAACCGAAACGAAAGCGATTTCGCGTGTTGACATCCCTCGGAGTCAACGAGACAGAACGAGCAGCGGAGCGTTCTTTGCCCAAAGGCATGCCACGAGAGCCTCACCGCGGGCAGATTCGAATACTGCTCTGCAAGGAAGAACCATCGTCCATTATGCTGGTCGGCCCTGCCGGCGTCGGAAAAACCACTCTGCTCTACCACGGAATCTACGATCGACTCGAGGCAGACGGCTACGCGGTCCACCAAAACCTGGACCGCGTTCGCCGATTCTGGTCGATCTCGGCCAAGCGCATTATCGCCGGCATGTCCTACCTGGGGGAATGGGAAGAGCGGTGCATGAAACTTCTCGAGGACGCGAAAGAACACCAGGCGATCCTACTCGTGGAAGACCTCCACACATTCGGCCGTGTCGGGAAGTCCCGCGGCAGCGATCGAAACCTGGCCGAGCTGTTCACCGGCCCGATCTCGCGCGGAGAAATCACGGTGGTCGGCGAGTGTACTCCGGGCGAGCTACGTTTCCTCGAAGATGATGCTCCGTCGTTTGCCGCCGCCTTCACTCGAGTTCACGTTACGGAGCCGTCACCCGGTGAAACCTTACGGATGCTGTTCCAAGAAGCGCGGAGTCGAGCTCCGACACGAGGTTCAGTTTCAGTCCCATTGTTTTCGGAGCATTCTGGAATTCGCCGGGTCACTGTTTCCATCGAGCGCCTATCCCGGGAAAGCCTTCACGATTCTCCGAGAGCTCACCACCTCGAGAGCTCTGGTCGGTCGAACCAACGGAAAAACCGAAGCCGAGATCACCTCGGACGATGTCATCACCGTGGTCTCGGAAAAAACGGGACTTCCAACTAATATCCTCAAACCGGACCGGGAGCTCACGGAGCAGCATCTCATGAACGAGCTGACTCGGTTTGTGATAGGACAGACAGAGGCGGTCGAGACCGTGAGCGATCTCATCCTTCGTATCCGCGCCAGGCTGACCGACCCTGGGCGGCCCTACGGCGTGTATCTGTTCACCGGACCGACCGGGACAGGGAAGACGGAGCTCGCCAAGGCCGTTGCCGGCTATCTCTACGGTGATCCCGCACGACTGGTTCGTCTCGATATGGGAGAGTATTCCGGTTCCGACGCCGTTTCGCGCCTGCTCGGCGATCGATTCCGCCCCGAAGGCATTCTTTCGAATCGGTCCCGAGAACAGCCTTTCTGCGTGCTTCTTTTCGATGAAATCGAAAAGGCCCATCCGTCGGTTTTCCACATACTCCTCCAACTCTTCGACGAAGGGCGACTAACCGATAGTTCGGGCCACCTTCTCGACTTCACCCATGCGGTCATTTAGGCGAGCAAACACATTCCATCTACGATTTCCGCCAAGAAACCGGCGAATTCGTTGTCGAGTGGTCGCCGAAGCGAAACCTCCGTTTGGATAAAGCACCGTCGTTTTTCGACGTTTCAGAATTTCCCAATCTCACCGGACTCGCCGAGGAGCTCGTTCAGAAAGCGTTTCGGCGGCGCCTGCCTCCGGTTGTTTCGCGAGGGCCCTTCGACTCGGTCGAGCGCGAGCTAGTCAACCGCCCGTTTCCGCCTCCTCTGCTCCTGGTAGGCGGTTCCGGTGTGGGTAAATCGACCTGGATACGTGGTCTCGCCGAGCACTACGCCCGCCGCCGCCGTGACAAAAAATCTGAACCACCGCCGCGCATTTGGAGAATTGCAGGCGAGCAGTTCATCGCCGGGATGGTCTACCTCGGGCAATGGCAACAACGTGTTCTGGACATCATCGAAGAGCTTCGCTACGAAGGCGACTACCTTTACGTCGATCGCCTGACGTCCATCGTTAGCCCCCAAACCGACGGCGTCTCGGTGGCCGACTTGATGCTCCCGGCACTGCAGTCCGAGGAAATCAGTCTCATTGCCGAGTGTAGCGAGTCGGAGCTTCAGCGCGTGCGAGAGCGATCGCCGGGCCTCCTCTCCCATTTTCGAATCATACGAATCGAAGAAACACCTCAAGATCAGATGGCTGCGCTCGTCCCCGCGTATCTAGCTCGAAAAGCGCCCTGGCTCTCTCTCGATCCGCTGGCCCTACAAAGAGCGCTTCGCTTTCTAGCTCACTACCAGAGGCATCTTTGTTTTCCCGGCAAAGCCTTTCGCTTCCTGGACTGGCTCATTGAGCAGACGGGCGGCGACGCACCGCGGACGAAACTTTTCTTGGTACCCGAGCTGACGGAAGCCTTTTCGCGATACTCGGGCCTTCCCGTTTCCATTCTTTCGGAAGACATTTCCATGGACTCGAAGGCCATCGGCGACACGCTCGCAAGCCGCGTCGTAGGTCAAGACGAAGCCTGTCGGACCTGCAGCCGCGTGCTGGCTCGATTCAAAGCGGGAATCGATGATCCGGACAAACCCGTGGGGAGCCTGTTCTTTGTCGGACCAACGGGTGTCGGAAAGACCGAGCTTTCCAAACAGATCGCCCGTTTTCTCTTCGGAGACGAGGAGCGGCTCGTCCGGATCGACATGAGCGAGTTCGCCTTTCCCGGCTCCGCCCAGCGGCTACTTCGAACCGGCTCGGGCGGTGGCAGCCTCGTCGAAAAAGTGCGCCGGCAACCACTTTCCGTCGTCCTTCTGGACGAGATTGAAAAAGCTCATTCTGAGGTATTCGATCTCCTCTTGGGCATTTTGGGCGAAGGGCGGCTCTCGGATGCTTCGGGGCGGCTGGTCGATTTCCGGATGACCCTCATCGTGATGACGTCGAATCTAGGGACGAGCGACTCGGACACGCTGGGTTTCGGGGACGAATCGCGAATGAACTTCGCGGCCACGGTCAAGAAACACTTCCGGCCCGAGTTTTTCAACCGGCTCGATGTGGTGGTTCCGTTCGTACCGCTAGCACCGGCGGATGTTCGTCGCATCGTGGACCTCGAGCTCACCAAGGCCATGCGAAGAACGGGACTAACGAAACGACGCATCGAGCTTCGGGTGTCTACGGAAGCCATGGACCGTCTTGCCCAACTCGGGTTTCATCCCAAGCGGGGAGCGCGTCCACTGAAACGGGTGATCGAGGAGCGCGTAGTGACACCAATTGCCGTGCAGCTTGCTAGAAACCCCGAGACCAAGGATCGTGAGATTCGTGTGGTGCCGGAGGACTCGGAGACGTGGCGGGTGCTGAGCGCCAGTGAGAAGCAATGGACGGTTCCGGTTTAGCCGTCTAACTCTCACCCAACGACACGAATGTTGCAGTGATAGGCCGCAGCGGCGATTCTTGGCCAAACCGCCGGGTCTGAAATGTCACGATCATCGATAAGAACCAGCGAGTCGAAGTCGGCGCGGTCGGTGAGGACCACATTCTCAGTACCGAGCTGGCGTCCCTTCCAACGTAAACCGACCAAATCGGGAAATTGCTCGTAGATCGCTCTTGCCCATTTCCGGCAAGTCTCATAGCGGGTGGTCGTACAGATTCTTTGATCCAGAGCTCGGTCGAGAACGCGGGGTCCATTTCCGTACAGACTCAACAATCGTAAGGGTTTAGACAACTCGACGAGGCAAACCCTCGTACCCATCCCCTTATCAATGATTCGCGGATCGTTGCCAAAGGTTTCGGCTACTGCGCCACGCAGCGACCCCGCCGCGTACCAGACCGCTTCGACTTTATGATGTCGCCTTGGAGGTAGATGGTGTTCGAACCGCATCCGTGTCAAAGGACCAAACGTGCGCGGCGTTTTCCAGGTGGTGCGCCGGCGATTGTAGAATCTCACCAAACGCTTCCCCGCCCGCAGGATATCGATTTTACAATTTTGAATGTTTGAAGGCGGATTCGGCAGTTTCAAGGCCCGTGTCCGTACTCTTCCGCCAGCTCGATGACTTCTTCTGTTTTTCCATTCCATAGCATCTCGATGGCGGTTCTGTCATCGAACGCATCCATGGATTCGGTCAACCAGGCAGCCGTACCAAGAGGGGACAGGTCGAGATGAGCGAGCACGTCGGGCAGGCCGGCGACAACACCACCCGGTGACGTCGGATCGAACTGCCATCGCGGATATCTCCACTGGTTCTTCACTTTCACTGCCAATAGCTTCCCGTCCCGCCGGCGCCTTTCGAGGGCCTGTCGGGTGCGCCCAGTGATGCGAGCGGCTTCGTCTACACTGACGCACTCCGCAAGCAATTGCTTCCTGAACTGCTCCGCCTCCCGTTCCGCCAGAATGTACTCGCTGAAGATCCGTCGATGAGAGATTCCACCGTCCACACCCGCCAACGGATCTTCGTCGGACGAAGTGATCGTTTCGAGTGCCGTGACGATTGCGCTTCCCGCGGACTCGAGGCGTTTTTGCTTGGTCTCGTCTCGAGATGCTTCGACCACTGCTTCGATAACTCTAAACGCTCCGGATTCCATGCGAGTGGCCGCGATAGCGGTCTTCAAACGGTCCGCACGTATCGACAGCCTCGCGGAAGCCTCTTGTATGAACTCCAGGGCCGGGTCCGAGAATTCGAAAGAAGGACCGGTCTCTCTAGCATGGTCAGGTTGACTTGCCTTCTTGCTTTTTCCATACCTGACCGTCTTTCCAGGAATCGTCTTTTTTCTGGGCGCTTTTCGACTTCTTGGCTTTTTCCTTCTCATTCTCAATCTCCCCAATGAGAATTAGCAATTGTATCATGCGTATGCAACTAATGCGACACCTACAAGCCTCAGATTGACTTCAGGATCGCGGGCAGATCGCATCCTCCTCCTTGGGGTGAAATAATCCCCTTACGGCATGAACATGGTGAACTGGCGCTCGACCTCCTTTTTCCCCACCACTCGCCGAGGGCTTTTTCTGGTCATGTTCCTCACATTGGGCGCCGGACTCCTCTTTGCCTTTGCCGATTTTCTCGGTGAGCCGAGGCGATGGATACTCGCTCTCATGACGGTGGGATTCTTTGCCGCTCCCGAGTCCCGGACTCGTCTGAGTTTTCCGATTTGGCTCGCATCCACCGGACTGGTGGCCTGGGCGGGACGATACACAGAAGACCACGGGATTGTGCTTCTAATACTCGTGGCTTTCTTCGGTGCCGCGCTGCTGATTCGCGGCGGAGAACGCGCCGCCTCATATTATTTGCCCGAAGTAACCGAAGACCTCGACAACGTCCGACGGACCACAATCCGCCGGTACCTACAGGCGTCGCTTGCTCTCTTGGTCGTCGTTTTCTTGATCGACGGATACCTTCGAAGCGGTCTTCTCGCCGACACGACTTCGATTCAGTTCCTACGCCTCGTCTTGCTCTTCTCGAGCGCCATGAGTTTCATTCGCTGCGTTCACGAGCAGTCCCGGGGTCAACGACTCGAACGCGTCTCGGCCGGAGAACTCGTTCCATCACTACGTTGGACGTATTTGATCTTGCTCGGCCTATTGCTTTTGACCCCTCTGCCCCACCGACTCATGGCCCGGCTCGGAAACGAAAGCGACCGCACATTGTTCATGACTTCCGGATTCCTCATGCTGTTCGCAACGGCGTTTTTCTTGGCGTCTCTCATCAGGCTCGGGCGCGCCGGGCGTTGGTCGAGGAGGGCGACTCGTTGGTCGAGCTTTCTGGCGGGTATTTTTCTCGCCCACTCCCTTTTCGCCTACATGGTCGATCTAGGTTACCGAATCGATCCGGTCGGCGGCGGCGCCTTGACGCCCCGGGCGGTGCAAGGGATCAAGACGGTCCACATTTTCATCGTGACCCTGTTTCTCGTAGTTCTTCCTTACGTCAACGAGAAGACACGACTCCTCCGGCGCTATCTCAAACCGTCGTTTTTCGTAGCACCACCCATATTGGCTGTGATGAGCTCGCCCCTTGCGGCCATCAACGGCGACCGATGGGGTCTTGCGTCGACCGGCTTCCTGTACTTCGTAGCTTTGTTCATCGTCTTCCGATATCTGTGGGACAGTCTGGGGCGAGAACGCCGAGAAACGTTCTACTTCACCGCGGTTTTGATCTTGCTATTGACGGGCGGAGTGCTCGACGCGCTCGACACCGATCCCTTGAGCTCCACTACAAAGCTCTTCGTCGTCTCGTTGAGCTTCGTGCTCTACGGAGTGGATCTTTACGACCGCGCCGGTAAGCATGCGGCATAAGATATCCAGCCCTCAGTGGCCCTCAGTTTCTAATTTGAGATAACGCATACAACATCTCTCGAGCGATCTGCCGGCAGCGTTCGTCGTATTTGTCGGTCTCTTGGTCGGTTCCATCGAAGTCCTTGGGGTCGTCATAAGTGATGGCAAACCGGCGCGAGGCGCCGGAAACCGAAGGACAAGCCGCATCGGCTTGCGAGCAGGTCATGACGGCGCAGAAATCCGCACTCGGATTGGGTCGCTCGTCAAAGACCTTGGAGAAAGTCTTCATGGACGGTCCATCCTCATCGTATCGCACGAGGTAGACCGGATTCGCCCCGTTGATTTCTTTCTCGACGAGAAATCCCGCCCGTTCAAGAGCGGCAACGGCACGGGGATTGAACGCCGTGGCCTCCGTGCCGCCCGAGAAGGTCCGGACACCGGCGACACCGTAATACGCGGCGGCAGTAGCGGCCCAGATCTGGGACAGATGACTCCGACGGGAGTTGTGGGTACAGATGAAAACGAGGTTGGCATTCCCCTCAGCGCCAATCCTCTCGCCCACATATTGGGAGAGCTGTTCGAGAAGCTCTTTTCTCTCTCCAGGTATCTGTCCGAGCTCCTCCAACCTCTGAGCAACGTATGTTTGAAGTTTTTCGTTTAGCTCGACTTTACCTTCGTCCGTCATGAAGCGTATCCCCTTTCATCTTTTTTTTATCACCTCTTCCGCTACATGCTCCAACCAGTCGGCGACGCTCCACCGGCTCGGATTCCGAGAGTCGCGCGACCGCACCGATACCGCATCGGCTTCGACCTCTCGGTCACCCACAACGAGCAGGTAAGGAATTTTCTCGAGCTCTCCGTCACGAATGCGGGCATTGAGAGGCTCCCTTCGTTCATCGACATCGACCCGGAGATCGGCTTGTCTCATTGGGTCCGCAACGGATTCCGCATAGCCAACGATGGCGATCTCCGACGGGATAAGAGCCGAGCCTGAACGGGCGCGAGCCAGAGAGGAAACCGCCCGCCGTAATGCTCGACCAGGATGCCGAAGAACCGTTCGAGCGACCCGAACAGGGCTCTGTGCACTACGAAAGGACGATGCTCTTTCCCGTCCGAACTAATGTAGCTCGAACCGAAACGCTCCGGTAGGTTGAAATCGACCTGGACGGTCGAAATCTGCCAGGCCCGCCCCAGGGCATCACGGACCTGGACATCGAGCTTGGGCCCATAGAAGGCGCCCCCACCCTCGTCGATCTCGTAGACGAGCTCGAGACGGTTTAAGGCACGACGTAGCGCATCGACGGCTCGGTCCCAATCGCTTTCGTCTCCCACCGATTTTTCCGGCTTCGTGCTCAAAAAGACGCGAAGCCGATCGAACTGAAAAACGGAAAGAAAATCCCGCACCATCTCCAGGACCCCTACGACTTCATCTTCGAGCTCACCGGGGCGACAGAAGATGTGGGCATCGTCCTGTGTAAAGCCACGCACCCGCAACAAGCCATGTAAGACTCCACTTCTCTCGTAACGGTAGACTGTCCCCAGCTCCGCATATCGCAACGGCAGCTCTCGATAGGACCGCCGCCTCGAACCGAAGATCTCCATGTGGAAGGGGCAGTTCATGGGTTTAGCGAAGTAAGACTGGCCGCCCACATCCATCGCCGCGAACATGTTCTCTCGATAAAAATCGAGATGACCGCTCGTCTCCCACAGACCGCTTTTGCCTACGTGGGGCGAGAAGACCAAATCGTACCCTCGTGCTCGATGTTCTCTCCGCCAGTAGTCCTCGAGCTGCTCTCGCACCACCGCCCCTTTGGGATGCCAAAGAATCAATCCCGGTCCCACGTCTTCCGAGACCGAATAGAGATCGAGCTCGCGCCCGAGTCGCCGATGATCGTGCTCGACATCTTTGACTAGCTCGTCACCATGTTCCTGAGCTTTTCGAACCTGCATGACACACACTCCTTTTCGATAGTGAGGAAAGTGATGTTTCGTCGGGCAGGCAATAAAAAAGGCGCCGGGCGGCGCCATCCTTTTCACGACTAATGTTTCATCGTGGCCACCCGCCCTCGAGCGAGTCCGGCCACGGTTCGTCGGCAGCTATAGCGCACGACGAGCCGCGGCCCCTCTAGTGAGCCCGGTCGTCGTTCGCGTCCTGATAATTGCTGCCATTTCAATTCCATAGTAGCACAAAGGTCAACGGTTTTATGTTAGATTTCTTTGCGCGCGGTTGCTTTAGGGATTTCATTGTTCGAAAAGGAGTAGCCATGGCTTTCAATCTGGAGAAATTCTTCGAAGATATTTTCAAACCCGCCGAAGGTGAGGTGGTCACGGTCATGTACGACCTCCCTCACGGTGACATCGAGGACACGGAAGATTGGAAAGAGCGCCGTCAGATGGCGGAGGACTGGCGCAACAAGCTGGCCGGGCTCGCCGGCAAGTGGAAGATCACCGTCAACCCACCCGTGACTTATGCCGCGACGGGAGGCAACAACGCCGATCTCCCCGAGACATGCCGCAAGGGCGACCAAGAAATCTCGACCGAGGAGATCATCAAAACATCCACCATCCTCATTGCCATGCCCCAGTTCTCGGCAACGGCGCCGCTTTTCCCTCACGCCAAGGCTCCGGGGAAGCTTCGCATCGGCTCGATGCCGGGAGTGGCCAAGTTCATGGAGGAATCGGGCCTGTCGGCCGACTACACGAAGATTGGGGAAAAGTGTAAGAAACTCGAAGCAATCTTCAATCAAGCCATCGCCGCAGAAGTGGAGTTTTCTACCGGGCACAGTTGTTATTTCGATCTCCCTCTCGAGAACAAAGCCCTCGTGGACGACGGCATCCTCCATCCCGAACGGGCCGGCACGCCCGACGGCCTTTCCAATCTACCGGCGGGCGAAGTGTTCTGTGTGCCCAATGAGAATCCGAACAGCAAAACCCACGGTGAGCTTCCGCAAAGATTCGGCGACGACACGGTGGTCTACGTCGTCGAGAACAACCGGATCGTAGACGTCAAAGGAAGCGGTCCCGAGGTGGAGACACTCCGCGGGAAATTCGCCGCCGACCCAGGTTGGCAGAACATCGCCGAGTTCGCCATCGGCGTCAACGACAAGGCCCGCGTCACGGGGATCGTCCTGGAAGACGAGAAAGCGGGTTTTCACTGGGCCTACGGCCGTAGCGACCACTTCGGCGGCCAGTGCGGCGTGGACAGGTTCAGCTCTCCTTCTAACGTGGTCCACCAAGACGTGGTCTACGCGAAAGAAAGTCCCATCACCTGCAAGAAGCTCGACATCATCTATCCCGACGACACGAGACAGACGTTGATTATCGACGGCGTGCTGCAGGTTTAGTCCCCGCGCAAGATGTGGAGTTGGATCCGTATAGAGTGCTGGGCAATAAAAATTAATCCTTCACTTCTGAGGCTCGGCGGCTTTGATCATTTCGAGCGCGCCTTCTCCGAAGATCCGCTGGATCATCTTGTAGTAAATTCCGGAAGAACGTAGGCGTTCGATGTGGGTGGTGAGAGCGTCACGAATATCCGAACCTTTCGTCACCGCGAATCCGTATCCAAAAGTATCGGGGAAGGAAAAGGCGGTTCCGAGCTCCGGATAGTGTTTCAAAGAGCCTAATGCGGTGCTGCTATCGACTGGAGCGTAGTCCGCTTTCCCCGACTCGATGATCTCATAAACGAGATTCAAACTGTCGATGGGGATAATCTCGACCGTAGGAACCTTTTTCTTGATGAACGCCTCGAGGCTCGAGCCGGGCACGACCGTGGCTCGCAGGCCGGGCAGATCCTCGGCGCCGGCTATCGCCGAATCCAGTTTAGCAACGACCATGATCCTCACGGGGAAGTAGCTGGTAGAAAAATCCACGGTCTCGCGGCGTTCGTCTGTAATGCTGAAAGAACTGGCGATGATGTCCCCTTTACCTTCGACAAGCCATGGAATGAGATCCGAGAACTTGGGCACGGGACGCACCTCGAATCCTAAGTCGTGCGCCGCAGCGAAGGTCTTCATGATTTCGTAGTCCAGCCCGATATAGCCTTCGCCGTCGCGTCGGATGAAGTCGCTGCGCGGGTGAGGAGAGCAAAGCATGATCAGCCTGCCGCGGGCTTTCAAATCGGCCATGTCGGTCGCATAGAGTCGATTGTGGAAAAACCCGACGAAAATCGACGCCGTCAGCAACCAGACAGAGACACAATGAGCAGAAAACGCCCCGTTCCGCATGTCGAGAACCTCCTCCGATACTTTTCTAGCTACCGGGACTTTCGTAGACCTAGTTCGTTGTAGAGACTTTAAATCATCATAGCAAGTTTTTCGGGTAGGGTGAACCGAATAGGGTTATAGAGTAGCTACCGCTTACTGCAAAGGCAGGCAAAGCCTGGCCTACAGAAGCCAGACTTTGCGCCTCCGTGTCTTAGCGTCTTTGCGTTTCTTCTTCGGTTATTTTCGGCTCAGAAAGGACGTCTCGACGGTGGCTCCTTCGGCCCCACATCACGGGCCGCGTCTAGAATACGGAGAAACGTCGCCGAGAACACGTTAGCAAAATCTTCACTTTCGTATTTCGCTTCGAGGATCTCGGAGACGACACCGAGCGCTGCCTTCTTTCCGTCATCTTTCCAGTAGCAGTCCTCGTTGACGATCAAGAGATACTTTGTGCCGATGGCTTTTTTCACGGCCTCCATCATGCCGAAATACTCGGCGGGATCCGTCTTCTTTGTCAGCACGAGACCGAGGCCGGCATCCTTCTCTTTGATCAGCTCCAGAAGATCTTCTTCCGGCACGCTCGATGTCATGAGAACCAGAGGTTTTTTAGACTCGCTCAACAGGGCCTTTGCCTGGGCCGGACTCGTACCGCCCACGACCAGGAGAAGACCTGCTTTGTTGGCAGCCTGCACCAACTCCTTGCCCTTGTCGCTCAGGTCGTCGCCTTCGAAAAGGACGCTGGAATCCTTCAGCATGACGAAAGAGGCACCGGCTTTGCCGAGTACGCTCGCCCAGGCCGGTTGGTCCGCAAAGGAGCTCACGCCGTCGAGTCCCGGCAGAAGAGTGGTCTTGCTGTCTCGAACGGTTCGAGAAAAACCGGTGGACGAGGTGTAGAGCGCCAGCTTTTTGGCTTTCGTCGCCTTGTCGGAAGCGGCCATCAATTGATTGATCAAAGCCACCCGAAGCTCGTCCCCGGAAAGACCTTCCGGCTCCGTGACGGATCGAAAGCTGAAGGTCCACATCGGGATTCTCGACGTCGGCGCGGTGCTCGACGACGTTTTCGAGCTTGTTCACCTTGAAGTTGACGAGGTTCTGCACTTTCAAGTGGTAGAGCTCATACCGGCCCTTCTCGATGAAATCGCCCTCCTCGTCCGCCATGACCATGATGGATGCGTGAACCAGATTCCCCACCTTTTTCAGAATCTCGGGATTCACCAGATCCACGTCGTCCCGGACCTGGTGATACTTGAAGTGATGGCCGCCGGTCATGACGCCGAAGGCCGGAACGCCCTTGGCCAAAAACGGAGAATGATCGGACCCACCCGGACCTCCCCGCCCCGGCTCGGTATACTCGAGGAGCTCTTTGGGCAGCTTGGTCTCGAGGACTTGCCAGACCTTCGGGCCATAATACTCGCCGCGAAATGGGACCGTCCCGTCACCATGGGCCACCATATCCATATTGAAGTACGTCACCGTTTTTTCGATGGGATGGGTGGGATAGTCGCAGTAGTGCTTCGACCCGAGAAGACCCGCTTCCTCCGCCGCCCAGAATCCGAAGATCACGGTCCGCTTGGGCTTGGCCTCGCCGAGCTTCATGATCCGCGCGATCTCCATGGCCACAGCCGTACCGGAGGCATTATCGTTGGCGCCGTTATACACCTCACCGGCAACGTTCACGCCGAGGTGATCCAGGTGACCGCCCACGACCACGAACTCGTTTCTCATCGTGCGACCGCTTCCGGAGATCTTTCCGAGTACGTTCCGCGTTTCCCGCTCTCCGTCGAATTCCACACTCAGAGAAAGGTAGGCTTTGACACCGGTGTCGAAGGACGCAGGTTCGGAGTGTCTCGTCGATCTGCTGGAAGGGGTATCTCGGATCGTTCTCGAGCTCCTTGAAGATGTATTCCGTGACCCGGGCATCCGCCGTCAGTACGACGAACTCCGGTCGGTACATCTCCTTTTTGAGCCGGACCCTCAGACGCCGGGTGCTCGAGGCAGGCTGGAAAATCATGACCCCGCGGGCACCGAGCTCATAGGCCGCTTCGATCTTTTTTTCCATCTTTGCTTTTTCTTCGAGCTTCCTTGCCAGCTTCTTGGGGGCGCCGGTTTGGAACAAAAGCAGCTTCCCCTTTGCATCGATCCCCTCATAGTCGTCGTAACCAAGTTCCGGCGCATTGATGCCGTATCCCACGAAAGCGATCTCGGCGGTGAACTGCCCCGAGCCGGAGAATTTTTGAGCCCGCCAGTCTTCACCGTAGACGAAGTCGCGATGGGATTCCCCGGCACGAATCTCGAGCGTGGTGCCTTCCTCCACGTTCCAGTATGGAAAAGTGAAGCTCTGAAAGTACGACCCGGCATCACCCGCCGGATCGACACCCCACTCCTTCAGCTTGGCGGCGATGTACTCCTCCGCCATCGTCCCGCCGGGATGACCGCTTTTTCGACCCAACATGCTTTCTTGCGCTAGGTCTTCGATGTATCCCCAGGCCTGGTTCTCGTCAAAGGACACCGTCTTGTCCGCCGAAAAGCTCGGAGAGGCGACAAGGATTACGAACGCCGCCGTTAAGCACCATCTATTCAACTCAACCCTCATGTCAGTCCTCCTTGTCTCCGAATGAAATTCCCAGGTCCCGTGCCGTCAGTACCGTGTCGCAGTCGAGCGGTACGGACTTCATCCGCTCGATGGCCGAGCTCAAGGGCACGGCTCGCACGATGGGTGGGTCGAGGGCGATCATGACGTTGAACTTTTTCTTCGCGATCATCCGGACGGCCGCCGCACCGAAGCGCAGCGCGATGAGCCGGTCGAAGGTCGTAGGCATTCCACCTCGTTGCAGATGTCCCAGAACCACCGTGCGGGTCTCCTTTCCGGTGATCTCGGCGATTCGCTCGGCGACCTGCTCGGCAATGCCGCCGAGTCGAACTTCGCGACCCGCTTCTTTTTCTCCCCGAGTCACCATTTCCCCTCCGGCCGGTTTGGCACCCTCGGCCACCACGACGATGCTGAAACGCCGGCCACGCACTTCACGATCCATGATTTTTTCGCAGACCACGTTGATATCGAAGGGAATCTCGGGAATGAGAATGACGTCCGCCGTCGAGGAGACGCCGGCGTTGAGCGCGATCCATCCCGCGTATCGGCCCATGACCTCCACGACGAAAACCCGCTCGTGCGCCTCGGCGGTCGAGTGGAGCCGGCCGAGCGCTTCGGTCGCGACGCCCACTGCGGTATCGAAACCGAAAGTGATCACCGTGTTCGAGAGGTCATTGTCGATGGTCTTGGGGACACCCACGACCGGAATCCCTTTTTCACTGAACTGGTGGGCGATACGAAGAGAGCCGTCACCTCCGATCGCAATCAGAGGCGTCGAGGCCCAACCGTTTGAAATTGGTAACGATCTCGTCCGAGCGGTCAACCACTTGAAGCTCACCATTGGCGTCCTTCATGGGAAACTCGAAGGGATTTCCCTTGTTCGTCGTACCTAAGATGGTACCGCCGAGGTGGGTAATCCCGCGGACCGATTCCCGGTCTAGGGGTTTTATCTTGCTGGTGTCGAAAAGCCCCTGGTAGCCCTTGTGAATGCCGAGGACCTCCCACCCGCGGCGCAACGAAGCGAGCACTGCGGCCCGGATGACGGCATTCAGGCCGGGAGCGTCACCTCCCCCGGTATTGATGGCGATTCGACGGATATCTTTACCCACAATGTCCTCCCTCTTTTCGAACGGAGACCACAGATTCCAATTGGCTTAACAGAGACAACTAATGATTGTAGATCGACATCGCCCGTGTTACGAGGCTCAGTAGGTGTTGTTCGTGTACTTCGTAATGAGCACCCGCTGAAGCTCACGGTACATTACGACGATTTTGTCCATGCGGGTCAGGGTCAAATCCGTGAGGTATTTCTTGGCTTTGTCCGGATCCTGCTCGTGAAGCTGGAGGGCTTTTTCCTCGATCTCCGCCTGCTCGGCAAAAAAGCCGTTTTCCATGGGGTCACGAACCGCCCAAAGGTCCTGAATCGCCTCCTGCCATCTCAAATGAAGCAGGTTGTCCACCAAGTCGACGGTCCAACGGGCGGAGTCGTCGCTATACTTCCGAGCGTCGTAAGTCTTGTAAAAAGGCGAGATTTCTTGAACACCCGCATACACCGGGACATAGGTACTGACGTAAGGATTGTCCACATAGAACCAGTAGACGCCCCCGATCGAATCGGGCAGCCAGTCCCGTAGCTGCGCCACCATTCCATAACCGTGACGAGGGATAGGACGGTGGTAGGGGATGCGCAAGAAGCTTCCTCAGCTCAGGCGACGGAAAGGGTGTGGTCAAAGGACTCGTATCGTAACCACCTTTGCCGTCCGGAACGAGCCAGGCGGGATGGTCCGCCATACTGTAGATCGTTCCGTCGTAAACCGAACGTTGGAAGGCGATGATGTCCCGGACCGACAGCTTCTTTTCCGGCTTCACGGAGTAAGGATAAAAACCGGCGCCTTCCATCGACTGTGAAGCCATCGTGCCCGGGCCGGAGGGTTTTCCCTTCAAGCTTCGATCCGGCCATTTCTTGAACGAGGGCGCCACCGTGCTGTAGATGAGCCACAACCGATTCAAGCTTCCTTCGGTCACGGGCGGCGCGTAGGCTTCCTGCCAGATGAAGGGCTTGCCGCTTTTCGGGTCGTACCAACCTCTGTCGATGGCCACCTTCATGTAGTTCGAAGAGGCCATTTGATCGGGATCGTCGAGATCGATCTCCCGAATGCGAACGTAGTTGGGAACAACGGTGATGTGGCCGTCCGGCACTCTCCGTGCCGCCCAGAGAGCACCGGGCTCACCGCTCGTCGGGATCCCAGTCGGGCCCACGCTGAAGATCTCGAGGCTCCAAACCTCTTTCGTATCGGCGATGACGAGGGTCTCGGCGCCGCCGCAAGACGGCAAGAACCCGTACTCGTCGATGAGCGACGTGATGACCTCGATGGCTCCTCGGGCGGTCTTGGCCCTCTCGAGCGCAAAGGCCTGAGCCTGCTCGACCGTCATGATCTGCTTACCTTGGTCCACATCGACATGCAGCTCGGGCCTCTGGCTGCACGTGCTCTCACCGATGGCCAACTGATGCTCGTTCATCTGGGAGTAGCCGGTATGGAAGTAGGTAAAGGTCTTTTCGACCTGCGGTATCTCGCCGAGCACCCGCCCGTACTGACCGAAGGGCTGTCCGGCCCTTTCATCGCCGGGACCGAAATAGACCATGCCCCAATAGACCGGTGTTTTGGCGCCCTTGGGGAAGGTCTTTCCCGGAACCACATGAAGTCGACACTCGCTGGAAGCATCGGTATGGGAGGTAATGACCGATCCGTCGAACGGTAGCATCGATGCCCACACCAATGACGGTGCAGCCGTCTCCTTGGATCTGTGCCATCGCATCGAAGGCGACGAGACAAGTCAGCGCTAGGGCGAAAACTACAATGGCTTTGTTCGAGTGCATCATAACCTCACTTTTTTAACGAGTCGGGCGGCTCAATCCGTCGTGGAACAAAAGGATCTCGTGAAGCTCGCGAACTTGCCGCGCGCTCTCGAGCGTAGACTTTTCGAGGAACTGAAGGAGGTCCAAACGCCGGGGCGGCGTCTCGGCATCGAATTGAAGCCGAATGCGAGCGAGCCTGCGAAGAGACGAACGTGGGTTCACCTGCTCTGCCTATCCAACACGTAAAAATCTCTCTTCCGTCCATCCAGGTCCAAAGGCCGAAAGTCGATGACTCGGTACCCCCGATCGAAGAGCGACAGAAAGGCCTCGCGCGTCTTCATTCTCCATTGGTTAGGGATCTTCCGCGTCTCCTCGTCGGCCACGTCGGTCTCCTTCAGGATTTGATACCAGTTGAAGGGGATCTCCAACAGAAGAGTCTCTTTCTCACGGTCGAGGTCCACTTCTTTGAGCACGCCGAGCTCGAGCGGTCCGCTGTGGCCGGCTACCTCGACGAACTCCACTCGGGTCGTGAGCGATCCCCGATCGAGCAACGAATGAAAGTTGACGTCCGGCCGCACGATGGACCTTCGCAAATCCCAGGACGCGGACAATCGGTCGCTCGGCACATCGGCGCGGTTGAGCCGTCCCCCGAACTTCCCGTAGATATCCCGGTTGTAGCGTACGATATCCATCCCGAAGTGATGGACGTTTCGATACGCATTGACGCCCGTCAAAGGGTCGTAGGTACAGGTGATGGTATAGATTCCAAAAAACTCCACGAGAGCGTCCTTTTGGAGCTCTTTGATGGGAACACCCAAACCGTAGCGCTCGTAACCTTTCTTCACGCCGGTGTACTGGGAATAGAACTGAAGGTTGTCGAGCGAGCGGAAACCGACCAACTTGTCAATCACCCCGACGAATCCGTAAGCGAATCCTACTGGATTCGCCTCGTCGAAGCCGCCACTTTCGGACTCCTCGAAAACTCCGATGAAAAGGCTGCTCCCATCATGGAAAAAATTCCCACAGAGCATATTCCGCGCCCCGGGCAGCGAATCTATCGGCCACTCCCAGATGTTGTTTCTCAGCTCTTCGTACTTCGGGTAGTCGTCAGGGTCTTCGGACGTCTCCACCCGCAGGAGAAAACGCTTCCCTTTTTTCTCGACGATCCTTTCCATCTTGTCAGACATATCGCTCGGCATGGGAATCGCCAGGCACAGCATGGCCTACTTTAGAAGATCGCGCCTACTTCAGTCCCTTCCTCTCCAAAACGGCATCGATCTTCGGCTCGGCTCCACGAAATTTCACGTAGAGAGTCATGGGGTCTTCGGTATTTCCCCGGGCGAGGATGTTCTCGCGGAACTTCTTGGCCGTCTCAGGATCGAAGAGGCTCGTCTCCTTGAACGCCTGGAAAGCGTCCGCGTCGAGCACCTCGGCCCACACATAGCTGTAGTATCCGGACGAATAGCCGCCGGCGAAGATATGGGTGAAGTAGGGGCTACGATACCTCACGACGATTTCGGGAATGAGACCGATCCGTTCCATGGACTGGTTCTCGAAGCCGAGGGTGTCCACCTCCTTCGGCTCTTTCATGGTGTGCCAGTCCATATCGAGGAATGACGCCGCCAAATACTCCACGGTGGTAAAGCCCTGGTTGAATTTTCCGGCTTTCCGGATCTTGTCGATGAGCTCTTCCGGAATGACCTTACCCGTTTCGTAGTGTTTCGCGTAGACTTCGAGCACCTCGGGCTGTGAGATCCAGTTTTCCATGATCTGCGACGGAAGCTCCACGAAATCCCTGGGCACGGACGTACCGGACAAAGACGCATAGGTGCAATCCGAGAGCAGGCCGTGAAGGGCGTGTCCGAACTCGTGAAAAAGTGTTGCCACCTCTTCGAAACTCAGTAAGGACGGTTTGTCGCCGGTAGGCTTGGAGAAGTTGCCGACGTTATAGATGACGGGCGTTATGTTCTCGCCCGCGACACGTGCCTGCTTTCGGAAGGCGTCCATCCAAGCGCCACCCTCCTTGCTCGCCCGTGGGAAGTAATCCAGATAGAGGATGCCAAGGTGGGAACCGTCCGACTCTTTCACCTCGAACACCTTCACATCAGGATGGTACTTGGGCAAATCGCCCCGTTCTTCAAAAGTCAGACCGTATAGCTCACCCGCCAGCCAAAACGCGCCGTCCATGACGTTCTCCAACTTGAAATAGGGCCGAAGCGCTTCGTCGTCGAGATCGAACTTCGCTTTCCGTACTTTCTCCGCGTAGTACCACCAATCCCAAGGTTCGAGCTCGAAATCTCCACCTTCCTCATCCACCATGGCTTGAAGGTCGCCGACTTCTTTTTGGGCCATAACCAAGGCCGGTTTCCAGAGCTGATGGAGCAACTCATAAACCTTCTTGGGTTCTTTGGCCATGCTTTCTTCGAGAACATAGTCGGCGTGAGTCTCGTAGCCCAAAAGTTGAGCACGTTTGACCCGAAGGGCCGCCATCTTGGCGGCATTCGCCTTATTGTCCAGATCGTCATCATGGTTACCCCGGCTGATGTAGGCCGTGAAGATTTTCTCCCGGAGATCACGATTCTCGGAGTACTGGAGGAAAGGAAGCATGCTGGGTTTGTGCAAGGTGAAGACCCATTTCCCCTCGTGCCCCCTTTCGGCCGCGGCTTCAGCGGCGCTCGCACGGACAGCCTCCGGCAGACCGGCAAGATCTTCTTCCCGCTCGAGGATCATCTCGAACTTGTTGGTTTCTTTCAGAACATTCTCACCATACTGGACGGACAAAACGGAAAGCTCCTTGTTAATCTCCCGGAGCTCGCTCTTTTTGTCCTCGTCCAGATTGGCGCCGCCTCGGACGAAGGTCTTGTAGGTCGTTTCGAGCAATCGATGTTGCTCGGCAGTCAGGTCGAGACTGTCTTTCTGCTCGTATACGGCGCGAGTTTTCTCGAACAATTTCGGGTCGAGAAGAATGTCGTCATCATGTTGAGACAGAAGTGGCGCTATATCCTTGGCGATGGCCTGCATCTTCTCGTTCGTGATGGCCGAGTTCAGGTTGTAGAAAGTAGAGGTGACCGCCGTCAAGAGCGTGCCGCTTCGCTCGAGCGCCTCAACGGTATTCTCAAATGTGGATGCCTCTCCCGACGCGGTGATCGTTTCGATTTCCTTATGGTGCCGTGACATGGCCTCTTGGAAGGCGGGCATGTAATGGTCCTCCACGATTCGATCGAAGGGAGGAACCCCAAAAGGCGTGCCGTAATCCGTCAAAAACGGATTGGCCTCGGGTTGCGGCTTCGGTTCCGAGCAAGAAAAACTCAAAAAAACCATCATGGATACGAGAAGACGAAATTTATTCAACGTTCACTCCCCTTCCAGTAGAAAAATAGGACGCCGAGACTGACATTTTCAACTTACGAAAATAGCGCATTTAACCCAAACACATTTGTCGCCACTTACAGCACGAGAAACGGGACCACGGATTATAGATTATCATTTCCTGGCGGTGCGTCCATTGACCGTATTCAAGGACGCAAGTCGAAAAGGAACGACGCCTCCACCCACCAAATCGATGGAAGACCCGTTTCCGGCTTGTTATGGAGCTCTTGCAGTTTTGCGGCGGAAAGACGGTCGCCGGCCATCTTCACGGCATCGTTGCGAGCGCTCATGAAGAAGAAGTACTTTCCGTCCGGCGATATATAAGGAGCGTATTCCAGCCCTCCGTCGGTGTTCACCTTCTCCCCGAGATGGATCGGCTTGCTCCAGGTGTCGTCGTCGCCGCGGAAGGTAATGTAGTAGTCGGTGGACCCCAGGCTGTCCGGCATACCGAAAATCGGAACGATGACGTAGCTCTCGTCGGGTGCCACAAAGGCGTTGAACTGGTTCCGGGTGGCGTTTACCTGCTCCGGTAGCCGTTCCGGCTCCCCGTAATCATCACCAACAAGACGGGAACGAAAGATTGCGTTACCACCATCGGGTAGATCCCGTGTGAAATAAAGCGTACCGTCCTCGGTCACCGAAGGATAAAAATTTGAAGACCCGTCATTAATGGCTTCCGGCAACCGGTAGGGAGCCCCCCAACCCTCACTCTCGCGCTTCATCGCCCAGATCGAATGGTTCTCCTCGGCCTTTTCTCCGCCACCCACCGGGCGGGTCGAAGCAAAGTACATCATCTTTCCATCTGGGGAAATACAGGGTTCGATGTCCGACCATCGCGGATCGGCGGAAAAAGGGGCAACTTCCGGTTGGCTCCATCGACCGTCAACCTCGCGGGTGACCAGGATCGCCGTGAGGGCGTAGTTGCCCACGTTCACCCCGTAATAGATCTCGGAACCGTCGGGCATCATGGCGACGTCACGGGTATAGAGTCCCGTGTTGACGATCCCGGGGGCAAAAAGTGCGGGCTCCTCGCCGGGAGGCGTCTGGCCCAGGTAGGGACCCGTAAGCTCCGGAAACGAAGGTTCCGATGGGGTCGGCTCTTGCGCGCAATTCGAGACCAAGCAAACTGAAGTCAGCAAAATACAGAATCTCACAAGCATGAGTTACCTCCACCAGAAAATACCACGCTGTTGAGCTGCGGCCGAGTTCCAAATTGGACCGCACCACTCACAGATTGTTACCGGCCGTCTGCTCAAACAGCGATGAAATAATTGTATCTGTTGACGTACGGGCCCGCATCTGGTCGAATGAACCCGGCCTCAACAACTGGATCAAGAGAAAAGGAACGAGACATGACGAAATTGCGAATGGGCCTGACCCTGGTCTTTCGTGACATTCATACTGGATACCCACGGACGACCCTCGAGTCTGCAGGTGATGGGAGCCACGATGGAACGGGAGAAGGAAAAAGTCACCCATCCGCGAAACCTTACATTGAGGAGGAGTTCAGATGCCCGAAACGTTGATCCACCGAAGCGTGATTACCGCACTGCTGATAACCCTGTTCGTGCTTCCCACCTTCGGCCTCGCTTTGGCCCAAGGCACCGAGGAGCCCTCTAAACTGCTGGTCGTCTGGACAAGTGGAGACCGAGAGGTCGCCCTCAAAATGGTCTTCATGTACGCCGAAAACGCCAAGAAGAACGACTGGTGGAAAGAGGTTCGACTGCTCGTTTGGGGACCCTCCGCCAAGCTTCTCTCCGAAGACAAAGAGCTCCAGGACTACGTGAAAAAAATGAAGGATGAAGGCGTCGAAGTCATTGCCTGCAAAGCTTGCGCGGACAGTTACGGCGTCGCGGAAAAGCTTGAATCCATTGGCGTGAAGGTCTTTTACACCGGCAAGGCCCTTACGGAGATGTTGAAGACCGACTGGAAAACCGTGTCATTTTAAGCCCGCCATCGTCACCGCCACCTTGAAGCAGTTGAGCCATATTCCTCCGCCATCTTCATTATTGACTTTCTGACCGATTGAGCTAAATTGGTCAACATGAAGAGCTGGACCTACGAGGACCTGGAACGTATTCTGGAGTCCTTCACCGCTGGGGAAGCGGAAACCGATCCAAAAAGCCGGAAACGGCACCGGATCGTGCAAGCTGCAACGGAGCTCTTCATTCAGCACGGCTACCGGAAAACAAGCGTGGATGAGGTAGCTCGGCGCGCCGGCGTCGCCAAAGGCACCGTTTACCTCTACTTCAAGACTAAAGCGGACCTTCTGACCCAAGCCATCGTCGAGGAGAAAAAGCGGTATCTCATTGAAATAAAACCCATTCTCGAGGCTCCACCGGCCGAAAGGCTTCACCGATACATTCGGCTGGCACCTGTTGTCGTTCAAGAAATGCCGCTCATGTCGAAGCTCATGAGTGGAGACCGCGAGGTGCTTCTGGCGCTCGAGGAGATGGATACGGACGTTCGGCAGCAGGCTCTCGACTTTCAATCGGCCTTTATGGTCGGAATGCTGGAAGCGGCCACCGAAAACGCAGAGCTCCCGCGCGAAGAGCTCTTGGACCGGGCCAAGGTTCTTCTTGCACTCATTTACTCCTTCGGGATTCTGGCTGACGAAAGAGTACGAAAAGACATGCCCATCGATCGATTTGCGAATATTCTGGCGGACATCATTGTGGACGGTGTGCGTGCGCCAGGCATGAGAGGTGACCCATGAAACTCTTGATACCGATTCTTCAAGCTGGGGTGGTACTTCTGATCGGCTTGCTCGGGCCACCCATCGCCGTGATGGAGGCGGCCGAGCCGACGGTGGAAGAGCTGCTCCAGAGAACGGACGACTTGATGCGCGGCGAATCGAGCGAAGGTCGGTTCTCCATGCACGTCAAAACGGCACGCTGGGATCGGACGCTTTCCATGCAAGCCTGGTCCGAAGGAACCCAAAAGAGTCTCATTCGAATCCTCGCCCCTGCCAAGGAACGAGGCATGGCGACCCTAAAGGTCGAACAAAACATCTGGAACTACCTCCCCAAGGTGGACCGTACCATCAAGCTGCCGGCGTCCAACATGTCCGGCTCTTGGATGGGAAGCCACTTCTCGAACGACGACCTCGTCAAACATTCCCGTTTCAGTGAAGACTACGAGTGCGAGTTCACCGAGAAACCCGAAAACAAAAACGGTCACTACGGTATCGAGTGCATTCCGAAACCCGATGCACCGGTCGTTTGGGGCAAAGTCGTTGTCAGAGTTCGCGCCTCGGATGAATTGGTAGAGGAAGTGGCCTATTTCGATGAAGAGGGTGGACTGGTACGCACCTTCAACTACGAGGATATCGGCGACCTCGGGGGCCGGCAGCTTCCCCGCCGTGTCAAGGTCGTACCCTCCGACAAGCCCGACGAGTTTACCGAGATCATTTACGAGGAGCTGACCTTCGACGTGAAATTGCCGGAAAGAACCTTCACGCTCCAAGCCCTCCGAAGGTGAAGCCATGAGCGATCCGAAAAAAGCATCTGCCACCGGCCTTTTCAAGATGGCATGGCGAAACATCTGGCGAAATCGGCGACGCACCCTGGTGACGGTGGGAGCGATGACGCTGGCTCTGACCGTTTTGATCCTCTACACAGGCCTGGTCGAAGGCTACCTGCGAAACATGGAACGCAACATGCTCGACCTGGAGCTGGGAGACGTGCAGGCTCACGCCGGCGACTACCGGGACCGCCCTTCCATCTACACGCGTATCGAGGACCCCAACGATTTTCTTACGAGGCTCGATGAACGAGGATTCGAGCGCCACGGCGCGCCTCTTGGGCGGCGGACTCATTGCCGCCGGCGAATCTTCGGCCGGAGCGATGCTCCGCGGCGTCGATATCGAGCGGGACAGGCGGGTCAGTGACGTGAGCGGCCACGTCACCGAAGGGGATTGGCTCGATTCGAACGATCCCGAAGGCGTCGTCCTGGGGTGGCGACTCGCCCGCACCCTCGCCGTCGAGCCGGGCGACGAGCTCGTGATCTTGAGCCAGGCGACGGACGGCAGTATCGCCAACGATCTCTTCGAGGTTCGCGGCATCTTGGCGCCCATTAGCGACGGCACCGACCGCGCCGGGGTTTTCATGACGGAGGACTCTTTTCGGTCCTTTTTCGAGCTCGAGACCGGCGCTCATCAGGTCATCATCCGACGTCCCGCCAATACCGAGCTCGATGCCGTGGTGAGCACCGTTCGCGCTCTCGAGCCCGATCTCGACGTAAAATCTTGGCGCGAGCTCATGCCCACCCTGGCGTCTCTTCTCGATTCGACGCGAAGCCTGATTCAGATCGTCTTCTTCGTCGTCTACATCGTCATCGCCATTCTCATTCTCAATGCCATGCTGATGGCGGTTTTCGAGCGCATACGCGAGTTCGGGGTTCTCAAGGCCATCGGAGTGAGTCCGGGACGGGTGCTCGCCATCATTATTATCGAAGCCGCCCTTCAAACGGGTCTTGCCATTGTCCTTGGACTTGCCCTCGCCATTCCCGGTCTGTGGTACATGGTCAACGTGGGGATCGATCTCGGGAAGCTCGGTGGGATGTCCGTGATGGGGATCGCCTTCGATCCCAAATGGTACGCCGTGGTCACGTCCAATACGTTCACCGGACCGATTCTCATGTTGGTATTCATGGTGATGTTCGCCATCCTCTATCCGGCTATTAAAGCGGCCCGAATCAGCCCCGTCGAGGCCATGCGCCATCAGTAATAAAGGAGCAAGATGATGAAAGGTACGAGCTTGTCCGTAATGGCCTGGCGAAACCTCTGGCGCAACCGGCGTCGAACGCTCCTGACTCTATCGTCTATTGTCTTCGGTGTGTTCTTGGCCGTACTCTTCACCGCCATGCAGGACCAAAACTGGGCCGACACCATCGATCTCGGCGGCACGCCTCGGCGGCGGCCACGTGACGTTTCAGCATCCCGAGTACCTGGATACACCCAAGCTCACCCTGACCGTCAAGGGAACCGATGAGCTTCGACGAATCGCTCTCGAAGACGAAAACGTCGAGCGGGTCGTCGAACGCATCACCGGCCATACCATGCTGAGCACTGCCGGAGAGAGTTTCGGAGCGGGTTTCATCGCCATCGATCCCGAAAAAGAAGATGAAAGCACCTTCTCCCTTCTCGAGGCTCTGGCCGAGGGCTCCATGTTCGAGACCGGGCACGACAAAGGCATCATCCTCGGTGAACGACTCGCCACCAACCTCGGCGCCAAGATGGGAAACCGTGTGGTCTACACCCTGACCGACAAGAACGGCGAAATCGTGAGCGGCCTCGCTCGACTCTCCGGCATTCTCCGCAGCGGTGCTCCGAGCGTCGACGGCGGCATGTGCCTTCTTCCGATCGACGCGGTTCGGGATGTTCTCGGCTACGCTCCCGATGAGGCCACCCAAGTGGCCGTCTTCGTCGACGACCAGCGGAGAAGCGATCGCGTCGCGGCACGACTTCAACAATCCATCGGACCGGACACGGCGGCGCTCGCTTGGTTCGAAACGCAACCGGAGCTTTCCGGTTTCATCGCCATGAAGGTCGGAGGGGCTCGCTTCGTCGAGATCCTAATCGCCATTCTGGTCGCCGCCGGTATCTTCAATACGCTGTTCGTCAGTGTGATGGAGCGCCTTCGAGAATTCGGCATCTTGATGGCCATCGGGTTCAGCCCCGGCCGACTCTTTCGCCTCGTCATGCTGGAAAGCCTCTGGCTTGCTTTCACCGGCTTGGTAGCGGCCGCCGCCGTGACCGCCGGGCCGTACTACTATCTGTCTACCACCGGTATCGACATCTCCGGGATGATTGCCGACGAGGGCAGCATGGAAATCGCCGGCGTGGCTTTATCGACAACGATTCGAGTCGGCATTTTTCCAGAGAGCGCGGCCATCATTGCCATCGCGGCCGTTGCTGCAACTTTGCTCTCGGGCATCTACCCGGCCTGGAAAGCAGGACACGTCGAGCCCGTGAAGGCCATCAAAATTGTTTGAGGAGATTCCTGATGAAAAACGGCAACATCGTCGAGGTCACCAACGTGACCAAGGTTTATCGCCAGGGCAAGCTGGACGTGCACGCCTTGCGCGGACTCACTCTACCGGTCGAAAAAGGTGAGTTCACCGCGCTCTGCGGTCCCTCCGGCTCCGGTAAGACCACCTTGTTGAATATCATCGGCGCTCTCGATTCCCCCACATCGGGCTCGGTGGTCCTCGAGGGTAATGACCTGAGCGGACTCACGCGCAAAGAGCTCAGCGAATTACGTCGCGACCGCATCGGCTTCGTCTTTCAGGCCTACAATTTGATGCCCGTGCTCACCGCCTATGAGAACGCGGAGATCGTAATGTGGGTCCAAGGGATCGAATACGAAAAACGTCGCGAACGCGTCTTGAGCTTGTTGGCCGAGGTCGGCCTCGCCGACCTCGGGGACCGGCTGCCTTCAGAGCTTTCGGGAGGTCAACAGCAGCGCGTAGCGATTGCCCGGGCCATCGCCGCAAATCCCGCCGTGGTCCTTGCCGATGAACCGACCGCTAACGTGGACTCGGAGACCGCCAACACGCTCCTCGACATCATGGAAAAGCTCAACCGCGAGCACGGCGTCACGTTCATTTTCTCGACCCATGATCCGAGAGTCATGGAAAGAGCCCGGCGGCTGGTACGGCTCGTGGACGGGAAAGTCACCGAGGACGAACGGCGTAACTAGGAGGCGAAATCTTGAACGCCTTCGTCGAGCTCGACCAGCCCGCAGCCAACTTGATCCCGTTGCTTCTCGAGCCCCAGTTGACTTGGAGCCTGGCCAGCCAACAGAGCGGCCAGCAGTTTCGACTTTCTGAATTCCTGGAAGAGGGGCGAGAATATCCCGTGCTCCGGCTCGTCGCTCGTTGAGATTCTCACGGAGATGGGCCACTAAGAGTGCCCCAAGGAACCGGTCGTGAAGCTCGGGCAATCCCATACCATCCTAGGACGGGTTGTCGTTTCCCTGCTTGCCTTTGGCGTCCTTTTCTGTATCCTTCGCCCCGACCTTGAGCCTGAAACTTGGGAACCCGGTGAGATAGCGGCTCACCTCCTCTCGGGCGAAGGCTATTCACTTCATCGCTTCAGTGGATTCGTCCAGCCGAGCGCTAACCAGGAGCCTGCATACACATTGCTCCTCGCTTTTTTCCTGGCCGTCTTCCCTCGCCCTTATGTTTTTCTGACGATATTTCAGGTCACCTGCTGGATGGTCTGCGCCGCACTGATCGGTTGGCTCGCCCGCCGTCTGATCGGGGCGCCACAAAACTGGACGGCTCTCATCGTGAGTCTATGGCCACCGTTGGCAATCTACGTCCTGACCTATCACCCTCTCTGGCTTCGCTCATGGGCACTCGTTTTGGCGATCGCGGCGGCACTCTACTATAAAGATGAGCCCCGCTTGCGTCGCGCATTCCTACTCGGTTTAGCGTTGGGTTTCGCAGCGCTCACTCGTGCCCCTTTCCTCTTACTCCCGGCCATCATCTTCCCTTGGGTCGCCTGGAGCGGCCGAAGCGAAAAACGTCCGGCCCACCTGGAACACGCCGCGCTTTGTCTCGCCGTTGCAGCATCGGTGCTAGCGCCCTGGGTGATTCGGAACCGGCTCGTATTGGGAGAATGGGTCACCGGTACCACGACCGCCGGCTACACCGCCATCATCGGCAATCACCCCGGCGCGACCGGCGCCCTCGACGGCACTGCCCTCCGTCATGCGACCGCTCACCTTCAACCCGAGTTCTGGCATCAACCCGAGGTTGAACGAGACGCCGCTTTCCGAGCAACGGTCACCTTGTTTTGGCAAACACACATGTCGGAGGCACTGGCCCTCTACGTCAAGAAGCTCGGCTATCTGTGGACATGGCGGCCCGGAGTCGGCAGTCTTTACCCGAAGGGGTGGACCATCGTCTATCTCGTCGGGTGGAGCTTGTGCCTTCCACTCATTCTCGTAGGTTGGTGGCTGGCAAGAAAGGACCCGCGCGCCGAGGCTCCGAATCTCTTTTTGGTTTTGTGGATCGTCTACTCCTTCGTCTATGCATTCTTCGCCGTCAATATGCGATTCCGGTTCGAGACCGAACCACTCCTAGTACCTTATTTAATCGTAGCGGTGCGGGAGGCCGCCCGACGGTTCCAGAAGAGCGACGGATCGAGCTAGAATGAACCACACGCCGAGGAGGACCTAATGTTTCGAACAACCTTGGTCATGGCGGCGATCCTTTCATCTTGGACCGTTTATGCCGCGCAGACTCCGAGTGGAGAGTCAACCGTGGATCTACCCGCAGCGCTGGCACGGGTGCTCACCGACTATGAGACTGCTTGGGAAAACAAGGATGCCGCCGCCCTCTCCATGCTCTTCACCGAGGACGGTTTCGTCCTACCGAACGGTCGCCCACCGGTGAGAGGCCGTGAGAACGTCGAGAGTTATTACGACGGTAAGGGTGGTTCGCTCTCACTCCGTGCCATCGCCTTCGCAGCGGAAGGCAACGTCGGTTATATCATCGGCGGCTATGCTCGCAGAGAAGGCGAGCCGGACGCCGGGAAGTTCACGCTCACACTGCGCAAGAGCCCCGGCGGACGATGGTTGATCGTGTCCGATATGGACAGCGTCAATCGACGTCGCGAATGAGAAAGAAGGTGCTTCGTGGGTAACGAGCTCGAGGTGATCGAAAAATCGATTCTTCATGGTCTTTCAGGCTTGGGTGCGCACGCCGAAGCCCAGCATGCATTCGAGGGCGCCGATTGGGAAATCACCGGCAATCTACCCGACGGCGTTCCGCACTCGCTCTTCCAACTACTGAACCACTTGATCTTCTGGCAAGACTGGGTGGTGGAATGGCTCGATGGCGACAATCCTCCCGTTCCGGAGAACGCTGCCGACAGCTGGCCCGGGAGCGTGGGCCCGGTCAAAGAGGAAGTCTGGCAGGAGGCGGTAACCCGGTTCACGGATGGAGTCGACGTATTGACTCGACGGTCGAGGCAAGCCGATCTTTTTTCAATAGGTAACGGAAAAAGTCGGATGGAGATGCTCCAAACCATCGCTTCTCACAACAGCTATCACCTCGGGCAGGTGGTCTTTCTACGGCAAATTCTCGGTGCCTGGCCGCCACCTTCCGGCGGACTCACTTGGTAGCGGCAATTGCATGACGGTTTATCTTATCCTTTTTATCTACAACCTGGATTTTCGGCTCATGAAGCGATATACTCGCATCCAATAGGGGGATTCCCAAAGTGGCCGTACGGGTTCTCTCACACTTCGAGACTTACCGTTACAAAGCCGAGATGGTGCGTATTTTTATCCGGGGGGGTGTGTTCAGCGTACATTGCTAGATGCTTCTCAGCGAACCACTTCTTCGAGAAAGGAGGGTGCCATGGAGCAAGATGGCGATCGGCCACGGAAGTTCGAGTTCGAGCCCCGTTTGCTCGCTCTGTTCCTGTTCATTTCCATCCCTTTCATTCTAATCGGATCTCTGCTCATCCTGAGGTCGGTTCGCACCGAGGTCAACAAAACGATTGGTGAAAACCTGGCCGAGCTGGCGGCCACGAATGCTCGTTATCTCGACAGCGACATCTTGACAAAGGTGACCAGCATTTCACGGTTGGCTATAACCCCCATTCTGATCGAAGAAGTCATCGCGGGCAATCAACTATACCCGGCGAGCCACGACCTCGCTCAGAAGCGGATTGCCGAGTTTGATGATGAGTGGCAACAGACAGGGGGACTGACATGGTTAGCCGTGGAGATTCTGAGGAAGAGAAGCTCTCAGTTCCTTCGTGATGTCGCCTCTTTCAGTCCGGCCTATCAGGAGATCTTGCTGACGGACGAAAGAGGTGCTCTGGTAGCCGCGACCAACGCGACCACCGATTACTTTCAAGCCGACGAGTTGTGGTGGCAGAGGGCTTACGGAGACGGTTTCGCGGGTACCATCCACGTCAGCAACGTTCGATACGACAATAGCGCGAGAGTTTACGGAATGGAGGTCGCCGTTCCGATCCGAGTCGGCGACGGTGAGGAACAACGGGTTGTCGGGGTGCTCAAAGCACTCATCGGCGTCCGGGATCTGTTCGCCGTTCTCGATGCGGTCAAAGTGGGCGGAACGGGCCGCGCCGTGCTACTGAATGCTCCAGACGAAACCGTCATCACCTCCAAGAATCCCTCGAACGTGATGAAGGAAAGCCACCCCGGATTTGGTCCCCTGAAGGAGGCGCTCTCGCAAGGCCGCCGGCATTTTATCTGTCAGCATGACGACGGAAGCACCTGGCTCACCGGTTTCTCGCGAATGCCCGAGCCGGGTCATCCTGAGATCGCCTGGTACGTCGTCGTGGAGCAGCTCGTCGAAGAGGCTCAGGCTTCAACGCAAGGAGCCACAGCCTATCTTTTGCTCTTCTTCGGCGCGATGGTGCTGTTGGTGTTGATCTTCAGTCTTTACATGCACTTCCGGCTCGTTAAACCCGTCTACGAAGTCGATCTGCGAGAGGAGATGGATCGGCTTTCGAGTACCGTATCGGAATCAAAAGCCGGCTAACGATCGTGTAGACGATCCGCCGCCGCCTCGGTGAACGGCCATTTCGGAAGCGCGCCGGGAGTGTGTCTCGTGCCACACCACGGGCTTCGATGACTTTACCTACGTTTAGGCATCGAAACGATCTTGGTGCTGTCCGGCGTTACGAAGGAAGAAGATCTCGACGAGTTCGCTTATCAACCGTCGCGGATCTATCCGAGTCTCGCCGAAATCGACCGTATCTAGATTCCGCCTTCGACGCACTCCATTTTGCTCGGCCCTCGAGTTTCGGAGTTTCATCCCGTACGAGCTATTATGGGATTAGTAGGATTACATCCATGAGGCTCAAACCTTCTGAATTTGCGAATCGACCGGCGCGCTGGCTGCTTGTAACTCTCTCACTCACGGTCTTTTCGGCCATGATGCCCTACGAGAAGCTCACCGTCTACGTGGAGCCGGGCCTGGAAGAAGAAGACTTCCCCGTCGCCAATAAGAAAGACATTCTGGACTCCACGAAAGATCTAACAAACCAAATCAACAAGCGCGGTGACGTCGTGTTGGTTGAGGACCGTCGGTCGGCGGATATCGTGATCACCGTCTTGGATCGGCGAATCGATGTAGCTCAAGACCGTCAGACGCATTGGGGCGGCGGACACATTCAAAACCAGTACACGAGCCGCTACGTCATCGTCTACCGCCTGGAAGCAGCCAACAACTCACATCGAGCCGAACAAATGGCTTACGGATCTCTTGTGACCTGGAACAAGGTCGCCTCCAATCTCGCCAAACACATCGAAGGATGGGCCAGAGAAAACCGCGATCAGTTGCTAACCTGGAGGCTCCGGAAAACGACCACGAAGTAAACGGCGTCCCGGGATGCACAGCCCGGGCACTTAGTGTAGAATCTCGTTCCTTGGAGCCTCGTTGAATCACTATGGCCAAGAAGCAAAAAAAGGGCAAGAAAACCGACGTTGAGCGCCGGGTGCCGGATTCCAGGCCACCTCGGTCCTCCTTGCGACTCAATTTCGAAGCGGTCTGTCAAGCGGTCATTCTGGCCCTGTTCGTCCGTACCTATGTAGCGGAAGCTTACAAGATTCCCACCTCCTCCATGGTCCCTACGCTTCTGATCGGTGACCATCTGGTCGTCAACAAGTTGGTGTACCGGCCGGCTCTGACACCGCTCGAAGAAAACCTGGTGCCAACGCGATCGGTCCGCCGGGGAGACATCATTGTTTTTAGGAGTCCCATCGAGCCCGAGACAAATGTTGTCAAACGAGTCATCGGTCTTCCCGGTGAAAGACTCCGCATCGAGAAAAAGAGGGTCTATATCGACGACGAAGTTCTCGATGAGCCCTACGCTCACTTCGAGACTCCAGCAAGCGACGATGATCCGAACACCTTCTACGAGATGAGGGGCGAAAACTTCGCGGAAATCACGATTCCGGACGACCACTATTTCATGATGGGAGACAATCGGGACAACAGCTACGACAGTCGATACTGGGGTCCCTTGCCGGGGGAGCTCGTTCGCGGTCGTGCGTTGATCGTGTACTGGTCCTACGACGCGTTGACGGAGGAGTATCTCGAGACGGACTTGGTCAAGAAGGTGAAGAATCTCTTCTCCACTGTAATACACTTTTTCGGCCGGACCCGTTGGGGCCGAACCTTTCACTTACCGCGCTAGACGTTCAAAATGTGAATATCGTCTCCTCATTCAAGGCAAGTCTACTCTTTGACATCGTCCCAAAAGGTCTAACCCGCGCTCTGCGTCTCTGCGACCTCTGCGTTGAGATTTTTTCTTCGGTCCGCCAGGCAAAGCCCGGCCTACAGTCCGCGCGACCATTCCGATCGCAACGGGACCTTCCCGCCGAGGGCCGCGTCGAGAACTTCGAGCAAGCGATCCCGGTCCCGAGGAAGTCTCCCCGCCAGCGGAAGATAGTTCGAGGCATGGTTGGTGCGGAAAATCGCATCGTGGGGTCGGGCTTCGTTGACAAACGTGCGAAGCTCGGACAAAAAGCCCTTGACGCCCGGAAGGTGGAACTGTCCTCGGTCTTGTAATTTGGAGATGGGCGTTCCGGGAATGACCGTCAAGGTCAAAAGAGAAACAAACCGGGGGTCCATCTCGGTCGCCAACCGCGCCGATGCCCCCGCATGCTCGAGGCTCCGCTCGATCCCACCCGCTCCGAGAAGAAAAATGACCGATAGCTTCATCCCGGCTCGACGGGCTCGCTCCGCCGCATCGACATGCCCTTGAAACGTCGCCCCTTTTGCGATGCGTTTGAGGGTCATGTCGTCGCCGGATTCCGGGCCGATGTAAAGCAGCGAAAGGCCCCGCTGTCTCAACCGTGCCAGATCCTCGTCGCTCTTTTCCAACAAGTTCACGGCGGTAGCGTAAGCGCTCACGCGCCGGAGCCGCGGAAAGGCGGTCTGACAAGCGTCGAGTATCTTTCCCCAGTACTCGACGTCCAGGATCAGGGCATCGCCGTCCGCCACGAAGACCTTGGCAACGTCCGGGCCGAAGGTGACTCGAGCCGTTTCGATATCTTCCAGAACCTCTCCGAGGGGGCGAACACGAAACGACTTTTCCCGGTACATCGCGCAATAGGTACAGGCGTTCCACGAGCAGCCGATCGTCGCCTGGAGGATGAAGGAGCCCGCTTCGCTGGGTGGCCGGTAGATCGAGCCTTCGTATCGCATAGGACTACTGAGTACGCAGGACGGAATTAGCCCCGGCTCTCGCTTCGGAAAGCCGCCCGGGCCTCATCCACATTAGGATAGATGTGGAGGAGTTTCGTGAGCGCCACAATTTCGAGTAGATCGATAATTCGGCTCTGTACCGCCGCTAGCTTGATCGTCCCGCCACGGGTGGACAGCTTGTTGTGGAGCCGAACGAGAACACCCACCCCGTAGCTCGAGATGTAGTTGAGTCGGCCGCAATCGACGATGAGCTTGCGGATGCCGGACTCGACGAGTGTTTCCAGTTCGTCGACGAACTGCTCGGCGTTGGATGAGTCCAGCCCGCCGTCCGCCGAAAGGATGAGGACATCTTTGTCCACGCTGTGATAGTAGAATTCCATTCGAACTTCCCGCTTCCAATCCATCAATATATCGTGTTCAATCGCTTCTTGCCAAGCTCCCCGACCGAGTTGATAATGGGAAGAAGAACGGGAGGTATCTCATGAAGGGCTTCTTGCGAACCGCTGCTTTCGTTGGTGTCGGCTTGGCGGTGGCTTTGGTCGTGCTGGGCGCCATGGCAGTAGAAACGAAAAGCGAAACGAAGAAGTGTTGCTTTGCGAGTCCCGCTTACAGCGGAATTTGTGAGGTGACTCCGGGCGAAGGGGAGACCTGCTCGAGCATCCTCGCCTACCTCAACAATCCCAGCGGCGTGGGCAAAACCTACTGCGGCAACACCAAGGAGCGCGGGACCTGGAAGCAGGTGGCTTGTAAGGAGAAGTAGGTCTTCACATTCCCGATCAAGTCGTATGGGCGGGACCCTTCGGGGTCATTGAGAAACCATTGCCTCCCACCGATCACGAGGAGAAAACGACGGGTTCGAGTGATGATCTCCTCGCGAGAGAGCCTTCCGTCGTCTATGGAGCAAGTACCAAAATTGGCTCAGTGCTCAGCGAAGCCAAGTGTTTTGATCACGTGATCAATCGAGGAGATGGTAAGCAATTCACCGATATGGACAATCTGATGGAGAACACCATCATGAACGAAGTGGGTAGACCAGTTGACATCACCGTCGGTCAGAACGATCCCCAAATAGCAATACTCTGCCCTGAGCCTCGGCAGAGCGAGCAACAGCACAACGGCCATCAGCACATAAACGATGACCTTCTTTCGTCTCGGCGTCAGGTATGCTTTTACGTTCATCAACGACACATGCTCCGCTCATTCAACCAAGGGACACGACGGACCTTCTCCAATTTTTGAGACTCGGATACTTCCATTATGCCAGTCGCGCCAACAACGAGCCGGGCCGGGTGACGGGGCTGAGGGGAAATCGGCTCTATCTGAGCCTTCGAATCAGTTCACCGATGGGAAGCAGGGGCCGTTCACGTAGATGACTCTCGACACCCTGAATCAGACTTTTTTTGACGCGAACGACCTCGGCAAGAACTTCCTTTGGACTTTGGGATAAGGAAAAGTGACAGGCCGACTCGCGCATCTCGGCACCGACAAGGCTGATAAGAACGGCTTCTCCGTTCATACCGCCATCGACTTCCTTTCCGAGTGCGATGAGGTTGGCGATATCGAGGTGCTCATCCTGCTCGAAGAACCAAACGAGATCGTAGAGGTCCTTTTCGCTCGCGCGACTCACCAGGGTCGCGGCCTTCATCTTCAAGAGCGTCTCCGGGGTGGCCACAACCACGCCGTCATCCGCCTCGAGGCCTGATCCAATCGCAAACAGGTTGGAATCCAGCACGACCTGAACCGTGAAATCATGTCCGTCCAGCCGGCATGTCCCGTGAAAGAATTGGGCCGAGTTCCTCTCGTCCGCGAAAGAGGTCCCTAGCTGGCGCAGGGATTGGACGGAGAGAATGGCTGCTTTTTGGGCCATTCGGTCTTTGGTGAACAGATCCAGATCGTCGGAGCGACGGTGGGCAGCGTAGTACCCGGCTAAAGCGGTACCGCCCACCAACATGAGTCCATCGACACCTTGGGTAAACACGTGCGTAAGCGCCCGATACAGGGGAGCCGGCAAGACCTTTCCTGCTAGGCTGCTTTCCGGTTTTCGTGCCAGGCCCATAACGTTTCGAGCCCGCGGCGGCGGGCTGGGTGAATATGTCGCTTGTAGTTCGGAAACTCTGACCAAATGAGCGAGCCTAGGATCGCCTCGGCAGCGTAGAGACCATAGACTTCTACGAATCGGCCAAGTGCTCTCGCATCCCCGCCGTTTAACGCCACAGCGAAATCATCGAGATCGCGGAAAAGGCGATCCCAGAGCAACGTCGCTCGAAGTTGTGCATGGGTCTCCGGTTCGAAACACGGAAGCGGCTTGGCCAGTTCCTCAACGGAGACACCGAGCACCTCGCCCAACCGGATGAGGTGCCTACCCTGGAGGTTCGCCTCTTCGCCACCGAACCACAAAGACACGGCCTGACGGCTCACGCCGATTCGTCGAGCGAGCTCCGACCTGGACCAGCCCCGGGCCTTGAGGAAGGCTTCGAGTGTTCTAACCTTCAACATTTCTATAGATTAAGCTGCCTGATCGCACTGTGTCAAGTAGACTTGACATTATTATAGTGAAAATTGGACCTGTCCCCATTTTCAAAATGCGTATCCAAAGCCAAAATGAAATCGGGAGGGCTGCTCGCCCGTTTGGACGTCCAGGATCCGCGCCCAGTCCAATCGGAGAGCGCCGAAGGACAACGTGTATCGAATGCCCCCACCGGCCGTGTGCCGTATTTCGGAAAAGCGCATGTCCTTGACCCGGGGAAAGACGTTACCCATGTCGTAAAAGACCGCGCCGTGAAGGTCCTTCCACAGGGGAAAACGAAGCTCCTGATTCATGACCGCGACCGCCTGGCCGCCGATGAAAACTTCCTCCTCGATCGTCGGGACCTTAACGGTCGGACCGAGCGAGTTTTGAGCGAATCCCCTCACCGAATTGGCGCCACCGGCCTTGAACCGGTCTTCGATGATGAGAACCTCCCTCGTTCCCTGCGCAAGGCCCACCCGATAGCTCGAAGCCCATACGACTCTTCCAAACAGGGGATGGAAATTGAAGAGCTGTCCAAAGAATCGGTAATAGGCCGTCTCCGACCCGAAGAGTTCCGGGGCGACCTGCACCGTCAGGTTCCAGAATTTGCCGCGACTCGGATGGGCCATGCTGTCGCGTTGATCGTAAATGAGCGAGGTCCCGAGCTGGGTTCGATACTCATTGACGTCGAAGGGTTGACCGTCCTCTCCGACCACGCCTTGAAAATGACCCTTCCCCGCCCGGACGTTCCATTGCACGGAGAACTTGTTGTCCCGTAGACGCTTGGTCTGCTGGAAGGTAAAGTTCCATTGCTTTAGAGAATAACCGGGAAACGACTGATCATCTTCGAACTCGACGACCAAGTCAGTAGGAAGCCGCCGTCCCAAAAAAAGAGGAAACCGATCGTAGCCGCGAAAGAGCCTCCGGCCGTCCTGCACGAAGGTATAGACTCCCAGGGTCGAGCCGTAACCCCAGGGGTTCGCCACACTGGCGCGAATCACCCCCTCGAGACCTGGAACCTTCGCCTCCAAGTTGCCCTCGTTTAGTCCTTCCGGCACGAAGTTGTAGCGAAGGCCGTAGCTCATGTCGAAGCCGGTTCGTTCCGCCACCTGAACGAGAACGTCCTTCACATCTTCATCCGACGACTCCGAATCGACACGGACGTCGGCGGAACGAAAGACTCCCGAGTCATAGAGGTTTTTCATACTCTTGTTGAGCTCCGAAATGCGCAGCGTGTCTCCCTCCCGGAACGTGAGCTGGTTTTGGACAACCGATTCCTTGACTCGAGAGGTCCCCATAATATGAACGGCCCCCACCCGAGCCTGAGCCCCTTCGTCAATGTGGAAGGCCACTTCGATGCCCTCAGAGCTCCTCGTCAACCGACTCTTCACGGCGGCGTCGGGAAAACCAAAATCTCGATAAAAGGTGAGCAAGTCCGCCTGGGCGGTGCGGATCGCCTCCACATCGAGAGCTTGTCCCTCAACGACCTTGATGGCACGACTCAACTCCTCGACGGGAAACGCGCCCACGCCATCGAACTGCAGACCGGAGATCCTCGATATCGATCCTTCGTCGATGTTGATGACGACCTTAAATATGTTGACATCGGGGCTCATAGCTCGCCTCACCAAGCTCGGCCGACGCATCTAAATATCCTTCCGATGCATAACGAAGCAAGACTCCTTTGGCGAGCTCGTCCGGCTTTTCTAAAAGAGCAAAGAACTCCGGCGTCCGTGTTTCAGGTAAGGCTGCCACCAATGCCGCATCATCGAGATTGTGATTGCCCTGGAAAGAGAGCAGGACCTGTTTTCCCTGCCGCCCCAAGAGCACTCCGGAAGACCACCCGGTGGGACTCCTCGCTCCGATCGACCGACCCGGTGACTTGGGCCATGTAATACTTTTTGCTCCGTAGCTCCCACGTCGCGCGGGCGGCGAGGTCGGGAACCAGGAACACAAGCGGCACACGGCCGTTCCAGGCCGCCTCGATCTTCTGTTTGAGATCGTTTCCCGGGTTGTCCCCTTCCCACTCGATCTCGATGGGCAGACCGGCTTCGATCTTGAACGTGAGCCCAATGCGCTCCTCGTCGGGTGACGTGCTGACTTCGACAACGGCACTCCGATAGCCCTGCCTGACCAAGGTGTCTCGAATGCGACGAGCATCCTCGGAGGCCGCCCAATAGTCATAGGTGTCACCCGTTTTCGTCTTGACCTGCTTCGAAAGCTCGGCCACTTTACCCGTGAGCTCGGTCTGGTAATTCACACCCGAGATGATTCGCCTCTCCGCGCGGGTGCCGGCCGCTTCCGGCTTCTTTTGGCCAATCGCAAACCGGTGCGTGAAGCCCAGGGTGTACTCATTACCGTTTTCTTGAATGCCTTGAATCCAAAAATTTCTTGCCAGGCGGTAATCCAAAATCCAAAGCTGGTTCTCCGTCTGGTCGAGTGCGATGGAATAGGTAATAGAAAGACGATCGGTAATGCCTCGCCCCAAGGTCAGTCGGCTGGTTGGGTTGGCCTCCTCACCCAGCGATAGTGGTCCGGCGCCGGGCGGCGGGCCAAACGTAAAAAGGTCGCCCCAGCCTTCATGGAGCAGATTGGCCATGGAAGACATCATCCAAGTCGATGCGACCTGGGTGCCTCCCTCCGCGGCATTTTCCATAGTTCGGCCGGTAACAAGGAGCGACATCAGGTCTCCTTCACTCAAGTTCGGGTCATCCGGTGCTGAGAGCCTCGTCTGGAGGTCATCCATCGTTCCGTCCAGATCGAGGTGGATCGTAAACGAGGAGACCCTAGTGAAAGCAGACAACTGAATTCTAGGCATCTCGTCCGGGTAGCCTTCGAAGGTGACCCGTCCCGATGTGATAGTGAGGCGATTTCGCCCGATGTTGAATCTACCGTCGCTGCGCAAAAGCACGATGCCGTTCACCACTGGATTTTCAAGGGTGCCCCTGAGAGCGATGTTCGCGCCCGCTTCCAAGTTGGCCAGAGAGTTCTCGACATGGAGATCGGAAACCGTCTCGACGTCGACGGCGAGTGTCACTCGATCTAAAAAAGACTCCTCTGTCGCCGAGCCGTAGATCACCATGGGCTCGCTCATGAGTCGATCTTCTTCGCCAAGCTCGCGATCGAAGATACCTCGGTCGAGTCTCACCCGACCTCTGAGCTCGAAGTCTTCTTGACCTGCGAACCGCAACGTCCCCGATACCCGACCGCGCAGTCCCTCAGCCAGTTGCAGGGGTACCGCCTCCGCCTGCATCTTGAAATCCAAGGCCGGCCGACTCCGGTCCAACAGATCGATGTGACCTTCGCCTTCCATCCGGCCGTCTCCCACTCGAGCCGACAGATCGCTGAGGCGAACGCCTGTTGCATCGAGGGCCAGCGTACCCTCGAGGTCCGCCAACACAATGGGTGGTTGGGGAATCACGAAGCGGCCGCCCGACACGGTTCCACGACCCTCGGCCACGAATCCATCCGGCCCGTCCTTCAAACGAAAGTCGAGGTCCGCAATTCCGGCTACTTGCATACCGGGAACAGACGACAAAAAAGGACTGAGAACCGACAGGTCTACTTCTCCCCGAATCCATGCCTGCCAGGCGCGCTCGTCACCCAAATGGACGGGGCCGATCTCCATCGCGAGATCCGAGGCACCTCCGACGAGACGAAGTCGATCGACCGAGAAGGCCCCTTGTGCGAGGCGCCAAGGAGTGGTTTCCGAATTGCGGATCTCCTGATTTCCAACTCCTGAAACGACGCTCGTGATTCGGCCCGAGCCTCGTACTCCCTCAATGGATAGCTCGCCTACGTCCAAGGCTCCGTCGGCGCTGACCACGAGAGATGGTTTTCCGGCTGCCTCCGAGAACAAACGTCCCAGATCGATTTCCTGCAAGCTGAACGAAAGACGCCCCGGCTCGGTGTCCCGCATGGGTACTTCACCCTGAAGAGACACCACGCCTCCAAGAGCCCGTAGGGTCGCCGTGTCAACGAACAAACGCCTTCGCTCCGCCCGCGCCCGTAACTCGCCCCCTTCCCATTCGAGAACGTTCCACTTGCCGGCATTCGCATGGACTTCGAGCGTCCCGGTGAAATCGGGCGCGGACAAGGTTCCGCCGACTTTGAGTTGAGCCTTGGCACGACCATCGAGCTCTGCTTCTTCCAAAAGCGGTGCGAATACCGAAAGATCGAAATCGCCGGAAACGTCGAAATCGAAGGCCTCTTCGGATCGCAACGGGATGACGCCCTGCAACGAAAGTGTTCGATCCTCCGCGACGGATTTGAAGTCACGGAGGGTTAAAGCGCGCAGCCCACCTTCAATGGTGAAGCCGGCAGCGTGCTGGATCGCCTGGGGAAGAATCGCTTGGTACTCCTCGATGGAGGCGCGGTACCGAAGATCCCCGGGCTGGGACAAAGCCATGTCGAGCTCGAGATTGCCGCTCATCGCGACTTCGGCTTCGAGACCGGTGAGTCCCCGCACGAGAGCGGTGAAGGGGAACCGAGACAGATCGACCTCGACCTTCAACGGATAGGGATCTTCCAACCGACCCCGTCCTTGGGCGAGTCGTTCCCCTCCGAGGTCCAGACTCAAATCGAGCTCGGCACCGTCGGAGGCGAGATTCAATTGGACGGGTTGGATCTCGTGCTCGCGGAACGAGCCGTTAAGAACCGCCAAGATTGGCACGAAGTGCTGGGCGATTCGAGCGTTCCCTGTGCCTCGAGCTCCCCGGAGAGCGATCCGTCAAGGCCTTCCAGATCCATGACGGTAGAAGTGATCCCTCCCAAAGAAAGGTTCGCTACCGCCAATCGCGCCTCGATGGATTCGGAGTCCAAGGAATACGACCCCATTGCGTCGATGGAAGCATCTCCCGACGAAGCTCGTGACGTGAACCGAACCGCACGTTTTTCTTTCCAAACCGAGAGCTCGGCTTCTCCGACTCCATCGGCGAACAGATCCTCGGAGTGATGGCGAATTGTAAAGCTCCAATCGGGGTCGGACGCGAGACCGACCACTCGGCCTTCTCCGCCGAGCGTTCCGGGGATATCGATGTCGAGAGCTCGAACCAGGTGCGATGACGGCATGCCGGAGAGCCTCACGTCGAGATCCCATTCGCTCTGCTCGCTCATCGGAAGTGCTCCCTTGGCTGCGAACTGTCCCTGTGATCCACGAAGCGTCAGGTCTTCGATGCGGGCCGCGTGTCGGTCTCCGTTTAAAAGAGCAACAAATTCGTAGGGACGTTCACCAATCTGAAGATCGCCGCTTCCAAGCGTTGCTGACCAGTTGGGCTCGTCGAGCGTTCCTCCAACCGTCCCGCTTGCGTGAAGGGCGCCTTTTAGATCGGGCAGCTCCTCAGGTAGGAAGCCTCGGTCCGTCAGCCAAGCGAATGTCTCTTCCAAACGGTACAAACGCTGTTCTACAGTAAGGTTGACGCGGTCTGTCCCGACGCGTCCACGTACCTCCATCTCCGCGTCCAAAGGCTCGGAAGCTAGATCCGCTTCTATCTCAACACTCTTTCCGTCACCCGTCGCCTTGATGGTTCCACCGATAGGCAACGCGCCGGGAGAGCTCCCCGGCTCCGGCGTCACCACAGCAGACGCAGCCCACTCCCCCGGCTCCAAGCTCCATCCTCGAAGATCAAGAGAAGCATCACCGCGGACCGAGGCCGAAAGCTTGGGGAAATCGGGATAGACATCATCAATGAAAGGGCCCGTTCGTAAACCCGAGTAACGAACGCGAAAGCTTTGTGGTGCTTCTTCGCCGAGAGCCATACGAGCTTCAACATCCACTCTTCCGTCATATCCGTGAAGAATCGTGTCGTCGAGACTCAGTTCTTTGTCAACGAGCGAAATCCGTCCCTCCGCCGTCCAAGGCTCGAGATCCGCCCATTGAAGATTGCCGGAATCGAAGGTCCCATCGGCGGCGAAAGCGTCGTTCCGATAGGCGATGCTTCCCTCACCCGACACGACACCCTGCATCTCCGCATCAGGGAACCAGTTCCGAAGGAGCAACGCGTCGATCTCAAAGCCGAGATTCTACGGAGCCGGAGAATGGATTAACCATGTCCGACGACCCTCCGACTTCCACCGTCGAAGGCCCTGCAACGAGACGGAGTGTCTCCAAGATGAGGCCGGTTTCCACGACGGCGCCTTCGCCGTGGAGGGAATCGACGACGACCTCCCCGTCCGCGAATCGGACGGTTGCGCGGCCTGCGTCCAAATCGATGGCATACCGGCCTTGGCGCTCATCACCCAAGGCATTCACGTCGGCGATGTCGATCCGCCACGCGTCCTCCTCCCAGACCTCAACGACACCGCCTCGGACCTCGGCCGAGGGGATGAAGTCAAAAAAGGACCAGTCTAGAGCGTCGCCTTCCTCCCCTTCTTCTTCATTTTCCTGGATGGACACGAGGACACGGGGTTGGTGAGCCACTGCCTTGACTTCAAAGCTTGGAGCGATGGAGACTTCCCCCCGGGGGACGAGGACTTCGATCCGCGCGCTTCCCTCCGGGTCTGAATACGACACCGATTCGACCTCCACCTCGCCTTTCCAGAGACGGTAATCCAGCTTGCCGATGGAAAACTCCGCGTCGGCGAGCCTCGACACGGTGGTGGTCAGGAGCATCGAGACCAGCCACTTGGCGGGAGGCGTGTGGAGGAGCAGAAAAAGGAGTAGCACGACGGCGGCTGCCGCGGTGATTCTCCATATCCAAGGTTTGAGCCGAACGGTCATGACGGGTTTCAGTAAAGACAGATCAACCTTTCAAAAACCAGATGGCGGCTGAACATCTATCTCTCAGATTATACCCTCACGGCTCAGGAACTAGACGAGTTTGCCTCGGAATCTAACTCGAACTACCATCACCGTTTCCGAGGGTGAAAATAGCAGCGATCGAGCCATGACCGAGACCGACCGTGTGACTCCAAACCGAATCCGGCGCATCGTTTTGGAGCAATCCAAGCGGGCCAACGTGGGCCATATCGGCTCGGCCCTGTCCATCGCCGAAATCATTGCCGCTCTTTACGATGGGATTCTTCACGTCACCGATCCGGCCGACCCCGACCGGGATCGATTCATATTATCCAAAGGCCACGCAGCGCTGGCCCTTTACGCCGCTCTGTCACTCAAAGGGTGGATCGACAACGATGAGCTAGCGACGTACTGCGAGAACGGCAGTCTGCTCGGAGTGCATCCCGAACGGGAGCTCAAGGGCATCGATTTTTCCACCGGATCGCTCGGCCACGGCCTCAGCATGGGAGCCGGCTCGGCCTTGGCCTCACGGCTTCAGGGGTCCTCGCGACGGGTTTTCGTTTTGGTGAGCGACGCGGAATGCAACGAAGGGTCTCTCTGGGAGGCGGTGATGTTCGCGTCCCACCACGGTCTCGCCAACCTCGTTGTGATCATCGACCTCAACGGCCAGCAGGCGCTGGGGTACACCGACGAAGTGTTGTCTTTAGCTCCCATGGCGGATCGCTGGAAGGCCTTCGGATGGGACACCCATACGATCAACGGACACGACGTGGACGAGATGAAACGAACCGTGGCCGCCCTCGACACGACCCAGGGGCCGCCGCACGTTCTCATTGCCCGCACCGTGTTCGGTAAAGGGGTCTCGTATATGGAAGGCCAGATCAAGTGGCATTATTGGCCCATGACCGATGAAGAGTACCGGCAGGCCATGGCAGAGATTGGAGCCGAGGAGTGAGACGAGCCTTCGCAGAGGCTCTGGCCGAGTTGGCAGAGGGTGATCCGCGCATCCTACTTTTGACGGGAGATCTCGGCTACAAGGCTTTGGATCCCTTCTTCGACAGGTTTCCCGATCGCTTTCTGAACGTGGGAGTGGCGGAACAAAACATGGTAGGCGTGGCGACGGGACTGGCAGAAGCAGGATTTGTTCCCTTCGTGTACTCCATTGCCACCTTTGCCTCGATGCGCGCCTACGAGTTCATCAGAAACGGGCCAATCCTACACCGGCTGCCGGTACGCATCATCGGAGTGGGCGGAGGATTCGAGTACGGGCTTGCCGGAGCGTCCCACCACGGTCTCGAGGATATCGGCGTCATGCGTCTTCAACCCGGTCTCACCGTCCTGGCGCCGGCCGACTACCGGCAAGCACGAACCGCTCTCGAAAAAAGCTGGAACTTGCCGGGGCCGATTTATTATCGGCTGGGAAAAGACGACAAAGCGATCGTGCCGGGCCTCGAAGGTCGTTTTGAGATGGGTGGCGCCGAGCTCGTCCGAGACGGCTCGGACATCCTCATGGTGACAACCGGGAGCATCGCCACCGAAGCCGTTGCAGCCGCGGAGACCTTGGCCTCAGCGGGTATCCACTGCGCGGTCCTGGTCGCCGCAAGCCTCAATCCAGCGCCTTTGGCGGAGTTGACGAAGAGATTGGGAAATTTTGGAGTGGTGATGACCGTGGAAGCGCACTACGTTGCTGGAGGGCTCGGCTCATGCGTCGCCGAGGTGATCGCCGAGAACGGATTGTCATGCCGTCTGGTGAGATGTGGAGTACGAAAGCCCCCCGAGGCTCGCACCGGCAAACAAGGCTACCTCCATCATCGCCACGGGCTTTCGCGCGAGGCCTTGATCGAAACAGCGCAAAAGGCTTTTTCGAGCTGACGCATGACCTATTCGCTGGTCTCCATCATCCTCCCCGTCCACAACCAAGCCGACCACGTTGCCGCCGTGGTCGAGGAATACGAGTCCGCGTTGGCCGGAGTACCGACGCCACATGAAATCATCTTGGTTGCAAACAACTGTAGCGACGATTCGCCCGCCGTGTGTCATCGACTGGCGGAGCAGATCTCGTCGGTTCACGTCGTCTCCACCGAAAAGGGTGGGTGGGGACACGCCGTGTTCGTGGGTCTCGAGGCTGCGAAGGGCGACTTGCTCTGCTATACGAATCTGGCACGTACTCATAGCAAGGACCTCACGTTGATCATCTTGTACGCGACGATCTACCCGAACGTCGTCGTCAAAGCCAACCGAAAGATACGCGACAACTGGCACCGGCGTTTGGGCTCGTTGCTCTACAACTTGGAGTGCCGGGCGCTCTTCGATCTCTCTTATTGGGATATCAACGGCACGCCCAAGGTCTTTCCCCGGAGCTTCAGCCGGCTTCTTACTCTCACCCGCCGGGACGATATACTTGACGCCGAGTTCGCCGCCGTTTGTTGACGCGAGCAGTATCCGGTCTTGGAAGTGCCCATATTCTCGAACTTGAGGCATGGAGGCCGATCGACCACGACCTATCTCTCGGCGTTCAAGCTCTATTGGGGTGCGTGGAAGCTCTGGCGCACGATGCGAAACAACGGATCATGAAACCACGGTCACCACGGGAGCTCGACGCCATGTGGGCACGCCACAATGCCGAGTGGCGGGATCCGGCTCAGATCGCGAGTCAGTGGCGCGACGCGTGCGACACCGACCCGAAGCTGTTGCGATTCAGGGTCCGCGGCGGGTGGTGGGACGCGCTCGAAACGTCCCGCATCACGCTCCTCGTCACGCGAGAGTACGAGCACCTCGTGATGGCTCTGGCGGTGAAGGACGGCAAACCCAGGATCTCCTACCTCCCTCTTCCTCATCCTTCCGGACTGGTGGTTGACCGCAGGCGCAGGGTCGTTCACATCGCGAGCACTCGTAATCCGAATCAGATCGTCGAATTCAAACCGGTTACGGGTCTGGTTCCTCGGAGTGATGTCGAGCTCGGGACTTTATCGGAACGCCCCCTCGTTCCCGTCCGCACGAGGTTTTATCCCGGAAGCCTCTACCTTCACGATCTCGCGCTCGTCGATGGCCGGCTTCATGCCAACGCGGTGGGCCAAAACGCCGTGGTCACACTCGACGAGGACGGCGGCGCACGCCCCGTTTGGTGGCCTCGTTGTATCGAGACGCGAAAGGGGCCGGTGTTCGAACAAAACCATATACAGCTCAACTCCATCGCGGCGGGCAAGGATCTTTCGAGCTCCTACTTCTCTGCTTCCGCGGATCGGATCTCTCGCCGGCGCCCCGGACACAGGAATTTCCCCACCGATGGACGAGGGGTGATCTTCGACGGCGCCGCTCGGGAGACCTCTGGTGCGTGGATTGACCCGACCGCACTCGGCACGACTTCACAGAAGACGCCTTTGGGTCGCCAACAGCGGCTACGGAGAGCTCGGTGTCATCCGAGACGGGAGCTTCGAGACCCTGACAAAGCTCCCGGGTTGGACGCGCGGCCTTTGCTTTCGAGATAGGATTGCTTACGTGGGAACCTCGCGCGTGATCCCTCGGTTTCACCGGTACGCACCGGGCCTCGACATCGATGGCAGCCTTTGCGGTCTACACGCCGTCGATACCTCATCCGGCAAGATTCTGGGAAGCTTGGTTTGGCCTTTCGGGAACCAGATCTTCGGTCTGGACTGGACCCCCGTTGAGATGACTTCGGGATTTCCCTTCGATGATGGGAAAACAGAGCCAATCAGAACGGACGAAAAAACTGTTTTACGCCTTTTCTACGACAACTCGGAAGTGAGTAGTGCATGAAAGAAAAATTTCGTTTTTTGTTGCTGAGCGCGATGTACGAGAACGGGGGCAATGTGACCCACCGGCATCTGGACGGACACCCTCAAATGTTCGTCTATCCCTTCGAGTCACAGTTGGGGACTCGGTTGGTGGCGGATTCCCTCTCATCGCTTTTTCCCGTCAAGTATCGATGGCCGGTTTTCGGTTTGGACGCCACACCGGAAGAGGATTTCCACGCCATCATCGACGAGGAAGGCGAAGGTCCGAGCCCGCACGCCGCACGTCAGCAAATTCCGCCACATGCCGTTCGACCTTTCCGATGACGAGCGAAAGGAGATTTATTGTCGATTGGTGCGCCGGGCCGGCCGGTCGCGGGCCACAAACGTCGAGATGTTCTTTCGTGCCACCTTCGACGCATGGAAGGACTACCAACGATCCGGGAACGAGTGCGTCTACGTCGGCTACAGTCCCATCATCGTCGTGGACACGGAAAAAGTCCTGAGAGACCTTCCCGATGCCCAAGTCCTGCACGTGGTGCGCAATCCCTGGTCGGCTTACGCCGACACCAAGAAACGGCCCGTCCCCCTCTCGCTCTCGAACTACCTGCTGGGCTGGACCTTGAACCAGTATCACGCCTTACTCTACCGGGAGAAATATCCAGAACGGGTGCACATGGTTCGGCTCGAAGACTTGCTGAGCGATCGCATGAAAACCCTCGGCCCGATCTGCGAAAAACTGGGAATCGAACCGTCTGATTCTTTGAAAACGCCGACGTGGAACAAATCGGCCCTCGAGGAAGTCTACCCCTGGGGGACGATTCGGTCGGCGACCACGGAGGCCAATCGGGCTACCGCGGAAGAGCTCTCGCCGGACGAGCGGGCCGAGGTGAGGGCCCGTGCCTGGCAGTATATGGAAGCTTTTGACTACACGAGCTTTTTCTAACCTCTAGCGCCATGAAAGCTGAGAGTTTTGTTCGTATATTTGAAGCGCTAGAGGTGCGGCCCCTCAGGGCCGCCGGCCGGGAGGAAACGCGTCACGCCACAGCGGAGAGCGAAGGCGAGGGCGCGAGGGAATCCGGCCGTCCCGCCCGAGCGAGGAGCGAGGGCCGGGAGCGAGGCGAAGAGCCGAGCGACCACTAGATATGAGTAAGCGCGTCATCCTCACCGGAGGGACAGGCTTCGTCGGCGCGAACCTCTGCCGACGATTACTCCGGGAGGGTCATGAAGTTCATCTTCTCGTACGTCCCGGCTATCGGCCGTGGCGTATCGAAGCGGTTCGCTCCGATCTGAGACTCCACAAGATTCATTTGAGCGACAAAGAGACGCTCACGCGTGAGGTCGTTGAGATCCGACCGGACTGGATCTTCCATCTCGCCGCTTATGGCGCTTACTCCTCGCAAACCGACCTTCAGCGCATGGTGGAGACGAACGTCACCGGTACGATGAACCTGGTGGAGGCCTGTCTGGCAACGGGCTTCGAAGGATTCGTCCACACCGGGTCCTCTTCGGAGTACGGATTCAAAAATCACGCTCCGTCTGAGACCGAGCTCCCCGAGCCCAACAGTCACTACGCCGTAACCAAAGCCTCCGCAACGCTTTTCTGTCGCACCACAGCCCAGACCCGACAACGTGAACCTGACCACGTTGCGTCTCTACTCGGTTTACGGTCCCTATGAAGAGCCCACTCGGTTGATACCCACGCTCATCCTCCGAGGAAGGCAGGGATCCTTGCCGCCTCTCGTCGATCCCGACATTGCTCGGGACTTCGTCGATGTCGAAGACGTGGTCGAAGCTTGCTGCTTGGCCGCCGGCCGTTCCGGCGGAGAACGGGGCGCGGTCTATAACGTTGGAACCGGAGTGCAGACAAGCCTACGCAGTGTGGTTGACGTGGCGCGGCGTGTCTTGCCGGTGAAGGAGGAGCCCCGCTGGGGAACGATGCCGGATCGCCACTGGGACACGCGGGTCTGGGTTTCAGACAGTCGTAAGATTCGCGACGAGCTCGGCTGGGAACCGCGGTACGGATTCGAAGAGGGGTTCCGACGCTTCGTCGATTGGATCGACGATAATCCCGCGATTTTAGACTTTTATCGGAAGGGGATTGTCGAACCGAGCTGAGGCGCCCGGGGAATTGAGACATTGCACCCAACACAGTCCTGTCTCAGTTTGAACGAGGTATCAGGGCGCTTCTTGTATAGGCTGGGCGATTAGTTGTCAGCTATTCAGCCGTTCCATCATCATGGAGCGAATCGCGGAGATGAGCCGCTCCAGTTCTGCCCGCAAAACAGGGTCCTCCGTCCGGTCCCGCGCTTCCTCCAATCTTCTAGCGACGTTTTTGCCTACGTTCCGGTGGTCCGGCCCTGCCGGCATATCCTCCAACACCTCGAGTAGCGGCACGATGCTCTCGCACGTTCCTATTGCCGCCAGCGCCTCTGTTGCAGCGTACCTCGCGACGAAATGGTCAGAAACTTCCTGCGCGCGCACCAGTGCAATCAATTGCGGCACGGCCGCAGTGTCACGGAGACGGCCCAGAGACATAACAATCCGACCGCGAGCCCAATCGTAGGCCGGGTCCTCGAGCAACTCCCGCAGCCGCTCCCGCGCCTCCACCTGGTCGATGTTGCCCAATGCCCAGATCGCACAGCTGTGCAGCCTGGAATTTGTATCATGGTCGAGCGGCTCCGAGAGCGCCGAGAGCATGGCAGGAAGCGCCTCCACCCCCCCGAATCCTTTGATTAAGTCACAGAATAAAACTCGTTTCTCCGGGTCGTTACTCGGGTCCGCAATGAACTCGCTGATACTTGAAACGACACGAATGTCGCCAACCGCCCCCAGCAGGGTCCATGCACAACGGCGCATTTCGGTATCTTCAGCAACGGCCATCTGCCCGAGGACGTCCCTAACATCGTCATCTACCGTAGCGGCCACTTCTCCGAGCAAACCCTCGTCCTCCATGAACGTGCAGTATTTGTCATACGTGATCCTGAACTCTACAGTCAGCGCCTGAACGGCAGAGAGGAGATTCTCCAACTCCAAGCGGAAAACCGGATCGTCCGTGCGGTCCCGCACGGCTCGAAGATTATTCTCTACTGCCCAACCAACACTATGACGGGAGCCGGCGGGAAAGCTCTCGACGAGCTCGATAAGGGGAGCAATGCTTTCGGGTGTCCCAATCGTTGCCAGTGCTTGGGTCGCCGCCTGCTTCTCCCTCGCATTCCCATCAGGATCACGCGCGATCGCAATCAATTGCGGCACCACAGTCGTATCGCGGAGACGCCCGAGCGACTGTATGATCGACCAACGTCCCCACCAGCCTTTATAGCTTGGGTCCTCGAGCAGCTCTCGCAATCGGTCGATCGCCTCGTCGTGATCCACGCCTCCCAATGTCTGGACCGCACAAATCTTCACTCTGGAGTTTGCACCATGATCAAGCGGTTCTGAAAGCACCGACAGCATCGCGGGAAGAACCTCCATTCCCGCGAATCCTTTGATTAGGTCGCAGAAAAAATCTCTATCCTCCGGGTCGTTATTCGTATCGGCGATGTATTCCGAAGCAATCGGCACGATGCGCTGATCCCTGGCCGCCGCCAAGAGCATCCAGGAACAAAGTTGCATCGAGGCGTCGCCTGCAATAGCCATATCCAATAGGATATCGTTGTCTTGCTCCTCCAAGTTTGACACTACATCTCGGTGATCGCTCCATCGACGCTCCTCAACGAATGAGCAGTGCTTCTCGTAAACCGCTTGAAACGCCTCCGGCGGTGTACGGCCTTGGGCGTGACAGGGGCCTACTCCTGCGAAACTCATGCCTATCAGCACTTGAAGCAACGCACGTGTCAATCGCACTAATTCTCACCACCCTTCGAATCAACTCCGCCGCCTGTCACGGCTTCATGAACCATTACCAAGCTGATCCCGGCTCCTTCAGTTACGATGCCATGACTGCGGCGAGGCGAGCAAACGTCTACCAACCGGGCACACCACACGAAGAGCATGGATCCATTTTAGGCCGCTTGCCGGTGTTGTTCCACTTCTTGGTACGGAGCAACAAGATCAACGCGATCAAAAGAGGAGGCCCCTCGAGAACTCTTCGGCCTCGGGCCTTTGACTTCTAAATCCTAACCCCAATCCGAAATTTATTTGAGGAAAATGAAATTCAGGTATGGACGAAAAGGCCTCCAGGATTATGTTTAGAGAAAATGCACCCAACAAATCTCTCAATCCTGACGGCCCGTTCAAAGCGTTTGAAATGGGCGCAATGGTTTTGGAATTCCGCATAGATTTGGCCTTTTCAATACCTGAGTTGAGCCGGTTGGCCCGCGAACTATCTAACAATGCCATCAAGATTGTTTTTGTGGCATGGCTTGCCACTCAAGCAGCCTGAAGGCAAGGCCATTCCATCGTCCGGCTTCGCGACCTTTCACTACGGCCTTGTTTTCCTCGTGCCGGGAGCAAACGGTTGTGAGAATGCTTGGGTGCCCTCCCGACCTTTCTTCGCGTTGATTTTGGCCCGGATGAACTCGGGCCCATAGACCCGCTCCGCCTGGAATAAATTGTGCCTTCGGCAGAGCACCTTGAGAAATCGTTCCTCGTGAGTGTGAAACAGCGCGAAGGGCCGCTCGTGCTCGATCTCGAGTCCCGTTTTCGCCGTACATCGGGTCCCATCGCGGGCGGTATACTCGCATTGATGCAATGCTTGTTCGAGAACGCGCTCGCGTACCTCGGAGGGGATGTATCGGGACTTGGCTTTTTCCTTCTCTTCAGCACAAGCTCTACTAGTTTCTGGAATCTCGCGCGCGCGAGATTTTCCTCCCAACGCACTTTGCCTGCGCTGCCTCTCGAGCCGTCGTTGACGCTTCTTTTTCGGGTCTTTTTTCTCGAGTGAAATGTCAACGGCGCGTTCAAAAACTTCCGCCATGTTCTTCAAAGGGTTTTCGACGCCGAGAACTTCCGCCAGTCGTTCAAACTTTTCCTTGAAGTCTTTGTCTGCAGAGAAACGAAAGTTGAAAATCTCGGGTTCGGCTGGTTCGAGCAGGCTTGGCGTGGGAGGCTGGTGGCTCGGCCTTTGCTCGGCGGAAAGCTGCTCGGGCGGCTCCGAAGTTCGCGGTGTTTCCTGGTCTGCTTCGTCGCTCCGCCGACTCTGAGTAGGTCTCTTGCGGATGGAAGGTTTGAAGACCGGCTTCGGCTTGAGCGCTACAAGATACTCTTCGACGTTCCGCGTTGACATCCCGGTGCAATCCGAAAGGAGCCTATCGACGTTATCTTCTCGAAGGTGGGCCGCCAGCAGACCGGCGACCGTGAGGCTGATGCGATTTTCAGCCAGCGCCACGAGCAGTTGCGGGAAACGTCTCGAGACGTTGGCAACCTGAAGTCGGCGGGCAACGGATCCCTCGCTCAGTTTCAGTCGGCGAGTGCAGTAGTCGAATATATTCTTATAGCCGCATTCGAGCTCGGCCTTTCTTCTCGAGATCTCCGCGATGTGAGCGATCACCAGCGCGGCGTTTCGTTTCTCTGCGCGAACCGTCTCCTCGGCCGAACGGTCGAGCGCTTCGGTCGTGAGGTCCTCTAGTGTTTTGAAGTACGCTTTGACTTTTTGCACCATGGGCCTTGCCCCTGTTACTTCACCGACGTGTTTCGAGTCACAATCCTAATATATACGGTCATTTTTCAGAGCCCGCGGTGCGACGGACTGAGCCGTTCATCGCCGTCGATGGCTTCGAAGCCTTCCCAGCCGTTTGGTGGTCGTAGGCGTTTCATAGCAAACGCTGGCGTACCCTCTCAGTCGTACCCTCGACGAAAATTCAAAGTGGCCACAGAAGTTGTCAAGAGTAAAATGATTTATTTGAAGAATAAATCGAAAGAAGACGACTCAATCTGTCACCTTTACCTCGACTTCATTTTCTAGAAGTTAATTTCAGATTGAGGTTATTAATTGTTCTAGTAAAATAGAGATAGATGCTTCATCCCACGTGACCCGACAATCAGAAAGGATTATCATTCTCCCTGATAAGGACCAATCATGAAATGCAAGCAACTGGGAGTCTTCTTCGCTTGGATTGTACTGCCGTTGTCGGGCGCCGCGGAAGACCATCTCCGAGTTGATGAGGCCTCGACGCGGCTTCAACTGCTCTCGGAGAACACCACCCTTTCCCTCGCTCTCGTGAACGAACTTGCCTCACCGATCCCTGCGGGTATCGAAGTGGAGCTTCTCGACCCGCGGGGGGAGGTTCGTACCGCAGCCCGGCTCCGCGACACAATCGAACCGGGCACAAGCATCGTCACCCTAGAACTCGAGCCGCCTCTTAGCCGGCTCTCTTCCCAGGACCGAGCCCAGGTACTTCTCTTCCGCCTCCGGTATACTCTCCGTCCGGACGCCTACCCGACAACCGAAGGAATCGTTTCCGTCCTCTCGATCGCCGAGAGCCGGTTCAACCTCTCTTTAATCTACAATCATTGGGTAGTTCCGGGCCAGGTACACCGCGTCACGGTCCGCGGTCAGAATGCGGTGACGTCCGAAGTGGTGGGCGACATCGCAATCGAAGGCAATCTCGAGCTTCCCGGTCTGGAAAGGACTCTGACATCCACTGCGGTAACGGATACTGATGGTATTGCCATACTGGAGTTCCCGGTGCCGTCGCCCTCTCTCCGGCGAGGGGCCAAGGCGAAGCTCTCGGTTCGAGGCCTGAAGGGAGGCCTCGCTATCGATGCCCGGGACGATGTGGAAATTCTTCAGGACATTGAGGTGCTCGTCACCACGGATAGGCCACTCTACCCGCCGGGTCAAACCCTTCATGTGCGCGCCGCCGTCCATTCCATTTCGAACGCGGCTATTTCAGATGCGAAAGCTCGCGTAACCATCACGAGAGAAGGAGAAAAAATATTCTTCGCACGGGCCGAAACCTCTAGATTCGGAGTAACCAGCGTGGATTGGGACATCCCCGAAAACACACATCTTGGCGACTACGACATCCTGGTCGAGCTGGAAGACGAGGCGTTCGGCGATGCACGGGGTGAAGCCAAAGTGAAACTCAGCCGCTACGAGCTAGGGACCTTCTCGGTTGCCGTCGAACCCGATCGTCCCTACTACCTACATGGTCAAGATGCAGTCATCAACGTACGCGCCGAAGACCATTTAGGACAACCAATCTCCAACGGACAACTGGTTGTTTTTTCAAGTCCCGAGCTCGAATGGAATCATAGCCTCGGCACATGGAAAATTGAATACGCCGATTCGTTCGTCCACGCAGGCCGTCTCAAACCTGGAGGGAATCCGGTCCCCATCGACTTGAGCACCCATCATCGAGAGCTCGCTGAATGCGAACCTTTCGATAGCGGGTGTAATCGCACGGGTCGTTTCGAGGATATCGACTTCTTGGCCGCCGTGACCGACCCGACCACGGGGCGAACCGAACACCAAAGGTTCCGGCTTCGTATCAGCAAGGAACCGATACACGTCTATACTTGATCCAGCATATCCTACCTACCCCGGAAGCCCTTTCGATGTCTTTGTCTCGAGCTACACCCCCGATGGAACCCCCATCTCTTGTGAGATCGCAATAAGTCTTCCTCCGCTCGCCGATCGTCAAGGGCAGGACGATCGAATCACGGGGTGGCAAAAAGGCACTATCTTCCGCAGAGGCAGAACCAACCGATATGGCTTGGCCAAAGTCGGAGAACTGATCCTGCCGGAGGAAGATGTGGAACATGTCGGTCTCACGGCTCGATGTGGGAACGGAACCTCTGGTCATGTCCTCTCGTCTCTCTGGATGGAAACGGACGACCCCATTCGTGTAGAGATGAATAAAACCATTCATCGACCTGGCGAAGCCATCCACGCTCGCATCGTGGGGCCAAGCTCTTTTGATGAAATCGCCGTGTCGATAGGCAGTTACCGGGGCCTGCTCGCAACACGCGTCATCCGTCTCGAGGACGGTCGAGGCTCGGTAAGCTTTCCTTACGAGAGCTCCTATCGAGGTGGGCTCTACGTTACCGCTTACCCGACGAAGAGGGAAATTCGCCCCGTGGACTTCACGTGGGGTTCCCACCCCGTCATCTACCCCTGCAACGACGAGCTTCGCGTCGAGATCGCGCCGGATCGCGAGACCTACCGGCCCGGAGACGACGCTTCGTTCGAACTGTCCGTCAGAAATCCGCGAGGGCAACCAGAGGAGAGTGCTCTTGGTTTCTTTGTGGTCAACCGCGTGCTCGTCGATAGCCGTGGACCGGAGGCGAGCTTCGGCTTCGCATCATCACATTCCGAACGCCGACACATCAGCGCCGTTTCGAGCGACGATCTACTCAGGCTCGACCCATTCCAGGCCGTCCCCTCCGATCTCGACATGATTGCGGAAATCCTGGGTCCGCACGGTGTCCCCAGGGTGTTCCACTCGAATCGTATGGATAGTAACCGCCAGCATGTGTCCGGGCGCGTGTTTGAGCGAGGCCTCGAGCGCGTGTTCGGAACCCTCATCTCCCGAGACCTGGCACCGTTGAAGCAGACACTCGAGAATCACGCCCGTGATGGCTACGTTCCGGAATCGCTCGATCGTCTGAACGAGACGCTGGCGAAATCCGGTATGCGGCTTGCGGACTTTCCGGATCCCTGGGGAGCTCCTTATCAGGCGAAACTCGAGCGCCATGGCCGGCATCCGCGACTCGTGCTCACATCGTGCGGCCCGGACAAGCATTGCGATTCAAAAGATGATTTCGTTGCTTTTTGGGGACCCCATTTCGCAGTCCTACCCAGGGAGGCTATCAAACAGTCGGTGGCGGCCTACCACGAGCGTACAGGCCGTCTCGTGCAGGACGAAGCAACTCTGCGCGCCATCCTTGCCGGCGATGGCATCGATTTCAACGTTCTCCGAGATCCTTGGGGAGGTTCATACAGATTCGACTTCGAGGTCAACCGGGATCATTACTTAATCCTCGTGAAGAGTCCCGGCCCGAACGGACAGTTTGATGCCGAGAACATGGGTCGCGACGACGGCGTGGATGAAATCCGGTATCCATACTTTGCCGGCGTGAAGCTCGAGATGGCCGAAGCTCTCGAAGCTCAATACCGCAGGCACAGGGAGTGGCCCTCCAACGAAGCGCACTTCCTGGATACTCTCGGAGTGGGAGGCTTCGCCTGGCGCGAGCTTCGCGATCCGTGGGGCCGTGACTATTACAACGTCTTCACGAGAACGCTTCGGTACGGCGATCGAAGAGAGCGTCGATTCGACATCAATTCTGGCACATGGCTGATGGCAACGAAAACGGACGAGTTGGTCGGATGGATCCACGTGCGAAGCCTCGGTCCCGACGGCACAAAAGGCACGGAGGACGACTTCGACGTCGGCTCATTTCCGTCAAGCCCTGGACGAGGGCACAGGTATCGACTCTTACGTCGCCGCCGGTCCCCCCAAGACAGGAGGTGTCATCAGCGGCTACATCCGCGATGCACAGGGTGTAGTGACTTCGAGTTGGGCTCTTAAGGTCATCGTGGAGGACCAGATGGGTTCTCGACGAACCACGATGACGGACGATGCCGGTCACTACGTATTCTACCTCGCACCAGGGCTCTATTCGGTCCGGTTCGACCACGGCTTCTATCGCGCGAGCGCCGTCGAGAACGTTCGGGTGAGTCCGGGGGCGGAGAGCGAAGTTGACATGACGATGGAGTTTGTTCCCCTTCCGCCAGAGGGACACTTTGTCACAGGAGTGCCCGTGCCCATGGAGACTCCCCGTATCCCTTCGGTCTGGAAACTAGAAAAAACGACGCCTCGCCTGCGACCGTCTTTCCCTGAGGCACTCGCCTGGGAGCCTTATCTGGAAACGGATGCCGAGGGGCACGCATCTTGGTCGTTCCCGCTCGCCAATCAAAACGCCATGTGGAAGCTCTCCGTCATGGCCTCCTCGGCAGACGGCCGTGTTGGTTTCGCCGATTGCGAGATACACTCCTTTCAACCACTCTCCGTAGATTTCGATCTTCCGAAAGTGTTGACCGAAGGAGACGAAATCTCTCCGCCCGTTTTACTGCGCAACCACCTGGACCGGCCTCTCAGCGTTGATTTAGAGATTGCTCCGGCGGCGAGCTTACGTTTTATGGATTCATCGTCCGGGCGAGTGGCAATTTCATCTCTCGGCCTTGCGCGAGAGGTATTTCGTATCCGAGCACTCGCACCCTCGAAGGAGGCCGGAATCCGCGTCTCCGTGGGCTCGAATGAAGCGAGCGATGACATTGCAAAGAGCAGCCTCGTTCGCACCAATGGCCGGGAATTCGTCCACACCACGTTGACGCTTTTGAAAGAGGCAACATCAATAAAAGCGAACTTTCCCGGCAGCGCCCTCGCGGACACGCGCCAAGCAGAGCTCCGGATTTACCCGAGTCTCATGGCCCACGCCATCGAAAGCGTGAGCGCTGTTATGAAGCTTCCCGACGGCGGTGCCGAGGCGATCATTTCCTCCGGCTATCCGAGCCTGCTCCTCCTGAAGTACCTCGAACAGTACGAGGGGCCGAGCGCCGCTCGCACCGCCCTCTCTACGAAGGCCCGTCGCCAGGTAAAGGTGGCGTACGACAACATTCTCGGCTTTCGGCAGGCAACCGGTGGATTTTCTTGGGGCTCGAAGCGAAGCGATGTCGCGCTTACCGCCTACGTGCTCCGGTTCATCGAGGGTGCTCGAGACGTCATCAAGGTCGACAAAAAGGTTTTATTCGACGCAAAAGCTTGGCTCCTCGCAAACCAGGAAGAGAACGGACACTGGAAGTGGAGCGGTGGGTCCGGCGCGAAGGACGGAGAGAGATCGCTCTCTCTCACGGCGCTGGTGACTCGTGTTCTGGCCACACAAGACAGGCTGGCGGCCAGGCGCGCGCTTCGCTACATCTCGAAACGGATGGATGACATTGACGAGCCCTACACCCTGGCCAACTCCACACTCGCCGCCCTCGAGTTGGGGGATCACGAGACGGCGGGCCGAGGCGTGACACGACTACAAGGGCTAGCTCGAACCGAGGTTGGAAAAACCTTCTGGCGTCTTCAAGAAAGGTCGCCCTTCTACGGCTGGGGGCTTGCCGGCCGAATCGAAGCGACAGCGCTCGCGGTCCAAGCGCTCTTTTCCGCTTCTGAGGCAGGGATTCCCGTAGATGTAGATCTCATCCGTCAGGGCCTTATATTTCTGCTGGAATCGAAAGATCGCGACGGCGTCTGGCACACGACGCAAGCCACTGCCCTCACGGTGGAATCCCTATTGATACTTCACGCCTCGCTCTCGCGGGAACCGATGAGTCCCGGGTCGATCGACGTCTTAGTGAACGGCAAGCTCGAGACAACCATGCCCTTGCCTGAGCCAGACCTTCTCGCGAATCCGATTCACCTCGACCTGACCACCGCCCTTGCCTCCAACGCGAATATCGTCGAGGTGCATGGAAATGTGGGCAACGACGCCACGGTGGAGCTCACCACCGTGTACCATCGGCCATGGATGTCGCACGCGCCATCAGAGTCGGACGGTCCCCTTCATCTGTCGGTGAGCTTCGACAAAACCGTTGCTGGAATAGGCGAACCCGTCACCTGCAAAGTTCGGGTAGAACACACCGGGCTTCATGAACCAGGTATGATGATCGCGGAGATCGGCCTTCCTCCGGGAGTAGATGTGGAGCGTGCCTCCCTCGAGCGCGTTTTTCCCGATTACAGCGAGGGACTCTTCCGCTACGAAATTCTACCGGATCACCTTCTCGTTACCATGTGGAATCAGGAGGGCGGCTCGCAGTTCGAGTTCACATTCCGTCCACAACTCGAGATCCGGGCCCAGAGCGCACCGTCGATCTTATGGGACTACTACAACCCGGAGACCCGCGTGGATGTGCCACCTGTGCGGTTCGTAGTTTTGCCGAAGGATCGCATTGTCCCTCCATAGGGCAACCCGTTGCATCCCTTCTGCGGTCAGCCGCGCGGTGCACCTGGGAGACCAGGGCCGGTACCGCTTCGTGGACGCGAATCCTAGGGCGCTCGCCTCTTCGGCCGGGGAAGCTTGATTCGGATCTTCGCCGGCTCACCGGATACGGGCTGGGTAGCGGTGAGCTCCACATAAGCGATCCCCACCTTGTGGCCACTCGTACTCCAGATGCTTTTTTAGGTGTCCTCTCACGTTCGTCTCGTCGACTTGTTGTCCGTTGATGCGCACCACGACGCGCGTCGTTCCGCGACGACCTGCCTCGGCACGTGAGAGCTCCCACCACACCTCTCCACGAGAAGGAAGTAGGTTGAAACCGGCCTCCCCCGTCATCCACGAAGTTTTGGGACGCGAGAGTCTAGACCAACGAACGCCGTAGTCGGCGCGGGCGCTCAGACTTCTAGGAACCTGCGGAAGCACTGCAAGGACTGCGACCACGGAAAGGACACCACTGCCGAGCCACCAGGCACGGGAACGACGTGGATGGTGACCGGCCAAGACCACCGCGGCAAGCACGAAGAGATGCGGCTCGAAAGGCGCCCGCAATCGAGCCCCACCGAACCCGGACAGGGTCGTCAATCCGATGACCAGCACAATCCAAAGGGCGAACATCGCCGACATGCGCCGGCTCCGGGCGAGAACGAGGCCAAAGGGCGCCAGAATCACACTCATGACGAGCGGCAAATCGGTCCCGAGATGGACGAGGACTTTCCACACCGCCGCTCCGGCGTAGGTATTCGCCACAAGGTAAATCTGAAGCAATCGACCGCCGTTTACATGGAAAAGAGATCGAGCGACCGTCTGCCCAGTGTGGACACCATCTCGCCCGGTGAATCAACAAAGGCGCGTAAGAGCACTGTCGCCGTCCCCACCATTCCCGCGGGCCTCGTCCCGGTCGAACCGCCGTAGTGGGAGATGATCCGTAGACCGCCGTGGTTCTCGATGAACGTCGGTTCGCCCAGGTGGATTGAAAGAGCGATGCTATAGGGAACGGTCATCAAACCGAATCCTACGAGGAGAGCGGTCACACCACGCCACGCCCTCGATCGGTCCTGTGCCACGATCAAGCCGAGGAGAGCTGCCGGTAGCATGAAGTAAATCGGCATGGACCGGGTGAGAGCCGCCAAACCGAACACGGCGCCGGAGAGCCCAACCATGAACGGCTTTGCGTCTCGTTCGAAGCCGCGTCCGAGCAGTGCGAAGCCAGCAGAATGAGCGGAACGTAAAGCGTCTCCTGCATCGTGGACCAGACCGCGATGATGTTCGGTAGCCACAACGCATAGACGGCCGCCGCGATCAAGCCGCATCGGGACGAGTGAATCGACCGCCCCAGCTCGAACACGAGGACGATGGCCGCGGTGGCGAGGAGGACCTGAGCGATTTGGGCGGAGAGCGGAAAGTGGGCAAACCGAGCGAAGAACGAAAGAAACAAGACATAAAGAGGCGGCAGCGTATAGTGCCGTCCTTCCACGGAATGTCGACCGCATCGAAGCTCCACCGCCAACCTTCGCCCTCGCCCGCCAGCTCGAGCGCACTTCCCATGTAGCTATCGGGATCGATCCAGGTGAAGCCGGGATCGGAGGTCACCGCAAGCAAGTAGGCGATCCGAAGTCCGAAGCCGGCGAGAACAATGGCGACGAGCCACAGGTGGGTGCGGCGCGACCGAGGATCGCCCGCGGGCGGCCGTTCGTTTTCAGGACTGATGGATCGTGCGTGTTAGGCGTGGTCATTGATATTGAAAGAGCTCCCGCATTACCTCTGCGAGAAGGTGTCGCACGATTCGGGATCGCCGCTCGAAAGCCCCTTGTGCAACCAGGTCACGCGCTGCTCCGAGGAACCGTGCGTAAAGGTTTCGGGATTGACATAGCCTCCCGATGAACGCTGAATGCGATCATCGCCGATGGCCGCCGCCGCCCGGAGACCTTCTTCTACGTCGCCCGGCTCGAGGATACCGCGCTCGTTCGCGTAGCGGCCCCAGACACCGGCAAAACAATCTGCTTGGAGCTCGATCCGGACCGAGAGCTCGTTACGCGCACCGGGATTCATCTGTTGCTGTTGGCGGACTTGCTCTTCGACACCGATCAAGTTCTGGACGTGGTGGCCGATTTCGTGTGCCAGAACGTAAGCCTGGGCAAAATCTCCCGGAGCCCCAAAACGGGTCTGAAGCTCGCGGTAAAAACCCAAATCGATGTAGACCTTCTGATCGGCGGGGCAATAAAAAGGTCCGGTTGCAGCCTGGGCGAAGCCGCAGGCGGAATCGATAGCGTCCCGAAAAAGGACGAGCTTGGCGTTTCGGTATCCGGGAAGAACGGATGTCCAGGTGCTTTGGACATCATCGAGAACGTAGGACACGAACTCCACGAGCTTCTCCTCTTCGGGAGTGGTTTGAAACGGGATGTCCGCCTCGGCCGGACCCGTAGAGAAACCGCCGCCGGATGACCCGGAGTTAAAAAGAGTCAGGAAGTTCTCCCCCGTGAGGAAGCTCAGGAGCAAAAGGATGAGGAGCCCGCCGAGACCGATGCCCGCCGAACGCCGGTAACGACGGCCCGAGGATTGACGCCGGTCCTCGAGGTCACGGCTCTGGTAACCTTTTTTCCACCGCATGACTTCCTCCAAGTATTAATAGCGTTGCGAATGTCAACGGTTGCATCTGCACGTCATGCTGGTAATCCGCACGTCATGCCCCACAATCCGCAGCTCATGTCCACAATCCGCATGTCATGGCCGGCGGACGGCACTGTAATCTCCGCCAGGCACAGCCCCTGGCCTACGGCTTCTCACGATGGATGAGGTAGTCCACCAGCACGTTCGACATCACAACTGAACCCAACAAAAACAGAAAAATGGCAGCGTAGATGTGGGCCCTTTGTTTCATGGCGGGGAGTCTAACCTCTTTCCTGAAGCGAGGCAATAGGATCCACTTGCAGGGACGAAGGACGAGTCAGACACTCGTCAAGATGCACCGAGAGGTTCTACTTTTAGCTTTCATTTGGCTCGGCCTATCCTTGACGGGTTGCAGGCAATTTGCGTCCACCGATGAGCTCATTCCTCTTTCAGAAGGATGGGAAATATCAACACGGACGGCTCATCTACCGCTCGACCGATGACGCCGATCGATCCGATTCGAGATTCGAGTATAACCGGCTACACTTCATCACGGTGGAACCCCCCGGCGACGACCGCCGTCTGTTCTTCCGAATCGACTCCGACGACCGGAAGTTCATGGGAACCGATCTGCCCGTCTATTTCTTTCGAAGGAGAGAGGAGTCGCTTCCCCACCTCTCCTTCGGAGCATTGTCGCTCACAGCCGGTACGTTCGAGTTCCTCGGCGGCTGGGTCGCCGCAGTTCTCATCGACGCACCCGTTTTGACTTACTACCTCTTTCCCATCAGCCTGCTGTTGTTTCCAGTTGGCCTTTTTCGATTTCTCGAGTTTTTCATCGCCCCCCGTTTCCGAAAAACGATCCGATTACTGTGGCAATTCCATTTGGACTACGCCGTTTTGTCGATCGCTCTCGAGCTCCTCAGGTGTCACGACTCTGGCGGTCATGGTGTATATTTTTGTCGTAATGTTATCGCTTTCCATCTTCATTTCTCTTCTGCTCATCGGCAAGACGGCGCGGGAAGGGAACATCGAGTCCAAGATTTTCGGATGTATCCGAAATGTGTGTGGACCGAATCGGTGCCCTTGCATCCAGCAACGAACCGGCTTTGCAAAAGCCTCTCGGCATCCTCAAGGAAAACGTCCGGGTGGTTCGCACCGCCGGGAACCGGGTGGCGGGGATCGTTCAGAGCCTCAAGGACTTCGCGTCACTCGATCGCGCCGAGCTGCAAGTCACCGACATCCAAGCCGATCTCGACAACAAACCTTTATGACCTTGTGGACGAGGGCCGCCCGCGATATCGAAGGGAAAGGCACGATCACCATCCGGACGTCACAAGCTGATGACGCCGTCCACATCGAGATCAGCGATACCGGCCGAGGCATGACACGCAACGAGGTGGACAGCCTCTTTGATATTTCCTTCAACCGAAAGGGCGACCGGGTCGGAATGAGCACCGGCCTCACCTCGGTTCAAAACATCGCGAGGAAACACCACGGCGAAGTCCGCGTCGAAAGCGAGGTCGATCGAGGGACGAAGGTAACGATGGTTTTGGGGCCAGGCCCGAAAGCCTGACCCTTGACCGAGAAACGTCAAAGTTGTTTCTGCGCGGCCTCGATGGCACCGGCGCCGGGCGAGAAACCCTGAGCGCGGAGCGCATCTTCGAGAGCGGCAAGCAGTAAGAACACATTGTTGGCACTGCTCGAGTAGCCCATCAAACCGACGCGCCACACCTGCCCCTTGAAGGGCCCGAGGCCGCCGCCGATCTCGATACTGTTGCGCGTCAAGAGGTGCTTTCGAACCGCCGCGTCGTCCACGCCATCCGGAATGCGAACGGTGGTGAGACTCCACAAACGAAGCTCCGGATCTTCCACCAGAAGCTTCAGCCCCATGGCTTCGAGGCCCGCCACGAGGGACTTCTGGTGGCGCTGATGCCTCGCCCAACGGGCTTCGAGACCTTCCTCGACGGCCAAGCGGAGGGCTTCTCTCAAGGCATAGACGGCGGAGATAGGAGCGGTGTGGTGGTACGCGCGGTCGGTCCCCCAATACTTTCGTAGCAGGTTCAGATCCAAATAGAAGCTTTGTACCGGCTTTTTGCGGGCGTCGAGCTTTTCGACTGCGCGGGCACCGTAGCTGATGGGTGAGGCACCCGGAGGCGCCCCGAGGCACTTCTGCGCTCCACTGTAACAGGCATCGATATCCCACTCGTCGAGCTTGAGGGGCATGCCGCCCAGAGAGGTTACGGCGTCCATGACCACCACGGCCCCTACTTCATGCGCGGCTTCCACGATCGGCGCCGGGTCCTGAAGCACGCCGGTCGAGGTCTCGGCATGAACGAAGGCAACCACCTGCGGCTTCTCCTTCTGAATCGTGTCCTGCATGATCTTGGCATCCAGGGGTTTTCCCCAATCGCCGTTGACTTCGACCACCTCGGCACCGACCCGCCGCCCGATCTCCGATAGCCGCGTCCCGAAAAAGCCATGAATTCCGACGACCAGCTTGTCTCCCGGCTCGATAACGTTCACCAGGCAGGCTTCCATCGCCGACATGCCCGTTCCGGGCACGGCAAAGGTCAGCTCGTTCTGGGTCTGAAACACCTTCTCTCAACAGGTCCTGGGTCTCATCCATGATTTGCAAATAAACGGGATCGAGATGCCCGAGCAAGGGAGTCGTCATGACCCGCAGGACCTCCGGCGGAGCTTCGCTCGGGCCGGGCCCGAGAAGAATTCGGTGGGGTGGTTGCGTTAGCTTGAGCTCCATATTTCCTCCTGATGTTGGACTAGGCAACCTTCAGGTTAAAGGCCACCGATCCTAAAGGGACGGGCACACTTAATCAAGGCTTTAGAGGCCCAAGGTTGATTTGGGGATTAACCTAAAACCCTTTTAACGCAGAGACGCGAAGCCGCAGAGAAGCTACTTACTTTCTGCGCCTCTGCGCCTCGCGTCGTTCGACGTTCTTTTTAGGTGTCAGTGTGGCGGTGGTACACCTTGTCGGTGATCCTCCAACCGTCGGCAAGCTTCAACAACGACAGATAGTCTGTAAAGACATGCTTCCCGTCTTTAGAGAGCTCGATTTTGGCAATGGCAGCCACGCCGGTGACGTCGATGAGGACAAACTTGTAGTCCCACTTCTGGTCCGCAGGATCGAAATCAGACGCGGCCTTTCGCTTCTCGATTCCCTGGATCCACTCATCGATGGGGTACTTGCTGAGCTTGCCGTCCTGTACTCCATGGATGGCGAAGGAAGGATCGAAACCCTCGCGCATGGTTTTGGTGTCCAGATCGTTGAACGCACCGTTGATGTATGCGCCTTTAATCAAGGACTTGATCTCGTTTTTCTCCATATCGGCTTCCGAGGATACGCGCGCCGTGGTCACAACGACGCCGAGCCCCAAAAGCAGTACCGCCAACAACAAAGCTTTCTTCATGATCTTTGCCTCCCGGTTTGGACAGAGCTCCCACCTTGATTTCAAAAGCGGATCTTCGTCTCATTCGGGGCTCTCGTCAAGTCGATAGGTGCCACCCATTTGTTCTAGCTCGAAAAACGTTACCTTTGGTAGCACTTGCTGTGGAAATCTACGACCACGTGGTCACCCGGGGCCCGACACAATCGGCTGGAAGCTGTTTTTTCAATTCGGGACACCTGTTCTAAAATGCAACAACTCAAGTGGTCAGCGATTCGCTCGAAAGGAGGGACTCATGACTTCCAGGCGTGATTTCATTCGAAACGTCGGCACTGGATTGGCCACTGCAGGGCTTGCTCTGGAACATCTAGCCTGCGCGGCACCGATCGAGACCGGAGTGAGCGAGTCGGAAAAGCTCCTCGCCGAGAACCCGGATCACCCTGAGGCCGCACCGATGGGATACGACCGTCTGCCTCTGGACTGGTACCAGGCCGCCGCGCGTTCAACTCAAAGAAAAGGCAGCCGAGAGAGGTGTCGATGCCATTCTGCTCTCGAGCGATCACAACCAGGTGTACTTCACCGGGTGCTTCCGAAGGAGTGGGGAGCGATCGACCTGGACCTTCTTCCCCGTCAACGAGCAGGACACGGTTTACTGGTACTCCCCCGGAATCGACCGGGACCTCATTACATCCTGGTGGTGTACCGAGAACGAGTACTATTTCTGCTACCCCCATGCGGAAGGTGGATTTCCCAACAAAGGTCAAGTCGTCCGCGGAGAAAGAGTCGATCTCTGGGAATGGGTTCTGAACGGTGTGAAGAAACGGGGTTTTGCGGACAGGACCCTCGGTATCGACGCCGAGCTCACCCCCTCCAAGATGAAGACCTTCGAGAAAGTCTTACCCCATGCCAAGTTGGTCGACATCGGTGACCTCTGCCTCGGAATGCGCATCCTCAAGACACCGGAGGAAATCGCTCTCATCAAGAGGGCCTATCTGTACTTCGACAAGGTTCACGCCTTCGGCCGTGACTACATCTTGGAAAGAGGCACCGAGGCCACGGACTTCGAGATTGGACAGGCTCTCGAGGCTTACGGCATCAATCTCCTGATGAAGGACGTCAAACGAGACGGAAAACCTCATACCGCCGTAGGCATCTACGTGACGTCGCAATACGTTCGGACCGGCGTGGCGACCGCGTACCCCCACCCCAACCAGTTCTTCCACAGCAAAGTCAAAAAGGGCGACAACCTCTATGTAAATACCGACATACGCCTGGGTGGATACGGAGGCGAGGGCTACCGCAACTTCCAGATCCATCCTTGGAATGAACATCAGGAAAAGATGTGGCAGGTCGTGGCCGATTCCGTTCAGATCCAGCTGGAAGAGACCAAGCCCGGCGTTGCCTGCTCCGAGGTTGCTGAAAAAATCCATAGGCATCAAGTCAAGCAGGGGATGCAGAACACCATCTATCACCGTCCCGGTCACGGCGTGGGACAAAACTACGAGAGTCATCAGGCTCCCTTCATCTCCTTGGGAGATCACACCGTCATCGAAGAAGGGATGACCTTCAGCGTCGAGCCGGGGCTCTATGATTCCGAAAGGGGTATCGGAGTCAATCCCAGCGACCGATTACTGGTCTTGAAAGACAAGGCGGTCCTGATGAGTAACGTCCCTTACTCCAGGGAATGGAGCTTCTTGACGTTGTAACGCATGGGGACTCGGAGGGTCTGAAGCACCCACTTATCTATGGTCCATCTCGACGGGAATCGTCGGATCCAACCGCTCGGGGTGTGAATAGACCCTCATCGTATTCTGTTTGACGTAACCAATCAGCGTGATATTCCACTTCCGCGCCATTTCAACCGACATCGATGTGGCCGAGTTGCGAGAAGCGATGATGGGACACCCCATCATCGATCCCTTGACGAGCATCTCGGAGGATACACGGCCCGTTGCCAACAAGATCCGACCTCTCGTTTCGATGCCCTCGAGCATGCACTTCCCCAACAATTTATCCACCGTGTTGTGTCGCCCCACATCTTCGGCGATCGCCAGGACCTCCTTTCCGTCCGAGAGACCCGCGGTATGCACGCCTCTCGAGCGTGCGTAGAGACTGCCGGGAAAATGTAATTTCTTAAAGAGCTCAAATAGCTCTTCGGGTCGGGTCTGAAGATCATCTTCGAAGGGTTTCAACTCCATGCGAGGATCTTTAAAGGTTATCCCTCTGCCACAACCCGTCGTCATGATCGCTCGCTCGGGTTTTTCGATGGCGTGGGTGAGCCAAACATCGACGCAGTGATTTTCGCTCAGGTGTATATGGTCGACCTCTTCATAGGAGTCCACCATCCCTTCGTTTTTCAGGAAACCTATCGCAAAGCAGTTTAGTTCATGGGGCGTGGCCATGATCGTCGCCAACTCCGCGCCATTGACATACAGAGTCACGACAGCTTCTTCGATCACCTCGGCCTCGACGTGCTTCCAGCCCTTCCGGTACTCATGCCATTCGGTGTGTACCGTTCCGTCACCCATCGACAAAACTCTCCGGATTACTGTCTTCCCGCGCGGGACCAGGCGACCTTTCCCATGTCTTCAACATGGTAACCACCGAGGCCGTGGACGGCGTCGCGAAATTCGGTGGTGTGCAGGATATCGAGCAGTGCGAGGACACGCGGGTCATCGGTAAAGGCCTCTGGGATGCACAGGTCGTAGCGCTCCGTGGCCACCGGCACGAAATCGAGATTGAGGGCCCTTGCCGCGGCGAGGATACCCAGGCCCGCGTCGGCGGTACCCGCAACGACCTGGACGGCCACGGCCATGTGGGTGTACTCCTCCTGGTCGTATCCCTGGATACGTTCGGGATCGAGACCGTCCCTCCGCAGGTGATAGTCGAGCAGAACGCGCGTGCCCGAGCCTGCCTGCCGGTTGACGAAGCTCACGTCTTCACGAGCAAGATCCGCCAGCGTTCGAATGTCCTTCGGATTGCCGGGCTCTCACGATCAGGCCTTGCTCCCGGTAGGCGAGGGTGATGAGCCGAACCGGCACGTCGGGAAGGTACTGCTGAGGTAGGCCACGTTGTACTCGCCCGTCTCCGGGTCGAGCAGGTGGGTACCTCCGAGATGGGAACGGCCATCCCTGAAGGCGAGCAGCCCGGCAAGCGAGCCCACGTTCGAGGCCGACATCCGATAACCGTCGGCGCGTCGAGGCAAGCGGTCGGCGATCAGATCGAGGGTGATGTCGTGACTGCCCACCACCACGAGGGTTTGTTCCATGGCCTCCCTCGAGCGCAGCAGCTCCGCCGTCACCTCGTCGCCCTCTTCACGGCCTTCACTCTCGGGAGGGATGCGTAGGATGCCGTCGGCTCGAGTGAGCGAGGTGATGGTTCCGGCGCCTCGTTTGAGCGGCATGGCGACCACATGATCGCCCACTCGCCCGAGGTGCACGCGCACGAACTCCTCGTGCCCGAGCTTCGACGGCAGTTTTCGACCGGGGATGGCGGGCACTTCAACCCGGCCCGTCGGTGTCAAGCCCTGAAGGTTCTCGAGGGCCGGCCGAACAAACTGGTCGAAGCACACCCAGGCCGAGACCGGATATCCCGGGGTGCCGACAACGGGCTTTCCACGCACCGCTCCCGAGGAGGGTTGGTTTGCCCGGCATGGCCTTGACGCCGTGGACCAGCACCTCGCCGAGCGCCTCCACCGCGTGGGAGGTGAAGTCCTTGGAGCCCGCGGAGGCGCCGGCGTTCACCAGCACCATGGCCACGTCGTCATCAACGGCGCGGTCGATGGCCTGCCGAACCGCGTCGAGCTCGTCCGGCTGGCGCTCGAGCACGATCGGCTCGCCTCCCGCCTCCCGCACGAGGCCGGCCAGAAGGACCGAGTTGCTCTCGATGATGGCGCCGGGAGTCGGCGGCGTTCTTTCCGCCTCCTGCCAGTCAACAAGCTCGCTGCCCGTGGCCAGGATGGCGACACGAGGTCGGGTGCGGACCTCGAGGCGAAACACCCCGCCGGTGAGCAGAGCGGCGAGGTCTGTGGCCGATAAACGGTGATGATGCGGCAAGATCAGCTCACCGGCGACGATGTCCTCCCCCACCCGACGCACGTGCTGCCAGGGAAAGGCCGCGGCGCAAAGATCTCGATCTGGTCTTCGACCGGCGCCTGGACGTGCTCGATCATGATGACCGCGTTCGTTCCCTCCGGCATGGGCTGCCCGGTGTTCACCGGGTAAACCTCCCGACCGATGGTGAGCCGGATCGGATGCTCCTCCGACGCGCCATAGGTACTGGTCGGCCCGCACCGCATAACCGTCCATGGCCGCTCCGTGGTAGGAGGGCGACGAGACACTGGCCAAGACCGGTCGAGCCGTAACCCGCCCGAGAGCGTCGGCGGTGGCCACCGTCTCCACACCCATCAAACCGCTCCAGTCGAACGCGCTTTCGAAAATCGCTCGCGCCTCGGCGAGGGACTTCATTTTCAGGTAGACATTTCTCTTCACGGCCATTCTCCGGGAAACAAGAGCACCTCGATCCTCGTGCCGGCATCGAGACCTTCGCTGCCAAGAGGCACACGAACCAAGCCATGGCCTTGGACGATGGAACGCAGCAACCCGCTACGACCGAGCACCGGTTCGGCCCGCCAGCCGTCTTCAGCACGTTCAACGCGAACCCGTTGGAAGAGCTCCCGGCCCGGAGTGGATGCAACGTTTCCGCTCAGCGTCGCATGGAGACGTCCAAACCGCGTGAAGGCTTTGCCTTCGCGCCCGAGCAATCGTTCCAGGAGCGGTTCGACAAAAAGATAGTACGCCACCAGGCAAGAGGTCACCTGGCCGGGCAAGCCAATTAGATGGTGGTCCCCGACGCGCACCCAGATGAACGGCTTTCCCGGCGCCACGCTGACACCGTGAACGACCAACTCGGCGCCCGGGAATGATCCGAAGATCTCGGCGGTGAGGTCGCGCACTCCCATAGACGATCCACCTGACAACAGCGTGAGGTCGTTTTCGCTGAGGCTCTTTGCCACCGTTTGCTCGAGCCGACCCCGATCGTCCGGCACCAGACCCATGTCCACCGACTCGGCCCCGGAAGCTCGGAGCTGCGCCGCCAAAACGGTTGCGTTAACGTCACGCACTTGGCCGGGTTCCGGCTCACAGTCCACGGGGACGACCTCATCACCGGTGGAGATGATTCCGGCGCGCGGTGTTCGGATGACCTCGAGCTCGACAACCCCGAGTGCCGCGAGAAGGCCCACATCCTGCGGGCGTAACCGTTGCCCCGCGGGCAGCAACAACTGGCCGGCCTCGGCATCATCCGCCGCACCGATAACATTAGCCCCAGGCGCCACCGACCTCGGAGATCTCGACGGTGTCGTCCTTCGCTTCACGGGTGTGCTCGACCATGATCACCGCGTCGGCACCCTCGGGCAACATGCCTCCAGTCCCGATTTGGGCGCACCCTCCGCGTTCGAGGGCGAAATTCACCTCTCGACCCATGACCACCTCACCCTGCAACCGAAGATACCCAGGCTGGGTCTCGGTGGCACCGAAGGTGTCTCGCGCACGGACGGCATAGCCGTCCACGGTGCTACGGATAAATCCCGGCAGATCGTGCGGTGCGCGAAAGTCGTCGGACAGGGTCCGCCAAGCCGCAGCCGCCAAAGCTATCTTTTCAGCGGAAAGGACTCCAATGTCGCGGGCCCGTTCCCACACCGCCTCTAGTGTCTGTAACTGAAAAAATGGTTTCATCGCACGGTCTCAAGGGCAGCCGGATTTCTCGCCGATATTCAAGGGACTGTAGACTATAGAGCCGCTTGAAGTTGATATTCAAAGGCCTTCTGAAAGTAGCACGAGCGATTCGAAGAAAGCAAGAAAAGCCGTGAAAGCTGATTCGCTTATTTATTGTCGCTTCAGGGCTAAGGCGTGAGCTGCACGATGTGCGACAAGCCCCGAAGGTTTCTATCGACAAAGTAGTCGCGTACCGGCCCCAAGGTGAAGCCGCCGGAGGGACTTTCTCCATCCATCTCCGTGATAATCATGCTTTCACGACCGGCCGCTGTTCCAAAGATTTCGGTTCCGGAGAATAGGCTGCGGTACCCGTCACAGGCGACGAATAGGTAGAAAGACCCCTCCCTGTCGCTCGGGAAATTCCCTTCTAGAAACGAGACCAAGCTGTATCCGCTCGCGGTGGATACTCCCTTGTATCCCATGCCGTGGCCCACGCGAATCCAGTCACGGACGGTTGCTTTGTCTAATTCTTCCAAAGTAGCCGGGCTACAGTCTCCGGCCGCGCAGCGAACGAGCGAGTCGGAGCTGCACTCAGCGCCTTTCTTCTGGGCCGGCAGTTCCTCCAAGTCAACCTTCGGCGTACGGAGGGTTATCGTCTTCACATCATCGAGGTACCGTTCGATGTCGGCGTCGGCGGGTGAGATGAGACGCAATCCTTTCACGTTATTTTTATATTTGTTTCCCGTATAAGCCTCCGGCGCTTTCGAGGGCAGCACGGGCTCGCGAAAAAAAGCAAGGGTGACGGGATAGGCGTCATCAACCATACATATCTCGTTATAGCTGAAGTGTGTGCTTTGACCGCTTGAATCGGTCATCGTCACGATCATGTCGAGAGGCCGGTCGAAGTCGGCGTTGCTCTCCTTGTTTGGCTCAACACCTTCCAAAATATGAACCACTGGAATACCAACATAAGCATAAGCACCGACGTACTCCCCGGCACTCGTGACCTCGCGAGTTCGAATGCGCGTCGTTGCCAGCTTCGTCAGGTCGGCGCTCTCGAATTTGTATTCCCGGTTGACCTCACCGCCCACCGTGAGGGCAAGAGCTGAAGGAACGCTTCGGGCAAGGGCCAGTGGCGTTGCGCCCGTCACTGCGTCCACGGTTTCCGCATCGGTTTCTCCACACGCCGATGCAACGAGACATGCCAATACGAGTATCAGGTTCGTGCTTTTCATTACACTCTCTTCCGATTCAGTCCCGGGAAGCCTTCAGTCGTAGAGCGATCCGGAACTGACGTGCAGCCATGGGAAAGCCCGGCTCGGTGACGTAAGAAGCATCGAGGAGATTCTCGACGCGGGCAAATATCTCGAACCCACCGAAACTCTTGGTAAGACCTGCGTTCAATATAAAATAATCGGGCACCGTGAGAATGTCGTCTTTGTACAGCGTCTCGATGCCGAGAGCCCCTGTTCCCCACAAGCTCAACTGCCAGTCGGCTCGTGGCATGAAATCTAGGTTGAAATTGATTTGTGACTCCGGTACCAGCGGCAACGGCAGCTCCGCGTCTAAATCTTCCGAGTCGATAAAGGTGTAGTTCACAGACAGCTTCAAGCTCTCGAGCTCCTTCCGAGCTCCCACTTCAAATCCCGTGATGCGGGCACGGCCGATATTCGTGGGCATATTGAAACCTTCAGGAGTGCGGATGGATTGAATCAGATCGCGGATCCGGTTGTAGAATACGGCTCCCGTCAGACCAATTTGCCGTTCATAGGCAAAGCCCATTTCCAAATTGGTGTTCCGTTCTTCACGAAGGTCCGGATTGCCGGCGGTCGAGCTGTAGAGGTCCTTCATCGTGGGAAAACGAGACTTTTGAGAGAACGTGGAGCTCAACGTGAAATGCGGTTCCGGGTTATAGCGAATTCCGACGATCGGGTTGACCGCCGTTTTGTTGTTGCCTTCCTCCTTGTTCAGATAGTCGATGCTGGCGCCACCCATCAATGCCCACTGGTCCGTGAGGCTGAAGTGATCTTCCGCGCCGAAGGAAAGCGTCTGCTGGGAGAACTGCTCCCATTCCGCATCGACGTCGTCCTGGGTCTTGGCATGGTCGCTCTTGAGATTCGCGCTGAACTTGAGCTCGTTGCGCATGTCGAGCAGCACCGATCCCAACAGAAACGTCCCATAGGAGTGGTTGTTGAACGTGGACTGCCAACTCAGATCCTCGAGCGCCTCGGTTTTGTAAGCATCGAGCACATTATGGTGCTTGACGTAGTAACCTCGGGCTTTCAAATAACCTCGGTCTGCGAGGGGAAACGTGCCGCCAACATTGAAGAGGTACCGGTCCCAATCGGAAAAACGCCAGTAGCGCTGGCGGTAAATCTCCGTCGCCCAGGGCATGCCGTATTCGGAGGCGACATATCCCGCCTCCGCCATGATCTCGGACGATTCACTAGGGTGGTAATAAAGCTTTCCCGTGACGTTTTTCGTGTCGTAGTCGCTGTTGGTACGAGTGACGCGCTCGCCGTCCTCGTTGATGTATTCGAAATCATCAGTGCGGTTGAAAGAAAAAGATCCCAGGACTCCGAATTTTCCGCGGCGGGCGGTCCCCGTGGCGGCAACACCGACATCGTCGAAACTTCCGTAGGAAGTCAACAAAGATGCGGAGTCGGTATCGGGACGTTTGGTCAGCACATTGACAGCGCCCCCCATAACATTGGGGCCGTAGAGCACCGATGTCGTACCTTTTTGGATCTTCACGCTCTCCACTTCTGTCGGCAACGATACTGTTGAGGTCGAAAGAACCGAAATAGGGTTCGTAGATGGGAATACCATCATAGAGTAAGGCGATTTTCCTGGAGCCCATGCCGCGAATCTGGAGGCCGGCCTCGTTTTTTGCTCCCGTCGAAACATAGGTCCCGGCCGTATAGGAAAATGCTTTGGTCAGATTGTAATCACTGACCTTCTCGATGGTTTCCTTCTCCACGACGAAAAGCGACGGCGCCGCCACCGGGGGCACCGCCTCGGGCGCTTTCGCCACGACCTCCACTTCTTCGGTGAAGTGTGGAATCAGCGGCGGGTTTTGGGTGGCTTCTTTTTCTTGCTGCTCGGCTTCGGCCTTTTGGGTTTCTTGCTCCTGGGGTGCTGCAGAAATCAATGTCGAGGCAAGCAGAATGAAGATGAACAGCAGAACGGGTGGTGTTTTGAACATCGATGTTTCCTCTTGTCGCTGGCAGGCTCGATTCATAGGGTCTCTCGAGATGCATCTCCCCGAGGAGGGATGACTTCCATGCGGCCGATATCGTCGAAACTGTAGCCGGGTGCACCGCGGCGGGAAGACGCCTTCAACTCCTCGAGAACGAACTCCAAAAAACCATTGATCTGGGGATGAGAAATGAAAGCGGTGGGGATAGCCAGCTTGTAGGGCTCCGTAGCGAGGGGAATGAAACCGAGGCCGAAGAATTCCGCCGCCACTTGAATGCCTACGCCGCAATCCGCTTGGCCCGTCCGGACCGCCGCCGCCAGTTCGAGGTGGGTGGAATAGGGACCGACGCTCTCGATGTCGCCCAAGGAAAGCCTTCGCTCCGCGAACAACCGCTCCACCAAACGATAAGTCCCCGAGAGCTCTTGCCGTTGGGCGAAACGCAATCCAGCGTCAACGGCGCCCTCGAGACTCTTCAGATTTGGATGCCGGTCCCGATCGAAGATCAACCCCTGGGCCCGCTGCAGTAGGTTGACCAGGTAGCATCCGTAGCGACCGGCCATGAGACTTTCGACCTGCTGGTTCTCGACATGACATCCAGCCAGATGAGCTTTGCCCTCACTGACGGCGGTGAGGCCCGCTAGGCTCCCCACCTTGGCCGAGGGGACTGGAATCTTGCGGACGGATTGATAGAGCTGGGTGACCCGGGAGAACAGCCAGTCGTCGCTGCCCTGGAGGACGACCATCTCATCGAGCAAGGCACCCATCAATCCCCTCGCGGGAAAGATCGTCTTGCTCCTCCACCCACTGGTCGATGAGGTGTTTTGGAAAGAGCCATTTCCCGGAAAGCTTCGCCGCCGGTAACTGGCCTTCGGAGACCAGCGTATAAACCTTTTTCTCGTTGAGTTTTAGGTAGCGGGCCACCTCGCGGGTGGTGAAGTACTCGGCCACGGTTTCCTCGGTAGTCGCGAGATTCTACCCGACTGAACCGACAACATCAAAAAAATAATGACTAATAATGACCAAAAATAACAGAAAAAGTACGTATATTATATGTATAGTGATCCTGTGATCCAAACAAGGCACGGACTAACCCTGAAGCGACAATAAATATGCGAATCAGCTTTGGCAGACGCAACAAAAGCCATGATAGTGGCCGCTATTGTTGGGAAGAGGGTCTGTGATTCACTCATAAATGAAGCAGTTCAAATGTGTCTTTACGCAATGGCTCTGTTGGCTCGTGTGCGCTTCAGGGCGAACCCTAATCCGAGCTCACGAAATCTACGCAAATTATTGGAAAAACAGGGACAGGTCCGTTTTTGGTGGACCGTTGTCTTTGCCAAAAAGGGACCTGTCCCCGTTTTTCCTGCAATTTACCCTGAGTTTATTGTCGGATTAGGGCTAACTTGCGGAAGCACGGCGTCCGTTTTTCGGATGCTGAGATGGTTCTCTTTGATCCAAACGCAATAACAGACGAGGACGAAACATCGGAGGAGGAGAAAAGGCACGTGTCTAATGGGCTTGGATTCTATGATGCGAGTTCTCGTCGTTGTCTTCACCTATCGCGGCGAAGACATCCGGCTGATTTCAGCTCGACCAGCGACTCCCAGGGAGAGGCGACAATATGAAGAAGGAACACGACTTCAGTAAGGGTCGGCGTGGAGCCGTGGTGTCGCAGAAAGGCAAGACACGCATCACCATTTACATCGATGATGATGTTTTGGAGGAATTCCGTGATCGAGCGGAACAATCGGGAGGCGGCTACCAGACGATGATGAATCGAGCCCTTCGTCAGTATCTAGGCAAAGCAAAGACACCCATCGATGAAGAAACGTTACGCCGCGTTATTCGCGAAGAGCTCAATCCTGCTAGTGTCCTGCATCCGTAGTTCGTTGCCTAAAGCTCGAGGTCATTTTGTGTGCCGGCAAGGCGTGCCGACGAAGTCATATCTCGATATTTCGAGGAGGTACAACGAAGCCAGCGCGCAAAAGGGGCCGAGATTTAGATGACGAATTACTGTTACAGAGCACTAGCTGAACTCACTCGTAGTTTGCAGCTCAGTGCGAGTAGAAGCTCGGCTTCACAGAACTGTAGTTGAGGAGCAAAGAACTCGCCGGAGATGAGGCTCCGAAAGCGGGATGAGGAAGTCCAAGCACTCCCGGCGTGTGGTGCCAATCAGTCTCTCACAATACGCATTTGCTTGTGGCGCCCTGCGCTCTGTCTTCTTTGCTGACATCGAAATGTTTCGCGAGTTCTTCGACGGTATCTCGGAAGATGTGTTCTTTGCCATCTGACGCGAGCTTCAACAATGGGAGCATTATTGTCTGATAGTCTGGGATAGCCATTGTGCTATTCTCCATGTAGAATTTCTTTCTTCTCTATCTCATAATTGTATAAGGAAACATTCCATGATTAAAAACTGAGTGGACGGGATCCATGAAACCAATATTCACAATCCACGCAGGCGAATATCTTTTCGGGTCATACATAGAAAAGAACTTCAAGAACTTGAATGTTTGGGTGCCCACCAAGGACACCGGTATCGATTTCCTAGTCAGCGATGCCAGCAATAAAAAGACAATCACTCTCACAAAAATACACGGCAGGCCTAAGACATTGTAAAGCTACTTATGGGTCAGCAAACACAAAATGTGTTGGGAAACGAGGGAGCTGAAGAAAAGCGAGCAGGTTCAATTGGCAAACGAAAAAGCGTCTAAAAACGGTGAGCGAAACTTCACTGCGTTTTTAGATAATTGGACCGAGTTGGAAAGCCTCGATAAGAAAAAGTGAGCTGTCCTAGCTGAGAGAAAAAGGAGGCCATGCCCAACAGAGAGGGTACAATTCTTACTCAGTCGGGCTACTACACTTCTGCGAGGTAGTTCTATGGGAGCTAAAGACATCATCAACACTGGCTACATGATGGGCCTTATTCAGGACTCGAAGAGGCGTCTGCCCGATAGCTTGTTGGAAATGAGAAATGATCTTCTCGACAGGGCGGTATTCTACGTATTGTTCCTATATCCAATGTTCTTGGCCGTCTTGGTCTATCGGATTGCCGTGTTCGGGTCGCGTTTCAGTATTCTCGTCCATATGGCCGCATATTTTGCGCTCTTGACCATGTACCTGCTTCGCCGCAGAATTAGCTACTACTTCAAGGCGGGCGCCATTTTTCTCCTGGGTTACTCGTTGGGCATCATTGGCCTTTTCACCTGGGGGCTGGTGGGCATGGGCCACGTGGCCCTGTTTTTCACCGCTCTATTCTCCGCCATTCTTCTCGGCGTCCGCGCCGGATACCTGGCGTTCGTGCTTTCGCTGCTGGTCCTGGTTTCAGCCGCCTTTGCCTCGGTCACCGGTCTGACCCGGTACTATTTTGACATCGCCGACCACGCGACCAGCCTGGCCGGGTGGGGCGTGGCCATCACTACCTTCACGGTAACGCTGGGTATGCTCTTTATCGCATTCGGCAAGATCTACATTCACCTCTTGGAGTTGGTCCATTCGCTTGACGAGAAGGCCAAAGAGATGGAGTCGGCAAAGCTTCGTCTGGAGGAGGAGGTCTGCGAACGTGAGAAGCTCGAGGAGCAGTTCATCCAGTCTCAGAAGATGGAGGCGGTGGGCCGACTGGCCGGCGGCGTGGCCCACGATTTCAACAACCAGCTTATGGTCATCCTCAATATTGCCGAGATACTGAAACACAAGCTCGGCGCCGACCATCCTCACACGCGGGACCTGAACCTGATTCTGTCCTCGGCGGAAAAATCGGCCGCCCTTACCCGCCAGCTCCTCACGTTCAGCCGCAAGCAGGTGTTCGAGCCCCGCGTGACCGACCCCAACGAGTTGGTGGAGGGCCTGCGGGAAATGCTGGGTCGGGTGATTGAAGAGGACGTCAGACTAACCTTCAATCTCACTCCCGAGCTGGGTTACATCAACGTGGACCCCGGCCAGCTCGAGCATGCCATCGTCAACTTGGCTGTCAACGCCCGCGACGCCATGCCCAGGGGCGGAGGCCTTACCATCGAGACCGACAACCTGCGGGTCGACGGGGAGTGCGCCGCAGGTTACCCGTCGCTCGAGCCGGGCTCATACGTAGTGATCTCCGTATCCGATACCGGCATCGGAATGGACAACGAGACAAAGGCCCATGTCTTCGAGCCCTTCTTCACCACCAAGGACAAGGGCACGGGCCTGGGCCTGTCGTCGGTGTTCGGTTTCGTCAAGCAGAGCGGGGGCGAGATCATGGTTTACAGCGAGCCGGGGGTGGGCACCACCATGAAGCTGTTGTTTCCCCGCTTGGACAATTCGGGTGATTCAGAGAAGTCATCATCGGCCGAGCAGTCCTTGGCGGACCGTAGCGAGACCGTACTGGTTGCCGAGGACGAGGACGACGTCCGGGACCTCATTCGCCTGATACTTGAGCAGGGCGGCTACAAGGCGATCACCGCCGCCAGCGGCCGGGAAGCCATCGAGGTGTTTGCCGAGAGCAAGGGGGAGATAGACCTTCTCGTTACCGACATGATCATGTCGGACATGAACGGCAAGGACCTAGCCGAGCGGCTGGCGGAGGAGGGCAGTCGGGCCCCGGTTGTCTATTTGTCCGGCTACCCCGAGGAGTTCATCTCCTACCACGGCGTGCTCAAGCCCGGAATCCACTTCATTCAGAAGCCGTTCAGCGCCGAATCGCTGCTCAAGAATATCCGGCAGGCGCTCGACCGTTGCTGAAATCCGCCCCGAGCGTCTGCGAGTATCTCCTGCCTCTTTTTCCATCCAGTAGCATGCAAACTTCTGCAGCTGCTTCGTCCTTTGTCACGTGATGACCCCTTGCTCCTCGACCTCATCGTGTATAGGCAGGACGGCAATCAAGACTGTTCGCCATTCCTCTGCAGAGACGACCACCGCGCTGAAAAACTATGACGACCCAAGAGAAGTGGTGTATCAGACGGAATTAAGCGCAATCGCTATTTCGTCTCCGGGTTCTGCATGGATCATCTTGGATCGCAAGGCGACTCGCCCACGTTGGCCACGATTGGCGGAGCGCCACTCGCCTGGATGGCCCGGGCACCGAGAGAGATGATGTAGATGAGAATTTGGAGCATAGAGGCGGAGTTTGCCCGTTCCGCGGCGGGATCTCAACTGGGGGAAGAGTACGCCCACGAGCGGGCGCGTCGGCGTAACTGCTTGATTACCCTACCGGACGAGTTTTGACGATAGACAGGGACGTCAACGAGGGAAAAACCCTTACCTATTTGCTGAAGAGCTTGCTGGCCTGAAGCGAGAAACAGGGTAAAAGAGGAGTGGCGGCGTAGTCGGCATCACGGCAGGTTTCGATGAGCCGATAGGCCTCGGCTCCTCGATCCAGGCGATAAATCTCTATGCTTGAGCTCTCGGCGTCAACGATCCAGTACTCCCCTATTCCGTAACGGGCATAGGTCTCCATCTTCAGACCACGATCCATCTGCACCGTTGAAGGCGATAGAACCTCCACCACGAGATCGGGGACACCTCGAACGACATCTTTCAAGATACGCGCGTTGTTTTCGAGCACCAGGACCAGGTCGGGTTGTACCGCCGTTGCTTCTGTAAGAACCACATCCATCGGAGCGAAAAACACTTCTGAACCATCGCGGATGGCATCTTCGAATGCACGGCTCAGACGGCGGAGAATTCTTTGGTGCCGGAGATTCGGAGACGGAGTCACATAAGCCTCCCCCTCGAAAAGCTCGTAGCGCCTACCGTCAGACGGAATCCGACAGAGCTCTTCGTAGGTGATATGTGGTTTCACCAAAGGACTCGACATGGCTTTATTGTAGGGGATCATTTAAAGGATTCCAAAAGGTACCCCGTGGGCGACTATAGGTCAGAAAACGCGCCTAGAACTCGTACGTCAAAACTCCAGCGCGAGGTCAAGGCCGGCCTTGCGAAGGCCGTCGGAGAAGTGCTCCACGAGCGGTCGCGGGAAGTTCCAGTCCCGCACTGCTGTCAAGAACTCCTGCTGGATGCCGGGCTTGAGCTCCAGAAGTCTATCGACGGCGGCGCGAGCCTCTTCGGTGTGACCCAATTGCCCGAGAGTCATCCTCCTGGCTATCTGGTACCAGAAGAAATCCGGCAGGTTGACCTTTAGGGTTTCTTCCAGCGCACGGTCGTACTCGTGGCGGTCGCAGGAGTAAAAGACAAACGGTAGAAAAAGCCGGTGTGCGCCGGATTCAGCGTCATCGCTCTTCTCATCAAGCGCCAGCCCTTGATCCCACTCACCCATAAACGCCAGGCGTATGCCGTGGCGGGCGAGGATCTCTGAGTCGTTTGGATTGAGCTCCAGCGCCCGTTCACCCGCTTCCCGGAAGGCATCCAGATCGTGCATGTGGAAGTGCGCAAGTGACAGCATCCCATAGGCGGTCGCGTCTTCGGGATCGAGCGCGCCGGCGCGCCGGGCGTAGTCGAGGGAGCGCTTACGAGCGTCGTACAGCTCCTGGCGTGGATTGAATCCCTGGCGATACTCCAGGCTGTACACGAGTGCCAGCACAGCCCAGGCGTCCGCGTAATCGGGGTCGTCAACAGTGGACGTCGGCTGGCTCGAAACTTTCAGTGACCCGCAGCTCGAGAAAATCGTCGAGGAGGCACTCGCGAACAACCTGGACCTCCAGGCGGCGGCGGCACAGCTCGAAGTGGCCCGAGGATTTGCAAAGAAGGCAGGTGCCGAGCTCTACCCACTTGTCACCGCAGGTGCCAGCGGCTCCGCGTTCGGAGGCTACACGAGCGAGGATTCCACTTCGGACCGAAGCTCGATCTCGGTCAACGTGTCCTGGGAGCTCGATCTATGGGGCCGGATCCGTGCCGGCAAGGCGGCGGCGACGGCCGACTATCAGGCCGCGGTCGCCGATTATTCCGCCGCTCGACTCTCCTTGGCGGCACTCACGACGAAGTCCTGGTTTCTGGCCGTCGAAGCCAAGCTTCAAGTGGAGCTTGGTGAGCAAATCGTTGCACTCTACGAACGGATGGTGCAAATCGTAGAGGTACGTTACGACGCGGGGCTGGTATCGATGCTCGATGTTCACTTCGCTCGGGTGCATCTCGCGATACAAGAGGAAGTGCTTCGACAAACCCGGGGCGCCTTTGAGGCAGCGGTGGCACAGTATGTCCGGAGCAGCTCACAATCTCGGTCATTGTCAGGGATCTGCGGACGGGTTGGAACCATAGCGGGTTTCTTATTTTGACACACTCGTGACGCAAGCGGAGTGGAATCCGCCAAATTTTGTCTCCGGCAAGAGGACGGTTTGGAGGTAAGCAACTGAATCAACGACAATAGGTTAACGCGAAGAACGTTATTCACCCACTTTTGCACCAAAACGCAGCACCTTATATTACACATCAAACCGCTGTGGTCCGCAAAAAGTAGATCCGCACCAATTGATCCTCAAGCATAGGCACGGCCCCCGACCAGCGCAAATGAACTACATCACAATTTGGAGATAACTGAGATGGCGGAAAGCCGCCCTTCAGCGACAAACTCACAAAGCGGTCCTCTCACCACACAATCTGCAGACTTTATATTGGGGTCGCATTTGATTGACAAGGCCCTCCGGCTCTGATAACTTCAATGCGAATGATTCGCAGAAAGAAGAATGCTATTCATGCCAAGGGCCCCGATCGGCTCGAGTCTCGGATTCGCGATAGAGGCATGCGCATGACGGAAGCGCGCCGGATCGTCGCCGACGTATTGGAACGAGCTGACGACCATCTCGATGTCGAAGAGGTGCTTCGACGGGCACGCAAGAAAGACCCCAAGATCCATCTCGCCACTGTTTACCGGACACTGAACGCGCTGAAAGCGGCGGGACTGGTAGATGAGTTGGATCTCATGCATGTCGGTGGCGGAGGTCACTATTACGAGATACGTCCCGCGAAATTTCATATCCATCTCGTTTGCACGAGTTGCGGGACGGTCGAGGAGCCCGAGGGCGAGTTCTGGGAAAATCTCGGGGAGCGCGTCGAACAAAAGACCGGCTTCAAAGCGAAGGCGATGCGACTGGAGATAGGTGGAATGTGCCGCGTTTGTTTTGGCAAGCGCAAGAGCAGTTAGGTGTTTTTTTTGCCGTTATAATGCGAATGAATCGCATTATCAAGACACATCGATCCATACAAATGATTAGAGGAACAACATCTGGGAAGGAAGTTGGGAATGAAGAATAGCGAGAGCGGCGTATTGCAGACGCTATCTTATATTGTTGCGGGATTAGTTTTATCAACGCCGCCTGCGTGGGCCCAACCGAGGGAGACGGACAGCAAGGTCGCTGAGGAGGAGAGCCAGGAAACGACCGAGCAGAAGGTTGATGAGCTCGAACGCCAAATCCAGGTTCTGGCAGAGGAACTGGAAAAATTGAAGCTAGGCGATGTGGCCGAAGAAAAGCCGCCGTCCGGGCAGTACGGCTTTGCACCAAGCGCATCCAAGGTCTACGGCATCGAAAAAGGTGTCTCCATCGGCGGCTATGGAGAAGTGGTTTTTCAGGACTTTGCCAACCAAAGGGACGATGGCTCAGCGTCCGGACAGTTGAATCAGTTCGACTTCCTGAGAGCCATTGTCTATTTCGGTTACAAATGGAACGATCGGATACTCTTCAACTCGGAGCTGGAATTCGAACATGCTTCCACGGGGAAAAAGGGCGAAGCCTCGGTCGAGTTCGCCTATCTCGACTTCTTCCTGCGCCCCGAGGTCAATTTGCGCGGCGGTCTCGTCCTCGTTCCGGTGGGCTTCGTCAACGAGCTACACGAGCCACCTGTTTTCCATGGGGCCACCCGTCCACAAGTCGAGCGGGTCATCATCCCCGCGACATGGAGGGAAAACGGGGTCGGCGCCTTTGGCGACATTGGACCGTTTGGTTACCGAACCTACGTGGTGGCGGGACTCACCAGTGCGGGCTTTTCTTCTTCATCGGCGCTCCGAGGCGGTAGGCAGAAAGGCTCAAAGTCCTTGGCAGAAGATCTTGCGTGGACGGGACGATTCGATCTCACTGAGGTGCCCGGACTACTGTTGGGCGTAAGCTTCTTCATCGGCGGTTCCGGACAGGGCCGGCAAACGACGACCGGAGACATCATCGGCGGACAGGTGAATCTGTTCGATGCCCACGTACAGTACAACTTCCGCGGATGGCGATTTCGAGGACTCTTCGCTCGAGCCACTGTCGGAGATGCGGCTGAGATCAACCGATCTCTCGGGTTGACGGGCTCGGACTCCATCGGCTCCGAGTTCGGCGGAGGTTATATCGAGGCCGCTTTCGATATCATGAGTCTTAGAGCCGGCGGCTCCTCGTGGGCGCTCACCCCATTCGCCCGCTATGAGAAATACGATACGCAGACAGAAGTTCCTACTGGATTCGAGCGGAATCCTGCCAACGATCGCTCGCTATGGACCGTCGGATTCGACCTGAAACCTCACCCTAGCGTCGTCATCAAACTCGACCACCAGAACTTCAAGAACCAGGCAAACACCGGTGTCAATCAATGGAACATCGCCCTGGGATACATGTTCTGAATCACGGAAAGCCATCGGTATGATGAGTGCAAGAACAGTTTTTGCATTGATGTTGGTTATCGGTTGGGCCGGCCACGGGCAAGCCCGCGTTTACAAGACGCAGAAAATAGCCCTTTCCGAAGTCTTCTTGGGAGGCTACGAGCGCAAAACGATCTTCCTCACCGAAGAGCAAATTCGTGTGGTCGAGAAACAATCGCGTTCACGCATCGAATCGAAAATCATCACCTACTACGAAGGAAAAACCGTACAAGGAAATCCGGCCGGTCTAGCTTTTTTCGACACTCACACCGTGCGTAGCAGCAAAGAAGTCGTCTTCGTCTGGATTGCAGCCAACGGCCGCGTCGCCAGAACCGAGATCCTGGCATTTTTCGAGCCCGAAGACTACAAGGTTCGGCAGGGTTGGCTCGATCGATTGGAAGGCAAGGGATCCGAAGATGAGCTCACGGTGAACCGTGATCTCGACGGCGTTACCGGCGCCACGCTCACCGTGCGGTCTCTGGCCGCCGCCGTCCGAAGAAGCCTCGCTCTAAGCCGACTGGTGTTAGGAGATATCCAATGAAGTACATGAACGGAGGCGGCTTTCAAAGCCATCCCTTGATGAATTCCACGCTTTCGCTCACGATGATACTCCTGTTCGCTTTCTGGGCCACGAGCTTTGGACTCTATTTTTCGAAAATGAGCCTCCACCCTGATTCGGTCGTTTCCTATTACAACGGCTCGGAGGAAGAGTACCTTCCTCCTCGCACCATGGGCTCGATGCTCGAGGTTTCCCATGGACACCTGGCGATGATGGCTCTGGTGATCTTGCTCCTTACCCATCTCGCCATATTCATCCCTTTCCGAAACACGACGAAGAAGGTCTTCATCTTCGGGACATTCTCGGCCGCAATATTGAATGAATCCAGCGGCTGGCTCGTTCGATTCGTGAGTCCGGCGTTCGCACCCTTGAAAGTGTTTGGCTTCGTGGCGCTTCAGCTCCTGCTCGCGACACTTCTGGTATCCCTTACCTGGTACTTGTTGCGTTTCTCGGGAACAAACCGAGTTGTCGAGTCGCTGCCGCTCAAAGCGAAGCTGCTCTAGACGAGCTCCTTGGCTCCCTTTTCTGCATTGCCGGGCGTCGGCGTGATCATGTATACACCTCGACAGCGATCTCCGTGCTCAAGATTGCTCGCGCAGAGAGTTGTCGGGTGTCAGGCAGTTCATCTTGGCCTCCAGGCAAACCGCCCATTTTCTTCGGCACCATTGGTTTTTTTCTAGAGCCGCGTCTTCTGCCCAGACCGTGACCGTAGGCGACGGTTTTGAGTTCGGGTACCGATCTGACGGATCAAGATCCCGAGTTACATATAGACAGGACACTTTCGAGTCTACCAAAGAAAGTGCTGAATAGTGAGACGGGTTCAGCTGACTTTTTTGCTCTTTCTGACCAGAGTTCTCTGGTCTTCGGGAATGGGAGGCGGAACCGGCTCACCGATAAATTTCTTCACCGCACCAAATTTCGGGGGGCAAACTTCATAACAATTGCCACACCTCAAGCAAACGTCTTGGTCGATGACATGGATCTGGTTCTTCCCGCCGATAATTCCCTCTTCCGGGCATTTCCGAAGGCAGATCATGCAGGCCTGACAAAGCTCCGGGTCGATATAGTACGAGACGACCTCGCGGAACAAGCTTTCGACCTCCTCGAGGGTGTAAAGCTTGCTATAGTCTTCTTCTTTCTCGAGACGGACCGCGAGCTTCTCCCTTTTCATCTGCTTGATGTAGGGGATGAGATTCGAGACTTCTTCGAGCCTGGACTTCAATTCTTTTTTGTCGATGCCTTCGCCTTCACCAAGGGGACCCATCTTTTTCAGTTTCTCGGTGAAGTCGTTCTGGACTTCGGCGAATCGGACACCTTCAGCCGCGGATACCCATTCGAGTCTCAGTCTTTCGGGATTGAGTCCTATGTGCTCCAGAATCTTTCGACATAGATGCATCATGCTCAACGCATCGTAATTTCCTTCGGTAAGGTAATGGCACTCGCCGAGCCAACAACCGCCGATGAAGACCCCGTCCGTTCCGTTCAAGAAAGCTCGGAAGATAAACGCCGGGTCAACTCGGCCGGAGCACATCAACCGGATCACCCGTATATGAGGAGGGTATTGATAGCGAGACACGCCGCAGAGATCCGCCCCGGCATAGCAGCACCAATTGCACAAGAATCCCAAGATCCTGGGTTTGAACTCGAGTCCTGACCCCATGCTCATTCAACTCCTACCTCGCCCGGCACAGCCGGGCCTACTATACATCCGGAATCGCGGCGTCAATTTGGCAGAAGATCTCTTCATCCGTATAGTGCTTCAGCGAAATGGCCCCGGTGGAGCACTTTGCATTACAAAGACCGTCTCCCTTACAGAGAACGGGATTCACCCGGACCTTCTTGCCTTGCCGTGTATCAATAAACTCGATCGCGCCATAGGTACAAGCGTCGATACAGTCCCCACAGGCCAAGCACTTCTGCTCATCCACCTCGCAAACGGAACCCGAAGCGGTGACGGAATCCTGCGACAAAATACCGACGGCCCGACCGGCAGCGCCCAGAGCTTGGCTCACGGTCTCCGCCATGTTCTTGGGATAATGAGCCGTACCACACAGGAAAATGCCCTCGGCGGCAAAGTCCACCGGTCTCAGTTTGACGTGGGCTTCCTGGAAGAAACCGTCCGGGCTCAAAGGAACTTTGAATAATCTGGAGACGTCCTGAGCTCCCGCCGAAGGAACCACGGCGGCGGCCAAAGCGACGACATCGGCGTCGATACCGAGCTTGCCCAGAATAGGATCGGTCACGATAACTTTTAGCTTGTCCCCCGCGGCTTCCACCTGAGGCTTATCCGGCGGCTCGAAGCGGATGAACTTGACGTCTTGGTTCGCCGCTTCTCGGTAATAGTCCTCGGCAAACCCGTAGGTTCTCATGTCCCGATAGAGCATATAGATATCCATTTCGGGACGGACCTCTTTGAGCTGCAAAGCGTTTTTGATGGCCTGATTACAACACACCCGGCTGCAGTAGTTGCGGTCTTCTTGCCGGCAACCGACGCACTGGATCATCACCAGACTCTGGGCGCCGGCCAGACTCTCGTCTTTCTTCGCGATTCGGTCTTCGAGCTCCAGCAGAGTCATAACCCGATCGCTTTCCCCGTAGAGGTATTCGGTGGGCTTGTACTCTTCCGCACCCGTGGCGAGAACGGCCGTTCCATGGAGGATTTCTCTGACCCGTCCCTCCGATTCCACTTGGGTGACGAAGTTCCCCACGTAGCCGGAGACCTCCTTAATGGTGGCACCCGTCCATACGTGAATCAGTGGGTGCTGATAAACCTTTCGGACGATATCGTTCAGGTAGGCTTGAACGTCCCGCCCTTCGAGTGTCGAGTGAATTCTCCGAGCCATGCCTCCCAGGTCTTCGTCCTTTTCGATCAGGTAGACCTCGAACCCCTGGTTGGCGATGGATAGAGCCGTGGTCATCCCGGCCAAGCCTCCTCCGACCACCAAACCCGTCTTGTTGACGGGCAAATCGAACTCCTGCAAGGGCTCCAGAAGGCCGGTTCGGGCCACCGACATCCGGACGATGTCCTTCGCCTTTTGGGTGGCGTCTTCCTTTTCTCGAGAGTGGACCCAGGAGCAGTGCTCTCGAATATTCGCCATCTCGAAAAAATATTGATTGATACCCCCTTCACGAAGCGTGTCTCGGAACAGCGGCTCGTGGGTTCTCGGGGTGCAGGCGGCAACGACGACACGATTGATCCCTTTTTCCTTGATCGTGTTCGATATCTGCTGGGCACAATCCGTGGCGCAGGCAAACAGACTCTCTTCCGCGTGAACGACGTTCTTCAAGCCCGTGGAATACTCGACGACGGAAGGCACATCGACGACGCGTCCAATATTGGCGCCACAATGACAGACGAACACACCCACCCGGGTCTCCTCTTCCGAGGTATCCCTTTCCGGTGGATAGGTCCTTTCCTTGGCCAGCTTCCCGCGCCGGTAGGCCAGAAGCTGACCCACAAGGGCATCGGCGCCGCTCGCGGTTACTACCGACTCGGGGATATCCATAGGACCCTGGAAAGCACCGCTTACAAAGATTCCCGGCCGAGTCGTTTCAATAGCATTTTCAGGATTGGTTTTACAGAATCCGTGAGCATTGAGCTCGATGCCGAAGGTCGTCGCCAGGCCCTTCGCGCCCTTCGGAGGGTTCAACCCAACGGACAAGACCACCAGATCGAACTCTTCCTCCTTTACACCATCTTCAGGAGTCGAATACCAAATCGTGACGTTTTTGCTATCCGGAATCTCTTTCCCTATGGAAACGTAGCTTCGGATGAATCGAACATCGGGAAGGTTCTCCGTCCGTTTGTAGAACCGCTCGAAGTCCTTGCCGAAGGATCGAATATCGTTGTGGAAGATGGTCGCATCGAGCTCGGCGTCATGGTCCTTGGCCAAAATCACTTGCTTTTGGGTGTACGAGCAACAGACCGCGGAACAATAGGTGTTACCGCCCGGATTGATCTGTCGGGAGCCGACGCACTGTATCCAGGCTATTTTGTGCGGATGCTTCTTGTCGGAAGGGCGCTTTATCTCACCCTCGTAGGGTCCGGTGGCGCATAAGATGCGCTCGAAGTCGAGACTGGTGACGACGTTCTCATATTTTCCGTAACCAAAGTCGCCCCTCAACCGAGGGTTGAAGATGTCGAAGCCCGGAGACAAAACGATCGCGCCGACTTTAACTTCGACCTTTTCCGCCTTTTGAGTGAAGTCAATGGCGTCGTTCTTACAAACTCCCAAGCAGATCGTACATTTCTTGTCTTTGAGGTTGAGGCAGTTGTCATCAATATAGGTGACCAGCGGAACCGCCTGAGAGAAGTAGATGTGGATGGCTTTGTTGTCGGATAACTCCTGGTTGTAGGGATCCGGAACCATGACCGGGCAGTACTCGACGCAGGTGGTACAACCCGTACACTTGTCCTCGATGACGTATCGGGGTTTTTTAGTCAGGGTGACCTTGAAATCTCCCGCTTCCCCCTCTACGTTGTCAACTTCGGTATAGGTCAAGATCTCGATATTGGGATGCCGATCGCATTCGATGAACTTGGGAGACTCGATGCACATGGAGCAGTCATTGGTGGGGAAGGTCTTGTCGAGCTGGGCCATCTTCCCGCCGATGGTCGGCGTCTTCTCGACTAAATAGACCTTGTAACCCGCCGTGGCAAGATCGAGGGCGGCTTGAATACCGCTGATCCCGCCACCGACGACCATGACATCTCCCATATTGCCATCTGGGGGATTCATGAAAGGCTGGCCTACAATGGGTAGATTTTCCACGTCTCTAGTTCCTCATCAGGCTTCTTGAATCATTTCCTGGATGATTTCAGTGATGTCTTTAATCTCCGGTGCACCGTTTTCCTCGAGACCCAACCGGCTATCCTCGAAATTAGTGATGCAATAAGGGCATGAAGTCGCGAGCACCACGGCTCCAATGTCGACGGCTTGGGCCAATCTGAGGTCGGAAAAGCGTTCCTCTTTTGGAGTCTCCATCCAAATCCGGCCGCCTCCCCCTCCGCAGCAGAGGCTGTCTTCCCGTGAGTCGGCCATCTCCACCAGTTCCAAGCCCGGAACCTTCTTCAAGACTTCTCGAGGCTCGTCATAAGTGTTGTTGTATCGACCCAGGTAACACGGATCGTGGTACGTCACTTTCTTCTCATACTCTTTTTTGAGCTCGAGCTTTCCCGCGTCCAAGAGCTCGAACAGATATTGGGAAATATGTACGACCTCGAAATTCACCTTGAACTCGGTGTACTCGTTTTTGAAGGTTTGGTAGCAATGAGGGGAAGCAACGAGAATCTTCTTTACCCCGCTATCGATAAAGTTTTTGATGTTCGTCTTGGCTAAGGTTTTGTAGAGCTCCTCATTGCCCGTCTTGCGAATGCTTTCTCCGCAGCAATTTTCCTTGGAACCCAAAATCCCCCAATCCACTCCCGCCGCGTTGAGAATTTCGGCCGTGGCGCGAGCGACTTTTTGCATCCTCGGGTCATAGGTGAGGTAGCAGCCGGGGAAAAATAAAACGTCCATCCCCTCGGTGAACGTTTTGACCGATAGACCTTGGGTCCAATCCGCTCGGGTTTCTCGTTTTTCGCCGACGGGATTGCCTTCGGCCATGAGACTTGCCGTGACGGCTTGGATGGGGCGGACCGATTCGGGAAAGACATCATACTCCGTGGCGATCCGGCGCGAGGACACGGAAACAGCGACTTGATCGACGCCCCTCGGGCAGTGCTGAGGGCATCGCCCGCAGGTCGTACAACGCCATATCTCTTCGTTTTCTATCTCGGTCAGACCGAACGTCGCCTGCCGGACGACTTTGCGCATGCTAAAGGATCGAACCCGATTCCACGGACAAACGGCATCACAAAGTCCGCATTCATAGCAGAATTTGAATGCTTCTCCGCCGTTTTCCTTTAAGACATCAACAATCTCTTTGAAGTCGGCTAAGGTCTCCATGATCTTTCTCAGCCCTTCTTGGACATGGACATTCGGGCGAGCGCGTCCATGACCTTGTCCAAGCCGTGTTCGTTGGTCAACGATTCCAGTCCTATCTCGAGCTCACCGTGCTTGACTTCCTCTTCTTCGACGACTTCTTCTCTTTCTTCGAAAATCAGGGCGTCGGCCAAGCACCACTGAACACACATCGGTTCTTTCAGATCGGGATCGCTTTCGCACATGTCGCACTTTAGAGGCAGACCGGAATCGGGTTCTTTGAAGAGATCTCTCGATGGGCAGGAAGCCCGGCAGAAAGCACACTCGTCGTACTCTTTCCCGTCGATCGTGTATTTGTCTCGGCCCGTACATTCAGCGGCGGCATACTCGCCCGCATAGACGGGTACGTAAATGTCTTTCAAGGGCAGATGAATCACTCGAATGCGAGACCGTTCCGGATTATTGCTGCTGTATTTGGGCACCGCATGAAAGGCGGAGCAGATAACCTCACAGGCCCGGCAGCCATTGCATTTATCCACATCGACTCGGATGGTTTTGATGGTTTTCGTTTTCTTGGTCTTTTCTTCAGTGGTCACCATTCGGTCCTCCACTCTAATGCTTCTCCGCCGAAGCCTCATCGGAAGAAGCACTTTCATCATCCGTCAGGATTCCCCTCTCGAGGAAGTCGTCGCTGACGTAGTCCAGAGCCAGATCCCGGCAAGACTCCTTCGTGGGAATACCCTGATTATTGAAACCCTTGAATTTGTAGTAAGTATCCAGAAGCTCGGTCTCGAGCTCGGGAAATCTTTTCTTCCAATGATCGTCGGGAGGCTTCTCGTCTTTTCTTCTCATTCCCCTTCTAATATTGACGGCTCTCACCAGGGTCCGGTTCCTCCGGGCTATCTTCGAAAGTCCGTCTTCATCCAAATCCATCCCGGTCGCTGCGGAGATGACCTTCGGCAGATTGTGAATGTGATAAGGAGGCTTCAAAGGGAAGGAGGACAACCCGGCGCACATCCCGATGGAGTCATCGATGTAGTGCATCTTCTCCGACCAGTCCACGATTTCACAGGTTGCTTCGGGAGAAGGGTAATAGGGAATCGAGTTTTCTCCGCGTGGATCCCAATTGAGAAAATATTCCTTGAACTTCTCATTGGGAACCTGATGCCAATCCTTGACGAATTCCTCTCTCTGCTCTCTCTTGGGAAAAGGCGCCTGGGGGAAGTTTCCTTCGATTTGGGTGATGTTGATCTTCTCGCCGGTGGCGTACATGAGAAAATAGATGGGATTCAGCATGCCCAGCTTGAGAGGCAGTTGCTCGTGCTTTTTGATGTTATTATGGGCATACTCATCCGCGCCCTTGCCAATCTCTTTGGCCGCCCAATAAGTGCCGTTCGCTAGAACGTCTCCAATCCCTTCCCGCCGGACGATTCGATCGAGCAACCAGGTAAATCTCCCTTCGGGATCGGAAGGCATTCCCGGCAGATCTTGGTCGGTCAGAATGCCGGCTTCATAAAGCTCGAGGGCAAAGGCCATCACCTGAGGGGCTGAGAATCCGTCCACCCCATACTCCGTAGCGCTCTGAGCGATTTTCAATCCAAAATCGAGATCGGTCATGGACGCCATGGTATAGGTGAGCTTCGTGTAGCACTTCATCATATAGGTGGGAAGACCCGGAACGCTGATGGTCGCCCCGCATTTCATGGGACAGTTGTGGCAACTGATGAAACGGGTCCGAACGGCCTCGAGACTCTCGGTCCATCTCTTTTCGACATCTTCGGTCCAAAAATCTTTTCTCCGAAGGCGCGCATTACCCCAGGCAAAATTCGTGGTGTGCCACTGCTCATCATGGATGGCCATCTCTTGCGGCGATCCGATCCTGGACAAAATGGCCGGTACTCCCGGGATGGGGTTTTCCTCCCGAAACTTGATGTATTCCAAGACATCGTTGCATGAGCTCGATGAGCTCGGCCGGGCGGGCGATATTGATGTCCTTGGTTCCACGAACCGCGATCGCCTTGAGCCCTTTGTCTCCCATCACGGCGCCGAGTCCGCCTCGGCTGGCACTGGACCGGCCCTGCTCGATGGAGGCAAAAAAGACCTTGTTCTCACCGGCCAGACCGATGGAGCACACCTCAATTTTTGGATCGTCCAGTTCCTGCCGAATGAGCTCCGCCGCTTCAACGGCGCCTTTGCCCTTCAAATGGGAGGCATCACGAATTTCAACTTTGTCGTTGTGGATCCACAAATAAACCAGCTCGGGGGACTTGCCGCGAAGGATCACTTTGTCATAGCCGGCATGCTTCAACTCGGGCGCCCAATAGCCGCCCATCATGGAATAGGCCATCAACTGGGTCTGCGGGGAGAAGGTCGAAACAACGGTCCGATTACACCCGACGGCAGGGGTGCCAACTAAAAGGCCGGAGCCGAAAATGAGGTGATTCTCAGGAGAAAAGGGCTCGGCTTCAGGGGGAACCCTATCCCACAGTATCTTGGCATTGGTACCCAGCCCCCCAAGATGAAGCTCCGTTAGTCTCGGGTCCGTTTCTACCCTCTCGATGTTTCCTCGGGTTAGATCGACTTCTAAATTGAACCCTGTCTCTGCATACCGCATTTTTCTTAACCTTCGATTTCAAAAAATGTTTGGTGTTTGAGGCGCCGCCGTGGCCGGTGGACGAGCCGCTCGGGAGAGAACCGGTGCAAAAGGAAGTTCTTCGCCATCGAGCCGAGCCCGCCGATAAGGCCAGTATTGGTCGCTGGCACAAGCCGAAATCTGCTGGGTCGAACATCCGACATGTCGAAAAAGGAGCCAATATTCCAAGGTCGAAATACAAAATGCCCATGTTAGGAGTTGCAACATTGATACCGGCTATTCTGGGAGAGTATCAAGTGCTTTCAAGGGGGCTATTTGCGAGGAAATGCAGCAATATATTGCTAGGCCGAAATACCGTAAATATGTGCGTAATAACCCTTTCCAGCGTTATTGCACCCAGGCCAGATCACGACATATATAAGCACTATACTGCTTAGTCCCCAGATTGAACGAAGTACAGGTCTTGCCGATAACGCCGCCGTTCAACCAGCTCAGATTGCGCTCGACTCTGGTTTTAACTCCCAAAGTGGCAGTACACCTCGTTTCAACTCCCATTGTGCCGGTACACAAAAGTGTTCTCGATGTCAGACAACACGCGGTCTTGAAAAATGCTTACCCCCTTAGTATAATAAATTACGATGAAACTTCCAAAAACCGTTAGAGAGCGGTTCCGGGCCTACGGTAGCGTCGGGGGTCGAGTACGCGCCTTACGCATGAGCCCGGAGGCAAGAAAGACAGTAGCCCGCAAGGCCGCTATCCGCCGATGGATCCGGGTACGTTTCGGCGCCGCCCTTTTCGAGGACATCGGTCTGCCGGGTGGTGCGACCATTGACGCGGGATTGGCCGCCCTGGCGGCTGGCGAGGAGTCGATAGAGAGCCTATTGGTGTCGCTGGCGGCTCCCCGACTCAAGAGGGAAGGTGTGCCTCTTCCCATTGAATTGTTCCGCAATGCAGACGTACGTCTGTTCCGCTTGCTCGAACGCACGAGTGGGGATCTGGCCCACGCCCGGTATCTTGCCTATCTGCGACAAGCGACATCTTTCGCGGACGCTTGTGCCAGTGTCCGCCTCACAAAAGGTAAGAATGCGTGACGAAATTACGAAACAAAGTCTACACGCACTAATGAAGGAATTAGCGCGAAATGCACCGCGACGCGGTGCGTACCAAGTCTTCTTTGTCGGGGGAGGGACGGCAGTGTACCTCGGCTGGCGCCGCTCATCCATCGATGTGGATCTATACTCAGAATCAGGAGATCTTGTTCCGAAACATTCAGGAGATCAAGGAACGCCTCAATATCAACATCGAATTTGCTCGTCCGGAAGATTTCGTCCCGCCGCTCAAGGGCACCGCAGACAGACATGTGTTCATCGATACGGTTGGCACGATCACGTTTTACCACTACGACCCTTATGCACAACTTTTTTCCAAGGTCGTTCGCGGTTTTCAGCGGGATCTCGACGATGCGAGGAAATTCATGGACAGCGGAATGGTGAACCCCCAAAAGTTCCGGGCACTGGTCGCGGCGATTCCCGACTCCGCATATGCCAGGTACCCCAATCTCTCCAGGATTGGAATCAACAACGCTCTGGAGACCTTCCTTACGGAGATCTCATGACGTGCTACGATGGATTCAGACTGCACGGTGGGACAAGATCCCTGAAAGAAAACGTCCACACTGCACACCCGAGCAACGTTATCGTATCCTACCGAGATTCCATTCGAGATCCGATTTGTCGATCCCGAAAGAAGACTTCCCGTTCTCGTTTCTAAAGCTGCATAGGCCAAAGCCTGCTTCTTCACAGAAGCTGCAGTATTCATCTGTCTACGCAACAACCAAGCCTGTTTTTCGAACGCACTATGAATACGCCGCAATTTGCTACTGGACAATAGGGAGCGTTTTCCCTTTGCGTGCAAATCCATTGTGGTACTACAGAAGTGCGCAGATCCAGTTTAAGAAGTTATGGGACCGTGCGGAAAGCACGATCCCATTTTTGTATCTGGGGAGAAGGCTTGCGAACGTATTGCTAGCTCTGAGAAGGGCCGGGACGCGCGATAAAGCGGTGGGTGAAGTCGGAGTCGATCGTCAAAGCCTCGGTAATCTCGAGTTGTGCCATGACTACGAAACTCAAGCAGTCCACGGGACTGTATTCCTTATTGTCGTACTCCACGAGATAGTCGAATGCGGCTTTTTCTTCGTCCGGTGTCGCCCAGTGAATCCGGGCTATCTTCTCTGCGTATAGTTGTTGGCCCATCTCGACTGCGGCACGGTGTTCTGTTCTCCTCCGGGCCAGCTGTATCGTTTCGAAGACGGCGTGGTTTGTGGTCAAAATAAAATCGTTGAGCTTTCGGCCACCGAACTTTCGAAGATTTGCGGACGCGTTCATCGTCGGGGTCGTTGGCAGAGGCCAGAGCGTAGAAGAAACTTGTGTCAACAAAGATCATTTGTCGAGGTACTTGTCATGATCCCGGGCGACGGGAACACCCTTCGGTTCGTCCTTGATGAATCCGATGAACCTTCGGGCTGCCTTCCATCCTGTGGGGTCATCGTCCTCGTCCGAGGTTTTCGGCGCACTCTCGATTTTAATCCGTACCTCGGTCCTCTCCTCGAGCTCGACAGGCTCTTTGGGCTTGAACACACCGTCCTCGTAGGTTGCCTCGATCGTTTTTTCCATGACGTCCCTCAACCTACATTCTACCATTTCCACCTCTGGGATGGCTTTTCTCGAGCATTCGGGCCAGGTCTTCGACTTCGATATCGAGGTAGATTTGCGTGGAGGCCAAAGACGCGGTCGCCTGCAAGTACATGAAATCACGAGTGAAACAGCCGATTTTTCAACGAGGCTACACTTGAAGGATTGAGAAACATCCAGAACCAGGCATGCTACAACTCCGGGTGCGACAACTTCGGAAAGCCCTGCATCAACATCGTGGGCTACGGCTGGTTTACGACGAAGCAGGCCGGTTACTCACGTTATGAAGGAGCAACCTCATCTTCCGATAGCGCTCACCTAAATTCCCCCACCTTGGCTCAGATAAATTCCCCCACCCTGTTGAGAATTTATTCGCATGAACATTGAGGGCGCATTCTGCCCTGCGATGTAGTTTCATCGCTCCTCTTCCAATCCAGTCCTGCTTTGTTCTTTGATTTGTCGTTATCGAAGACAGAGGGGGGAACGATGCGCAGGAAAAGATGCCCTTATTGCAGGGGTCTATCCGTTCCAGACCCGAGAGTGGGATCAAGACAGAAGGTCTGCCGCGGAAACGAATGCCAGGCAAGGAGGAAGAAAGAAAGCCAGAGAAATTGGAGCGAGAGGCATGGAGATTACTGGGATTTTTATCAGGTGAAGGACGAATCCAGGAAGGCCTTTCGTCGGAGAAGGCTGCCTATATGCGGGATTATCGACGGAAGCATCCCGAGTATGTCCAACGAGACAATGAACGGCGGCGAAACCGGAGGCGAAACGGCCCCAAAACAAGCGGAGAAAGGGTGCGCCGTAATCAAGACGAGTATTGTCCAAACGAAACAAATCAAAAGGCTTATTGTCGAATTACTCCCTTGCCGTAACCAAGACGAGATATGCCTTTAAAAGGCTGAAAACAAGAGGCTTACAAGTCAGTTCCCCCGCGCCGTAACCAAGATTAGATAGACGCCGTCGGTTTCCGGCCTTATTTTGTGGAAAGCAATGAAAAAGGAACGGTCCGGACCGGTTGTCAAAGATGTTCTCCTTTGCCCAAGGGAAGCAGCCGTGAGCCAGGAAGTGGAGATCACAAGCTTTGATCTGCGCTACGAAAGCTGCCGCATGAAGCACGCTGGCGCGGAAAAGGCCCTACTGAGTTCCATTGTCGAGCATGGCATTCGTGAGCCCCTGCAGGGGGTTGACTCGGGCGACGCCCGGATTCTGCTCAACGGATTCAAACGTTACCGTTGCGCCAGAAAGCTTGGGCTCGGCATGGTGCCTTACGCGTCGTTGGGTCGTGACGAGGCTTTCGGGATTATCCAGCTCATCCGCATTGCCAACTCGAGAAGCCTCTCGATGCTGGAGCAGGCCAAATTGATTGACGAACTGAGGAGCGTGCACGCCATGAGCGTGTCGGAGATCGCCAGGCTGCCTGGAGAGGAGCAACGCTTGGGTCAGCATGCGGGTCGGCATCCTCCAGGAGATGAGCGCCTGCGTTATGGGCAAGATATTCAAAGGAGACTTCCCTGCGTACGCCTACATGTACACGCTGCGTCGTTTCATACGTATGAACGGCGCAGGGAAGAAGGACGTGGACGAGTTCGTCAGTGCCGTGGCGGGAAAGCGCCTGAGTATCCGGGACATCGAGCTGCTTGCCCAAGGGTACTTCAAGGGGTCGAACGAGTTCCGTGAGCAGATCCGAAAAGGGGATATCCGATGGGGATTGAACCTGCTGAAACAACAGGCCCGGTACGACACGGCTTGCACGGAGGCCGAGCGGCGAACGCTCAGGGCTCTCGAGGTAACGCAGAAATACATGCAGCGGGTCACGTGCATGGTCAAAGACCGCAGTTGCGGTTCCAATGCGTTTTACGCTCAGGCTCACCTGGTGGCGGGAGGGATCCTGCGATGCCTCGAGATATTTTCCACAACCATAAAGGAGTTCCATGATCGTCGCGGACAAGCGCAAAGCGATCGTCACTCCTTCATGAAGAAGGCATGAGTCAGGGGGAGATCAGCCGTCGCTTGAAGGTGAGCCCGAAGACGGTTCGTAGCATCATAAAGCAAGGCGGCGCGGTGCCCAACACGGTGCGCAAGGACAAAAAAGAGGTGGACCCCGAGCCTTCTCCGCAGACTTCATGCCGATTGTGGGGGGTGGATCCGGCGTATCTACGAAAAACTCACCGAGGAAGAGGGGATCCAGATCGGGTATTCCACCGTGATGCGGAGGGTGCGGGAACTCGGAGTTGGGCGGTCGCCGGACAAGCGATGCGGACGCGTTGCCGACGTGGCCGGCGCCGAGATGCAGCATGACACCTCGCCGTACCGGCTGTGCATCGGCGGCCAATGGCGTTGGGTGGTGGCGAGTCTTGTGTATCTGCGGTACTCGAAGATGCGCTATCTAAAGTTTTATCGTTCCTTCAACCGCTTCGCCATGAAATGCTTCTTTCATGAAGCGCTGATGCACTTCGGTTACGCCGCTGCGGTGTGCATCATCGATAACACCAGCCTGGCCCGTCTTCGCGGTACGGGGAAAAACGCCGTCATGGTTCCGGAGATGGAGGAGTTCGCGAGCCGATACGGCTTCCAGTTCGTGTGTCACGAGGTGAAACACAGCGACAGAAAAGCCGGCAATGAGAGGAGTTTTTTCACCGTCGAGACCAACTTCTTTCCGGGGCGTACCTTCGAGAGCCTGGAAGACCTAAACGACCAGGCCCTTCAGTGGGCGACGGTGAGGATGCCCAAAAGACCCATGAGCAAGACCCGCTTGATTCCGGCCGAGGCCTTCGAGCAGGAAAAACCCGATCTTATTGCTTTGCCGCCTTATATCGAGCCACCCTACCGTGTCCACGAAAGAGGCACCGACCAGTATGGGTACGCTCCCGTTGACGGCAATTATATGGGTGCCGGGCACGTCCAATGAAGATGTGAAGGTTTTGGAATATGGTGGCGGTCTGAAGATGTATCGCCGGCGGGAGCTGCTTGCCGAATACGCCCTTCCGCCCGATGGAGTCAAGAATCAAAAGTTCACTCCCGAGGGCATAGCCCCGCCAAAATACCAGCCCAAGCACCGCAAGAAACCCACGGCGCAGGAAGAGAATACCCTCCGTGGAGTATCCAAGGAAGTGGCTGCCGATCTCGACTTTGCCCTCGAACCCAAGGGCATCCGGAAACACCGATTCATCCGGGAGTTGTTTCAACTTTACCGGAAGCTCGCCCTGCCCGTGTTCCTTCAAACTCTCGAGCGGGCGTTGAAATATCGTATCACCGAGATGGAGACTATTGAACGTATCGCGCGGTTGTATCTGAATCATGGCCGTTATGAAACGCCTTTCGTGGACATCGACGAGGAGTTTCAAAACCGGCCGTCGTACCAGGAAGGCCGTCTCAGTGATGAGGTGGACCTATCCATCTACGACAAGTTGCTGGACGAGGACGACGATGGATGATGAACTCAAGCACAAGCTCAAATACCTCCGCCTCAAAGGCCTGCTCAGCAACTGGGACCGCTGGCTGGGCGTGGCACGAAAAGGAAACTTCTCCCATACCCGGCTGCTCAAATATGTCATCGAGGAGGAATACAAGATCAAGAAAGAAAACTCACGGAAGATGAGGCTCAAGCGGGCCAAGATTCCCGAGATGTTGGTCATGGAGACGTTTCCCTTTCGCCGGCAACCGAAGCTGAGCAGAAAGAAGGTCCTGGCCGTCTACGACGCCTTCGACTACATGTCGAAACACCAGAACGTGATCTGGATCGGGCCCACCGGCACGGGGAAAAGTGGTCTTGCCACGGCCTTTCTTATTCAAGCGATCGAGCGCGGCTATAGCGGACGATTCATTCTGTTCCCCGAGCTCGTGGAGACCTTGTACAAGTCCGTGGCCGATCATAGCGAAGCCCAGGTGATCAAGACCTTCGCTTCCTATGATGCCTTGCTGATCGACGAGATCGGATACATCGAGGTCGAACCCGTCCAGGTCGGTCTGTTCTTTACCCTCATGCACCAACGGCACAAGCGAAAGACCACTTTGATCACGTCCAACTTGGGGTTCCAGCAATGGACGTCGTTCCTGAAGAACGACCAGCTCACCGCGCTCTGATCGACCGTCTTACAGAAAATAGCTACGTCATCAATATGAAACAATGCGTCAGCCTGAGATCCAAGCTGCAACCGACCTGAGCAGGAGCCGGACAAGGTGTCCCGCCCGAGATCCATGGGTCCTCCTTCACAGGAAACCATCATGAAATCCGCTCGAATCGCCACCCCGCTCCCGAAGACGAGACCGGGTTCGTTGTGCTGGCCCAAGGGCCTGTCCTGAAGGCTGAACCTGCAGCGCCATGCCCGCGCTGCAGCCGGTGGGAAGATCCTTCCTGCGATTGCCACCGACTCGGGAGCTATGCACACTGTTCAATGCGGCAATGATTCCGGCCTTATATATCCAGGCAAGGCTTCAGCCCCTGGAGCTCGCTAACGAGCCTTCGGCCTCCCTCCGAAGAACCGTCAAGGCGGTTCAAGAATGGGCGCGGCGTGAACGTCCGCCGGAACAGGGACTCCTTCTGTCCGGACCCAACGGCGTGGGCAAATCCTTCCTCATGGCCGCCCTCGCCCGCAGCCTCACCCTTCAACACGGCATAAGGTGTCTGTTCGTGGACTTCGGCCATCTGCTCCTGCGTCTCAAGGCAACCTTCAACGGTCAAGGCTTGGAGTATAGCTCTTCGAGTCCTTGCAGAGCCCCAGGTCCTCATCATTGACGATGTCGGCTCAATCGCGATTCCACCTGGTCCCGCGAAGTGTTCCAGACCATTATCGCTGCTCGGTACAACGCTTGTGGAAGGACGTTCGTTACGACCAATCTACCCATCACATCTATTGGCGCAGGCTCCTTCAGCCCCTTCGAAAAATGGGCCGGCCCTCATTGCACTTCACGCCTGGCCGAGATGTGCTTCTGGTTCCCCGTTGATGGCCCTGATAGGAGGCGTTCAACCGACTCAGGTCAACCTTGCAGCATAAAGCATGAGCTGAAAAACATACCTGTATTCGTCTCCGCCGCCTCATCACAGCTCTGAAGCGAGTGAACTCGCCTACTCCGACAAGATGAGCTGTGAACAAATGGGGCAATTTATCTGAGAAAAAGTGGGGGAGTTTATCTGAGCGTCATAGTCTTCACTCCGAGGGTTAGGCGTGTATGTCAAGCATCACTCGACATTAACTGGAAATACATCTCCCAGCATTCGTCCGCTTTTTTCCTCAGTTTTTCTGATTCGGGAGACTAATAGTGCAAACGAATCATATTTCTGGACGGAAGGATGTGTCAAACTTCAACAAAAGCCTATTTTTCTCACTGAGTCTGATTTTCTTGCTATAATCTGTTTAGCTGGTTGGTACATCTACCGGCGACAGATAAAACAGGCCCAAAAGGCGTAACCGCACCCTCCTTAGGAGGTGGCAGGAAAAAGCCCGGCGGGCCCCTTCTCTTTTTACTTCGCTTCACCATCTTCAAACTTCACCAAATCAACAGTCACGTTTAGGTGTACTTGCGGGGATCTTTGACCGACGGGAGGTAGACCTTAAATACGCGATATCTCAAGCTCTTTCTCGTCTTCTTTGTCAAGTTTGTGCGGGTACGGAGGACGTTGTCCAGTGTCTTTGTGCTTCGGATCAAGGGTATCGGTGAAAGCTTGAAGCACGACGATGTATTGCAGGAGTTTCTGATGCTCC
>CAVROO010000007.1:0-255831 GCA_963722765.1 uncultured Acidobacteriota bacterium
GCTTTGAAACCTACGTACAAATGACTTCTGGTGTAGATCAAATACACCTCTGTCTTGACCGGAGGGGGAACGTTTTCACCGGGTGACGTTTCGTAATCGAGCTCAATGACGGAAGCATCTTTCCATGCTTCATCATTCAGCACTCCGTCAATCTTAATCTCGACGGTCGGTAGTCGATATACGGTAAGTCTCGAAACCTGTCTCTTCTTCGTCCTTTGCGGAAACACTCGTGGGGATAATGAGCAAAAAAACAGACAATGATGCGGCGAGTGCTTTGTAGTGTAAATGCGATGTGCTCATGCTTTCCCTATAGGTCTCGATCTACGGATACTCTAAACCTATTGTCAATGAAGGTTTAGTCGGCGTGGTTAAGAGAACGTAAAACATAAACCTATCAAGCCACGAACTTGTACCCGAGCCCCCGAACCGTCTGGATGAACCGCGGGTTGTGGGGCTCGAGCTCGAGCTTCTGCCGTAGCCACGAAATGTGAACATCAACGGTACGCGTCAACGGCATCGCATCCACACCCCAAACCGCATCCAAAAGCTCGTTTCGCGACATTAGAATTCCTTCGTTCTCGATGAGGTGCCGCAAGAGTTGAAACTCGAGGGCGGAGAGCTTCACGGGGACCCCATCGCGGGTCACCTCGGCGCTCACGAAGTTGACCTCCACATTGCCGAAACGAAATGTTTCCAGTTGTTTTCCGGGCGAAGAGCGTCTGAGCAGCGCTTTGATACGTGCCAGTAGCTCGGCGATCTCGAAAGGTTTTGTCAGGTAGTCGTCGGCACCCAGGTCGAGTCCTGCCACCTTGTCTGACACCTGAGCGCGCGCGGTGAGCATTAGAATTCGCGTTTCCACTCCACGCCGGCGAAGCTCTCGACATACCTCGAATCCGCTTTTTCCCGGCAGCATTACGTCGAGAAGAATCAGATCGTAGGTGCCCTTCATCGCCTGCTGTACACCAGCCTCTCCATCCTTGACACAATCGACCCGATAGCCGTCACTGCCCAACCGGTCGGACAGGGCCAAAACCAACGAGGGGTCGTCCTCGACGAGAAGGAGGCGATCCTTGCGCAAGACGGTCATCCGGTCTCTCGATTCTCGGCGACGGGCAAGTGAATTCTGAAGGTCGTCCCCTTACCGACTACGCTCTCGGCGGTGACCCGACCACCTTGCGCCTCTAGAATCCTCTTGACGATGCTCAGACCGAGTCCGCTTCCTGCAATCTGCCGCTCCTTGGCATCGCTCCCCCGATAGAATGGCTCGAAAATATGCGGAAGCTCCGAACCTGGAATACCGTATCCCCGGTCCTCGATATCGATACACACCGTTCGCGTCCCTTTCGTCTCAATCACCGAGGCGCCGATTCGGATCAGGCTTCCCTCGGGAGAAAATTTCAAAGCGTTCATGAGTATGTTTTGAATCGTCGCCTTCACCACCCTTCGGTCTCCCAGAACCGGAGGGATCTCATCCGAAATCTCAACTTCGACCTCCGCCGCTTTCTCCGCGATCGACGCTCGGGTCGACTCGATCACACCCTCGACCGTTTCCATCAGATCCAGAGGGCGCATCTCGTAGGTCCTGCCGGATTCTATGGTGGAAAAAAGCAGAACTCTCTCGAGCATGTCACCGAGACGACGAGTCTCGCGATGAATGGCTTCACCGTATTCACGCGCCCGTGGCAAATCAGAAACCACACCATCGGCCAGGTTCTCGCTCAGCGACGATATTCCTGCCAGCGGCGTTCGCAACTCGTGTGAAACTCCGGCCACAAACTCAATTTGCTGACGCGCCAGCGCATTTGCCCGACGTGTGGTCACGATCAGCATGACCATACTCGCACCCAAGAGAACCAAAGCGCCAAATGCCAAGGCGAGATTTCGATTGCGAGTCGTCGCCACCGCCGCTTCCAACGATCCGGCACGATGGCGGACTAAAAATCGCCATCGACCGCTGTCGGATTCTCGGCCTCGGACACGCAATCTGAACAGGTTCTCTTCTTCGTCGGGCTCCGCAAAGTCTTCGTGCGTTAGTTCGGCCGCCGATCGATAGATCACTACATCGGGATGGACCATGTCGATGATAAGAACCTCGTAGTCCGTTACTTCGACACTCCCGAAATACTCACGAATGCGGTTCCGGACAAGGCTCTCCAGCAAAACGTCACGGTCGAGCGTCAACGCAACGCAACTGGCTCTCACTCGATAGCTACAAGCGAGAAGTGCCGGCACTCCCGGATGAAGCGGATCGAGCCACTTGTCGAAGGGCTCCTCGTTCTCTTCGCCTCTCCGCTCCGAGTCCGAACGAGATTCACGGCCTTCATGCTCGCTGCTACGCTCTTCAAAATACTTGGTCAGGCCGTCTTCTTGTGCTGTCAGCCAGTCCGGCCATTCCGAGGCGCCGAGCCTTTGACTCGCCGGATCGAATTTTTCGATCTGGAGCCTCTTTCGTCGATTCCGAGTGATCCAATACACGTCTTTCACGAGCTCTGGAAAGGAATCCGAGCTCATCCATTCCTCATAGGCCCTAGTGAGTCGATCTTCCGCCTCGCCGGAATGGTCGAAGAGGTTGTGCCGAAAGGTGCTATAGATGCGGGTCAGGTCGCGGTCGAGCTCCTCGCAAAAGCGCTCTGTGGCCCGGTGCAGGCTGGAGCTAGCGCGACGATGCTCCAAGTCGCTCAGCGTGCCCAACCATCGGTACTGAAGAGCAGCCAGGATCGGCAACAAAGCGGCCGTCAGGACAACGGCAATTACGGTTGCTCGTGATTTTAAAAAGTCCATGGTCAGCGCCGAATTCGACGCTTCAAGGATAGATCATCTCAGGGAAGATTGGATTAAGAGAAAGTTAAAGCCCCCTACGAGTTCCCCAAATAATTGATCTCGCGCGTGATAGGAGTCGAGCGATACTAATCGGGTGTGCCAATCGCGTAAAGGTGTCCTTCACTCCGCAGGAAAATCCTGCCCTTGCTGATGGCAGGAGAGGCATAGACGGTTTCTCCGATGGAGTTCACCGAAAGATCTTGGTGAACGGGCCCCGCCTCGACGACAAAGTAGTCGCCGTTTTCCCCCGAAAGAAGAATCTTACCGTCCCAGGCCACGGGCGACGCTCGGACGGAAGTCGGTGTGGGAATCCGCCCTCCCTCGTAGACGACATTTCCCGTCTCAGCGTCGAGGCAAGTCAGAACACCTTTGTCCGAAACGAGATAGAGATAGCCGTCATAGAGCAAGGGCGACGGCACGTAGCCGGCACCTTTCCGATACTCCCACAACACCGTAGGGGACTCTCTTCGGCCGTGCCGGGAAGGCAATCGCCTTGGTCAGCTTGTCGGGGTATCCGGACGCGACGAAGACCGTCTTCTTGGTTCGCCACCGGAGTGGGGATCGCGTTGCCGAGAAAGCCCTCGCTCCTCCAAAGCTCCTTGCCCGTCGCCGGATCGTAGGAGATGACGACATGGTAGCTGGACGTCACCAGTTCGGTACGGCTCGCGGTCTCGACGAGGATAGGACTGCTGTAGTTGAGGCGGGTGTTTCGATAGCGTCCTCCAGACTTCCCGACCCGTCGCCTTGTCGAGCGCCACCAGAAAGGATCGATCTCCTTCGTCCTGATCGCATTGAAGGATGAGCAAATTCTCGTAAAGAAGGGGTGAGGCGCCGTGACCATGCCCCCAAGTCAGGATGACTCCCAGATCGACCGTCCAGACCCGGTTTCCCTCGAAATCGAAACAATAGACACCTTGCGACCCGAAATACACATAGACGTGGTGTCCATCCGTGACCACGGTGGGAGACGCATAGGTATTGCGCCGATGTCGATTGTCGAAGACTCGTCCGTCATGGACGGTACGGGTCCAAAGAATCTCCCCCGTGTCGGCATCGAGACGAGAGCACCTTCAGCGTGTGCCTTTTGTCGGCACTCTCGGTTTGAGGGTGATAATAAATTTCTCCGCCTCGGACGTGTCGAACTGCCTCGGCACCGGGGATCACATCTCCCTGGACATCCGTTGTGACAAAGATGCGATTTCCCCACACGACGGGAGACGAGTGCCCTCGACCTTCGATCGGGGTTTTCCAGAGGACATTTTTGGTCGCGCTCCATTCGAGAGGGAGGTCCTTTCTCTCGGAAACACCGTTCCGATGAGGACCGCGCCATTGGGGCCAGTTCGATTCCTGAGCCACACTTCCCGACGATGAACCGAAAGAGAGAAACATCCAGACTAAGAGCATTCGTTTCATGGCGGAGACGATCGTAATGCCGGACCGCGGGAAGAGCAAGTGCGGATTAGCCTGGCTGCTTCATGGGTGTGAGCACTATTACAAGAGCAATGACCACGAAGATCAATGCAACAAGGGGGAAAACGTACCAAGCCACGCGGCTCATTGCTGACCGACGTGTACCCTGAGGGTCCTTGACGGTGAGGTCTTCTAAAGGGGCACCTGCCACCATCATCCCCAGCAAGGCAAAGAAACAAGACGACAGCATCAACGTCACTCCCGCCGAAATCTCTTGGATGCTCCTTCCCGCCATGCCGAGCAGAACCTGTATGAAGCCCATGAGGGAGCCTATGAATCCTGTAACAGCGAATCCGAAGGTAAGGGTTTGTCCTTTTGCCGCGTTTCCGATGTACAAAACCAACGCCGTCGTACCACCGAGGACGACGAGCAGGGACGGCCAGTAAATCAGCCATTCCCATGCGTGTCGTCCGGCGACGTTGGCTTCGGCGTTACCGGTCATCATCGCCCTGATCAACGTGCCGGCAATCATGGCGAAAAAAAGAATATAGCCGAATGCCCTCGTTAGTCCCATTGAGCGAAAGCCGCCGCCCGGCTGTTCCTGTGCTTGCTGCGAGGTACCGGCGCTTCGAGAACCCAACTTCATCGCTACAACGAGACTCATTACACAGAAAATCATCCCGTACACAGCCGAAACCAGAGAACCAGCCATAGCCTCGGCCATGCCGGCAATTCCACCTTCGGAGCTCGTCAAAGCAACGGCAAAAGCGATGAGCGCGGCCAGCACACCCATCATCCAGAAGTTTCTCGAGAGCGATCCCCACAGGAAGAGAGAGTTACGGTTTTCTGCCGCAGATTGCCGCACCCCACCAGCGCCCTTGAGCGCCTCCATGATATCGCCGGCGGAAAAGCTCATCAGCGCCATCGCAAAGCCACCCATAAGAACAAATCCCAGGCCGAACCCATCGATGAAATCGGAGAACTTGCCCGATGCCACAGCGGCAACAATCAAAGCGACCAGGAGGGTCAACCTTATCAGGACGAAAGGTAATTTTTTGGTATCCGTGTTCGAGGACATGGGATCAACTTCCTTCCTCATTCGGCGATAAAAATCCGGGAGAAACGGCTTCATTCCAGGCGAAATGAGCTTCCACTGCGTCCTTTTTGATGCGCCGTGGCAAGTACGTAGTGAGGTCAACGTCCATCTCTAGTAGAGTTTCCCCCTTACCGTTCACGTAGATAAGAGTCGTAGTCTTCTCCCCATCTCGCTTACCGAATCGCTTCGGTTGCCATTTTCGTAAATGGCGTCGGACAACGCACCCGGTGTCAGAAAATCCAAAACCGGTTCGAGCAGGGGATCGGCCCCATAGGCCTCAGAGCTCGAGTAGGTCTTTACTAGGGTGCTACCTTGGTGCACATCGACACGTGATCTGTTCGGAGCCAACCAGAGAATCATGTACTCTAGTGGTCGGCCGCTTTCACCCTGGACCTGAACCCTGCACTCCATCGAAGAGGCTCTGGATACCTGCTCGGATACAGTCACGGAGGAATGTAAAAAAGAAAAGGTGTCAGCCATTGCGCTACGGTGCCCGGCGACGTGGAGGAAACCTCCGACGGAGATCATCACCACAGCAGCAAGAGCTAGAACTTCCCTCACGACCAACCACTGAGGTTCGAACCATGTCGTAGATCCGGGTCGGTCTGTCTGACCTTTTCGCGAAAATGTACGAGACGTTCCTTCATGGCCTTTTCGGCATCGGGAGGGAGGTCATCGGCCAAAATGGTCCGCAAAAAGTCGTCCGTCACGTTGGTGGGTTCTTTATCCTTCATTGCGAGGCCCCCCGAAAGATGTAGCCTCGAGATGCGAAAGCCATCGACTCAGGCGCTTGCGTCCCCTCGAGACATGGATTCTCACCGTTGTTTCGCTGCAGTTCATGGCCTGAGCAATGACATCGTAGTCTTCGCCTTCAACCACCCGCATCAGAACGGCTTGCGCTTGCTTTCGAGACAGACGACTTATCGCTTTCAAGACCTCCGCCTGGACTTCTTTCCGCTCCATCTCCCGAAAGGCGTTTTCAGGGGTGCGATTTTGCGGGCTCGAGGTCGATAGGTCCTGATGCGTACGGAGGCGCTCCCGCCGCCTCAAGGTGTCATAGGCACAGTTCATGCAAATTTTGAGAACTAGAGCGGGGGGATTCGGGTGCCGTCGGACACGATCCCGCTTCGCCCAGATGACGGCAAGAGCATCCTGTAGCGTATCCTCAGCAAGATCGGTCTGCCGCACGATACGCCAGATGGTTCGCATCATTCTCGACTCCATCGGGGCGATCAACTGGTCGTAGAGGGTCTCGTCCGTCATGGGGCCGTCCGCAACACTTCTATCACGAACGGCTTGCAGAAACGTAGTCGAGACACCCATTGGCCGCCTACATGAGTAACCGTCATGGAAGTCGGTTTTGTTTACTGAAATGCCAAAATTATTTGTGTTTGATGAGTAAACAAATCCGGGCCGTCGGACGGTTTCACCAATGAATGTAACTCCAGGAGGTTGAGATGAGAAAAACAGCTCTTGCTCTATGCACCTGCGCCATCTTCGCCGTGTCGCCGAGGCCGGCGGTAGCGGTAGACAGATCCGCAATCGACGCTCAGATCGAGAAAGTCGTTGCCAGTTTGGACAAGCGAGACGCCCCGGATTCAGGAAAAGTCATGGTCCAATCGTTGGTGAACGCTATTGCGTTGACCGCTCCCGAAACAAGCTTTGGCGAGGAGCTCGGTGACCATGTCGCGAAAGCAAAAGAGATTTTCGCCGTGACTTCCATATTCAATCCCGATGGCGTGGAGTATCTTCACAAATCCTACCGCTTGACCCATTCGGGCAAGGATTTTCAGATGCCGGACAGCATCGTGGAGATTTCCGATGCCGTCGACTACGGAAGGAAGCAATTGGCCGCAGCCCGCGAGGATCTAAAATCGGACAGAATGAACGAGTGTGTTCAGAAGCTCCTCGAAATCACCGTAATGGTTTTGACGCCTAAAGAAAAAGAACAATGATTCGAGAAGAGCGACCGACTGTCTCACCTAGCACAGCCGGCCGCTTAGCGCTTATGGCTGGACGGTGAATTTGTACGACGCAATGGGACTGAAGTTCCCGGAAACCAGAGCGACCGATCCAAAGATCTCGGTTGGCGTCGAAACAGTCGGCGCTTGATACTCGACGACCCGGGTCTGCTTCTCCCCAGGTTGGAGCCCCATGATCACGCACTCGACGAGCTCCTTACTGAGTCGCTCGCAACGATCACCCGTCTGGGTGAGGAGCTTGGTCCGTTCCGGGGTCTGGAACAAAATAGCTACGTCGGCGGCGGATGTCCCCTTGTTATCGACTTTAGCTCGTACCGAGAATTCCATGCCGGAATAGATTTCTTCTTGGTCGACCGTCACACTGATCGTGCCGCCGCCCGCAAACCCCGGTCCTTCTCCTCTCGACACGGTGACATCTCTCACGCGCGAGCACACGCCGTCACGGCCCACAATCATGAGGTTCGCCCGAACCTGTTTCGTTTCTGTTGTACTTTGACCGGCGTACTCGTGCGAAACTACCCCCTCGAGCTCGAAGGTACCATCGCCCTGGGGATTTCCCTGCCCAAGGGGAATCGTCTCGACGACCCCGTTCGCATTATGTAGATCCCAGGTGATCTCCAGGACCTTCTCTCCAGGCGGCATTCCCCGGTACGCAAGGAACAAGCCCACAACGTTACCGAAGGAAAAGCCCGGATCGGTGAACCGGGCTCGGACATCTGTAAGTACGTCACAATTAAAAGCCGATGGGGGATCCCACGAGCTAACGGCGATCTCGGCGGCGAACCTATCGTCTCCTCCGGTCACACGACCCACCAAGAGGATAGGCTCGTTCAAAGGAGGTAGCGATGCCGCTGCGGTGAAGTCGGCCGGCATTTGACCCGTTCCGTCCGAGAATAGGAACTCGACCTCGTTCAACTGCTGGACGGTGCTCCCTTGCAGTTGAACCTCCTGCCCGATGAATCCACCGGGGTTACCCATGATCTCGCCCACGGTCGTTGTAGCTGCCGCGTCACCGGTGCTCAATCCCATGGGACCGGCCATCGCGCCGGAACCCAGTGCCTGGGTGCCGCTCGTCGGGCCGGAATCATCCCCGCAACCGGCGAACAAAAAAGTGCCTATGATGAGAACGGATAGATATCCGAACCTAGAATTCATGGAACCCTCCTGGATATAAACAACGTCACTCGCAGAGAAAGCGAAATGGACATCCCCTGCCAACCGCTGGATTATAGCGCCGATCAGTTATTGGGCACCGAAGTATTTCTTGGCTGGATCGTCCTCGGTCGGAGCCGGCGGCTCCCACTGCCCGGACTCCACGGCGACCCAATCACGGGACAGGCTTTCCCAAAACGCATCTCTGATCTCGCGGCTCTTGCCCTGGCTTTCGATTGTGGCCTGCAGAACTCGCTGATAACCGAAGACCGCGACGCCGAGAAGGGCTTCGATTCCATCGTAAGCTTCCGTAAAGTCGGTGGCCTCGAAGGTCACCGTCTGGTCGGCATAGTCGATTCCCGGCACGTTCTCCAGCATGTCTAGTCTGGCCGGGTGAACGGCCAACAAAGCCATTGCGTAAAGACACATTAGAACTGCTTCATAAATGAGTGAATCACAGACCCCTTTCCCAAGAATAGCCGCCACTATCATGGCTTTTGTTGCGTCTGCCAAAGCTGATTCGCTTATTTATTGTCGCTTTAGGGCTAATTGCTCAGCCAGCCTGTCGTCTCCGGAGGCAAAAATCAGGTGCACGTTCACCCGACCCCAGCTGTAGGCGATGATCTCCGACTCGTTGAAGAAATCAACAGGGGACAACAAGAGAAATCATACCTCAGGATGTAGGTCACAATCCGCGCGGCCGAATGAACTTCGCCCCAATATTTGCGTACTACTATAGTGGAGGCGACTATAGTAAACAACAACTTAACGGAGGCCGCTGAAATGACCAAAAGGGGTGACCAAGATTTCAAGGATCACCTTCCGCTCAGCAACTTAGCGTTTCACATTCTCTTGGCCCTCGGCGGAGGACCGGCACATGGTTACGCTATCGGAAAAGAGGTCGAAGAGCGATCGAGTGGAAAACTGAACCCGACAACCGGCAGCTTGTACCAGGCTCTGAAACGCCTTCAGGATAGCGGTCTCATCGAGCCCGCCCAGGCATCAGGAAACGTAGATTCGCGGCGGCAATACTTTCGACTGACGCGCCTCGGCCGTAAGATGGCAGCGCTCGAGGCCGGTCAACTGGATGTACTCGTGGCAGCGGCACGTTCGAAGAAGCTTTACAACGGATCTGTTTGAAGGGGAGCTTCTTGGACGACATACCGAACAGGCTGGCGACGATCTTTTATAACCGATTGCTCGTTCTCCTGCCGCCGTCTTTTCGTGAGCCCTACGGGACGGCGATGGTGGAAACCTTTCGATCGCGGGAAGAAAAGCACCGAAGGCGCGGAGGACCGATTCGCTATTGCCGGTTCGTCGTGCGTGAAATCGGAGGCCTCGTACTTTTAGCAGCGAGTTTAAGGTCGGGCGCATTGAGGAAAACCACTACTATTCCAGCGCGGCCAAGACTCGGTAGAAACACGTGGTCACTTTTTCAAGAGATCCGCCCGCGCGGCAAGAAGACTCGCCGCGAGTCCAGGCTTTACCCTCGTTGCAGTGACGACCCTCGCACTCGGGATTGGCGCAGCGACAACCGTCTTTAGCGTGGTGAACGGTGTCATCTTGCGCCCCTTCCGTATCCCGACTCCGTGCAGCTCGTGCGGGTGCAGCATACGGCCGTGGGGATGGGCTTTCCCGTCTTGAACATCTCTAAGCCAACGTACCGGTACTACCGCAAGCACAATCGCGTCTTCGAGGATGTAGGGTTTCTTATTTAGCCTGATACCCCACTTCCGCGTTTCAGCAACCCACTGGGCCGCGAGCTTGAGAGACGGAGCACGCGGGATGACGGCAGGGGCTCGTCGCCTGCGAACCCGAGATGCGCTGGTGGTGATCCAAATGGCGCTGGCACTCGTACTCCTCGTTGGTTCGGGCCTGGTGGTAAGAAGTTTTTTGAACCTACGCAGCGTGGACCCGGGATTCAACCCTCGAGGAGTCCTCACGCTTCGGCTCGCCCTTCCGGCGACTCGCTACCCAACCCAGATGGACGCCGTCGCCGCGCAAGAGCGCATTTTGGACGGGATTGGCAAGCTTCCTAGAGTTGAGGCCGTAGGAATCGTTGACTGCTTGCCACTTCTCGGATGTACCAACGCGAACACGATGGAGGCAGAGGACTTTCCTTTGAGACCGAACGAATTGCCTCCGAAAATGGCGATGAGTACGGCAGGCCCTGGATACTTCCGTGCCATGGGTATTCCTCTGGCAAAGGGACGCCCCTTCGAACGTCGTGATCATGAAGAGAGCACCGGTGCCATGGTGGTGAGCCAAGCGGTGGCCGCACGCTTCTGGCCCAACGACGATCCGATCGGCAAGCGAATCTACCCTGGCCTGCGGGGAAACGCGCCATGGTACACCATCGTGGGAGTGGTCGGAGCCGTTCGACAAGACGAGCTCACCGAGCCGCCGGCGGAGATCATGTACCTCCCCATGGTCAACATAGACGACAGGAGCTACTCCGAGACCCGAAACATTGCGGTGGTCGTACGAACGTCCGGCGATCCCGTGGCATTGGCCGAACCCGCCCGCCGGGTGATCGCATCCGTGGACCCGGAGCTTCCCGTTGCGAACGTCCAAACGATGGAGGAGATCGTGGCCCGGTCTCTAGCAGGCCGGGAGTTCACCATGCTCCTTCTGAGCGTCGCCGCCGTCACAGCGCTCTTTCTGGGCGCGATCGGACTCTATGGAACCGTGTCTTTCTTGGTCGGTCAGCGTGCCGGTGAGATCGGGATGCGGATGGCTCTCGGAGCGACGGCAGCCGACGTACTCCGCATGGTTCTCTACCAGGGTGGCGTATTAGCGTGTATGGGGCTGACAATCGGTTTGTTGAGCGCTTGGGCGCTCACGCGCGTGTTGCGATCGCACCTATTTGAAGTGAACCCGATGGATCCAGTCACCTACGCCGCCGTGTCCTGCCTATTGCTCGGCGTCGCTTTGATCGCCAGCTACCTTCCCGCGCGTCGCGCGTCTCGTATCGATCCCATGGACGCACTGCGTTCCGAATAGCCCGTAGGGTGTAAATACTCTGTCGAGCCTTCCCAAACGGTGCAAGTCCGTTCAACGACTCGATTCCGAGAAACTAAGGGTCCAGCCAAAAATAAGTTCCCTTTTTCGGGCGTCGAGGCGCCCGGCTGGCAAGGCGCGAGAAGTGAAGAATATCTGGATATTTGAGCTTCGAGCAACGCAGCCAGGCGGGATGGATCGGCGGCCCAAAATGGGATGTTATTCTTGGTTGGGCCCTAAGGAAGGAATTTGCGCCAAGGAACGATGATAAACTCCGGGCATGGGTAACGGGCCCCGGACTGAGCTCACAAAAATTCTCGGTCGCCGCGACGTGATTGCACTCGCGTTCGGCGCGATGATCGGTTTTGGCTGGGTGGTATTGGCCGGGGAGCAGGCTGCGCTCGCGGGAACTCTCGGCTCCGCTCTCGCCTTCTTGGTGGGAGGCGTGATGGTCCTTCTCGTCGGACTCGTTTACGCCGAGCTCACGTCGTCACTTTCACGCGCCGGTGGTGAGATTGCATTCACCTTCGCCGGCATCGGCCCGCTCGCCTCCTTCGTCTGCGGATGGGCGCTCGTGCTTGCGTATCTCAACGTAGTCGCCTTCGAAGTGGTATCCCTTCCTACCGTACTTGGCTACCTCGTCGACGGTCTCGACACCGGCTTTCTCTACACGGTCGCAGGAGGGGACGTCCATCTCGTGTGGGTGCTGGTCGGGGTCGTCGGAGCGCTCGTCATCGGTACAGTGAACTACCTCGGAATCCGTATGTCGTCCTTTTTTCAAAGTGCTGCCGCCATGACCCTCCTGGCAGTGGGTCTCGCCCTTTTTATTCCGGGCAACATCCGTGGCGACACCGCCAACCTCACACCCGCATTCGTGAGTACGGAAGGTTTCTTTCGTGTGGTCATCATGACGCCCTTCGCCTTGATCGGTTTCGATGTCATCCCTCAAATAGCGGAGGAAATCAACATACCGTTCCGCGCCGTGGGGAAACTCATTCTCATCTCCATCATCATGGCGGTAACGTGGTACGTGCTCGTGCAGTGGACCGTAGGTCTGACACTCGACGAATCCGCACGCGGAAGCTCTGAGCTCGTCACAGCCGATGCAATGGCCAAAATCTACGGAAGCGCCTGGGGCGGGCGTGTGCTCGTCTTCGGCGGCGTACTCGGGATCGTTACGAGCTGGAACGCGTTTTTTATCGGCGCCTCCAGGCTCATCTTCGCGATGGCGCGCGGGGGAATGCTACCGGCCATCTTCGCTCGGCTCCACCCGCGCTACGAGTCACCCGTCGCCGCGATTGTGCTCTTGACCACGCTCTCATCGCTCGCGCCGTTGTTCGGGCGACAGGCGCTCGTCTGGTTCGTGAATGCCGGTGGTCTCGCGACGGTGCTCGCCTATTTTTTCGTGACCGTGTCCTTCATCAGGCTACGTCGCCGATATCCGAACCTTCAACGGCCTTATCGTGTTCCTGCAGGACGACTCGTAGGAATGCTGGCACTTCTGGCAACGGTCTTCTTCGCGTTTCTCTATATGCCGGGAAGCCCGTCCGCACTGATCTGGCCCCAAGAGTGGCTCATCCTCCTACTCTGGGCAGTCCTCGGTATCGTTTTCTTCTTCGCCGCGCGGGGCAGGCTTGCCGCGATGGGGCGTGAAGCACAAGGGAAAGCCATACTAGGAGATTACGCAGGTAGGCTCGGCTGAGGCACTGGTTCGGCCGACCGAATTCGATGTCAGGTGGAGGCAATTTGGCACGGATACCAAGTCAAAGTGTTGACGAACGCCTCGAGACGCTCTACGGTCTCGTTGCCGAGGACGAGGACGCACGAAGTTGCCGCGACCTGGATGACAGCGCGTGCCATTGGGTACCACGTAACTTCTTCGTCTACCTTTTCAGCCACACACTGACCAATTTGGGAGACTCGCTCGCAAGTCCCAAAACGGTACTGGCTTGGGTCATGACCACAGTAGGTGCACCAACGGCGATGGTGGCACTGTTAGTGCCGATACGCGAGTCGGGCTCCATGCTACCGCAGCTCATTCTCGGCGGTTGGGTGCGGCAACGACCGATGCGCAAGCCGATTTGGATAATGGGAAGCCTGCTGCAGGCAGCCGCCGTGTTGGGTTGCGCGGCATCCGCAGCCTGGCTGACGGACATTGCGGCCGGCGCCGCGATACTTGGGTGTGTGGTGGCTTTCTCTCTCGCCCGTTCTCTGAATTCACTTGCCAGCAAGGACATCGTCGGCAAGACGATACCCAAGGGGCGGCGCGGCCGACTCACTGGCTGGGCCGCGGGTGTTTCGGGTCTCCTGACGCTCGGCGTCGGCCTCTGGTTCGCCGTGAGGGGCCGAGACGAGGACAGCCCTTTGTTCTATGCTGCTTTGCTTGCCGGCGCCGGCCTGCTGTGGGTATTGGCTGCGCTAGTTTTCTCAACACTCCAGGAACAGCCCGGCGAGACCGAAGGCGGAGCCAACGGCTGGCGCGAGGCCTGGAGTCGTTTGGACCTCCTGCGAACCGACCGGGACTTCCGCCGCTTCGTGGTGACCCGTGGTCTCTTAATCTGCTCCGCACTTACGGCACCGTTTTACGTGATGCTTGCCCGCGAACACGGTAGCGGCGGCGCGTCACTGCTAGGCACATTTTTGGTTGCCGGAGGCCTCGCCTCTAGCGTGGCCGCACCTGTTTGGGGCATCGCAGCCGATCGATCGAGCCGACGTGTGATGATGGTCGCTGCCTTGATAACCGCGGGGCTGGGCATCACGATGTTCTTGCTCATCCGCGCGCAACCCGAGCTGGCAAATACTTCGTGGCTCTTTCCCGCCTTCTTCTTCGGACTCGGCGTAGCGCACGCCGGCGTGCGTGCCGGCCGCAAAACATATTTGGTGGACCTCGCCGGCGGCGTCAAACGCACCGACTACGTCGCGTTGAGTAACACCCTCATAGGTCTGCTGCTCCTCCTTGTCGGAGGATTGACGAGCTTGGTCTCTTTTTTGGAGCCGGAGGAGTTGATCTTTGGCCTGTCGCTACTGGCACTCTGCGGCGCCGGGATGACCCTCACGTTGCCGGAGGTCGAGTGACTTTTTACCGGGATTTGTGAGCCTGTAAAACCGTCAGGTTCCGAACGGTGTAGGTTTCACTCTCCGGGGTGATAGGTCCGTTCAGCCCTTTTCTCGACGTCTTCGCGATAATAGGCAACGTCTTTGAACTGCCCGGCAGCATACCGCTCGGCCTGGTCGTCGAAGTGCGGTGACGCCGGGTCTCCACTTTGTCCCCCAGCCAACAGTGACTTTGCGAGGACTTTGTCGCCGAACTCGACGACCGCCACAAAACTATTGCCGCTGGTCCCGTAGATTCGCTTGGTACTTTCACCGCGGCGGGCGCCGTAGGAAGCCAGGGCTCCCCAGCGGCCCGAGGCCATTCCTACCGGCAAGCTGGGCGCGTTGTCATCGAACTGTTGGTCGATGGCACCATTCAAACGCTGGTAGCGATTGACCTCACCCCAGGGCGTGTTCCATTGACCGAAGTCGGATTCGAGCATTTCCACGGTTTTCGCGAAAATCCGCAATCGCTCGGAGCGAGGAGACTCGTGGCTGAAAAACCGGACCAAATCTATGCGGCTCAGGCCCTCGGGATGTTCTCCCTCGGCGATGTAGAGCGTTCCGTAAAAGTGCGCGAGTGTCATCGCGACGGAATCCGCCGAAACTCGGTAATCCCACCTTCGCAGTACATCGATCGCTTCGGCGATCTCGGAAGGCTTGGGGCCGGGCTCGTCGTAAGCGGCGAGGAGTCCGGGAACGAGCTCCTCGAAGGCGGGCAAGTACGGGTCGTAGGCGAGCTCGATCAGCTTGTCGAGCGTGAGGCCCGATTGACCGGTCAGGACGCGAACCGCATGAATCCCGCGAAAATTCTCCGATTCCGGAGCCATGTAGGTGGGGTAGTCCTCCTGTTTCGGGCTGTGCTCGGCCGCCGCGGTAAACGGCGTGGAGTTGCAGTTCTGAATCCAACCGTTGTCGGGGTTGAGGAGGGTCACGATCTCGTTGACGGTATGGAGCCCCTGCCAGTCGGTCTCGGGATTGCTGCCGTCTACCGGTTGGGAATAGTCAAAGCGAGGGTCTCGCTTCGGAACAAAGTTTCCGTGGTAGTAGGCGATGTTGCCCTGCGAATCCGCATAGACCGTGTTGTTCGAGGAGTTGGTGCGAATGTCCATCATTTCGCGGAACTCGTCGTGCCCGCTAAGTTTCGTTCGAAGGAACGATTGGTGGAGCGCGTTGACGGGGTCCCAGTTGATCTTGGTGACCACCCACTTACCATCCAGCCGGTGGGTCACCGGCCCGTGGTGGGTGTGATACATCGGAAAGGTACGCTCCGAAACGCCGTTGCCATCCCGGTATTTCAACGTTACTTCGGACACTTCTACTGGTCTCAGCTCCTCACCGTACCGGTACACGAGCTTTCCATCCTGCTCGGAGACGGTCTCCACGAACTCATCGATGAAATCCACCCGGGTCGAGGTATGCATCCACCCCGTGTTCTCGTTAAATCCCTGGTACACGAAGAACTGGCCCCAAGTGATCCCGCCATAGGCGTTCAGTCCCTCCTCACTCACGACGTGGACCTCGCCGCGGAAGAAGAAAGAAGTGTGCGGGTTGATAAGTAGCATGGCGTCGCCCGATTCGGTCAACTTCCCCGAGATGGCAATACCATTCGAGCCCGCCGGTTCGGCGAGCTCGGCCTCGCGAGACCCGTCGCTTACGAGACTCTCGACGGCTGCCTCGTCGCCATAAAAGGTCCGGATCCCGTCCAAGGGGATTTGCTCGATGTCACCTCCGATGGAGCCCTCGGAGAAAAACATCGGCATCCAGGGCTCGAATCGTGTGAGAAGCTTCGGCTCGACCTCGGGATGCGTATGGAGGTAGTAGTTCACACCATCGGCAAAGGCGTCACAAAGCTTCTTGATCCAGTCCGGCGCAGCGTTGTACGCGGCTTTCGCCTCGTCGACCGTCATATAGAGGCGCGCCCGCAGGTCGCTGAAGATCGCTTCCTCGCCTTCGACCTCAGCCAGCCGACCCGTCGCCCAGATGTAGTTACGCTCGACCCGGTTGAAGTCATCTTCGCACTGAGCGTAGAGCAAGCCGAAGACGGCATCCGCATCGGTTTTGCCGTAGATGTGGGGCACACCGAAGTCGTCCCGAATGATGGTGACGTTGTCAGCGTGAGCACGCTGGCGAGCGAGCTCGGGATTTTCGTCGACCCCGGCACAGGCAACGAGCAATAACAAGGAGGCGAACGTGACAAACGGCTTCAACAGGTGTTTGAGCTTCACAGCGTTACTCCAGTTCGTTTCGTATTCCAGCTTCTAGTTGTTGGTCGACTCCACGCGGAGAGCCTTCAATACTTCTCTCGTGAGATCCCAGCGATTGAATCCTTGCCGGCCATAATCCAGCCCCCGACGAACGATGACGAGGTTGTGCGTCGGGACGACAATGACGTACTGACCTCGGTTTCCGGCGGTCGAGTACGCCGTCTTGGGCACGTCGGTGCGATCGTCGGGCACGAGCCACCACTGTCCGCCGTAGAAGTTGCCGCGCTCGGCAGTGGCGGGTGCGGGCGTGCGAACGAAGTCGATCCACTCTTCGGAGATCAACCGCTCACCGTTCCACACGCCGCCCTGTAGGTACAGCAGTCCGAATCGGGCGAGATCGCGGGCGCTGGTATAGACCTGGCTGCTGAAGATGAAATCCCCGAAACGGTTGACACTCAAAAGCGTGTTGCGCATCCCGATGCGATCGAGAAGCCTCTTTCGCGGGAAGGTCAGGTAATCCTCGCCGAGCACCTGCTTCATGGCATAGGTGGCGAGCAGCGTGTCGTAGTTCTCGTAGTCCCAATACGTTCCAGGCTCGCGCACCAATCCGCGGTTTCGCATGCCCGCGATAGAGCTCGCACCCGCCCAGTACGCGAGACCGGAGCCGGTCGCGTACTCGAGGCCGGAATTATCCACGGGATAAAGACCGCTCGACATGTTGAGCACGTGGCGAAGCGTAATCGCAGAGCGGGGATCACTCTCGGGTGAGGCAATCTTGGGAAGCCATTCGAACCCGAGAGGCTCGTCGAGTGCCATACGCCCTTCATCGACCAGCATGCCGAAGAGCGTCACGGCGATGCTCTTCGCCGTCGACCAGGTCCGGGTCCGTGTGGTGACGTTCGACGCCGGGCGCGTAACGCTCGTGGATGAGCTCGCCATCCTTGACGATCAGAAGGCTGAGGGTCACCTGCTCGGGCGACTCACGGTCGAAAGTCCAATCCGATGCCGCCTCGAGCGCCGCTTTGTCCACCGAGGACGGAAGCGGTTTGTTCTCGACCAAGTCGCCGTCGGGCCACTTGATAACGGAAGGGTCTCCCTCCGGCGGCGGCACGTCCAGAATCGGCAGGGTGTCGATGTCTTCGAAGGTCTGATCGGGCGCCATGATGACGCAGCCGAGCCCCTTGCGGAACGCCGCCCGCATAATCGGAGTACCTCCCGGTGCCCCGATGGCCACGGCTTTTCGCTCCCGGTCGACAACGTAGTCGCCTCCCTCGGGCGTTCCGACCGGGTGACGCAGAAAGGCAAGCTCTTGAGCAAAGACCTGTTCCAAGGTCCGGTTGGAGGTAAACAGGCCATTACACATAAAGATGGCCTGCTGGCCGTACCGGATCGTGTCCCGGTTGAAACGCCAATAGTCGTAGTTGTCTTCTTGCTGCTGGCTGACAGCGGCCACCGGCAGAACGAGCACGAGAACAAAGAGCAGGGCAACGAGACTTTTCACAAAAACACCTCCATCGAAAGGAGGATCATACAGCTTCCGTCGTCGAAGCGAAACGTGACGCCTTTTGGTGGAGATAGGGGGCCTGGGAGGCCTAGTACCGGGGGCCGGCTGCTGACTGTCTCGGTTTACGCCGCGTACCCGAGCACTGCAAAGAAGTGACAGATAGAACCTGTTAAGACGAACAGGTGCCACACAAAGTGACTATAGCGGATGTTCGTCGCAGCATAGAACACTACACCGACGGAGTATGCCATGCCGCCCGCGAGAAGCCAGAACAAACCCCACTTGGGCACATGGAGCCACAACGGTTTCGCCGCGATGAGCGCAAGCCAACCCATGCCCAGATAGATTCCAACTGAAAGCTTGGGGTACTTCGCACCACCAATCGCCTTGAGGGCGACTCCCCCTGCCGCCAACCCCCACACGACGCCGAACAACGCCCAGCCCCAGCCACCCCGCAGCACACCCAGCGTAAAAGGCGTGTACGTACCGGCAATCAACAGAAAAATCGCACTATGGTCGAGTACCCGGAATGTCTGTTTTACCCGTGTTTGTGGCCAAGCATGATAAAGCGTTGAGGTGAGGTACAGCACGACCATGGTGGCGCCGAAGATGCTCCCGCCTACGATTCCCGCCGCATCACCGCGCCCAGCCGCGGCAACAACCAGGATCGGCACCGCCGCCACCGCGAGTACGAATCCCACACCGTGACTGACACTATTGGCGATCTCCTCGCCCGGCGATGGGTGCCTACCGCGTATCGTCATTGTCATCTGTCAGCGTCTCGACTTCACGACTTTCAGTGCGAGGGCTCCGCGGACAACCAATACAGAAGACGGGGCAATCCGTAGGCGTGAGTCCAGCCGAAGATCCTCAAGCCGTGAGTGAAACTCCAGTTGACGCGGTGCGGCCGGGCTCCCGGCGGCGACGGTAGAGGGCTGACTTTGGGCAGCGGATCGATCCGATCCAACGCGTCAAAGAACGATCGATTGGTCCATCCCTCCGCCGGAGGCCCGAGGATCTCTCGCGTGCTCATCATTTTCGCCCGGCGGACCGCCTCGTCGAGAAAACTCTTTTCACCGGTCAGCTCGTATCCCACAATCAATCCGTTGATACTACCCAGATAAGACTCCGAGAGCGTGGGCGCGGGGCGGCAGATCGCGGATTCTGCACGCGTTGCGGACCAAAGCCGAACGGACCTTGCGGTCCCCCGTCAAACGGTAGTACATGGGAAGTGACTCTCTCATACCACATTCCCTCGGAGATCGCGGTCCGATACCGGAGCGGTTCGGACAGTCCCAAATCCAATTGATGCTCTCGTCGGCAGGCTCCCACGTGCTGACCTCGGTGACTTGAGAGACGATTTCTTCTCCATTCTCGTCAAGGACACGGACATGGTCGGGCGAGTAGAGCACAGCCTCCGGGACGGGAATGCCCAGGGTCAAAGGCGCACCGACCGCGTGTTTTTTTATGTGTATGGGAATTCGCTCCGCGCTGAAGATCGGCTGAACGACGAAGAGGAGAAAAGCAATAAGCGCAACAGGATGCTTCATTTCGAGCTCCACACCAGTTTTTCCGCGAAGGACGCCCCCTCACGGCTCGAGGAAGGCGTCACTAACCAACGGGCTATCGCCGGACTATCGAACCGGACGACGCCTTACAAACACGATGGTAGGATCGAGCGGGTAACGGCCAAAGCGCGCCCCGTAGATCGCCAACCCTCCGGGCAAAGAATCCGGAACCACCAGCCTCAACACGATGCGTCCTGAAGCGGCGGCGGCCTCGACGGCAGACCGCGGAAGGGCGACGTTGACTAGATAGCCGTAGGACCCCGCTTCGCGGAGTCGGCGGTCTCTTGGCTGTGCATACCACGACAGAATCCCGCGATGATCCGCCGGATCATCGGCCAGCTCGACGGTGCCGGCCACGATGCCATTGACATAAACCGTCATTGAGCTCGGAAAGGTCTCTTCATCGGTCATCGGGTACGCGTTCGGATTGAGACTCGGGTCAAACGTCCCTCGTCCTCTCATGAAGTCGCCTTCGACTTCGCCTCCGTCGTCAAGGTCTTTGCCAAAAAGCTGTTTCGCCGAGACCTCGATCCGCAGCGACGCCACGTTGACGTCGGCCACGTCCAGATCGGCCGGCCATGCGAGCTCGTACTCGAAAAAGCCCGCGCCGGCGCCGTTCACCTTTAGACCGTCGAGGACGTTCCATTGTTTGAGGGACCACTGGGATGTGATGAACTCGCCGGGAGTGAATCGCAAGGCTTGAATGTTCGCAACGACGTCCGGGGTCGGACCCTCGACGACGAAGCTCACGAAGTTCCTGTGGTGAACGTGCCCCGTGGCGTCGAGGAGCTGAAGCTCGAGGATCGCAAGGCCGGCAGCTTCAGGCATGGGAACCTGGAGAGGATCGAGCTCAGCCTGCATCCAGGGTTGGAACGAGATCTCGACCTCGTTCTCGAAAGTAATCCGCTCGCGACCAAGAGTGTCGATGCTTCTCAAACGCGTGCTCAAAGTGAGCGAACTGCCAAGCTCGTCACCGCTCGTCATAAACGACGCGAACAGGGGAACCGCGACAGTCGTGCCGGCTTCGACCTCGCGAACGATCTCCTGGCCCGCTGAAATATAGAGCGGCGCATGTAAATCACGTAGCGACATTCCTTCGACGAAGGCTTCCAGTCCTGTGAATTTTTCGCTACGATCGAATCGCCAGTAGCCGTTCCACTCGTTGATGACGTCGTGATGCTCAGTATAGAGCCAGCCGGCGATCTTTGGATGCCGGCGGAACTCGTTCACGGCGCGGTGGTAGTCGAAGCTCCAATCAACGTCTCCCGCGCTGCCTTCGTATCCCCAGACGTTGCCGAACTCGCTATTGATATTCGGCTGACCTTCCTGCAATCGATCGCCCTCGAAATTCCACTTAGACCCTGGGTACGTGTCGGCAGAGATTTTGTCGAGAGCGTCTTTCCATCCATACCCCGGAAGATACCAGTGCCACGAGTTGATGTCTGTGTCGACGTGTCCAATCCCGCAGCACGGAGAGTTATCTTCGACGAGCCGGGTAAGATCGAGCTTTCTTGTAAGCGCAACAATGTCGGATACCCAAGCCTGAGTTTCCGGAAGGTACTTTCTATCCTCCCCGCGACTGGGAGTGTAGAGACCCCAAGTCTCGTTGAACGGCACCCACGCGAAAATCGACGGGTGGTTGGTGTCGCGCCGGATCATTTGACGGAGCGCGTGCTCGACCTCGGACCGCATCGCCTTGTCGGGCTCACCCCAGGAGTTGGGCACGTCCGCCATGATCAACATACCCAGACGATCGGCCCAGTAGAGCTTTCGTGGAATGCCCACCTTGACGTGGATCCGCTGCCCATTCAGACCGATCTGTCGGGCGCGCAGAATCTCGTCGCGGATGAACCTGTCGGACGGGAAAGTGTAGAAGCCCTCCGGGTGGTAGGCCTGGTCGAGCGACATCTGAAGATAGACCGGCTCACCGTTCAAGGCGATGTAAGGATGATCGTCGGTGCCGGGTAGGTTCATGACGCTGATGTCCCGCATGCCGAAGTAGGTTGTGATTCGGTCGTCAACAACACCGTCGCCGGAAATGGTGGCGTCTAATTCGTAGAGATACGGATCGTCCAGGGACCAGAGCCGCGCCGCCGGAATGGGAATGTCGAAACGAACCTCGGTCGAGCCTTGCGCAATGGTGGCCGCTGCGGGTGCCACCCCATTTCGGAAGCGCACGTCGAGTGTCAAAGTGGACGGCGCAGGGTCGAGGAGCCGGGCGGTTACCGAAACTTTACCGGCCGCAACATCGGGTGCGAAGTGAAGATCCTCGAGCGGCGCGCTTCCACGCGCATCGAGGTATGGCGTCTGCCAGATCCCACGGGCGGGACCATAGCCTTGCTTTCCCTCGAGCTTGAACGCGTGGGGCGTGTCATCGACTCGAATCACGAGCCGTTGAGATTGACCCGGCGTCATGACACCGGTGAGCTCTAGAGAAAATGGAGTGTAGCCGCCGCGGTGCTCTCCGACGAGCGCGCCGTCCAACCAGACCGTTGTGTGCCAGTCGGAGGCTCCAATCACGAGGAAGACACGGCGATCACCCCACTCCATCGGCGCGTCGATGGTGCGCGCGTACCAGCCGATGTCTGCTTCGTCATCGACACCGGAGAGCGGAGCTCCCCAGGAAAACGGCACGAGGATCGATTTGTCGAAATCGACGGAGCCCGTGGACCAACCCGAACTCACTCCCTCATCGGATGGGTCGAAGCGAAACTGCCAAGCGCCGTTCAGATTGAGCCACTGGGAGCGCTCGAAATCCGGCCGCGGGTGCTCGGGCAGTGGGATGATCTGCGCTTCACTCACGCTCACGCAAGCCAGGATCAACGCAATAGCGCAACCCGTAAGTTTGCTCATTCCGTCCACCACCTTTCGTTGCGCCGTTTTGGATCCGGCAGAAAACCAATGCCCTTTTTCGGGCCCCATCTAGTAAAGGCGCCCGCCGGCAAGGCATGAGGAGTGAATCATATCGAGGTATAGGACCGACGAGCAACGCAGTCCAATGGATCCTCCGCCAATAGTCACCTCCGAGCTCCCAGCCGGCTTCGTCGGCAATGCGCGCGACCTCGAAGTGCCGGCTGGAATCCCGCCTAACATCCTGCACCATTCAGGGTCGAAACAGGCGACGAGAGACCCATCGTTTTAAACCAAATGATAACATTGTTGCATATAGTTCAACCATATGCCAAAGTACCAGCATGATATCCAGACCAACATGGCAGTCCAAAATAGAAGACGCTTGGCGAAGGAAATCTATCCTATGGCTCATGGGAGTACGCAGAGTAGGAAAAACTTATCTTTGCAAGAGTTTACAGGAAGTGGAGTATTTCGATTGTGAACTTCCACGGGTACGCCGGCAAATGGAAGATCCGGAATCGTTCTTGAAAGGACTTCGTAATCAGCGGGTCGTCCTTGATGAGATCCACCGGCTACCCAATCCATCCGAGCTCCTGAAGATCGCGGCAGATCACTATTCGAATACATTGGTGCTCGCCACAGGCTCCTCGACGCTCGGCGCGTCAGCACGATTTCGGGACACCCTTACGGGTCGCAAAGAGGGAATCTGGCTGACACCGATGAATCTCGCCGACCTCGATGCCTTTGAGCGACCCGATCTTGAATACCGACTTCTTCGAGGGGGAATGCCGCCACTCTTTCTTTCGAAAGAGCTTCCGGAGACGGAGTTCCAGGAATGGATAGACGCGTATTGGGCCAAGGACATCCTCGAGCTCTTTCGATTGGAAAAAAGACATTCTTTTCAGCGCTTCGTCGAGCTCTTGCTGACTCAGAGCGGAGGTATCTTTGAAGCCACGCGGTTCGCGACTCCTTGCGAAGTGAGCCGGACGACTATCTCCAACTACCTGTCGGTTCTCGAGGCTACACTCGTCATGCATGTGGTTCGCCCTTTCAGCGAGGGCGGGTCTTCGGAGATCATTTCCGCTCCCAAGGTTTATGGATTCGATACGGGATTCGTTTGCTATCACCGGGGATGGAATCAAATCCGACGAGAGGATCTGGGAATACTCTGGGAGCACTTCGTATTGAATGAGCTACACGGTTTCATGAGTCCTCGCCGGATCCACTATTGGCGAAGCAAGCACGGCAATGAAGTTGACCTGGTCATTTCCGGGAGAGGGAATCCACCCAAAGCGATCGAGTGCAAGTGGTCTGCTGACGATTTCGACCCACGTAACCTTAAGGCGTTCAGGAACAGGTATGAGGAAGGACTCAACTTAGTCGTATCAGCTGATATCGAGAGAGCCTTCAACAAGAGGTTCGGGAAGTTGGATGTGCGTTTTGTTGGATTGCCGGAGCTTTGCCGCGAAGTTTTGTAGAGGTGAAAACATAATACAGAGGCTTTAGATTTCGAACGATTCAACAGGACCCGAAGGACAAGCGCCGCATGCACCCAGGTCGCAACTACGACCCGAGCGTAAGGCCAGCGCGCCGGTGGGGCAATTCTCGGCGGCACGAAGCGCGACTTTCCGGAGACCCTCCGACATGGGTCCATCGAATGGGACGCCAATGGTAACTTGAAATCCCCTTCCGATGGTGGCGACTCCGAGCTCTTCACCGGCTTCGGCGGCAATGCGCACGCAGGCGTCGCACATGATGCACTTTCCCGGTTCGTAGATGATCTCCGGGTGGGTTTGATCTTGCGAGAATTTACGCCGCTCACCCTCATAGCGGTAAGGGTCGACCCGGTACTCGGTGGCGTAGCGTCGCATGAGGCAACCCACTTCTTTGCGACACCCGCAGGTCATGCAGCGACGAGATTCTGCCAAGGCCTGAGATTCCGACAAACCACCGTCCACTTCATCGAAGCTGGTGGTTCTGCGTTCCATGTCGATCATCTCAGTGGGGGGACGGGAGCTCGTTTCGATCTCTCGAAAGAGAGCGGCTCGCTCGCCTTCGTCGATTCGACGCATCTCGATGCCGACCATCTCTTCCGGACCGGTTACAGCGCGGCCGGTTAAAAATTGGTCGATGGAAATAGCGGCAATTCTTCCCGCGGCTACGGCTCGGACGGCGAGATCGGCGCCGAGGACCGCGTCGCCACCGGAAAACACATCCGGGAGATTTGTGGCAAGCGTCTGCGAGTCGGCGGCAATACCCCAACGAGTCACCTCGAGACCTTCGCGCTCGGCGAGAGAGGTCTCCACCGATTGACCGATGGCGGCAATCACGGAGGTGCACTCCATGGTGAACTCGGTACCGGGCTCCGGCACGGGTCGTCCTGCGGCCCGATTCATCCGGTTCACCGAGCTTCATGCGCTGACAGGTGAGCTCGAGCGATCCGTTTTTCTTCTCGAGTCGAAGCGGCGCGACGAGTAAGTCGATGGCGACCCCTTCGTGCTCCGCCTCTTCCACTTCCTCCATGAGACAAGGCATCTCCTGGCGACTGCGACGATAGATGACCTTCACTTTGGATCCGAGGCGAACGGCGGTTCGCGCGGCGTCCATGGCGGTGTTGCCGCCGCCCACCACGATGACGCTGTTCGCCGAGGATCGGCGGATTGTTCTTGGCCACGTTCTCGAGAAACTTGATACCGGAAAGCGCCAGATCTTCACCTTCGCACCGCAGGCTCTGCGATCGCCAAGCGCCGATGCCGATGAAAACGGCGTCGTGTTTTTGCCGCAGCGTCTCGAGCGTGAAGTCGGTTCCCCATGCCGAGCCCATTTGAAAGCGGGCGCCCAGTCGCCGGATGGTCTCGATCTCGGCATCGAGGGCATTCCTGGGCAAGCGGTAGGCGGGGATGCCGTAGCGCAGCATCCCGCCTGGCTCGGGTTGAGCATCATGAAGGGTGCAGGCATGCCCCTTCTGGAGAAGGTAGAACGCGGCAGCCAAACCGGCCGGTCCCGCACCGACGATGGCAACCGATTTGCCGGTCGGTCGAGCGCGGTGCGGCACGAAGGGATCGTCCGATTCCAGCTCCTTGTCCGCAGGATAGCGGTGCAAAGCGGCGATGGCCAAACCCTCGTCGAGATCGCAGCGACGACACCCCTTCTCACAAAGGCGGGGGCAGATCCTTCCCAATGAACCAGGCAAAGCCAACTTATCGAAGATGACTTCCATCGACCGACGCGTATCGCCCGAGGCAATCTCGTATGAGAAGGCAGCGATGTCGAGGTCGGCGGGGCAGCGGGCGCGGCATGGTGCGACGCAATCACCTGCGTGATCGGAAAGGAGCAACTCGATCGCCATCTTCCGGGCGGCCCGGACTTCGTCGCTGCGGGTCGTCACAACCATACCGTCCGAAACCGGAAGAGCACAGGCGGGCGAAAGATTCTTTCGTCCATCGACTTGCACGGCACACAAAAAACAAGACGATGCCGGCTCGAGTCCCTCGACAAAGCACAGGGTCGGAATATCGATGTCGAGGCGTCGCGCCGCTTCGAGTACGGTCGTGCCTGCCTCCACCGTGACGGAGCGGTCATCTATAGTGAGTGTAATCATGAGTAGATCTCGACCGCGTCGTCCTGGCAAACTTCTTCACACATCCCACACCGCGTACAGAGCGCGTCGTCGATGGCGTGCTGTTCGTAAGGTCGATACTCGATGGCATCTACCGGACAGGCCTGGGCACATAAAGTGCATCCGATACAGGCGTCGGTCACACGATAGTGAATGAGCGACGGACACCGGCCGGCAGGGCATCGCTTGTCGTGAAGATGAGCCTCGAACTCATCACGGAAATAACGTAACCCGGTGATCACGGGATTAGGCGCGGTCTGCCCAAGGCCGCAGAGACTTCCGCGCTTCGTTCCGTCGGCCAATTCCTCGAGCCGTTCGAGATCGTCGGGACGTCCGGCACCTTCACACAGACGTTCGAGGATCTCGAGCATTCGCTTGGTCCCGATCCGGCAAAAGGTACACTTGCCGCACGACTCTTGCTGCGTAAAGCTGAGGAAAAAGCGCGCGATATCGACCATGCAGTCCCGCTCATCGAGAACCACCAAGCCGCCGGAACCCATGACGGCGCCGGTCTCGACCAGAGATTCATAGTCGATGGGGGTGTCGGCAAGTCGCTCCGGAACACATCCCCCGGACGGCCCCCCGAGCTGGACCGCTTTGAAGCGCCGACCTTTTTTGATACCGCCGCCGACATGCTCGACGATCTCGCGGATGGTGATCCCCATCGGTACTTCGATCAGCCCACCATGATTCACCTTGCCGGCAAGGGCAAAGACTTTGGTACCCTTGCTGGTCTCGGTCCCAAGGGCGGCAAAGGCGTCGGCTCCGTGCCGAAGGATCCAGGGAACGGCGGCCAGGGTCTCGACGTTGTTGACGGTTGTCGGACGACCATGGAGACCCTTTTCCACCGGATAAGGCGGCCGGAGATGGGGCATGCCTCGTTTTCCTTCGAGCGAAGCGATGAGTGCCGTTTCCTCACCGCAAACGAAGGCTCCCGCGCCTTCTCGAACCTCGAGACGAAAATCGAAATCCGTTCCGAAAATCTGCTTGCCGAGCAGACCACGGCCTTCCGCCTGCCGAATGGCTTCACGTACCGAGCGCACCGCCAGCGGATACTCAGCGCGGATATAGAGGAATCCCTCCTGAGCACCGGTGGCGTAACCCGCAATGGTCAACCCTTCGAGCACGCGATGGGGGTCTGCCTCCAACACGAGCCGGTCCATGAAAGCACCCGGATCGCCCTCGTCCCCGTTACAGATCACATACTTCGGTTTCGGCTGCTCCTTGGCAATCGCCCATTTCCGCGCAGTGGGAAACCCGGCGCCGCCGCGACCCCGCAACCCGGAATCCGAAATGATCGAGATGACTTCCTCGGGCGAAAACTCCTTCAAGCACCGCTCGAGCGACTCGTATCCTCCACGCGTGCGATACTCCTCGATGCGAAGCGGATCGATCTCACCGCAGTTTTCTAAAACGATGCGTTTCTGTTTGCCGAGATAGGAGGCCGCCGGTCCACTCTTGGTGTCAACGATTCGATCTTCCGACTTGGGGCCGCCGTTTTTCGAATAGTCTTCGGCCAACGTACCGACTTTCCAGCGAGCCCGTAACAACCAGTTTTTTGGCGCGACGTGCCGGCGAACGATCTGGGAAGCCGTTTCCGACGATACATCGCCGTAGAGAACGGCACCACCTTCATCGATAACTTCCACTAGCGGTTCGTGATGGCACATGCCGTTGCAACCGACCGCTTTGATGAGGCCATCGGCACCGGCCCGACGGGCCGCGTCCTCGAGAGCGGTCTGTACCGATTCGGCGCCGCTCGCGATACCGCAGGAGCCCATACCGACACGGATCTCAACCGGTTGACGGCTCATTCCGACTCTCCCGGTTCCGTGTCATGGAGGGCCCCGCAGGCACTGGCGGGAGTGAGCCGGCCCACGGTGTGCTCGTCGATCATGATCACTGGAGCCAAGCTGCAACATCCCAAGCAGGCAACCTTGTCCAGCGTGAACAAACGCTTGGGATCGGTATCGGCATCCGCCGGGATCGAGAGGTATCGACGCATCTCGTCGTGGATCGGAACAATGCCGGACACGTGACAAGCCGTACCGTGGCAGATCTTGACGACGTGCTTTCCCACCGGCGAGCTGCGAAACTGCGAATAAAAGCTCGAGGTTCCCGCGATTTGAGCCGGCGTGATCTCCGTTTCGTCGCAGACCTTCTTCAAGGCTTCATCGGGAAGATAGCGGTAATGCGACTGGATGGCCTGCAAAATAGGAATCGCAGCTTCACGGCTGCGGCCTTCCTTATTGATGATGTCGTCCACGATGCTCAGATCGATCTCGGGCTCTTCGGCCGAATCGCCAACGGCCGCGGCCCCCTTAGGCGCTGCTGTCGCCTTGGCCACGGTAGCGGGAAGCGCCTTGAGCGCCACGAGTCTCTCCAAGGGCAGCTCCGGTTGTTTTTCGAGAACGCTGAGCCACTTCATGGCGGTCAGAAAGAGTGCGCTCGCGATCAGCAAAACCGTTCCGACGGTTTCGTTCACCAGATCACGCTCTAAAGAAACGAGGGTTTGCCGATCGCGTTCAGAGGTCAGCTCGATGGCGACCAAGGCTTCCATCTTGACCGACTCCTCGAGCGCCTCGACCCGAGTCTTGTCGCCCGGCGTGAGGAGCCAAACTCGATAGGTGTCGGCCAGGAGGAATCCGACACAGAGGACGACGATGACGGCGGAAGTTTTGGCCATCACCCGAGCGACGGACTTTTGCGTCTCGCAGGTCATGGTGTTGGCTCCGCGGGCGCGGCCGGGGACAAAGCGGTAGTATCTCCATTGTCCATGGTAATGCCGCGATGGCGCGGGCAGGCATTGTAGCACCGGGCGCAGAACAAACAAGAAGAGCGAACGGCGCGCATGTCCTCAATGGCCCCGTAAGGACAGGCTTCGATGCACAAACCGCAGTCGAGCTCTTTGTCGGGCGTGATCGTCACGCCCGTCCAGGAAATCCGTGAAACGATCGACAGCAAGACGCCGTAGGGACAGAACCAACGGCAGAAAGGCCTTCCTACGAACATTCCCACCAACAAAAACGCCCCGCCGATCAACAACATGTGCGCCGGCCCGTCACCGCGAAAGAAGCCCACGAAGGGATCGAAGCGACAGATAAGGAATTCGCGATTCATCGCAGGAAGAATCGCAAAGAGAATTGCAGCCACAAGATAAGTCCACTTGATCGATCCGAGAACGCGGTCGACCGGCTTCGGCACCTGTATGGGCTTGAGCACGACCAGTTCCTGGATCGCACCCAGGGGACACACACCGCCGCAGAAGACGCGCCCGAAAAAGACGGCCAGGATAAGCGGCAGCGTGAAAAAAGCGATTACGGCGTAGGTCACGGAGTAGCGCGGATCGATGAAAGCCACCGTGACGTTTTGAATGGCACCGATGGGACACACACAGCCGTCTCGATAGAAACCGAAATAAGCGACGCAGGCGACGGTGAGCGCCACGAGCCAGTTGCGATTCCGCCGTGCCAGTACGATCCAGGTACTCAGGCCCAAGGCGATGACCAGAAGCGTCACGTCCAGGGCCTCCATCCAAAACGACCGTGGAAGCGGACGCTGGACGGGCGGCAAGACATAGCCCTCGCCGATATCTTCTTCGGAAGGGGCCACATCGACAGGCCGCGAGTACTGTTGCTCGTAGGATTGGGCGGCTGCAAAAGAAGGAGCCAAGCCAACGAACAAGAGCGCGATGATGAGAGTGCGTGGGAGAATCAAGATGAACGCTCGGCTTTCTCGCGAATACTAGGGCTCGGGCGGTGGCTCGATGGAATCTTGGAAATAGGCCTCGTCCGGGCAGGCGATCGAGATAGAACAACGGTTGCAATCCACACAGGTGTCGTGCCTCACTTCGAGCTTGATCGAGCCGAGACCGGCAGGCTCCTTGCACCCCATGACACACCGACCACAGCCGTTACACTTTGTCTCGTCGATGATGTAGTCATAGAAGTTGTTCGCCGGATCATCGGGGTCGATGTAACCGATGGGCTTTCGTTCGATCGCATCGCGCGGACAAAGCTTCTGGCTGGGTAAACCGTTTTCGTCCACGGCGCTCGTGATGTCGAAGTAAGCGGGGCAAATATAGCAACGACCGCACTTGGAGAACTCATTGACGGCGCGCACGGCGGACAAAGTCAGGACACACTCCGTCGAACATAGCTCGCAGACATCGACCCCGAGCGCACCGAGACGACTGTTGACGCACTTCGCCGTGTCGACGTTCCAAGCGTAGATCTTTTTCGTCTTGAGGGTGAGGAACGCGGCGGCCCCGCCCAGGCCCACAACGGTCGCGCCCCGGACGGCATGCCCAATAAACTCCCGTCTCGTTGTTTTGTCTTTGTCTTTCTTAGTGGTTGGCTTCATGGCTGGCCCTCACCTGCTTCGGGAACGAACTGATGGATCTCCAGATGCTCCGTTTCGGCAACGTACACGCGGTCCTTCGAGTCGACTGCAATGTCCATGTTCTTGCAGTTGAGATCGAACACATCCGTGGCAATGACAGCGAGAAGTCGTCCTTCGGCGTCATAGACCTTCGCGCGCGGCTCGGCTTTCTCGGTTACGTAGACAAAGCCTTTATCCGTCACCGTCACATTCGTCGGATTGCAGCAACCCGGAAAGCCCTCGGGGTCCCGACCATCGAATCGGCCGAAGTGCCCGAGTAGCTCACCTTCCGGCGTGTAGCGTTCGATGCGATGCTTGCCTGGATTCGCGGCGTGGATGATTCCCGCCTCGTCCACGGCAAAATCAACCGCACCGTTGGGAATCAGGAATCCGTGCCTTCGGTTTTCTTTACCGATGTTGTTGAGGAAATTTCCCTCTCGGTCGAAACGACGGATGCATCGGTCTCTGGAATCGGCAACCAGTACATGTTCCGGAAGGTGATCGATGGCGGTTACCAAACCGAGTTTCTCCGAATCGCTCCAGGTGTCCAAGAGTTTGTGAGCCTTGTCGAAAATCTCCAGTTGGCCTTCCTGTCCGACGAAGACTTGATCGTTATCGGTTGCAACACTGTAGCCCGGGCGGCTCGTGGACCAGTGGTCGCTCAACACACCGCTCGAGTCGAAGGCCTTGACCTCGGAATCTCCGACGGCATAGACCTTGTCGCCTTCTACCGTGAGGCCGCGGAGCGTCGCAGTGAACTGATGAGGCTCGGGGCCTTTACCGGCGAACACGCGCTCTTGTCGATATTTCACGTGACACCTCAGCGGAAACGTTTCCGCGTAACTACTTGCCGACCTGGATGGCAACCATTCTCGTCAGATCACGTAGCACGAGCTTTCCATTCGAGAGAGCCATGGGTCCCCAGACGTCATGACCACCCAGGATCTGCGCATTCGCGAGCTCCCGATACTCGGTCGTGTTGGCTTCGACGAGCCGCAGCATCCCGGTCTTGCCCTCGAGAATGAAGAACATGCCGTCCGCGAAAAGGAAGCTGCCCAAGCCGAAGGCCGCCTTCCCGCGGCTGTCCCAAACGATCTCACCGTTCTTATTGAGACACGAGAACAGTCCCCGGCGCACCCGGCCTACGGCGAACATGTGATCTTCGAACATGATTGGAGTGTGAACCTCGGAGTTCCACTGCACCGACGTCAACTCGAAGACCTTCTCGGCTTTGAATCCGTCACCGTCCGGGGTGACACGGAACATTGCGCTGCCGGAGTCGTAACCCGCGGTGATGAAAACGAGCTCGTTATCGACGGCGAGGGGCGAGGGGGCTACAGCCACGTTGTACTTGAACGGAGCCGACCAAAGGATCGTTCCATCTTCGGCCGAAACGCCCAGCACACCCTTGAGTGTGGAGTAAAGATACTGTTTAACCCCACCCAAAGTTGCCGGCATCGGAGAGGCGTGGGTCATCAGATCATTGCCGGGATTGGGTGACCGCCAGATCTCGTTGCCCGTCGCTTTGTCCAAAGCCATCAGGAGAGCATCACCACCGGTAGCGATGATGATACGGTCCTTCTCCATCAGCGGATTCTGCCCGTTGTACCAGGGCGGGATCTTGGCCTTGTACTCCTGGACTAGATTCTTGCGCCAAAGCTCCTCTCCGGTCTTAGCATCCAGACAGTGAAAGACCGCCTTGGGATCGATCGTAAATACGTACTTGCCGTCCACCGCCGGAACCGTTCGGGTGATGGCATGGTTGGGACGGATCCGTCTTTTTTCTTTGAAGCGCCAGAGCTCCTTGCCATCCGCGAGCGTGAGACAGCGCACGAGCCATTCGCTCGCCTCTTTGTCGTAGTCGTTGAAATAGACGTGGTCGCCCACGATGGCCGCCGCCGCATAGCCGGGCCCCACGTTGACGGACCAGAGGACCTCTGGGCCTCCGGCGGGCCATTCGCGCAGCAACCCGGTCTCCTTCGACATATTGTCGCGGTTCGGGCCACGGAACTGAGGCCAATCGGCCGCCTGGGCCATTGGTACTAGGAAGATGGCGCAAAGAATCGACGAAATTAGATGCTTTTCACTAAAATACCAACGCATAATCCTCACATTATACCGGCTAAACATCCAGATTGCAGGCCGGGTTCCGGCCGCCTCTGCAGTATAGAAGTTATGTCAGAAAGACTCCCGAGGAGACGACGATGTTTCTCCGAAATCGTAATAATGACGGAGAATTGGGCTTTGGCAGTTTCCTTTGATCCCCTCATAATTACTGCGCTTACTGAAAGGGAGGGAGGATCCAAAGGAGGCATTGATGTCTGTGCTTGCCATCGTCTTGGGATTCTTGCTGGCCGGGAGCGCCACGCCTGCAACCGACCAAGAGCAGTCGATCGAGGAATGGGAAAAGAAGACCTTCGAAAAACAGCCTCCTGAGGAAGTCATGGATGCTGCCGGTATCGAACCCGGCATGGTTGTCGGCGAAGTCGGCGCCGGACGCGGACGTTTCACCGTACATTTGGCGCGCCGGGTAGGATCAGGCGGAAAGATCCTCGCCAATGACATCGACGTCGAGGGCCTGGAGTATCTAAACGAGCGATGCCGGCTCGCCGGTATCGATAATGTGAAGACGATTATCGGTAAAGTCGATGATCCGCTCTTTCCCAAGGCAACGCTCGACATAGCTTTCATGGTTTGGACCTACCACTTCATGGACCAACCGGTCGCCGTTTTGAAAAACCTTCTACCAGCGTTGAAGCCCGGCGGCACCGTTGTTCTCGTCGAACCGGACCCGGTTCGCGGTCCGGGCGGGAGTGACCACGGCGTTTCACCCGAACGGATGCGTCAAGAGGCGGCGCAAGCCGGCTTCGAGTTGGTACGGACTGAGACCTTCCTGCCGGCGGACCTTTTCTTCGTGCTACGAGTCAAATAGGCCCGGGCCACCTCGACGCATCGACTCAGCTCAAATAGAGCATCCGACGTCTAACGCCGAATGTAACCGATTGGGCTCAGCTGGCGTCTTCGTTTGTTGCGCGTGTGAACGCACGACCACCGATGTTCAATGTTCAACGGACGCCCCATGAACATGGGTTTAAGCACTCGAGCTCTCGCGGAACCCGTCGAAGGACCGAGGTTTTGATGAGTTTTTCAAATCCGTTGAATGCTTCGGTTTCTCCGCTATAGTACACAATGTCGGTGGCAAGTTAACGCAAGAGTGCGGACTCATTCAAGATCTTGAAGTCAAATGGAAGAACTCATGAAAGACCTTCTAGAACGGACTACAGAACGAGCGGTTCGTTATCTGGCAAAGCTCGATGCTCGAACCGTGGACGCCCCATTCGACGCAGTGGCGCGCCTCGACGAGCTCGACCAGCCCTTTCCCGACGAGCCTACATCTCCGAAAGACGTCATCGCTCTCCTCGACGACGTGGGTTCTCCGGCGACGGTGGCCAGCGCCGGCGGACGATATTTTGGTTTCGTCATCGGCGGAACGCTCCCAGCATCGTTGGCGGCCAACTGGCTCGCCGGAGCGTGGGATCAAAACGCGGGCTTCATCGCTAGCTCACCCATCGCCGCTGCTGTGGAGAAAGTATCCTTGCGATGGATTAACGAAGCTTTGGGTCTTCCGGCGAGCTGGGGCGGTGGTTTCGTCACCGGAACAACCATGGGTAATTTCACTGGACTTTCTGCGGGCCGTCACGTGGTCCTCGAGAAGGCAGGCTGGGATGTCGAAGCCCAGGGTCTTTTTGGAGCGCCTCCTATTGCCGTGGTGGTGGGTGACGAAGCTCACTCCACATTGCACCACGCACTAGCCATGCTCGGCCTAGGCTCTGAACGTGTGGTGCGAGTACCCGTCGATGATCAAGGGCGTATGAAACCAAACGCCTTCCCAAGAAACTTGAACGGCCCGGCTATCGTTTGCCTACAAGCAGGCAACGTCAATACCGGCGCTTTCGATCCCATCACGGAGATCGTTCCCCAGGCCCGAGAGGCTGGCGCCTGGATCCACGTCGATGGAGCTTTTGGTTTGTGGGCCGCAGCGTCACCAAACAAAACAGAATTGACGAAGGGCATTGCGGAGGTGGACTCCATCGCCACGGATCTCCACAAATGGTTGAACGTCCCCTATGACAGCGGACTGATCCTGGTTCGTGAGGCCGAGACGGTAAAAGCCGCAATGGCTCTTCGTGCCGCCTATCTTCCCGCATCGAGTGAACGGGAACCCGGTGATTACGTGCCCGAGCCCTCTCGGCGCGCCCGAGGTGTCGAGACCTGGGCGGCCCTTTACTCTCTTGGCCGTTCCGGGCTTGCCGAACTGATCGACCGTTGCTGCAAACATGCCATTCGTTTCGCGAGGAGGCTTCGCGAAGCCGGTTACGAAATACTCAATGACGTCGTGCTGAATCAAGTGCTCGTCACCTTTGGAGACAGTGAACAAACCCGGCGCGTCATCAAAGCGGTTCAGGAAGAAGGCACCTGCTGGTGTGGCGTTACCGAGTGGCAAGGCCGGGTCGCCATGCGCATCAGCGTTTCATCGTGGAAGACGACGGGAGATGACGTGGAGCGGAGCGTTGAAGCCATCATCCGTGTGGCGAAGCGAAGTCGGCTTGAACGATAGACTAGGGGTCTTTAGTCGGGAGGAAACAATATTGAAAAGGCTGTAGTAAGACCACACGCCCTTCGCGGCTAACGAGGTTATCTCCTTCAAAACTACAGGCTGCCACTTGAGGCAATGAATCATGCCATCAGATGGAGCCACAGAACTCGAAAATCCAATAAGATCGGGCGGGACAGGGTTTTGCGGAGCTCTTAGATAAACCTTGACATAGCAAGCGACAAACATATACTAATGGTATATGAACGACTACCTATAGTATATGGACGCAAAAATGGCAGACATCCACAGGCTCTTCTCATCCAAAATCCGCGTTGAGCTCCTGAGAATCCTGGTTCTTGACCCCGAGAGCGCATTCAACATAAATGAGCTGAGCAGACGAGCAGGATTTTCCTTGAGGGGAGTCGAGAAGGAGCTCAAAAATCTCCTCTCGGCAGGGATTCTGAAAAGAGAAGTAGCAGGCAATCAGCACCGTTATCAGCTTGATCCTTTATGCCCGATTCAGCGAGAGATTAAAGGGATAATCATCAAAACTGTAGGAATAGCGACATTGTTGAAACAAGCCCTCCGATCGGTCGAGCAAGCGATCGAGCGAGCTTTCATTTATGGATCATTTGCGTCGGGGGACTATGGAAACGATAGTGATGTGGATCTTTTTATTGTGACAGAACTCTCTGGACTCAAACTAGCTGAGCTGCTGGGAGACGTGCAAAACGAGATCGGCAGGCTAATAAATGTTTCGCAATTCACATCGGATGAATTTAACCACAGAAAAGAACAGAACGATCATTTCTTGACTCGGGTACTTGAAGGGTCAAAGATCAATCTCATCGGGGATGCAGATGAGTCTTGAGCTTTGGAAGGAACACGGTTGGCTGCGCGAACATAAAACGAGTGCACAAGAAGTCGCCGGTACTCTGGATCTAGTGGAACGGGATTTAGCTGATGCTTCCAGAAAAGAAATCTCGACGGATTGGCGATACAACATAGCGTTGAGCGGTTAGAGAATTCAAGGCCGAGGTTATTACTTGGCTCAAGGATAATCATCCTGGAATTTACCCGCAAAAGTAGTTGCGTTTTGGACGCGCGCCTTTTTTTCATTTGGTATATTTCGCAACATCTCACCTTCCTTGAATAGAAAGAAAAAAAGTCTCCTCATTGACTTCCCCCTCTGAAAAGGACTATCCTCACTCTATTCAATGGGGGTCTCAGTGGGAGGTCGGACTCCCTCCCACAGCGAGGGCCTCGAAGAGCTGAACCGGGGCGGAAACCAGGGCGGAACGATGTGAGGACTGAAGATGTCTCTCACTCCCAACACCAAGCTCGGTCTGTACGAGATCCTTGCGCCCATCGGTGCGGGCGGCATGGGTAAGGTATATAAGGCCCGGGACACCAAGCTGGGTCGCGAAGTCGCTATCAAAGTACTCCCTGCCGCTTTTGCCGAGAACGAAGAACGCCTCGCTCGATTCGAACGTGAGGCTCGACTCCTCGCATCGCTCAATCATCCCAACATTGCCACGCTATTCGATCTCCAAGAGTCGGAGGGCACCCACTTCCTGGTGCTGGAGCTCGTACCGGGAGAGACACTGGCCGAACGTATAGCCAAAGGTCCTATTCCCGTCGACGAAGCTCTCCCACTCTTCGAGCAAATCGCTGAAGGTCTAGAGTCGGCACACAAGAAGGGCATCATCCACCGGGATCTGAAACCTGCCAACATCAAGGTGACGCCCGAGGGGAAGATCAAGGTATTGGATTTTGGCTTGGCAAAGGCGATGGCTAGGGATATTCCCCCCCAGGAACTGTCGGAGTCGCCTACTATCACGAGAGATGCCACGGAAACCGGTGTCCTTCTAGGCACCGCACCCTACATGAGCCCCGAGCAGGCACGTGGCAAGAATCTAGACAAGCGAACCGACATCTGGTCCTTCGGCTGCGTTTTCTACGAAGCGCTCACGGGCAAGGTGGCCTTTCTCGGGGAGACGGTTTCGGACACGATCGCCAAGATTCTCGAGCGGGAGCCCGACTGGAGCGCATTGCCGAACAAAACACCGCCGCTCGTCCGCAGTTTGCTGCGTCGATGCCTCAAGAAAGATGTCGAACATCGCCTGCGGGATATAGGGGACGCGCGACTCGAGATCGACGAAGCGCTCAGCGAGCCCATGGAAGTTGTTGCTCCCCCGAGTTATCGGCGGAGCGCCCTCCCTTGGATTCTCTTTGCGCTCATGGCGATTCTAACCGGCGTTGTCCTCTGGTCTCCCTGGCGTACCGATCCCGCTGAGACACCACCGCGTCTCGTTCGGATGAGTTTCAATTTACCCGCAGGGCAGGTCCTGCCGAAGGATCTCAGACCTTTTGTGGCACTGTCACCCGATGGCACTCGATTGGTGTACAAAGCGTCTGAAGACGGCCGGCTGCAACTGTACCTCAGAGAGTTGGCGGAGAATGAGGTGACGCCGATTCCCGGGACCGAGCGCGCGATGGCTCCGTTCTTCTCACCGGATGGACAGTGGGTCGGTTTCTCGGCGGACGGTAAGCTCAAGAAAGTGCGTCTCGGTGGCGCGGGAGCTCATGAGCTCTGCGACATTAAAGCACGTCGTGGCGCGAGCTGGGGACCCGACGACCACATCGTCTTTGCAGAGCTCTATTCGGGCCTCATGAAGGTTTCGGCTGCTGGAGGCACTCCCGAAGTTCTCACCACTCTCGATCCGGACAAGGGCGAAATGAGCCATCGCTGGCCGGACGTGCTGCCCAGCGGAAAGGGCGTCCTTTTTTCCATCGTGACCGGGGCCAATTACGACGACTCCAGCATCGTAGCGCAGTCCTTCGAGACCGGTGAACGCCAATTCTTGCTCAACGCCAGTTACGCACGCTACGCGCCCACAGGTCATCTCATTTACGCTCGAGAGGATACGCTCTATGCCGTGCGGTTCGATCTGGACCGCATGGATGTGAGCGGTTCGGCGATTGTCGTTCAGAGCGGGGTCCGGGTGGATTCGGGCGGACCCGGCTCGGCCCACTTCACATTTTCCGACGGCGGAACACTCGTTTACGTACCTAGGCCTCCTGTCGATCATCGGTTGTTTCTCGTGGACCTTGAAGGAAAGGCGGAACCGATCGCAGCTCCGCCGCTGCCCTACTTTCAGGCTCGGTTCTCCCCCGATGGCCAACACCTCGCGGTTTCCGTTGCGAAAGTTGGGATAGCCTGCGAGATTCACGTGTACGAGCTCGAGCACGAGCGGTTGAGCCTCGTCACTTCTCGGTTCGAGAGTCCATTGGGAACTGTGTTTCGACCCTTTGGAGGTATTGAATGGAGCCCGACCGGCACGAGTTTTTTCATCAACGCCACCGCACCCAGGGAGCGCCTGAACCTTTTCGCTATCGCCACCGACGGAAGTGGCGAGGCGGAGCGACTGACTAAGGGCCCCGGCTACCAGTTTCCCGATACCTGGTCAGCGGACGGAGAGCGTCTTCTCTACTCGGATAGAGATGAACCTCGCACCAACGGTTGGGGGATTTTTGAGCTGTCCCTGGCGGATGGAAGCTCGCGGACCGTCCTCGACCCAAGGGAACACCAGGCTCAACCGGCGCTTTCACCCGATGGCCGCTGGCTGGCCTACATTTCCAGCCCTGGTTCAGATATCTCGACTGTTTATGTTACACGTTACCCGCAACCCGGGGGAAGGCAACAAGTGTCCACGGACAGCGGAACGGCACCGGTGTGGGCGCCGGATGGGCGAACCCTTTACTACCGGAACGGAAACCGCATGATGGCCACCAGTATCACGACCTATCCTGCGCTGTCTGTCGGAACACCCCGCTTGCTTTTCGAGGGGCAGTATCTCAGCAGTCCTTCGACCAATCCCCGATGTTACGACCTCGCCCCCGACGGTAAGCGGTTCGTCATGATCCGCGGTGAGGGGGAATCCCGGCCAAACGAGTTGCAGGTTGTTCTCAACTGGTTCGATGAGGTCAAACGCCTCGTCCCAAAGAATTGACATGAAACATCCGCGCTTGGTATTCGAATCAGCGGGCGCGGGCAAACGCAAGGGAGGCCAAATCATGAGACGCCAAATCCCTCTGCTGACTATCCTCTTCGCGGCCACGGTCGTTTTCGTCGAAGCCCAAGAAGATCCCAGCCTTTGCCGATACAAAACCTGGCTGGGCCGCAATGTGGAAGTGGAAGATCTCCTCAGAGAGGCAGAGGTCAAAGACTTCGAGCCTATCGGCCACGGGGTTACCAATCCTTGGAGAATCTCGCTCTCGAATGGCGGCAAGGAGTTTTACGCAGCCTACAAACCCATCAAGCAAGGCCGTTACTCCGGATACTGGGAGAGCTACCAAGCTGAAGTCGCCGCTTACGAGCTGGACAAAATGCTCGGCCTCAATATGGTTCCCCCAACCGTGGTGAAGCGCATCAGCAAAGTACCTGCCGACAACAACAAAGGCTCGCTTCAACACTGGGTCGAAGACTGCCCATTCTACCGGGACGTGCAAGACAAGACACCGCGGACAGCAAGTTGGAGTTACGAGTTATCCCGTATGAAGATGTTCGATGTTCTGGTCAACAACGAGGATCGGAACGCGCAGAATTTCTTTGTCTGCCCGGACTTTCACATCATTCTCATCGACCACTCCCGAGCCTTTACCTCGAGCACAAAAATGCTCAAGATGCCAAAAAAACTCCCGGTATCTTTTGATCGAAGGCTCGTCGAGCAACTCAAGTACCTCACGCGGGAATCCCTGGATGCCCACCTCAAATCGGCGCCATTCGAGGATCGTAAAACGAACCTTTTGAGAGACGGCCAAATCAAAGCAATCTTGAAAAGACGCGATGCGTTACTCGCCCACCTCCAGAAACTGATCGAAGAACGAGGAGAGGGCAGCGTGCTGTTCGGTCAGATTCATAAGTAGATAGCACTGTTTGCCAGCGGGATCCCACCGTCTCTAAGGCGAACACCCACAACCGATTCTTGGTTAGGGGAGGTTGTGCATATCCTTGGTCTGACTCGACTTAGAAACAAATTCTATACTGACGACCTTGGCACGGCCTTTGCTACTCGTAATCCGTATGCTCCACGACATGCGGCGGGCGCTACAGACACTGGTCCATCGACCCCGTTTCAGCACACTCATTATTCTTACACTGGGACTAGGCATCGGTACGACCTCGGCGATCTTCAGCGTTGTCAACCGTGCGCTCCTTCACCCCGTTCCCCTTCCCGAGCCCGAACGATTAATCGTCATCGAGGAGGCCCATCCCGAGACGAGCTCGCACTGGGGCTTCGTATCGCCGCAGAACTTCCGGGATTGGCGTGACCGCAACGAGAGCTTCGAGGCGCTGGCCGCCTACCAATGGATCTCGATGACAATTACTGAAAACGGTCCTCCCGCCAGAATCGCGGCCATGCGGGTGTCGGATGATTTCTTCCGAACCTTGGGGATCGCTCCGGCCATCGGGCGCGGGTTTTTAAGTGAGGAGGACCAACCGGGAGGTCCCAAGGTCGCCGTACTCTCTCACGCTTTCTGGAAGGAGCGATTCGGGGGCGATCCCGAGATCATTGGAAAGTCTCTGATTCTCGATCGCGAATCCCATGTGATTGTGGGCGTCGCGCCCGAGTCCCTGCGCCTCCCGGGAACGCCGGACATTTGGGCACCTCTCGCTTTGGTACACGACGACTGGCCGCGTGACTTCAGATGGCTGGGCGTCTACGGGCGCCTCGATCGTGGCGTGTCGTTGTCGGAAGCCGGAGCCGACATGGATCGAATTGCATCACAGCTCGAGCAGGAGTACCCGGAAACCAACACCGGTTGGGGCGCGGAGCTCGAAACGCTCGAAGGAAGAATGGCTCGAATAGCAGGGCCTGCCTTGTTCGTTCTAATGGCAGCCGTCACGATGGTCCTGGCCATCGCAATCACGAATGTTTCCGCACTCCTTCTTTCCTCGGGTGCGGCCCGTCACACGGAGGTCGCCATTCGTCAATCTCTAGGGGCGAGCCGGGCGCGAATTCTACGTCAGTTTTTGACCGAAAGCTTGACCTTAGCCGTTCTCGGAGGAGGCCTCGGTCTCATCACAACGCTCTGGGTGACCGAAGCACTCGGCAAGTTTTTCGCCAGTCACTTCCCTCAGTCGGCTGAGTCCGAAGTGAATCTCAACGTCTTCTTGTTCACCCTTCTCGTATCCGTCGTCACAGGCCTTGCCGCGGGAATCATTCCGGCGTTACAGGTGAGTCGTTCCTCGACAGCGGCGCATCTCAAAGAAAATGGGCGGTGCTCGGCCAGAGGCTCGCGCTCCGTAAGAATCCGACATGCTCTCGTGGCGACCGAGGTTGCATTGGCTCTTGTCCTGCTGCTCGGAGCCTCCTTACTCCTTCGTAGCTTTTTATCGCTCACCGATGTGAATCCCGGATTCACCTCGGAGAACGCTCTCACCGTCGAGATCGAGCTTCCTGAGACGGACTATGGCAACGAGCAAAAGATAAAGACCTTCTGGCAGGAGCTCCTGCAAAAAGTTGGAACTCTCCCGGGGGTCGTATCCGCCGGGACCATTCAGCCCATGCCTCTGGCCGGTATCGGTTTGCCCATGCAAGTCGAGATCGAAGGACGCTCCTCACTCGGATCCGACATCCGTCCCGAAACGCTGACACGAATCGCCGACTCGGGCTACTTTGAAACCATGAAGATCCCGCTCATCCGAGGACGCTTGATGCGTGAGGCCGACACTCAGTCGACACTCGTGGTCAATCAGTCCTTCGCATCGCGCTTCTTTTCGGGAGAGGATCCTTTAGGTCGGCGTGTCGCGTTGGGCTCCGGATCCCAGCGGGAGTGGTACACGATTATCGGTGTCGTCGGCGACGTTCGACACGATTGTCTAGAGACCGAAGCGGGGCCTGAAACCTATTTCTCTATTTGGCAGGCGCCCTTCCGATTCGCAAACTTGGTGGTCCGCACTGAGACCCACGCCGGATCGACCTTCGAGCGGATTCGCGAGTCGGTGGGCTCGATTGATCCGAATCTACCGGCCTCGAACGCACAAACGGTGGAAGCGATCGTTGACGACTCCCTCGGCAGACGTCGGTTCACCATGACCTTGGCCGGCCTCTTTGCTTCGTTCGCCCTCCTGCTGGCCGGCGTTGGTATCTTCGGCGTCGTCAGTCATGTTGTCAGCCAGAGATCTCGTGAGGTCGGCATCCGTATGGCGCTGGGTGCTACTCGGAAAGAAGTCTTGAAGATGACCGTCCGGCAAGCCATAGCTCCGGTCTACGCGGGAGTCGCAGTAGGGCTCTTGGGCTCGCTGGGGGTTTCTCGTTTCCTCGAAAGCCAAGTCTACGGGGTGAGCACTAAAGATCCGCTCACCTTTTCCGTGGTCATCTTGACGATCCTTCTTGTCACGTCTGCGGCGATCGTAGTCCCGACCCGACGGGCCACGCGCGTCGATCCGATGACTGTGCTGCGTTACGACTGACGATTTCGCAGTCTCGATCACTTTTCCAGATGACCAAAAGGGCCAGCAGTCTCGGCTGCTCGCCCTTTTGTCGTCAAAACCCGGCCCCTTCGAGGAATTCGTCTCTAATAAATGACAATTACTATCCCAGGTGCGGTCCTCTCTTCGAGCTCTTCGACGGTCAATTCGACGACTTCGGCTGTTTCGTTCTGTTCTTTCATGACGCCCTCCATTCTTCCTTTTCTTTGAAACCTTGCTTCTCTATCTACCAACGCGAGAATTCGACTGAAAAAGGGTCACCTCCCGGAAATTGTTCCTCTGCTGTTAAATCCTGCTGCCTCGACCTTCGTCTTAGCCTTCATTGGCTTGCTCCTTTTGAGGCTCAACATGAGAGTCGTCGTTTTCGAGGAAAAGGTCACAAAAATCTCATGGACTCCAATGTTTTCTTTTCGTCCTTGATTGGCCGTGGAGCAGGAGCTAGTCGGGCTATCATTCAAAAGTGTCTGGAACGGAGTCTTAAGCCCCTGACGCGGCAGAGCCGCAACCAAAAGGGTTATCGCGGCTTGCCGCGAGCTATCAGCTGTCAGCCATCAGCCGTCAGCTCCCGGAAAATTGTTTACTTTTTGCATTCAATTTCACTCATCAGGGACTAATGGGTACACTGACGGTTCGGTTACCCGATGACAAACACGAGCGCCTTCGCAAGTTGGCAAAGAGCCGCAATATCAGCATCAAAAAACTGATCGAAGAGCTTTCCACGGCGGCTCTCGCAGAATTCGATGCGGAGATACGTTTTCGTGCGCGGGCAGCAACGGGTTCGTCTGAAGAAGGCCTGCGACTGCTTCGAAAGCTCGACGATCGCGACGGCAAAGCTCGAACAGATTTGCAGTTCCTCGCCGGATTCTATGGATCCTCTTAGGTAGCTTGGTCCGCGAAAACACGTCTCAGCGATTCACCACAACTTCTTAACCTCGTCCTCCAGGCCGGTCATCTCCCACCGGATCAGCGACATGGGGATCATTCCGGTCGCGAAGAAATCATCCATGAACCGCCGGAGGCTGAACTCGTCATCCAGTTGCCAAGACCGAACGGAGATCAATTTGTCCAGCTCGACCTTGCCTATGATGTAGCTCGCTCCATAGCCTGGCTGGTGCAGATAGATTCTCATGTCCGTCCAAACGGTATTCCCCTCCCGGGAGAGCCAACCGTAAGGTGTCCGTTTCACGGAGAAATCAACGGCCTCCTCCAGGTTAAACTCGTTGCTATGCAACTTGAGGTCTCCGATGGCTCGCGCGGCACGGTTCGCCAGCAAGATGTATACGAGCTCCCGGGCCCGGGGCTGCTTTTCGAACAAGCCCGCTTGTACCATCATCTCTTCAAAACCGGTCGCCAATCCCTCTGCCCTCCCGTCCCATATGTTGTATAGGAGAGGCAGTCCCCGGATCGGATGGCGGTTGCCAGCTTCTCTCAACCTGTCGAAGGTGTGCGTGCCGTGACAACGCAGCGGCAGGGAGTCGCGATACTCGACCTGCAAAAAGAAGTCACGAATCCGGGTAGGAGGAACGAAAGAGCCAGGATCGAGGCTGACGTGCAGAGTGTCGGGAACCGTGAAGAATTCCTCTTGACGTAAGAATCCCATGATTTCATCTGCCGTCTCGAAGAACCGGCGCTCGTACTCCTCCTCACTCGTCGCAAGTACGAGCTGAGGGAGCTTTCGATTCCGGTTTTCTTCCAGCTTCAGAAAGGCCATCGCCCGCTCGAGCTCTCGCTCGATCAGGACCAGTTGATCCTGCCAAGTGTAGGGAACCAGATGGACATTCTTCATGTACCAGTTGAAGTTATCGACTCCGATGCCGGAGGATGCGGTCATCGCGGCCTGCTTTTCCTCGAGCCAGGCGCCGAAACCGTCCACTGCCACCTTCGCTCTTTCGGCGTCGGCAACGAGATCCGGATGATGCTCGGCCAAGCGCAGGGCCAGGTTGTCCAGGATTTCGCTCTCATTCTTTTTCACCCGGATCCCCAACCACCAGAGGTCTTTTGCATCCTCGACGAGATTCCCTTTCGCCTGCTCGAGGATTGCTGGGATCTTTTTCAGTTTCTCCCGAAAACCGGCGACATCTTCACTCGGCAAAGGAAATTCAGGAACGAGAATCGATCCGTACATCTCCGGTCCTTCTCGGGCCGGCACATCGGGCTCCGAGTCTGAGACGACGACATAAAAGCATGGATTGCGTGACCAGGGACGAAGGATGCGATGATCGAAGTCGAGCCCGTTCATTTCCGCGCGAACCAATTGGTAGTCCACCTGCTGGGAGACCGGCCAGGTTGCGGGATGGATCGCCGCCAGCCGATCGACATAGCTCGGGAGCTCGCGTCTTTGTTTTGCCATCGCCGTGGCCGAGTAGTCGGGGACGCCGTCGATGACCTCAGGCTTCTGGAACTCACGCCACTCTCGGAACAGACTGATCAAGTCCTCGTAGCTATCGCTCACGACCGCTTCTGTTTTGTCGCCGCCCGGAGTACAAGCGGGAATGGAGAGCCAGGCAATGCCGACGAAGAAAAGACCCGACAATTTGAGTTTCATTCGAGTTTCCTTTGCTAATGCAAAACGAGCAACTAGGACGGATGGGCGTTGGGCAGTGTATCCACCCCAAAATTGACCGTCAAATATCTCCGTTTTTCAAAGGTGGTAGACCGCGAATTGATAATTGAAGCTCATCTAAGATCTCCTATAATCATCCGCGATAGGGTGAATCGGGTTCTGCGGAAAATGACAGGAGGTCAAAAATGAAGAGAAGAGAGTTTCTAGGCTGTGCCGCCGGAGTATCTGCTGCCGCATACGCAGGAGAGGTTGCTGCCAAGACTACAAGCAGTGTCCCACGAGCAGACGCCGCAAAATGCAAGATTACGGTGATAAAGAAAGAGCTCTATCAGGACTTGTATAAGAAATACGAAGGTCAGGAAGGTAGTATTTGCCCCGTCTTTGAAGTTGGTCAGGAATTCTCCGTTAGCAGCCCTTACAATCCACCGAAAGACTTCTGCTCCTGGGCCTGGGCGGATATACGTCCTTCTATACATTCTGTTTTCTTCGGAGGGAGAAAAGCGTCAGTTGTCTGCTGTACGGATGGCTTCCGGCCGGTTGTCTTCAATGTAGAACGAGTTGAAGGATAGGTTTTCCGGGCCAAGCTTTCGGATCCCGCTGTGGCGTTTCCAATAACTCAGATTGCGGCTGCCAAAGAGGTAGAGACATGAACGACGAAAATACGCTCAACCGTCGAGAATTTCTGCAAGGTTCGACTCTCGGAGTGGTCGGAGCACACATGCTCCCAAGGAGAACAACGGGCAAAGAGAAAATCGAAGCTCCTGCCGAGACGGCGAAAATCAAAGAATACCGTGTGCTGGGACGAACGGGCTTCAAAGTATCCGACATTTCTGCGGGGACCGGTCTGGTTTACTCCGAGCCCTCAATCATCAGCGCCCTCCTGGACGGCGGGGTGAACTACATCGACACTGGGGAAGGGTATGCGAACGGCGGCGCCGAAAGGAATGTCGGAGAGGTTATGAAGAGGCGGGATCGAAAATCCGCATTCATCACGACCAAGTTGGTTTTATCGAAAGATCGATCCAAAGAGGGGATCGTGGCCAGGGCGAGAAAGTGCCTGGAGAGACTACAGACGGACTACGTCAACTGCATCATGATCCATGCCGCCCAAGAACCGGAAACTCTTCGTACACCTGGATTTCATGAAGCGATGGATGAGCTCAAGAAAGAAGGGCGCGTGCGGTTTTTGGGAATTTCAAACCACGGCAATAGCTGGAGAAGTACCACGGCTGAATCCATGGAGAACACCCTACTGGCAGCCGCCGAAGACGGCCGATTCGATGTCATGCTCTTTGCTTACAACTATCTAGCACGTGAGATTGGAGAGAAGATCCTCACCGCTTGTGCTGAGAAGAATATCGGCACCACATTAATGAAGACCGACCCGGTGGGCCGATACTACGAAATGAAGAGGGAAATCGAGGAAGTGACAAGAGAAGGCGGGCCGATCCCTGCCTATATCCAAAGGGAACTTCCCAAGCATGAAGAGAAATTCGCCCAAGCCCAAAGCTTCTTGAAAGAACACAACCTGAACAGTTTCGAAGAGGTCAGGCCGGCAGCAATTCGTTTCGTTTTGAGCAACGAGAACGTCAACACTGTCTGTCTCACTTTCAGGAATTTCGACTACGTGAAACTCGGTCTCGGGCTTTCGGGAAGCCGCTTCAACGACGCGGACGAGGAGACTCTTTCGGCGTTTGCAAGAGGATGTGGAGCTCTCTACTGCCGGCACGCCTGTGGCTTATGTGAGTCGCGCTGCCCCCACGGGGTACCGGTGAACACCGTCATGCGATACAACCACTACTTCGAAGCGCAGGGTTGCGAGAAGTTCGCCATGACCCAATACGCGGACTTGCCCACCTCCAAGGCAGATCGGTGCGGCGGTTGTGACGGATATTGCGCCGAGGCTTGTCCGTATGGCGTACCCGTCCCGGCACTCTTGACTCTTGCTCACCGGCGGTTGACCTTCGCATAGTTAGGTGATGACAAACAGGGCATGCAACACCCGACCAACGAATTAACGACAGGGATCCGTTTTCGGAATGTCCGTTTCTCATATGAGTCGATGACGAGTCCTCTGTTCGAGGGCCTCTCACTCCACGTGACTCGAGGATGGACCGGGGTCGTGGGGGCAAACGGTGCGGGTAAGACAACTCTGCTCAAGCTGGCGACCGGGTTGCTACAGCCCGATGCCGGCGAAATCCTTGTACCGGGGACCGGGTTGCACTGTCCGCAACGGACCGACGAGGTGCCTCCAGGTTTCGAAGACCTGGCGTCGGCCGGCGATGGTGGAGCTCACGCCATACGGGGGCGACTTGGCATCGACGACGACTGGGTAGAGCGGTGGCACACGTTGAGCCACGGAGAGCGCAAGCGCGCTCAGATTGGGGCGTTGTTGTGGCTCACTCCAGCCGTAGCCGCCGTGGATGAACCGACCAACCATATCGATGCCGAGGCTCGTACGGCACTGGCGTCAGCCTTGAAGCACTTCCGCGGTGTGGGGCTGCTAGTGAGTCACGACCGCGAACTGCTGGACACGCTGTGCCACCAGTGTATTTTCGTGGATCCGCCAGAGGTACGGGTGCGGCCGGGAGGGTACACTCGAGGAGCAGCGCAAGCCGAGATGGAGCATGAGCAGGCTCGGGCGGAAGACACGCTTGCTCGGAAGGAGGTCAAGCGACTGGAACGTCTGGCGTGCAAGCGCTGGGTCCTCACTCCCGAAGCTGGAGGTTTTAAGCTCTGCCAAGTTGACGGTCGTTGACGCGAGCGGTTGCGCCTGCGGCACGTCCGTAACCAAGGTGAACCGATATAATGGCGCCGTGAGCCAATCCGTCCTCATCCAACAGCAGAACGTTCTCATCGTCGCCACTTTGGCGGCTTTCCTGACGCCCTTTATGGGCTCATCGATCAACATCGCCCTGCCGTCCATCGGTGACGAACTGGGCATGGACACCGTCTTGTTGGCATGGGTGGCCACGGCCTATCTCATTGCGGCGGCAGCATCCTTGGTCCCTATGGGAAGGCTCGCCGATATTCGGGGACGAAAAAAGATTTTCACCCTGGGAATCCTGATGTTCTCGGCGACCTCGTTTCTGTGCGCCATATCGACAACCGCCGTGGCACTCATTGTCCTTCGGATTATCCAGGGCGTCGGGGCCGCCATGATCTTCGGCACGGGCATCGCCATCTTGAGCTCGGTTTTTCCGCCGGGACAAAGAGGAAGAGCCTTGGGGGTCAACGTGGCGGCGGTCTACCTGGGGCTGTCTCTTGGTCCGTTCATCGGAGGTTTTCTCACGGAACAGTTCGGGTGGAGAAGTATCTTCCTGGTGAATGTACCTCTGGGTCTGCTGGTTCTCGTGTTGATCCGGTGGAAGATTGAGGGCGAATGGGTCTCCGCCCGAGGGGAAGCCTTCGATGGCGCAGGATCGCTCATCTATGTGATCACGCTCGTCAGCATTATGTATGGATTCTCTCGGCTCCCCGATGCCACAGGGGGATGGTTGATTTTGTCTGGATTGCTCGCATTGGTGTCTTTCGTCGCCTGGGAGATGAAGGTTGACTGTCCGGTTCTAGACGTAAAGCTCTTCCGACACAGTACGGTTTTCGCCTTCTCCAATCTCGCCGCACTCATCCACTACAGTGCGACGTTTGCAGTGGCCTTTCTGCTGAGTTTGTACCTCCAATACATACGGGGATTGAGTCCACAGAACGCCGGGTTGATTCTCGTGGCACAGCCTGTGGTTCAGGCAGGGCTGTCTCCTCTGGCGGGGCGTCTTTCAGATCGCTTCGAGCCTCGTTGGCTCGCTTCCGCAGGGATGGCGCTCACCGCAGGTGGTCTGTGGGGTTTTACGCGGTTGGATCAGCAATCTCCCATTTTGCTCATCGTTGCCGTTTTGGCCTTTTTGGGAATGGGCTACGCTTTTTTCTCCTCACCGAATACAAACGCCGTCATGAGCTCGGTTGAGGATCGCTACTACGGAGTTGCCTCGGCTACGATCGCCACGATGAGACAAGTCGGCATGATGTTGAGCATGGGGGTAGCAATGCTGCTGCTCTCGGTTTACATTGGAAGAGCCGAGGTTACACCGGAGAATCACGCGCTGTTCCTGAAAAGCATTAGGACCGCGTTTGCCGTCTTCTCTTGCTCTTGTCTCGTGGGAGTCGCCGCATCAATGGCTCGAGGTCGTATCCGCTAGGCTCGATTTCCGTTTTTTATCGAAGTACCAACCGGCCCGGCCTGACACCGCGCCACCTTGCCGAGCTCCTCCATGACGCGGCAATTTTCCCTACCTCACAGTGGTTTCCCAGCTGGCCCAGTCGCCGCCGAAGAGCTTCAAACCCAGGTCTGAGGGGCTGGTCGGCTGCGGGACCAGTGCTTCGTACACCTGCTTGGCGTGGGCCTGGGAACGCGTATACTTCGTCGCGGCCTTCGCGAAATGTTGGAGCGCGTCATTCCCACTGCTCAATAACGCCTGGTCCGATGCAATGTCGCCCTGGTAATACTCTGCGTTCGCCAAAGAAAAGAGGTCCTCCAACGCAGCATAGCCGGTATCCCGGTAGTTGAGCTGCATCAATTCGGCGTAAGCGGTAGCGATGTCGTTCTTGGCGTCGTCCCTCGCCTGACCTACGACCGCCTTGGGATCGGCGGCCAGCCTCAACCGATAGAAGGTATGCGTGCCGTCGATGTACTGATAATTGGTCCGCATCTCCTTTCCGTTTGACGCCATCGAGGAGTGGATGACTCGACCGGCGGGCCCGGTACAAACGTTTGCGACACCTTCGTCGCCGGCATGGGGAACACTCACCGATACCCAGCCGTTCGTGGGGCGGCAGATCTTGGCATCCCATCCGTCCGCTGGAGGATTTGGTGGCGGATTTCCGGGAAAGCGTAGAATCATCTTCATGAACTCCACGTCGATCTTGCCATGATAGTTATGGAGCATGTCCCAGAAAAGCATATTTCTTGGCGACGAGTATGGATCAAATCCACCGTGTTGCTTGACGAAGGGTCCAAACTTCGTGACTCCCATATCTTTGTGCATGTAAGTATTCGTATTAAAGAGGAAGTCGTTCTCACCGAAATCACCCGAGCTGCGAACTGCTTGTATTGCGGCGGTCTTTTCGACGACAAATGCGTTGTGCTGCTGGTCAACGAAATGAAAGTTCTCAGGGAAGTTGATCGGGAACGACGTCATCATATCCCTGGCTTCAACGGCGTTGTCGGCAAAGCGAATGATGTGCGGCAGTGCATTCGCCCAACAGAGACCGTAGTCGGAGTCTTCTGCTCTAGGCGAGGCACCGCCCCCGCTGTTGCCGATGAACATGCCGTTGTTGTTGATGTAGAAGTGTTCGCCCATCTCACCTGCGACGGCGCCGCACATGTAGTTGTGGCCGTCGTCGGGATAAGCCACGATGACTACGGCGCGAAAAGCGTCCCCGCCTCCGTCAACGGTATCCAGGCCGACAAGACGTCCGTCCTTTGTCGCACTGTCCCAGGCGGAGCACACGGAACAACTCTTCCGTGGCGGCAGTTCTTTCTGTTCCGCGCCGGGTGGGAAGTTCGCCTTGGCCGGGTTGGGCAGCACACAGTTCATCATCAAGGCGTCTTCATAGGAGACATCGTATCCAGCCGCCGTTGCCCCAGCGGCCATGCCCTTTACCATTTCGATGATTTCTGGTGTGTGCTTTTGGATATGGTACTGGCAAGCCTTGAGTCCCTTCCGGGCTTCATCGTGGCTGAGACGCTGCAAGGCCGACGCCCATTGAGCCTTCGCGTTGAGATAGACGTGGGCTGCCGCCTGCTGGCCGTATTGATATCCCATCTCGAAGTCGGAACCGCTAAGGAACACCACGGGCAGAATGTCCGGCGGCAACAAATGACGGTCTCGTATTTCGGGGCTCCGAGCAAAAGCGATTGGAGACCAACCTCCCAGGCCTAAGCCCACACCCGCGACTCCCGCACTCTTCAAGAAATCCCTGCGATTACTCTTCATTTTTTGAACCCTCGATACTGGTTTTTGACTTGCCTCTTCTTCACTCGATTCCCACCAGGTGCGCCCTTCTATATTGATGGGGAAATATAGCACGACGCCAGCTTATGGACGATAAGAAGGGATTGAGAAAGTGAGCCGAACCAGACTCATGGTGCCCATTCTCCACAGCGGCACGGGGCTGGGCATGTCGATTTCTGCTCGCAACGCCGTCGAGCACTTCTAAACCCGGCACGCGGTCACGACCTATCGCACTTCTCACTTCTGGGTGTTCGGGGCCGCACGTCGTTGTCGGGATTTCCACCCGCCCGTTCTCACTCTGAACATTGCGTTTCCCCGGTAGCATGGAGCCTTGGAGCTCTTGTCGGCAGAATCCACAAGACTAGCGCAGACAGGAATCAACTATGCGTCAACAAACTCGTCGTGCCGCTCGTCGAAGGCTTCACGCGGGCGTGTTCGTGGTAGCCCTCACATTCACCCACTCGACCTGGCCCAACGGGGTTTTGGGTCCCCTGGGACCAGGTTCCGTTGCGGCGCAGACTGGAGGCGCAGACGCGCTGGCGACCGATTTCGGAAGCGAGGGGATTTGGCGATATACCTCCGGGAGCTGGTCGAGTCTGAGCGGGTGGGGATCCGGACATTGTCGTCTCGTGGAACGATCAACTCGCCGCTGGATTCGGTTCCGGACGCGGTCTTTGGTCCCACGATGGCACGGCCTGGACGATACGAACGACGTGGACTCCCTACGACATGATCGGGTGGTCGGAGAACCTCGTCGCCGCGTTCGACAACGGGAGAGGGCTCTGGCTGAACGCCTCGGGAGCGTGGAGCCAGATCGCGCAATGGGAACCTGTGCAGATGGCCACGAACGGTGACAGCCTGATAGCAAGCTTTGGAGTGGGACGAGGTCTCTGGACCCGTGACGCAGATTCCTGGACCGAGCTTACAAGTTGGCACCCGGACGACTTCATCGTATGGCAAAACAATATTGTCGCAACCTTCTCTGCCTCGCGCGGTCTGTGGATGCACGACGGCACCTCTTGGAGCCAGCTCACGCACCTGGAGGCGAACCACCTTGCGACTTTCAGTGATGGACTTGTCGTTTCGCTCGGCGAGGGAGTCGGGCTATGGCTCTACGACGGAACCTTTTCGGAACTCACGAGTTGGCAACCCTACGCTGTTGTCGGCCGGAGCGACAAGCTCGTTGCCGCCTTCGACGCGGGTCGCGGTTTGTGGCACTACAGCTCCGCCGTCGGTTGGCGCCAGCTCACCGAATGGGAGCCGATCCACCTCGAGCCTTGGGGCACCCGTTTTGTCGTCAACTTCGGACACGGTCGGGGCCTCTGGCTCTACGACGAAACGAGCGGCTGGGAGAACCTCTCCAGCTGGAACTCCGAAAGGATAGAGACTATCGGCGAAGAGAACCGTGGCGCCCAAGATGGACTCGGCGTCGCGGCCGATGTCACCGATAACCTGTACTGTCAGGACGTGCGCTACTGGAATCCGCAGTGGCGGGCTCTCGAGGAAGAGATCCTGCAGATCCTGAATCAGAGACGGTCGGAAGGAGCGAACTGCGGGAGCGAGGGTGTGTTCGGACCTGCTCCTCCAGTCGCGATGCAACCCGCTCTTCGGTGCGCCGCACGAGTCCACTCGAAGGACATGGTGGATCGCAATTTCTTCTCGCATACGAATCCCAGCGGCGAAAGCCCCTGGGACCGCTTCGCCAACGCCGGGTACTCCTTTTCCTGGGCCGGAGAGAACATTGCCGCGGGCAACTCTACCGCCGCGACCACGATGGCGCAGTGGATGTCTAGCGACGGGCATTGTGCGAACATCATGAACTCGGCCTTCAATGACCTCGGGGTCGGTTACTACCCGGGCGGATCCTTCGGCTTTTACTGGACACAGGGGTTCGCCTCTCACTGATTTCCCGTACTAGGCATGGCGATGAGCATGTTATATTCAGATACCGTTTGGAGTGCACTTTTCGGCTCATAAGGTGTTAGGAGCGGGGAGGCAGGAGCGCATGAGATATCTTTTATTCATTTCCCAGCGCTCGGTTTCACTTCTTGCAGTCTTAACGGTCACAGTTGCATTGTCGCTCGCACCGATGGGGTGCAACGACAGTCCAGGTCCCACCGCCCCACGACAATCTGTACGAGACCAGTGCTTGGAGAGAGCTGTCTTTGGCGACCCGGCAAGCTCGTCTTACATCCTTCCCTATCCCGTGGGAGCCTCCTACTCACTCTTGCAGACCTACTGCGGCCCGCAAAACCATGGCACAGACAACCAGCTCGCCTACGACTTTACGATCCCTTTCGGCGATCCTGTCGTAGCCGCGTGCGCCGGGACCGTACGGCGAGTCGTTGAAATCTATGCAGACGACGACCGAGACGGCGCCCACCACAATCACATGTTCATCGAGCACGAAGACGGCACGACTGCTTTCTATGCGCACTTGGTTCACGACGGCGTCGTTGTGCAAGAGGGCGACTGGGTCGAGCAGGGTCAACACATCGCTTACAGCGGCACGTCGGGAGGAACCGTAGCCGTTCTCCACTTTGGTGTCTATCACACATGGCCGGTCCAAGGAGGCAATGACGTGGCAGTCAACTTCCGTAACGCGGATGGTCCTGTCAACGCGCGAGGAGGTTTACAGCAAAGTGCTGTCTACACGGCATTGCCTTACTGAGCTTTTCATGAGCGCGCACACGCCTGACCCATTTATGCTATTTTCGGCTCGTCGAGGAGGCGAAGGATGTTGATTAGCGAACGCATTTCTTGTTCCAGAATCATTCTGGGCGCATTGTTCCTGGCCTGGGCACTTGGCGGCGTAACGGTCGCGGCTGCGTCTACCGATTTGAGATTCGAGGTGACCTTTCCCGAGAGTGTCGTTGACGCGGTCCAACAATTCAATCTTCAGGTTCCTATCACGGGACGTGTATACGCGATCATCTCTCGAAACGACGACAAAGAGCTCCGTTTTCAGACCGGTTACACCGGTGTGCCGATTTGGGGACAGAATGTATATTCCCTCGCACCGGGAGAGCCGGGCGTTATTGATGACCAGTCGTTCGGGTACCCTCTGAGAAGCATTGGCGATATTCCGCCCGGCGAGTATTTCGTACAGGGATTCATCAATGTTTATACGGAGTTCAAACGGTCGGACGGCCATACCCTCTGGATGCACCAGGATCAATGGGAAGGACAACATTGGAACCGGTCGCCGGGCAACCTCTACAGCGACGTGCTCAAGATGCATATCGACCCCCGGGAGAGCTCGGTTGTCAAAATTGAATGTAACCATGTCATCCCTCCGGTCGAGATTCCCTCGGATACGAAGTGGGTCAAGCGCATCAAATTCCAGAGCGATATTCTGACGGAGTTTTGGGGTCAGCCGATGTACATCGGCGCCACGATCTTGTTACCGAAAGGCTATGACGAGCATCCGGATGTCCATTATCCCGTCAACTACATCCAGGGGCACTTTAGCCTTCGTGCACCTCATGGATTCAGAATGGACGATCCGGGTGAGGACGATTCTCGCGGGCGAAGAGGCTACGAGTTCCAAAAATACTGGCTGTCCGATGACGCCCCTCGGATGATCGCGGTCACCTTTCAGCATCCTTGCCCCTACTTCGACGACTCCTATGCGGTCAATTCACCCAACGTGGGCCCGTACGGGGATGCCATCATGAACGAGCTCATTCCGCGCTTGGAAGAAAATTTCCGCATGATTAAAAAGCCCTACGCCAGGGTTCTTTCCGGCGGGTCAACGGGCGGATGGGAATCATTCGCCTATCAGCTCTACTATCCCGATTTCTTTGGAGGGACATGGACCGGCTGCCCGGACCCGATCGACTTTCGTCGATTTCAGATTCAGAACATCTACGAAGATCCGAACATGTACTACACCGAGTACGAATGGCTGAAAGTCGAAATACCCGAAACCCGTTCCACGGATGGGGACATATCCTTCATGATGAAGGACCGATGTTACTACGAGCTCGCAATCGGAGATAAGGACCGGTCGGGATTGCAGTGGGCCATTTGGGAGGCGCTTTATACACCCGTGGGTGCTGACGGCTATCCCATGCCCATGTGGAACTGGTTGACCGGCGAAATCGATCGTGAGGTAGCAGAGGAGTGGAAGAAATTCGACCTTGGCCTTTACTTGAGGGAGAACTGGTCCTGGCTCGGCCCCAAGCTCGTCGGGAAACTGCATCTGTACGCAGGAGATATGGACAACGCCTACTTGAATCTCGGCGTCGTGTTGGTCGAGGAGTTCTTGGAGAGCACCAAAGAGCCTTACTATCACGGCGTCGTGGAGTACGGCGACGGTGGAGGCCACTGTTGGATGCCCCGCGGCGCTGAGCTCTTTAAATTGTTCGAAGCGCACATCTCGAAAAACGCCGTTGTAGCGGGTGACGACCCGTCGAAGTGGCAGTACTGATTTCAGCCGTCCCGCTACTCTCGAGAGGAACTCATAATGAAGACTGTTCGTTTGTATGCGTACCTAATACTCGTTTTCGTCACGATTCTTCCTTCCGCCTACGGTCAAGAAGCCAAACGCAGGTGGGAGTTCATGAACCAGATTCGGCGCGAGAAGTTTGATCTCGTGTTGCCCGAGGTCATGAGGGAGAACGGTATCGACATGTGGATCACCGTGGGCCGCGAGGGATACAACGAGCCTATGGCCGTCAACCTCGGCGACGCCTACATGGGCGACATCGGCTACTACATTTTCACCGATCGGGGCGGCGATCGCATCGAACGAGCGGCACTCGAGATTGACGACTACTTGCTCAACGAAAACGGTGCCTACGACATCATCTCCGGCGACTACGACTTGAGAGAGTTCGTGGCCGAGCGCGATCCTCAGACCATCGCTTTGAATTACTCCAAGTACATCGCCGGCGCCGACGGCCTGACGCACAACCACTACGAGCAATTGGTCGAGATTCTAGGCGAGCCCTACGTGTCCCGGTTCGTCTCGTCCGAGAAGCTCGTCTCCGACTTCAGGTCACGCCGCGTGGCATCCGAGATCGCGGCTTTCGCGCAGCTGGGCGATCTCTCACGAAGGATTGCCGAACGCGCACTCTCCAACGAAGTCATCTCGCCTGGTATCACGACGCTCGAGAACGTCGCGTGGTGGATGAAGGAGCAGTTGCACGAGAACGACCTCGAATCCTCATTTGGCATGCCGTCCGTATACCTGCAAAATCCCGGCGTCGACCCTTCCGTGTCGTCTTCCCGGATCATCCAACGGGGTGACCTCATCGCTATCGACTGGGGCCTCGGCACTATGAACTTCTTAACGGATCTGAAGCGTCTCGCCTACGTGCTGAAGGAGGGAGAGACGACGATTCCGCCTGGACTTCAAAAAGCGTTCGACAACGCGCGCGCGGTGCGCGGCATTCTGAAGGCGAACATCAAAGCGGGACGGCGGGCCGACGAGACCGAGGCTTTCTTGAACAAGAAGCTCGAGGAGGCGGGCTTTTCCGTGATGCCAGGCCCCGACCAGCCGACCGACGATCCGGAGAAGATCGACGTCATTATCGGCTGTCACTCCGTCGGCAACGTCGGCCACGGAAGCGGCCCGTCGGTCGCTTGGTACCACCCGAGACGCGCATCCTTCGAGATTCAGCTCACGAATCTCCTCGCTATCGAGCTCTTTGCTTACACCTCGGTTCCCGAGTGGGGCGGCGGCAAGGCACGTATTCCGCTGGAGGATGACGCCATCGTCACACACCGTGGGGTGGAGTGGCTCTATCCGGTGAACGACCAGGTGCTGCTGATCAAGTAGTGAAAATTTTCGGTCGCGAGTCTCAGTTCTGTTGTTGGAAATCTGCCTTGACGAGCACCCATGTATTCGGATCCAGGGAGACGGACCGGGGCTCTGCCTCAACCGCTAAACGAAAACGCTGTTGTTTTTCGGTCATTCGAATCACTTCAACGCGAGGGACGTCCGCATCGGCTTCGCGGATTCCGATTTCCAGGTTCAGTCGGTAAGGGGCACCTGGCTGGGTCTGTTCGAGCGCGATCTCGACCCCACCGGACGCCGAATCGTAGCGCCAGCTTCCCTCCAGCGATGGTGATGGCGTGCGGTGAAGCCACTGATCGAAGAACCAGGACAACTCTTGTCCAGATATTTCCTCCATTAGGCGAACCAGATCCGCCGTAGAGGCGGTGCTGTCCCGATAGCGACGGTAGTACTCACGGATGCCGGTCCAGAAATGCTCAGTCCCGATCTCCCAACGAAGCATGTGCAGGATCCAAGCTCCCTTCTGGTACTGGAGTCCGCTCAGAACCTCCCCCATGTCAGACAGGTTGTCGTGGACAACCGTCTCTTCGGGATCCTTCTCCTCTCCGGACCATACTCTTTCCCTGCTCCGCTCCAGTCCGGCCACGAAGGCGTCCCGGCCCTGGTAGTGCTCTGTAGACAGTAAGGTGAGGTACGTCGCGAAACCCTCGCTAAGCCAAACGTCGTCCCAGTCGCTCTCCGTGACGGAGTTTCCAAACCACTGGTGCGCGATCTCGTGGGTGACGAGTCCGGTGGCCGGTTCCATGGTTACAGACCTGGCGCCGTAGAAGATGGCGCTCGCGTGCTCCATGCCCCCGCCCATCCCCGCCGCTTCTACGTTGGCCAGCTTCTCATAGGGATAGGGTCCGATGTGCTCGATGAAGAAGGTCATGGCCTGCCGCGTACGGACCATCGAAGGTGGCGATCCCTTCCTCCCGGTCTTGGTGGAAAATCCAGGTTTGCAGGGGTATGCCGTTCACGGAGCCCAAATGACGAGAGGAAAACCGGGCCACCCCGAGTGCGTTCAGCCATGAAGGGATGGGAACGGACTGTTTCCAGTGGGTCCGCCGCTGTCCGTCTCCTAGGTCCGTCTCTTCTTGTAGCAGGCCGTTGGCTACGACCTGGTAGTGGATCGGCGCGGTCACAATGAACTCGCTGGTGGCTTTGTCGTAAGGGTGATCGATCATGGGCAGCCATTGCCGAGCCTTGTTCGGCCAGTTGACGCTGAAGAAGGTCCGCTCCTCATATTTGTTCGGGCCGATCTTCAGTCCCGCAGCAGGGATGCCGCCGTAGCGGACCGTGAACTTGCGTAACTCCCCTTGCTCCGGCGCATCGGAAAGGGTGATGCGAAGGCGATCCGCCTCGTGCTCCCACTGGACGGGCTCCATCCTCTGAGGTGACCTCCGATACCGTCATGCCCTTTCCGTCGTTGGTCTCGGATATCTCCGTGAGATCCAGGGCCAGCTCGGTGACCCCATCGTGCCGAAATCTAATAAAAATATCCGTTTCTGCAGCAATGCTGTCCGTGTCGTCACGCAATGTCACGCGGAACGTATAGTGGATCGCGTCGATACCCGGTTGCCGAGGATAGCTATCAATGGGTGAAGCCGACCCAATCGTGCTCCAGGTCAGCGAGACCAAAACGAGAAAAGAGAAAAGGTTCGTTCGACTGTTCATGTTTTTTCCTGACCCATTATCAACCATGAAATATGTCGTGTTCTACCATTACGGAACATGGAATTCGCCCTTCTTCGCGATTCAAAGGTTCATCCGGTAACATCGCAGATAGTACGCACGAAAACGTCGATGTCTTCCTCATTGTTGTAGAAGTGAGGTGAGATCCGCATGTGACCTTCTTTCCCACTTCTCCCGGTGACATAAACACCTTTTTCCCTAAGTGCCGCGGCAAGCTCCTTTTCGTTCTCGGCCAAGAAGGACAGGATGGGCGCCCGGGTTCCTTCCGGCGTATGGAATTCTTTTCCTTTTTCGCTCAGACGCTCGCGAAGCAACTCTGTGAGTTTCAAATTGCGCTTCTCAATGACCTCGATGCCGATTCGATTGATGTAGTCAAGAGCCGCATCCAGGGCATAGATCCCCTCGTAGCTCAACGTGCCGTATTGGAATCGCTTGGCGTGGTCGGGTAGCGGCGCGCTTTCCATGGTCTCCAACCAGACGAACTCGTTGGTGCTCGACCAACCCAATCGGTCGGGAGGAAAAGTGGGGATGATATCCTCGCGAACATAGAGAAACCCCACCCCGTTCGGACCGTTCATCCATTTGTAGGTGTACGACAGAAAATCGACTTCTTCCTTTTTCACATCGACCTTCACTCCTCCCACGGCTTGAGCGCTATCGACGATGAGGTAGCCTCCGTGGGCGTGGATGATTGCAGCGAGTTTTGGGAGGTCGTGCCGAAATCCGTTGAGGTGACTGATGTGCGTCACACACAGCGCACGGGTTCTTTCATTCGACCAGGGCCTCGAACCTCTCGGGAGACACCGTCCCGTTCTCGTTCCTGGCGATTCTCATCTCAACGCCGCGGCTTCTCAGGGAATTGAGGATGTGAAAATTGGTCGAGTACTCCAAATCGTCGATAACGGCATTGTCGCCTTCGCGCCAGTCGATTCCGTTGAGCGCGGGATTGTTGTAAATAGGAGCTGCGCAACCGGGTGGCAGTAGGAGTGAAGGCCACCTCATTTTCCTTCGCACCCAGGAACACGGACCGGCCGTGACTTCTTTTGTCGAACAGCTCTCCTTATGTTTTGTCCACTCTTCAAGAACCCTCCTAAGATGTTATGATTTTATCCGCGGCGGTGGATGGGGTCCGAACTGTAGCCCACGGTTCTCCTCAAAACCTCGTGGGCGGTCTAAATGATTTGTCTTGGACATGAGTCCAAAACAAACGCTGCGGTGTCCAAATAGGGCCTTGTATTTCCAGTTAGAGGAGGAAATCTCGCCGGAGAGCTCTCTCGAAGCTCGGTGGCGGTACTCCCACGGGGTGTTTCGACCTCCCCACTTCTCGGGTTTCTCATTGACACAGGGATGACAAAAGGCGTCAGGGGCATGGGGATGGTCAACCCACACCCTGCCATATTCGCGCCTGCGGTTTTTTTGATATAGTCTTCTTTTTTTTTTCTTTCATGGGGGCCTCGGCTTAAGCAATCATTAATCAACTCAAACAGATCTATGTAAAAAATTCCGTGTAATGCCGAAAAGGCTAAAATGTAACTCACATCGTTTCTTCCTCGTCGCTGCCCCTGACCACAAGGTATGAGGGTATACCTGTTAAGGCATCTGTTTCATCTGTTGAAACATGTCTTCCCACAAAAAATGAGAAAAAAGAAATCAAGAAGAGTTTTGCTCAGGAGTTTTTCTGGCTCGATCCAAGAGTCACCGGTTTCGACATGAGGTAGCCTCTGACCGTAGTCGCAGGACACGGCGGTGAGCGCCTGCTTCTGTCCAAGGCTCTTCAATTCCTTCCGTCATGACCTCCATTCCGATGCCGTGCGCCAGCCCCACAACGGCCTCGACCCCTCGACGACTCTTCAGATCGTTTTCCAGGTCGCCAAATAGCTTAACAAACGGTCTGAGCTCGAGTACGTCTGATAGGGAAAGCGGCTGAGATACGCGAGGCTGGAATAGCCCGTGCCGAATCATCGAGAGCGATAGACACGCCCAGGCTTTGAATTGCTTCTCCTCTTTTTCGACCCAAGTGAGCGCCGAGCGGTATCGTATGAATACTCCCTCGGTGATCTCCGAGCATCAGGCAACACGGAGCGATTCCGGTGCTTTGAATCACATGGGTAACGTTGATCGGCAAAGCAAAGGGCTCTCTGAAATGCCGGCCAGAAATATTGATGCTCATTCTCAGAGGTCGGGGCAACTTGAGATGAGGAACGTTTCGAATCCTGCAATTCCACCAAACTCCGGCAGGCCCGGTCCATGACCCAGTGGCTCACCGGCACGATTAGCTCCGTTTCTTCAGCCAATCCGATCAATAGCTCCGGCGAAATGAATCCTCGCTCGGGATGGTGCCAGCGAATGAGGGCTTCGAAACCGACGACATCACCCTGTCTCAAATGAAACGATTGGCTGATAGTGCAGGTCCAATTCCTCGTGCGTCAGAGCAGCGCGAGAGCTCGTTTTCCAACTGGATTTTTTCAATGGCGTTTCGTCTTGTGCTCCGTGCTTTGAGGCGGGACGCGGCAGCGTCGGGTCGTCCAACAAGCCGTTGCCGGACCAGACATTGTTCTTTGCGAAAGCGTTTCAAGATGATGTTGAGCAGCAATCGAAGAATCGGATCCGCCTCTTCCACCCGCGTGTGAAACTGTTCACGAGCGACGACGGTGGCGTCGGTCTCTTCAACGAGCCGTTGCGGTGGCGGAACGGACCGAGTCGTCGATGATAGCCATCTCACCAAGCATCTCTCCCGGTCCCAAACGGCCCATAATCCGTTTCTCATCTCCAAGTTGGGTCGTCACTTCGACCAAACCCCGCTCGATCGCGTAGGCACAATCGCCGGGCTCGCCTTCGTGAAAGAGACACTTCCCTACGTCGAAACGACGCTATGAACAATCGCTGATGGGAAACGGAGGACGGCTCGGATTTATCAGGGTCTTCCCGAGAAGACTTCATCATTTCTTTGCGATATGGAGTGACCACAAACGTCGTATCCCTGCAAGGGCGGTGCCGTTATTTGAGCGATCGCGACAAAATTGTATTTCGTTTACAAATCATAGGTTTGGAAGGTCTCTCCGCACGTCATGGTCAATAGAAGAGGGGAAATCCCTACAACACGGCGCGGCAAGGTTGCCCTGCCGCATCGAGAACCACTAAGAGGAGTTGGGCGTAGAACCCTTCATCAATGCATTGGCGCCTTATTCCAGCCTTGGCGGCTCGCGCGGATGTGGCCGGAAGTCATCGAGGCCATGACTTACGCGATGAAGCACCGGGGACGAATGAAAGACCTGCACAATGCCGGTGGGAAAACGGATTGCATCATTATCTACTCCTCCGGCACGATATCCAAATCGTTGTGGTGCATGATGAGGTTGAACATCATGTTGAACTCGCCCCAGGTCTGCCAGCGATAGCAAGGGTTGGTGGAGAACAAAAGCACCCTTCCCTTTCCCGATGGCACCTCCACGATCGCCGCTTTGTCCTTGATCTGTTTCGCTCCCTTCATGAGGCCGCTCATAACACCGTCGTCCCCGCCGGGAAAGCGCATCAAGGTTTGCTTTTCCCGATCGCGTTCGGGCACCTGGAACAAGGGACCGTTGGCATATCTCACCGGAATCGTCGTCTCGGGATAGCCATAGAAGATGGGATGGGACGGTTTCAGAATCTCCGCCTTGACGGTGGGCCCCGGCGCATAGAAATCGGACGAGGGTTGTCGGGCGTCAATCGTGCGCGCGATTCCGAACGCCGGAGGGAAGTAGCTTGCCGCCGCGAATGTGGCCAGACACGCCGCCCTCTTCGACGAACTTGCGGAACTCCTCCGCACCGGCGAGGCCCATGCCTCCCGTGACGTCGTCGGACTCGCCGTACATACCGAGGTTCTTGAATTTCTCGGTCTTCTTGTAGGCCAGGGGCTTTCCTATGGGCTCGAGGTCGAAGACCAATCCCTTGGCGGTTCGCCCTTGGTTTGGAACGATGATGACATCATAGGCGCTTCGCAGTCCGCCCGCTTTCGCCTGCTCTTTGAATATCAGATCATATTGAACACCGAGCTCATCGAGAGCGTGCCGCACCCAGCCAACCTCCTGAGTGCTGCCCCAGGTGCTGTAAACGGCGAGTCTCGGCAGATCGACCTCGTGCACGGGAACGGAGACGGCCGACGAAAGCATGGCAGCCGTGAGGCCGAGCTCCTCGACGGCGGTCTTGATGCGCGACGTCGCATCGGCACCACCCTGATTCACAGATACGATGAAAGAGCCGGACGGAAACTCGAGGCCTTCGGCCTCGAAGGCTTCTTCGGTCGCTTCCACCTTCAGATCCTTCAACCGGTAGCGCAAGGTGACCAAGTAGTTCGAGCCGTAGTTGGCGATCGCGATGGCGTCGCCGGTGCTTCCGGCAACCGTACCGGCGATCCGGACTTCGTCCACCGGCGTCACGGCGACATCGAGAATTGCCTTTTCGTCGATCTCCTCGACTTTCGTGTGGGTCAGCCAACCCAACGTCCACCCGCTGTCGTCATAGGTGCGAAGGTTCGGGTCGGGGTAGTTCTGCTTTTCGAGCAGCATCTTGGCGAGACGCCCATAGGGTTGATCCAACTTGACGACGTACGAGCCCGCGGGGAACGATGTCCTCACCCAGCTTCACCTCCGACGTCGCGCGACCGACCTCGATGCCCTGCATGCGGAGAATGTTCACGACAAAGGCCACCCGGGTCATATCTCTTTGTCCGGCGGGAATCACATAGCCGAACGGGGCTTCTTCCGCACCCATCTCGATGGAGTGACGGCTCTTCAGGTAAAAGTTCTCGAGAATGACCTCGGGAAAAGCGGAGGTCAGTTGGAGCGCCGACAAAACTGCGGTTTGCACGTAGTTCACACTGTTCCGCATCGACCACTCGACCTCACCGTAGTCCGAAGCGGGAAGGGGACGGTACCACTTGCGGCCGATGAACATTTTCTCGAAGGGGTTGTCACTTTCGCCGACGTTGCGAGTAACGGTGTTGGCGGTGGCGTTACCGAAGGTCTCGTACATGCGCAGCATGCCGTTGTGGTTCGGCGACATGGACGCAAAGTACCCCACGCCCCAGGCGTCCATAAAAGCGTGCGTCCAGACACCGGGCATCCCGTACTTGGTGAGCTGCGCCATCTCGAAGTTGGCAAACCAGGGCATCTCGCCGAACACGATCGGATCGAGGGTCGGATTGTGAGGGGCGGCGCCGCTATAGGTGTACAGAAACGGCAGCGACTGATGCAGGTCGTGCATGATGGGCGGATGCCACTCGAGATACCAGTCGAGCAGGTTCCGCATGTTGGGCTGCGAGACATTGATGTCCCGATTGTCATCATGGAAGGCGTACTTGCCCCAGTAGGGCGGAGAACCGGCATCCGGTTCCTTGTCCGTGGTCTCGTCGAGACGGTAGGCGTAGACCCAATCGGCGAAGCGGTCGAGACCATCCGGCTCCGCTGAAGGCGTAATCGTCACGATGACCTTCTCCCGTATTTCATTGATGATGGGAGAGTCCTCGACGGCGATCCGGTACGCCAGTTCCATGAGCATCAGAGGCGACGAGGACTCGGGAGGATGGAGACCGCCAATCAAGTGATACATGGGCTTCGCCTTGGCGATGATTTCGTGCGCTTGGGATTCCGTCAGCTTCCGCGGGTCCGCCAGTTGACCAAGGTAACCGCGGTACGTGTCGAGATTAGCGATCGTTTCATCCGATCCCAGGACGATCACAACGTTCTCGCGGCCCTCATGGGTCTTACCGATGGGTAGGACCTTGACCCGCGGCGATTTGGACGCCAGGGCCCGGTAGTATTTCAAGATGTCGGCGTAATAGGTGAGCTTCTGCGGCGTTCCCACATGGTATCCCAGGATGTCCTTGGGCGAAGGGACGCCATCGACCTTGGGTAAATGATCGACGAGAGGACTCATAAACTCCGGCAGAGTGGTCCATTCCTTGACGAGACGGGCGAACTCCTCATCTTGAGGTTGGGTCGAAGTTTGCTCTGCCGTAGCGATGGCGCCTGCAAGGATCATTGAAAGACAGCAGAACCACAAAATCGTGAGCTTCAGGTGAGCACGCACGTCCATCCGCATCGTCATGACTCCTTCTTTCTTGGGAACCAGCCAACAGAAACACCTATGGAACCACGGCAGATATACCGGAGGCCCCTGTCAAAGTCAAAGGGCCCGGCACGCCTCTCATGATGACGAGATAGAATAGAACCGGCAGGCTTATGGAAAGGAACGGTATGAACCTCGAAAAGAAATCTTCTCCTCGTCCACGATGGTGGCCGGCGGTGGTCATCCTGGCCCTCGTTTTGATCGCCCTCGGGTGGGCGTGGCTCGGTAGCGATCAGATACGCCAGATGAAAGTCATCGCGACCGCTCTTTTTCTGATCCTTGGGAGCGGCCTTCTGCTCATTTGGCTCACGTTCTTTTCGCGTCTTCGCTGGAAGACACGCTTCGCGACCTGGGGTGTTCTCATCGCAGCGGGAGTACTGTTCTTTTCAGTTTTTCGCTACCGGGGAGTGACCGGCGATCTCGTACCGGTTTTTGATCTGCGCTGGAAAGGGGAGGCGGAGACGGTTTCCGGCGAGGGAGCCGTGGGCGCCACGACATACGAATACTCGCAGTTCCTCGGAACGAATCGTAACGGAACGGTCCCCGGTGTGAAACTGGCGCGCGACTGGTCGACGCAACCGCCTCGGCTCGTCTGGCGACGAGCGGTAGGGAAAGGCTGGTCTTCCTTTGCCGTGGCGGGTGACATCGCGGTCACTCAAGAGCAGCATGGAGATGAAGAGCGGATCATTTGCTATAACCTGAAGACCGGCGAGATCCGATGGTCCACCGGCGACAAGGCATTTTATACATCGCCCGTTGCAGGCGACGGTCCTCGTTCTACCCCTACGATTGTCGACGGACGCATTTATGCGACCGGATCCACCGGTCTTCTGCACGCGCTCGATCTCGAGAGCGGTCGAGTCCTCTGGTCCCGAAACTATATCGAAGAAAACGGCGCCAAGATTCCTGAGTTTGGAAAAAGCTGCTCGCCGCTGGTGGTGGATGGCAAAGTCGTGGTCAGCGCCGGAGGGCCCGACGGCAAGTCCCTCGTTGCCTACGATCAAGAAACGGGTGACCTCGTATGGCAAGCCGGCGACGACGAATCCGCCTATGCCTCTCCTTTTGTCGCAACGCTGGCAGGCGTTCGGCAGATCGTCATCCTCAACCTTCGGAGCGTCGCCGGACACGCCGTCGAGGACGGACGTATCCTGTGGAGTCATCCTTGGCCCGGCGGACAGCCCAACGTTTCTCAGCCAACTCCTCTTCCAGGAGATCATCTGCTCGTTACCGTGGGTTACGGAATCGGAAGCAAGCTCTTCGAGATCAAACCGACCGAGGACGGTTCACTGTCCGCAAAACTTGTCTGGGAAACGACGCGGATGAAAGCGAAGTTCGCCAATCCCGTTTTCTACGACGGATTCGTTTACGGCCTCGACGATGGAATCCTCGCCTGCCAGGATCCCGAAACGGGCAAGCTCAAATGGAAGCGAGGACGGTACGGCCACGGGCAAATTCTTCTTGTGGGAGACTTGATTCTCGTTCAGACGGAAAAAGGCGAGATCGCTTTGGTGGAGCCCACTCCCGAGGAGTTCCGGGAGCTCACGCGATTTCGCATCATGGAGGGCAAAGTCTGGAACGCTCCCGCTCTGGCCGGTCCGTATCTGCTCGTACGCACCGATCAAGAGGCGGCTTTGTTCGAGCTTCCTCTGGAAGATTGAACCCGCGTCAATCAATCCAGGGCAATTTTCAGGTGGACGAAATAGCCCGCCGATCCGGCTCTTCCATACCGAGGTCGATCATTTTTGCGGTCAGCTCCGGTTTGCGGGTCAAGGTTCGCCGTTTGAAGGGGCTGGCCAGCAACTTCCAAATATCGGATGACTTCATGTACCGACCAAAGGCACGAAGAAGTTTGAAGGTCTTGATGGGCCGAAAGAGAATCCTGCGGGCGAAGAGCAATGCGTAGCCCTTCATGCGTGCACGGTTCAGAACTTCTCCCGGCAGAATCGCCGGGTCGATGTCGGAGCACTTGAACCATTTATACCAGTCGCGTTCGTCGTCGATGATGCCTGTCTGAACATACTCTTGCCACAGCGGAGTGCCTCGATAAACACACAATCGATTGAAGCCAAAAGTATCGAGCTCCAACTTGGCTGCGAAACGAAAGCTCTCCAGAATATCTTTCTCGGTTTCTCCCGGCGAACCGATCAGAAAAAACCCGTGAGCTCTTTCGATCCCGTGCCGTTTGGTTTCGCCAATCGCATATTTGATTTGATCCAGCGTTTGGCTCTTGTTGAGTCGGTCTAGAATTTTTTGCGTACCGGCTTCGACACCGTACGCAAGCCATCGGCAGTTCGCCTTGCTCATGGCGGGCAATTGATCGACGGCAACCGAATCGACACGACCTTCACAGCCCCAACCGAACTCGAGTCCGCGATCGACGATACCGGTGCAAATTTCGTTGATGCGTTTGCGCTTCAACAGGAAATGGTCATCGGTGAAGTAAATCGACCGATAGCCCAAATCGTTGAGCTGCTGCATCTCACCCAGCACGTGCTCCGGTGAGCGGCAGCGCCACTTGCCGTTGGCCAGAGAAGGGATATCGCAATAGATGCAGCCGTAAGGACAACCCCGTGACGTTTGAATCGTGCAGTATTTGTCCAGGGACAGGACCGCCGGCACATCGAGGGGCAAGGATTCGATGTAGTCGATGGGTAGACTCTCCCGATCAGGATACGGGAACTGATCCAGATCCCGAATGATGGGACGAAGCGGATTCTGAACGACCCGATCTCCGTCGCGCCAGACCAATCCCGCCACCTCGCCTGGATTGTCGATCTGGTTCAGGTAGTCGGGTAGAAGCTCTTCCCCCTCACCCACCCCCACACAGTCCGCATGCGGACAATCCTTCAATATGTGGGCTGCGTTCTTGGTGGCGAAAACACCTCCCAGGATGATCGGGGTGTCCGGCGCCGAGCCCTTGAGTCGTTTGGCCAAACTCTTGACTGCGGGATAGGTGGTCGTGGAAAGAAAGGAGAGTGCAATGACGTCGGGCCTTTGCTCTTCGACCGCCTGTACGATGTGCTCCTCCCTCATCTGCGGGTGACAGGTGTCAAACATCTCAACCTGGTGACCCTGCTGCCGCACCACCGGGGCCAGAGTTTCGATACCAAGCGGAGGGAAAGCCATGACCTTGACGCGCGCGTCGCCGGGCTTTGAGCCACCCAACTCCTCCGGCAGCATCCTGAAATAGTCCTCGTCCCGGACATAAACCATGAAAACGTGCATCGATAACCTCGAGACTACTTTTATGAGCCGTGAATTTCTAGCCGGCTCGACATATCCTCAATCGTCACCTTCACGAGTGCTTGAAAGTTAGCACGCGAGAGGTCGATCCCCAAGATATCATTACGATGCCGCCGCAAAAAAAACCTCTACAGGCACCTGACCGTGAGTTGTAGAATACGAGAGTTTGGGACCTTGGCTTTCGACGAAGGAGGTTTTTCGATGAAAACAACAGCAAGGATAATCCTTTGCCTGAGCATGATAACGACTTCCGCCTGGGCGGCTGAAGCAACTGGCGATGCGGAGAAATACTGGCCGCAGTGGCGGGGCCCGCATGCGAATGGCGTAGCGACCCAGGGCGCACCTCCGGTTGAATGGAGCGAGACAAAAAATATCCGATGGAAGATCGACATCCCCGGTAAGGGATCGTCTACTCCCATCATATGGGGTGACCACCTCTACGTGACCACCGCCATCCCGACCGTCAAAGAGAAAGCTCCAGAACCTCCACAACAAGGACAACAACGCGGGCCGCGCACTCTTCAGCCCTCCGGCCCCTACGATTTCGTCCTCTTTGCCATCCACCGCAGCGATGGACGGATCGTGTGGCAAAAGACTTTGCGGACAGAAGTTCCCCACGAGGGATCTCATCCCACCGGTACCTTTGCCTCGAACTCGGCGGTCACGGACGGAGAGTACATCTGGGCCTACTTCGGCTCACGCGGTCTCTACTGCCTCGACATGGAGGGCAATCTCCTTTGGGAGAGGGACTTCGGCAATATGGAAAAGCGGCGTACTTTCGGAGAGGGGAGCTCTCCCGTACTCCACGGCGACAAGATCTTCGTCCTGTGGGACCATCAAGGGCCCTCCTCGCTCTTCGCCCTCGACAAGAAAACAGGCAAAGATGTTTGGAAGGTTGACCGGGACGAAATCACCTCATGGACCACACCCCTCATCGTCGAGCACGATGGGAAGCATCAGATCGTCACCAGCGCCACCGAGCAGGTCCGGAGCTACGACACCGAAACCGGAGACCTCATCTGGCACACCGGCGGGATGACCTTGAACCCCATTCCTACCCCAGTGGCCATCGAGGGCCTGGTCCTCGTGACCAGCGGATTTCGGGGTAATGCCTTACTGGCCATCCGACTGGCCGACGCCAAAGGTGACATAACGGACTCGGATGCCATCGTTTGGAGCCTCGACAAGGACACGCCCTACGCACCCTCGCCGCTGCTCTACGAAGATATTTTGTATTTCACCAAAACGAACTCTGGAATCCTGTCCGTCTTCAATGCCAAAACCGGCGAGGAGTATTATCGACTCCAGCGTCTCCCGAGCATACAAAACATCTATTCGTCTCCGATCGGCGTCAATGGTCATGTCTACATCAGCGACCGCGAAGGACATACTCTGGTGATCCGACATGGCCGCGAATTCGAGGTTATCGCCGAGAACACACTCGATGATGGCTTCGATGCTTCTCTCGCTGTTGTGGGCGACGAACTCTACCTGCGCGGACACGAGAGCCTCTATTGCATCGTCGAAGATAAATAGGCTTATCGGGTTTGACGATCCCGATCGTTGCTCTTATCCTGGTGAGTAGACTCCCGACAATTCAACTAACACGTGAAGATGCCCAGAATACTGTTTGTCCTACAATCCCTATTTAGTCTCTGGATGTTGGTCGACGCGCTCGGACGGCGCGGACTTTCGCGATACTGGTACTTCGTCATTCTCATGCCTTTCGGCGAGGTCTTCTACTTCTTCAAAATCAAAATCCATGATCCGGAGTTTGCCTGGCTAAAGGCACCGTTCGGGCGACTGTTGGTGAAACCCGTCACCATCGAGGAGCTTCGATTCAACATGGAACAGACGCCGAGCCTGGCCAACAAGATTGCCTTGGCCCAGGCTCTTCACGATGGAGACCACTATCGGGAAGCGGCGGACCTGTTCGAAGAAACGCTTCGAACCGCAGACGATTCCAGCGAATGCCTCTACGGTCTCGGCCTGTCGCGGATAGGCCTCGGAGAGCACGAGCGGGCGATCGAGCCATTGCTCGCGCTCGTGAAGATCGATCCCAAGTACCAGGACTATGATGGCTGGCACAAACTGGCGATCGCCTTATGGAAGGTCGAAAGGCGGAAAGAAACGTGCGACAAACTTTCGGACCTGGTGCTCAGGAGCCCCCGAATCCAGCACCGAATGCTATATGCCTATTACCTGGCCCAAGAGGAGCGAAGAGGCGAAGCTCAAGAACAGCTCACGATAGCATTGCGTGAATACGAGTACGCCCCCCGTTACCTGAAGCGCCGCAACCAGACACTTTTCAAGCAGGCGAAGGCCATGCTGCAACGCCTCTCAGAGTCTTGAGAGCTCTCACCTCAACTTCCAAAGAGCCAGGTGTGATTCATCCTTGATCAAAATCTGATTCTCGAGGATGACTGGATGGGCCCACGTCGGTGTGTCGGCGACTTCGTAGCTCCGAACGACGTCATAACCTTCTGAAGTTGCCCGAGCGATGATGAGCTCGGCGTTCGTCGTCAACGCGAGGAGGATTTCATCGGTTCTGAGTAACGCGGCGTTGTCCCCTTGGCGGCCGTCGCTGGTCCACCGAACCTCCCCGGTGCGAACATCCAGGCAGAAAAACTGACCTCTCTTGAAGTGGGACATCCCGAACAGCCGGTCTCCCAGGAGGACGGGCGAGCTCATGTACATCGACACGTCTCGCGTTTCCCAGACCGTCTCGGTCTTCCACGCGTTGCCGTCCCGGCTCACGTGCACCGCCAAGACGCCTTTGTCCAATCCCGAAAAGATCAGATTCTGGCCATGGACCACGGGAGTCACGGTATTTTGTGTATAGGCTGTTTTGAACGGGATGCTCCACAGCAACTCGCCGGCGGCGGGAGACAGACCTACTAGGTGATCCTGAGACTGAGTAACAAGTTGCCGAAAGCCGTCGAGCTCCGCGATGATGGGCGACGCGTAGCCGGGACCGTCTCCGTCCCAGCTCCATAAGACGGCACCCGTTTCTATTTGGAACGCGACGAGGGCTCCATCATCATGCCCTCCGACATGAGCAATCACCCGGTCGCCGTCCACCATCATCGACATGGCGGCGCCGTAAAGAGGAGACGTCTCACCAAACACGTTGGAGAAGTCTTCACGCCACACGACGGCGCCTTTTTCAGTGTCGAAGCAAGACAGAATACCGCTAATACCCAGAGTAAACAGTCTGCGACCAAGAAGGACAGGAGTCGATTTGGGTCCCTTACCGTGAGCCGTCGCCGCGGAGCTCATGCGGTAGGGCGCCGCGTAATCGCTCTCCCAAACGACTCGGCCAGTCGGCAGTTCTCGGCACGATGCAACTTCGCGATCGCCCTTTCGAGAGTGAAGATAGATGAGTTCGCCCGACACGATGGGGGACGAATGGCCAATTCCCACTTCCTGTTTCCACACAAGCTCCAACTCGTCCGGCCAAGTCTCGGGCACTGCAAAGGAAACGAGCTTGCCGTCTCGTTGCAGCCCCCTCCATTGAGGCCAATCTGAAGCGACGGCAGTCGTCGCGACGAGCAATGACCAGAGAACAACCTTCAAGCGCTTTTGAAGTTTCATGGTTTATTCACGTTCTGACAAAACATTTGAGAAGAACAGCAACTCCCACAGTATACACACCTTTTGACCTATACTGAGAGCATGACCAACACGAATCATCACACACCACGCACGGCATTTTTCGACGCCGGAAACACGCTCCTCAACGTTCAGCCTACCGTCGGTGAGGTTTACGAGGAAGTCAGCGAAAGGCTAGGCTGCGCAGTTCCCGCCGCGGAGTTCGAGCCCCAACTGGCCATTGTCTGGAAGGAACATCAGAAACGGCAACGAGACACGCCGGATGCCCTTCTTACTTCGGAGAGCAAAGAGCGAGAGGCATGGCGACGCCTTGCCTATGCGCTTCATGACCGCATCGACGCCCTGACCTGTGACCGCGAACGGTGGTTCGAGGCACTGCATCGCGAGTTCGGCCGACCCGATCGTTTCCGCATGTTCCCGGAGGTTCGCGCCACGCTGGCAAAGCTCAAAGAAAAGGGGATTCGGATCGGCTTGATCTCGAACTGGGACAGCCGTCTCGAGGGCATCCTCGACGGCACGGGCCTTTCCGAGCTATTGGACCTCGTTTTGATCTCGTCACTGGTGGGCTACGCTAAACCGCACGAGCGCATTTTCCAGATCGCTCTCGAAAAAGAAGGCCTCACGCCGGACCAAGCCGTTCACGTGGGTGACACCTACCGCGACGACATCGAAGGTGCGAAAGCTGCGGGTATCCGTCCCGTCCTCATCCGCCGAAAAGATGGAATGGCCGTTCTCACCGGCTCGACACCATCGAACCTCGATTGCGATGTGGTGGAGTCCCTATCCGACTTGCCGGATCTGATATTCAGTGACGCTCATCAAACTCGTTGAGCCTCCCATTACAATACCGGCATACAAAGAGCTAGGAGATCACGTCAACATTGCTGTCCGGCTAGGCGCGACTCTCGCAGCTCACAATGCCAAACACTTCCGTCGACTTCAAGGGCTCGCTGTGGAGGATTGGGTGCACCATAACGGTGCGATATTCTCACACCTCGGCTTCCCTGCGGCTCTACGTTAACCCCAATACGACAATAAACTCAGGGTAAATTGCAGGAAAAACGGGGACAGGTCCCTTTTTGGCAAAGACAACGGTCCACCAAAAACGGACCTGTCCCTATTTTTCCAGTAATTTGCGTAGATTTCGTGAACTCGGATTAGGGTTCGCCCTTAATCGAACACGAGCCAACAAAGCCATTGCGTAAAGACACATTAGAACGGCTTCATTTATGAGTGAATCACAGACACTCTTCCCAAGAATAGCGGCCACTATCATGGCGTTTGTTGCGTCTGCCAAAGCTGATTCGATTATTTGCTGTCGCTTCAGGGTTAACTCTCGACTCCCTTGATGCCCTCGACCTTTTTCACGGTCATTTCGAAAACCAGGTCCTTGCCGGCAAGTGGATGGTTGCCGTCAAGGCGAGCCACGTTTTCGTCCACGTGAATGACGGTCAAGGGGATTCGCTGGCCCCGTGGATCCTGAGCCGAAACCATGGCTCCGATGGCTACGTCAGGTGGAAGCTGTGACCTGGGGACCTCGACGATGCGGGTTTCATCCCGCTCTCCGAATCCTTCGGCGGCCGGAACCTCCGTGACCAGGTGAGCATCCGGTTCCAGCCCGGCCAGTGCCTTTTCGATCGCCGGCAAAACCTGGCCCTCCCCAAAGATGAAACGCATCGGGCCGTCCACGGCAGAGGTGCTCAGCATGGCGCCGTCGGCATCTTTGAGCTCGTACTCGATCGTGACCATCCGGCCTTTGTGAATGTCGGCTTTACCAACGATGGGTACCGCCTCCGGCTCGTGGTGGTGGTGATGTTCGTGCCCACCGCAACCACCTTCTCCGCCGCTGCAGGTCTGTGCCTCGCCGAATGCGCGGCAACCACCGGAGACAAAGAGCTCGACCGCTTCCCGGACCGTGCCGGAGTCTTCTTTGTAGTGAACTTCGATACCGACCTGTTGGAAGCCCGCGAGGGGCCGCCCACCCATGCCGCCGGCGAGGAGAACCTCGACGCCGCGCTCCTTGAGCAGGTTCACAGGGGCCATGCAGCCACCCTCCTCGTGCCCCGAGTTTTCGAGAACACAAACCTCTCCGATGACGCCATCGTCAACGGTGACCAGGGTGAAAGCGGCACAGTGGCCGAAGTGCTCCGAGATGGCAGCGTCAAAGCCATCGGTAGTGTCAGAGGGTACTGCGATCAACATTTAGCGCTCCTTTCATGAGCGGAGATCGTAGCTCACGACTTACCTTCTGTCCACATTGGTCGTTGTGCAGATGGACACATCAAACGACGGAGACCGAACTATTCCGCAGTTACTGAGGTTCACCGGAAAGAGCTTCCGACAACCACGACAAATTGTCGGTGCACCTCTCGAAGATTGACCGTCCCTGACCTCGCCCAAAAACCATCTGGGGATCGATCAGTTGGAAACCAATCGGGAGGCCGACAATGCAAGAAAACAAGACGACCCTAGTAGTCACTGCGGTTCCGAACCCCGAAGAGATGGCAGCCGTCCAGGAGTACCTACAGGGAGTGGTGCCGCTGCTAGCGGGCGCCGGTGGCAAGGTGGTCAAGCGCATGAAGCAGGATCGTACCATTCATGCAGTCCGCCGGAATGGTCCTGGTCATGGACTTCGACTCGGCCGACGCGATCACCTCGATGTTCGAGTCCGACAAGTACCAGGCGCTCGTTCCGGTGCGTGACCAGGGATTTGCCGAGATGAACATCTCGCTCTATCAGGAGATGTGAGCCCTCGAGGCGGCCTCCGACCAGGGCCGAGCCGAGCCCATGGCTTGTTGACTACGATCCGAGGACTGGCAGTGGCTGAGGGACTCGCCGCTTCTTTGGACCTCGGGTAGTATCCATCCTCCTAGGTGTGAGCGCCTTCTAACCGCGATCGGGCGCCGGGTTTTGCTCTTCGAGCTCCATCCATCGCTCGAGCGCCCGCTCGAGAGACGTCCTGGACGTCTCGAGCTGTTCGAGCACCGGTGCGACCTCTTCGAACGGTTGCGTGTAGAAGTCGGGCGCGGCTGTGCGCGCCTCGAGCACGGCCACTTGCTGCTCCAACGCCTCGATCTTCTCCGGTAGAGCGTCGAGCTCGAGCTTGAGCTTGTAGCTCAGCTTGGTCGCCGCCCGAAGCGGCTCTCGGTGCGACTTCAGCTTCGCCTCGTCGCGGGGCGCTCGTTTGGGTCCTTCCTTCACCGCCAGTGCCCGGCCGTGCCGTGCCCAGTCGCCATAACCACCGACATAGCGTTGGAGCACGCCGCCCTCTTCGAAGACGAGCGTACTCGTCACCACGTTGTCGAGGAAGGTGCGGTCGTGGCTGACGAGGATCAAGGTCCCTTGGTAGTCCATGAGCTGCTGTTCCAGGATTTCCAGCGTCTCGAGATCCAGATCGTTCGTCGGCTCGTCGAGCACGAGCAAATTGGATGGGCGGGCGAACAAGCGGGCGAGGACGAGACGGTTGCGCTCGCCTCCCGAAAGCGCTCCCACTTTGGATTGCACCCGCGTGGGACTGAACAAGAAAGCGCCGAGATAGCCGATGACGTGGCGATCTTTCCCGTCGATGCGCACGAACTCACCGCCGTCGCTGACGGTCTCGGCCACGGTCTTGTCGGGGACGAGCTCGCGTCGCAGCTGATCGAAATAGGCGATTTCGAGCTTCGTCCCGAGCTTCACCGTGCCGGCCTCGGGCTCGAGCTCTCCGAGCATGATGCGCAAGAGCGTGGTCTTTCCGACGCCGTTATTTCCGATGAGCCCGAGCCGGTCGCCGCGAAGGATCTCGAGCGAGAGGCCCTCGAACAAGCGGTCCCCTCCGTAACCGTGAGCGACATTCTCGAGCTCGATCACTCTGCGTCCGGATGCCTCTGCGCGCTCGACACGCATCCGCGCAGTGCCCTCGCGCTGCGCACGCTCGGCATACGCCTTCCTCATCGTTTCGAGCACGCGCACGCGTCCTTCATTTCTCGTGCGCCGCGCCTTTATGCCCTGCCGGATCCACGCCTCTTCCTCCGCGAGACGCTTGTCGAACAAAGCCTCGGCGCGCTCTTCGGTCTCGAGCGCCGCCTCTTTCCGGCGTAAAAAATTCTGGTAATCCCCCGGCCAGCTCGTGAGGGTCGCGCGATCGAGCTCGACGATTCGGGTCGCGATCCGTTCGAGAAGCGTGCGGTCGTGGGTCACGAAGAACAAGCAGCCCGAGTACCCTCGCACACGTTCCTCGAGCCACTCGATCGTGCCGAGATCGAGATGGTTCGTCGGCTCGTCGAGCAGCAGAAGCTCGGGACGGAAGACCAGCGCACGCGCAAGCTCCACTCGGCGGCGCCAGCCGCCCGATAGCGCTTTCATTTTTCGATCCGCAGGCAAGCCCATCTCGAGCATCAAGCTTTCCACGCGTTATCCAGATCCCATCCGGACTCGGCATCGATACGGTGCTGAAGCTTCTCGAGCTCGAGAAGTCTCGCAGGCGTCCAGACTCCCCGCCGTGAGGCGGTGATAGGCGTCGACCAGAATCCTGCAGCGGGCGCAATCCAGCGGCGACGTGATCGCGAACCGTGGCGTCGCCGGCTTCGGGGAGCGCCTGCGCTGAGCTGGCTTATGCGGAGGCCCGCCTTGTGCTTGATGTGCCCGGTATCGGGCTTCTCGTCTCCCGCAATGAGGCGGAACAAGGTCGTCTTGCCCGACGCCGTTTCGCCCGATGAGGCATACCCGCTCGCCCGGCTCGAGCACGAGTGAGGCATCCCGTAAAAGGATGTGGTCGCCGATCTCGTAGGTCACGGCGTCGACGGTTAGAAGCGGCATCGGCACTGGAATTATAGACATTTATTCGCCGGCCCTCTGCGTCTCGACGATCCCGGCATGTCGCCGGTGACGGGGAGCTATGTATTCGAGGATGCCGACCTCTCCGTCTTCGGCGGGATCGCCGGCTTGCTGTACTCGGAAGGCTCTTTCGACGGTCGCTTAGCGGAGCTTCAGGACAAAGGTTCGCCGATGTGCCGGATTTCCGACTCGAAGGCGTCGGCCAACCCGTGAATCTGAAAACCGAGTATGAAGCGCTCATCGACGGCACGAAGGGAGATACACGACTGCGTCCGGTGACGGCTCAAATCGAGACGTCTCTCTTCGAGACCGAGGGCGGTGTCGTCGGAGAGCCGTCTGGAAGCTGACAAGCGGCTTGCCGGCCCAGTTCTTGCTGACTTCTGAGAAGACTCGATGTTCGATGGGATTCCATTTGGACGCTCCGGGTGGATAGTGCCAGACGGTGACCGTCAGGCGATGAGCATCGCACAGTTGCTTCTGGATGCGATACTTCCAGACGCGGGAACGGGCGCTGTTCCCACCGCCACAATCTGCGAGAATCAAGAGTTTGGCGGCACACGGATAGCGGTCTTGTCCTTCCTCCTTCCACCACCGCTCGATGGAATCGACCGCAAAGGCCGGCGTTTCCGCTGAGGTCCCCACGCAAATAAAGCCCCGGTTGTCTTGGGTATCGTAGATGCCACAGCGCGGCGGAGCCGCAACCAAAGTGCCGCCACGCGCTATCAGCTTTCAGCCATCAGTTGTCAGCTAAAGATCGTGTTTCCAGGCGCTTGCGCGCCTTGAGCGAAAATTTCTTGCCAAAAAAACAACAAACTACAGACTAGTAGTATAGGGGGCTGCTCGGCCCACTGCGTCGGAGGGGAAATCATGGTCGTAAACTGGAGTGGCTTGCTTCTCCCACGATCGTCCGTCGTTTTTGAAGTTACCGATTTGCTCTTTCTTCTTGGCGTCTACGCTGATGATGGGCTCGCTGCGGCGTGCAAACGATTCTCGCATCGCGCCAATGTAGTTGAACTGCCTGTCTCGTTCCTTGGGCTTGGGCGGGTTGCGGTTGCCGGACTCGATCTTCTTGTGGTTGACCCGCAGGGAGTAACCGAGTTGCTTGAGCAGGCGCCCCACGGTCTTTGAGCCGACCTGGATTCCGGCCTTGCACAATGCCTTCGCGATTTTCTCCGTCGTCCTCCGGCTCCATTTCAATCCGGTGATCGGATCGCCTGCAGTGTCGTGGACCATCAGGCGTTCGATTTCTTGGATGATCTCGGGCGTTTTTTTTCCAGGCGTTGGCGCCCGCCGCCCTTTTGCCGAATGCGGTCTCGGTCGATCTCACCACCAAAGAGATCGCGTCGCCCCTTGGCCACGGTATGAGCGTCCAGGCCCAGAAGCTCCGCGAGCTTTCGATCGCCACCGCGCCCGAACTTCTGCGATTCAAGTCCTGCATAGAGCCGTCGCTGCCGTTCGTCCAGAAGACTGAAGAACAAGATTATGGCCGCCTTCAACTCGTGCGAGAGTGCTGAAACCTGTGGTGCGATGACGTCGGCCGCCGCGGCCGAGTCCTTGCGGCGGAGTTTCTGGCTTCGCTGCTTGCCCTTGTGATTCGACAGGTAGACCTGCACTCCTCCGATCTTGACGCGCGCCACCTGCCCTTCCCGATAAAGCTTCAGCAAGGAACGCTTGCACTCAACCTGGAGAATGCTCTCCAACTCGCGGGCGGTGACACCGCTCTCCGACTCCTCGACGAATTCCCTTGCGGTTTCCACCAGGTTGCCATACCGCGAGAACCACACCGCATGCCAGTCCCACAGGCCCTGTTCATCAAAGTCGGGAATCTCGTGGAGGGTGTAGTACTTTCCCCGGTGCGAGTAGCTCGACAGATACTGTCCCTTCTATAAATTCGATCGATTGATTCTCGAGCCGTTGGGCGAAGACAAGGGTCGGTCACGGGGACAACCTGAGCTGCAGTGGCAACGGACTCCGGAATTCGGCAAAGACACTCCACCGGTAGCACGACCTCGCGGCAGGTCCGGGCGAGTTCAAGCAGCGAGCCTACGGTAGTGGTGGTGTAGGCCACCGACTTTCCGAATGGCCTTCACCTTTCCTAACACTGGCGGCTCAACAGGTCGTGAGCTAGGCGCATCCTTCTCCAGTGACAAGTGCGTTCGACCAAGTATGATAGTAATCGACATACTCGCGAAGGAGTCGCCTCAGGTGCTGCTCGTTGAGGACAATCACGTGATCGAGACACTCGCGGTGACAACTGCCGATGACCCTTTCGACGTACGGGCTCTGCCAAGGCGAGCGAGGCGCCGTCAGTACCTGCTCGATGCCGAGCCCTGTGACGCGCCGGCTGAAGTACCCGCCGTAGATCTGGTCGCGATCCCGTATCAGGTAACGAGGCGCGGTGTCTCAGGGAAAGGCATTGACCATTTGCTGCGCCGTCCACTCCGCTGAGGGATGCTCGGTCACGTTGAAGTGAACGATACGGCGTCGCTCGTGAGAGAGCACGACGAAGACGAACAGAACCCGGAAGGTCGCGGTTGGCACGGTGAAGAAGTCGATGGAGGCTAGGTCGGCTAAGTGATTGTCGAGAAAGCTCCGCCACGTCTGGGACGGTGGCTTGCGATCGCGTACCATGTACTTGGAGACGCCGGCCTGGGAAATGGAAATGCCAAGCTTCATCAGCTCGCCATGCACTCTGGGAGCGCCCCAGAGCGGATTTGACCGAGACATGTCTCGGATCAGCTCCCGCACTTCCGGAGCTACACTCGGTCAACCGGGCCGACGCGGTCCGCTCTTCCATGTCCAATAGCGTCTGAAGCCGGCGCGATGCCACCGGACGACGGTCTCGGGTTTAACGATGATCAGCACGCTGTCCCAGTCCGGCCAAATTCTGCGCAAAAGCACCCAGAAGCCGCGGTCAACGTTGGAGACACGTGGACGCTTTGCCGAGCGCTGAAGGACTGCGAGCTGTTGCCGAAGCGCCAGATTCTCAAGGGCCAGCGAGCGGCGCGTTTTGAAGGCCGAGACGAGTGAGTGGAGAAGCGACAAAATCATACGGGATGCTGCTGCGCTGCGGGGGAAGGATCAAGTGCGTGGCCCGCGGATGAATAAATAGAAGGGACAACGCTGACACATACTGTCGATCGCACTTAGGATTTCTTTCAAATATGTTGGAAAAATTGTCAAGAGAAAACCGGAAAAAGGATTCGTCGGTGCGACCAGCCAAAGGAAACTCAACCTGTTCCCTGAGCACGAAGCTTCAGGCCAGCGAAGATGCACCGATTGACCGGTGTGTCGAGACCGCGCTCGCGGCCTAGACGCACGACGGTGCCGTTCAACGCCTCGACTTCCAACCTTCGTCCCTCCTGAAGATCGAGCAACATCGAGGGTCGTGTCTCGGCGGGCAGTCCCTGGGATACTTCGAGAATCTTCTCCACCAATCCTTCGTCAAGCGGAATGCCCAGTTTACGGGCAAGTGCATCGACCTCCTCCAGGCAATCCAGATAGAGGGTACGCGTATCGTGGTCCGCCAAGACCGGCCCCATGGTGGCACCGGTCAAGGCGCAGACACCGCTCGCCGCGACAATGAAAATGAACTTGTTCCAGAATCTCCTTTTGAATGTGGTAGGAGAGCTCCACCTTCAGACCGGCACCCTTCATCACATCGTAGACGGCCTGGAGGCGGTGGGTCTTCTCACCGGAAAGCTCGCCAATCAAGATTCCGTCCAGCGGACCCCGCTGCCGGACTACACCGGGCTCGACAATCGCCGACGAAACGTAGCAGAGGCCTCCGAGCATGCGCGCCATCCCCACTATGGCACCGAGGCGGTTCGCGATATCGACACCGTTCAAAAGAGGCAACACCAGCGTATCCTTGCCGACCATGGGCAGGATGGCGCGGGCCGCATCATCGAGGGCATAGGTCTTGGTGGCCACCACTACCAAATCAACCTCTCCCGCTTCGTCCGGCTTGTCCGTCGCCTGGATGGGTCGAACCGCGAAGTCGCCTTCGCTGGTCATTACTTTGAGTCCGTTCTCCCGCATCGCCTCGAGGTGCGCACCGCGCGCGATGAACGTGACGTTTTCTCCCCCCTGGGCCAGGCGACCGCCGTAGTACCCGCCCACACCACCAGTTCCCATCACCGCGATTTTCATACCCTCGCTCTCCCCCGCCCTAGGACACCAGGGTGGAACCGGAACAGGGGCCCCTTTCCAGCCCCCGCCCCATCAGACCGAGAGTGCAGATTGCCCGCACTCCCCATTCCGCCTCTTTTCTGATCGAGGGTGCAGAGATACTCAATCTCCTTCACCTGGCCCGATGATTTCCAGCCAACGGAACCAAATCGGGTGATGCTCCTTGTACCAACGAAGCACCTCAATCAAGAGCTTTTGATGCTCCAGGGAGATGACTTCGGCCGGGATACGGTCGAAATGAACCCGGAGATGGCCTTTCGTGTGCTCCAAAGCCTCGGAGCAAAGCGTTTGCAGTTCATTGCGGATGCGTCCCGAGTCCGAGATCTTGACGGCGCGGGTGCGGTAGTCTTCACCGTAGAAGAAACGAATGAGAAGCGGATTGAAGACCAAACGGCTTTCTTCCACCCGCTCCATGAGGCGTAGGGTGACGTTGACACGCCTGTCGCCCCGGGGGCCGGCGAGCCGGACCGTAACGCGATAGACATGGGGTCCAATCTCCTCGACTCCCGGTGTACCCGTATAGGGGTCCGGCTGCATGTAACTGCACAAAGCGAGAACATCCCAACGTTTCTCGGGAAAGAAATCGTCCACCTCCATGACCGCCTTTTCCAGAGGGAGTCCCGCGTCTCGCGCTTCCCGGATCATGTCTCCGTAATTGCCGATCAAGGTGTCACCAGGTACCTCACCCATGAGCTCACTCAGCGCCGTGGAAAAACCTGGGCCTTCGGGATCGAGATGCATGACACGCTGCTCCCGCTCGTAGCTGAGCTCGAAACGAGAGGTGAATACAGCCAGGGACGCATCGAGGCCGAGCATGGGCGCCAGGCTCGCAGCCTGCATCGCCTCCGCGGAAGCGGCATATCCATCGATCAGGAAAAGGTGTTTCTGGTCGTCTTCGTCGTGCCAGGTGCCGACCAGGTAGGTGGGAGCATAAGTACCCGAGTCGGTGAACGCCGCCATACCGGTCGTGAGCTGCCAGTCGTCCTCCACGAGGTGTGCACCAACCGCCCGCCACTCCTCCCAGAGCTTTCCGATCCGCGGGGCCCGGCTTTTACCCCGTAGAGTCCAGACATTGACGTTCTCTCGCCGAATGCCGGGATAGGTCAACTCGATCACCTCCATCACCTTGGACCGCGACGTACGGTAGTCGATCAAAACGGAATGTTCCGCGGCTTGCTCCACTACTTCTTTCGGTAGAAACAACGTACCCATATACCCTTCGTAGGGACGAAAGATCCGAAGCGGCTGGTCAAACAGGTGCAGAACGGTCATGGGACCGGTCGCGTGTCCCTTGGCGAACCGCGAGGTGTTCTCCAGCGTATCCACCGCCGCGCCCCACACCGTGATTCCGGCCGTCTTTATCTCCTCGTAGAACTGATTCCAACCGTAGTCTGGATCATTGAGCATGCGGGCGACCCGAGCCTCGAGCCATTCCGCTACCAGCGGACGGGCATAGATTCGGCCGAAACCAAGCTGAGGATTCGACCCCATCTCCGGCGTCTCGCCCGCTTTGGGCATGAGTCCCTCACCAAGGCTGACCATGATGGCATGGTTCTCGGGGAGTTGCCGTGAGGCGAACCAAAGGCTCTCGGCTAGCACGTAGGCGGAAATGGCGTCGGCGTCCTTTTTGACCTGGTTGAGTTGAGCTTTGTCCTTGCCTTTCCCTTCGCCGAACCTTCCGAAGAGCTTGGTGCCCAAAGCGGTCACGCCGGTGGCCATGGCCATTAACCGCTCCATTCGAGGGTTCATGAACGAGATCTGGCTACTGAGTAACGGCTGCGGACCGCCCCTCAGCCACTCGACTTCGACGTCCTCGACCCAGAGATGCAGCCGCGCCAATATAGGATGCGTGTCAAACGCCCATTGTGCAATCAGGTCGCGTCTTGACTGGTCATGAGCCATGTCTACCTCCTGACTGATCCATTGCGGGGTATTATATTTGAACCAACCTGGAGCCGTCTTCTTCGAACGTCCTTGAGGGGAACGGCTAAAGGCCTGGGGCCACGGGCGTTGAAGATCGGAATCTGTCTTCCGAAACGAAAAGAAGAAGACTTCCGTCTTATCGGGAATCCTCTAGGCTGATTCGTGTCCCCATGCCATACAGTCAAAGGACTCGTCATTTTAGCTGGTACGTGACCCCGAAGCATAACTGACACCCAGTATTGCTCGAGTGTCAAATTCGATTCGAGCATGATTCCGAGGGCTCGCTGTGGCACGAGGGAGGAAAAAGGTCATTCCGCTTATTAGGCGATCAGGGCCGGCTGCCGCTCCTGCCATTGCCCCGCACATACACCGGGGAACAAAACCCGTGCGGTCAAAAAACTGGAAAGCTCTTTCCCGGGCCAGTTTAGGATCCTGTCCCTTCCACAAACTAGAACGTGCGATTCTCGAGCTGTTTCCGAGCAGCATGGTTCGGCTCTGGCGACCCGGCTCGAGCGCGTCAATCCGCAGGCTCATCAGATCGGCATTGGCGCTGTCCAGCCAAGCCTCCTCGACCAGCTGCTTGAACTCAGGATCGGTTGAAATCTCGAGGTGATACTTGACCGCGCCCAAGACGATCACGCTCTTCGGCTGCCTGCGGCTCCGCGTCTCTGCGCTAAATGCTTTCTTTGAGGTTTATTCAGCGCGGAGGGCATCCAACAGCGGTGAGCGAATCGCCGCGCGGACGGCAACGACGGACGAAATGACACCACTCGCGAGTACCGCGAGCAAAAGCAAGCCCACAGAGGGAATCGAAAAGCCTTCGCCGCGAGAGGCGAGAGCGGGGGCGATGGCGACGATGGCGCAGACGGTGCCGGTCAAAACACCCCCAAAGAGCAAAAGAGCGTTCTCGGCGATCACCATCCAAGCGAAGTGTCCGGAGTTGTAGCCGACGGCGCGAAGCAAGGCCAGCTCTCCCCGTCTCTCCAAGATGTTCCGGAGCATCACGACGGCGACGCCGAACGTTCCCAGAATCAGGCCCAGGCCGCCCAGCGACTGAAACGTCGAGAGGTAGGTGTTCTCCACCCGATGGAAGTCGGCGATGCGCTCGTGAGTGGTCACCACATCGAACCCGTAGTCGCCGAGCCTTTGTTCCAAGATCTCGGTGACGCTCGACACGCTTCTCATGCGGCGCGTCCATCAGGAAAAATCGAAATCCTTGCTCTTCGGGAAAAAGGCGCCGGAAATTTGCCGTCGCCCATCAAGAGCTCGCCCTGGAACAAGGCTGTTCGAAAGCGTCGCCACCAATCGCACACGAAGTGGCTCTTCTCCCGACCGTGGAATGACGAGCTCGTCACCCAGGCCGAGATGAAGCACATAGGTCATCGAGCCGGCGTCGCCGATGACGGGAACTGCGCCGTCTGTGTCCGGGTTTTCTCAACAGCAACCAGGGATTTTGCTCTTCATCTTCGGTCTCGGCAAGAGAGGAGGAGAAGGCAAAACGCCCGCTTTCCACGAGCTCGTCTGGAACGCCCGTGATCCTGGGATTGCTGGGGCGGTACATATTGAGGCAGCTCGTATCTTCCCCGGGCGAACGCGGAAGGGAACGAACTGAACGTCATCTATCGGCGAACCAGCCATCGTAGGGGAGGTTGAGCGCTTCTTTGCCATCTGTCGTATTGGGATCGTAGTAAAGGGGAAGAAGCGACTCGGCCAGAAGGGGGAAGCCTCCGTTTCCAGAATGTTGGTCGAAGGACTCACCTTCTTCCCCGCGCCGGAAACGCGTCGACGGCAACGATGACGAAACTGGCGAATGCAATCAAAGCGATCGACAGAAGACTGCGACCGGGACGATAAGTAGCATTTCGCAGTCCCAGTCGCCACACGGCCTTCGGCGCCGAGCCGACGAGCAAAGCTTTGTTCTTTGCGACGGAGCCAAATCCACTGGAAGCAAAGAAGGGACACAAGCAACAGGCTACCGGCCCCGAAGAACCCGGCCACTTGATTCAGCACTCCCGCCGCGGCCAAGCCGACAAGGACCAAGGTGAGCACGAAGGAAGTGACTCCTATCATCAAAGAACGGCGCATCCGAGAGAGCGGAACGGGCGCCTTCGAGCTCTCCTCCCGTCAACAGATGACGAGGGGTCACCGGTCGAAGGCCGCGGAGGGTCCAAGCGATGGCCAGCAGAGCCGCCAGGACTCCACCCACCCCTCCCATGAGCAGGGTGACCGGCGAGACGTGAAGCGTGAGCAAGCGCGTTCCCACCGAATCGACCCACCAAGTTTTGAGTCCCAGCATGATGAGCCACGCGTAACCCACCGCCCCGCCAAGACCCAGCACACTTCCCAGAATCGCGAGAACAGCACCTTCGCTCAGAAAGAGCGACCGGATCCGCTTAGGTGGATATCCCATGGCATGAAAAAGACCCACTTCGCGGAGACGCTGTTCGATCCCCAGTTTGAAGAACAGTCCCGTCAGCAATAGCGACGACACCACCAAAAAGAAACTGAAGTAGGTGAAGTACTCTGCGAAGTCGGTGGCTCCACGCGACGCTTCGAGTCCTTCTTCCCGAGCCGGATAGACAGAGAATCCCAGGCGGAAAGGATCGAGAGTGTCTCGCAATCGCTCTTCGTAAAGCTCGCGCTCGGATTCTTCAGAAACATAGACACGAACGGATGTGAGATTCCCGTAACGATTCCCCCAAAGCTCCTGCCCTACGGCCAAAGGGATAAAGGCCTTCGGGGTGGTTCGATAATCGTCCCAGTAGTCCTCGTCGCGTTTACGAATGCGATCGAAATCGACGGGAAAGGTCGGATCCCAATCGACCACGCGGTCCGATTCCGAAATGCCGGGGTAAAGAGGCGCCCAGTCGGGATCGCGAGCGGCGCCTTTCAAGTCAACCTGGCCTGCGACCATGAAGGTCTGCCTCTCCGTTGTAAGGCGTCCCGAGTCCTGCCAGACGTAAAACTCCATCGAAAGCGGATCGCCCGGTTGTGCGCTAAGTCCCCTGCAGCCCACTCGTTGAGGACGATAGGTGTCGCGCCGTCCGTGGAAGTTGGAGAGAGACCGAGCCGCTCGAATCCCGCCGCGTCGAGCGCGGTGACGAGCGAGTAGGGCAGACTCCTTGTCTCCCACCTTCATCGAGTTCGCCAGATAGGTAAACGCGGAAACCGTGTCGAGATCACCAGCCGCTAGTCCTGCGGCCTCGGCCAAGGCGTCGTCAACCAAGATGCCTTCGCTTTCGACGGAAACAGCACCGACCTGCTCGATCCACCGGAGCTTGACGCCCACATCTTCCAGCCGGAACGTCTTCTTCAACAGATCTTCGAAGCGCCCTTGGTCGGCCTGACCTTCCTGCGACAAAAGAATCGTGTTAGCGCGCCCCGGCCGTTCCAGATCTCTTTGCAATCGTCCAAGGGAGACAAAGGCCGCGCGGACCGTACCCTGGTGAGGATAGATCGCAAACTCCTTGAACGTCGTATCGGCCGGCCATTCGGCCAAGGTGAGTCTAAGAGTTCGGCCCACGTCCTCTTTGCGACCGTGCAGCGAGTCTTCAGGGATATCCGATGGCTGGCCGACGCGCAAGAGAATCGTGTCCCCCGACACGGCACCGAGCTCTTCGGCCAAGGCTTCGGTCAGCAGAACGTCACGTTCACCCAGCTCGGGTGGACTCGATACTCGATGAAAGGTCCAGAAACGTTCGTCAACCCCGTAGACAGGAACATGCGAGCTTCGTCCTCCGCTCGACTCGTGGGTCACAAAGGTCTCGAGGACCAGGATGGAACATGCCGCCTCGAGGTCATCAGGGGCTCCGTCCCGAAGCTCCTCGGCAAGACCTTCGCGGAAAAAGGTCGGTGAGGTGATGACGAGGTCCGTCGCACCCAGCCGATTCAGGAACAGTCCCCTCAGGCTGCTCCGAACGGAGTCTCCCACCATGAGCGCTCCCGCCAACACGGCGACCGCCAGGGCAACGCCCAAAACGACGGCGAGGTGAGTTCTCCAGTAATAGGTAAGACCGCGGAGGAGCAAATTGGTCTTTTTCATTGGGCGTTCAATTGCGCCGCTCGAGCTTCCCATCGGTGAGCTCGAACTGCAAGGGAAATCTCGCGGCAAGCTCGAGACTGTGCGTAACGACAATCAGGATCCGGTTCTCCCGCACGTCGTCCGCGAGCAAAAGAGAAGCGACGGCGTCCGCGGACTGACGGTCGAGGTTGCCGGTGGGCTCGTCGCAAAGCAGCAGCATGGGCTTTCGGATGAGGGCGCGCGCCACAGCGACACGTTGCTTTTCCCCTCCGGAAAGCTCCGAGGGACGATGACTCAGCCTTTCGGTCAAGCCGACATGGTCGAGGAGCTTCCTCGCCCTTTGTTCATAGTCATCGGGCGGCGCCACGAGGGTCGGTGCCAAAACGTTTTCCAGCACCGAGCACTGAGGCAGCAAGTAGTGATCCTGGAAGACGAACCCGACGGACTCGTTTCGGAACGCCGCCAGCTCCTTCTCGCCGAGATCGAAGGGATTCCGCCCTCGCCATGGTGAGCGTGCCGGAAGTTGGAGGCTCGAGCGTTCCCATGATGTAAAGGAGCGAGCTCTTGCCACTTCCGGAGGGGCCCATGATGGATACGGCATCCCCCGCGGAAAGAGACAGTGTGATACCGCCCAGCACCGTAAGAGATCCCTGAGGTGCGGGGTAAGACTTGGTCAAGCCGTCAATCTCGAGCAACGGCCACCTCCGAAAGATAGGATTATTATTCCGCTTCTTGAAACGCCCGGGCACGGAATAGAAAATCGATGATACTGCCCTCGTGAGGCTGAAGCCAGTTGACCCGGAGCGTGGGCACCGGGCCAAAGTTTAGTCGGTCGATGTGGGTCGCGTCCAGAAGGGCCTGTCGAAACTTCGGGTCCTCGGTAATCGCCGTGGCGACGAGTGTCCCTCCAATCGAAGAGATCATCTTGTCCTGCGGGCATCGAACCACCGATACGTAGGGAAAAAGATACTCCTTGTGGGCAAGACCGTGCTCTTGGGACTCACAGTGTATGACCGTCGGGCGCAAATAATCACATCGCTCTTTCTTCACCAGTCGTGGCTCACCGTCGCGGTACTTCTCGGTTACATCGGTCGCCCCGCCTGCTTCGAGAGTCGTATCGATCTCGGCCGAAATCGCTTCCGCCACTCCAGGAACCGTAAAGGCGGCAAGCGGACTCTTCGGATCGTCGGCCGGCAAGGGCGCGACCGGACCCAGCCGCTCCGCCATCGCTTGGGCGATTTCCTCGGTATGCCTCGAGGCCCAGACCCCCGAACCGTTGATGCAACCCCGGCCGCTATTGACCAACACACTATCGACCAGGACGTCCAGATACTTCTCCCAGTCGTCGACCAGATCGTCTCCAATAAGGATCTTGCTGAACCCAGGGCCGTGAACCTGAACGCCAGGATTTCCTCGGTAGCGCTCTACGGTCGCTGTGCCACCAAAAATCAAGCTCCGCTTGCAAGAATCGAGCACCGCGGCTCCGACGTCCGCGCCACCGGGGTAAATGGAAACGGCAGCCCGCGGAACGCCTGCTTCGAAAAAGGCCTGCGCCATTCGGTAGGGCGTCCATGGCTCCTGCGGTCCCGGCTTGAGTACTAGACCGATTTGAAGCGGAATTACGGGGAGCCACAACGTATGAACGCCCGGTGAGTTCGATGGAAGAACCAGCCCGAGAACCGGGGACTGTGCCTGGAAACTTATCGGGACACCCCGCTCTTCAACACCGTAACCCTTGCCGAGAATCGAAAGATCGAGGCCTCGCGTCAAAGCGTCCAGAATCTCTCCCATATGAGAAAGAACGAAGGCGTTCTTCTCCATATTGAACCGGCACATGTGCTCCGGCAGCCCCGTGGTGGCCGACTGGAAGCGGACGAAATCATCGGGCGTTTGCGTCCCGTCGCCCAGTGGAAGCTCGGCGGTCGTGTAGAGATCGGCCGCCTTTTCCATCATGGCGAGCAGATCCTTCATGGGAACTTCCCGCAAAGCGTCCCGGGCGCGGCCGGCACGGCGCAAGTCTCGCTGGACGATTCCGGGATTGGCTTGTCCAACTTTGGCAAGCTCTTCACCGGTTTCGAAGTGAACAACCGTGTCCACGTCGAGACTCGTATAGGGCTCACCCCAGCGCAAAACAGGAATGTTAATCATGTTTTCCTTCTACCTTCAGGCAACTTGAAGCCGAGAAAAACTTCAGTCACTCTCAACGATGGAAAATCCGGAAGTTGACGGCGACCTGTCCACCGCAGCCGGGAGCCGTCCTCCTGTTCCATTCCGAGTTCTCGAGTCCTTGAGTTCTGAGTTCTTGATTTAGTAGACCCCAACGGTTGTTGTTTTAGCAAGCTTCTGAAACGGACGGACACCGCTGATCCCATCCCAAGGATAAGCATCGTATGGCGGCTCGCGTTCTCCTTCATCCCGTTCGAGAAATCCGGGAACGAAAAATTCCTTCGTCAAGGTGGTGAGTTTTACCCGGCCCGTTTCCCCATACCCGACCAACTGGTTCGAATCATCTGGATGCACGACTTCGATGACGGCGCGAGGTTGAGGTGCATGGTAAGTGATCTTGTAACCGTCCTCCGCCGTCACCGGTCTCGAAGCGGCAAGGCCCATCAGCGTGTTGCCATAGGTCGGCGTGATGTAGGTCCCATCGAGAAGCTCCTCCACTGCAAATCGGGTCCACTGAGGAGTGAACTCGGTCCCGCCTGAAAAAATGCCCGTGATGCCGACCTCGTGAATGGTGGTTCCGCGGTCTTCGAGAGCCAGGGCCAATGATTCCAAAAGCTTCGGCGTGGCGAACAGGCAGCGGATGTCGTGCCCTGCCTCGAGAACGGTCAGCGCTTGCGCAATGACATGCTCTTTGTAGGCGTTGAGATGCTCGTTCCACCCCTTGTTGATTAACTTGATCACCCAGCGCGGATCGAGGTTGACGCAAAAACAAATGCCGCCGCGATGATGGGCCAGATGCTCCACCGCCAAGCGCAAACGCCTGGGTCCGGAAGGGCCGAGCATGAGCCAATTGGATCTGTGGGGAAAAAACTCCTCGGGAAGCGTCTCACTGAAGAGCTCGTAGTCGGTTCGAAAGTCATCGATTGCGACGCGACTCTTGGGGATGCCGGTCGTCCCACCGGTCTCGAAAACATAAATCGGTTTGTCGGCAAAGGCCTTGGGAACCCAGCGCCGTACCGGCCCGCCCCGCAGCCACTCGTCCTGAAACGAGGGAAACTTCCTTAGATCATCGAAGGTCTGGATATCGCGCCTGGGGTCGAAGTCAAGCTTGGCAGCGAACTCGAGCCAAAAGGGAGCACCCGTCTCTTCGCTGAAGTGCCACCCGACGATCTCGCGCACGTGCGCGTCCAGTTTTTCTCGCTCAATCTTGACCTTGTTTTCGAGAGCGACGTTCATGCTGTTTTTTCTCCTGCCTCTCCTTCTCGGCAAATCGTTTCGTAAACCTCGAGAGTTCGATCTGCCATACGGCGAGCCTCGTAATGTGCTCGAACGCCCTCGGCACCCTTTCGCCCGAGCTCTTGTCTCAACGATGGATTCTTCACCAATGTGGAGAGTCCTTCCGCCAAGCTAGCCGGATCGAAGTCCACTACCAGACCTCCCCCGGTCTTCTGAATGATCTCCGGGAAGGCCCCGTGGCGTGGCTGAACCACCGGGACACCGCAGGCCATCGCCTCGAGAAGATAGAGCCCTTTGGGTTCCTTGTAGTCTGAAGGGACCGATAGAACATCGAGTTTTTGGAGAAACTCGATCTTTTCCTCCAGATCGAGGCTTCCCCGGTAATGAAACTCACCGGCCAAACCCCAGTCCTCGAATTGTTTTTCGATTCCGGCGAGGTAGCTCCGATGCTCGGCTCCCATATACCCGGCGACTTCGAGACGCATGGGAGGAAGGTCTTTCCGTTGTCGCAACAGCCGATAGGCTTCGGCGAGATTGTGCAGACCCTTTTCGGGTGCAATCCGAGCAAGATACCCGATGGTGAAGGGCTTGCGGCCCGATGTCGAATCGGCCGGGGGCTCGAAACCTTTGGTGTGGATACCCAGCGGAACCACGTATATTTTTTCTTTCGGGATGTGGAGAAGGTTGGACATATAGTCGGCGTAGTACTCACTGATGGCAATGAAACCGTCCACCCACTCGAGGTTCCGTCGGATCAACTCGAGTGCTCGGTCATGGTAGGGCTCGCGAAGACCCTCTAAGAAAAGATCCTCGCCTTGCAGGGTGCAACAAACCGGCCGGTCCCAGGTCTCCTTGATGGGTCGGGCGAGACTGATCAGGAGCGAGTTGGGAATGTTGATGATGTCCGGGACGGTATGGTGTCGGAGCCAGTAGAGGAGCTTCACGAACTCCTTTCGCTGAGGGCCGTCTTCACCCTCGAGCATGGAAACGGTTAGCCCCCCCAATTCGGCGGGATCGGTCGAAACGGAGAATCGCGTCGCCGCCTTGATGATGAAGTTGGAGTCCCACAGCCAATCCAACCAGCGTGGCGTCTTGCGGAAGAAAGGCAGGTATTGCTGAAGATAGACGCTGATGCCGCCGAAGAGTACCCGCCCCTGGCTGACATTGGTCTCGTCGGTCAAGCGTCGGCGTGTAGATGGGAGCAAGCAGCACATCATGACCCAGATCGATGAGCTCCGAAGCCACCGCGTTGTCCCGCAGACAGCTCCCGCAATACATTCCGCCGGCACCGGCGGTTATAGAGAGGATTTTCATCCGAATTTACCCTGAATTAAGGTCCCGCCAACAAAGGTGGATTATAGCGCGGAGAATGGGCCCTAGTAGGAACGACTGGCTGTGGGCAAGAATAACCCCGTCTTGGTAGCGTGTTCAGATCGAATTTGTCGGAAATGTGAGCAATAGTCGAATAATTCACGGGACGAACACACAACCGCCAATAGGTCGAACTACCCGTAACTAGCCACGGGCTCGAGCATCGAACCGCCTCATTGCTTCTTCATGGGAGATTCGGTCCCCTTGCTCTGCCGCTCCTATCCCCTTGACGATAGAGCTCAGCAACTTCAAGAGCTGCATATTGCTCTCGTATTCTTTGATTCCTTCAACAACAGCGAACGATTGACCCTTCTGGGCAAGAACTAGCGGGCGACGTGTTTTCTTGATCTTTTCCAACATTTCGGCCGCCTCATGCCGAAACTCGGCTAACGAGACGACATCCGCGGGCCGTTTTGACCTCATTGGGTTGTTTTCATCCCGGGACGAACCAAGCCTTCTTTCTTCACAAGCGTCACTGAGCCGAGCTCGCCTCTAGAATCTCGTCTTTCTCGCCGGTCATCTCCCAGCGGATGAGCGACATCGGGATGAGGCCCGCCGCATGGATCTCGTCCATGAAATCCTTCAGGTTGAACTCGTCGCCGAGCTGGAGGGCCCGCTCGGACATCAGTTGCTCGATCTGATATTTGCCGATGAGGTAGCTGGTGCCGTAGCCCGGCTGCGTCAGATAGAAATGTTGCTCGTGCCAAACCGTGTCGCTGTCGGCCGGCATGTATCCGCGGGGGGTCCACTTGGAGGCAAACTCCACCGCCTCATCGATGGTCCACTCGTTGGCGTGCATCATGAGGCCGCCAATGGCACGGGCGGCGCGCTGGGCAACCAGAATCAAAATCAGCTCGCGGGAGCGAGGGCTATCGTCGAAGAGTCCCGCGTGCATCATCCACTCCTCCATGCCGGTGGCCATCCCCTCGGCGCGGCTGTCGAAGATGTTGTAAAGCGAGGGCACGCGCCGTATCGGGCTCGGGTGGGGCTCGTTGGCCATCATGGCGAGGTCGAACCAGTGGTGGCCATGGGTCCGCATGGTCAACGGGTCACGATAACTCACCTCCGAGAAGAACCCGCGCAGTCCGTCCGACGGCGTGAAACGACCGATGCGTTCGCGAAGGGCTGGATCATCGTAGTCCCGGACCGAATAGATTTCGTTTTTGTCGAGAAACTCGATGTACTCCGTGACCGCTTCGTTGAAGAGGCGGTCGTAGTCCTCGGCGCTCGAGATACGGTCTTGCTCCGGCAGGTTACGGTTTCGGTGCTCCTCGAGAAGCAATGTGGAGTGGGAGCGGGCCAGCACGCGGCGGAGGACCGCCATCTGCTCCTCCCAGGTGTAGGGGACCAGATGGACGTTGCGCATGTACCAGTTGAAGTTGTCCACGCCGACGCCCGAGGGTCCGGTCTTCGAGGGCGCTTCGCCCTCCAACCAAGTTGCGAAGTCATCAGACGCTTTACGGGCGCTCTCGATGGCGGCGTCGAGTTCGGTGCTGGTCCCGGCGACCCGGTCCGCCAAGGCTTGCAGGTCCCGACTTTGCCCGCGCAGGGACCGAATCCCCATATTCCAGAGATCCTTGGTGTTCCCCACCAGATTGCCGCGAGCCTGCTCGAGCAGCGACGGGATGGCCCCTATGCCGGCGGTGAGCTCGGTGGCGCTTTCCGAATCGAGCGGATACTCGTAGGTCCACAGGTCGATCCAGCCGTGAATGACCGGGCCTTCATGGGCCGGCACATCGCTCTGAGACCGGAAAATCGTGACGTAGAACGCCGGGTTCTGCGCCCAGGGCCGGCTCACCCGATGGTAAAAGTCGAGACCGTTCATCTCGGCCCGCACAATATGGTGCTCCAACTGCTGAGATACGGGCCAACCGCTCGGATCGATGGCGGCGAGTCGACTTTGAAATCCGGCGAGGTCACGGCGCTGCTTGGCCATGGCGGGCGCCGTGTAGTCCGGCACACCATCGGAGAACACGGGCTTCTCAAAATCGCGCCACTCCTCGAAAAGAGCGGTGAGGTCTTCATAAGAAGTGCTGGTCGGCTCTTCGACGGGGGCGTTGCCGGGGGGAGCACACCCGACGGCAAGAACCAACGTAGAGATCAAAAGAACAAAGATTCGGGATAAAAGCGTACGGACCATGAGCGGAACCTCCGGATAATGGCTACGAGAACGTAGATCGGGAATCCGATCGGCACATCCTCGATCCTGAGCCGTTCGATGTCAAACGGCGCACCGGACTGCTTTTGCTAACTCAATGAGAACTCGACGTTCGCATAGATCGCGAACGGGTTGGCGGGAATAACGGCCGAGTTGCCGAAGCCGCGTGTCTCGAAATCCCGGTTGGTCAAATTCTTGAAATTGACCTTCAGTAGCCAGCTTTTACGTCCGTAGGAAAGCATGGCATCGAACGTGACATAACCGTCGATGGCGAACCCGTTGTCGGGAGCGATGTATTGACTGCTCACATACCGAGCGCCTCCCCCGATTCGGAAGCCGCGCGAGATCTCGCCGGTCGTCCAAAGATTGAAGAGGTGCTTCGGCGCAAAGGGAGCCCGTTTGCCCGAGTGGTCGAAAACAAAAAACGGCGGTACGGCACCCGTAAAGACGAGCTCCGAGAAGCTAGTCAACTCGGATTCGTTGAAAGCATAGGATAGGGACGTGAGCCACCCCTGAAGTGCTTCAAAAGTAAACTCCGCTTCGACGCCGCGCGAACGTTGGTTACCGGTCTGTTGCGTGAAGCCGTTCGGGTCGGGGATTCCTATGTTCTCCCTCTCCACGTCGTAGTAAGCCACGGTGGCGAGGCCTTTGAGGCCGGGCAGATCCTGTTTGACCCCGATTTCGATTTGGCGGCTCTCCTCGGGCTTCCGCTCACCCACCACACGACTCGAGGGTGGGGCAAAAGCACGCCCGTAGTTGGCGTAAAACGATAGATCGGTGTGGGGGGCAATGACGACACCCAACATGGGACTCACCTGGCTGTCGTCCCTTGTGGTCGAGGTCACCTGGTCTTCGTAATTTAGACCGTCCCAACGGGCTCCGAGGAAAAGCTGAAACTTCTCGGAAAAACTCACCTGATCCAAAAAGTAGAGCCCGAGATTGGTGGCACGCGCATCGGCGGCAGAGGATTGACCCGGAATCATGTAGAGCGGCTCGGAAACCATCTCGACCGGGTTGTAGAGATCCATGAAAGGAAGCGCGGCAACGTCTAGAGTAAAGACATCGGTGAGCCGCCTGGCCTCGAAGCCGGTCAGGAAACTGTGCTCGACCGCACCGGTGCTGAACGTGAAAAGTCCTTCGAGCTGATTCCCCATCGATTTTTGGCGATCGTCGAGAAGCGTCAAAGTACGTATCACCTGCACACTTCCGAAGGGGTCGGGAAAGGTGCCGGAAAGCAAGGTTCCGTCGGTCTCCCAATTCAGATCCGTGAAGTAGAACTTGTTACGAAGCGTGAATCTCGGACTCAACTCCGTATCGAAGTCCACACGGAATCGGTAGATCTCTTGATTAGAAATGTCCATCGGGGATTGATACGAACGGGTGCGAGGCACGTCCGGGATTTGATTATCCGCGAGAGGCAATCCCGAATCGGGCTTGAACTCGTTGTTGACATACTCGAAGTTGACCGTGAGCGGCGTCTTCTCGTTCAGTTTCACCGTGACGGAAGGATTGATGGCTCCCAAATAGTTCTTTTTGTCGTCGCGGTAGAAATCGGAGCCTTCGTACAATCCATTCAAACGAAAGGCGACTCGGCCGTCGGGTGTGGCGACATTGAAGTCTGCGACGCCCCGGTAGGTGTCGAAGCTCCCATAGGAGAGCTTGAAGTCGGCGAACTTGCCCGATAGGGGTTGCTTGCGAACGAGGTTGACGGTTCCGGAAAGAGGATTCGCACCGTAGAGAAACGCCGTGGGCCCTTTCAGAACTTCCACCTGCTGAACGTTATAGAGTTGATAAAAAGTGCTCTCGGGCTCGAAAGCATTGTCGGTCAGAACCAGACCGGTATCCAGCGAGTCGAACCCCCGAATAACGAAATAGTCGAAGATGCCGAATCCGGTCGCGACATTGATACCACTGGCGTTTTTGAGAGCATCTCCAAGAACCCGGGCCTCCTGGGTCTCGATCAAAACCTCGGGCACAACCGACACGCTGGCGGGAGTCGAGGTCAAAGGAACCGGAAATTTGGTCAACGTATTGCTGTTGTCGGGTCGGTCCGGTATCCGTCCCTCTACATACACTTGCTCCATGAATCGGGGAGGGGATTCCGGCTGACTTTCTTGTTTCTTTTCCTGCTCTTGCTCAACGCTCTGTTCCTGAGCGTGGGCAACGAGAAGAGTGAGGTGCAAGAGGAGGATGCTAGCGATAATTGTTCTCAAACTATTCATTTTATTGTACTTGGCTGGCCTTGTCCCGACAGTTTATACCACAATAAAGATATATTATAGACTGCGAGAATCGTCTCCGCCGCTAAAAGCCACGTTTTGGCTTCTGATTCGAGCCAAAGGCGCGTTATTCCCGTGGTAGATTGAGGAGATGTTTGCAAGCATTGGACCCCACATAGCCGTAACTATCACTCTCGTCGGACTTTTTACGTCCACCCTCGGACTCGCCGAGGAACCGAAACAGTTCGACTACGTCATTATCGGTGCAGGCGCGGCAGGGAGTGTCGTCGCGAATCGCCTAAGCGAGAATTCCGACGTCACCGTACTCGTCCTCGAGGCCGGAGGGCCCGATGACGACGAGAGAATCTATCGACCCACTTCCTTCAGGCAACTCATCCAGTCTCCCTTCGACTGGGCCTACGTGACGGAACCGGAGCCGCACTTGAACCAACGCGAGATCTCCTGGCCGCGCGGCAAGGGCTGGGGTGGCAGCGGATCCATCACCGCCATGGTTTACGTGCGAGGCCACCCTCGGGACTTCGACCGGTGGGAGGAACTGGGAAATGCCGGCTGGGGTTTCGACGACGTTTTGCCTTATTTCATCAAGGCCGAAAACCAGGAACGGGGACCGTCGAAGTTTCACGGAGTGGGAGGACCTCAAAACGTGGCCGATCCGCGATGGGTGCCGCCCATCTCTTTGGCCTTTCTCGAAGCCGCCCAAGAGTCCGGACTACCGAAGAACGAAGACTTCAACGGCGAGAAGCAAGAAGGGGCCGGCTTCTACCAGCTCAACCAAAAAAACGGTGAACGGCACAGTGCGTCGGCTGCTTATCTACGTCCGGCGTTGCGGCGCAAGAACCTGACCATCCGGAGTCACGCGCTGGTCACACAAATCGTCTTCGAGAATCGTCGCGCGGTAGGGGTCAAATACTCGAGCGACCAAACCGAGCACGAAGCAAGAGCGACGCGCGAGGTCATCCTTTGTGCCGGGGCGATTGGCTCACCTCAGCTCCTCATGCTTTCGGGAGTGGGACCGGCCGAGCATTTGAATCCACTCGACATCGAAGTGGTCCACGATCTGCCGGGTGTCGGCGAAAACCTCCAGGATCACCCTCGAGCAGCCGTTACGTACCAATCCAAAAAAGCACTTGGTTTCGACCAAGAGAGCGCAGCTCGGGAGTATAACGCTAACCGACAGGGACCCTTGTCCAGCAATGGCATTGGAGTCGGGGCCTTCGTCAAAACGTCAGATGAAGCTCCCGCACCCGACGTCCAGATATTTTTGACCGCAAGCCCGCAAGACACGTTCAGCGTTCATGCCGCGGTTATGCGCCCGGAAAGTCGCGGGCGGATTCGGCTACGGTCCAAAACCGTTACAGACGCCCCCATCATCCAAGCCCACTATCTCGAAGATGAGCGAGACCTCGACGGGCTCGTTCGCGGCCTCGAAGTCGCTCGCCGGATCGCAGGAGCGGAGGCCCTCCTAGATTTCCGTGGCGAGGAGCTGAGCCCGGGCGTGGCCGTTGATAATGCCGATGGAATGCGCGACCACATCCGAGCGACCTCGACGACATTTTTTCACGCCGTCGGAACCTGCAAAATGGGAACGGATCCGATGTCCGTGGTTGACAGCGATCTCCGTGTCCGAGGGCTCGAAGGACTGCGCGTCATCGACGCTTCGATCATGCCGACGCTCATCAGCGGCGCCACGCACGCCGCCACCATCATGATTGCGGAGAAGGGGGCGGACCTCATCAAAGCGGATTGGTGATACTCGCCGCCGGCTCATTTCCTCACCAGCCCGAACCCAAACAGAATAGCGGCCGAAACCACGAGAAAAACACGAACGGCTTCATTCTGCGAACTACTGTCTGTTTCCTTGTTGATCGGGCTCAGTACTGGTTTGAGTGGTGCTGCGCAAGAGCAGGTGCGGTTGACGATGGGGAGCACCAGCACCGCTTCGAGTCATTACACTCTCGCAGTCGCCGTAGCTAAAGTGACTCGTGACACCTATCCCGAAATCAACATCACCGTTGCGGAATCCGGTGGAGCGATCGAAAACCTTCAGCGGATGGCCCGAGGAGAGATCGATCTGGGTATCTCAACGTCCAACGCAAGTTATGAGGCCACGCACGGACTCGAGCAATTCGAGGGCAATCCCAATAGTGACGTCCGATGGTTGTTCACCTACGGGAACGTGCCCATCCTCTTGTTTGCCCGCAAAGGAACAGGAATTGAGAGCATCCACGATCTGAACGGGAAGAAGTTCAATCCGGCCCAGGCAGGCAGTAGTGCCGCCGCCATCGTCGAAAGATCTCTCACGTTGCTCGGGATCGAGCCCGAGTTTTATCGTGGCTCCTATTCTGACGCGGTGGAGGCGTTTCAGAACAGGCAGATAGCAGGCATGTCGAAAACACATGGGGGCGGCATGAGCCCGGATGCGGTGATCATGAGAGTTCAAGCCTCCATGCCCATCCTTTTTCTTTCCTTCGCACCGGAAGATATCGACAAAATCCAAGCAAAGTACCCGCATTTTCGGTCCTTTTGGCTGGAACCGAACATTTATAAAGATCAATCTGAAAAGATTCTCTCCGTGGGTATGTCCGCTTAGCATGGTGCAGAGACAGCTCGAACGCTTTGAGCGCGCGGGTATGCTGGTGAGCCTGATCAAAGGACGCACTCGACTCTTCACATGGAATCCGCGCTAGCCTTTTCTCGGAGAGATCCGGGCTCTCCTGAGAAGGGCCCTTCGGTCTCTCCCCGAGACCGAGCAAAAGCTCTATTTCAGCCAGCGCCGCCGCCCCCGACGCACCGGCAAACCTCTATGAACACTATCGACCAAAACACAATTCGTGAAGAAGTCCCCGCGTTGATCTGTTCCACGCTCGATACAGGACACTAGGCGACGCTTTGTCTACTCGTTACCGATCGCAATCAAGTGGCTGCGGGTGCGGTAGTAAAGTATCCCTTCGGAGATCGCCGGGGTCGCCATGACGACTTCGTCCATGGAGTTGGTCGCGAGAAGCTCGAATTTCGGACCGGCTTTGACGACGAAGACGTCGCCCGTCTCACCCGCAAAGTAGAGCTTTCCGTCGCCGGCGACGAGGGAGCTCGAGAACGATCCGCCACCGCCGAGACGCTCTTGATAAAGACGTTCACCGGTTTTGGCGTTGTAGCAGCTCAGCACGCCGTTGTCCCGGCCGATGTAGAGATAGTCCCCATAAACGAGAGGACTCGGCATGTAGGATCCACCTTGGTCCATGCTCCACGCAATGTACTTGTTGGAGCTTGAACCTTCCGCCAGCGAGATATCCCCCTCGGCGTCCAAGCGAACGGCGTAAACGGGCGAGAATCCACCGTGAGCATTGGTGATGAATACGAGCCCGTGGCCGACGACCGGTGTCGGCACCGGGATATCGCCGCCGCCCCGCAGCTTCCAAACCTCTTTGCCCGTCGCCGCGTCATAGGCACCGATGTGCTTCCAACCGTTGACCAGAAGGAGGCTCCGGTCCCCTACAGTGTGAACATTCGGGGTGGTCCAGGTCGGAACGTCGTGCCGCGGAACGCGCCACACTTCGCGGCCGTCCTCGAGATCGAAGGCGGCAAGAAACGACCCCTTCAAGACATCACACTGAACGTAGACTTTGCCGTCGTGGATGATGGGCGAGCTGGCGAAACCCCACTGTGCATCCGGCACCTCGAAAAAAGCCGCGTCCAAGACGCCGAGATCTTTTTTCCAAAGCAGTTTGCCCGACATGTCGTAGCAATAAAGACCCTCGGAACCAAAAAAGGCAACAACTCGCTGCCCATCGGTCACGGGAGTGGAATTGGCATGAGTCGATTTGGGATGACGTTTGACCTTGGGCACACCTTCGAGAGCCGTCTTCTCCCAAACGAGCTTGCCTGTATTTTTGTCGAATCGGTAAAGTCTCCAACGTTGAACCGTGTCGTTCTCGACGGGCTCGATGCTTCCATAGCGTCCCACTTTGAGCGTGGGATCGTCGTTGTCCGCGACGGAAGAAGTGAGGAAGATGCTGTCGCCCCAAACGATGGGCGATGAGTGGGCCAATCCCGGAACGGGCACTTTCCAGAGGATATTCTTCGATGCCTCAACACTCCACGTGGTTGGAGTGGCGTGCCCCTCCGCGATACCGGTCGCCAACGCGCCTCGGAAGCGAGGCCAGTTCGAGCCGTTTTCGTCTTGCGATCCGGCGCCGATCGTCAACAGGGCGGCCGGTAGAATCCACGACAAGAGAGGGTGTCCGTTGCGTTTCATTGGCTGGCTCCATCGGTTACGGTTTGATTGTTACGGATTCGATAAAGTTTAGAAAGAGTCCGAATATAAAGACTGTCTCCGGAGACGGCGGGGCTGGCCAAGCTCATCTCTCCGAGACTGTTCTTGCCCACTTCTTCGTAGGCGTCACCCGGTTTGGCGACGAAGGTGTCTCCGTCTTCGCTCAGAAAGAATATTTTGCCTCCATACGCCCAGGGCGAGCTCGCAAAGGTGTGGCCCCCTCCGCCCACGCGGGCGCGATAAAGACGCTCGCCGGACTTTGCATCGAAGACGGCGAGGATGCCGTTGTCACGAACCACGTAGAGACGCTCTTGATATAGAAGAGGAGAAGGGATGTAAGCCGAAGCCCGAGGGTGATACCACGCTACAAAGTCGTTCGATTTCTCGTCTTCCGACAAGGAGATGTCCCCGGAAGCACCGGTACGCACGGCAAACATGGAGCGGTTCGATTCGCCTTGTGAGCCCGTCCCGACAAAGAGCATCCCCGCACCGGCCAGCGGAGTGGGTGTGGCTTGTCCGGACAGACCCGACAATCGCCAAAGCTCCTTGCCATCCAAGCTGTAACTGACGGCCAGTCCTTTGCCGATTGCCACGACCTCGGTTCGAAGCTCGTTCTCCCAAACGAAAGGCGTCGACCATCCCGAGTTGCTCATGAGACTGCCTTTTTCCCGAACCGCTCTCCAGAGCTCTTTACCGGTCTTGGCCTCCACCGCGACAACGAAGCTTTCTCCCTCAGTATCACTCTGGACATAGACGCGGCCATCGTGAACGACCGGTGAAGAAGCCGTTCCGAAATCCATGTACATGGGTCGAGGCTCCCAAAGCTGTTCCCAGAGGAGCTCGCCCGTCATCGAATAGGCGTAGAGCCCCACGTTGCCGAAGTAGACGTAGACGCGCTGTCCGTCCGTTGCAGGAGTCTCGGAAGCGTAAGTGTTCTTACGGTGCCGTCCGCCGAAAGGTTTGCCTCGGTGCGCCTCTTTCTCCCACAAAATCTTGCAGGTCATAGTGTCGATGGCGTAGACCATGTACCGGACACTTTCCGTTTCTTTTGGGAGTTCGAGATCCCTCTCCGCAAACCGGGCCATGACCTCTTCTTCGGACAAGCCTTGCGCCTGAAGCTCCTCCCAGTAGTCCATGCCGAAGATTCCGGTGGAAGGCTCCTTGAAGGCCCCATCGGTACTGATCGCGGAGGTCACGAAGACCGTCTTGCCCCATACGATGGGTGACGACCAACCCCGGCCGGGAACCTCTATGACCCAAGCCACATTCTCCGTGGTTGACCAATGCAGGGGAGGATTTGCTTCCTCCGCAACACCGGAGCTACCCGGTCCTCGGAACTGGGGCCAGTTGTCTTCAGCGAAAGTCATGCCGCTCAAAGCGACGGCCGAAAGAAGCCACAAGATGGGGAGAAATCTCTGCATCCTATGTTCCGTCCTCAATTGGGGATTGACAAGGCGAGAAGAAGTATAGCGCATCAAAGGAAGGCAATGCTCGTGTCGAATACCGCATTGCCGAAACGGAGGAACTCGAGAACCCAAGAACTCGAGAACCCAGAAGAAAGAAATGAAGCTGCGAACCCAGGTGCAAAATGAGCGAACCGTCAGTCCGCGAGACGTTTCTTCAGATCCGGTTCCTCCCAGGCGATCAGGACCATGTGGTCTGTTTCTCGGAACGTATCGAAGTCAGCCGGCTTGGGATTGATGAAAATCTGGCTGTCTCGAACGACGCCGATGAGTACCACGGGATTGTCGGACTCGCGCGTTTTCTGTAGCAGTCGATTCGCTTCCCCGAAGTTTTTTCCATGAACCACGGAGGGAGTCGGCTCGAGGTAGATCTCGTTGGTCTCCGCCGATATCGTCAGCAAGCGCTCGTAGACGATGCTGAGACCGGGGTGGAGAGCCGACTGCGCGAGGAGCTTCAAACTGAAGTCGTCCGCCGAGACGATCTCAGTGGCCCCCGCTCGCCGCAAGTGATCGCGGTTGTTTGGATCGACGCCTTCGACCAAAAGCTTTGAGGTGTTACAACCTTCGCCGGCGCAGAGGCTCTTGACGGCCATGCAAACGAGAACGTTTTTGGCGTCGGCGAGATGGGCCTCGTGCGGGTCGGCCAGCACAATGATGGAATAGGCGAAATGGAGGTTCGCCCGCTTGAGTGTGTGCTCCTGTGTGGGATCTCCCTTGATCAAATAGACATCTTCGAACTCTGCCAAGTCTTCCTTTTCCGGCAGGTTGACATCTTCGAGGCGCTCGCTCACGATGACAATGGGTCTTTTTTGCCGAACGATGGATGCATGCAATTCTTTGATAATGGGAAGTCCTTTGTCGTTCCAATTGCAAAGGACGATATGTTCTTTGAGCTCATAGGTCGGCATGAGTCTTCTCCTACCGATTCTTCGTTCGACCAAGATAGAGGCGATGGTGCCGGTAAAAACGGCGACGGTTCCGACACCGACGAACAACATGATGGTGACGATACCGCGGCCGGCAGTCGTCCTCGGCATCGCGGAATCGAGCCCGCTTAGAAGGTAAACGGAAATGTTCCAAAACGCCGCGGGAAGACTACCAAACTCTTCGGGATTGTCTCGCCCTTCGGTGATGCGTAATGCGGCGGCACCGGCCACCCAGAGTCCGAGAATAATCACGGCGGCACGCATCAGCCGACTTCTGCTGAAAGCCCGGCGACAGGCGGTCCAAACCCGCTTCAAAAAACGAATGACGATCATGGATTGTGCGCGATTAGAAGTCTACGAGAAGGATCTTAGCATATCGATTGAGATCGTTCTTGTTCCTACCGACTGCCAGGCACAGCCTGGCCTACGAGTGACCACTTCAAATAGTCGGCGGTTCCTCCAGAACATGGGGATTGTTCAAGGGGTAGTGCGGAATCGTAGACTGCGGGTCCATTGGGAACTCCACTCGAATCCCGTCGGGCAACGCCTGGGCCTTCGAATGGCGGCCATTGACGACCACTTTGGTTCCCCGGGTAGCGAGTTTCACCTCAATGGTATAGCCCTTCGTCCAAAAGCGGAGCTCTTCCGCGTTGATTCGTTCGAAGAAAGCTTCTGTCAGGCCCTTCAGATACTCCTGATCGTGGTCATGGTCGGAAATGCGGGCGAAGCGTTTGAACTCACGGATCATCTCGTCGTGTTTTGCACGCTTTTTTACCGCGGTCATGCGCATAATCTCACCGCGGGGCACTGCACTGCCTTTTCCCGAGACGCGACCCCCGGTGAAGCTCACCGTTTTATGAAAACCGTGATAGTCGATGGGGATCAAATGCGAAATCGGGCGGAGCGGTAGGGCCTCTGGATGGATCGCGCCCGGACTCTCGAAATCCAGCCGGGTGGCAGAGCTCCAAGCGACCTCGAGCTTGGTCAGATGATTCTCTTCAGAATCAAGAACTTGTACTTGCTCGGGAAGACGCATGAGGACATCCACTTTTCGCGCAGAGCCGGTGCCGGGCAAGACGGTAAAAAGGCCGCCTCGAAACACAAGTGTGATGGGCATAGTCTCCCCTCCCGTTCAAAGCAGTCGTGTCGTTTCGAGTTTCAGTTGGGGGTATTTAGATTTTCAGTATAGAAATATTGTCTCATCCGCGGGAAAGAGTGTCAATTCGGTTCTCCCGCCAGAGCAAGCCACACCTTTGACACGTACCGACTCGCCGAGAAACTCGGCAAGCCGGCACTCATCCGTTACATTCACGGCTTGATAGTCGTGGAGTACGTCGCCACCGGGGAGTACTCTTTGGTAAGAAGGGTCACCGAACCATCCGCCCTTTGGGGGCTCGCCACCAACGGAGCATCATACGGAATGGCTGTAGTGACCCTCTCTCCCGGCTGGACGTTTTTAATCTTACACTCGGCGAAGACTCGATCGTGTTTGATACACCCCGACGGTAAGGTCTTGGAATCGAACGTGCAGTTCGTCGGCGCCTCGAAAAGAAGATCCATGTCGATCGGCTTGGACACTTTGTTCTCGACCGTCGCGCGGACGTCGAAGCGTGATCCGGATTGCACGGGATCCGCAACCGATACCCTGAGCGAGCCTCCACCGGCTGATCCGGGACCCGATCCAGGACTGACCGTGACTTCCCGCACCCGTGAACATTGCCCTTCGACCCCTTCAATCGTGAGATTGGCGCGCACGTTCTTGGTCTGGGTTCCGCGAACGCCCGGGTACTGATGAGTGGCAACCCCTTCGAAGTCGAAGAGACCGTCGTCCCGGGGTGTTCCAGGACCGAGCTCCACTTTTTCTACAGCCCCGGAAGAATTCCCCTCATCCCAGGTGACCTCCAAGATCTTGTTACCCGCGGGAACGCCCCGGTAGCTCAGATAGTAGCCAACGATGTCACCGAGGGCGAAGCCGGGATCGCTGAACCGGGCGCGGACCTCGATCATCTCCTCGCAGCTGAAAGGATTCACCTGTTCATAGGAAGTGACGTTGATCTCGGCAGGGTAATCCACGGTGGGGTCCCCAACCGTGCCGGTCACACGTAGCGGCACATTCAGGGGTGGAAGCATGCTCGTTTCTGGAAATCTCATGGGCATCTCGCCCGTGCTGTCGGCGAACATGGCCCGGACTCCACCGCCCAATTCCCGGAGCAAGCTTCCCTGCATTTTGACCTGCTGACCCCGTAAACCGCCGGCGTTGGACAGGACATCGGCCACCGTCGAGGTCCCCGTCTCCGTCGTACTCCCCATTGGACTGGAAAGCGATGTTGAACCCAGTCCATTCGATGTCATCGAGGACTGGCCTTGCGTCGGCCCCGGGGACGTGGGGCTGGAATCGTCCCCGCAACCGACTAATAATAGGGCGCTTAGAAGAAAAACGGATAGATAACGGATCTTTATAGTCATCGACCTCCCCCACTGAAATGTTTTTCCGCGCTCATCTTAGCCCTCTCGACGAGCTGCTTCAACGCGAAATATGCGGACGGTGTTGACTTTCCCGCGCGATGGCTTATCCTCATGCTCTTCGCATCAAAGGAAAAAGCCAATGACGCAGTTCAGCAATCACATCATCACCTTTTCGGCGCTTGTTCTTCTCTTGGGCTCGACCTCTACCTTCGGGCAGGGCCAGAACGAAGGCGAGGGCGTGGAATCTCCTACACTTATAGTCGCCGCCGGAGCGACCTATCGCGGAATCTACGAAGAGCCCGTCCAGCTCCAAGGGGGCGTCTATGTAGGACCGCCCTTTGCTCCGGGAGCCGCTTCTCGCCCGCGCGTGGAGCTCATCCGCGATTTCCTCATGACCGGTGACCTCAACGGCGACGGAAACGAAGAAGCCATCGTCTTGTTGTCGGAAAGCTCCGGCGGAAGCGGCACTCAGCTCTACCTGGCCGTTCTGGGACGCAGCGACGATGAGGTCGTCAACTTGGGCACGGCGCTCGTGGGCGACCGGATTCAAGTACAGGCGGCACGCGTGAGCGACGGGAACGTCGAGCTCGACGTGATCCAGGCCGGACCGGATGACGCCGCCTGTTGTCCTTCCGAGAAAGCCACTCGGAAATGGACCCTTAAAAAAGATGATCTAAAGGAAACGGGAAGCGACGTGACGGGTAGGCTTTCGCTGGCCGATTCCGTCGGCCCGGAGTGGGTCTTGACGCACCTCACCCAAACCGAAGAAGCACCGGCGGAGCCCGAGGTGACATTGGTCTTCGAAGACACACGCGTTTCGGGCTCTGGCGGATGCAACCGCTTCTTTGCCCAAGTCCAGGGCGGCGCCCCCGGGGAGTTGACCCTTGGTCCCATCGGCTCGACCCGCAGAGCCTGCCCGGAAACCGACATGGACCTCGAGCAACGGTACTTCAAGCTCCTCGGTGGAGCCGTGAAGTACGGCTTTCTTGCCGGCCGACTCGTCCTGACGGTCCGGGACAGCAGTGGTCTCGGCACCATGATCTTCGTTCAGAAGGATTCTCCAGACACAAAGAACTGATCCCGTATTCCAATCCTTTGCTTCGCCGGATCGCCCGTGCTAATTTGATTTACCCTTTGGCGGGTAACAACAAATCTCAAAAGCTGGATTCGGTGCCGTCGAGTGCGAAGCAGACGTCCGTTTCCTATCAAAGACGGAGGAACTTATGGCTGATAAAAAAATCATTGCAGTAGTGGGCGCAACCGGTGCCCAAGGTGGTGGCTTGGTTCGCGCCATTCTAAACGACAAGAGCGGGCCATTTGCGGCGCGGGCTCTGACGAGAAATGTCAATTCCGACAAGGCAAAGGCTCTAGCGAACCTCGGTGTCGAAGTTGTTGCGGCGGACGTCAACGACGTCGAGAGCTTGAAGAAGGCGTTCAGCGGTGCCTACGGCGCTTTTTGTGTCACGTTTTTTTGGGATCATTTTTCACCGGAAAAGGAGCTCGCCCAGGGCACGGCCATGGCGCAGGCTGCAAAGCAGGCCGAGCTCGAGCATGTGGTCTGGTCTACTCTCGAAGACACACGCAAGTGGGTTCCGCTGAGCGACGATCGAATGCCCACCTTGATGGAAAATTACAAGGTGCCGCACTTTGACAGCAAAGGCGAGATCGACCGTGTGTTTGCCGAGGTCGGTGTGCCGACAACCAACCTTTTGACCTCGTTTTATTGGGACAATCTGATCCACTTCGGGATGGGCCCCAAGAAGGGACCCGACGGCAAGCTGGCGTTCACTCTACCTATGGGAGACAAGAAGCTTCCCGGCATCGCCGCTGAGGACATCGGGAAAAGCGCCTACGGTATCTTCCAGAAAGGCTACGAGTACATCGGCAAGACCGTGGGTATCGCCGGCGGGCACTTGACCGGAGCTCAGATGGCCGGTTCACTCGGCCAGGCCTTGGGTCAAGAGGTGGTCTACAACGAAGTGTCACCCGAAGCTTACCGAAGCTTTGGCTTTCCCGGAGCCGAGGACCTGGGCAACATGTTTCAGTTCAAGCGCGACTTCAACGAAGATTTCTGTGGCGCGCGGAATATCGACTTTTCCCGCGAGCTCAACCCATCGCTCGAGACCTTCGACGGCTGGCTTGCGCGGAACAAGGACAGCATTCCTATCGAATAGTAAAGCGACCGTTTTGCTCTAACCTCGCAGTGGGGTGGACGCTGACAATGTCCACCCCACATGCTGTACGAGGTCATCCCGACGCATCCGCTCTCCGTCGTCGGAGTCGGCGTTTTCCTCATTCTCGTCGCCCTGCTGGCGTCTCTGATCCCGGCTCTGCGTACCACCTCCGTTGACCCGGTTACTGCCTTTCGGACGGAATAATGCTCTCACCATGAAGAGAATGCATCATAGATTCATCCTGTTGCCCTAGTGCCCTATGTCAGTAATTCGTCACATAAATCTCGGCCCCTTTTGCGCGCTGACTGCGTTGCGCCGCCTCGAAATATCACGATAGTTCTTCGTCGGCACGCCTTGCCATCACACAAAATGACCTCGAGCTTTATGCAACGATCCACTGATACAGGACACTAGATACACACAGTTTTTTCAACCCGCGACGACTCGAACCATCCACAGCTCCTGCCCATCGAAGTCAACGGCATCACCACCGACTGGAGGGTCACGCGGGCCGTGGTCGAGCTCGTACGGCGTATCAATCCCAACGGGACCGTCGTCGTGATGGAAGGCTCCGCCGGTGTCGGCACTCAATGGAACATGAATCGCCTACGCTACACCCACGCATCCATTCCCGGAGTGGACGAATTCCTCTGCCTCGAAGACAGCGGCGGTTGGCACGAATGGGACTCGCCGCTTCTTTCAACGGTCACCCGGTTCACGTCGTTAGAAAACTTCTCGACGTGCTGGCTCCGGGCTCGGACGCCCGTTTCTTCGATGTCGAGGCACCGACTCTCGCCGTAAGCTCGGTCGAGATGGTCGGTGACGAGCTTCACCTATCTTTGTCGGTGAGTCCGGATACGGTTTTGGTGGAAGTCGCTCTGGACGGGCGCAGGTTGGAAAAGGTTCTCGTCGACGCCTTCGACACCGTCACCCTCGATGTCGGCGCCATCGAGGGCGTGGTCCAAGAGATCACCGTCTACGCCTACGATCGGTTCCTGAATCGCGCCGAGGCGATGGTGGTTGCCCAGGGCGGTGAGTAAACATCGTAACTTTTTTCTTGGTTAACTCGTCCAATCATTAGGGAGCAAGGAACAAAGTCATGAGCAGTTGTCCGGTAAGAAACAGGTCCGTCCCCAAATCGGACACCCTCCATTTCCGACGTGATCAAGCCGCGGCACTTAAGCGACTGCACCAAAACTACTTACGGAAATACGGATTTGGCACGACCGTTGCTACATCCCTGAATGGAGGTCGGTGACTGATGTGGAGAAAACGGTTGGCCTGGGCGGCGTTGGTTGTTGTCCTGCTCGTCGTACTCCCCGGCGCCTCGGAGGCGGCTTGGAACAATCTCGAAGGCCGGACCGAAATCCTCGCCTTCGGGGCTTCACCGACCATCGCGTTGATCAAGGATGTCGTGAGGCAGGTCGCCTCCCTATTGATGATGGCCGTCGCCATCGTCATCGGCCTGCCTCTGATCATCGCCGGCGTCGCTGTCACAGTAAGCCGGTTACCTTCATACTTGAGCCGATGGAGACATTCTTCGAAGCGCGCATCCTTACACGCGAAAGCGTAATTCTTCCGCTTTTTGCTTTGTATCCACACTCGAAATAGGATTCTGTCTCCAACTTGGAGACACCATGAGAGTCGCGACCGGAATCCTACTTCTTTGTTTTTTCAACGGATCATTTCCAGTATCGGCGGGAGCTCAGCACTCGGCCGACTCGTCGGAGGTCGTCATCATCGGTCCGGCGGCACCGGCGCTACCCGAGATGGTGGCACGGGACGACGAGGGACAGACCACGCTACGCGCCGTGCGCCTGGAGGAATCCCTCGAGCTCGACGGCCGATTGGAGGAAGCTGTCTACAGCACAATTCCCGCCGTCTCTGACTTCGTCCAGCAAGAGCCTCACGAAGGCGAGCCGGCTACAGAGAAAACGGAGATCTGGATTTTCTACGACGACCAAAAGGTCTACGTCGCCGCAAAATGCTGGGACAGCAATCCCTCCCGCATGGTGGTCAACGAAATGCGAAGGGACAACGCCAATATCTACCAAAACGAAAATATATCGGTCATTCTGGACACCTTTTATGACCGCAGGAACGGTCTTTTCTTTCAAACGAATCCACTCGGCGCGCTTCGCGATCAAGCGGTGACCGATGAGGGCCAAGGTATCAACGCCGATTGGAACACGGTATGGGAAGTGAGCTCGTCTCGATTCGACGAGGGCTGGATGACGGAGATCGCCATTCCTTTCAAGTCGCTACGCTATAAACGGCCCGGACCTCAAATATGGGGGCTCAACGTTCGCCGTATGGTGCGCTGGAAGAACGAGAACTCCTTCCTGAATCCCGTGGCCGCTTCGTATCAATGGAGAGGGGTGTATCAGCTCTCGCGCGCCGCGACGGTCGTCGGAATCGAAGCACCATTCCAGTCGAGAAATCTCGAGCTCAAGCCCTACGGGATCACCACCACAACCACCAACCTTGATGCCGAGCCCGCCTATTCGAATGATTTCGGCGCCGACGCCGGATTCGATCTCAAGTACGGATTGACGAAAGGTCTCATCGCCGACTTCACCCTCAATACGGATTTCGCACAGGTGGAAGAAGACCAGGTCCAAGTCAATCTGACCCGGTTCAGTCTGTTTTTCCCGGAGAAACGAGATTTTTTTCTGGAAGGCCAGGGTATCTTCGCCTTCGGTGGGGTGGAAGCGCGGGGAGTCTATCTGTCCCGACCGGATGAAGAAAAACCCAACCTGACACCGGTGATGTTCTTCAGCCGACGGATCGGTTTGAGTGAAGATGGGATTGTTCCCATATTCGCCGGTGGTCGAGTTACCGGTCGTGAGGGCAAATACCGCATCGGCGCACTGAACATCCAGACCCGTGAATCCGACGTGGGTGACGTATCTTCCACCAACCATTCCGTGTTGCGGCTTCGGCGCGATATCTTGAGGCGGAGTGACATCGGTTTGATCGCTACACACCGCTCGCATTCCGTGGAAGCTCCGGCCGGATCGAACAGCCTCTTCGGGGTCGACGCCAACTTTACGTTCTACGAAAATTTGAAAATCAACACTTACTACGCTCGGACATGGACGTCCGACCTCTACCCCTCCGGCGAAAAAGGACAGGATTCCTATCTGGCCAAGCTCGACTACTTCGGTGATCGCTACGGTCTTGTTGCTCGAGCATCTGCTCGTCGGTGAACGGTTCTTGCCCGAGCTCGGTTTCCTCAAGCGAGGTGACTTCCGAAGAAACTATGCTTTAGGGCGGTTCAGCCCGCGGCCACAATCCATCGAGGCCGTGCGGCGGTTCGTCTGGGAGGCCGGTATCGACTACATCGCCGGCACCGAAGGAACGCTCGAAACTCGTCGCCTCACCGGTGCTTTTCGCGTCGAGCTCGAAAGCGGTGACGAAACCGCACTCGAGTACGCGAAATCCTACGAGTTTCTCACCGAGGATTTCGAGATCCGTGACGGGATCCTCATTCCCGTAGGCGGCTATGATTTCCAGAGTATCCGCGCCATCTACCAGTTCGGCCCGCAACGACTCATTCCCGGCTTTCTGACCGTTCGAGCCGGATCTTTTTCAGCGGGGACCGGAAAGAAGTGGCCTACAGCGGTCGGATCGAGCTGACGTCCAAATTTTCTGTCGAGCCGCGCCTAGCCGTCAATTGGGTCGATTTGAACGAAGGCGACTTCGTCGACAAGGTCGTGAGCACCCGCATCAACTACACTTTCACACCCAGGATGCAGCTAAGCAGCTTGATCCAGTACAACTCGAGCGCAAACTCGCTGGCCTCGAGCGTCCGCTATCGGTGGGAGTATCAGCCGGGAAGCGATCTCTTCGTCGTTTACAGCGACGGGCGGGAAACAGGAATTCGGCGGGTTCCCTGGTCTTTTGAACCGTACCTTCGCAGTCAAGTTCACTCGTCTCTTCCGCTTCTGAGAGAGTTCCAATATGAAGATGCTTCTTCTGCTATCATTCACATCCATTCTCTCTATGAACATGAATGCTCAAACACCGCCCTGGAAGATGTCCGAAGAGGAGATTCGGTCCCGCGCCTTTCACATATCGGCCGGAAAGAGCCTGCAGCCCGAATCCTGGCCGGGAGGGGCACGCGTCGCGGTGCTCCTTTCTTTCGACATCGATGCACAGACCTGGGATCTGAAGAGCGAAACACCGTCCCTTGTTGGTTTGTCCCAGGGCGAATATGGGCCGCGAGTAGGATTGCGCCGTATCATCAGGCTTCTCGATGAAAAACATATCCCGGCAACTTTTTTCGCCCCGGTCGTTCCGATGATGCTTTATCCCGACATCGTGGATGTCGTAGGCCAGTCGGGACGCCATGAGCTCGGCGTCCACGGCTGGATTCACGAGCACGCCACAATCCTGTCGGCCGAAGAAGAACGGGCACTCATCGAGCGCAGCTTGGCTTTTTTTGAGAAGAACACCGGTGGACGACCGTTGGGATACCGTGCTCCGGGCTGGGTTCTCAGTCGAAACACCATCGGTATCTTGAGGGAACTGGGTTTCCTCTATGACAGCTCGCTCATGGCGGACGACCGGCCCTATGAGATCAACGAGCGCGGCAATCCGACCGGACTCGTGGAGCTTCCGGTGGAATGGATGCTCGACGACGCTTCTCTCGTTGATCCTCGCGGGGACAACTACACCCCGCCGCGTGAGCTCCTGCGGGTCTTCATCGATGAGTTCGAAAAAGCCTACGACGAAGGCACGATGTTCCTGCTCACCATGCACCCACGCATCATCGGCCATCGCTCGCGGATCGTCGTGCTGGAAGAGTTAATCGCCCATATCCAGTCGAAGGACAAGGTGTGGTTCGCCACCCACCGCGAGACGGCGGAGTATGTCAAGGAGTGCTGTCTTAAGTAGCTGGACCCTTTGCCGATCGATTCGTCCGACCGCTCACTCGACAGCAATTCGCCTCATGGTTATAGCTCCGGTGTTCACGAAGAAAGGTGCCTCGTCTGGATCGAGCGGATCTTGCTCCGGTCCAAAGAACTCTATCTCGAACGGGCCGAAAGCTCTTCTACAACGCTTGTCAAACTTTGCGGAATAAGTGACCTTCCCTATAAAGACGTTCGCTCCGGTTTCATCGAATCCGAAATAGAGGAACCGGATCTTGATTTCCCGGCGTCCAACCGTTTTCCACGATCCAATCCCGGGGGATTCGAAGTCCATTGCCTCGGTAGCCACCACGCCACCAACCGCGGTCAAGGTGAGTAGCCCCGGGAACGTACCGAACCCGTCTGCCTCGAGATCCAAAAAGTAGCTACCCGCTGCAACTCTGCAATTTACTTTCGCGTCTATTTTTCCGTTGGTAGCTTGCGACTGTGCGAGTACCGGAGCCATCGCGGCGAGAACGAAAGAAACGGCAATCCATTTTCTTGGCATTAGTCTCCTCCTCTACTAATCTTCTACAAAATCTAGGCGTGCGGCCTGGTCCCATCAAGCTGTATTTCACCGCATGCCGTGGAATGCCCTTTCTTACTGTCGTATCAAGTCGATTCCGATTGTGGAGCGAACGGATCGGCCTTACAATGGCTCAGATAGGTCACCGTACCTACACCAAACGGGGGCGCTCATGGCGGATCCGGCCAACCATTCTTCTGAACGCCTGGAATCCTGGAAGGAGATCGCGTCCTACCTGAATCGCGACGTCACCACCGTGCAGCGGTGGGAAAAGCGTGAAGGCCTTCCGATTCACCGGCACGTCCACAATAAAACGAGTACCGTGTTTGCCTACCGGCCCGAGCTCGAGGCATGGTTGGAAGGTCGAGGTACTGATCTCGAGAGCGTCCAAGCAGCTTCCACCGAAACAGCTCGGCAGAGGCAAAAACATCGAGTCGTATTGTTCGCGGGAGTTGCCCTCGTCTTACTGACGGGCGTTTGGGCGCTGATCTCCATTCAGTCGCCTCGACTGAAACCTGCAGTCCCTTCCGTATCCGAACCGATGACGGCCGTTTTCTTTTTCAACAACCTCAACAACGATCCGGCCGTGGATTGGCTGCGCATCGGTCTCCCCGAAATGATCGTCACGGATCTTTCGCAATCGACTCACATCAAGGTCCTGACCACTGATCGCCTTTATAAAATTCTTAGCGATATGGACAGGCTGGACGAGACATTTACTTCTTCCGAAACGGTGCAGGAGGTGGCCCTGAAGATCGGGGCGGACAACGCCCTTCTCGGAAGCTTCGCTAAGGCCGGAGACAGCCTCAGGATCAACATCAGGCTTCAGGAGGTCGCAACCGGTGACGTCCTGGTTTCTGAAGTGGTCGAGGGAGACTATGAGGCGGCGGTTTTTACCATGGTCGATTCTCTTGGTAGAAGCGTCAGGTCGGTATTGGACGTCACAGACGACGCAGGTGAGGTAGCCGACCGGCAGATCGCCGACGTGACAACCCACTCCGTCGAAGCTTATCAATATTTTTCAGAAGGTATCCGTCTTCACATCTACGGGAAATGGAAAGAAGCGATCACTTTGTTTGAGAAGGCCATCGAGCTCGATCCCGAGTTCGCCACTGCCCATGCCTTACTGTCTGTGATGTACGCCAACGTCGGGCAAAGGCGAAAGGTCAAAGAGCATGCGACCATCGCCTTCAAACAAGTGGACCGTCTCACAACACGTTGGCGCTACTTCGTCGAGGGCTGGTACTACTCGCAGAATGACGAGACCATCGCTCGTGCCATACACGCCTACGAAAAAGTGCTCGATATGTACCCGGATTTCATCCCGGCCCGTCTCCATCTAGGCATTCGTTATCGTCTGCTCGAGCGTTACGCCGATGCTGCCAAGCAGTTCGATCTATCGAGACAGGCGGGCGACAGCTTCGTCGGCACCCACGTCCAACTGGCCCGGTGTTATGCCCATTTGGATCGCTATGCCGAAGGCCACACCGTTCTTTTGGATTGGATCGCAAAAAATCCCAACGCCGACTACGGGTATCGAGCTCTCGCAGCTCATTTGACCCGTTGGGGAAAGCTCGACGAAGCCGCAGCTGCCATCGACAAGTTGGAGTCGCTGGCCGTTCGTGAAAGCCTCTGGCCCAACTTCCACCGTTGGGACCTGTATATAATCGGCGGCGACTGGCAGCAAGCTCGCGAAGCAGCAGGTCCCATGTTGGACTCAGAGGATCCTACGTGGAGGTGGAGAGGGTCCTGGATGCTCGCTATAACGAGCCTGTTTCGCGGTCGATCGCAAGAAGCACTCGCTCATTTAGACGATGCCGGCGCAACGAAACGGTCCGCCCGGCTCCTGCTGGAGCTCGGCGAACCCGCGAGGGCCCTCGACCTGCTCCTGGCAAGTCAGGCTAACGGCAAGGAACGTGCTTATGACGATCTCTTTCTCACTGCCTTGGCCCAGGAGCGTCTGGGACACAGAGAGGAAGCGGACAGCACGTCGGAGCTCCTTCTTTCCAAAGCCGAGTCCTTACCAGCCGATAGAGAAACGAGACGCTACCACCACTTGAGAGGAGAAATCGCCTTGGCGCGCGGCGATATTCCTTCGGCAATCGAGCATCTCGAACGAGCCGGTTCGATGCTGTCGCCGCGTGGATTCGACATCCAACACGTTCCCATCTGGTATTCTCTGGCCTCGGCCTATCTCGAATCAGGGGCTTTAGAAGAAGCCGAGCGGTGGTATCGAAAGATAGCCGACAGCTCTACGGAGCACATCTATGTGCCCGTTCCCTACGTTCGTAGCTTCTACTTCCTCGGGAAAATACATGAGGTTCGCGGCGAGAAGCGAGAATCCCTGGAGCACTACAAGAACTTCTTTTGTATGTGGAAAGGCGGCGATATCGACACCGGTCGATTGGCGGAGGTCGAGAGCAGGCTGCAATAACCTATTCCCTCCGCCTGATTCCCCCAATGGCTCCCTCGACGAGTTTGTACGCGGCTTCGCGAAACATGCCGTTCGGATCACGCCCAGCCGGATAAGAGGCAATTCCCAGAGCCGCCGCTTTCTCACACCCGAATATGATCTCGAGAGCGCGGGCCAGCTCGTCGCTCGTCGGCCCGTCGGGAAACGACATCTCGACCTCGGGATGGTCTTTGTCATCGACGATGTCCACTAGATCAACGTGCACATAGATGATGTCGGTGAGACGACTCAAGCGATCCATCTGTGCAGAGATATTTTTGGATAGCGTCTTGATGTCCTTGGGCGAGATCATTTCGATATCGGAGCGGTCGAGGCGTTCCTGCTCCAGAGGATCGATATCCTGGGCACCGGCGAGAACGATGTATCTCGTCGGCAGTGCCGGGTCGAGGCCGGAGGTCAAACGAATTCGGGTGAGGCAATCCCCGGCGGCAATGGCCACCGGCATTCCACCGAGCATTCCGCTCAAGCTGGTCTCCGGTGTGTTGAAATCGGCATGACCGTCGATCCAGATCATTCCGACCCTAATCGTTCTCCAGTCCGGGCCGGAGTGCTGGAGTCCGGCGAGGATACCCAAGGCAGAAGGATCGTTCGCTTGGAGGGCGATGACGAAAGCGCCGTCGCGGATATCCGATGCGACCCTCCGGCTCAGATGGGCGTTGGCCAGACCCAGCCGGTGACGGACACCGAACTGCTCCTGTTCCTCCGGCGTCAACTCGATGGAGGACGTTCTCACACGGCAGTGCAGCCTCTCGAGAACTTCGAGCAGTCCTTCCTTTTCGAGGATCTCCGGACCTTTTCCGAGCTCGAGACCCGCGTTCACATCGTGCCATATAGCGGGAAGGCCGGAATAAGCCGTTTTGACGACGGAGACCGATAGCGGCGGAGGCTCGCGATCCTGAGCCAAGGCCGGATATCCCAGGAAAAGGGCGACCAGGAATGCCGTAACTTTCATGCTCTACCTCTTGGGGTCAGACATTGAATTCTTGAATTCCTCCGATTCAAGAAGGATATACTACCTTCCGTTCTTTCCGCGGAGGTAATCCCGATGAAGAAGATGTTGTGGTTGTCGCTTTTCGTCCTACTAGCAGTCCAGGCCCTCCCGGCGGACCAGGAAACGCTCGAGAGCAGGGCCGACGGCGTCTTTGCTCCGTGGGACAGCACGAGCTCCCCGGGCTGTGCGCTAGCCGTCATTCGTGACGGCGGCATCGTTTACAGCCGGGGATACGGAATGGCCAACTTGGAGCACGCGGTAGCGATCACGCCGTCGACGGCCTTCTATGCCGGTTCCGTTTCCAAGCAGTTCGTTGCTGCGAGCATCGCCCTCCTCGCGGAAGAGGGTGCTCTATCCCTCGACGATGATATCCGCAAATATGTTCCTGAGATTCCCGAATACGGGCAAACCATTACAGTTCGCAATCTCGTTCATCACACGAGCGGACTGCGGGATTATCTGACTCTCATGTCGCTCGCAGGAAGGAACTTTGCCGACTCGGCATCGGAAGAAGAAGTCATCGCTCTCATCGCTCGGCAGAAAGAGCTCAACTTCGAACCGGGAGCAGAATACCTCTACAGCAACACCGGCTATTTTCTACTGGCCCAAATCGTAAAACGAGCCAGCGGAAAAACTCTACGAGAATATGCAGAGGAGAAGATCTTCGCCCCTCTCAACATGACGAGCTCGCACTTTCATGACGACTTGACGATGTTCGTCTACAAACGCGCGGAGGGACATCTAGCGGGAGACGACGGCGACTGGGAGCTGACCCGGTCTCGCTTTGCCTTGGTCGGCTCTGGAGGTCTTTTCACGACCGTCGAAGATCTGTTTCTTTGGGATCAAAACTTCTACGAAAACAGACTCGGAAAGGGCGGACCGGAGCTGATTGATTTGGTCCATACCCGGGGCAAGCTGAACGATGGAGAGGAGCTCGATTACGCCTTCGGACTCACCTTGGGGGAATACCGTGGACTGAAAACGGTCCGACACGGCGGCGCCCTAGGTGGATACCGTTCTCATCTGCTCCGTTTTCCCGAAGAGCGTTTCTCGGTTGCCATCGCGTGCAACCTGGACCAAATCGACCCGGGCAATTTAGCCAACCGAATTGCCGCCCTTTATCTCGAAGACGAGCTCGAACCGCCCGAGCAGCCGAAACCGCCCGAGCGCGATGAGAAGCCGAGGGACGAGACAACCGTTTCCGTCGAGCTCTCTGAATACGTGGGAACGTACTGGAGCGAGGAGCTTCAGGTCGCCTATCGAATATTCATCGAGGACGAAGAGCTCTTCTTACGAATCGGTTGGAATCCAAAAAACCAGCTCCGACCCATCGAGAAAGATGTTTTGGTCTTCCCTCATGTGAAGGTCGTGTTCGAGCGAGGCCGCAACGGCGCCGTCACGGGCTTCGTGCTCGACGCGGGCCGCGTTCGGAACCTCAGCTTCTCCGGCCGTTAACCCTGCTCGTCGGCGGAGGGGCCGTAGATAGCCGGCACCGGGATATCGTTCTCGCGGAGGTAAACGGAGAGCTGTCCCCGATGATGGACGATGTGATTCAACACGGACGAGCGAAGGACAGCCACTTTCGGTAAATCAAATATCACTTTGTCGCCGTGCTTGAGCTGCCAGTTCTCGAACAAGGCCTGGTCGTCTCTTCCCTTCATCACTTCTTCGAACTTGTCGAGGTTCTTCTGAAGCGAGTCGATAAGGTCCGCACGGTTGCCGAGAACGGTCGGCTGGAAGTCGATGGCCGCCATGTCGAGCTCGCCCTGATCCACGATGACTCCGGCCCATTGCGGAATCTCGGTGATATGCGTGGCCAGCCGGCCCAAGGGCATGGACTTGTCGTGCGGCTTCCATTCCAGCTTGTCTTCCGGAATTCGCTCCAAGAGCTTCTTGGTGATAGCGCATTCGTATTGAAGTTCCTGCACCATAGCGTCGGATAGAGTCATCGGATTCCTCCTGATTGAGCTAAATCAAGTGATTCTTGCACCCGAAACGGGACCTGATCCAGTAGGCCAAGCTTCGTTTAGAAGACGGGGACATTAGAGACCAAACTCTAAATCGGACTTTCGAAGATTCTTCAGCGAGAACGAGAGGTCACCGAGTAGTGTCCATGCCTGAACGCTGTAAAGCTCCACGCTTTCGAGGCGACGTTTCACATCCGGATCGTTGTTCTCGGCAAGCTCGCGATCGAGCTCGGCTGTCCGCTCTTCGGCCCGTTCGAGGCTGACCGCAACCGACACGAAAACCAGAAGGTCGATTTGCCGAGCCGTCAGTTGGTCGTTCTGCCAGGCTAAATGTTCACGAAGAAGACCTTCTTGCACCCGTAGACTTCGCTCGATATCGAGCCCATCAGCAAGCTCCTTGGCATAGTGATTCGCGGGGCGAGTCAAAGAGTCCTGAAGCCTGCGAGCATGCTCAAAAAGACTGCAGGGGTCGACACCGTCGGGCACCTGGCCTTTCCAACAAGTCGGTTTCGACGAATCCCCGAGGACGGTCGAGGTAAAGCCGGCAATGGATAGACCGACGATTATCAAGAATCCAACGCGCCTTCGGTGCGTCAGCCAAATTTCGCTCAAGCTCTTATTCCTCCTGCCCAGATCCCGTTCCAATATACACAAGCGGGAAGGTGGCAGAAAGAGTATTTCACCGGGGCGAACCACTGCTTTTGAGGCAAGAACGGCCCGAGCTCGCTAGGTTGTAATCGCACCAAGCAATCGGTCGAGGTCTTCGAAGGAATTGTAATAGTGGCAAGAGACCCGAACGCCTCCGACGTTTGAGGTATAGCGAACCGATACCAACGCCTTGTGGTCGAGCAACCTTTCCATGAGTGCCACGTTATCCTCAGCCGTTCCCACCGAGAACGTGACGATGCCGGAACGCGATCCGGGGTCGGTCGGTGTGACGACCTTGATCCCCCGCTCACGAAGACCACGGATCAGATGGTCCGTCAGCTCGAAGATGTGTTGGGAGACACGATCTTGTCCCAACTCGAGAAGGAGTTTCAAAGAAGCGCCGAGTCCGATGGCCCCCGGATAGTTGGCGGTGCCGCCGATCTCGAAACGTCGTGCCTCGGCAACGAACCGGTAATCACGAATGGGGTGAATGGACGGGGTCTGAAAGTAATTACCCCAGCCACCGTCCGGCGTCTCGAGACTCAAATAGCCTCCGAGCGGAGCTTTCAGCTCCTTCATGAGCTCGCGACGCACGTACAAGAAGCCGGTCCCGAAGGGCGCATTCAGCCACTTGTGCCCGCCGGTAGTCAATACGTCCACCGGTGTTTGGCGGACATCGATGGGAACCGCTCCGAGCTGCTGAATCGCGTCAACGACCAGCCACAGGCCTTTTTCCCGGCACAGAGCACTCACGGCTTCGAGATCGATCCGGAAACCATTGCTCCACTGAACCGAGCTCACCGCCAGGACTCGAGTACGTGGTGAGATGGCCTCTGCAATGTCTTCCACAAGAACCGTTCCGTTCCGATTGGGCACGACGTCAATCTCGATTCCCCGCTCGTCACGCAGTTGACACCAGGGCACCGCGAGCTGCAGAAACTCGAGATCGCAGACAAGCACGCGATCGCCTCGTTCCAAGGGCAGGACGTTTGCGGCAAGACTCAGCCCGTGTGTAGTGCTTTCCACGATGGCGATTTCGTCCTCGGACGCCTCGAGCATCCGAGCAACGAGAGGCCGGAGCTCGCCGCGTAGCTCATCCATCACGATGTGATGCTCGGTCGAAGAGCGTTCCGGGCAGTACAGAGCAGAATCGAGGAAGCTTTGAATCGCGTCCACTGCGACGCGTGGCGTGAGGCTCACGCAAGCGGCATCGAGAAACGTTTTTCTTCGAGGGCGGGAAACTGTCTGCGAACGTCATCCCATTGCATCATGGGCGCCTTTCCTCCGGTCAAAAAGCTTTTGATCTTATTCGGGGAAGCCCATATATTCAACGCGCTCGATAGAACAGGAGGCGTTTATGAGCTCAAATCACTCTGACGATGACAAGCGGGTCCCCATTCCCTCACGACGGACATTCCTGATGACAGGAAGTCTCGTCGTCGCCTCGCTCCACTCGGGACAGGCTCGTTCCCAAACCCATGATTCTCCGCGAGCCGATGAGAAGAAGATACGCGAAATCATGGAACGCTATGGCAGCGAGCTCGGCCGGGCTCGACTCGTCTAAAGGGGGTCAACGATGGCGATTTTTGAGGTCGAGAGTTGGTACGTGAAACAAGGCAAGGAGGCCGAACACGACGAGGCCATGCGCCAGTGGCTGAAGTGGGTCGGTGAGCACCGGGAGCTCTTCAAGGAGTGGAAGAGCGTACGCTACTTCACCAAGTACATTACGGGAGAGGGATCGGGCCGGAACTTCGTCGTCTGGGAGTACGACAGCCTCGCAGCTTTCGAAGCCTACAAGAAAAAACGCGGGGACTACAGCGGGCCTTACGCGGAATATAAGAAAAACGACCCCTATTACAAAGACGTTTTCATTCACGCCGGCATGACCGTTGAAGTGTGGCAGGACCTCGATAGGGATCTCTGGATCGAGTAGACCTAGGTGTTATAAGCCGGTCACGACGACCGGCTTTTTCTTTTAGCTCAGTTCCTTTTCGCCATGGGTAAGCTGATTCGCGACGGATACTCTCGATTTCGCTCTACAGTAATAGTAGGATCGCCAGTCGGCGGATATCGACCGAAGTTGTCCGCGTCGGCGCCCGCAATGGCGACTCGAATCCGGTGACCTTTCTGAATGAGTACGGAAGTCGCCCAGAGGTCGAAAACGAGCTCCGCCACTTCCCCGGGAACGAGTTTCTCCGCATCCTTTCGCGCAAAGGTCCGATAGGGTCCGTAGTGGTGATAAGGCGGTTTATCCGAAGACGTTTTTCGGGACACGGCTCGGAGTTGTCCTTCGGTAATGTACGTTACCCGTCCGTCCGGCGCCACGTCTTCCAGGTAAACGAAAAGCGCCGCGTCTTCATGGGTCGAACGGATGTGGAGCGTCACAAGGGGATGACCTGTGATCTCGACATCCGTCTCCATGGGGGCGCTCGTGTAGGCGAGTAACTTCTCGTCCTCCTTCGCCCGATCGGAGTAGATCACATCCCCACCACCCATCTGGGTGTGCCAGCGATTCTGTTCACCCGTCGTCGCCCTAAAGTCGACCTTGTAGCGGTCCGAGCCATCGGAGTCGGCGGGCGCGGAACGGCCCAACGTGTGGCCTCGACCGAAGTACCACTCCGTATCGGTGAATCCACTCGGCGGCCAGACACTCGTCGTAGACCAGTGGCCGGAACCGAAGGTGTAGTAGGTGATCTCCGACTCCATGGGTGACGGCGTCTCGCTCTGGAGGAAGTTGTCGAAAAACGCGATGAGATTCTCCCTCTGTCTGTCTCGGGTCGGGTCGGGCGATGCATCCTTCGGGTGAAACGGATCGGCATCGTAGCCGCCACCGTGGCTGAGCGCGCCGATGACGACTTTTTGAGGATTCGAGATGGAATTGAAACGGGAAAGTGCGCCGTTGGCGGTAGCCGCGTCGAGCCAACCGACACGGGTAAAGATGGCCGTTCCCGAGTCTTCTATTTTCGAGAGATTGCCCGAGGGTACCATGACAATATGCACATCGGTCCGCCCTTTCGGCCCCCACGGATCGCCACGGAACTCGTAAGACTTGGCCGCCACATCGACACGGACATTCGCGCGATGCTCCAAAACGGCTTCGGCCAGAAGAGCCTCGCCGTCTTCACCATCCACCGGTTTGACACCTCGGACCTTCTTTTTCAGTTCATCGCAGTCGCTTCCCTCGGCTCCCTCCAAGTGTACAGATATCGTTCATATCCAAGGCCCAGACGCTCGCTACCCCAGTCATCGGCAAAAAAGTTGAGGAAAACTCCTCCAGGGAAAATCAGGTGGTCGAGCGCGTTGAAATCCGGGTATAAGGGCGCCACGGCCTTGACTGCGGGATGGCGATTCACCATAAGCATCTCGGCAGTATCACCGTCATAAGAAACACCCGCGGCTCCGACACGTCCATTGGACCAGGATTGGCCAACAATCCAGTCCACAATCTCGCCGTAGTCTCGGACTTCATCCTGATTAACTTCATACGCTCGTGAACCAAACGAAGCACCCTGCCACGCGCATCGACAATGACGTGGGCGTAAGCCCGCTTCGTTCCACATCTTCGCTGATGTCGTAGTTACTAGTCCTGCGTGAGCGTCGCACCGACACGGTCTTGTGCCCGCCAATAACGGGTCATTCTCATCATGGCGGGAATCTTCTGCCCCGGTCGGAGGTCTTCCGGCAACCAAACATCGATAGCGATTCTCACTCCGTCGCGCATCTCGACATAAAAAGACCTGGAGCCGAGGCTCGCCGGAAGGAGTTTGGGGAACTCGGGCCGCACCGGGAAAGGCCACCCGAGCAGCAAGGAAAGCCAAAGGAATCTCACGATTAGAAACCTCCTGGAGAATTCAAGAATCCGCATGGCCTGACCCTCAACGGAGGGATTAGCACGTCTTATTTAGAAAATGACATTACGCCAGTTTCATGGGACGCGAGAATTCAAGATATCAATGCTTGACCCCACCGTCTCGGTAGAAAAGCGGTCGCCTTTGTTCTCGGCGGCGACGGCCGTCGTGGGGAGATTGTCTTTGGCAACGGTCTTTTCGAGCTCCTTGTACTTGTGCTCGCGGCCCAGGTCATGCATGGGAAACGTGACCTTCGGCTTCAGCTTCTCGATGACGTAGGACTCTTCACCCCAGAGAGGGATGAATGCGAAGTCCATCTGTGGGCGCCGAATTTGCAATGTAGTCGATATTCGAGACGAACTCATCCTTAAACGGCGGCGGTCCGTTGCCATGGTCACCGGAGTGAAAGAAAACGAGACCGTCCAATTCCACCAGAAAAGCCGATTCCGGGATGTCATCGAAGTCGTGGTGAATGGTTCGGATCGTAACCCCGTCGAGCTCGAATCGTCTCGCGCTCCTCGCCGCATTGGATATGTTTCGAGTCGTCGTCGATTTTCCAACCGAACACGTAGGTCACATCGGGCAGCTTACTTTCCCAATCAAGGATACGCGGATCATAGTGATCGGCATGACCGTGCGTCACGAAAACGATGACGCTCTTGTCTTTGATCTCCTCGGGATCGATGTGGCCGTTCGAAAGCGAACGCGGAACTCGGGCTCACGACGCTCCCAATAGTCGAAGATCAAAAATCGACTCTTCGTCTCGACCGCCCAGCCACTGTGCCCCAGATACCAAATGACGGCTTCGCCCGCCTCGAGACTCTGTCGTTGTCGTTCTCATTCTCAGTGGCGACCGGTTCGAGACCATAGGAAGCCAAAGAGAGGCCAAAGGCCAGTAGGGTTGCAGTTAGAATCTTCATGTTGTCGTTTGCTCCTTGCCGGCCATAAACTCAATCGCAAACGGGCCTTCGGGCGATCCACACTTGCTCGGGTGAGCCCGCTTCGAGCGGCGCCCGGAAAAAGTCGCCGTAGACCGCCTCGATCTCGAAGCCCGATTCTTCGAGAAGCGCGCGAGCATCTTCCGGACTCATCCACGAGATGTCCGCTCGGCGGTACCGCCGGTTGACCACGGCACCGTCGTCATCCAAATCTTCCGTACATACCAGGACCCGAATCACTTGTCGCGACGCTTCGCGAATCGACGTTTCCCACAACAGTCGATCACGTCCCGTCTCCGGATCTCTTATCTCGGCCCTCAAATGAGGAATGCCGGGTGGTATCGGATAGTCGGGATCGAAGATGAAATGATCGAACACGAACCTGCCACCGGGGACGAGCTGCCGGTGGATGTTCCGAAGCGCCTTCTTCTTATCCTCGTTCGTCATCAAATGGCCGATGGCATGAAAGGGCATCGTCATGAGCTCGGCCGGTTCGGGAATCTCGAAATCGCGGAAGTCGCCCCGAACAAACGCCAACCGGTCCGCCACTCCCGCCTGCTCCGCCCGGGTACGGCAGAGGCTTAGGATGGCCTTCGAGGAATCGACCCCGATGACCCGCCTGTCGCGCTTGGCGACTTCGATACAAATCCGACCGTTTCCGACACCCAGCTCGACCACGACGCCCTTGCTCGCAGCCATGAGCTCGACATAGAAGGGCTCGATTCTCTTTGGTAATGGGCGCGCTGTCACACCAGGCGTCATAAACGTCGGCGAAGTCGTCATAGGGTACGTGTGGCATGTTCTCGCTTCACACTTTACTTCAAAGGGATCGTCACAAAAAGCCGTTATAGTTCGAACAGAAGCATATGAACCAAAAATGATTCGTATGACGCATCCAGGATTTTCGAATCTTCTAGTGACCGAAGCGTCAAAAGTCACGTCGTTTGGGGCACAGCGCACATAGAGCCCCGCCCGTCCGCGATAGCTCCTTTCATCATTAATAGTTAACCTATTAGCCACATCACTTCCGGTCGCTGCAAGAACGTGCTGTCGAAGTCTCCTCCGCTGGCTCGGCCTTTGCATCCCACCGGTCGAACGAGGAGGACTCCTATGGCCGAAAACCTGACTCATGACGTCCTCATTCTCGGAGCGGGACTTGCCGGCCTCCGAGCAGCGGTGGAAGTTTCCCGCCGCCGACCCAACGTCAACATCGGCATCGTTTCCAAAGTGCAACTCATGCGCGCCCACTCGGTCTGCGCCGAGGGTGGAACGGGCGCCGTGCTACGCACCGATGAGGGGGACTCCATCGAGCTGCACGCCTGGGATACGGTCAAAGGCTCCGACTTCTTGGCGGATCAGGACGCGGTCTTTCGTTTCGTGCGAACGTCACCCAAAGAGATCATGCAGCTCGATCACTGGGGTATCCCTTGGACGCGAGACGAGCACGGACGCATCGAACAGCGGCCTTTCGGTGGGCACTCGTACCCACGAGCCACCTTGGCGGCGGACAAGACCGGCTTTTTCGAGATGCAGACGCTCTACGATACGCTGCAAAAGTACAACAAGTCGTTCACCCGCTACGATGAGCTGTTTGTCACCGACATCCTCGTCGAAGACGGGCGCTTCGTCGGCCTCGTGGGCATTCACGCTCCAACGGGAGAGATGGTAACCCTTCAAGGGAAAGCCCTTCTCATTGCATCGGGCGGCGCCGGAACGCTCTACGGATTCACGACCTACTCGCAAACCGTCACCGGTGACGGCCTGGCCATGGCCTATCGCGCCGGATTACCGCTCGAGGACATGGAGTTCATCCAGTTCCATCCGACAGGCCTCATTCCTTCGGGTATCTTGATGACGGAAGGTTGTCGAGGTGAGGGCGGTTACCTGCGCAACGCCAACGGCGAGCGCTTCATGGAAAAGTATGCCCCTTCGAAGATGGAGCTCGGGCCCCGAGACCTGGTTTCCCGCGCCGAGACGACCGAGATCTTGGAAGGCCGGGGATTCGAAGGTCCCGACGGATTGGATTACCTACACCTCGACCTGACTCACCTAGGTGCGGAACGATCAACTCGAGGCTTCCTCTCATCCGCGAAGTCGCCATGAAGTTCGTTGGCATCGATCCCATCGAAAAATCCATTCCCATCCGTCCCGTAGCGCACTACTCGATGGGCGGTATCGAGACGGATCTCGATGGAGCCACGCGCGTCGATGGTATCTGGGCGGCCGGCGAGGCGGCATGTGTCTCGATGCACGGCGCCAATCGCCTGGGCTCGAACTCCACGGCGGAATGTCTCGTATGGGGAGGCATCGCGGGCGAGGAAATCGCCAACAAGCTGAAGGATATGCCCGAGGTTCCGTCTCTGCCCGAGGCAAAGGTCAAAGCCGCTGCCGAGCACATCAAGGAGCTTCTCGCACGTGAAGGCAAGGAGGACCTCTACGAGCTGCGCAAGGAACTGCGCGCCACCATGGACAAGAAAGTCGCCGTCTTCAGAAACGGCGAAGAGCTTCAAGCGGCGCTCGACAAGATACGAGAGATTCAAAACGCAAATTCAGTCAGCACCTGTCACCGACAAGTCTCGGGTCTACAACTCGAACCTCTTCAATGCTCTCGAGCTCGAGAACTTGCTCGATCTTGCCGAGGTGACGGTGGCAGGTGCCATCGCTCGACAGGAGTCCCGCGGGGCCCATGCCCGGCGGGACTTCGACACACGCAACGACGAGGACTGGCTCAAGCATACCCTCGCTTGGCGCACCGAGAAGGGTCCTCGACTCGAGTACAAACCGGTGACCATCGACACCTGGAAGCCGGTCGAGAGAAAGTACTGAACGGGAGGCTCAGGATGCTGAAAGCCAAAGGTCATCCCAACCGTTTGGGCATTTGGGGCTGGCTCGGCGGAGGGCGCTGGGGAATCGAGCGATACCTCTACTCGTTGCATCGGGTAACGGGACTCGGACTTCTCGCCTACTTCGTCATACACATCTTCGTGACGTCCAGCCGAGCGATGGGCGAGGAGGCATGGGCGGAGGCCATGGCGAATGTGACCGGCACGTTCTTCGTCATCGGTGAATATCTCGTGTTCGTAGCCTTTGCCTTTCATGCGTTCAACGGAATCCGCCTGGTTCTGGTGGAGCTCGGAATCGGTGTGGGTAAACCCATCGAGCCAATCTACCCTTACCGGACCTCTCTCAACGTCCAGCGCCCGCTCGCGGTTGGAGCCATGATTCTGGCCGCCATTATCGTCGTCATAGGCGGGCTGGACTTTTTCGTGTGGCACTAGCCATAGGAGATCTAGCCATGCGAGACCAAGGTTTGTGGACCTGGCACATTATTTCGGGCTTGGTGATATTGATTCTTCTCGGCCTTCACATGGGCATCATGCACCTGGACTACGTCCTCGGCATTTTCAACCCAGCAGGTGGACACCCCATCGATTGGGCCAATGTGGTGGCGCGGGGGAAGAGCTCGCTTCTTCGCCGTGACCTACGTATTGCTCCTGGGGACCGCGCTCTTTCACGGCTTCTATGGGCTACGCAACATCATCTTCGAGCTCGGCCCATCATCCGGGCGCAAAAAAGGCCGTGAGTTGGTTCTTCGTCGTCGCCGGCGTTGGACTCTTCGTTCTGGGCACCTGGGCGGCCTGGGCGAGCTTTGACCTGTCCAAGACCTTTTAGGGGGTAAACGTGGCTGAAGTGGTTTACCGTGTTCGCCGTTTTGATCCCGACAAAGACTCGGAGCCGCACTGGGAAGAGTACCGTATCGAGGCCCCGCCGGGCATGACCATTCTGGACGGCTTGCTCAAGATCAAGGAGACCCAATCGCCGTCGCTCGCCTGGCGCTCCTCGTGCCGAATGGGAATCTGCGGATCCTGCGGGATGCTGGTCAACGGAAGCGCCTGTCTGGCGTGCAACACGCAGATTTCCGAGATTGGAACCGACATCATCACGGTTGCTCCACTCCCCAACTTCCACATCATCCGCGACCTCGTACCGGATCTCACTCCCATGTTCGACACCCACACGGCGCTCGCGCCGTATCTCATTCGCGAGGACAAGGACGAACAGGAGAACCCGACGGGCGAATACTGGCAATCGCCGGAGGAGTTGGAAAGCTACTTACAATTCTCCTACTGCATCAAGTGTGGATGCTGTATGGCGGCATGTCCGACCTTGGCCACCGATCCCGTCTACAGCGGTCCCATGCCACTCACCGCCGCCCATCGCTACAACACCGACAGCCGCGACAGCGGATTCGAGACCCGCAAAAAGGTTCTTTCCGGAGAGAAAGGTCCCTGGAGCTGCCACTACGCCGGCGAGTGCTCGCGAGTTTGTCCCAAGGGCGTGGATCCAGCCAAAGCGATCCAGCTCATGAAACGCGAGCTCGTTCTCGATTACCTGCGTCTGGGCAAGCGACACGAGCCCGCGCCGCTCGCAAGAAAGCCAGCCGGCATCGAGCGTAACCCCGAAATCCCCGAAGCCCCAAAACGTTCGGTATAAGGGGTCAGGCTTGCATATCTTGAATTCTCGAGGTGTCCTTGCGCACAGAGAACTGCAGGATAATTCTTTTTGTTTCAGTAGTATACTGAACTCAGAAACCTAGCCACACTCCGGGGTCAGACTTGGTTTTCTTGATTTCATTTGGGAGGCGTCCGTCTCTCGAAAAATATGTAAATGAACCGCTGACCCGAAGGTGGTAGGCCCTATTTATGGTATTTCGGCGAAGCCGATGAGGTGGCCGCCGGGCTCGCGGAGCCATAGCTCCTTGGAGCCGTAGAAGGTCTCACGGTACTGCACGAGGACGTCCATGCCCTCGACCTTTTTCTGAATCGCCGCGAGCTCTTCGACTTCGATGAAAAGGACGCTCGGCCCTCCGGCCTCATTCATGTCAGGGTGTAAGCCGGCAGTCTCGACCTCTTTTTCAATGCTGGCCCTCGTCTGATACATAACTTCTCTGCCATCCCGTTCCAATGCGACGAACCCCAGCTTGTCGCCTTCCGGCACCTCCATGGTCTTTTCGAATCCGAGCCGGTCAACCCAAAGGTTCAAGCAGGGCTCGATTTCCTCGACGACGAGAATCGGGGTCAGTCGTTTCATCGGCTTTTCCTCCGAAGCAAACACGCTCATAACCACCAACACAGCGAGCAAGCAAAGCAGCATCGATTTCACAACGCCTCCTTGTTGGGTCTGATGGTGAACGACACAGTGAGATCGTGCATGGAGAAAATCCCACTTCCCAATCCAGCATTCAACCCGTGGCCTTTTCACTACGTTCTGGGCCTAGATCCATCGTGACCCCGATCATACTTTCAAACGCCGTCCAATGGGATGATGGAAGTCAACCCAATTGAAAAATCCAGTCACTTCGTCTGTCCGGGTTGAGCACGGAGGCAAGGACCATGGCTCGTATTGCGAAAGCGTCTTTCCTTTCACTAACCGCGATGACTTTAGCAATGGCACTTCTTCAAGGCTGCGGGGGCTCGAGCCCTACGTCACCCGGCGCAGTATCGACCGTCCAGGGTACCCAGGTAAACGGCCGACTGTCCTCCAGCGGCACGGCTATCACCTCGGCCACCTTCGCTCAGACGAGCTTCCAGGGTGTCAGGGTCCACCTGAAGAGCGACTCCGCAATATCTACAGAGGTCAACACCGACGGCTCTTTTACGCTACGCGGACTCCCACAGCAAGAGTTCATACTGGTCTTTAAAAACCGGAATGACCAGTCCATGGGGGAGCTGCACTTCGATGGAGTTTTGCCCAACACGGAAATCGACATAGTCATTGAGATGAGACCCGGCGGAGGCATTCGTCTCATGGACGAAAAACGCACGGGCATCGGCCACGGCGATCTCGAGCTCCAAGGGCTCGTCAACTCCGTCTCACCGGGAGCTCACGTCCACGAGGGCACCATGTCGGTCAACGGATACACGGTTATCGCACGCCCCGGTGTTACAACAATACGCGAAGGCGAAGGTGCCCGAGAAATGGCCGACCTTCGAGCCGGTAACCGTGTTCACGTCAAGGGCGTATGGGAGAACTCCTCCATTCTCGCGCATGAGATCAAGCTCCAACACGATCAGACCATCGATAGTGCCGACGACGGGTCTTCGTGCCCAGGAATCAACGGCGGCACGATCGGCCAGAAAATCGTTCTCGAAGGCGAGGTCGTTTCCGGTGGTACCAGCAACTTCATGCTGGCAGTCAATGGTCAACTACCCAATGGTCCTATCCAGGTAACATTCGGCGGTACTCCTTCCTGCGTTGGACAGGCCGGTAAATCCGGTAAATGCTCAGTCGGATCCGGCGACAAAGTTCAAGTCAAGGGCACTCTTTCAAGTTGCACTCAGGTTCGAGCGAATGAGGTAAAGATCCAGAAAAAGGGTTGATTACCCCGGCAACAGAGCAAAAGTTCCGGTCTTTTTCCACCCCTACCCGTACCCACCCTACCGAATTGCTATAATCCGTGAACCTCGGCAACCTTGCCGCGCGTAAAACTTGGCTTTTGGAGGAAAAATGAATACATACGCCATCACCGGTGCGACCGGAAACACCGGGAGAATCATTGCTGAACAGCTATTGGAAAAAGGAAACAAGGTTCGTGTCATCGGCCGCAGCGCCGAAAAACTTGCACATCTTGTCGAGAAAGGCGCCGAAGCCTTTGTCGGCTCCGTTGACGACGAAACACTTCTAGCAAAAGCTTTTACCGGCGCGGACGCGGTCTATGCCATGATTCCGACCGACGTTCAGGCAGAGAATTTCCGGGGATCCCAAAATCGAATCGGCGAAGTCATCGCCAAGGCAATCCAGAAAGCGGGCGTTCGCTATATCGTGTCTCTAAGCAGCCTTGGGGCGCATCTTTCAGAAAAGACGGGACCCATCGCCGGTCTCTATGATCAGGAGCAACGCCTCAACGAGCTGGAAGGTACGAACACCCTCCATCTTCGTCCCACCTTTTTCATGGAGAATTTTTTCGACAACATCGGCACCATCAAGAACATGGGCGCCAACGGATCACCCATTCGAGGCGATATCTCCTTTCCCATGGTTGCCACCCAAGACGTCGGCCGATACGCCGCAGAGCGTCTCTCGAAGCTCGACTTCTCCGGCCACTCGGCTCAGGAGCTCCATGGCCAGAGGGACCTGACCATGACCGAAGCGACGAGCATCCTCGGCAAAGCCATCGGAAGAGACGACCTAGGTTACGTGCAGTTCCCCTACGAAGACGCGGAGAAGGCCATGACACAGATGGGCATCTCTCCCGACGGCGCCCGAACCTACGTTGAGATGGCCAAGGGTCTCAACGACGGCATCGTCGTCGGCGTCGAGCCCCGTAGCGCGGAGAACACCACTCCAACTTCTCTCGAGGATTTCGCGGGAACCTTCGCCGCTGCCTACAACGCAAGCTAGTCATTCCGTTCCACGAGAGGCGACTCGGCCCTCAAACCGGGTCGCCTTTTTGTGTGTAATGTTCCTTCACCACCGTAAAGTCTCTTTCACAGTCGGTTCCTCGAGAAACTCCCCGGATTCATGGATTCACCCTAGAGATCTGCGCACCTTTCACCAGCCCGACGGCAGAACCGACGCGGTGGGCACGAACATTGCTATCTACCGAGCGGCATTGCGAATTGGCAAAAGGAGGTGTCATGAAACGAAGGGATTTTCTAGAGAAGACCGGCTATGGAGCGGCTGGAATCGTCGCCGCACCGCTCGCTCAAGGCTCAGAAAAGAAAAAAGAGCTGGTCGTGCGGAACTACAACATGGAGATTGAGGTTGTCGAGAACGGCCCCAAGACCACTTGCCACAAGGTTGGCGAGAAATTCCAGTGGCCCAAGGAAAGGGGCAAAATGTGCACCTGGCTTACGAGCGCGCTGGATCCGGTGGTGACAGCTCTCAGGTCCGGCGGAACCTTGCCTTGGACGTACGAAGGAACACCTTACGAGAAGGTCATCGATCCCGACGGTGTGACCACCGAATTCATCCGCTGCCCCGATCCTTCGGAAGCGGGAATCGTGGTCAAGATCACGAGAACATTCAAATCAAAGAGGACGATAGAAGTTTAAGAAACAGACGGCTTCTTTTCGAAACGAACGCGACGGACGCGGCCGGAGCTCAAAGTGAATCCATCAATCTTGTTCTTGGAGTCGCAGGTGAAAGCCATGCCGTAGCCCTCGAAAATAAACCCGTCTTTGAAAGACGGCTCTAGCTCCTTTTGACCGATCTTCCGGTTCCAAAGAACGAGCGTATCGCCCTCCACGTGGAAGGCATACTCCGCTCCAAGTTCGACGCTGTGGTATGAGCCGACATAGGCTTCGAGATCGGTCGGGCTCGGCTTGGCCCGGTCGACTCGTTTGTAAACGACATCGCGGCCCGATGAACCGGGCAGGCGGAGCGCCACCGGTTGTCCAGGCTCGGGGGCTTCGAGAATCACCACCGTCGAGGAATCTTCGATACGGAATCGACCTTCGCCGAGCGGCTCCAAGACTCTTGGCCGCCCCCCATCTACCACGAGGTTGCCTTTGTTCATTCCAATCGACCACACCGTGTCGGATGTAGGATGGCGGTAAAGGCCCGCAAGGAGCTCCAAATCGCCGGCGGGAAGCTCGATCGGTGAGAACTGCTCGGGGGATTCGGTGAAATCGTTGACGAGATAAATGTCTGCGATCTTGCGTGCCAGCTCACCGGGGCCGCTCGACGGAAAATTACATAAGACGGCCAGCGAGAAGCGCTGGTCGGGAAAACGGATGAAGTGGCTCCGGTAGCCGGCGTCGGATCCCCCGTGGGAGACCGTTTTCAAACCTCGATAGGTACCGTGACTCAAACCCACGGCATAAGGGATCTCCGTGCCGTCATTAAGTCGGCCGCGCGTGTGCATCCTCTCGATGACTTCGCGACCTCCGACCCGCCCCGTATAGAAGTTCCGGTCCCAGCGCGCCAGGTCTTCCACCGTCGTAAACAAGCTCGTCGCACCGACCACATCGAAGTCGGGAATACTGATGATGAGCCCGCCGTCGTCTTTGGGCGCATAAGCATAAGCGCGGTTCGGGACAATCATCTGATGGTCATCGTGAAAGTGTGTGTCTTTCATTCCCAAGGGCTCGAACAAACGTTCTTCGGTAAACTCCCGCAGCGTCTTTCCGCTCAGCCGTTCGATGATGACCGCCAGCAGCGTGTAGCCCGTATTACTGTAGAGATACTGGTCACCGGGTTTGAAGTTGAGCGCCTTTTGGCGCGAGGTGATGTCGAGAACGTCAACTTGCTTGACCACGTCGGCTTCCCATCGCCAGCCGGCCATATGCAACAGGCTCCACTGATCGCGGAGTCCGCTAATGTGATGAATCAGGTGCCGGATTGTGATGGTCTCACCAAAATCGGGTACCTCGGGAATGTACTTTCGAACGTCGTCGTCGAGCGATACCTTTCCTTCCTCGGTGAGAAGGAGAACGCCCATAGCGGTGAAGTGCTTCGACACCGAGGCCACATGGAATATTGAGGACGGAGTGATGGGAACGCCATACTCCAGGTTGGCCATGCCGTAGCCACGTTTGTACACGATGGCTCCGTCTCGGATGACGGAAACGGCACAACCAGGAGAATCGGGAGTATCCCATTTCTCGAAAATCGCGTCCACATCGCGGTTGAGTCCTGATTGAGCGTAGATGGATGACCAAGCAACCAGTAGCAAGATGGGAATCAGTTGTCCGGTTCGAGCGTTCATAGATCGGCCCCTGTGAAAACTAATAGATGTTAGCATGAGAGGTGAAAAGGCTCCTAGTTACTTGCTCGTCCGGTCACCAACATTTGGGAAGGCAAGGGCGTCGGGTGTTGAGTAACGTCTCGAAATCCTGCCGACTGTAGCCATTCGACGATCTCATCTATCGTATAGCATCGTGTTTCGGAGGTGATGCGAAACAACATCGCCAAACCGTCACCGACCAAGTCCGGGCTTTCTCCGACGTCGGGTGTCTTGAAATCCCAGATAGCGATCGTTCCTCCGGTCGTCAACGCCCGTTCGATGCGACGAAACAAGTTCTGGTTCTGTTCCACAGTGAAATGATGAATGAGGTTGCCCAGGAAAACCGCGTCGACATCGGTTCCCATACCCACGGTAAGAGCGTCACCAACCCGGTGAGAAACGATATCATCGATGCCCTCTTCTCGTGCTAGGCCGCGGGCGTGCTCAACGGTGTGGGAAAGCTCAAGGACCTCGCATTTCATGGGTGGATGCTCGCGGCAAATCAAACCCCCGTACAAACCATGCGAGCCCCCGAGGTCGAGCATTCGTCGGGCGCCGTCTCGGATGGGTACCTGTGAAGCCACCCAAGGAGCAGCGGGTCGAGCGGTCTCGAGCATCGCTCGCTGATGAACCAACCAAGTCACCTCGCTGCCCATATTTTTTTCGAGATCCATGCCCTTCCCGGTCCGGATCACTTCTTCCAACTTGGAAATGACGTTCCAGTGGGCGTGGTTGAATATGACCCACGCCGATAGGGGTATGGGACTGTCCGACAGGAGTGTCGCGCGTACGATATCCGTTATGCGATAACGATCGCCGTCGCAGGACAGGTAACCTGCATTCACTAGAACCCGCGCTAAAAGTCTCAGTGCGTCCACGTCTAGAGACAGCTCAGCCGACAGCTCGTCTACCGTGCACGACTCGCAACCCATCGCGTCAAAGATTCGGAGCCGGACAGCAGCCATGATGGCACGAGCCTGTAGCACGGGCAGAAGCGGGTCAAAGAGAGGCCGAGTTTCGAGGTGTTTCTCGAGTAGTTGTTCTTCCGTCGGATTTTCGGGCACGAATCCATAACGCATAGGTATCCTCCTTGGACTCAAATGGGACGGTTCAGAAAATGAAAAAGAGAACAGCGAAGAGGTGAAGGCCTTATGGGAAAGGAAGGGATTGGAAGTACGAGAAGTTTACGTCAACGAGCTCGGGTAGGCAACCGGCTCAATTTCAATCATTGCCGTACCACTTCCGAACGACCTCTTCCGCCGGTTTACCATTGGGAGTGAAACCGGTGTGATCGCTTCCGCCGTGGCCCAGGTCGCTTGGCCACTTCCACCAGTAGACGCCGCGGATCCAGTCGGTCTCTTTGCTAAGGCCTTCAAAAGCGATCTCATAGCTGCGAGCTTGATCGCGTAGGTTCACGGGCTTGCGACGACCGGGTTCGTGCGGCTCGCGCCAGGGAGCGGGAGTGCTGGTAAAACCGATCTCGGTCATGAGTACAGGTTTTTCGTACCGCTCATAAACGGCTCGGATTTGATCGATGGCTTGGCGGAAACCCTCCCTTAACTCTTCTTCGGCGGGATCATCCTTTCCGCTCAACGGGTAGTACGAGTTCACCCCGATGTAGTCGAGGTGGCGCCAGAAGGAGAGACGATCGAACTCGCCGTGCCAATTGGCCGCGTAAACGAGACGGCCGCTGTAGAGTTTTCTCAACCGCCGGATTATCTCGATCCACGCGGCCTCGTGTCCTACGGTCATTTGGCGAAGCTCCGTTCCGATGCAGAGAAGGGGCACTTCGAGATGCTCCGCCATCAAGGCGTAGTGTCGAATCCAACGATAATAGTGCGCGAAGAAAGCCTGGACATCATCGTCGCTCTTCATGCGAATGTCACCCGGCCATCCGCCGCGCAGCCAAATCTGGGGTTTCAGCATCACCGTCATCCCCAGGTCCTGCGCGGTTCGTATCGAATGGATGACGCTCTCGTCGTTCTCCGAACCGGAGCCACTCGGCACGGGTAGATGGACGGGCTCGTTTGGGTTCCGCATGAAGGTGTAAGGAACGATCGCAACGGCGTCGGTTCCGAAGGACTCGAGTTTTCGCAAAGCATCGTCCGATCGCTCGGACAGATAACCGTTATAGATTTGATAGCCTTCGTGGGCGTGGGTGAAACCTTTTTGATAACGGTCTCGGGGTAAGGGAAATCCTTTGCGGCGAGACTCTATCTCGGCACGATACCGCCGCGCCGACACCACGAGGGACTCTCGCCAGCCCGCCTCGAGATCTATCAACTGGGCGGGCGAGAGATTCCAGTTCGAATAAAGAGAAAATAAGTCGTTCTCCTGAGCCATCAAGAACCGAACGAAAGCCCCGGAGAGGGGACCGACGACATAGTCGGACTCCCGCTCCATTCTTTCGTTATCGAGAAGCACGCCGAGCGGAAGGAGCTCACCCGCCTCCGCCAGCCTTGCCGCCCACACGGGATCGTCTAATTTATCGAGAGCACGATCCGCGAGATGGACGGCCAATCCCTTTTCGAGCAAACGTTTCTCTGCCTTACCGAGACCGAGACGCAAAAGAAGCTCGGCGGTTTTCGTTTCTCGGGCACCATCTTGCTCCGGATCGAGAGTCACATGGAGCTCGCCTGTCTTTTCCTCGTAGTGAGCCGGACTCGTAGCATTGGTGACGAGTCCCTTTGCTTCGCTGTTTGGGTAGACGTGGACCTGGATTTTCCGATTCGGAAGCTCGACCCGGTTCGCAAGCGTGTCTTCAACCTGTACGTAAATCGCCTCATTGGTCCGGAGAAGTGATTCCAAGGACACACCGTCCAAAGTTTCATGAAGGAAATAGTCAAAATGCTCGGTGGAACGCGCTGCCTCGGTCGCCGGATCGAACACGCGGACGCTTTTTGGATTGATCGTCCAAACGCCGCGGGGAGATTGCGCGAAAGATCCCATGACAAGCGTCATTCCATTTCGAGTGATTTGAAAATCACCGCCTCGGCGACTCGTGTCCAAATGTTGAGTCAAGTACTCATCGGAGTTTCCCAAAATCAGAAAAATCGGGTAGGACGGATCGACGGGATTGGGGAAGAAGAGACGCAAAATGTCTGTCGAATCGCTATATCTTTCCTCGTTGAACCTGAAGCCCGTCCCGTCGATCGTAAGCGGGAGCTCTTTGGCCAGTTTCCCGAACCATCGATTCGAACGCTCGGTCCCCAGCAAGTAAACCGCAGTTCCGCGCAAGTCCTCGTGATTGGTCTCGGCATCTCCCTTCATCACGACTTTCCACGAAGGGCGATTCGAGGCGATCCGCTTCCCGAAGGTCTCGTACTCCGAACCGATTCCTCCGACCGAAGTACCGTAAACAACCAAGACTCGACCCTCTTGTCGATAGCGACGCATGAGATCCCTCCGTGAGGGTGTTTCAGCGCGCGGCTCAGGTTCGGCAACGGAACAGGCGAGGCCCAATGCGCCTAGAAGAAGTGTCCAGACACACACTCGGATTTTCGCTGGCCATGTCATCGTGTGTGGTTCTTTTTTCGCTTTCTCAGTGTAGCTCAATTCGAAATAAGCCCAAGAATCGGTGGCCCAATCGTCACCTTGTGGGGACTCCCCTACGGCCAACGTTTCCGAGTAGATGCGAGCGCTTTTATTTATTTAAAAATAAAAGAGTTAAGCGCTTCGGAGCATAGTCCAAACGTGGCACCACCTTTGCTTTGGGTTGATATAGGTCTCGTTTCCTGAAAAACCGAAAATCCCGATCCGGAAGGCTTGTTTCTCAAACCGGCGTGCGGAGCTGATCATGATCCGACAGGTTATATTCGCTCTTGTGGCATTTTTCCTCGTCTCGACATCCCCCGACGTACTCGCCGATGACGGAAAAGACGAAGAAGAAGAACAGCAGATCGTTCTGACTCCGCCCGTCGAGCTAGAAAACGTTCAGGGCGGCTCTTTTTTTCGAATCACCGGGGTCGGTATGTTTGCGGCTTCGGCGGGCGACATGGCCACCACGGAATGGGGTTTGAGATACCCGGGGCTGCACGAGGGCAATCCCATGGCCGGCAATCGCGGTGTTCGCATCGCCACCCACGTAATCGCCCCCGCCGTCGTCTGGTGGACCACGGAAAAGATACACAAAGCCGGACGCAAGAAACTCGCGCTGGGAATCCGAATCGGCTTGATGGTGGCCTACAGCTACGCCGCTATGCACAACGTGCGCATGGTCCACGGCCAATGAGAACGCTTAGCCATCATCGACGAGGCGAAAAAGGATAGTCACTTCCGTGCCGTCGTCGGGCAAAGCGCCCGGCTGTACTCGAAAACGCGTCGCTCCATCGACGAAATCACGAATCGTATAGCTCGCGTTACCTACTTTGCTACCGGGACAGGAGTAAAGACACACCACACACCCCGATTTCCACTTCGGAATGTTGGCCCGGTGCCCCCCGAAGCGCATCTCCAGGCCCTTACCGCCGGGATCGACGAGAACCTCATCTATAGAGAGAGGCTTCTGGCGGCCCGGGATCCGAACAAGAATCTCAACCGCAGGCCCCTCAATCACTTTGTCGGGTGCTTTCGATGACCGATCTTCACGTTCATCCCAACTATCCGTGTCGAGGGCGTTACCGGCGACGGCTCCCATAGCCTCGAGTGCATCGAGGACCTCGAGGTCGGTAGCTTGGGTTATGAAAAGAGCGTGATCCGCCGACCGACCCTTCTCCCAAACCAGAAAGTGATAGCCCGGCATGGGTGAGTCTTCTTCGAAGCCTCCCTTGGTCACGACCGCCGGCACTTCCAAGGTGTCACCGGATAGACGTACGACTTTGTTCTTCACGGTTTCGGCCGAGCCACAGTGAAGTAGCGGCGAGACGGTGAGCAGAAGAGCCCACGGGAGTCCAAAATGATGTTTCATATTCTAGTTTCCTTTTCCGTCTCACATTTTAGCTCATTTGCAATGGCAACCCATGGAACGCTAACCTAAGCGGCGACTTACGGAGAAAAGCATGAAGATTCTCTACTTCGTTCCCGGTCCCATGTCCCAGAATCAAGGCCAAAAAGAGCTGGACCGCCGGTGCGGTATTCTCCAAGAATTTGCCGCTTCGGGCACGGAGGTCGCCGTTTGGGACGCACCGACGGGCCCCGCTTCCATCGAGTCAACGGTCGAAGAGTACCTGGCCGTGCCCGGCCTACTCGAAGGAGTCGCCCGAGCTGAAAAGGAAGGTTTCGATGCCGTCATCGTGGGATGCTTTGGAGACCCGGGTATCGACGGAGCACGAGAGCTAGCCAACATTCCCATCATCGGACCTTGTGAAGCCTCGCTCGCGGCATCGATCCCCCTAGGCCACCAAGCTTCTATCATCACGGTGCTTCAAACCGTGGTTCCTTCTATGAAGAAGTACGCCCGCGCGGTGGGGCTCGGAGAGCGACTTGCATCGGTCCGCGCCGTGGAGGTGTCGGTGTTGGATCTGGCCAAGGAGCGTCCTCATGTCATCGAGACCTTCGTTCGCGAGGGTCAAAAGGCCATCGACGAAGACGGCGCCGACGTGCTCATTCCGGGTTGTATGAGCATGGCCTTCCTGGGTATCGCCGAAGAAGTACAAAAAGAGCTGGGTATTCCCGTCTTGAATCCGGCTGCAGTAGCCCTCAAGACCGCTGAGCTTTACGTCCGTCTCGGGCTGAGTCAAAGCAAACGAGCCTACCCGACTCCTCCAAAAGAAACCGGTATTTCCCAGGGTTGAGCGCCGGCGCCAAGAAGCACCGGAACTTTCTTTTCTGCCATTACGTTTAACGACAATCAGAGGCCCCTTTGCCCGTTTCCAAGGGCCCTTTGGCGGGGCTTTATCCCTCACCGTCTTTCGGGAGATAACGTCATGGAATCTTTATGGCAGGACTTACGTTACGGGATTAGGACCCTGCTGCGGAGCCCGGGATTCGCAGCAGTGGCTATTTTGACTCTGGCCGTCGGCATCGCGGCCAACACAGCCATATTCAGTCTGGTCAATGCGTTTTTCTTGAGGCCACTCCCTTTCGATAATCCCGGCGAGCTCGTACACATTTGGCAAACCGATCGAGAAAGAGGTCACGACGAGTTACGCGTCTCGGTCCCCAACTATTTGGATTGGCGGGAGCAAAATACGGTTTTTGCGGATCTCGGCGGCTACTTCTACTCGAGCTTCAATCTGTCGAGTGACGAGGAGCCGGCGAGTGTTCTCGTAGGTCGAACTGACCACCAATCTTCCCGCCATACTCGGCGTGGAACCCATCTTGGGACGAACTTTCTCACCCGAAGAAGGACAACCGGGCAACGACAAAGTCACCGTGCTGAGCCATGGGTTTTGGCAACGCCACTTCGCGGCCAATCCCGAGATCCTTGAACAGACGGTGACGCTCGACGGCGACAGGTACAACGTGATTGGCGTGATGCCCCCCGAGTTCGTCTTTCCGTTGAGTGCCACCGAGATGTGGACACCTCTGCCGCTCGACCGATGGGAGTCACGTCGCGAGATGAACGGTCCCTTGCTCGTGGTGGGACGCCTCGCACCTGGAGTCACCGTGGAAAAATCTCAAGCCGAGCTCGACACGATCATGCAGAGACTCGAGCAGGAGTACCCACAGGAAAACCGCGGCAAGGGAGCGAACATCGTGCCGCTTCGCAAAGCGCTGGTCTTTTTCTACGACATGCTTCAGCTCACCTTCGGCGTTCTCTTCTTGGCGGTGAGCTTCGTGCTGCTCATCGTCTGCGCAAACGTAGGGAACCTTCTCCTTGCCCGAGCCATGGGAAGAAATCGTGAGATTGCGATTCGCACGGCTTTGGGTGGAGGACGCAAACGTCTCATTCGACAACTCCTCACGGAAAGCGCCGTTTTGGCGATTCTCGGCGGAGCGCTCGGGTCGATAGCGGTCTACTGGTTGATGAAATTGACCGGTCCAACGATTCCCCAAGATATCTACCGAGTCGGAGAGCTCTCCGTGGACGGCGCGGCCCTTGTCTTCACTCTGGCCGTTTCGTTCGTCGCCGCACTGCTCTTCGGTTTGGCGCCGGCCCTCCAAACCACAAAGACGAATCTCACCGACACGCTCAAAGAAGGAGGCCGTGGAAGCGGCAGCGCCAAAAACCGGCGGCTGAGAAGCGTGCTCGTCGTCGTCGAGGTCGCCCTGGCCATGCTTCTCCTGGCCGTTTCGACGTTGATGGTTCAGTCGTTTTTGAGGCTCCAGCACGTCGACGCCGGATTCAATCCTAATGAAGTTTTAACTCTCGAAATCGACATCCCTCGAGGCAAGTATCCAGGAGACACCGAAGCAAACCTCTTTTATCAAGACGTCCTAAGTCGTGCTCGTGCGTTGCCCGCGGCCGAATCCGTTGCCGAGGTCTATCCCCTTCCCCTCAACTTTGAGAGCATGTCCAAGAGCTTCCTCATCGAAGGTCGTCCGCCGGCCGAGCCTGGAGACAAGTTGTTCGCCAATAACTTCTGGGTGACCACCAACTATTTTCGTACCATGGAGATCCCGCTTTTAAAGGGACGCGATTTCTTGGAGCAAGACAACGATCAGTCACCTGGAGTCGTCGTCATCAACCAGACCATGGCGGATCGGTTTTGGCCCAATGAGGAATCCCTTGGCGCGCGCATTCTCCTGGCGCCCGGTACCGAGAACGAGCGAACCGCCACGATCGTCGGTGTTGTAGGCGATAGCAAACACTTCCTGATGAACGAAGAAGCCGCGTCGCTCCTCTACCTTCCGCAGCTTCAAGAGTCTACAAACCGGCGATTCCTCGCGATCCGAACCCGCGGAGAACCGCTATCGCTCGCAGACAGCGCAAGAAACGCCGTATGGAGCGTAGATCCGACGATTCCCGTCACAACCATCCGAACGATGAACCGAGTCGTTACCGAGTCCCTCGGTCCTTGGTCTGGAGGCACCTTGGTCATCGGGATGCTCGGTTTCGGGGCCGTCCTGTTGGCGGCGATGGGAATCTACGGCGTGATCTCGTTTTCAGTGGGACAACGCGCGCATGAAATGGGTATTCGGATCGCCCTGGGTGCCGAGAAGCGGAGCATCATCCGGCTCGTTCTGAAGCAGGGACTCGTCCTCACCGGCATCGGCATGGTTATCGGAGTTGCGGGAGCTTTCGTCTTGAGCCGGGTCATGCAGGCGTTGCTCTTCGGGGTGGGCCCTCTCGACCCGCTCACATTCCTGGGTACGCCGATCTTTCTGGCCGCCGTGGCTCTCGCCGCAAGCTATATCCCGGCCCGCCGCGCCACCAAGGTGAACCCTATTTCGGCTTTGAGGTACGAGTAGCCGTTGAGCAGTTCAAAAAGTGATTGATTTTCACAAACCCATGGGTCCGTGAGCTTTATTCACAAACAGTGACTATTTTTCGCCGTCCTGAGCTTCGCAGATACCGGTTCACTCCTCGATACTCAGCGGCTTTTTCCCTACGAAGGTATCGAAGCTGCTCGGCTGGGCCGCCATGGCCTCGACCTCGTCAACCTCGATCGGGATCGAACGGCTGAGCCATTCGTGGCCGGTCTCCGTTACCAGCACATCGTCTTCGAGTGCCACTCGTGGTCCGTCGGGTGGCGCGACTCCTTGCTCGATGGCCAGGACCATTCCGGGCTGAAGGGGTTGCAGATAGTCGCCCTCATCGTGAACTTCCATACCAATGAAATGACCGATGCCGTAAGTGTAGTACTGATCATACCCGCCTGCCTCACGAAGCATCTTTACGGCCAGGTTGTGAAGCTCCCACCAGGTTACGCCCGGTTCGATCTTCGCGATGACCGCCTTTTGTACCTCGAGCGCTATTTCGTAGAGTCGGCGTTGCTCGGGAGAGAACTTGCCGTCCACCGGCATGGAGCGCTGGACATCGGCCGAGTGGTGGCTGAACGCGGCGCCCGTATCGGTGTGCACCATATCGCCCGACTCGAAAGCATTGGCGGTGGAACGGGGAACAAACTGAATGAAACCTTCGGGAACGCTCCTCGTTTGGCGGCGGCCCGTCATGGACATCTTGCGAACCGCGGTAGGGAAACCCAGCGTGGCGCCACGATAACGGTAGACGTAGTCGAACGGTCTCCATGATCTCCTTTTCGGTCGAACCGGGGCGGATGGCGCGAAGACCTTCCACCAATCCTTCACGGGTGATGGCTACCGCGCGACGGAGACAGGCCAAACTATAGGCGTCGTGAAGTTGGCGAACGTCGTCGAGAATGTCGGCCGAGTCACGGATGACGAGCTCGGGAGAAAACCGCTTCAGCTTCTCGAAGGTGGCGAGCCGCGGCGGCTCGGGCATCCCCAGGCGTAGGAAGCGAGGGTAGTTGAGGTAAAGGACCTTGTTGTCTCGGCCCCATTCCTTCGAAAGCTCTGCCGCAAGCGGATTCCGGCGTATCTGGGTGATCCTCCAGTCACGGAAGTCGGTGAGCGCCACACTGAGGTGCTCCTCGAGCTTCGTAAACGGCTCGACGTCCTCGATCCCCGTCATCCGCCGGATCCGTTCCGGATCCGACGACGTGTAGAGCACCACCCGGTTCCCGTCTTCAGTTGGTAACAACAGAAGCGCCGAGTCCAAGCTGTCTAGGCCCTCGACTCCAGTCAAATAGATGAAGTCGTGGTTCTCGCTGTGGGGTACTTGAAACTCGAGCCGTCTCGGCTGGGCGCGCTCGACGGAGAAGATAAGCATGGCGCCGTCGGGAATCGACTGGAGCACGCGTTGACGCCGCTCGGCAAAGGTTCTCCGAAGAAGCTCGGGTTCGAGATCGTCGAGATCAATCGTTTCGGCAAGCTTCGCTTGAGCCTCGTAGTCGTAGTCGAAAGGATGCTCGGGTAACGCACCTTGACCGGCCGACACGAAGCTCGGGGCAAGAAAGAAAACGATGAGGGCAAAACGCAAGAACATCCCGTTCATGAGGCAACCTCCAGGTAAGAGAGACTGAGATTCGCCGCCTATTTTAATAGGGAAGGGATAGACAAAAAAGGACGGCCGGGGAGGCTGCCCAATAAGAGCGATTTTTTTCGATCCTCGTTACTCAGCCACTTCGGTCAGGACACCGTCAAGAAAATCTGAAATAATAATTGAACGAACATTCCAGAAATGCTATATTCTTGTTTGAGATTAGGAATCATGCCGCGACCCAAAGAATTCGACCGCGAGGAAGTCCTGGACAGAGCCATCGAAGCATTCTGGGCTCGGGGCTACGAGGCAACGTCCGTGCAAGATCTCGTGGACAGTATGGGCATCAATCGGGGCAGTATTTACGCGACTTTCGGCGATAAGCACCGGCTTTTTCTAGAGGCCCTTGACCGCTACGAAGAGGCGTTCCACACGAAGATGCTGGAAGTCCTTCGTGGACCAAGCTCGCCGCGAAAAGGCATCGAGCGGATCTTCGACGCCGTAATCCGAGAATGCGCCTGCGATTCCGGAAAGAAGGGGTGCTTGCTCACCAATTCGGCGGTGGAATTGTCTGGACACGACCGAGAGACCGCTACAAGGGTTCAGATGAACCTCTCTCGCCTGGAAACGGCCTTCGAGGAAACTCTGTGTTCGGCGAAGGAAATGGGGGAAATCGGGGTTCAACACGATCCAAAGGCGTTGGCGCGGTTCCTTACGAGTAGTTTGCAGGGGCTTCGGGTCATGTCGAAAGCGTGGCCCGACCGTGTGGTTTTGCGAGACGTGGCCGAGGTCACGCTCTCGGCTCTCGACTGAGACTTGATCATATGGAACGTTTGTTCCAATATGTGTATCTAAAGCGTTAACGAATGAAAATCAACGGGAACTGTCCAATCCCGGACGTCTCGTGGTTGAGCTGAAAGGAGATCAAGAGCATGGCTGGAAAGTACGTGACACTTACCGACGGGAACTTCAAGGAGGAAGTACTCGAATCTACGACACCCGTCTTGGTGGATTTCTGGGCGGAGTGGTGCGGCCCGTGCCGGGTGATCGCGCCGGCCATCGAAGAGCTCGCCGAAGCCTATGATGGAAAAGTAAAGATAGGGAAACTGAACGTGGATGAGCAATCCAACATCGCCGGGCAGTACAGCATCCGTTCCATCCCGACCCTACTGTTTTTCCAAAACGGCGAGGTGGTAGACCAGGTCGTTGGCGCCGTTCCCAAAGGTGCGATTGAAAGCAAACTGAAGGGCATCATTCCCGCCGCTTGATCGACCGTATTTTGTTTAGTGTGCCCCGAGGCAGAGGGTCGTCTCGGGGCACCAACTCACCGTCCCTGCATTCCCGCCCTAATCTCTTCCCTTGAAGCCGATTGTGAGATACCCTCCTGCGCTGACGAAAAAACCTGACCGTTTATCAAAAGGAGTAGTAATTCGATGCGTAAGGGAACCGCGGTATTGTCGTTCGTTTTCCTTTTCCTAATGATGGCGAGTGTTTCGACAGGAGATTCCATTGCCATCAAAGCGGACCGTCTCATCGACGGTACCGGCGCCGCGCCGATCACCGATGCCGTCTTGGTGCTCGAAAACGATCGCATCAAGGCCGTCGGAACGGCGTCCGATGTGCGCATCCCTGCAGGAGCAAAGGTGATCGAGCTCGCCGGCTACACCCTTCTGCCGGGTCTCATGGATTGCCACGTGCACATCGGTGGCCGGCCAGGAGACGGCGGAGATACGCACAAGCTCAAAGAGACGATCGCCCACGAGGCCATTTACGCAACGGTCCATGCGAAGATCACACTCGATGTCGGATTTACCACTATTCGCAATGTCGGAGCCGGTAACTACCACGATGCGGCGATTCGGGATCTCATCAACGAAGGCATTGTCCCCGGACCTCGCATTTATGCCGCGACCCGCGGCCTCGGCTCTACGGGCGGACACGCCGATATCAACGGTTGGAATCCCGACTTGAACCTCCCCGGCTACTCGCAAATCGCCGACGGTGTTGACGAGCTCCGCCGGGCAGTGCGCACCCAAATCAAAAACGGAGCCGATTTCATCAAGATCACCGCCACGGGTGGTGTGCTGTCGGCTGGGGATGCCTTGTCTGAGCAAGCCTACAGCCTCGAGGAGCTCGAAGCAGTCGTTGAAACCGCACGTATGCTCGGGGCCAAGGTCGCCGCCCACGCCCATTCACCGAATGGAATGAACGATGCCATTCGCGCCGGCGTCGCCTCCATTGAGCACGGCAGCCTCATCGACGACGAAGGTATCCGCCTGGCGAAAGAACACGGGACTTTCGTCGTGCCCACGCTCTACACTTTGGATTTCATCATCCATGAGGGACCGGAGCACGGCGTGCCGGACTACGCCATCGACAAGGCCAAGGCTATGGCCAAGCAGCAACGTGAGCGGTTGCGTGCCGCGTACCACGCCGGCGTGAAGTTCGCCTACGGAACGGACGCTGCGGTCTTCCCGCACGGTCGAAACGCCAAGGACTTCAAAATTCTGGTGGAGGCGCTCGAGGTCCCACCTATGGAAGCCATCCAAATGGCGACGCAAAATTCCGCCGAGCTCATCGGCATCTCTGATGAAGTGGGAACCCTGCAAACGGGTAAATGGGCCGACGTTATTGCGGTGAAAGGCAACCCGCTCGATGACATTACGTTGCTCGAAGACGTTCGCTTCGTGATGAAAGGCGGCGTCGTTTACAAATCGCCCGACCAATAGCTGATCAGACCAAACGCCAATCGTGGACATCGATGGCAAGACTAGTTAAAACAGCTCATTCGGGAAGTTGACATCTGTGTCTTCTTTAGAGGACATCTCGATGCGCTTCTTTTTGCCAATTATCGTTGCAATGGATTCGTTTCCAACCATTTAGAATCATCAATCCGTCCTGGCACGCTCGGTGCAATAGGTTGAAACAGGCCCGTCGGAGGGAGCCAAAAAAGAGGCGGGCCAAGCCTAAAGCAACGGGGGTCGAGAATGAAGACACTTAAATGGAGGGGATTCGTCTTGCTTGTCGGGCTCATGCCAACCCTCTCCGGTTGCGCCACGATTCTCCGCGGAACAGGTCACGGAATCGGTATCGCCAGTCAACCTCCTAAAGTTGAAATTTGGGCATTGCCTCGTCCCGTCTCGTACGTCGAGTTTCAAACGGGGGCCGAAGCTCGGCGATGGCAAACGCCACGGCGGGGCGAGGCAATCGGTTCTCTATGATTTGATTCCACCCGGCTTCAGTGCATACACTGCTCTTGGACCAAAGACTGGAGAACCGAGTGGAACAAAGAGCGAAGGACAATCAACCAGGCGACCAGTTCGCAAGACCTCTCCGGAGCCTTCGCATCTCGGTCACGGACCGGTGCAATATTCGTTGTCAGTATTGCATGCCGGAACATTCCTATGTCTGGCTGCCGAAGCCGGACATTCTCACCTTTGAAGAAACGGCTCGTCTCGTTCAACGTCTTCACGAAGCTGGGTGTCGATAAGGTGCGTCTGACCGGGGGAGAACCCCTTCTCCGGCAAAACGTCGAGGCCTTGGTCGGCATGCTTTCCGGGAACCCGCAAGTAAGCGACCTTGCAATCACCACGAACGGGCTCCTACTGGAAAAGCATGCCCAGAGCCTCTTCGAGGCCGGCCTGCATCGCGTGACCGTCAGTCTCGATACCCTTCGACCCGAGCGATTCGAGGCATTGACCCGACGAAAGGGTCTCGACAAAGTCCTCCGGGGCATCGAGGCTGCAAAGCACGCGGGTTTTGACGGGCTCAAGATCGACTCGGTCATCATTCGGGGCACGAACGAGGACGAGCTCGTCGATTTGCTGGAGATCGGAAAACGTCTAGAAGCCGAAGTGCGCTTCATCGAGTACATGGATGTCGCCGGAGCGACGCAGTGGTCGATGGAGCGTGTGTTCTCGAAAGTCGAAATGCTCTCGGTCCTCGAGGATTGCTACGGTCCAGTCAGGCCCGTAGAACAAGACCGGTGGGCGCCCGCCCAAAGATTCACCCTGCCCGATGGGACCGTGTTCGGGATCATATCTTCAACCACCGATCCGTTTTGTCGCACCTGCGACCGGAGTCGGCTGACGGCGGACGGCCTTTGGTACCTTTGCCTCTACGCCCCCGAAGGCGTCGATTTGAGGCAATCTCTCCGAGACGGTGGTTCGAACGAAGAGCTCGTTTCGCTCATTCGCGAGAAATGGACGGCGCGTGATGCACGCGGAGCCGAGCTCCGGAAAGAGCTCGACGACCGCGCCCCTCTCGAACGCGCCGAGGACCTCCAAAAAGACCCCCACCGCGAAATGCATACCCGCGGCGGCTGAATCTCGAGTCTTTCTAAATTCTGTTGGAAATTCACGGTCTCGCGCTAGCCTGCGGAGTACATTCGAAGCGGGATGGACACTTATCCCCCAAACGGATCGGCAAGAAGTAATCAGGATGAATAACATGAGGTGTTCGAATCGCCACTTCACCGGATGAAATACGCCGCAACCACCGCGATGGCGATTTATCGGTGTTTCATGGAATCGAGGGTGCACACGCTTTAGAAGGGGACCTTGCCCGAGTGCCCCGCGTGGCGAAGGACGGCGTAATTTTCATCGGGCTCGTTCATCTATGGAGAAATGACTTCGGCGCCAGCTCTATGGGACCCGGCGGTGGGTTGACCGAACTCGGTCGCGCGCTGATCGACGAAATGAACGAAGCCGGATTGTTGGTCGATCTCGCTCACGCCGGTCCAACAACGTTTGACGAAGCCCTCGAGCAGACTCGATTTCCTCCCATTGTCAGCCACAGCGGCGCCCGCGCCGTCCACAATACTTGGCGGAACTTGAATGATACCCAAATACGCGCGATCGCAGAGCGCGACGGGGTGATTGGGATCATGGTGGTTCCCCCGGCACTCGACGCACCCGATTTGTTCGAGGCTTTTCGGCACCTCGCGCATATCGTCGATGTCGGCGGGGAGGATTGCGCGGCCCTCGGCACCGACTTCGATGGTTACTGGCAGGCGCCTATCGACGTAACGGGACTCCCCCAGTTGACCGAGCTCATGGTTCGCACTGGATGGAGCGAGACCCGCATCAAGAAAATACTAGGCGAGAACGTACTCAGAGTTCTTGGAGATCGAAAGCGCCACTAAAGGGGACTGGTACTTTTTTTCGTACTTTCCATTACCAAAAAAGGTACCTGTCCCCTTTTTGCTCACCTATCTTCCGTCTGGAATGTGCGGTAGATATAGTTCAGACGTTCTTCCAGTATTTTGTTATAAGCCTTGTCGAGACGCGAACCCTTACGCATCTTCCACATGTCCGTTTTCTCCGAAAGAGCGTCTTGCAGCTGCCACCGGTGGTCGAAAGACTCGCCCGCGAGTGCTTCGAGAGCCCCGAACTGCGTCGGTGTCAGATTCTGATGACTCAGTGTCACGAGCTTTGCCGGATCGATGAACGTGGGAAAGAGCTCCGCCGACGAGATCACGAGCTCTTCTTCCTCACCTTTCAATTGAACCTTTTCCCTCAAAGCATTCCTGAAGTCGATGCTGTGGGCAATCCTCAGTCCCTCGAGGTCACGCACCGCATCCGTCGCGATCTCAAACCGCTCGAGTCTTTCGAGAACCGCTTCCGACATAACGTAAGTGACGTCGTGGTACACCTTCTGCTGAAACACGTTTTGCATAAAGAACAATAAAACGAAGGAAAGCACAGCCGCCATGATCGGAGTGGCGACCCAACCCGAAGCAATGTTGGTGATGACTCGCCACCGGATCTGACGGGCCCCTTTGAGACCTCGCAGCATCCCTATTCCTATAATGGCGCCTACCACCGCTTGAGAACTGGAAACGGGAATCAACGGAATCGAGGGCAGCCCCAAACGAAGCAGCCCGTGCTCGAGAGTGGCGGACGAGAACAAGAAAAGGACCATCGAATGTGAAACGACTACGACCCAGGCGCCCAAAGGGGTCAGCGCCATGATCTGAGCTCCCCACCGTCATCATGACCCGCTTCGAATAGGTAAACACACCCACCGCGATGGCAATGGCCCCGAGAAGGAAAAGCTGTTGCACTCCGGTCAGGGTGAAGAGGTTGCCGAATCGAACATCGACCAAAGGCGAGGAGGGAACGAAAACTCCCATGACGTTGCCGATATTGTTGGCGCCCAAACTGTAGGAACCCGCCGCCCCGGCCAGTATCAGGCCCCACCGTGTGTAGCTATCCAGGCTTAATAAGTGGAGTTGAAACCGGCCGAGAAGAAAAGCCGTGGACTTGTAGAGGATGGCGGCAAAAAGTGCCCCCAGGATAGGACAAGCCACCCAGGTCGCTGAAATTCTAGCCAGGGTCGCGGCATCGGTGATGGAATGACTGAAGAGATTCCAGCCGATGATGGCGCCCACGATGGCCTGCGTGATGGAAACGGGAATTCCCGCCTTGGTCATCCAATACACGGTCAAAGCCGCCGTGAGAGCGACGATGAACGAGCCCGCTAGGGCATTGACGGCTCCCAGGTTCCCTAGGCCGTGAGCGGCGCCGGCGCCGCTTTCGACCGCACCGAGGATCACGAACACGCTACAGATTGCCGCGGCCGTGGTGAACCGGATCATGCGACTTCCCACGGCGGTACCAAAGACATTAGCGGCATCATTGGCGCCGAGGGACCAACCGAGAAAGAGCCCGCTCGACAGATAAATGAGGAACGTCAATGAAGGACCTCAGAAAGTACGCTTGATGGTGTAGATGGACAGTCGGTCGCCCACGTTCTCGGCTTCGTCGGCCAATCGCTCGATCGTCTCCACGAGGTCTCGAAGGTGCATTTTCCGATCCAGCGGGAGTTGTGACGCGAAAATGTTCTTTTTCATCCGAATGGCGATCTTATCGGCTTCCCGCTCATAGAACCCGATCTTGTGAATGTGGTCCCGCACGTTGGTGAAGTCGGTGAAAAATGCTCTCGAAGCCGAGACCGTGCATTCCACGCTCTTCACAGATACCGAGACGAGATCCTTCAGGTCTCCGCAGCAGCCGTCCGGCATCTCGTGCCGCTCGATGGTGATGCTACAGAGCGTCGATTTGAGCCCATCGAGAAGCTCATCCAGATCTTCCAGCAAGCTCAGAACATCGCCACGAAAATCGGGTATGAGAAGCTCGGTGTAAAGAGCGGTCTCGATGGTTCGGCGGAGCTCGTCGCCTCGATGCTCGAGGGCACTGATTTGCTCGAGCTTTTCTTCACAACCTTCATTGGAACCGCTCAAGTGCGAGGCCACGCCCATCTCGAAGACCAGTCCGGCCTGCGAGATCTGGTCGAGGAACTCGTTGATTTGGTCTTCGATCTCTTTGGTTCTACCGAAGGGAAAAAACTTCATTCTCGCCGCCATCGAATCGTACCATCAGGTCGAATGTTTCTCGATTTAATTAGGTTACGGACCGGTTACACCATCAATTGTAACACCTGGTCTATTCGACACGAACGTTGACGGCGGTCGAACGCGGACGTCAACGTGGTTCGACCATTTTGTCGAGCCTCTGCACTCCCAGATGTGGCCCCAAGCATAAGTACCTATAAATCAGACAATTAACATCACCAAACTTAGGGAGTCTTGGCATCTAAATTGCTTTAAAGGGACAACGAGCGCCGTCGGCGAAGGAGATCACTACCGTCGGTGGGATCGGATTCGACGACTGACAAGGAGAGAACAACAATGAAAAACGAAATCTACCGATGGGTTCTCGTGATGGCCGTCTTTGGAATGGCGTTGTATGGATTGATGGGCTGTAACGACTCCTCGAGTCCAACGAGCCCAACCGAACCGATTGTCTTGCAGCAGGGATTCCAAAACGGCCAATTCGGCAATCCCGGCCCCGCACCCAATCCCGGCAACGGAACGGGTCCTACACCCAACCCGGGAACAGGCATTCAACCGGCCACACCCGAGGTCCTGTCCGCCATGGAGGGCGCGATTCAGGACGAGTACCATGCTGAGGCAACTTACAGCCGAATCCTGGCCGACCTCGGTAATGTCTGGCCCTTCACCAATATCGTTCGGGCCGAGCGACGTCACATAGAAGCCGCGTCCGGCCTATTTACGAACCGAGGGCTCGAAGTACCGTCCAGCCGTTGGAATCAAAACAACGTGGCCCGTTTTGATTCCGTCAGGGAAGCTTGCACCGCCGCGGCCCAGGCGGAACGAGACAATGTCAGTCTTTACGACATGTTCCTGCAGATGGATCTGCCAACCGATGTTCGAAATGTCTTCACCAACAATCGGGCGGCATCTTTGGAAAACCACTTACCGGCGTTCGAAGCTTGCGCCGGTCTATAACCTAAGGGCCCAACCAAGAATAACTTCCCGTTTTGGGCCGCCGATCCATCCCCCCTGGCTGCGTTGCTCGAAGCTCAAATATCTGGATATTCTTCACTCCTCGCGCCTTGCCAGCCGAGCGCCTCGACGACCGAAAAAGGGAACCTATTTTTGGCTGGACCCTAAGGGTCATCGGGGAGCAGGTCACTGCTCCCCGAGACTTTCCGCCAGCATGTTGCAGAAAAGCGCCCCTTGGCCGATAGCGTCATCGAGCGCAACGTGAGTATGCGGTAGATCGTCGAACCAGCGCCTCGGCATGTTGCGTTTCACCGAAGCGCGATAGTCCTTTTTTAGCAGGGCCATAGCATAGGTCTTGATATCGAGCGCCGAGTGCGAAAAGGGGCTCTCACCGGCGAAGCGCATGAGGTACCAGTACACGAACATGAAGTCGTAGGAGACCGGGTATCCTACGAAAACGGGCTTCCCCGGCAGACCTTTCAACCAAGAAACATATTCGGGCATGACCTCGCCCGGCGGTCGCGTTTTGTCGCGGCAAGCTTCCCACGCCTCCGGCTGCGTCTCCCACCACTCCATGGTTTCAGGATGACCGGTCGCACCTTCGAGAGTCTCGAGATTGGCGGAGAATGTCGATACGAGCTTCTTATCGGGAAGGTAAGCGGCGGATCCGAAACTCAACATGGAATGCGGGCCGGGGATCGGCCCGTCCGCTTCAACATCCGTGCTGACATAAACTTCTGCCATTCACTTACCTCCCTCTGGTCTTGGGTGTTCGGGCTTGAAGCTTCCGCTCGAGTCGCCGCCAGGCTTGCCGGTCGGACGGCTTGGCCCAATCCCGTCCGATGCGTTCCCAGTCGGGGTCCTCGGGATCGAGGCCGAGATCCCGAATGTACTGTGATTCGCAGACGAAGAAATGATGCCGATACGGCAACAAATAACCGCCCTCATCGTCGAGTGAAGACTTGGCGTCTTCGTATTTTGCAAACCAACGGTTGAGATAAACATCGAGTCGTCGCGGATGAAGCAACTCCGATGAGATCTCGCTGGAGGAATCGAAGCTCGCCTTGAGCTCCGTCCAGGAACTATATCCTTTTTCGAGAGCGACCACGGTGAGAGCGTGTTTCCTTTGCAGCCCGTCACGCCGAACGAGTATTTCATCGATGGATCGGTCCGACAAAGTACCGAGTAACTGGAAACGCTTGGCCGCTCGTGTCGCAGTATCAGAATCGTCCGAGCGCAACTGTTTGAGAAGGACGCCGGCGCGGATACGATACTCTTCGAGGTTATCGTGACGCTTCGTGTCTTCCATAATGAACTCCTCTTATGTGTGCCGCGTCTAGCCCGACGAACCGCAGCGAGAGAGAGCTCACAAAGACTCGAGCTCGAATGAAGCGAGGGTGACGTCGCCTTTCTCGGGCGCAGGCGCCCCTCAGCACCTGAACGAATTATACTTCGGGCGCGAAAAGACTCAAATGAGGTGATGGTGTCACCCGTTTGCCATTAACCCTGACGCGGCAGAGCCGCAACCAAAAAAGGGGCGTCGCGGCTTGCCGCGAGCCGTCAGCAATCAGCGGTCAGCTCCCGGAAAATTGTTTACTTTTTGCATTCAATTTCACTGATCAGGGACTAATCCGACAATAAACTCAGGGTTAATTGTTACAATCACGGATATTGGAATTCGAGGTAGCTATGAGTGAAGCAAAACAAATCTTGACTCACGCAACGATCGTGACCATGGATCCGGAGTACCGGGTAATATCCGATGGAGCGATTGTCGTCCAAGAAGGCTCAATCGTCGAGGTGGGACCGGCGAAAGAGGTCCTCGCGTCACACCCCGGCGCCGAGATCGTCGACTGCGGCGGTAAGGTCATGATCCCCGGCTTGGTGAACGCCCATACCCATGTCCCCATGGCCTTGCTCCGGGGTTTGGAGGACGATCGCCGGCTGGATGTCTGGCTGCTGGGCTACATCATGCCCGTGGAGCGACAGTTCGTTAGTCCCGAGTTCTGCCGCCTGGGCACCCAGCTCGCCTGTGCAGAAATGATACGGGGCGGAGTAACCTGCTTCGCCGACATGTACTATTTCGAGCACGCTATTGCTGCAACTGTCGCGGAAGTCGGCTTACGGGGAATCTGCGGCGAGACGGTCCTCAAATTTCCCGCGCCGGATGCCGACTCCTATGAGGACTCCATTGCCGCAGCCCGCGAGTTCATCATGCGGTGGAAGGACCATCCGCTGATCGTTCCTGCGGTGGCGCCTCATGCTCCCTACACCATCACGAAGGAGATACTCAGGGCCTGCATCGATCTGGCGACCGAGTTCGACGTTCCGCTCCACACCCACTTGTCGGAGACGTCCCAGGAAGTTCAACAGTGGCGGGAGACTTACGACATGCCGATCATGCCGTGGGTCAAGAAGCAAGGCATCCTCGACACGAAGCTCATCGCCGCGCACTGCGTCCATGTGGACGAGGGCGAGATTCACACCCTAGAGCACGGGGGTGCGGGTGTGGTCCACAATCCTTCGAGCAACCTCAAATTGGCTTCCGGTTTCGCGCCCGTAGCCGAAATGTTGGCCACGGGCTTGAACGTCGGATTGGGCACGGACGGTCCGGCTTCGAACAACGACCTCGACATGTTCGAGGAGATGCGGCTCGCGACCTTCATCGCCAAGTCGGTAACGAAGGATCCCACGGCACTGCCGGCTCGACAGGTGTTCGAAATGGCCACCTCCATGGGAGCCAGAGCCATCCATCTCGATCATCTGACCGGCTCTCTCGAGACCGGCAAGCGTGCCGACCTCGCTCTCGTGGACCTGCGAACGCTCCACAACTATCCTCACTTCCAACGTGATCCAAGCGCCGTCTACTCTCGGCTGGTCTACGCAGCGAAATCCAGCGACGTGACGGACGTGATGGTCAATGGAAAGTGGTTGATGCGTGATCGCAACCTCCTAACGCTCGATGAGACATCTTTGCTCGAGGCCGTCGAGGAACACGCAAAGAAGATCGACACTTTCTTGATCGAGAGAGAAGAATCCGTACTCTCCAAGCTGGTCGCGATCGGCGGAGCGAGACAAGAAGAGAGCTACGAGGTACAGGTCAAGGTTCGCCTGCCCGATCCCGAATCCGTTCTCGAGAGGTTATCCAACGGTGCGTTTGAAATTGTGCGCACGTCGCACTATCTGCAATACGACACCTACTTCTCATTCCGAGACCCTGCTGAAGGACGGTTGCGCTACCGGGAAGACAACTACTTCGACGACAAGGGCGAAATCCAGAGAGTTCGCTATCGACTGACTTTGATGGGGCCGGCGGCGGAGCGTGAGTACCCCGACTCCGTTCTGCTTTCGAGCTCGCGATTCATCGCCCCGGCAAAGCACAGCGGGCGGTTCTACCGCGAGTACTTCAATCCCATCGAAGAGGTCGAGATCCACAAGGACCGCCGTCGTTGGCTCCTGCGTTTCGGCGGCGTCGAATTATTCGTGAACATCGACAAGGTGCTGAAGCCGGCGCTCGAAGACACTTTCCTGGAGATCAAGAGTCGCACGTGGTCACGGAGTGATGCCGAACGAAAGGCGGAAAAGATATCCGAGCTTCTCACCGCATTCGGTGTCGGAGATGCGGAGGCCGTAACGGAGGAGTATACGGACTTGATAGCAGGGGATTGAGTCTTGCTTCGCGCTAAAGTCCTCGATGAGAACGGCGTAGCCGTCCTGCGAACCTGCTCACGATTGCTAGACGCATTCTGTCCATTGAGTCTCTGCGAGTCCTTGAGTTCTTGAGTTCTCGTGTTTACAGCGATTTAGAGACTACCCGACCGCGTCGTTTCTCCGCGCAGTCGCTTCAGGACCTCTTTCGCCATGGCAACGGTGCCGCGATTCTTCTCCCGGCCGATGAGCTCCTCGATGGGCTCGATGGCCTGAGTGTCGCCGATACGCCCGAGCGCGCTCAAGGCCCGATTCCGTGCGACGAGCTTCCCCTCCCGAAGAACGTCGATGAGACCGGGAACCACCTTCTTGCCTTGAGTGCATAGGGCGTTCTCAGCGCTGAACCGAACGTTCCACGAGGGATCGGACAAACTCTGGAGAAGCGGACCGATGGCCCGCTCATCGCGAAAGTCTCCCAGAATTCGGGCCGCCGTCGCTCGAACACCATAGGAGGAATCTTGAACGCTAGTCAGAGCCGTTTCGAACAGCTCCGGCAGGCCGGTCGCAAGCTCTCGCGCCACGCCGAGTGCAGCTCGGCGGACATCGGGGTCGGGATCGGTTCGGGCCAAGCCGATGAGCGGCCCGACGGCCGTTTCGCTCTTCAATTCCCCCAGGGTCTCTACGGCCTGCCGGCGAACATGGATGGAATCGTCCCGAAGCAGATCTAGAACCTGGGGAACGACTCGCTCATCCCCCACACGTCCCAGAACCGTCAAAGCGCCGCAACGTTGCCAGGCCGCGCATCCTATCTTGATGAGGGATTCCTGAGCCTCGAGTCCGAGCTCACTGTCGGGAGCGCTGAGCATGGACTTCAGCACCGGAACGGCTCGATGGTCTTCTAGTCCTCCGAGCGCCCTGATGGCACGCATGCGGGTAGGACCATCGTCGGATTTTTCAGCCTCCTCACACAAGACACTGATATCGGATCGGTTGAAGCTCAGTACCTTGACGAGGGGCTCCACGACCCGATCTCCGTACTGGCTCAGGGCCGACACGGTCGCCATGCGAACGAGGTAGTAGCTGCTCCTGAGATGGTCGATGAGAATGGGAATGGCTCTCGGGTCGCCGATAGCGCCCAACGCGGTTATGGCGGCAACTTTTTCCTGCTTGCTCTTCCCGTGCTCGAGCGCCACCATGACCGGCTCGGTTGCCATAGAACCGAAGCGCACCACCGCTTCCACCGCCCGTTTCCGAGCGTCCTCGTCCCGGTCTCCCATGGTGACGATGAGGGGCCGGAGCGCCGAAACCTCACCGATGAGGCCGAGTGCCGTTGCTGCTTCCCCTCTGACCTGCGGGTCCGGATCGCTCGAGAGCACTTCGGTGAGCCGTTCCACAGCCCTGCCATCTCCGATGAGCCCGAGAGTTCGCGCCGTGTGCCGTCTTGCGGTGTCACGCACGCTGTCGAGGCTTTCGAGAAGAACAGGGCAGCAAGCGTCGCCGAGATTGCGGAGACCTTCTACGGCCATCTCCACGATCTCCGGATCATCCAAATTCAACATCCGAACGAGCGTACGGGACAGTTTTCCGTCATCCGCTTTGATGATGTCTCTGATTTTTTCTTTGAGCCCGGTTAAAGCTTCATTTCGGACCAGCCACTCCTCGTCCTCCGCCATACGGATCAGCGAGTCCATGATTCGGTGATCGCCGAGCTTTCCCAAAGCCGAGGCAACCGCCCAGCGAATCTGGATCTCCGGCGCCGCAAGCAGCTTGGGTTTGAGAAGCTCGGGGATCGCGTCATCGACCCCGAGTCTCGTCAGAGCCAGGATCGCGGCATGGCGAACTTCGCTCACCGGATCGTTCAATCTGCCCAACAGGACGGGCACGACGGCGTCATCTTTCTGATAGCTGAGATCGACAATGGCCAGTCGTCGTTCACGCCAATCCGGGTTGTTCTCGGTCTCTTCCAACAAACTCGAAACACGCTCCGACATCTCGACCTCTCGGATTCCTACTTCCTCTCGATCGACCCGCGGCAGGTCTCTTCAATCGCAAAGGCGGTGACCTCATAGGTGCAGTCGATGTCCGCCAGATGGAGCGCCGCTGCTCGGAATGCTCCGATACGCGCGCAGGTCAGATCTTTGAGCGAAATTCCTTCCTTGAGCAGAGCTTCGCAGCTCTTCAAGTAAGGGCACTTGTGAACGACCAGCTCGAGCCGATTCGGATTCGTCTCGGTGAGCTCGAACTGGCTGGCATCGGTAAAGAGCCTGCCTTTGACGCCGACGCGGATGTACTCCTCGACCGCTTTCTTGATGGAATCGACCGATTGAGCTTTGATTCCATATTCGTTTTCCAAGATGCGGAGAAAGTTCTCCGTCGCATGTTCATAGGCACGCTGGCAAAAGGCACGCGGTCGAGTACCCATGGAAATCCCGCGCGACTTCCTCGAGGGCGCTCAGCCATGACAGGGCCACAACCCATCCGCTTTCTTCTCTTTTCAATTCACGCATTCCATTCAACCTCTCTCAGGGAGCCGGGGGACGGCTCACGCGTCTCTCGACTGAAGCTCCGCCTTCTTTTCCGCCGACACCCGGTCGAATCCCCACTTTTCCAGCTCTTGCTTCACGAACCGTCCCGCAACGGTTCGGTTTATTTTCCGGCTCAGCTTCTCGGCCAAATCACCCGCGCTCGCGTCGGGATTTGCCAACCACAAAGAGGCGAGCTCGGCCTTGTCGTCCGCGGACATGGCCGCTTCATCCGCGGCCGCCGGTTCCGGTGACGGCGCCTCTTCCTCTCTTGTGCCGGCCTGCGCCAGGACCCGTTTCGTGGCCCGCGCGATCGCCAGTTCCTCGTTGGTGGGAACCACTAGGACTCGGACCTTCCCTTTGCCGATATCGAGCTCATTGTTCTCGTTTTTCTCTTTGTCGATCTCGACACCCATGAACCCGAGGTTGTCCAAACAGTGCTGGCGCACGTAGGAGGACTTCTCTCCGATTCCGGCGGTAAAAATAATGGCGTCCAGTCCACCCATGACCGCGGCGTACGAACCGATATACTTTTCGACGCGATGGCAGAAAATCTCGAGCGCAAGACGATGCTCCTCGCTGCCGTGCTCCGCTTGGAGTTGAATCTCCCGCAGATCGTTCGAGGTCTCCGTCAGTCCGAGCATGCCGCTCTGCTTGTTGAGCAAGTTGTCAACTTGCTTCAAGGACATGCCCTCGGACTGCGCGATGAAAGTGACGAGCGCCGGGTCGAGGTCGCCGCAACGGGTTCCCATCACCAATCCCTCGAGAGGCGTAAACCCCATACTGGTCTCCACGCTCTTGCCGCGATCGACCGCCGCGATGCTGCAGCCGTTACCCAAGTGACAGGTGATGACCTTCAGTTCTTCGAGTGGCGTGCCGATGTGAGCGGCAGCAGCCGCCGCTACATAACCGTGCGAGGTGCCGTGGAATCCATACCGCCGGATCCGAAGCTTTCGGTAAAGAGCCACTGGAAGAGCGTACATGTAGGATTTCGGCGGCAAGGTGTGGTGGAAAGCCGTGTCGAATACGGCGACTTGGGGAATCCCCTCGAGTAGCTCCTCACAAACCTCGATGCCCTTCAAATTGTGAGGATTGTGAAGGGGCGCGAACTGGATACAGCGGCGCACGCCGTCCTTGACTCTATCGGTAATCCTCACCGAGTCCACGAACTCCTCCCCGCCATGAACCACTCGGTGGCCGATGGCCCCGATCTCCGACTTCGACTTGATGACCCCGTTTTTCGGGTGCATCAGCATGTTGAAGACGAGATTCAGAGCGACCTCGTGGTTCAGGATCTCCCGAGTTTGAACCATCTTGTCCCCATCGGCAGGGGGCATAAGTGAGAATGGCCTCGCTGGAACCGATCTTTTCGACGACGCCTTTAGCGACGACGCCTTCATCGTCCATGTCGAAGAGCTGAAATTTCAGGGAAGAGCTGCCGCAGTTCAAAACCAAGACTTTCATTTAACGCTTCTCCTCAGCGAGTATTGTTCGTTTACTGAAAGCCCACCAGTGTCTCGCAATTCTTGTTCGAGATCCAATTTGATCATTGAAATGACCCGATCACCGGTCCAAGGAAAATCCAAAAACCTCTTTCGCTCCTCTCGAGGAACGGACCATCGTTCCAGCTTCACCGGCGACGATCTTCTCCAGATCCTCCATAGAACCAATCGCGGCCCGCTTTCCCGAGATCTCGGCGAACCAGCAAGCCGCGATCACTTTCGGCCCCATGGATCCTTCGGCGAAACGATACTCCTTTAGATCATCGTAGGTCACGTCCCTCAAGGCCCGGGCACCCGGCTTGCCCCAGTCGAGATAAACCGCATCCGTATCGGTGGCCATGATGTAGAGGTCGGCACTCAGTTCCTTGGCGAGAAGCGCGCTCGCAAAGTCCTTGTCGATGACAACCTCCGCCCCGTGCAACTTTCGGTTCTCGTCATACATCGTCGGTATGCCGCCCCCTCCCGTGCAAATGACGATCGTACCTTTTTCCAAGAGCCACTTGACGGGCCGAATCTGAAAAACGTGTTGAGGCCGCGGCGATGGAACCACCCGCCGCCATTTGTCACCGTCCGGCTTTACGACCAACCCTTTTCGGCCGCCAGAAACTTGGCTTCTTTCTCGTCGTAGACGGGTCCGATGGGCTTGGTTGGATTGTCGAAAGCCGGGTCGTCCGGATCGACCTTGACCATCGTGAGGATGCTCGCGAGCGGCTGTTCGTACGGAAGAAGGTTCCCGAGCTCCTGCTCGATCATGTACCCGATCATCCCCTCGGTTTGCGCCCCGAGCACGTCGAGAGGATACGGCTCTACGTCCTTGAAAGCGGCAGCCTGCAGAGCGAGCAGTCCCACTTGAGGACCATTGCCGTGGGATATGACGAGCTCGTGTTTTTCTGCCAGAGGGGCCAAAGACTCGGGCCGCAATGCGGACATTGCGCCGCTGGTTTTCCGCGGTCATCGGCTCGCCACGCCTCAAAAGGGCATTACCACCCAAAGCAACGACGATTCTCATCGACTCCACCCCCGAACCATGAAACCCCTTCACGTCAAGATTGCTTCACATAAGAATCGTAACAGCTTTGGAGAACTTTCGATGAGAGAAATCGAGGGGAGGCCCCAGACCGCCCACCGGCCCACTCTATTCGTATCGCAGAGCGGTGATCGGATCGATTCGCGTTGCACGCCACGCCGGAACAGCGCTTGCCAACAGGCCGACTGCCAATAAAAGGGTCGTGACAGCCGTGAATACGATGGGATCGGCGGCGCTGACCCCGTAGAGCAGGCTAGTGGCAACGCGGGCCAAGGCGAAGCCGGCGGCGAGGCCGAGGGTCACGCCGATCAGGATTACTAGGGCTGCTTGTTTAACGACCATCGCGAGGGTGCCTGCTCGTGTCGCCCCGAGAGCCATGCGGAGACCGATCTCTCTCGTGCGATGACTGACGGTGAAGGAAACGATTCCGTAGAGTCCCACAGCAACAAGGGCCAGCCCGACGATTCCGAAGAGCCCGACGATATGGGCCGCCATCTGCGTCGCCATGAAGGAGCTTTCGACATGTTCGTTCATCGTTCCAATGTCGAAAACGGGCAGGTTCTCATCTATGGCGCGAACCTCGGCGCGAAGCGTTGCCGCCGGACCGAGAGGATGGACCGTTGTGCGAGTCAACAAAGTCACAGCATTCGTCGCCGGTCTCTGGTAGAGGGGCAGAAACAAATATCCGACCGGATTTTCATCCAGACTTCGATACTTGCCATCCGCCGCGATGCCTATCACCTCGACCGCGGCTCTCTCTGGATTTCGTTCCGCCATGGGACCGCTGAGGTGAATGCGTTTATGGAGGGGATCCTCTCCCGGCCAGTAGAGCTCCGCAAATGTCTCGTTGACAATTGCAACGGGCCTCCCCGTCGAATCATCTTGCTCGGTGAAACTGCGACCTCGTACCACAGCGGTTCCCATCGTCTCGAAGTAGTTTGGACCCACGAGGCTATACAAGGAAACGATCTCGTCTTCTTCCTCGTTTCGAGTCTCGCGACCTTCGATACGGATACCAACAGATTCAGCGAAAAAGTCGAGAGGAAGAGGGGTGGCGAAAGAGGCCGCTTCCACCTCGGCGACGGACTCCGCGCGCGCTCGAAGGAGTCGGTAAAACTGCTCGGACCTCGTCTCGTCGTAGCCGTTCAAAGCGGGGTCGACCGACATCAAGAGCAAGTTGCCGGATTCGAATCCTGGATTGATCTCGGAGGCCTCTTGCAAACTGCGCAGAAACAATCCGGCACCGACCAAAACGACCACGGAGACGGCGACTTGGGCGACGACCAGGCCGCCTCTCAGTCGAGAGCGAGTCACGCCCCTTGCCGACCCCGTTCCTTCACCCTTCAACGAGGGAACCAAATCGGGACGCGAAAGCCGCAGGGCCGGTATCAGACCGAAGACGACTCCGGTCGCGAAAGTGACGACGACGGCAAATCCCAAGAGACGCAGGTCGGCACCGAGATCGAAAAAGAACGGTATGTCGGTGGGAAGCTCTACGGCGGCCAACAGACGGCTGCCCCAAACGGCGAGCACCAACCCGCCCAGCCCGCCGAGCGTTGCCAGCACCACACTCTCGGTGAGCATCTGACGAACCAAGCGCCATCGGCTCGCTCCCAGGGCCTGCCTCATGGCGATCTCCCGGTTCCGCGCCGTCGCTCGCGCCAGAAGCAGGTTGGCCACATTCGCACAGGCCACCAGAAGAACCATCCCGACAATGGCCATGATGACCGTCATGGCGAGAGTCAACATAGTGGCGGAGCCTGGGGCCGGCCGAGCTTCGCGTTCCCGGTACACTTGAATTCCGACACTCCGATTGGTGTCCGGGTACTCGAGCTCGAGTCCACGGGCCAGCGTTGTCATGGCTGCCTGCGTTTGTTCGACGCTCACACCATCGGCGAGCCGACCCACGACACGAAGCCAGCGCCGATTCCTGAGGTGAAGCATCTCCTGCCCGGAGCCCGGTGTGACCTGGTCGGCCATCATCATCGGCACCCAAGCCGCCGGTGAGAAGCCAACGACGAAAAGCCCGGTGAATCCCTTCGGCGCCACGCCGACCACCGTGAAGCTCACGCCGTTCAACTGGATCTCGCTACCGACGATCTCGGGATCGGAACCGAACCGGCTCTCCCAAAAAGCGTTGCTGAGCACCGTCACGGGGTTTCGTCCCGGAACCTGGTCTTCTTCAGGGAGGAAGGAACGCCCGAGAGCGACCTCGACGCCCAGCACGTCGAAGTAATTGCCGGTGACGATCTCGCCATAAATGCGCTCGTTCCTGGCGCCGGCACTCAAGTTGAGAGCGCGCGGTTTATAGGCGAGCAAACCGGAAAGGACATCGTTGCCAATGCCGTCTCGATAGTCAACATAGTCCGCGTAGGAGAGATCGTAAGGATAGGGAGCTTCAGGTACTTCATTATATATACATACGAGATTGTCGGGCTCATCAACTGGTAGAGGCCGAAAAAGAAGCAAGTTGACGAGGTTGAAGATCACGGAGTTCGCGCCGATGCCGAGCGCCAGTGACAGTACCGCTACCGTCGTAAACCCGGGACTCTTCGCCAACATCCGGAACGCGAACCGTATATCCCTAATGAACGTCACCAGCGCCCTCCCTCGAGATAAGACCAGTCTCTTCAACCTTCTAACGATGTTACCGCCGCTCAGGTTCAAGGTTCCAGCAGTTTGAGTGAAAAAAGCCTCCTATTGGCGGATTGAGGTCGTCAGGGTATATTGGACATCTACGAAGGAGGGTTTCCTATGACAATTAAGGCGCTCGGACGGCTGTTCTCGACAGGCTTTCTGGTAGGCGCGGCGCTTTTCGGTTCGAGCGCGACCGTGCTCGCGGCAGAGGTCTACACGGCCACGTTGGTTCGGCCCATGGGAGTCCGGGCGGACAAGGTCGCCCAACTCACGTTGACCATCGAGTCCTTCGCCACCGAGGAAGATGCGGAAAGATACCAGAAGGTACTCGCGGAGGAAGGCTCGGACGGCTTAATCAAAGTACTACGGGAAACCAAACGAGGGGTCGCCCAGGTTCAGGGTGACACGCCCCGCACTATCAACCACGTGCGTGTCTATGAAAGCGCGAATGGGTCGGCCCGCATCATTATCGTCACCGACCGGCCGCTTTTCTTCCCCGACGAAGAGCCCACACCGAGCTCGAGAGCCCATCTCGGATTCATTCAGCTCGATTTGAACAAAGACAGGGAGGGCGGAGGTAATTTAGCCGAGGTCGTTCAGATTGGCGTCGAGGAAGATGGTGGACTCCGGATCGGGTCTTCCGGTCGGAAACCCATCCTACTGAAGGACGTCCACCGGGAGCAGTGAGCCCACCTCCGGACAAGATCCCGTCCGGGACGGTTCTCGGGTACAATATGGAGTACGGTCGCATTCAGGAGGAAAAGTCCATGTCACGCACCGTATGTACCCTTCGTCTACTTTCGAATTCTACGCTCGCTTCCCTTGCCCTTATAGCGGTCCTTGTTGCTATCGTGCCGCCAGCCGCCGGGCAGACCGAGGATTGCTCGACTCTGGGGAAAAACACGTTCGTTGCCGGTGCCTTGGACGAGTTCTACCTCTGGTATCAAGAGATTCCCGACCTCAACCCGGCTCTTTTCGACTCGCCCGAAGCCTATCTCGAAGCGGCCCGTTTTCGGCCGCTCGATGAGAGCTTTAGCTACATCGCCGGCCGCGCCGCGAGCGAAGCTTATTATTCGGATAGCCAATTCATAGGTATTGGCTTCAGCATGAAACAAACCGGGCCGACCGAGATCCGGATCTCGCAGGTTTTCCCGGAGAGTCCTGCCTCGGAAGCCGGATTCGTCCGAGGCGACACCCTCATCGCAATCAACGGGAGGCCGGTGCCGGATCTGATAGAAAACGGGCAGTTTGGTGTCGAGCTCGGCCCTAACACAGATGGATACTCAATCGAGCTTACTTGGCGCATGCGTCGCGGTGGAGAAAAGACCGCGACGGTCACCAAGCGACCCGTCACCATACCGACGGTATCCCAGACGGAGGTGTTCGACCTCAACGGTTTGCCCGTCGGCTACATTCACTTCCGGAACTTCGTCGAGCCCTCGATACCAGCCCTCGACTCCGCCTTCACCGAATTCCGAGCTCGCGGTGTCGTCAACGTGATCCTCGACCTGCGTTATAACGGAGGCGGGCTCATCAGCGTTGCCCAACATCTGGGCAGTCTCATCGGCGGTGCAGGTACGTTCAACCGAGTCTTCGTCGAGTTCATCCACAACGACAAGAACACTTCTCGAAACCAAAGCATCTTGTTCGAAGATCCACCGTCGGCCCTCGACCTCCGGCGGCTGATCGTCATCACCACTCAGGCCTCGGCGTCGGCCAGTGAGCTCATCATCAACGGTCTCAAGCCATTCATTCCGGTGACGGTCGTGGGAGACAGGACCTACGGAAAACCGGTCGGTCAGTACGGTTTCGAGTTCTGCGACAAGGTTCTATTCCCCGTTTCCTTCCGTAGCGCCAACGCATCGGGGCAAAGTGATTTCTTCAACGGTTTTCCCGCCGACTGCCCGGCGGGGGACGATCTGAACCGGCCGCTGGGGAATGGTGAAGAGGATTCACTTGCCGAGGCCCTACACGTTCTCCAAACCGGGGCGTGTAGCACTCAATCCGTTGCAGCGGGCCGGCTCTTGGCCCAACGCACCTCGGAGAAGCGAGCGATCGAGCGGGATGGTTGGCGCCGGCTCGTCAACGCCTGGTAGACCTCAGCCCAAGAACCCTAAGAAAGCCGTCTCAGACGCTGGTTCGCTTTGAGGATCTTCTTTCTCAATCGAATCGATCTCGGCGTGACTTCGATCGCCTCGTCGTTCCGTATGAAATCCATCGCCAGTTCCAGGTTCAGAATCCGGGGAGGAACGAGGCGGATGGCCTCATCCGCCGCCGCGGCTCGGATGTTGGTTTGCTTCTTTTCTTTGACGATGTTGACGTTCAGATCCGCGTCACGCGAGTTTTCTCCTACAATCATTCCTTCGTAAACCTCGGTGCCGGGAGTCACGAACATCTCCCCGCGCTCTTGAAGGTTGTAGATGGCATAGCCGGTGGCCTTACCCGGTCGATCTGCGACGAGGGAACCGGTGGGACGCATGGGTATGTCTCCTTGCCAATCGATGTAGCCTTTGAACAAGGAGTTCATGATGGCCGTGCCCTTTGTATCGATCAGGACCTCGCTACGTAACCCGATCAATCCGCGAGAGGGAACATCGAACCTGAGCCGCACCCGCCCCGAACCGTGATTCACCATCTTGGTCATGGTGCCTTTTCGGACTCCGAGCTTCTGCATGATTTCTCCGAGAAACTCCTCGGGACAATCAACGGTCAAGTGCTCGAGGGGTTCTTGAAGCCTGCCGTTTTTTTCGCGGGTGACGATCTCGGGCTTGCCCACGGTCAACTCGTATCCTTCCCTACGCATCATCTCGATGAGAATCGCCAGTTGCAGCTCTCCCCGCCCCTTTACCTTGAAGGTTTCGCCACTTCCTGCCTCGACGACGATGGAGACGTTGGTCAGCAGTTCCTTGGCGAGTCGCTCGCGGATGTTGCGGGAGGTGACGAACGTTCCTTCCCGTCCGGCGAAAGGTGAAGAATTGACGCTGAAGCTCATTGCGATGGTCGGCTGGTCGATGAGGATCGGCTGCATGGGCTCCGGGGTATCCACAGAGGTCACGGTCTCACCGATGTTGATCCCTTCAACGCCGGCGATGGCAAGGATGTCGCCGGGACCTGCGCATTGCTTCTCGACGCGGTCGAGGCCCTCGAAAGCGAACATCTTGGTGATCCGGGTCTTTTGGATATCCCCACTCAGCTTACAGATGCCGACTTCATCACCGAGGTTCAGTGTCCCGGCAAAGACCCGTCCGATGGCCATGCGCCCGAGGTATTCGTTGTAGTCCAGATTGGCCACTTGGAGACGGAGCACCTTTTCCGGGTCACCCTGGGGCGCCGGTATAGATTCGATAATGGTCTCGAAAAGCGGCCGTAGATCGCGTGAATCGTCTTCCAGGTCCCGCTTGGCGATTCCAGCTTTGGCGTTGGCAAAGAGAATCGGAAAATCGAGTTGGTCCTCCCCGGCATCGAGATCAATGAAGAGATCGAAGACTTCATTGATGACTTCCTGCGCGCGGGCGTCGGAACGATCGATCTTGTTGATGACCAGGATCGGCGGAAGCTTGTCCTCGAGCGCTTTGGTGAGAACGTAACGCGTTTGGGGCAACGGGCCCTCGCTAGCATCGACAAGCAGCATGACCCCGTCGACGAGCTTGAGCGCCCTTTCGACTTCCCCGCCAAAGTCGGCGTGGCCGGGCGTATCCACGATGTTGATCTTGACGCCCCCATAGCGGATGCCGGTCAACTTGGAGAGGATGGTGATCCCGCGTTCCCGCTCGAGGTCGATGTTGTCCATGACCCGCTCAGCGACATTTCGATGTTTCCCGAACATACCACTCTGGTGAAGCATGCCATCCACCAAAGTCGTCTTGCCGTGATCGACGTGCGCGATGATGGCGATATTTCGAATGGAGCTTTGCTTTTCGTCCATAACTGAATCCGTCCTAACAGACACTGCATATTAGCACGGAGCTAACAACTGCCAGTTATAGACGATCGACGCGGCGCGGTCGAGGTTACTGTTGAATCCCGGGCCGCTTAGCCGGGCTGGATATCGGTGATGACCCACCGGGATCGAGCGTTGTTGCTCTGTTTGTCCGTCAGATTATAGTTTTTCAACGTGATGCGATAGGGCTTCCCGTTCACGTTGACTTGCGCTTCTTTGACCGCGACATCACCATCGAGTTGGTCGGTCACCGTAGCGCCCATGAGAGAAATACCGGCCGCCGATTTTTCTCGGCTCAGCACTCGGTTGGCTACCTCCAGGGCTTTTTCCGCCTCTTCCCCCCTCTTCCGGATGTCGGTGAACTTCTGTTGGAACTCCGCGAGGTCGCCCTCGAGCTCGGCGTCGGGATCCTTCTCGATGGCGGCTTGGTATCGCTTGTACAGGTGCTGGTTGTCGGAAACGTACAGGTAGTCCTCCTCGGCAATATTCTTCAAATCCATCTCGGCCAACCGTTTCGTAAGCGTCATTTCTTTGAGCGCGAACGGAACGACGGATTCGGGACCGATCTCGACGACCTCCCAGGAAGCAACTTTCTCGGGGAACTCCACCGCCGAAACGGCGGCCATCGCCGGGTTGTCACCGTTTCTACAGGCTTTAAAGTAAGTATTGAGAGCCTGTTGGTCCGGTCCTCCGCAGGAGACGAGAAAAACGAGGGTCAATAGGAGCAAAAACGTCTTGTGCCTGAGCATCGTGCACCTCCAAGGATGGATAGGATATGGATGATGTCGTTGCTAGGTGTCTCGGGATCGCCTTCGAATCGAGGCCGAGGTTAACATGAGACGCTACGGACAGACAAGGGCAACCTCGGCTTCCCGGGAACCTTCCGCCGGTTTTTTGGCTCTAAATGTAAGAGGAGACGCACAATGACTTCCATGGACGCTACCATCCGAGTTGACCGGCAGGACCGCATACTACGGGCCGCCGTGATGGCCGCAATCGTGAGTCCGCTCACCGCGCAGATAGCAGCAGGGTTTCTCGCCCGGCTTCAGGACTTTTTTTGTCCGGCCAACTTTCTACCTATTTACGCCGCCAGCTTCGCCGTGCTTGCACCCGGTTTCTTCATGATTGGACTCGCCGGCGCCGACGCGGCATTTAAGCTCGGCGATCGCGGACTGTCCCGAACACAGTTATTGCTCGTGCTTGCAGCGGCTGGGGGAATCTTTGGAGCCCTTTATTTCGAGAGTCTGGCTTTCGCCGTTCGATGGCTCTTTGCAGACTACGCACCTTTGATGACCCTACCGGGACTGCGGCTTGCCCTTTCCTTGGCGGCAGCGCTCGGTTCGAGTTGGAGCGTCCTCTTCCGTCCTGACGAAACGCCCGCCTTGAGCCTTAGATAGTCCATCTCGACCAAATTCTCGACAACACCCCCTGGGATTGAGATCAGGATTTCGCGCGCAACGTACTTCAGCTAAACTGAACAAGGCAGCTAAGAACAACTCAACAGATTACCTGGAGGAGCCTATGCGCTTCATGTCCACCGTCCTATGCTTGCTATTCGTATCTTCCTACTCACTCGCCGGTGGCAAGAAGGAGAACGAGCGCCTGCAAAAGCAGCCACCGTGCTCGAAGAGATTCTCGACATGCCCGACGGTTTGTCCGCCGAGCTTCTCGACAAGGCGGAATGTGTCGTCGTCTTGCCCTCCGTCAAGAAGTTTGCCCTGGGCATTGGAGGCAAGTACGGACGAGGAGCGATGGTTTGTCGCGAAGGCAAGGATTTCCAAGGTCCTTGGGGACCGCCCGTCATGATGGCCTTGGAAGGAGGTAACATCGGATTTCAGATTGGGGGACAAGCCACCGATTTCCTCCTCCTCGTGATGAACGAGAAAGGCGCGAACTCGGTCCTCAAGAGCAAGGTCAAGCTCGGAGCCGACGCTTCAGCCGCGGCCGGTCCCAAGGGTCGAACCGCCGAGGCCTCCACCGATGCCTATATGACCGCCGAGTATCCGCTACTCCCGTTCACGGGGACTCTTCGCCGGGGTCTCATTGGACGGCTCGACACTCCGACCAGATAACGGAGCCAACGAAGATATCTACGGTCGTGAGGTCGAAGCGCGGGAAATCGTCATGGAAGGAAAGGTTCCGATTACAGCACCGGGGCGCCACCTCGTGGAGCTGTTACAGCAAGCGTCGCCCAAGAACTTATCTAATAATTAGCCTGGGCATTCTTCACAAACGCTATTTGAACCTAATGGCCGAAGTGCACCTCAGCGATAGCGATCCCACTTTCGCCGGCCACGGCGTAAAGCAGGAAGGTTCGTCCGTCTTCCTCGTGGACCGCCGGGTCACGTAGTTGGTTGACCTTGCCGAAAGCGGTGCTTCGCACGGACGGCTCGAGCGGCGCGTTCGCGCCCTCCCAGTCGCGTTCCGGTCGGAGCACTTCGACCGGTTCGGTCTCGGACCAAGTGGTCCACTCGCCCGAGATATCGATGATGCTCAAAAGGATTCGCTCCGGCGCGTGGCCGACCTGTGTCCAAAAGACATAGAGCGTGTTTCCTCGTTTCAAGAGGGCCGCGTGGCGCATGTCGGAGTTGAAGAGCAACGGCCCCTCCTCGAATCCAGTCAAACCATCGTTGGACCGGTAAAACTGGCCCGGCATCGACATGGCGTATCGGTATCCCTCATGCTGAAACACTCGCATGTAAGTCCGGCCGAGCACTTCCGGACGCGCCTCGAACCGGATCCCGTCCCGGGAGATAGCCACCCGTGTCACCTGTCGGTCGACACCATCGAGACCATGGAGGTACATGAGGATCCGACGATTTGCTTCGTTCAACATAAACGTCTGGTGACGCGATGTGCGGTGTCGTGATCTCGCTCAACAGGCTGTGGGACAAAGTCACACCCCTCTTCTCACGCGCAGCGCGGGCCCGCTCGAGCTCTGCAGGCGACACTTCGGGGGCTCCGTCAGGAATTGGGAATCCTCGATCTGCAGACTACCCGGCCGGTGGATCGTCCAGGGACCGAGTAGGGCGTCGGCGTAAGCGAGCCGGATATAACGGCCTTTGTGATCGGCGAAGTAAAGGTAATACTTGCCGAGCGGCGCCTCGATCCAGTCGGGAACCCGGATGAGCGACGGCCCCTGGATGTTCTCCCCAATGCTTGGATGAAGCGCAGGTGTGATGATCGGAGCATCCGCAAGGCGCTCGATACGCACGGAGGGTTCTTGCGCGTACCCACGAGCTCCTACGATGAGACAGATCGCAACCGCGACACTAACAATGAAATACATCGATCAGATATCACGACCTCTCCTCCTGATTAGTCTGAGCGGATCAATTATAGGAGAAATCGAGATCGAGAAGTTCGCTGGTACTGGAGAGGCATGGCGGGGTCGCCAAACAGATGGTAGATGCTCAACAGCTCAGGCAACCGACCCGTATCGGCGCAAGCCGCTTGAGCCGCTACGAGTCCCGGAAAGTGCCTTTCGAAGAAGTCCTCGAAAGCTTCCTCCTCCCCGGCCAGCATTCTCTCGACGAGATGCTTATCGCCCATCTCGGTTTGCCCTTATAGCAATCAGCTCCCCTCCCTTTCGTTAGTTTTAGAGGGGCGTTCACACGGAAATCTCGGTCAGAGCCCGTTCTACTCAAGCTCTTTCAGCACCTCGGACAGGATAGCGAGTGCCTCATCGAAGCCTTCGTCACAGGCACCGAACCCAAGACGGAAATGCTGGGGAAATCCAAAGCAATCTCCCGGCGCCAGCAGGACGCCTAGCTCGGCGGCGCGTTCGCAAAAGGGACGGCTGTCGTCATGGGCCACCAAACGGGGAAAAGCCGTAAAGCTTCCAGTGGGACGGATCCACGAGAGGCGATCGCCATGCTCGAAAAGAAGACCTCGAGGTCGACGCAAGTTGGCTTCCGCGACTTCACGGGCTCTCACGAAAATGGCTTCCCGATTCCGGACGGCCGTTTCCGCCAAGGCCTCGCCGACGTAGGTGTTCGAGATCGTGAAATAGGATCTCGCGTTCCAGTGCCCCTCGAGTCGGATTTCGTCCCGATCGATAATCCACCCAATGCGCAGCCCGCTGAGGCAAAACGCTTTGGAGAGATCACCCAACACGATCGCGTGTGGCAACGCCGCAGCCGTCGGGTAGGCCTCGCCGTGGTAGATGGGTCGATAGACTTCATCAACCACCAACTGGACGCCGCGCTCGGCGGTGATGTCGTGGAGCTTTCGAAGAATCTCCGGTGCGACGACCGCTCCGCTCGGATTGTGTGGTGTATTGACGAGAAGCAGTTTCGTGTGGTCGTCGACGAGCGATAAGACAGCGTCCGCATCGAGCGCAAACTCGTCCTCGGCACGAAGCGTATAGGTCCGTGTCTCGATTCCCAGCGATTCCGGTACGGCGGTGAACGGAGGAAACCCCGGACTCGGTACCACCACGTTGGCGCCCGGCTCCGCGGCGTGGAAGAACAGGCTCAAGAGCGCTTCCGAGGCTCCAGTGACGATTTGAACCTCGTCTTTGTCGACGCCATACCATTGGGCAACCGCCTGTCGTAGAGTATGCGTTTCCTCGGCTCGGGCAATAGGAGACCTTACCTTGGAGGAGCTTTTCCCTCTCCTCATCCGTCATCAGGTCGAGGAGCTCCTGTAGCTTCCAGGTCGGACCGGTGCTCGCAGCAAGGTTGTACTTCGTCGTCTCTGGATAAGCTCGAGCCACTGTTCGAGCGCGAAGGTTTGAGTTTCATAGCGTCGCTATCCCTTCTGATTACCCTTTGATTTCCCGCATCCAGCCGTGCTCGTCGGGCAAGTCTCCGTACTGGATTCCCGTCAACCTTCTCGTAGAGCGCCGTGCAATGGGGCCCCGGCTTTCCGTCTTTCAAGTAGACAATGGTCCGGTCCCGGTAGGTGATGCTCTCGATGGGCGTGATAACAGCCGCCGTTCCACAGGCGCCCGTCTCGACGAAAGTCGTCGAGCTCGTCGACGAGACGGGACGCTCTTCCACACTATAGCCCAGGTCGGCAGCCAGAGTCCGCAGCGACAAGTTGGTGATGGAACGAAGGATCGAAGGAGAGTTCGGCGTGACGTAGGCCTTGTCCTTGGTGATGCCGAAGAAGTTGGCCGCACCCAGCTCGTCGATGAACTTGTGCTTTTGCGAATCCAAGTAGAGGGCCTCGCCGTAGCCCTTGGATTGGGCCCTCACCGTGGCTCGCATGCCGGCGGCATAGTTGCCCCCCGCTTTGGCGGTCCCCACGCCGAGGGGCGCCGCACAATCGAACTCCTCTTCCACAACCAGCTTGGTGGGTGAAAAGCCTTGCTTGAAGTAGGGGCCCACCGGTGTGACCAAGACCAAGAAGAGATACTCGTCGGCAGGCGACACGCCAATCCTGGCGCCGGAGCCGATGAGGAGAGGTCGGACGTAAAGGGTAGCGCCACTACCGTAGGGCGGCACGAATCGCTTGTTGGCCCGAACAACGCGTTCGACGGCTTCACGAACAGTTCCACCGGAGGCGCCTGCATCGAGAGCATCTCCGCCGAGTGCTGCATCCGTTTGGCATTCTCTTCGACGCGGAAGGACAGAATCCGGCCGTCCTTGGCTTCGTAGACCTTCAGCCCCTCGAACGCCGCCTGACCGTAGTGAAGAGCGAGGCGGCGATGTGAATCGGGAGGAGCTCCGAGTCGGTCTCTTCCCCGTCATCCCATTTGCCCTCCCGCCAGCGGTAGCGAAGGTTGACGTCCGTTTTCTGAAAGTCGAAAGGCAGAGTGGCGTAATCCAAGTCGGCTTTTTCGATGGTTTTCATAGTTCCTCCTCGACGGATTCTGGCCGGCCATACATCGATTGTCTTGCATTTGTGTGGACATCTGATCCATATTGTCATACCATAAAAGAGGTCAATCAACATTATACACTCGGACAATCGATGAATAAATATGACAATATAGATTTATTGTCCGACCTCAAAGGGTTATTAAGTTGGCTTTGAATCTTCGAATCGACAAGCAAGACAAGGGCGGGCCGCTCTATCGACAAATCGCCGAGCAGATTATTCATCGCATCGAGGAGGGTGCTCTCCCCAACGGGAGCAAGCTTCCCACGGTTCGCGAGCTCGCCGGCGAGCTCGAAATAACTCGGGTCACCGCGCACAACGCGTATAACGAGCTCAAGTCGAGAGGATGGATCGACGCGACCGTCGGACGAGGTACCTATGTCACCGGTCTGAGACCGGATCCGCCCGAACGGATCGAAACGCTGAGCGGCTCGGCGATTACTCCCGACAAGGTCATGGCGGACATCGCCCGCATGATGCATTTACCGGGAACTCGCTCTCTCGCCATGGCCGAGCCCGACTCGAGGCTCTACCCGGCAAAGGAGTTCATGCGTCTCCTTCGACCGTTGGAGAGCCAGGCGGAAGATTTATTTCGATACGGACCCTATCAGGGCGAAGCCGATCTCCGACATATGCTTTCCGGACTTCTTATGGAGCGAGGCATTCGCGCCAACCCGGATGACATCATCGTCACCACCGGAGTGACCCAAGGATTGTCACTGGCCACCGCGGCTCTTTGTGAGCCGGGCGACAAGGTTCTCGTGGAGCGTCCGACCTATCTTGGATTCCTGAGTCTTCTCGAGTCTATGGACGTCGAGCCCATCGGCATCCCACTTGACGATCAGGGACCCGACCTAGACTATCTAAAACGGATTCTCGTGCGAGAACGCCCCCGTTTCTTTTACACCATACCGAGCTTTCAGAATCCAACCGGGCTTTCCATGTCCGAAGACCGTCGGGACCAACTGCTGGCGCTTGTCGGAGAGTACGGTCTTTCCGTCGTGGAAGACGACATCTACGGGCGCCTGAGCTACGACGGCCCCCCGGCCCGGCCGTTGAAGGCGCGAGACCGAGACAACCTCGTTGTGTACCTTGATAGTTTTTCCAAGTCACTTCTTCCGGGATTGCGGGTCGGTTTCGTCGTACCACCGACGGCACTCAAAGAGAAGCTGCTTTCACTCTTGAGGGCCCGCGAATTGGGTGGCATCCCCAATGATTCAACGTTGCCTGGCGGAGTTCATACGACGGGGGATGCTGCAAGAATATTGGGAGCGGGCGATTCCCGTTTATCGTCGGCGACGAGACCTCCTGGTCGAAGCGCTCGGACGATCGATGCCGGAAGGGGTCGATTGGACCCATCCTCGCGGCGGATACTGTTCGTGGATCTCACTTCCCGAGGAAGGCGATTTCAGCCAGCTCTATCGCGCCGCCTTGTCTCGCGGAGTGGCCTATACTCCGGGTGAAGTCTTCTTGACCGCTCCCGACCGCAGGCGACACCTTCGCCTGTGCTTCAGCTCGGAAGACGACAAGGTCATTCTGGAAGCCGTCTCGATCCTCGGAGAGCTGATCAAAAACGAAAGCCGGCAGGTTTCGATTCCCGGTCACCTTCATGGCTCGAAACCCATCGTGTGAATCTCCCAATCGGTCCGAGCCCGTGCCCCCGCCCGAGAGGTAGAATCTGCGAAAACTGATGGTAATCTTCATGACTACGAAGAGAGTTCTATCCCAATAAATGTTCGGGCTCGGGTTCAGGCTCGGCAACGGGCAAGGGATTGCGCGTCAACACTCTCGGCGCGATTGACCATGGAGATCTGGTCATTCAAGGTCCAGTAGTCGTAGAGATACCCCAACCCCAGCAGGCCGCCCGTGACGAGATATAGGATTCCGGTGAGCCACTTCCCCATATACATGCGGTGGATACCGAAAACCCCGAGAAAGGTCAGTAGAATCCAGGCAACCGTGTAATCAATGGGGCCTGCAGTGAATCGGAGGTCCGCCTGCCGGTCCATCGAGGGGATGAGAAACAGGTCAATCAACCACCCGACCCCCAACAAGCCCAGCGTAAAAAACCAGATCGTGCCCGTAACGGGTTTTCCGTAGTAGAAACGGTGGGCGCCCAAGAAGCCGAATATCCAAAGAATATAGCCGATGGATTTGAGATGTGTGTCGTTTTTCTGTTCCAATGTTCGAGTCCCCTAGTTTAGGTTACGAAATCACTCAGGGCTTTGTTCACGTTCCGAAGACCGGTCTCGATCTCGTCTCGGTCGGCGCCGAAGCCGATCCGGAAGTGACGTTCGTCCATTTCGAAACAACGGCCGGGAAGGACGAAGGTCTTATATTCCTCGGCAAGGCGGCGGTAGAGCGTTTCCGGCTCGACGTCCACATGCGCTTTGATACGAGGAAAGCAAACGACTCCCGCTTCAGGCTCGATCCACTCGAAATCGTCTTGCTCTCCCATCCACCCGGAAACAACTTTCAGGTTCCTCTCGATCCGTCGCTTGGCATCATCGAGATAGCGCTCTTTGTTGCCCAGCACGTGAATGGCGACTTCTTCGCCAATCGCATTATTGGTGATGCTTCCTTGCTCCCGAATGGCCAACGTCGCTGCGAGTAGAGAAGGGATCGCGAGTAGCGAGCCAACCGATCCGGATACCGGGAAGACCGTAACATTTCGACATGGTGGAAATACTCACCACCTTCGAGCTCAGCGTTGCGGCAGGCGGTAAAGGATTCTCCCGATCCATGTCGCGGTAGGTCTCGTCGAAAAGCAAATAAGTATCCAAAGACTCGACCAGCTCAACAACCTGCTGGAGCTCATCTTCGGTGATCTTGGAGCCTGTGGGATTGTTGGGATGAGTCAGACTCACCAACTTGGTTTGTGGAGTTACCAGCCGTTTGAGCTCATCGAGATCCGGTTTGAAACGGTTCTCGTATCTCAAAGTGAACAAGCTGACATTACCTCCCAGCGAGCGGGGAACCTCGTAGAGGGAGGGATAGTTCGGGTGCTCGATGACCACGTGGTCGCCCGGTTTGACCAGCGCCGAGACCACACAGAAGTTCGCCTCGCTCGCACCCGTTGTGGCAATGACCTGTTCCGGAGAGAAGCCCTCGTACTGCTCCGCAATCCGTTCCCTGAGCTCCGGCTTTCCGCGGTGGTGGCCGTAGCGAAAAACGATATCTTTGAGATCGATGTCGATGTCGCCCAGGGAGAGGCACTTGACCGCGCTTTCTCCGATGTCGTAGTCGACGGCGTATTGATAGGTATCGAACCAATCTTCGAGAGCCATACGATGGAACCACATGATGACCACCTTTCTAATCGCACCTATTTGACACGATCGCTTCGAACCCAGCAACTCATTCGAAGGCCAGCCGGGCAAACCGATCCATCATGTTCGCAGAGGGCGACGGCATCACCGCTCGAATCAATTGATCTGCATCTTGGCCTTGCTTCAAAAGCTCGTCGCGTTGCCGGTCGATGTAATAGCGGAGCACCCGTTCGGAAAACTCGGGATGAAATTGCACCCCCCACTGCCTCTCACCAAACCGGACGGCGTGGTTGGGATCGAAAGCGGAGCTCGCCAGTCGGGTGGCCCCCGGCGGCAAGGTCAGAACCGACTGAGTATGCGTCGCGTAGGCCGGAAAGGACGAAGGCATGGCAGACATCAAGGAATCGTTTCGAGCCTCCGGAAGGCAACGAATCGAGACCGTACCGACCTCACGTCCTTCGGGATGATCTCCAACTTCGCCACCCAGAGCGTGAGCCAAGAGTTGGTGTCCAAAACAGATTCCGAAGACAGGGACGTTACTTTCAAGAAGCAAGTGGAGCCAGTTCGCCGCCCTTTCAATCCAAGGGTCCCCATCGGTCACCATTTCGTGCGCACCGGTAATAATGACCGCTTCCGGGTGCGACGGAAACTCCGCCGTCGATTGAGCATCGACCACAAGAGTGCGTTCCTTTGGAACCGTAATGCCGCGAGCCACCCAATCCTCGAAATCGCCGTGTTGGCACGCCAGAATCCGCGAAAGTCGAGCCCGTCTTGAGAATAACTAGTCGACTCATCTTCTTTATTCTTTTTGGGGTTTTCTTTTCTGGGTTCTCGAGCTCTCTTTTTCCGTAGCGAGACCAAATCCTATCAAACCGCGAGCCGCCAGCTCGTCACTTTATCAGAACGGGCTATCATAGTTTGTATAAGGAGGGCGATGTGCCGGCGATCGGTCATTTGGCTGTTGGACTCGCAACGGCTCGAATCGGGGGAAGACCCGAAAGACGACCGCGCCTCGTGTGGCTCTGTGGTCTCGTCGCCCGTGCCTATCTCCCAGACCTCGACGTCATTGCCTTCAAGTTGGGCATCCCTTACCACGCGCCTTGGGGTCATCGCGGCGCCGCCCACTCCTTGGGCTTTGCATTGATTCTCGGAGCGCTGTTGGCCGCCGTCGGACGATTGAGCGGATGGTTCCCGGCTTCGGTCGGCATCCTGGGCGGCCTGGTCATGGCAAGCCACGGAGTCATGGATACTCTAACCGATGGCGGGCTTGGGATCGCGGTCTTTTGGCCTTCTCTCGAACGAACGCTATTTTGCTCCTTGGACGCCTATTCCAGTCGCTCCAATCGGTCTCGGCATGTTCTCCTCCCGCGGCCTCTACGTGATCGGACGAGAACTGATTCTCTTCTCTCCCCTTTTCATGCTCGCCGCGTTGTGGCCAAGGAGGAAATGCCGTTGAGTTGTTTAGACCTCACCAAGGGACAGGTCGCCGTAGATTTTGTAAACACGCCCGTCCCGTGCCACTTTGAGCTCGCGCTTGGGAAAGACTTTAGGTAGTTCGTCCTGTAGGAGCTTCACCACTTCACTCTCGATGGTCTCCCGAACATCATCAGGAACCTCGCTCAAAGTTGACATTTGTACCTGAAGAACATAGCCGGGCCCGAGCTCTGAGCCGAAGCCGGCGGTAAAAGCCGCTCCCACGTTGAAGAGCCCGTCGTCTTCCTTGTTTGAGGTGGTGTTACGTCGGGAACGAACCGGATGGAGAGGGTATTTCTTTCCGTACCGGTTTTCGAGCCGGTCGTCTATTCGATCGAACACCTTCTTCAGTTTTCTCTCCCACTTGACCGCCGCAGGGTGTCGCGCCATATTCAGGAAATCCTCCACCTCGCATCGGACCGCACCGCCCGACCTCTCGTATCGAAGTTAGCACAAAGTGGTGCGATAGCGTCACTCTACTTGGGCCTCTGAGGGATAAACCCTACAATTCCGGCGGGAAAAACCCAACTCGGCGACCGACCTCGAACTCACCATAAGGTATTGTTTTCCAATAACTTCGGCGCCTATGTGGACCGTTTGGAGGGCCACACTCGAGCTGGTCCAACTATTGCATTTAGGTGAGGGACAAAATGATCTCATCACCTCGCCTGGGGTGAATGGACCCGCAGGCAGATTTGAGCAGGTAAACCCTTGAGCAGCATGGATAGCGCCGTACCAGTCAACGACACGAGCGAATCCCAGAACGATACCGTCAAACTCGCACCCGAGGATTTGGAGAAACTCCAGCAGGCGGTAGCCAAAACTCTTGGTGACCGCTACGAGGTCTTGTCCCGCTTGTCCTCGGGCTCGCTGGCAGACGTATATCACGCCCGAGATTCGATGCTCGACCGCGAGGTGGCCATCAAGCGCGTTCGTCTCGACGGATTGACGAATCCGAACAACCGGAACGAGGCCAAAAAGCGCTTTCTCCGGGAAGCCAAGGTCGCAGCGAGGCTCAACCATCCCAATATCGTCACGATATATGACATCGTTGACTCCAAGACGGTGAGCTTCTTTGTCATGGAGTTCATCGACGGAACGAACCTCGAGAAGTTGCTCGAAGAAAAGAAGCGGCTGTCGTGGGATGAAACCCTTCACATTCTGACCCAAGCCGCCGATGCACTGGACCACGCACATCAAGGCACGGTCGTTCACCGAGACATCAAGCCGTCCAACATCATTATCGAGCGTTCCGGGCGGGTTAAAGTTGCGGACTTCGGGATCGCAAAATCCGAGACCTCCGGCAATATCACGACGACGGGAACGATCTTGGGAACTCCCAACTACATGTCTCCGGAACAGGCCCGGGGGAACAGGAAGATCGACGGCCGCGCCGACCTCTTTTCGTTGGGATGCATCTTGTACGAGTGTCTTTCCGGAGACAAGCCGTTTCAAGCCGACAGCACCATCGGCATCTTGATGCGGATCGTCGGTGACGACATGCCCGAGCTCGATTGCGAGAAACTGGGGTTGGACCCCAAGGTGAGCGAGATACTACACCGAGCCCTTGCCAAGAATCCAGACGAGCGAATCGCAACGGGTGGAGAGCTTTTAGAGGCGCTTCAGACGATTACGCATTCGGAACCGGATAGTCGCGAGACGAAGGAAGAGACGAGCGTGCCGGAAGAGCGGATCGAAGCGCCAGAAAAATCTGACGCAGGAGCGGAGGCAGAAGACAGCCAAGAGACAGAAGACGAACTGAAGGCTAAGGAACAGCAGAAGGCTGAGGAGCAGCAGAAGGCCGAGGAAACGCAGAAGGCCGAGGAAACGCAAGACGTAGAAGAAGCTGAGGCACCCGCGCCCAAGCCCATCACACGTCGCGACGAGGGCTCCGAGCCCGCATACGACAACACCTTGCAGGGTACGCTGGGCGAGAAAGACCTCGCGCATGTGATACGCGACGTCTATGTCAACCGCCGTACCGGAATCCTTCATCTAGTCCAAGAAAACGTCAACAAACGCATCTACATCAAGAAAGGCTCGATCGTCTTTGCCAATTCCGACCTCAACGACGACCGTTTAGGCGAGTTTCTGATAAAACAAAACGTGATCGACCGCTCGGCCTTCGATGAAGCGGTCAAGGTCATGAAAGAAACGGGACATCGCCTAGGTGGGGCTCTCGTTGACCTTGGTCATCTGGACGAAGAAAAGCTCAACGAGCAGGTCACCGAGCAAATCAAGAGCATCATCTTTTCAGTCTTCGAATGGGAAGCCGGGCAATTTGCCTTCGAGCGACTGGAGACTCCGGTCGAGGAAGACATTATCGTCGGCCTATCGACCGCCGACACAATCCTCGAGGGCATCCGACGGATGAAAAGCATGGACACCATACGCCAAGCTCTCGGACAGCTCGACCGGGTGCTGGCCCATCCCGAGAATCCGCTCCTCATGTACCAGAAATTCAGTCTCACGCCTGAGGAGGGTTTCGTGATGTCCCGAGTGGATGGCACGACGACCGTAGCGGAGGCGGCGGCACTTTCTCCCATGGGCGAAGAGGATACGCTTCGGTGCATCTACGGTCTCGTCTGCGCCGGTGTGCTCACGCTGGAAGAACGAGCACAGGAGCGTACCGATCGCCTGAAACGACTGACGAAAGCGGACGAGGCCAAGCTGCCCTCGCCCGAAGCCGAGATCAAGGAACAGCCGGCCAGAACCGCCCCCGTCACCGACAAAGAAAAGAAGGATTCGAGTCCGACAGCGGAGCAGCAGGCGGTCAAGGACGAGATCGCTGCCAAGCATGCCTCTCTTACCACAGCAAACCACTACGAACTACTAGAGGTGGAAACGACGGCGGACGAGGCTCAAATCAAAGAAGCCTACTATGCGATGGTGAAGAAGTATCACCCAGACCGGCATCACTCTCCTCACTTCGAGGATTTGCACGGGCTTCTCGAAGATCTAATGGTCAAGGTCACCGCGGCCTACCAGTTGCTGTCCACACCGGTGGATCGTACGCAGTATGACAAGACACTTCGGTCCAATGAATCTCCTTCTGGGAAATCGCCCTTCGTTGATGATCCGGACGTCACAACCGCGACTCCCGAGGAAGTAGCGGAAAAACATTATCGGGAGGGAAACCGTCTCTTCAACGAGATGGCCTATTTCGATGCGATCCAATGTCTCCAAGAGGCAGTGAGGCTAAATCCGAACAAGGCTTCCTTTCACAAACTACTTGCAAAAAGCTTGAGCAAGAACCCGAACTGGAGAAAGGACGCGGAAAGTCACTTCTTGAAGACCCTCGAGCTCGATCCCTCCGACGCGGAATCCTACGTGGGCTTGGCGATTATCTACGATGAGCTGGGGCTCTCCACCCGATCCCAAAAAACCTGGCGAAAGATACTCGAGCTCGAGCCCGATAACGATGTCGCCTACGCGAAGGTTCACGGCAAGAAGAAAAACGGCGGCCTGATGGGCCTTTTGAGAAAAAGGGCTTAAAGGGACAGGTCCCTTTTTTCGTTCCCGCTACTTTCCGGAAAAAAGGGACCTGTCCCTTTACTATCTTAGTGACTTCAAATAGGTAAATATCGCGGTAGCATCTTCCCGTGTCATTCGAAAAGGGGGCATGGGCGAGCGTGGAGTCTCGCCCGTCGGGCGAGACCCGGTTTGCATGAGGGTAACGAAGTCTTCCTCCTCCCATCCGGCTAGACCGGCGATTTTGGGAGCGGACGACGCCCACTGCTCGTTGGGAAAAGGGGACGCAAAGGGTATACGGGCCCCGGCCAACGGTCGCTGCGCGATGAGCTCTCCTCGAGCGTCTCGCGGGGTGTGGCACTGAACGCACATGGCGACGCTTTCCACCAAGTACCGGCCTTGTTCCACTTGGCTATCCGTTTCTTCCGATCGGGACTCGCTCTGTAACCAGACCAAGACGACGGGAAGGGCCAAGATCCAAAAGATAGTTTTCATCAGATTCTCCTGAGCTCGTGAATCGGCTGCATCGGGCTCCGCTCAATGGAATGAGATGTTGCTGGGCTCCCACCAACGGGCGTCCCTCCACATAATTCCTCCTGGCTGACGGGCCTTAATGCCCGCCCCTCTAGTGATACAAAAGCGTAAACAAAATTATCTGTTTTGACGGCGCTAGAGGCAAGCAATTCTGGCTCAATCTGTCCGAAAGGCCAACTCGATTTTGCCTACTCCACGCTATTGGCATAACGTTTGCTCTAGAACCGGCGTCATGGAGAACTCATGAAGCTTTTCGACTGGGCGGCACACCGCGGCGGCATGTCTCGAGTACTTTTCTCCAGTGCTTTGCTGGCACTCGGTCTCGTGCTCGTGGTCTGGGCCGGCAACCGCGCGACGAGGCGCGAGCTTCTGACGTTGCTCCGCGACCAAGCGGCGTCGTTGAGACAGACTCTAGCGGCGGCGGCACGCTCGAACTACGAAGCGAGCAAGCAAGCGGCCGGCGAGCTCGAGGTGCGCATGCTCGAGAGCGCTCACATGCTGGCCGAGCTCGACCGGCTCGATTTACTGAATGAAAATCTACTCAACGAGATGGTTAGCCGAAACCGGTTGTTCCGTGTCACCATTTACGGGCCCAATCGCGAGGAAGAGTACGCCAGTGGAGGCGCCCGGGGTCCAAGAAGGGGCTTCGGTCCGGGATTCGCTACCGGGTACGGGGGGAGTCTTCTCGATCGATTGTACTCCGACGAAGAGGCCACACGAAGTTACGGATATACACGTGTCCCGCTGGGGCGATTGGAGGGGGTTCGCCGCCGTCCGGCGCGAATCGGGCGGTGCCATCGTATTGAACGTCGATGCCTCTCAAGATAAAAAGACTCGAGCGGCAATCTTCCCTCAATTACCTACTCGAAGACATCACCGAGAACGCGAGCGAGGTGGTTTATGTGGTTTTCGAACAGGACGCCCTCCACATCGCTCACGGCGATATCCCGAGCGACCTGGACATCGAATCCGCCCAGGACGGCACGACCTCAGACGGGAGGTGACCTTCACTCCGAGGAACGCGAGACGGAAGTGGGCGGTCACTCCGTCCTCGAGTTCGCCGGCCCCATTGTCTTGGACGAGGAAACGACGGCGTTTCTGCGCCTCGGAATCAAGGCTCGACGGACTGCGCCGGGCTGAGCAACGTATGCTGTGGCAACTCAGTCTGTCGCTGGCGGCGAGTCTAGCCTTGGCGTTTCTCGGTGTCGGTACGGTTTGGCTTCAGCGCAAGTACAGCTTGCTGAGTGAACGACACGATCGCACTCGGGAAGCCCTTCGGCGGAAGGATCGTCTGGCCGCCATGGGAGAGCTTTCCTCGACCGTGGCCCACGAAATAAGGAATCCACTGAATGCCATCTCCATGAGCGCCACGCGGTCTGCGTCGTGAGTTTTTGGACACCGTACCCGTTTCAGGCGACGACCGAGAGGAGGCGGAAGAGCTCCTGGGTGTTCTCGAGGTCGAGTCGCGACGGATGAACGACCGGATTCAGCAGTTTCTGGACTTCGCCCGTCCTCCCCGCCTGGCGCCGCGTCCGACCGACCTTGGGGAGCTCACACGATCGGTAGAGGAAAGCGCAAGGGCTACAGGCGCTGCGAAAGGGGTGGAGGTCACTTCCGATCGTCCGGCGCCGGAATGGCCACAGTGGATCCCGAGCAGCTTCGGCAAGTCCTCGAGAACCTCGTCCGAAATGCCGTCGAGGCCACACCCGAAGGCGGCCGTGTATCCATCGTTGCCCGCCGCCGAGGGAAGTTCCACGAAATCGAGGTGACCGACACCGGGAAAGGGATCGAGGTTGAGCGACCTACCTCGTCTCTTCGATCTCTATTTCACTACGAAGACGGAGGGTACGGGCGTCGGATTGGCGGTGGCCCAGCAGGTAGTGACCGCTCACGGCGGAACGATCGAGGTGGACTCAACCCCGGGACGAGGTACTACAATGACCATCAAGCTACCACGTGCGGAAAGCAAATCATGAGTGAACGGGTGGTTCTCGTCGTCGATGACGAAGCTTCGCAGCGCAAGGTCCTCTCCGGGTTCCTTCGCAAGCGCGGCTTCGTGACCCTGTCCGCGGAAAGTGTTGATGAAGCCCTCGAGCTCGCCGGTACCAACGTGATCGATCTCGTGATGACCGATCTCCGCATGCCCGGTCGAGACGGCATCGAGCTGCTTCGAGAGCTTCGGGCGATGAATCCCGAAGTTCCCGTGATTCTGATGACCGCCTTCGGTACCGTCGAAACCGCCGTTAACGCCATGAAGGAGGGGGCCTCGGACTACCTGACCAAGCCGATCGATCTCGACGAGCTCCTCATACTGGTGAACCGCAACCTGGAACACCGGGCACTCGAGTCCGAGAACCGGGAGCTTCGACGGCAACTCGAATCCCGTTATCGCCTGAAGGGCCTCCAAACATCGAATCCCAAAATGGCCCAAGCCATCAACGTTGCGGCTCGAGCGGCTTCGAGCCGCGCAACCATTTTGATCCGCGGCGAGAGCGGAACCGGTAAGGAGCTTCTTGCCCGCGCCATTCACTACGCGAGTCCTCGCGCCAAACGCCCATTGATCGCGGTCAACGTTGCGGCGCTTCCGGACACTCTTCTCGAGTCGGAGCTTTTCGGACACGAGCGGGGCGCGTTCACCGGTGCCGACCGGCAACACCGAGGCCGCTTCGAGCTTGCCGATACGGGGACACTTTTCCTGGACGAGATTGGGGATCTTCCTCACGGCACACAGGCGAAACTGCTCCGGGCCCTACAAGAAAAATCCTTCGAGAGACTCGGCGGGACACGTTCGTTAAAAGTCGATGTTCGCGTACTCGCCGCCACCCATCGTGACCTCGAGGAGATGGTTCGAAAAGGAGAGTTTCGAGAGGATCTCTATTACCGCTTGAACGTGGTCTCCATCGAGATTCCGCCTCTACGAGAACGCCGGGAGGATATTCCTCACCTCGTCGATCACTTCATTCGACAGTTCGCCGAAGAGAGCGATTCCCACGTAACGGGAATGTCCCGTGAGGCCATGGACGGCCTACTCAAACACGATTACCCGGGCAACGTCCGCGAACTGGAGAACATGGTGCACCGTGCTATGGTGCTCGCTCGAGACTCCCTCCTCGCCGTTTCCGACTTTCCTCTCCATCTTTTAAATATTCAAAATGAAAACATTGCGCCGGACTCGCTCGTCGATCGCATGGCCAATTACGAGAAGGCGCTCCTGACCGAAGCGCTCGAAAAGGCCGGCGGAGTGAAGACCCGGGCAGCCCGTGCACTGGGTATCAGCGAAAGACATCTCCGTTACCGCCTGAGCAAATACGGCATCGAGCCCGGCGACAACGACTAGCCGAGCTTCCCGCCGTTCATCGACACATTGGTCGATCGGAGTCGACCATATCGTCGAGCTTTTTGAGCCAACCTCCTACAGCCTGTCTCACCCGGTAATGCTATCGTCCTATTTTCAATCGTTTACGAAGTAAAGCCTCCTCCTATCGCAATGGCCCTTCCTTTGCTCTAAGAGTGGTCGGGAAACGAAATGAAGGAGCAGCTCATGAAAGATAACAGATTCCGATCGACCTTCTACACACGCGGCTTTACGACCTTCGTTCTGGTGATGTCGTTTCTCGTCATCGCCGGGACCGGGATTGCCCTGTTCGCAACACCCCGGGGACGGGTGGCTCATTGGACCGACTGGACGCTCCTGGGTCTGGGGAAAGACCAGTGGAGCAGCATTCACCTCACCGCTGCCGCCTTGTTTTTGTTCGCCGCCGCACTCCACATCGTCTTCAACTGGAAGGTCCTCAAAGGCTACCTCAAGTTGAGAAGAGTGGCGGGTCTTCGGCTCAAGCGCGAGCTCTTTGCCGCCGCCACGGTCAGCCTGTTGTTCGTAGCCGGCACTTTGGCTCAGGTTCCTCCGTTCAGCACCCTCGTCGATCTCCACCACGAGGTTAAGGATTACTGGGAGCAAACCAGCGTTCGGGCACCGGCGCCTCACGCCGAGGAGCACCATCTTTCAGCGCTTGCACAAAGGATGGATCTTTCGACGGAGGACGTGGTCGCCACGCTCGAAGCCAGAGGTTTCACAAATCTGGAACCTGATAGGTCCTTGGCCCGAATCGCCAACGCCAACGCCGTTGCACCCAGCGAGATCTACGAAAGTTTAGAGCTCAACCATGAGCCTAGACGCCCGCAGTCCGAATCGGTCGGGCCGCGAATGGGCCGAATGACGCTCGGAGACTACTGCCGGGCCAATGGTATTTCTCTAGACCGAGCGATCGCGACTTTGCGGGATGACGGAGCTCGCGCTCACGAATCCTCGACGTTACGAGACCTGGCAGGCTCACTCGACCTGAGACCCGGCGAGCTTGCGCGGAGGCTTGGGGGGCAAGGCGGGAATGGAGGGGTCGGAACGGAAGGCGACGACTGCAGCTCTACCCGTCGTAGTCGTTAGGTGCGGAAATGAGATTACAGACATCACTCTTGCGGTTTCTCCGAGCCCTCGCCTTTCCGCTCATGATCGCCTTGGTCTCGACACCCGACGCGAAGGCCTGTGAGATTGCCGTCAAGGTCAAGAGCGACCCGAAGCCCTCCTATCAGACGGGGGACGTCGTGGTCTTCGAGGTCACGGTTTTTCTCACCCATCACGACTGCCCGGAGGGAATCAAGGCGACCAAATTCAATGGTGAAGGACTCGAGCTTCTCGGGGCGACGAAGTGGAAAGAGATCAGCACGGGAACCTACGTGCGGCTCGTCAAGGCAAAGGTAACGGCCGCCAAGGACGGCGCGGGGGCGCTGCACGCACGGAGGAAGTGTGACAAGGAAGGAGGGTACGGTGTTGTGACGCTCGCCGTTCCCGCTTCGGATGATGATGTCTAGGAACGTTAGCTGAGGGTGCTGCACATGAAATTTCATCATCGCTCGACCACCGTTGCCGCGATTTGCATCGTTCTCCTCTTTGGATTGGCCTCGGCCCCGGGACAAAACTCTGTCGATAAGGATAAGGGCGAAGCGCTTCTGGAAAACGAAGGATTCGAGAGCTTTGAAGAGTTCGAAACCCTCGATGAATCGGAGCTAGTCGAAGGCTCAGAAGAAGACAAACCCGCTCTCGAGCATCGCGGTTTTCGAATGGCGCTCATCGCGCTGGGATTCACGGTACTTGCGGGATTCCTAGTCCGATCCCGACGTCTACGGCCAACCCGAGCCGTTTTGCTCCTTGCCTCGCTCGCCGTTCTCGGTTTCTGGAATGGCGGCTGTCCCTGCCCCATTTCCAGTTTTCAGAACCTCGTTCTTTTTCTCCAAGGGGTTGACGTCAAGACTCATAGCCTGATCTGGTTCCTGGCCCTCGTTCCCATCACGTATGTCTTCGGACGAGTCTGGTGTGGGTGGATCTGCCATCTCGGGGCACTTCAGGAGTTCGTCCACAAACCGAATCGGCTGGCCTTTTTACACGGTGAGGGTGCGCGTAAAGCCATGCGTGTCACGCGCTATGTTTTGTTCTTCTCGCTACTCGCCCAGCTCGCGCTGACGAAAGAGAACCTCTTCATCCACGTCAACCCCTTCAAGGTCGCGTTCAACATGAGATCTTTTTACTTGAGTGGTTGGATCCTTCTCGGCATCCTTCTTGTAAGCTCCCTGTACGTTTATCGGCCTTTCTGCCGTTCGGCTTGCCCGGTGGGTTTGATGCTGGGTTGGGTTGGGCGTCTGCCCTTTGCCTCCAAACTCGCTCTCAACGACGACTGCCGGACCTGCAAGCTCTGTTCGAAGGCCTGTCCGGCGGAAGCCGTGACCACCGCTCATCAGCAAATCCAAATTAGACATGAAGATTGTTTTGCCTGTGGCTCTTGTATGGATGCCTGCAGGCGGGACTCAATTTCCTTTGAACGAAAGGGAGGCGTCGATGACGACACGAGCAAACCGCATCACTTGGATCCTGGTTCTGTCTTTGTTCCTAGTAACAAAGTCAACGGTCGCTCAGGAATGCGACAGCCAAGTGGCGGCGCATCTGGAGCCGGTGAAGGAAGGGTCGGGGCTTTCGTGGGCGATGGAACTGACCGGCCAACTCGGTTACCTGGGTCATAGCTCACTCGATCGGGGCCTTGCCAGCGGCATGGTGTTTCTCGGTCTGCACTACCAGTCCGACTTCGAATCTCCCCATCGCTTCTATTTCGAGGGTGGCTACAAGAACTGGTACAAGACCGACACCGGCCCGGGACTCGGCGGTGACGGGCAAACCTTTGGTGATTTTCCAACTCCGGCAAAAGACAACTGGGGACTACGAGAAGCCTACTACGATTTCGACGGCGGCCAGACGAAGGTTACGGGCGGTCTCCATACGGCGAGCCTCGGAGAAACGCTTCTTTTGGACGAGCGCGCTGTCGGTTTGAGCTTCCAGAGAGAGCTTGGACCGGTCCAATTTCAGATGACCACAGGCAGTGTCATGACTCGCTTCGCGAGAATGAAGGACTTCTGCGCCACTCGCCATGTCTATCGCGTCGTGCGCGGAGGACGGATCAATTACGTCGGTGACGGTTTCGGTGAAACGAATTTCTTGGGTGGCACCGTCTCTTGGTCACCCTCGGGCGGAGCGACATCGGACGACCTTGCCGGCGAGGAAGAGGAAGACGAATTTGGAGCATTCGAGGAGCTTTCTTCCTTCGAGGAATCCGAGGAAGGTCTCGTGCGCCGTGTGGGCGCCGTCTTCTTCGAAGAGTTCGGGTCTGCTTTTCTCGTCAACCAGCTTTATTACGGAGGACTCGCCGAGCTCAATCTATGGTCCGACCTCGAGCTCGAGCTCGAGTTGATCCACCAACATGTCGCCGATCATCGCGTGCTCGGATACATGGTCCAGGGTCAAAAGGACTTCACCTGGAAGTCGGGCGCCTTTACCGCCTTTCGGCTCGGTTACATCGGCAGCGCCGAGGTCGATCCGGACGCCCGCTTCCGCCCCACCTTCAGCAATCTTTTTCTCGGAGAGGTCATGCGACTGGATGTCGCCAACATGCCTCTCGTTTTCGGGCGATTGAAACATACGCTTACTTGGAGAGGTAGGCCCTCTATCGGTTTTTTCGCCGTAGCACAAACCTCCGCAACACGTGCCGAAGAATACGACCTCGAGCTCGACGTCCATCTCACCCGGGGTCTTCGTCTCTACGGGGTCGTTGGATTCGTGCGCGCCGAGTCTCTACCGTCGTCAACAACCGTCGCACGGGCGCAGTTCCGCTACGCTTTTTGAAGAGAGGGACGCGAACATGGCATGCAATCGAAGAGATTTCATTCGCCGGAGCGGATCGCTCGTGATCGCCGGGGCGACCGGTGGATCTCTCGCCAGTCTGCTCACGGGCTGCAGTGAGAGCACCTCAACGTCACCTCTTTATGGAATCGAGATCTGCCCCAATACCTGCACGGGTTGTGGAACGTGCATCGACTCCTGCAGCAGCAGCGCCATCCAGTTGCCGCGAGAATCATCGTTTGCCATCGATTCAGCAAAGTGTGTGGAGTGCGGCGATTGCCAATCGGTTTGTGAGCCGAAGGCAATCCACGTAGCGGCAAAAAAGATCGAGCTGAACGCCGACCAGTGCGTCGGCTGCGGCGACTGCCTCGAGGTCTGCCGGAACGAGGGCGGGGCAATCCAGTGGGAACGGGATCACTACCAAGTTGGCAGTAGTTGCCACCCCGGAAGGTGCGGCCGTCCCTGCATAAGCTCTTGCCCGGAGAACGCCATTACGACGGAGCAAGGGCGAGCTCACATCGACCGCGACCGTTGCACCCGATGCGGCCGATGTCTCGAGGTCTGTCCTTACGGAGCCATTTCTCCTGCTCGGGTTCTTTTCGACGAATCAAAGTGCACCCGATGCGGAAAGTGCGCCGATGTGTGCAACCACAACGCGATCACGAGCCAGTTGCCTGCGATCGATTTCGAGCCCAGTATCGCGCTCGACCTCTGCAATCAATGCGGTTCCTGTGAAACCGCCTGCACGCACGACGCCATTATCGCAGAGCGGTATCAAGCGACGGTTGTGGCGGAACGTTGTTCGGGGTGTGGTTCTTGCGTTCCGACCTGTCCCTTCGACGCCATTCGGACGCTGTAGGAGTGGGCCAGTTGTAATAGGTTTACATAACTTTACGCGCGGGCATCACTTCCGAAATGTACTCCCACGTATTCATGGTTAGGTACGGAACACGATAACCATGACACACAAGACCGCCATCTCATTCGAACAGGACGACGTGAACCGGTGGCAGGCGGCCCGCCGCCCCGGAGCAACTCAACAAGTCTCAGACGAACACACACCCGGCCGATCCAATCCGAAAGCAGGTACGGCTCGAGTCGCGACGATTGTGAAGAGGAGAAGGCCGATCCGGAAAGAGGACGATGAGTTCCCCTGACTGACTCTTTATGACCGGCCATGCAAGTTGTTTGCCCGCATCAATACCGTGTCTTAGAATACAAACATGATGAGTCTCCTCAAAGACACCGAGGTGCGACGCTTCACGGCGCAGGAATACGACCGTCTCGGTGAAATGGGTTTCATCTCGTCTGATGAGCGAGTCGAGCTCATCGAAGGAATCATTTGCAAGATGGGTCCGGAAGGTAAACGTCACGTGGCCGCCATTGAGCTGGTGCTCGACCTTTTCACTAACCGCCTAAAGGGCCGTCATCGTGTTAGGTCGCAACATCCGCTGACCGTGGCGATGGATTCCCAGCCGGAGCCTGACATCGCGATCGTGGAAGCCGCAGACCCGCGCGCGTACCTCGAAGCCCACCCGACAGCCGCACTTCTGGTGGTCGAGGTATCGGATAACTCGCTCGACAAAGACCTCACATGGAAGGCTAACCTCTACGCCCGGGGGAAGATCCCCGAATACTGGGTTCTGAACTTGGTCGAAGACAACCTGATCGTTTTTCGCAAGCCCTCTGAGGAAGGTTACCGAGAGAAGCGTACTCTCAAAAGAGTTGACACGGTCAGCCCGCTTAGATTCCCTGAAATTGAGGTAACCGTCGACAAGCTGCTACCCTGAAACCTCATCCCCTGTTTGTTTCATTAGACGACCAACCGGCTTGGTCAAGATTGCACTCCGGCGATGTTTTTAGCTTGTGACCCTCCGTGTCAAAGCGTTAACAAACTTGCCGCCGAAGAGAGAGACCATCAGCAGGATGATGACGGCAATGGCAATGGGTCTTTCTAGCAAGTAGCTCCACTGGCCACCGCTGATTTGGTAAGAATAGATAAGTGAATCCTCTGCCATCCCGCCCAAGAGAATGCCAACGACAGCCGCGGGCACGGAATAGTCGAACCGTTTGAACATCCAACCCACAATGGCAAACACCATCATCGTGATGGGGCCGGCTAGATTTCCGGTCAAACCAAAGGAGCCAAAAATCGCCACGGCCAAAACGGAAGGTATCAGGTAACTCATGGGTACCTTGACGACATTCGCCAGCAAGGGTATGAACATCAGTCCCAAGACAATCAGCAAGAAGGCCTGACCAAAATTGGCAAAAATGATTGCATAGACGATATCGGCTTGTTCCCGAATGAACTGGGGTCCGCCGGTAATATTGTGCATGGCAAAGGCGGCGAGCATCACTGCGGTCGCCCCTCCACCGGGAATACCGAGCGCCAGCAAAGTCGCCATGGAGCCTGCTTCGGAAGTACTGTTGGCCGATTCTGAAGCGACCACACCGGCCGGATTGCCTTTGCCGAAGGATTCCGGCTCGGGATGTGTCCTCTTCGTTTCGATGTACGACAGGATGTTGGCGATCGAGGAGCCGACGCCGGGAACCGCACCTACGAAAACACCAATGAGGCAGCCTCGCAAAAGAATCCATGGAAAAGTTACGGCGCGCCTGAAACCCGCTAGGATCTCCTTCACGCTAACCTTGCGCGCTTCTTTGTCGGTCACGAGATATCGGGTATTGACCAACCTGAACAGCTCGGACGCAGCAAACATGCCCATCATCGCCGGAATCGCCGGAACGCCATCGAGCAAGTAGGCGCTCCCCAGGGTTCCCCGCGCGACTCCAGCTTCGCTGTAACCCACCGTGCCAATCAGCAAACCGATCAAGCCCGATACGATCCCTTTCATCAGGTGCCCACCGCTGAGACTGGCAATCAGCGTAATCCCCCATAGGATAACGGCGGCCATTTCCGCCGGACCCATCTTCAGAACCGCCACCGAGATCGGCTTGATGAGCAAAAGCAATACGGCGTACCCGACGATGACGCCGAAACAGGAGGCGCCCAGAGCAAGCCCGAGCGCGGTGTTGTGTTCGCCCCTTCGAGACATGGGATAACCGTCAAAGGCGGTCGCAATCGCTGAGGACGTGCCCGGGATGTTCATCAATATCGCAGGAATACTTCCGCCGAATCCGCCACCAGTGAAAATTGCCGTGAGAAACAGCATGGCCTGCATGAAGTCCATGTACAGGGTAAGCGGCAGGAAGACGGCCATAGCCATGGAGATCTGAAGCCCCGGAACGGCGCCGAAGACGAGGCCGATCAGTATTCCGGGGACAACGACCATCCACGGCGTAAAGCTCGAAAAGAGCAACGAGAGACCGGACTGAAGCGCGTCGAAGTCAATCATGGATGTCGTTCAATACTCAGAGGGTAGAACCAACATGGGCATGGGGTAAGGCAGCATCTGCGAAAACAGCAGGGACACGAGCACAGCAAAACAAATGGCGTATCCAATGTTCCAGCGCAGACGGCGCTCCCCATGAAGCCAAAGAAAAACTAGAGACAAAGAGAGCTGTCCCCACATCGAATCCCAGCCACCTGAGTGTCAACACATAGCCCGTAAAAAGAGAGATGACGGGAACAACGCTTCTGACAGACTCGAGCTGGCTTGGATTCTTTTTGTGATTGTTTCCCGAAAACCTGTCTCCAAGAACTCGACGAGACAAAGCGCCAGCACGATCAGGGTCACCGGCAAAACCAGTATGAGGTTCAGAGTATGCGAGGATGCCTTGTAGGTATCCACGAAGTACCAGAGGACAAAAGAGGCCAACCCGACAAGAACCAGCAGATCGGCTAGTTGGTGGCCACTGAATGCCTTTTTCCCTATCCGCATCGCGGTGCAACTACCATTTCAGAAGATAGGAGTAGTTTTTGAAGGTTTCGAAGCTGGATTTCATGATGTCCTCTGCTCTTTGTGGACCAATCCAACGTCCGCCGATACTGGCTTCGTCCAACATGATCTGCAACGCTTCGTTTTCGAGCGCTTTTTGAATGGCCGATGAAAGACGTTCGAACCGCTCGGGATAATTGCGCTTGAATTCGGCAGAGGTGGCAAAGCCTCGCACCGACCCGGGCAGAACTGGAGCTTCAATCCCCAAAGGTCTCAGCGCTTCGTTGACCGTCGGCACATCCCACAGAGGGCTGCGTTGATCGCTGACAATGGCTAGAGGTCGCAGATACTCACGGATACTCTCGGACCCCTCGGCACTGATGACAATGAAGTCAACGACCCCGCCGGCCACCGCCGCTCGTGCCATGCCGCCGCTGTTGTAGGTCACCAGGTTGAGGTTTTCTTGAGGAATTCCATTCACCTCGAGCAGCAGCTTGGCCATCAGGTGACCGGCCGATCCCCGCACGACCGAAGCTTTGACGGTCTTGGGCTTGGTTCGAATCGCTTCCAGCAATTCCGGTAGGCTTTCGAACTCCGAGTCCTTGTTGAGAGCGATCAGGTCCTCATCGAACCATTGAAAGTTCAGATAAGCGAAGTCTTCAATCCCGTATTCCGCGTTACCTTCGAGAACGGTGTTGATCAGATAGGGAGAGAATGTCGATGCAAATATGGTGTATCCATCGTGGGGCCTGCCCAAAACATAGTTGGCCCCTAGAAGGGTTCCCGCCCCTTTTTTGTTGATGACCCGAACCGGCTGACCGAGCTCTTCGGCCAATTGCCTCGACATGGCCCGAGCCATGCGGTCGGCGCTGCCACCCACACCGAAACCCACAACGACCGTGACCGGTTGATCAGGGAACTCCTGCGCCTGGGCGACAGACGGCAGACTCCAAAAGGAAAGCAACAAAACCAGGTTCAGTTTGGCGTATGTTTGCGACAAGCTTTCCACTCGCTCTTTGGCCCGCCGTTTGCTAGGACCGGCGGGCATTCTATGGCAAAAAACTCTATGCCTACAAAAAGGAGATCCCGTCCAAACCCTCTTCCCCGAAGCCTCGAAGACCGTTGGTTGAGTGCATCGACCCATTTTTCCGTATTTCTGCTGACTGGCCCAGTTCAGCACGTAACGCTGACATAGCGTGGCGGAGCCGCAACCAAAGTGCCGCCGCGCGCTATCAGCTCTCAGCCATCAGCTATCAGCTAAAGATTGTGTTTCTAGGCGCTTGCGCGCCTTGAGCGAAAATTTCTTGCCAAAAAAACAAGAAACTACGGATTAGTAGTACAGGGCCCTAAGCACAAGCAGTCTCATCCTTCCGATGGTAGCCGGAGAGAAACGGCGTCGCAGTGAATGCTGCCTCCTCGTCTGCAAAAACGACAATGCGTCGAGTGAGCCCTACCATGGTGGCTAAAGATGCCACCCGGTCCTGCAAGCCCACGAGTTTAACGGCACCCTTATGCCGAGCCATGTGGTGGGCGATGTCCATGAGGCAACCGAGGGAAGCACTGTCGATCGAACGGACCTCGGACAAGTTGATGACCAGCTCTCGAGTGCCCGAGTCGATGAGGGCAGTGGAGCTCGCGTAAAAGGTGCGGAGCAACGGTAAGCAGAGCTTTTCTTCCTTATCCGTATGATGCTCGTGTTACCGAACGATTCGATTTCGAGATTCATCACGTCCTCCTACTATTCCGCTCGCAAAGCCTCCACGGGATCGAGCTTGGCTGCACGTCGTGCCGGCAAGTATCCGCTCGCAAGACCCACCAAGAGGCTCATTCCGAGAGCGGCGGCGACGGCCGCCGGCGGCGTGGCGAGGGGCAAGCCCGGGACGAACAGACGGATCAAAGATCCCAATCCAAAGCCCGTCGCCACGCCGGCCAACCCTCCGATGCAGGCAATGAAGACCGCCTCGAGGAGAAAAAGCATCGACACCGTTGTCGGGGTGAGGCCGAGTGCCCGTAAGAGACCGATTTCGTTCGTGCGTTCGTGCACCGAGATCCACATGACGGTGAGGATCCCGACGCCGCCCACAAGCAGCGAGATGCCCGCGATGCCGCTCACGGCGACGGTGACCATGTTGATGATGCGGCCAAAGGTATCGAGCATCTCCTGCTCGGTGGTGATGGTGAAGTCTTCCTGTCCGCGATGCCGTTCGGTGAGCAACCGGCGCATCGCCTCGACGGCGGAAGGAACGGCTTCAGCGCTCCGGGTCAGCACATCGATTTCGAAGAGCTCGTCAACATTGAAGAGAGCCATGGCGCTGGCCACGGGAATGTAGGCGGAATCATCGAGGTCGAATCCCAGAAGGATCCCTTTGGGCGCCATGACACCGACAACCAGGAAGCTCCGGCCGCCAATGCGAACCCGCTCGCCCAAGGGCGAGTCCGCATCAAAGAGCTCACGTTGCCAACTTGGGACCGAGCACGACATGGGCTCCCTGGCGCCTTGGATCGATGGCGCGGCAGAAACGATCCCTGACCCACCGGGAAAGTTCCAGGTCATGGGCATCTCGTGGGTTACCCGAATACGAAGACATGGCGACCCCTTACCCCTCCCTCGACTCGAGCTTGGCCCATGACAAGAGGGAGGAGAGTGCTCGACTCCCGGGATTTTCCGTAGTGCCTCGGCATCATCGATGTCGAGCTTGTGAGTGGTGCCTCCGAGCACACCGGGTATTCCTACGGTCTGCGTCTTTCCCGGATTGATGGCGATGATGTGGGTTCCGAACTGGGTGAACTGCGAGACGATGTAATCGCGGGTGCCCTCCCCGAGAGAGGTCAGTAGGATCACGGTGGCGACGCCAATGGCGACACCCAATGCCGATAATCCCGAGCGTAAGCGGTGACCCGTCAATGCCGCTAGGACGAACTCGAGCATCGTGACCTCACCTTCCCGTCAAAGCTCGGACCGGATCCAAGCGGGTGGCCCGTCGCGCCGGCCACACGCCGAAGCCGACGCCTACCAGGAGAGACAAAACCATGGCGGAAACAACCGCCCAAAGAGGGGGTGCCGCCGGAAAGCTCGGGTAATAGCCGACGAAAGCCGTGACCGCCAGGTAACCGGCGCTCGAGCCCACCAGACCTCCCAAGATGGCCAGAAGAACAGCCTCCAACATGAAAACGACGAGAATCTGTCGGTTGGCGGCACCCAGCGCTTTGAGGAGACCGATCTCCGCCCGGCGCTCGGTGACGGAAACGAGCATGACGTTCATGATTCCCACGCCCGCAACAGTGAGCGAGATGGAGGCAATCCCCGCCAGTGCCAGGGTCATGACCTGCATGATGGAAGAGAAAGAAGTCACGACCGCATCTTGAGAGATGACCGTGACGTCCTCGGCTCGGTGTCGCTCGGTGAAAAAATCGATGACCCCTCGACGTGTTGCCTCCGTCGTGTCGCTCGATCGAATCTCGATAAGGATCCGGAAGAGCGAGCTTCGGTTGAACATGGACATGCCGGTCTGAACGGGAACGAGCACGAGGTCGTCCACATCGAAACCGAGCGATCGTCCGTGCGGGGCGAGCACGCCGACGACTCGGAATCGCCACTCACCGATCCGCACGACCTGGCCCAGGGGGTTATCGGCTCCAAAAAGCTCTTTTGCGATCTTGACTCCCAGCACGACCTCCATGCCGCCTTGGTCCAGATCGCCCTCTGAAAGGAAACGGCCGGAGCCCATATCGAGCTGTCGAACGTGCGAGAAATTCCGACGTCGTTCCAACGACAGCGCCGGACCGGCCTTTTCCGCGAAAACGCACCGTCTCCGTCCCCATGGAGATGGGAGCCGCACGGCGAACACCGGGCAACGCGGCTACGGAGGAGCCGGAAGTCTTCCAGAGTCAGGTCGTGGGTGACCCCTCCGAAGGGCATGGCGCCGGTGGTCTCTACTTTGCCCGGGCAGAACGATCAAGATGTTGGTGCCAAGGGCGGAGAACTCGCGGGTGACGTAGTTCCTAGCGCCTTCGCCCAATGCGGTCAGAGCGATGACGGCCGAGATCCCGACCGCCACGCCGGCAACGGAAAGTACCGTCCGGAGACGATGCCCGGCGAGAGCACCGGCAGCGAAGCGGAGCAGATCCAGAGACATCTCGTTCCCGTCAATCTCGATGGACGGCCAAGGGCTTGCGTTTCGTTTCAAACATCTCCCCGTCTTCCATTCGAATGACCCGACCGGCTCTTTCGGCGACGGCCATGTCATGGGTAACCACAATCAAAGTGAGTCCGTTCGCGTTCATGGATTCGAGAAGCATCATGACCTCTTTGGCCGAAGAGCGGTCGAGGTTGCCGGTAGGCTCGTCGGCGAGCAAGCATCTTGGGCCCCATCACCATCGCACGGGCTATCGCCACGCGCTGTCGTTCTCCTCCGGAAAGCTGATCCGGGCGATGATCGAGACGATGGCCGAGGCCGACCGCTTTCAGTGCCCTTGTCGCAATCTCTCTTCGCTCTTCGCGGTCGATGCCGGCGAACAGCATGGGAACCTCGACGTTCTTGAGCGCAGTCAAACGGGCCAGCAAGTGAAAGAACTGAAAGACGAAGCCGATGTCGTAGCCACGAATCCGAGAAAGCTCCTCTTCGCCGAGCGCGCTGATCTCGCGCCCGCCGAAACGGAAAGAGCCCGATGTCGGTCGGTCCAAACAACCCAAGATGTGGAGCAACGTCGATTTTCCCGAGCCAGAGGGACCGACAATGGCGACATGGTCTCCCTCGGCGATTTGGAGACTCACACCCTTGAGAGCATGAACGATTTCGCTGCCCATCGGGTAGCTGCGCCGGAGATCGGAAACCTCGATCATGATTCCTCCTCGACGACGACCGTAACGCCGGCTTTGATGTCTGGAGTGTCCCTCGAGATCACCACCGATTCACCTTCGCGGAGACCTTCCTTGATCTCCGTGGTGCGCCAGTTGCGGAGACCGGTGACAACAACGCGCTCGTCGAGTCGTCCCTCGACGACCACGAGAACCTTGTCTCCTGGTCCTAAAGCACCGGTCGGAATCTGAAGCACATTTTCGCGTCGGGAGAGAATCACCTCGATGTCGGCGGAGGTTCCCGGCAAGAAGCTCTCGGCGATAGAGGGATCGTCTAGCTCCGCCTCGATCTCGACGGTTCGGTTCTGCTCCACAACGTCCAACACGTAAGAAGCGACCCGCACTAAACGTCCCGGAAAGTGCTCGCCTCGCCGGGAGTCCACGCTAATTCGAACCGTCTGCCCTACGGAGACCCGCTCCGCATCCATTTCGTCGATGGGCGCTTCTATATAGATGGAGGTCCGGTCGATGAGATCCATGATGGGAGGGATAGGTACACCTGGAGGGGATGGCGTGATCCACTCTCCAAGCTCGGTGCTCATATCGGCAATAACGCCGTCGAAAGGGGCGCGGAGCTCGGTTCTTGCCAGCTCCGCTTGGGCCAAGCGCTCCTGGGCACGAGCTTGATCCAAAACGGCCCGGGCGGCACTACAGCCGGCCCGACTGCGATCGCGCTCGCTCCTCCGGGCGTCCACGATTTGATTGCTGGCGATTCCGCTCTCGCCCAAAGTAATGGCTCGTTCGAGCTCAGTTTGAGCCAACTCCGTCCCGAGACAGGCCTCCTCCGATCGGGCGGTCGCGACTCGAATGTCCTCCCGGGTCAGCTCAAGCCGTGCCTGATGAAGGGAGTCGTCCAGCCGGAGCAGAAGATCACCTTTCTTGACGAGCGAGCCCGCCCGGTGCGGCAGCGCCACGACCCGTCCGCCGTTCTCCGGAGATAGACGGGCGCGAAGCCGCGCTTTGACCGTGCCCGCTCGGGTGTTGGAGATCGTCTGCTCTACCGCACCTCTTTCCACCCTGGCCACCTCGACGGATAGAGGCTTGGGGACGAGGACGGTGAGGCGCAAGGCCGCGCCGGCAACCACCAAAGCGAGGATGACGAGAACATGCGAAAGCGCTTTTTCTTCTTCAAGCTCGAATTCGAGTGTTGCAGGTCGCGCAAGTCCGTGAGGGAAGCCTCGGGGCTCACTTGTACTCTCGCTAAGGTTCTCCTCGACGGCCGGCTGTGTCAGCAACCCGGAGCCCGTTTGTGACATGACTTTTCTCCCATTAGTGCCCTCCTCGCTCCTCGCTCGTCGGGCTCTCGCTCCGCGACTCGCTTCCGCTCGCGCTGCACTCGGGCTGAGGGCTCATCTCTAAATGCTCTATTCGGTATCTTTGTCTTCTGGTAAGGCGTTTTTCGATGGCTCTTTAGACGCTTCCTCTTTGGATTGCTCCAAAATGCGGTCGAAGGCCGTCAATCCGCCCATCGCGCCCAGACCCATGGTCTCCACCGCCGTACTCGGAACAATGACCATCGCGCCTTTCTGCTTGAGTCCTTCGAAGACCATATTCATGGCGCGAAGGTGAAGCGCCGCGGGATTGTGCTTGTAGTGCTCGGAAGCGTCGGAGAATTTCTCGGCGATCTCGGTCTCGGCGTTCGCGAGGATGATCCGGGATTGGCGCTCCCTTTCCGCCTGCGCCTGCCGACTCATGGCATCTTCGAGAGCCTCGGGTATGATGATGTCCCGAATCTCGACGGACTGTACCGTGATGCCCCAAACGTTGGTCTTGGCGTCGAGGACCTGCTGGATCTCCTTGCCGAGGCGTTCCCGGTGAGAAAGCATGTCGCGCGAGCTCGTGCTTTCCGATAGCGTCTCTGAGGCCGGTCTGTGCCGAGAGCGTCACCGCATCGATGAAGTCTTCCACCTCGAGCACGGACTTCTCGGCGTCCCAGACCATCCAAAAGGCGATGGCGTCCACGTTGACGGGAACCGTGTCGCGGGTCAGGGTGGTCTCCGCTTTGAAATCGGTGACGCGTATTCTTTGGTCGACGTAGTTCGAGACTTTGTCGAAGACCGGCAGGATGAAGAAGATTCCCGAGCCCCGCAAACCGCGGAATCGGCCGAAGCGAAGGAGCACTGCCTTTTCCCACTGATAGGCCATCTGGATGGCCGGCGAGATCAATCCCCCCAAAACAAGGGTCGTGACGAGGACGGGGCTCTCGGGGCGGTGGCATAGATAGGCCGTGAGCCCGGCCAGCGTACTCGTAGATGAGCACGGCTTCCCAGATCTGCGTCACGCGCAATGTGACAGCCATTGCCAGAGCGAGGGCCAAAAGGGTGACCACCACGTCAATGTCGATCGGATAGATCGCAACGTGTATCGCAAGGCCGGCGATGGTCATCGCCAGCAGGATCATGATGTTGATCGGACCGAACCGGAAATCGGCTCGAAAGCTGGTGGCAAACCGCTCCAGCGCCCCGAGTCCTAACTGATCCATCTTCTTCTTCATCGTTCGTCCCTTTCTCAGCGATTTTTTCGCTGCTGAAGGTTTTCCAGAATGTCGTCGAGGGTGAAGCCGTGGGACGACGCTCGGGAGAGAAACTCCTGGCTGATTTGATCCAGGATGCGCCGCCGCTCCACCTCATCCTGCTCGACTCGTTTCTGACCTACGAACGTACCCGAGCCCATGTGGGTCTCCACGAGTCCCGTCAACTCGAGCTCGGTGTAGGCCCGGCTGACCGTGTTGGGGTTGACGGATAGATCCACCGCCAATTGACGCACCGTGGGCAACCGGTCACCGGCTTCAACCATACCGGTAGCCATGGCGCTCTTGACCTGGTCGATGATCTGCCGGTAGAACGGCACCCCGCTCTTCAGGTCGAGCTGAATCTTCATGGACACCCGCGACCTCCTTGCCAAAATGTCATAGTGTTACGATGAACTATTATCATAGTGTACTATATCAATAGTACAATAAAAACGAGGTACGGTCAAGCGTTTTTCGCAAAAAAGAGTGTAGATCAGTTAAATGCTGATTTTAAAAGGATTAACAAGTGGGTGGCACTTGTTACAAGCGGAACAGGCGTGTAAATTTGACCACTAGGCTGCGGTTTTCTAGTTGAGGAAAGCCGGTAAGCGTGGTGTCTCGTCCGTCGGTGTAGACCACGAAGAGGTCGCTCCCCGGTCGGTACTCCCATCGGAAGCGGACGTTGGTCGAGAGGGTGTTGCTGGAAGTGTTGTACTGGACGAGCGCCCCGACAAAGGAACGGGGAGAGAACATGTAGTTGGCGCGGAGCCGGAGGAGCGTCGTGGTAAACGAGCCCTCCTCTAGATCGATCCAGTTATGGGACAGGCGGGGCTCGAGGGAAAACTGCCGAGTCAGCTCGACCCGGCCGAAGTACATGATCTCTTTTCGGTTGCCGCTGTAAAAGCTGCCGTGCCGAAAGCCCACCCAGCCCGATAGGGGTCGCTGGGGTCCGAAGCGATATCCGTAGCGGATGTCCTGGAAGTTGTATCCCCGCACCGGTAAGAACACGCCGTCGGCAATCTCGAACTCCTCGTCCAGGAACTCATAGTTGCTGCGTGTACTCGACCGTGAAAAAGTCGCCGTTTTCGAGCTCCGGTTGAATTTCGAACTGGGCTCGACGCGTTTCCAGAACGTTATCCGTGGTCGTAACGTAGTCGAATCTTGCTTCGAAGTCGATCTTGCGGATGGCCGCGATGGAACGAGGGCCGCGGACTGAAACGAAAGTTGCCGGAAGTTTTGCGGATGTCCTCGCGCCGCAGAAAGCCTACCTCGGGATTGAAGTTTTCTCCGATGTACAAGATGCTCGACGTCGAGGCCATAGAGGTCTACCGCCGTACCTTAGCCCGCCGCGATAGCTGGTGTCACCACCCGCGACGTTCGGAGTGGAGGTCTTGGCCCAGTAGGTATTGATGTCGAGGTTTTGAAGAAATGTGAAGTTTGCGTCGGCACCAAAAAGGGCGTTCGAGCCGTCGGCGTCGAGAGAGTGGGAGCGGTACGTCCCGATGAAACCAATATTGCTGCGCCGTAGAATGTCACGCTTTATGCGCGCGACGCCGAAATTGGTCCTCGGCACGCCATAGGCATCAGCCGAGCCGGTCTGCATCGCAATGGTCCCAATGGTGTACTTGCCGGTGCGGCCGGTGAGTCTTCCACCAAAAGTAATGGGGATCGAGGCATCTTCGTCGAATCCGATTCGGCGGCTGAAAAACATGATGGGCGTGTCCGATTGTCCCCCGCCGCCACCTCCGCGACGCGTGGCTCGACCGCCGAAACTGAAGATGCCTTGTCCTTCGAGGAAGAACTCCCGCTTTTCGGGAAAGAACAAGCTGAACCGCGTCAGGTTCACCTGCTCTTCATCGTTTTCGACCTGAGCGAAGTCGGTGTTGTAGGTGACATCCAGGGTGAGGCTCGCGGGTCACGCCATACTTTGCGTCGAACCCGACATCGGCGTCCAGATCGTTTGAAAAAGGGCTCATCGGCGCCCAAGTCCGTTCGCAATCCCGCCGTCGCATAAGGTTTGAGCTCCAGGTTCATGGAGCGCGGCGGCGGTTCGATGCCGACGAGGGTTGCCGCCTGCGATAGCTTGAGAACGCCGCTTCGGCCGAAAGCGGCGGAAATGGGTGACAAGTAGCTCCATTCGTTCTTCCAGCGAACGATCCGCCTGAAGTTGATGCCCCAAATCTGTGAGCTTCCCGGTTTATACCGAAGGGACTTGAAGGGAAGCACCATCTCGACGGTCCAACCGTCGGGAAAGCGGCCGGTCTTGACGTCCCAAACCGTGTTCCAGTCACTGTTGGTGTTCCGTTCGTCGGTGACCTGCGCGTCGAAGAGTGCACCAAGAGGGTTGGTGTGAAACAGGAAGCCGTTCCGTCGATCGTAAAACGTATCGAGGATAACGGCGAAGTTCTCGTTGTTGAAGATGTTTCGGTTATCCCGCCGCATCTCGTTGGCCACCATGCGCTCGGGGTGGCTGTCCCACATGCGGGCCGAAACGTAAACGTTGTCGTTGTCGAAAAAGACCCAGACTTCGGTTCGTTCCGTGGCCGGCTCGCCGTCGCTGGGGCTCCTGCTGGAGGAAGCCGTCGATGGAGGGAATCTGGCGGTAAATGTTCTCCTCGAGCTTCCCGTCAACGTCGAGAGGTTCACGCAGCCGGACCGCTCGCAAGGTCACTCGGCCGTTATCGTCGCGGGTCACCATCTCGGGTGGTCGCGGTGGTGGCGGGCCGTCGATGACTCCTTCCGGGACCGAGAGCGAGGGGAGCTAAGAGCGGATCGGTAAGGCCTCGCTCGTCAGTGTCTTGGCCGCGTCACAGGCGCTGCGCACAAAACGGCTACGGAAACGATAAGAGCGTGAATATAGACTGGATGAAACCGTTGTTGCACTAGCGAAAAAGCTCCCTATCCAGTGACTGGATTCGATGGACCGATCAGGCCAGCCCTAATGCAATATTCGTGCCACTATATGCCTATTCGCCATCAAACAAACTGGTCCATCGTATCGCTTTGTGAATAAAAGCACTTAAAATTCTAGAATAGCTGGGTGCGATCCGTCAATTCAATATGGTAATTCACATCAATTTAGCAAAGAAAATGTACTAGATCAGAGAAAGGCTGTAAAAAACATTAAACGTTTGTTTGATTTGAGATGTGGGGATTTGGCGCGGGCGGATGAAGGTCCAAATGCCCCACAGCGCGGCAGGAACGAGGGTCACAACGGCCATCGCTCAAGCAGGATGCCGGAAACACCCAATGCGGTTTGGTCCAGCATCCACCCTCCCGTTGCGGAGCCGATGGCCATGGAGAGGGTCAAAAGGGCGAACTCTGTCGCAAAAATTCGACCTCGAACCTTGCCGGGAACCAGTTGAAGAAGGAGTTGAGTCGAAAAAACCCAAATCATTCCGCCCCCGACCGAGCGCAAGATGGCTCCGGCAATCACAACAGCAAAACTCGCGAGCGTGGAGGCGATGACGAGTCCCGCCGACATCGCCAGGTAGGCCAGGAACAAAGCCCACCGCATGGCCCCATCCCGATCGCCGGTAAATCGGCGTGCCAAAATGGGACCGATTCCCGATCCGACTCCGACCGTGGCATAGAGCAAGCCCAATCCGATTCCGCCGCCTTCTCCGATAACAAAGAGGTCTTTGGCGATCGAGACTTGAATGACGTCGTACGAACCGGAGACGAACAGACACAATGCGGCCTTGTGAAACGCAATGGCCAAAACGTCTCGGTGTCGCTTCAGGTAAAGCAGGCCGTCGATGTAGTCACCGAAGGCGTCGCGGAGACTTGCCTGGCCGTCACCGGACTTGGCTCGATAGTGAACCCGGGCGATGAAGATAGGCGGACAGAACGAATGTGAGACGAATCGATCACGAAAGGCAGGATAATTACCCCATCCGCCGGCGACCAAACCGCCCATGGCCGCACCCACGGCAAGCATGACGGACCAAGTGGCGGAAGTGAGAGCATTGGCCGCCCCAAGCTCGCGCGACGGTGACGATATCGGGCAAGATCGCGTTTCGCGTGGGAAAGAAAACACCGGTCATCGCCAGTTGAACTGCGGTCAAAGCGTAGAGCATCCAAACTTGCTCGGGCGTTCGAACGAAGAGGAATCCCAGAACGGCAACCGCCCGTAATACATCAGTGAGTATGAGAAGTTTCTTTCGGTTGTAACGGTCGGCGGCGACACCCGCAAGGGGACTGATCAGGAAAGGCGCCAACATGCGAACTACAAACAGTCCGCCTATGGCCAATCCCGAGCCGGTGAGCTGTCCCACGAGAGATGCCGAGGCAATGAGGTTGAACCAGTCGCCGAAAAGACTGACGATCTGTCCGTACCAGAGATTTCGGAAATCGGCGTTTCCACGAATGAGCTCGGAATAGCCGGCCGCTCGATTGTGATTGGATCCGTCGGTGCCCATAAGCGAGGCGCCATTCTAGCGCCGAACCGGAGGAACAACCACTCGAAGGGGAGGACAAAGGTCGATGCAGAAGTTGATCGCGCAACTTCGCCGATTCACCGAAGAGCGGGACTGGGAACAGTTTCACTCCCCCAAGAACCTCGCCATGGCGCTCAGCGTCGAAGTGGCCGAGATCGTGGAGCACTTTCAGTGGCTCTCCGAAGACCAGAGTCGGCGCTCGAGTCGGGGAAGCTCGAGGAGCTCAAGGACGAGATCGGTGACGTCATGATCTATCTCACGAATCTGGCCGACAAGTTCGGCATCGATCCGATTCGCGCCGCCGAGGAAAAGCTCGAGAAAAACAAGGTGAAGTATCCGGCCGAACGGGTCAAAGGCAAATCCTGGAAGTACACGGAATACTAAGTGGCCAAGGGCTCCGCCCTTGGCGGGAGAAGTCAGGAGTCAGAATTCAGAAGTCAGTAGATTTGGTGGCGGCGTCTCTCCTGCGTAGGCCGCCGCGTCATCAGATCAAATAGGAACTAAACGTGGTCCAAGAAACGGTATCGAGAGCGTCCATTGGTGTGAAAATCGGTCTCACCGTTGCGTTACTGGTGCTTATCCATTATTTCCCTCAGTACTTCGGCGTACCCTACATGGACTCCCACCAGCAGATTCACATCATGACACCGGGCGACCTCGACGTCCGGTTTCCATTCGGTCTGTTCAAACTATGGTTGGTGGTCTCGATTTGGCTCAATGTCGTCCTGTGGACGGAAAGACGATGGGATCAGAGAACTCGATGGGTCGAGCTTGGGCTTGGGACTCGGTGGGGCCTACATTCTCTGGCGGATCTTCCAGCGTGCCTCGGCGGCTTTCCGACACGACGGAATACCCCTTCCGGGGATCCACAATCCCAGTCTCCAAGTCTTTCTCGGTCATGCGTGTCTGGTCGCCCTCGCTATTGCCATCGTTTTGACGCTCATCACTTCCGGTAAACGCTTTTATCGCCTACGCGGCGCTCTTTCCGTCGAGAGTCTCTGGCGGAGACGCAGGGCGACGGCAACAGAAATGGATCAGCGACAGGGAGGTTTCGAACGAACGCTGCGCCGCGACCTCCGGGACGTTTACCACTTCTATCTCGACGACAAAGCTCGGGAAGAGCTCGCCACGATGGGTGCCGTGGGAAAAGCCTTCCATCTGGTCTTCTGGGTCATGAAGAGCATGATTCAGAAACTCACTCCCGCCCGGCGCATTCTGCTCGTGGCCGGTTTGATTACCCCCACCATCGGCGTCGAGATCGGTGATACCGGTTTACGCTTTGGAGGGATCGGATTCGTGCTCATTCTTCTCGTCCTGTTGCTCGAGCTCAAGGACAAGCTCACGGCGCTCGACGAGCTCGCCGTGGGCCGGGCCGTTCAAAACGCTCTGCTGCCGAGCGCGAATCCCGTCGTCGCGGGATGGGAGGTCTGGCTCCACACACAACCTGCCAATGAAGTCGGTGGCGACCTCGTGGACTATCTCGAGGTTCGAGAAAAAGGCTGGGGCGTGGCTCTCGGGGACGTGGCCGGCAAGGGATTGGGTGCAGCGCTGTTGATGGCCAAGGTCCAGGCCACCTTGCGTGCTCTGGCCCCAAGCTATACCTCTCTTGCCGATCTCGCACGAGAGCTCAATCACATCATTTATCGCGATGGACTCCGTAATCGCTTCGTTTCTTCGTCTATCTCGAGCTCGAGTCAGGCTCTGGTGGAGTTCGCTTCGTCAACGCCGGACACTTACCGCCCATCCTCGTGCGCGGCGATGTGCTCCAGTCCATGCCCAGGGGCGCGCCGGCCTTGGGTATCCTGCCCGAAGCGACCTACAACGAAGAAGAAATTGAGCTCGACCCGGGAGACCTCTTTGCCATCTTCTCGGACGGTGTCACGGAAGCCATGAACGAGAAAGGGCAATTCTTCGGCGAAGCTCGGTTAATGAGCCTCCTCGAGAAACATCAAGGTTTTTCCGCCAAGGCACTAGGCGAGCAAATCTTGTCGGAGGTCAAAGCGTTCATCGGCGAGGAACCTCCGAGCGACAATCTATCACTCGCACTGCTCAAGCGAGTGACTTGATCACTGCGACTCGTACGGGCCGTGAACCGATTCGACTTCAAAGGTCTCGGCCAAGTCGTCGAGAACGAACACTCGGTACCTCTCCCCGCCGGATTCGACACGCACTACGACATGTCCCCCGTCACTTTGGACCCGTTCGGCGCGAGGTCCAATAGCCGCCTTGGTGGGCTCGCGGAACTGGATGATGAAGACATCGCGGGGCCCCGGATAAGCCCTTTCGGACAAGAGACGCTTCAGTACGCTCGGGGCCGGATGAGTGGGCGCCCAAGCTGGAACGATGTGAACGCGGGGACGTAGTGCGGCAAGAAAGAAGGGACTCGCGGGATCGATGGAGCCGTGATGGTTGACGACGTGAACTTCCACCGGCCCAATGGCCTTGGCCCTCGCCTGAAGGCGAGGGAATCTGCGCGCCTGCTCGGCTGAAGCCGACCGAACCGGCGCGCTACCGATAGCCAACATCCGGGTCGTCCGCAGAGGCCGCCCGCCTTTAGGCGGCGGTCGTTCACAACATGATGCCGAACCCCCCGTATTCATGCGGGGGAGCTTCCGCTTTCCGGCCTTCGGCCCCCTGAAGGCTTCGCCTAAAGGCGAAGGGTTTCACCCATCCCCGAGAGGAAACTAAACGGAAAAGGTTTCGAATCTTCGCGGTGGTCTTGGTGACCGCGCAGCCCTGGCAGATGGGCTCGCCGTCGGGGACCAAACGATCCCATGTGCGGTCCCGATGGGACGCACGAAGCCGATCGAAGTTCGCGCTTGCCCAGACTTCTTTGAGACTGAGCGCCGGCTCCGACTCACTCTCCACGACAGCGCCGCCGTCAATCTGAAGCGTGAATCCCTGACAACAAGGCAAGGTGTGCTTACCGTCCCACGAGACGACCATGCGACGGAAGGGATCGGGGCACTGGAACTCTTCCGCGGACATTTGGCGCCAAACAGCGGCTTTCCATTGGTGGGAGCTACCGGCGGGAAAGTAGCACTCGCTGACAGACATCCAATCCACGCCCATCCGACCCCGCCAAAACTCTTCCATGCGCCCGCTGTCGACGTCTTCGGCGTTCACGCTCGTACGAACCACCGAGGCTCGAATGCGGCAATCGGGTGCGCCTTTGCCCTGAGCGCGTGTCTCGACGGCCGAGCGTACGGAGCGCAGGAGGATATCCCACTCGCCGCCGACTCTCTGGCGGCTATAGGTTTCCGGATCGCAAGCATCCACCGAGAACATGAGATCGGTGATTCCCGCATCGACGATCTGTGCGAACAGATCGGGATTTTTTCGAGCCCCGCCGTTTCCGTTGGTGTTCATCATGATATCTGGGAACTCGAGCTCGGAAGCGGTCCGGATGAAGTCAACGATCTTGGGGTGAAGCGAAGGCTCGCCCCGGTAGTTGAGCTTGATGGAACTGACGCCGATATCGGCGCACTCGCGGATGAGCCGGTCGTAGAGCGTAGGATCCATATAACCGCGTATATAAGTGCTGTCGCTGAAGCCCAACTTGCGAATGTGCTCGTGCGTCCAGATCTGGCAAAAGCCTTCGGGGTCCTCTTCGGTACTTCCGCAGTGAAGGTCGCAAACCGCCGCCGACTTCGAGGTCGACGTGGACGGGGTGGTCGGCAGGATCGAGCTCCTCGTTACGCCGATCCCACTCCCGGCGATAGGCCTCGTACCGCGCACTCCGAGTGGGGGCCTCGCCAATGATTCTAAAAGTCGGATCCTTAGACATAAAAACGCAGTTTAACACTTTATAGGGATAGGCGTTGTGTTTATGCCCCAATCTACGCACTGCAGAAATACAAGGCCTGTCCCTCCGCCAAAAGGGCCACGTAGCAGAAATACAAGGCCTGTCCCTCCATTGACTCGGACCATTAAAATTACCGCCACCACGAAGTGGTGGCCGTCTCAGGTTTGTTCCTCAAAATATATTCCGCCCACTGGTAAATTCTTCTCGACTCCGTACCCGCCTCCCGGCCGTACCGGTGGCCGATGCCGTCGCCGTAGACGAAGTAACCGGGATAGTGTGGGTTGGCCGTGGTCTTCATCCACTTTTCGAGCTCTTTGACCGGAACGTTGAGGTAATAGTTATCCATGTCGCCGCAATAGACGTGGAGCTTGCCGACAAGCTTTGGACCAAGGGTGGCCCAGTTGGTCTTGAGATGGTGAAGGAGGTCGAAGTTTTCCTTCCAGTACTGGGCGACCGAACGATCGATAGCGCCCGAGCGCTTGTCGAAAAGGGGTTTGAAGTAACCGTCTTCCCCAATGGGGCCGTGAACGGCCGACCATATGTCGAGCTGCTGTCCGGAACGGCCCTTGGTACCGCTAACGAGCTCGAAATGGTTCCTTTGCTTGGACGTCAGTCGAATCTCCCCGTTGGCTTCCCTCGTGTTGGGAGTGGGAACTCGACGCCACTCGTGCTGCTTGTAAAAGGCGTTCACGTCTTCGTAGATGTTGATACCCTCGACATTGGTGAAGGTGACCGGGTCGGGACTGTAAGAAAAGGTGCCGCCGAAAAATTCGGGCCAGAAGATCTGCATGGCGAGGGACTCCCACCCGCCGGTCGAACCACCGGTGAGTATGCGCGCGTAAGGTTGCTTGATGATCCGAAACCTTTTTTCCACTTCCGGTATCAACTCCTCCATCATGGCGTCGCCGTATGGACCCACATTGACGGAGTTCACCGAGTAGGACGTGTCGAAGTAAGGTGTCGGATCCTGAAACGTCACCACGATCATGCGTGGGAAGTCGTCGCCGACCCACTCCTGGTAGAACTCGCCTCCTTCTTCGAACCGCATCGGATTGCTGAGCGAGAAGTGACCCTGGTAGTAGACAACCGGGTATTCCATGGTCTCCCGGTCATAGTCCCGCGGAAGGAGGACCGTGGCTCCGAGATAAATAGGCCGGCCCCAGAAAGCGGGTCAGGATCTCGCTTTGAAATTTGAAGCGTTTTACCCACTGCGTATCTTGTGGAATCTCGATGGGAGGTATCACCTTCGTCGCTTCGAGTGAAATTTTGAATCCGTTTTTCGGATCGAGATGGACCCGCTCGACCTCGCTGTGGAGATTCCCCGGAGAACGATTGAAGTGCTGCCCCTCCCATTGATCGTCGTGCATCCACACCACGTGACCATCGGAGCGCCGGAACTCGGAATAAATGTTGACGAAAGCCTGAACGAAGTAATCACCGGCGGGGATCTCATCGAGCGAGGCGACGGGACTCCCGAGGTCCGTTTCATCGATCACAGCCGACTTGCCCGGCGCGAGCTTCTCGATATCCCTTCCGAAGAAGGGTACACCGGTTCGGCCGATCTGTAGCCGAGGCTCCTGCTCATTGGACCGCGAGATCATGACGTAGGCGCGACCTGTGACGGGCTCGGACCGGACCGACGCAGGAACACTGATCTCGAAACGCAACTTGGATTCGGCCCGAGCTTCGAGCAACGTTGACAGAATTGCGAGCAGACACAACAAAACCGTTCTCATCCGTGTCATCAAAGCGTTCCTTTCCGGTCTGGGACTCGGCTCCCCTGGAAAATCCAATCGGATATGATACAGATAGACCATCTATGAAACCAATCCGATGGTTTCGCCGTAGACTCTAATCGGGGCCGAATATTCCATGGTTTTTGAAGAAAGATGCTCGAGCATGTATAATTTGTGAATCTGACGTCATTTTGTGAAATTTGACGTCAAATTCACATCTCGGCAAAGTCCCTGTCACAATTCGATGGAAGAAGGAGACATGGAAGGAAAGGAAAAACTCTCCCGGCGCGAAAGAGAAAAGCTCTGGCAGAGACGCCAGATGCTCGAAGCCGCCATCGAGCTTTTTTCCGAAAAGGGCTACCACAATATCTCGATGCACCAGATTGCCGAGCGATCGGAATTTGCCATCGGGACCCTCTATAAGTTCTTCAAAAATAAAGAATACTTGTACCGCGCTCTGGTCACGGAAAAGTCATCAGAGATTTTCGGTTCTCTCGCCGAGCCTCTTTCCAAGGAGGGAGATACCTTGACGATCCTCGGGAACTATCTCGAGAACCGCGCCAAAATCGTTACCGAGGTCGCCCCTCTCATCCGCATGCACATGGCCGTGGCGCAGGGAATGAGCTTCAACATCAACGCCGAGGTCGAAAAGGAGCACCGCCGGTTCCATGAAAAACATATAGCGCAACTCGCGGCGGTAATGAACGAAGGCATTCGTAGAAAAGTATTGCGTTGCTTGGAGCCCGAATCCATGGCCGTGGCGCTCGACGGATTGGCGAGGGCGTTTTTTCAACAGGCTGTGAAGAATCCGAAACAGTTCGACAAGGAAGCAATCGCTCCCTTCGTGCTCGATCTCTTTCTGAAAGGAGGGCAGGCGTCCCGAAAAGGCCGGCTCTCTAACGCGTCCTGAGGCAGATATCGTGAAGAACAAAATGACCCTTGTAACTCTGCTGGCATCCATGGTTCTTTGTTTCCCTTTGGGAGCAAGCGAAGGACCGCAGGAAATTACCCAAGACATACCCAAGGAAATGCTCAACCTCACCACCGCCGTGGAGTACGCTCTTGCAGCCAATCCGAAGGTCAAGCGGGCGAGGGAAAAGGTCGCCGAGTTCGAGCAGTTGAAACGTCAGGCCAGAAGCGAAGCCCTTCCCAAGGTTGACGCGTTCCTCTCTTTGAATCAGACCCGCGATCCGGGTCTTCGGAACAGCCCGTTCTTTTCAAAGATCATCGAAGGGGGAGAAATTCCACCGGAAGCGCTCTTGCCCTTCAAATTCACGAACTACATTTGGCAGTTCGACATCGAACAACCCATCTACACCTTTGGACGCGTGAGCAGTGCTTTGCGGGGGGCACGGGACGAATTGAACGGCGTCTATTTGGATGTCCGAGAGGCGGAAAACGAGCTGTCACGTGATGTCGCGCGCGCTTGTTACGGCTACCTACTAGCTAAGGCACAGCTCCGAGTGCTCGAGTCGGAAAAGGCCGCGCGAGAGCGCCAGCTCGAGCACGTCCAGGTTCGATTCGAGCTCGAGGACGCAACCCGTCTCGACCTACTTCAAGCTCAGGTCACTCTGGCAAATCTGCGACCGGAGATCCTGGCCGCCGAGAACAATCTCCAGATCGCAGTTGCGGTGGTCAACGACGCACTGGGAAGACCCGTCGATACGCCTTTCGACATCACAGTGCCGCTGGTGCTTCCGGAGAGAATCCCGGAGGTGGCAGGACCGCGGGAGCTCTTGCTTGCGGCCGATGACAACCGTCCCGAGCTCTTGAGGTTTCAAATCGACCGCAAAGTTCTGGACGCACAGGTCGGAATTACTCAGTCCAACGTGTTGCCTCAAATCAGTGCAAACGCCTCGTTCGGTGTCACCACATTCGCTCCCGAGAACCTGGCCAAGATAGGCTTTCGAACCTGGGCGGCCGGTATCGTCATGCGGTGGACCCTCTTTGACGGACTGAAGACCAACGCGGAAGTCAAGGCGATCCGTTCGCGGATCTCTCAGAATCAGCTACAAGAAGACAGTTTCAGGTCAGAGCTTGCCATGGAGCTCGAGCGAAGTACGGGAACCTGGGTACGGGCGCTCGAGGCCATCGAAGTGGCGCAGTTCGCCGTCGAGCAGGCCACCGAAGCGCAACGGGTTGCCGAGGAGACGTACCAGTATGGAGCGGCAACGACCCTCGATTTGCTCGAAGCTCAACGAGCGCTTCGTGAATCGGAGTTCAATCTGGCATCGGCGGCGCACGCGGCACTGGTGGCGCTGTCCGAGCTCAAATATCTCGTAGGATTTCGGGCCGACGTTCCGGTGTCGGGATTGGAAGGAGCGGGCTCGAGTGTACAGTAAACTGCAAGTGGGAGCTTCCATGAGTACAAGATGGAATCAACGATTATCCGGTGCCGGTTTAGTATGGATCATCCTTTTTGTTGGGGTCTGGGCCGTTGGCTGCAGTCAACAGGCTCCTGAGGAGGAACCGGCCGGAAACGGCTCGTTCGAGCCACCACCGATCAATGTCTCCGTGGTGGAGCTCGAACCCTCTGAGCTGACCGAGACCGTCGTCTTGACCGGTCGGGTCGAGCCCTGGCTCGAGCTCGAGGTATCCGCCGAGCTCGGCGGCACGGTCCTGGAGATCAACTTCGACAAGGGGCAGCGCGTGAAGAAGGGCCAGGTCTTGGCGCGTGTAGGTACGGACATTCTTACCATTTCCCTCAACGAGGCGGAGGCGGCCCTCGTGGAAGCCGAAGCCAACTACAATAAGACCAAGGAGCTTTTCGCGCGCCAGGCGGTTCCACGCCAGGAGCTCATTGCCTTCACGTCCCGTTATGAGGCGGCCAAAGCCCGCGTCGCCCTCGCCAATCTACGCGTCGAACGTTCCATCATCGACGCGCCGGCGTCTGGTATAGCCATCACCCGTGAAGTCGAACTCGGCGAAGTCGTTCCGCCCGGCGCATTGATCACCACGATCCACCAAACCAACCGACTCAAGATTAATGTCGGCATTCCAGAGAACGAAATCTCCTATTTCCGTCGCGGGAGCGATGCCACCATGCAGGCGGACGCCTATCCGGACCATGCATTCGCGGGAAAGATCCACTTTCTCGGGTCCGCCGCCAGCGGAAAAAACAGAACCTTCCCCGCGGAGGTGGCCGTGGACAATGCGGATGAAAATCTTCGGCCGGGAATGATCGTCAGGGTCTCTTTGGTGAAGCATCACTACGAAAGCGCGTTGGTCGTACCCCGCGACGCGTTGCTGGAACGTGATCAAGGCAGTGTCGCCTTCGTCGACGTCAACGGCCGAGCTCAGGAACGACCCATCGTTCTAGGACCGAGCGAGGGCAACCGGGTCATCATCCAGGAAGGCCTGACCGAGGGTGAGTCCCTCATCGTCAGCGGACACCGCAACCTCGTCGACGGACAGTCCGTCCGGGTCGTCAAGCAGGACTAGAACCGTGCGTATTACCGAATACAGTATTCGCCATCGCCTGACCATCTACGTTCTCATGGCGCTCATCGTTGTCGCGGGAGCGGGTGCCTACGTCTCGTTACCCCTGGAGTCCTTCCCGGAGATCAAGATCCCTCTGATCCTGGTCACAACGGCCTACAGCGGCGTGAGTCCCGAGGACATCGAAACTATCATCACTCGACCCATCGAGACCGAGCTCAAAGGCATCACCGGGGTCAAGGAGATCCGATCCAGCAGCAGCGAGGGTATGTCGGTCATCGAGGTCGAGTTCAATCCGGAGGTCGATCTCGATACGGCTTTGCAGAAAGTCCGTGACGAGGTCGACATCGCCAAAACGGAGATTCCGGAGGAAGTGGACGATCCTCGTATCCAGGACATCGATCTCTCGCAGATTCCCATCCTCCTCGTGAGCCTCTCGGGCGATATCGGACTCGTAAAGCTCAAAGAGATTGCCGAGGACCTCAAGGACGATCTCGAAGCCATCCAGGGAGTCAATCGTGTCCAGGTCATCGGGGGCCGAGAGCGGGAAGTTCACATTTTCGCCGATCCTCGACGCCTGAGCTTCTATGAGTTGAGCCTCACCGACCTGATCATTGCCGTGACCCGGGAGAACTTGAACGTTCCCGGTGGGGACATCGATATCGGACATCTCAAGTATCTCGTCCGCTTGCCGGCGGAGATAGACGACCCGCGGGAAATCGAAGACTTCGTCGTCGAGGTCCGAAACGGCCAACCCATCTACGTTCGTGACGTGGCCCGCGTGGTCTATGGCTTCGAGGACGAAGCCACGCGCTCGCGTCTCGATCGCAAGCCTTCGGTGACACTCACCGTCGAAAAGAGAACCGGCGCCAACATCATCGAGGTGTCCGACTGGGTCAAGGAAGAGCTCGAGCGTCAGCAACAGGCTCTGCCGTCCGGTACGAACGTGACCCTCGTGGCCGACATGTCGAAAGACATCCGCACCACCGTTTCGGAGCTCGAGAACAACATCCTTTCCGGATTGATTCTAGTTGTGGTCGTGTTGATGGCATTCCTCGGATTCCGCAACTCGGTTTTCGTGGCCGTCGCTATTCCGCTCTCCATGCTCCTTTCGTTCATCGTGATCCAACTCATGGGATACACGTTGAACATGGTGGTTCTCTTCAGTCTCATTCTCGTGCTTGGAATGCTCGTGGATAACGCCGTGGTGATCGTGGAGAACATTTACCGCCACCGGGAATTGGGATCGGACGGACCGACGGCGGCTCTCGAAGCCACCAAAGAGGTGGCGGTTCCCGTTATTGCTTCGACCATCACCACCCTTTGCGCCTTCACGCCGCTTCTCCTCTGGCCGGGGATCATCGGCGATTTCATGTCCTATCTTCCCGTAACGCTCATTATCGGACTGACCGCTTCTCTCGTGGTGGCGTTGGTATTCAATCCAACTCTATGCGCCTACTTCATGAAGGCGCCCTCCGAAGGACAGAAGCGAAGTCAAGACGAGGGTGCGGTTTTGAAACGGTACCGTCGGCTGCTGGCTTGGACACTCGAACCCGGTTCCGATCACGGGACACGAGGCTGGTTTTGGCGAAATTGGTCGCTCCTGGTTGCATTTGTAACATTCTTCTCCGGCGGCGTCGGCCTCATTCTCGTTGCCTTTTTTCTGGAGGGGCGGGTTCCCGTTTTATTTACCCTGGCCGGAGCGCTCATGGGCCTCGGAGGGGCGGCTTTTGGTCTGCAAGGGTTCCTGTGGCTCAACTGGTCCTGGTTGCGGCGCCTTCAGGGGTGGTCACCCTACGTGACCGACCGGCGGTCTGGAGTCATCTACACGATGGGCGCCATTCTGGCAATGACTATGTATGCCTATTCCCTGTGGGGCCAAGGCGTCGAGTTGTTTCCCGAAATGGATCCCCGTCAAATCTTCGTGGATGTGGAAGCTCCCAGCGGTGCAACCCTCGAGACCTCGAACGATCTCGTCGATCGCATCGAGGGCCTGACGACCCAGACCAAGGATCGTCGCTACACGCTCGCCAACGTCGGCTCGAGCGGGATGAGCCTCGAGGACATCGGAGGCGGAGGCTCATCGGTCTCCAACAAGAGCCGGGTGACACTGGATCTCCGCGATCGAATCGAACGCGAGCAAAAAAACACGCTGACCACCATGGAAGAAGTACGAAAGTCGGTGGGCGACGTGGAAGGCGCCGAAATCAAGGTCAACAAACCGAACCATGGGCCTCCCACCGGGAAACCCGTCTCGATTCGCGTCTCGGGGGATGACTTTCACGTTCTCGAGCGATTGAGTCGGGAAGTCCAGGAACGCATTCGGAGTGTTCCCGGCCTGGTCAATCTGGACGACGATTTGAACCAAGGAAAACCGGAGATCCGGGTGAAGGTGGACAGAATCGAGGCCGCTCTGACCGGTATTCACACCCGCGACATCGCCAACACGATTCAAACGGCGGTTCGGGGAAGCGACGTTTCCGAGTACCGGATCGGCGAGGACGAGTACGATATCGTGGTGCGCCTCGACCCGGAGTACCGAGCCACGCTGGAGGACCTCACGGACCTGACCGTACCCGACGAAGATGGGCTCCCCATACCTATCCGCGCCGTAGCATCGCTCGAGCCGGGACTCGGTCCCTCCTCCATCCGCCGTGTCGACTTGAGACGGGTCGTGACCATCGACGGAGACGTCGTGCGGGCGAGAGGGCGCACCGAGGATTCCGTTCGGCAAGAAGTGGCGGGCCGTCTCGAGCTCATCGATTGGCCGGAGGGATACCGTTGGGAGTTTGCCGGTTCCAACCAGGACGAGGCGGAAACGACCGCCTTCGTCGAGCGGGCCTTCGTCATCGCGGTCATGCTCATCATGCTGGTCCTAGTCACGCAGTTCGACAGCTTGATCTTGCCGATAACCATCATGGTCTCGGTCGTGTTGTCGCTCATCGGCGTTCTGTGGGGACTCATCCTCACGCAGACCCCCTTCGGGATCATCATGACGGGAATCGGCGTCATCTCCCTCGCCGGTGTCGTCGTGAACAACGCCATCGTGTTGTGCGACTTCATCCGACAGCTTCGAGAACGGGGCTATGAAAAAACAAAAGCGGTGATCGAGGCGGGAGTCATTCGTCTCCGGCCGGTCTTCCTGACCGCAGTGACGACCGTGCTCGGTCTGATTCCCCTGACGATAGGTCTCAACATCGACTTTTTCGAGGGCGTCATCCAGACGGGAGTGGAGTCTTCTCAATGGTGGGGTCCCATGGGAGTGGCTGTGATCTTCGGACTGACGGTGGCGACGGTGCTGACGCTGGTCGTCGTCCCGGTGACCTATCACAGTCTGGACGAGATGACCGGGTCACTGCAGTCCGTTACTGAGAGATTTCGTTCAAGGCGCCGAAGAGAGGAAGTGGCGGCAGAGACCGAGGGCGCGACGAGCCTCCGATCGAGCTCGTAACACCCTAAAAGCACGGCCGAGCCTCCGACACAAGTTGATACGACCCGATGGCCTAGCTATAATACTTTCTTTCGACGAGTTCCCGGGCCCACTGTTGGTATAACGAAAGTGGTGCTTGTTCCAGCCTTTGTCCGGGAGAGACCCGAGTGGAGGGGTGCAAGAGTGGCTTATCTGGCGAGCCCGGAAAGCTCGTGTAGGGGCAACCCTACCGTGGGTTCGAATCCCACCCCCTCCGCCACGAGGCCGCGTCGGGCGGCCACGTAGGAACCGGACGACGAGTTGTCCTGTGGTTCAGGTCCTGTGCGAGTCGAGCCTGTGAACCCCGTCAGACCCGGAAGGGAGCAGCGGTAAGCGGATCCTCGATTGTGCCGCAGGAGCTCTGGGCCACAGGGCATCCTTTTGTTTTGAGACACCGTCGAAATCGAAAACCGAGCAATGTCCTATCAGGTACTGGCACTCAGATGGCGACCACAAGTCTTCGACGACTTGATCGGGCAGGAGTCCGTCACGCGTACGCTCAAAAACGCCATCGAGCAAGGTCGCATTGCTCATGCCTTCCTGTTTTCCGGCGTGCGCGGAGTGGGCAAGACCACCACGGCCCGCCTATTGGCCAAGGCGCTCAACTGTTCGAATGCCGATGAGCCCACAGTAAATCCCTGCGGCGAGTGCGCCTCGTGTAAGGAGATTGCCGCCAGCCGAAGCATCGACGTTCTCGAGATCGACGGCGCCTCACACACCAAGGTGGATGAGATCCGAGAGGTACTCGATTCGTCGCAATACGCACCTTCGAGAGATCGTTACAAGATCTACGTTATCGACGAAGTTCACATGTTGAGCATCCATTCGTTCAATGCGCTGCTCAAAACTCTCGAGGAGCCGCCGCCACATCTCAAGTTCATATTCGCCACGACCGAGTATCACAAGATTCCCGACACCATCGTCTCGCGCTGTCAGAACTTTGAGTTCCGCACCGTTTCCAGCAAGGAAATCACCGGTCGGTTGCGACACATCGCCGAGGCCGACGAAATCGAGATCTCGGATGAGGCCCTGTCGCAAATTGCCCGGGCCGCCGAGGGCAGCATGCGCGACGGCCTATCGGCGATGGATCAAGTGGTCGCGGCAACGAGCTCGCGCATCGAAGAAAGCGACGTTGCCGATCTGCTCGGCCTCATTGCCGGTGACGTTTTGAGTCGAACGGTGCGGGCCATCGTAGAACGGGACACGGCCGAGATTTTGAAAGTGGTGGATCAGCTCGTCACGGGCGGAAAGGATCTCCAAAGCTTCGCCCGCGGTTTGATGCAGCTTTTCAGGGACATCCTGGTCATTCGAGTCGCACCCGACTCGCCGGAGCTGGTTGAGATAACGGGGGAGCGTGACGCTCTCGTTGAATTGTCTCAGCGCGTAACGGATGAGGATTTGATCCGAGGCTTGGAAGTCTTGACCCGCACTCGAAGGATCGCTACGGTGGTCTCCCGAGCCGCGGTTTCACCTCGAGGTCGCCTTGCTCAAGATTGCCGCGCTACGTCGCTTGGCGTCTTTCGAAGAGCTCCTCGCCAGGTTCGAGTCCCTGGAATCGGGCCGGGCTTCGAACGTACCGGGAAAAGGGAGTCCACCGACTTCAGGGCGGTCGAGCTCGTCATCGAGTGGTACCAAGCCCGGAAGGACAACCAGCCGGGAGTCGATTCGAAAGCGGGAAGTATCCGCCGAGGCCGAGCTCGTCGGCGAAGAACCCCCTCTGCCAACGGAGGAGCCCGGGCCGGTCGCGACGAGCCCGCAGGCGATCGTCGAACGGGTTCTGGAACGTCTTCGCTCCGCCAAGCCCAAGCTCGCCGCCCTCTTTTCGCATCACGACGGAGCTCATCTGGAAGGAGATTGTCTCCGCTTGGGCTTCGAGGTGGCGCCGGGATTTCTGCGTGAACAGATTCAACAGGAAGAAGTCCGCGAGCTTCTCGAAAAGGAGGCTTCGGACGCGGCGGGTCGAAAGCTCCGCATCGAAATCGCGTTTTCCGACGCGGAAGAACCGGCCGAGGAAACCCGACCCAGAATCGACAAATGAAACCAACGGCGAGCTTTATAAGCGTGCCGCTCGCGATCCCATGGTTCAGGGATTCGTCGAGACCTTCAAGGGAGAAATTGAGACGGTTCGCCTGCGTGAGCCAAATCCCGGACCAGAGGCAGACCGAACCGCCAAGCGTTGATTCGCCAAGAGGTAAAGCTATGTTCAAGAACATGAATCAAATCATGAAACAGGCGCAAGCGCTTCAAGAGAAATTCAAGCAACAGCTCGATGAGCTCGAAGTCGAAGCCGCCTCCGGCGGCGGTATGGTGACGGTGCGCATGAGCGGCAACAAGCTCGTCTCAGCGGTGACCCTCGATCCCGAGGTGGTAGACAAGGACGATGTTGAAATGCTGCAAGATCTCATTGTGGCGGCGGTGAACGAAGCGGCCCGAAAAGTCGATGAAGAAGCGCAGAGCCAGCTCGGCGGTATGGCCGGTAACATGAAGATCCCGGGGCTGTTCTGATTCGTGAAAACGCAGACGGCAATTAAATCTACCCCTAGAGGCGATTTCCGGCTACAATCAAAGGTTCAATATATTCGGCGCCCGAGCGCCATAAAAAATTGAGATTCGAGCAAAGTTGAAAGATTATCCCGAACCCGTTTCCCGGCTGATACAGGAGCTGAAACGGCTCCCCGGAATCGGTCCCAAATCGGCCCAACGTGTCGCCTTTTACATTCTTCGTGGAACCCGCGACGACGCCGATGCCCTGTCTGCCGCTATCATCGAAGTCAAAAACAAGATTACGACCTGCAGTATTTGTAACAATGTCACCGATATCGATCCTTGTAGCTACTGCACGAGTCCGGAGCGTAGTTCGAGCGTCGTTTGTGTGGTCGAAGAGCCTCCCAATGTGGTGGCCATCGAAAAGAGCCACGAGTACAAGGGTCGCTACCATGTGTTGATGGGAGCCTTGTCCCCACTTCAAGGGATCGGACCGGAGCAGCTCAAGGTTTCGGGCCTGCTGGAACGAATTCAAGGCGGCGATGTCACGGAAGTCATTTTGGCGACGAATCCCAATTTTGAGGGCGAAGCGACTGCTACGTACATTTCGAAACTCATCAAACCGCTCGGAATCAAGGTCACTCGAATTGCTATGGGTGTCCCCGTAGGAAGCGAGCTCGACTACGCGGACGAAGTGACCATGGGGAAGGCCTTGGAAGGACGCCGAGAGTTTTGATCTTTAGAGTCTTTTGTGCTCGGGGAAGCGCGGGTGCGCGGTTGCACGATCCGATTCTTTTCGGTATAAGTATTAGAGCCCGCATTTTTCAATCCCCTAGCGTGCGATAGGTCTGACGACGGAGGGTAACGGAGTCATGGCGACCACCGACGTGGTGATGTATGACGAGGAGTTTAACCAGATCAAAGGGATCATAAGCAAGCTCCGCGTCGACGCCAACGCCAAGTTAGTTTTTCTAGTAGACAAAAACGGACAGCAAATCGCGGCGCACGGCAACATCGAAAACCTGGACACGACCTCGCTGGCGTCTCTGACCGCCGGCAACGTAGCCGCGACCGACGCCCTGGCGAAGCTGATTGGCGAGAAAGAATTCTCAATTCTTTTTCACGAGGGGCAACGCGACAACATCCACATTTCCATCGTAGGGCTTCGAGTCATTCTGGTGGTCATCTTCGACGAACGTTCGTCCCTGGGATTGGTCCGACTGCGCGTCAAAAAGGCCTCCCAAGAGCTTTCCCAAGTCTTCGAAAGCATCATGCAGAAGGTCGAGAAGGAAAAGGAATCCATCGGTGGGGACTTCGAGTCGCCTTTTGCCGAGATCACGGACGAGGACATCGACAGCCTCTTTAGCGAGTAAGTAACAATAATTTGGTGCTGAGTACGAGCGCATGACGTTCATTAACTACGCTTCTCGAGAAATTAACTGCAAGATCGTTTACTACGGTCCCGGTCTTTGTGGAAAGACCACGAACCTGCAGTTCATCTACGAGAAGACGAATCCCAACGCAAAAGGCAAGCTCATTTCGCTGGCCACCGAGACCGACCGGACCCTGTTCTTCGACTTCCTCCCGCTCGAGTTGGGCAACGTTCGAGGTTTCAAGACTCGGTTTCACCTCTATACGGTGCCGGGGCAGGTTTTCTATGACGCTTCGAGAAAGCTCATCTTCAAGGGAGTGGACGGCGTCATCTTCGTCGCCGACTCACAGGTTGAGCGCATGGACGCCAACGTCGAGAGCCTACGCAACCTGGAACAGAACTTGAAAACCCAGGGCTACGACTTGATGGCGCATCCCCTACGTACTTCAACTCAACAAGCGCGACCTTCCCAACGTCGTACCCGTCGACGAGATGAAGGAAAAACTGCAGGTCAAAGGCGAACCGGTGCTCGAGGCCATCGCGACTTCGGGCAACGGTGTGGGGGTCTTCGACACCCTGAAAGCCGTGGCCAAGCTGGTTCTGCAGGATTTGACGAAGTCGTCATAATTAGTTCCTCGTTCGCTCCGCGCTCACTCGGCGCCACTCGCTCTTCAGCTCGGCGCTCTTCGGCCCATTCGGGCCGGGCTCGCTCCGCTCGCGCAGGCCTCGTCCGAAAGCTTACGTCGGCCTGCCCATGGTCAGCTCCTGAGTGGCTTTTTCGCTGTCGTCTTCTCCTGCTCTTCATTCTTGAGTACTCGGTTCTTGAGTTCACAAGACCTTGAGTATCGTGCTATACTTCTGGGCTCGGTTTTCGTTCCCCGGTAGCTCAATTGGTCGAGCGGCGGACTGTTAATCCGTAGGTTGTTGGTTCGAGTCCAACCCGGGGAGCCAAATCTCGCCTGCTAGCCGCCGTCAAACATCCCCCCGATGCCGCCGAGTTGACCCAAGATGGATCCTTCGCCTTTGGTGCGACCGCCGGTTTGAGGTGCAGCGCTCCAAATCCGCCCCGCCAGTCGACTGAATGGGAGTGATTGAAGCCAGATTCGGCCCGGCCCGGTGACGCTGGCGAAGAAGAATCCCTCCCCGCCAAAGAGGGCGGACTTCACTTTGCCCACGAACTGAACGTCATAGTGGACGCTGGGCTCGAGGGCGACGATACATCCCGTGTCCACCCGGAGGTTCTCGCCGGCGTTGAGCGTTCTTTCGATGATGGTTCCTCCTGCGTGGAGAAAGGCCATACCGTCTCCTTCGAGCTTCTGCATGATGAAGCCCTCTCCGCCGAATAAACCCACGCCGATTTTTTTCTGAAAGGCGATGCCGATGCTGACACCCTTGGCGGCGCAGAGAAAGGCGTCTTTCTGGCACACCAAGGCGCGGCCCGTCTCGGATAGGTTCACGGGAACGATTTTGCCGGGATAGGGAGCGGCGAAGGCCACGCGCTTTTTCTCCGAGCTCTGGTTGGCAAAGACGGTCATGAACAGGCTTTCCCCGGTGAGAATGCGTTTGCCGGCGCCCATCAGCTTGTCCATGAATCCACCGGTCTGCCGGCCATCCCCGAAGATAGTCTCCATCTCAATTCCGTTCGGCATATACATCATGGCGCCCGCCTCGGCCACCGCCGCCTCGCCGGGATCGAGCTCCACTTCCACGAACTGCATTTCCTCACCGAAGACCTCGTAGTCGACTTCGTGCATGTCGACGGGCGCACCGGCTGTGGGAACCGAGGGTGCAGGTGCCGGTGGAGATCCGGCCGGGCGCGCAAGCTCTGCCACCTGACCGGCGGCGGTCCAGTCCGCCATGCCCTGCTTGTAAACGAGAGTTTGGGCGTTGAATCGACCCGAGCTGAGTCCCTGCAATACATCCGCTGCGCTCATGGGCCCTAAACTTTGGCCACCTTCAGCCACGTACCATACTTTGTCCGTCATGGCTCGTATCCTCTTATTTGTTTTGGATTGGATGGAGCTTCTACCCCGCGAAGCTCCGAGACAAAAGTATATCAAATTCCGTGGAATCCCAAGTGCACTCTTCATTCTGGGGTTCTTGAGTTCTGGAGTTCTCGAGTTCTGTCTTTTGTGTTGCACTGCTATACTGTTCCGCTTCAATTGCCCAGGAGAGGGAGCTGTTTTAAATGACCCCAAAAAGCAAGTATCTAGGTGGGCCGGCGATCGAGCCGCAGCCTGTCAATCCCAGTTGGACGGTCGCCGAGCTCATCGACGACTGCTTCAACGCTTACAACGCGGCTCGCCTCCGGGAAGCGTGCCAACTGTTCACACAGGAGATTCTCGAGAAAAACGTCACGATCGGTTTATCCCTGACCGGCGCTCTCACGCCGGCGGGACTTGCCCGTAGCTGCTTGATTCCTCTGATGGAGGCCGGCTTCGTGGACTGGGTCGTGACTACGGGCGCTAATCTCTACCACGACGCCCACTTCGGCATCGGTCACAAGATGCATCGAGGAACTCCCTTTGTGAATGACGTGGCGCTCCACGAGGACAACGTCGTTCGTATCTACGACGTTTTCTTCGAGTTCGAGGCGCTCATTGACACGGACCAATTCTTCCAGAAGGTCGTTACCTCGGAGGAGTTTCAGCGGGACATGTCCTCCGCCGAGTTCCACAACAGGATCGGAAAGTATATGGCGGAACGGGAGGAGGCACTCGGAACCGGAAAGCAAACGATCCTCGCTGCGGCACACCGAGCGGGTATTCCCCTCTACACCTCCTCGCCGGGAGACAGCGCGATTGGAATGAACATCGCATCCATGGCTCTCAACGGAAACCGACTCAAAATCGACGTATCCGCCGATGTCAATGAGACGGCGGCCATCGTCCTCGACGCAAAGCGGCGCAGCGGAAAAGCGGCGGCCGTCATGCTCGGTGGGGGGTCGCCTAAAAACTTCGTCCTACAAACGGAGCCCCAAATCCAGGAAGTGCTCGGCATCGAAGAGAAGGGTTTCGACTTCTTCATCCAAATGACCGACGCACGTCCCGACACCGGGGGCCTTTCCGGCGCCACACCGAGCGAGGCAGTGAGCTGGGGCAAGGTCGACCCCGAAATGCTACCCGCCGCGGTCGTGGTCTATATGGACACGACTATTGGGCTGCCGCTGCTCACGTCCTACGCTCTCGGGAGACACGAACCGAGAAAACTGAAGCGTCTCTACGACCGGCGTGAAGAAATGCTTCGATTCTTGACCGACGAGTACCATCGAGTGGTGGGTACCTCTTTGCCTCCTCCGGTGCCGCCTGCTTTTCGCAAAGAGTGAATTCGGGAAGACGGCCGAATCGTATCAGTCCTGTTCACTGAAATTGAATGCAAAAAGTAAACGATTTTTCCGTGAGCTGATTGCTGACGGCTGACAGCTCGCGGCAAGCCGCGATGCCCATTTTGGTTGCGGCTCTCCCGAGTCAAGGGCTGTCGGTTGGAGCCGGCGATGGATCGATCGACTTCCCAAAAACGACTTCACCATCGATCACTGTATAAAGCACCTCGGTGGTCAGTATGTCCCTCGGCTGAACCGTCATGATATCTTTCGAAAGAACCGTGATGTCGGCGAGTTTTCCCGGCTCGAGAGAGCCTTTCTCATTCTCTTCGAATGCGGCATAGGCAGCATCCAACGTGTAAGAGCGGAGCGCCTGCTGGCGACTCATCCGGTGCTCGGGATACCAACCGCCATCCGGATCACCGTTTTTGTCCTGTCTCGTGATGGAAGCATAGAAACAATCGAGCGCCGAAAGGCTCTCGACCGGCGCATCGGTTCCGTTGGCGATCTTGACACCCGAACCCAGAAGTTTCGACCAAGCGTAAGCACCCTCGGCGGTTCGCTCTTCCCCGACGCGCGTGGCCACCCAGAGCATATCTGACGTGGCATGCACTCCCTGCATGGCGGCGATGACCCCCAACTCGGCAAATCTAGGGATATCGGCTTCATCGAGAATCTGGGCGTGCTCGATTCGGAAACGCGGATCCGCTACTTCCCTGTGCTTGGCGAAAGCATCCCGGTAGGCATCGAGGACGTCACGATTGGCGCGGTCTCCTATAGCGTGTGCCGCCACTTGATAGCCCGCGGTCAACGCCCGGTCGGAAATCCTCTCCACATCGTCTTTGGACAAGATCATGAGGCCCGTCCAATCCGGTCGATCGGAGTAGCCCTCGAGCATCGCAGCGCCTCGCGATCCCAGCGCGCCATCAACCAGCAACTTGACGGTTCGAACCGTTAGCATTGGCGATATTTCGGGTCTGTGTGAGAAAAACTTTTCGAGCAGCTTCCCGTCGCTGCCCCAGATCATCGCGTAGATACGCACCTTGAGCTCGCCCCGATCGCGCGCTTGACGGAAAAGCCCGAGAGTGGCCTCGTCGACTCCGGCATCGTGGAATCCGGTGATCCCGTTTTCCAAACACGCCTGCTGAGCTCGACGAAATGCGTCCCATCGTTCGGTCTCACTAGGTGCCGGAATATGCTCGGTAATCAACCCCGTCGCGTTGTCGATGAAGATACCGATGGGATTTCCTTCTTCGTCACGGACAATTTCTCCCCCCTCGGGGTCTTCGGTCTCGAGATTGATACCGGCCAACTGCATGGCCTTCGCATTGGCCCAAGCCGCATGAAGGTTGACGCGTGTGAGGTACACGGGACGATCAGACGCCACTTCATCGATCACTTCGTGAGTTGGAAACTCTTTGACTTCCCAGTCGTTTTGATCCCATCCATGGCCTAGAATCCATGTGCCTTCCTCGGAGCTCTCGGATACATCTTGGACCATGGAAGCGATCTGATCGGCACTTTCGGTTCCAAAAAGATCGAGCTTCATTCGACTGAAGCCCAGATCCATGAAATGCGCATGAGCATCGATGAGCCCCGGGATGGCCAGCGCCCCTTGAAGTTCGATGACCTTGGTTTCCGGACCGACGTAGTTGTTGATTTCCGCGGTGCTACCGACGGCGGTGATCCGTTCACCGCTCACCGCGATCGCTTCCGCGACCGGTCGCTCCGGATTGAGGGTCACGACTTTGCCGCCGCGCAGAACGAGGTCCGCTTTGGGATGGGACCGCAATTCGCATCCGAGGGCGACGATGAGACAAACCGACGAAATAAAGATGAACCGCATCGCAGCCCTTCCTTTCGGTTGGAACTATAACAGATTCATGTCAGCAGTTTCTTGAGCGCTGCGACGGCTGCCTGATTGTGCTCATCCAGGCCATAGGAGATACGCACGTGGTGGGGCATGTCCCAATCTTCTCCTTTTCGGACGAACACGTTCTCCTTGGCCATTTTTTCCACAAAGGCCTTGGAGTCCTCACCGACATCGACCATGAGTAAGGGAGAGTTGCCGATGATGTATTTCAGTCGGGCCGCCGTGAGCTCTTTCTCGTAGAACTTCCGGCAACGTTTCGCCTGGGTCAAGAACTTGTTGACGTGCTCGTGGTCATGAAGTGCTGCCAACGCGCCACCGTATCCGGCGAGGTTCATCAAGGTGAACATGTACGTAGCGACTTTCTTGACGGTGTCGGGATGGCCGACTCCGTAACCGATGCGCAGTCCGGCGAGACCGTAGACCTTGGAAAAGGTACGGGTAACAAACACGTTGTCGTGTCCGGCTTTGATGAGATCGATGCCGTTCTTCTCACCGGGTAAAAAGTGTACGTAGGCTTCATCGATAAAAAACAAAACGTTCTTGGGAAGCGCGTCCGCAATGGAAGCGAGCTCGTCATAGCTCAGAGTGGATCCGGTAGGATTGTTGGGATTGACCAAGTAGAAGATCTTGGTTTGCGAATCCACCGCGCCGAGAAGTCCGTTTACGTCGTAGCTCCAGTCGGGCTTGAGATCCACCCATTTCACCTCGGCTCCGATTTTTTCCGCCGTCGCGGGGGTCGTGCGGTAGGTCTGTAGCGTCGAGACCATGTTGCCGCCGTCCCGTAGGTAGGCGAGAGCGACCGCGCTCAATATCTCTCCCGATCCGGTACCGAGGCGAACCATCTTGTTATCGACGCCGTGCAGTCCGGCGAGCTCGTTTCGGAGCTGGACAGGAGGAATGATGTAACGGCACGCCTGGTCGAGACCTCTCTTGATGGAGTCGAGCGCCATCGGAGAGGGACCGAAAGGATTCTCGTTTCGGTTGAGACGGATGGCGTCGGGAGCAAAGCCCATCAAGAAGTCAATCTTGTCCGGAGAGGCATCGCAATAATCGAGCGACAAGTGTTCCAAGAAAGGTACCGCGGCCGTCGCGGCGATGGAACCGCGGAGAAAGTTGCGCCTCGAAATGCTCATTTTTCGCTCCTCCTATCGTTTGGATCCGGCCCGGGTGCCAGCCGAGTAACAAGCGTAACCGATGGCCCGTTCCCCCTGCAACAGGGAACCTTTTTGGCCCGTCACCGCTCGACGGCGTTATACTCCTGCCATGAGTAATACGGAATTTCGTGATGCCGCCCTCGACATCTTCCGCGCCGGACTGGGCGCGGCCGACCCATACCGGATTCTTTGTGACTCCTCGCAAATCGAGGCGAACGAGTGGCACTGTAGGATTCCCGGTGCTGCAATTTCCATGGAGCTCCCCGAATCCGAGAAGCGCAGGACGTATCTTCGCAGTCGGAGCGGGCAAAGCCACCGCTTCTCTGGCAAGAGCTCTCGAGGAGTCGCTCGGGGATCGGCTCACATCGGGACGCATCGTGGTCAAGCACGGCCATGGGCTTCCGATGAAAAGGATCGTCATCGAGGAAGGAGGGCATCCCCTTCCCGACGAGGGAGGACTGGAAGGGACCAAGCGCCTTCTCAGCGATCTGGGCGATACCCGTCCGGAGGACCGCGTTTTCTTCTTATTGACCGGAGGGGGCTCGGCCCTTCTGGTGGCACCTGCGGAGGGATTGTCACTCGAAGATAAAATCGACACGACGCGGCTCCTCTTGGGTTGTGGCGCCACGATTCAGGAAATGAATACCCTGCGCAAACACCTTTCGGCCGTGAAGGGAGGAAGACTCCTCGAACATATCGCGCCGGCCCGGTCCACGACGCTCATCATCTCCGATGTGGTGGGAGACGATCTCGCGTCTATCGGCTCCGGACCAACGGCCCCCGAATCCGACGACCTTCGAAGACTCTCTGGAAATTCTCGACCGATACGATTTGATGGACAAGGTCCCGGAGAAGCGTCCGGGTTCGACTCTCCGAGGGGGCGGAGGGACGTATCAAAGAAACGCCCAAGAGCGCCGATGGTTTGTTCGAAGAAACACAACATCTCATCCTCGCCAGTAATCGCCTTTCGGTCGAACACGGCGCGGCAACGAGCCGGGGAACTGGGCTTCGACGTCGAGGTCTTCGCTAACGAGATGGTCGGGTCGACCCACGAGCAGGCACGTGGCTTTGTGGAACGTATGACCCAATGGTCGGGCGGGCGTCCCCTCGTTTTGTTGGCGGGCGGTGAAACGACACTGAAGGTCGAGGGGACGGGAAAGGGCGGCCGCAACCAGGAATTTGCTCTCGTGGCCGCGAGAGAGATAGAGGGCCGAGAGGATCTGGTGGTTCTTTCAGCGGGTACGGATGGGACGGACGGTCCCACCGACGCCGCCGGTGCTTTTGCCGACGGCTCAACCTACGCGAGAGCGCGGGCTCAAGGGCTCGACCCCCAGTCCTATCTCAGCAACAACGACTCTTACACGCTTTTCGAGGCCTTGGGAGATTTGCTCGTAACGGGACCGACGGGCACCAATGTTATGGACCTTGTCGTTGGGATAGCAGGACCTCGCTAGAGTTTATTCTTTGAGGGCTTTGTCGTCTTTCGGGCTGCGCGGCACGGAGCAGCTTGGGGAGGCTCACGTAGGAACTCCCAATCGCGGAAGGATGACGATTTGGAGAAGCAGCCAAGCGCCGATGAATCCAAAGAAGATTAAACTGTCCATTGTCATTTTCTTTTATTAAGACCCCTCACACCTATTATAGCCCGGATTCAACCGCCGTGGTCGCCTCATCCTAGGTCTTCTGAGTTTCTCCCGAGCCAGAGCCGCCCATTCCGAATCGCCATCGAGATCCAAGTAGGTGTTCCAGGACCGACGAGCTGCGTCGGTCGAACCGAGCTCCTGGTAAAAGGCTGCCGTATTGAAAACAATCTGAAGATCGTTCGGGCTCGTTCGGGCCGCCTCCCTGAGCAGAGCGAGTCCTCGCCGCAGGTGATCCCCGGCACCTGAACGTTCCACCTGGGCTCTTTCGTAATAAAGAACCGCCAGTCCATTCATTCGCCATCGTGGACAAGGGATCGAGATCGAGAGCCTTACTCAGATGCTCCTCGGCTTGATCGAGATAGCCCGTATCGAGCAAAAAGAGCCCCAAGGAAATTCGGCTCTCCACCTCCCGCGGAGCCATAGCCACCGCAGCTCGCAGCCGCCCCTCCACATGGGCTTCTTCCGGAGGGGTTGCATCGAAACCGCTCCGGGTTACGCGCGCCGTCCGGAACTCCGGGATGTAGCGCAGTGGAATACGGCCCGTTCCGTTTCGTAGGGCTATGAGAGTGCGCATTGCAGAGGGAGCAACCTGCCTGGAGCGGGTCGGTGCGATCGCATACCTTTGAACCACCCCGAAAAGCACCAGAAGCACCACCAAAGACGCTGCGGCCGGAAGCCATTGATTCCAGGCCCATCGGGACCCTTCCGGGGCGGAATCCGGGCTCGAGGCAACGATATGTGGACGGAGTCGTTCGAGAACCTCCTCCGGGGTTCGAACAGGAATTTGACCCAAATCCGCTTCTTGCTCCTCGGTCAAGGGACGCTGAGCACGCAAAACCGTGCCGAGTTTTTCCACGCACTCCCGGCACGCGTCCAAATGGTCTTCCACCTTCCGGCGCTCCCCACGCCCCAAGGCTTTCTCTATATAGCCAAAGAGCTCCTCAGGCTCCAAGTGACCGTCGGAGGGTTTGTTCGTAGACATCTGGAATCTCCCGTCTCCGATGGGGTGTTTCAAAAAGGCCTCTTTCCCCCCGATGCGTGTCGTTGCATCTTGGGAGAACCCGCCTTCGCCGAGGCTGCGGCGGACAAGTCGGCGGATAGGAGCCTCTTTGCCCCGTTCGTTTATTAGAGGACGAAATTTTCCCCTCTCAGCCTCCCTCTTCTTCCAACTTTTTTTTAATGGTCTTCCGAATTTTCCGCACCCGTTTCTCCACACCGCTCGGGGATAGCCCGACGGAGCGGATCCCGGAAATCTCTGCGATCGTCAATCCCTCAACGAAATAGAGCCGAAAAATGAGCCGATCGCGTCCCGAGCAATCGCTGGAAGCTTCATCGACGGCTTCGTGGAGGCGTTGGCGAAGCTCCATGGTCTCGGCGACCGTGTCCGGGCCGGGCTCTTGACTGGCCAGAATGTCTCCCAGGGTGGCCGTCGCCAAGGGGCCATCCGCTGTACGCAAAGGGTCTTGGATCGACGAGCCGTGGCGCGGTTTCCTCTGTGCTCGGAGAGCCTTGAAATGATCCCGTACAAGGTTGACCGCAATGGTACTCAAATAGGTGAATATAGAGTGTTCGTTGAGTCCCCGAAATTGAACCAGAGCTCTCCGGTCCCCTTTGACGAGTCGAACGAAAACTTCCTGAGTGAGATCTTCGAGAAGCTCCGGCACCGAACCCGCATCGACATCGACGGCCCGATCCTTTTCGTTTCGATAGGCGCGATAGATCATCTGCCTAATGTTCCGATGGAACCGAGCGATGAACTCGAGCCATATCGGGTCATCGGGACCCGCTGTAACCAGACGGGATATGAGCTCGCGGTTGGGAATATTCGGTTTCACGACCTAGCCCATGTTCCACAATTCCATCGTTCCATTATTCCATCATTCCAATCGCGGACTGAAGCGGAGCGAGATTGTTTTTTTGGATAGAATAAGGGTACCAATATGATCCTCACTTTGTCACTTCTCATGTCCATGGTTCAGGCGGAGGCGTTTCGTGCCAAATTGACTTTGGAAGACGGTGACCGTCGGGTCGTCTACCAGGTGGACTTCAAAGAGGGTGCTTTTCGAATCGAGCCGGAAGACGAGGGCGTCTTTTTGATCGTCGATGTGAAGGAGACCGTCGTGACGCTCGTCCGGAAAGAGGACAAAGTTCTATGTCGTTTCTCCAGCAACGATTTCAGACAAAGTGTGGACCTCGGCATCGTGCGCCTCGATTGGTTTCCGTGGGTTTACCGGACCAGCCCGGATCTCGTCGAGAACCTCGAGGTCAAACGCCTCGGCAGCGTTCGGCTTCCCGATGGCCGGCAAGGACAGCAGGTCGCAGCCTATTCTCAGGAGCTACGAGCGGAATCTCGCCGAATACTGGCTCGATCCCTCCGCATCATCGAGCACTTTTTTTCAATGGCGTGATGTATACGGCCAACTTTGGGGGAACCTCGATGAAGAGACGCAACGAGTCTCGAGAAAACCGTTTGGCCGTCTATGAGGAGCTCGACGGGCTCCCGGTAAAAATGGAGGAGCGATTCACCTTCCTCACCCGACCACGCATTGTACGTATCGAGGATCGGCAAGCCTTGCCCGAGGATGCCTTCGCTCTCTCGAACGAACTGACCGAAAAAACGCCGGCCCAGCTCATTTGGGAGGATATGGCTCGACGACTCGAGAGATGGTTCCGACCGAAGAGATAGCGCCCGTTCCTGACGTGGACGGGGCAAATCCGCTGCAGTATACTTCGACCGTGAGAAATTCTAGTCGAGACCAGCGGAGCCGGTCAACCACGGTGCTTGCCATCCGCCGCGAGGGGAAAACGGCGATGGCAGCGGACGGCCAAGTTACATTGGGTGACACCGTCGTCAAGCATGGGGCGAAGAAGCTTCGGCGCCTCGCGAATCAAAAAGTCCTGGCCGGATTTGCAGGTACCACAGCGGACGCGCAGGCCCTTTTCACCCGATTCGAAGGCAAGCTCGAGGAGTATCGCGGAAACCTCGAGCGGGCCTCGGTCGAGTTGGCAAAGGACTGGCGAACCGACCGATTGCTCCGAAGACTCGACGCTCTACTCATCGTCGCCGATACGAAACATGTTTTCCTTCTTTCCGGCAACGGTGATTTAATCGAACCCGACGATGGAGTCATCGCTATTGGCTCTGGTGGACCTTACGCACTGGCCGCGGCGCGGGCACTGGTAGCCCATACCGATCTCTCACCGGCAAAGATTGCCGAGGAAGCGATGCGGATCGCCGCCGACATTTGCATTTACACCAACGACCGAATCGTCATGGAGGAGCTCTGAGCAGAGCTGAGGAATCCTTCCCGAAATCATGGTCTTCTTTCTTCCTGAATCAGCGGGCACTCAAGCCCTAGACGAGCTCACACCTCGGCAGATCGTCGAGGAACTGGATAAACACGTCATCGGCCAGAAAGCGGCAAAACGAGCGGTGGCGATTGCTCTCCGGAACCGCATGCGACGGCTCAAGCTCCCACCGGAGCTGGCAGACGAAGTGGCGCCAAAGAACATCATCATGATCGGACCCACGGGTGTGGGGAAGACCGAGATTGCGCGGCGACTCGCCCGACTATCGAACTCACCTCTCGTCAAGGTCGAAGCCTCCAAATTCACGGAAGTGGGCTATGTCGGCCGAGATGTCGAGTCGATGGTGCGGGATCTCGTGGAGCTTTCGGTGGACATGGTGCGGGAGGAGAAAATCTACGAAATTCAGGAGAAGGCGGAAGGAAACGCCGAGGAGCGGCTCCTGGATTTGCTCTTGCCTCCCGTCAAGCAGGTCTATCATCATCCGACGGCAACGGCGACGGCAACGACAACCGCGACGACCGTACCTGGTCGCCCCCCGAGCGAAGCGCCGTCACCGCCGCCACAACCGGATTCTCAGGCCACACGAGAAAAGCTTCGGGGCCAGCTTCGTGACGGAAAACTGGACGAACGAACCGTCGAGATCGACGTGAGGGAGCGCAATTTCCCATCCTTCGAGATCATCACCAGTGGCGGCGTCGAGGAGATGGATATCAACATCAAGGACATGCTCCCGGGCCTCTTCGGCGGTGGCAAGACCAGAAAACGGAAAATGAAAGTTCCGGAGGCGCTCGAGTACCTCATTCAGGAAGAGGAGCAGAAGCTCGTCGACATGGAACAGGTCAGCCGTCTGGCGCTCGAAAGGGCCGAACAGACCGGAATCATTTTCATCGACGAGCTCGACAAAGTCGCAGGACGCGAGGGCGGGCACGGGCCGGAAGTGTCTCGCGAGGGCGTCCAACGAGACCTGCTCCCCATTGTTGAGGGAACCTCCGTTTCGACGAAATACGGAATGGTTCGAACGTCGCACATCCTATTCATCGCCGCAGGCGCGTTTCATGTTTCCAAGCCTTCGGACTTGATCCCCGAGCTCCAGGGACGTTTTCCGATACGCGTCGAACTGAGCTCTTTGGACAAGGACGACTTCATCCGCATCCTCCGAGAGCCAAAGAATGCTTTGCTCAAACAATACCGGGCTCTCCTCGCCACGGAAGGAATCGACCTCGATTTCACGGACGACGCTGTGGAGACCGTTGCTTCCTATGCCATGATGGTCAACGAGCGAACGGAGAATATCGGCGCTCGCCGGCTCCATACCATCATGGAGAGAGTTCTGGACGAGCTATCGTTCGAAGCACCCGACTTGACTCAAAAGAAGTGGGTTATCGATGCCGAGTATGTCAACAAGATGCTCGATGAGATTGCCAAGGATGACGATCTTTCGCAGTACATCCTCTGAGCCGTCGTCGGCAGGCTAACGTCTCACTATGGACGCCACGAGGCCATTGCCCCCCCTTCCGTTCCGTCCAGTCCGCCGCGATGCGGCTCTTGTCTGCATTTTCCTGTTGGTGTGTCTCTGGGCCCTCGTTTTGTTGTCTTGCGGCAAACGAGGCGACCCGCTGCCTCCCCTTCGATTGTTCCCTGCGGCGCCTGAGCAGTTCACCATCGCGCAGAGAGGCCCTTTCGTTGCTCTAGAATGGACGGCCCCGGTTCGAAACCGCGATGGTTCCGAGGACATTCAGCTCGAGGCGGCCGAAGTGCTGCGGCGGGTGATGGAGATACCGCCACCACCGCTGCCGCCCGCCCCTGCCTTGGAATCGTCTTTAGACGCCGTCGAAGACCCTTCTCTGCTCGAGCCAACTGAGGAAGCCGAGTCCGCTAGGGAAACAGTAGAAGGCGAGCAACCGCCTGGAGAGGCAACGGCATCACCCGTCCAACCCGAGGCGGAGCAACCGGAAGTGACTCCTTCAAAAGAGCAGCCTACCGAGCCTGCCGAACCCAGTGAGCAGGCGGATGAAGAGCCCGCTGAGTCAGAGACAACATCCCAGACGGACCCTTCTACGGTCGCTCCGGCGGAACAAGCTCCTCCACCGCCTCTACCCTTCGCGCAGGAAGCGACCATCATTGCAACGGTGGAGTCGGTTCAAGGAGGCGAGGTTCTGACATTTCGAGACCCTTGGGATCCCGAATGGGAAGGCATGCGAGTCGAGTACGCGGTTCGCTACATCAACCGGAAAGGGAGAACGGGCGTCCAATCGCCAGTGAAGAGAATCGATCCACTCCCGCCCATCGATCCGCCGGGCAGTGTGACGGCGGAAATCGAGGAGGGCTTCGTGCGTCTTCGCTGGTCCCCGGTCGAGCCGGCCGACGAAAATGATTTCTCATTCCTCTTCAACGTCTATCGAAGATCGGGTGCGGATGTCTACCCTCGAGACCCATTGAACGGCGAACCTATCGAAGGTGCGCTGTACGAAGATCGCTCCACATCGTACAACCAGGAGTATTGCTACGTGGTTCGAAGTGTGGCGGTATACGCCGAGCCCGAGCCCGTGCCCGAATCCGTGCCCGAGCCGGAGATGGAGACGGTTCCAGAGGTTGGCGAAGCAACGGAGGAAGAGCCGGCCACCGAAGCCACCGAACCGGTTCCAGGTGAAACGGAGCCCGAAGTCACGAGCGAGCCTACTCCCGGTGAACCGGCAGAAGCCGTTTCCGAGGAGGCCGTCGAACCGGCTCTCGGCGAGACCGCACTGGCCGCGCCCCCACCGCCTCCTGTTGCGGTAGAAAGAGCGCTGATCGAAAGCATCGATTCCGAAGAAGTCTGCTTGACACCCAAGGACACCTACCCACCGCCGGCCCCGGGCAACCTATTTGCAGTGGAAGTCTCCGACGGCATCCTTCTTTCGTGGGACGATGTTCCGGCCGCGGATCTGGGCGGCTATCTCGTTTATCGTTCGGACGACGCTGAGGGACCTTTCGAGCCCGTGACCGAGCAACCCGTTCCACTGGCTAGCTACACCGACCGCACCACGGAGCCGGGAGTCGTCTACTATTACAGGGTGAGCGCTGTGGATCGCGCCGATCCATGGAACGAGAGCCCACGCAGCCGAGTCGCCTCCGCCCGGTCCGCAGAGCGGCCCTGAATCTAAGAGACCCCCTGCCGACGGTAGTCGCGATCCCGCCGCAACCCATAACAGGTTATAATTTTTTATTTTAGCCGCCCTGTCTCCGACTCTCGAGCTCTCACTCGAGCTCATGTCACTCTCGTCGAGACAAGGTATCGAAAGAAACAACGAGGGAACCATGACACACAAGGATCTAATCGCGGAGCTTGCAGAGAAGAATCGTCGAGCCGAGGAAGCGGGAGGGGCGGCGCGCATCGAGCGCCAGCACGCTGCCGGAAAACTGACGGCTCGAGAGCGAGTCGAAGCTTTACTCGATCCGGACACGTTCGAGGAGTTCGACCGCTTCGTGACCCATCGAGCGCGCGACTTCGGCATGGACAAAAACGTCATCCCCGGCGATGGGGTGATAACGGGTTACGGCCGAGTCGACGGCCGTCTCGTCTATCTTTTCGCCCAGGACTTCACCGTCTTTGGCGGATCGCTCTCCGAAACCTATGCGGAGAAGATTATCAAGGTCATGGACCTTGCGATGAAGATGGGCGCGCCGATTTTAGGACTCAACGACTCGGGGGGCGCCCGTATTCAAGAAGGTGTGGTTTCTCTCGGCGGCTATGCGGACATCTTTCTCCGCAACACTCTGGCGTCGGGAGTCGTACCTCAAATTTCGGCCATTATGGGACCGTGCGCGGGGGGAGCGGTTTATTCTCCGGCAATCACCGACTTCACCTTCATGGTCGAAGACACAAGCTACATGTTTGTCACCGGTCCCGACGTGATCAAAGCCGTGACACACGAGCAGGTGACCAAGGAGAAGCTTGGGGGAGCCATGACCCACAACGAGGTGTCGGGTGTGGCCCACTTCACGGCGGACGACGACCGCCACTGCCTCCATCGAATACGACAGCTCCTTTCCTACCTGCCTTCGAACAACATGGAGGAGCCGCCAATTGTGGAGACCTCGGATCCGCCGGATCGCGAAGATGAATCGCTGGACCGACTCGTTCCGGACGAACCGGACCGCCCTTACGACATCAAGGAGCTCATAGGAGCGATCGTCGATGACGGTGATTTCATGGAGGTGCACGAGCACTTCGCTCAAAACATCGTGGTTGGTTTCGCCCGGTTGGCGGGACACACGGTCGGGATCATCGCCAACCAGCCCGCCATCCTTGCCGGGGTTTTGGATATCAACGCCTCCGTCAAGGGAGCTCGATTCATCCGTTTTTGCGACGCCTTCAATATTCCATTGATTACGTTCGAGGACGTGCCCGGTTTTCTCCCTGGAACGGATCAGGAATGGGGAGGCATCATCCGCCAGGGTGCTAAGCTTTTATACGCCTACGCGGAGGCCACCGTTCCCAAGATCACGATCATCACTAGAAAGGCCTATGGTGGAGCTTATTGCGTCATGGCCTCCAAGCACCTTCGCACCGACATCAATTACGCCTACCCCACTGGAGAGATTGCGGTCATGGGATCGGAGGGCGCCGTTAACATCCTCTATCGGACAGAATTATCCGAAGCAAACGACCCCGAGGCCTTTCGAAAGGAGAAGGTCGCCGAGTTTCGTGACAAGCTCGCCAATCCTTATATCGCCGCCGAAAGGGGTTTCATAGACGAAGTCATCGAGCCGAGGAAGACCCGGCGCAAGCTGACGACCGCCCTCGGCAGCCTGGCCACCAAGCGGGACCGCAATCCGCCGAAAAAGCACGGGAATATACCTTTGTAGGGCCTCTACTAGGACCGGCAAGCAGAAAGGTCGAGAGAAATAATGTTTCAGAAGATACTCATTGCCAACCGAGGGGAGATCGCGGTGCGCGTGGCTCGAGCCTGCCGAGAGCTCGGGATCGAGACCGTTGCCGTGTACTCGGACGTTGACCGGGACGGTCTGCACGTTCGCTACGCCGACGAAGCCCATCACATTGGCCCGGCGCCGTCCACGGAGAGCTACCTGAAAATGGAGACGGTGATTGACGTAGCCAAAAAATCCGGGGCGGAGGCCGTTCATCCCGGCTACGGATTCCTGGCCGAGAATGCGGATTTTGCCAGACGTTGTCGGGAAGAGGGTCTGGTCTACATAGGGCCTACGCCGGAAGCCACCGCGCTGATGGGAGACAAGGCCTCGGCACGGCGCGTCGCATCGAAGTCGGGTGTCCCGATCGTGCCGGGGTCGGAGGAGCTGACCGACGATGCCGACGCGGTCCAGAAGGCGGCGGAGAGAGTAGGCTTTCCCCTACTCGTCAAAGCCGTAGCCGGAGGCGGCGGCAAGGGGATGCGCGTTGTTCAAACCCCCGAAGAGCTTCCCGGGCTGCTGGCCCAGGCCCGGTCGGAGGCCGGGTCCAGCTTCGGTAACCCCTCCGTCTACCTCGAGCGTTTCCTGAGCCGGCCCAGACATGTAGAGTTTCAGATTATCGCTGATGCCGAGGGCAATGTGGTCCATCTCCTGGAAAGAGAATGCTCGATCCAGAGAAGGCACCAGAAGCTGATCGAGGAGTGTCCGTCACCCCTGCTGGACGACGAGCTCCGCTCCCGCATGGGTGAAGCCGCGGTCGGAGTGGCACGCCGTTCGGGGTATCTAAATGCAGGCACCGTAGAGTTCCTGGTGGATCAGGAACGAAACTTCTACTTTCTCGAAATGAACGCCCGCCTTCAAGTCGAGCACCCGGTCACAGAGATGGTGACCGGCCTCGATTTGGTCAAGCTCCAACTCCACGTCGCAGCCGGTGAGCCTCTGACCTTGGTCCAAGAAGATGTGGTTCCGCGTGGATGGGCGATGGAGTTCCGCATTACGGCGGAAGATCCCTATCAGAATTTCCTTCCCTGTCCTGGAAAGATCGACTTTTTGAGGCCCGCCGGAGGCCCGGGGGTCCGAGACGACAGTGGGGTGTACGCAGGCTGGGAAGTCACGCCCGACTATGACCCTCTTATCGCCAAGCTCATCGTTTGGGGTGAGGATCGGGACGGATGTATCGCCCGTGCGCGGAGAGCTATCCGGGAATACCGAGTCGATGGCATCTCCACTACGCTTCCGTTCTTCGATCGAGTTCTCACCGATCCCGATTTTGTCGGCGGTGAGATGGATACCTACTACGTGGACCGTCGATGGAAGGGAGGAGTTCACCAAGCAGGCGCCGAGTCACTCGCGACCGACCGAGGACGAGTCGCAATGGCCGCCGCCGCACTTACGGCGTACCGGAAAAAGCCCTCTCCGTCCCACCGGCGCCCCGGATCCTCGGAAAGCTCCGGCTGGAAATCGGCCGGCCGGCGCGAGCAATTATGGAGTCGATTATGAAGCGGGTTACACTGGTTTCAGGAGATCAGACTTTTCCCCTCGATGTCGGCGAGAAGGACGGCCGCGTGAACGTCCAACTCGACGGGAAGACAGTGGATATCGACGTGGGAAAGCAGGCTCAGGGCGGACTTTCCGTTCTGATGAATGGACGCTCTTACGAGGTTCAGGTAACCGTCGATGACGGGGAGGTTACGGTCGAGTTGGACGGGGAGCGGTTCCACTTCGAGATCGAGGACGCGGGCTTCTCCGGCAAGGGGGCCCGACGTGACGGACCAGGCGGAACGGTCGAGGTCAAGGCTCCCATGCCCGGCAAGGTTGTCAAGTTTCTCGCTTCACTAGGCGACACGGTGGAATCGGGCCAAGGCATCCTGCTTTTTGAGGCCATGAAAATGCAGAACGAGGTGCGAAGCCCACTATCGGGCATTGTCGAGTCCGTGGCGGTCGAAGAGGGGCAGGCTGTCGAAGCTAGGGAGCCCTTGTTCAAAATCAAGGGAACTTAAAATAGGTATAAATAGGTATAAATACCTAATGAACTCACTCCGCAGCCTAGCTATCCGTACCATAGGCTGGATTGTTGGAGTCTGTGCATCCCTACTTGCGATTGTCGTCCTCGCCCTGGCTCTTTACGTCCTGTTCTTTGATTACTCCGAGCATGTTCAGGGATGGATGGAACACGAGACCAGTCGCATACTTGATCGAAAGGTAACCATTGAACAATTCGATGTAATATTACCTAATTCTTTCGAGCTTCGAGGTCTCCATGTTCATCCAAAGCAAAGCGGGCAACTCCCTTGGCTCGAGATTGAATCCTTGAAAGGCGAGCTGAAGCTCACTGGGGTCATCCAGAGGCAACTTCAATTCTCGCTGCTCGATGTGGGAGGGCTTGTTTTACGGATCCAGGATTACGGTCAGGGCAAAATTGACTTGCCTGGCCTGTGGGAACGCTCCGAGCAGGAGCGGAGCGTGGGCCCGAGAGCTGGATTCGGCTTTCAAGCCGATCGTATCCAGTTTGACGGGGCGAACGTCGTCTACAGCAACCACAATCTCCCTTGGCAACTCGAGGCTACGGAGCTTCGCGTGCACCTCAATCGCCAAGGGTCAAATCAATATTTAGGTTTAATTACCTATAAAAAAGGACAACTACAAATCAAAGACCGGCCGCCGTTCGACGGGGCTCTGGAGGCCAGTCTCCGACTAACGGGGAAAGCACTCCGGTTGGAGGGGATCCGTGCCGCCGGTTCCTTCTACGAGATTCAGGGGACCGGTGATATCCAGCTGGGAAACGATCCTCGGGCCGAGGTTGACCTTACTGTTGAGTCGAAGGTAGGTCCGGCCGCCGTCTCCGTCTTGGGACTACCCCTCCTGACCGATGGCCCCCGTGCGTCCTTGGCAAGCTTCGAGGGCCATCTTTCAGCCGGTCGGGGCTGGCACCTCCTTCGCGGGCGACTGGATGTCCCAGAGGCCCGCTTTGCTGGAGTGCCCCTGAGAGGATGGCGAGGTGATATCCACTGGGACCGTTCGGCGCTCGAACTTGTAGACGCCGAAGGGAGTTTTGCCCGCGGACGAACCCAACTCGGTTATCGCCAAATGCTCCCTGTCGCAGATCATCCCGCCCAAATGGATATCCAATTTCGAAGCGTGACGCTTCAGGAGGTCATCGCGGGCCTGACTGGATTTCGAGGCCCCTTGAGCTCATCCATCGACGGGCGAGCTCACTTGGAAATCCCAACAGAGGCGACGTCTCGTTTATCGGGCGAATTCGAGCTCACGGGAAAGGCACCGAAAGAGGATTCTGCCGGCGCCGAAATCGAGCTTCGCGGAGAGCTCAAAGACGGCGATCTAACCGTAACGACCGCTAGCCTTCGAACCCCTTCGATCTCATCAAAGCTCGTGGGGACCTACCCAAGACGCGGCTCGGCGGAGATGAACCTCGAGCTCGATATCAAGAACATAGCGGTCGCCGACCAATTACAGAGGGAGCTTCGGACGATGCTCCACCCCAAGATACCGGCGCGGTTGCTGCAGGTTGAAGGACGAGGTCGTACGACCGGCCGGCTGGAGGGCCGCTTTCCGAAAATGCGCTTCGACGGCCGCTTTCGAGGTTCGGAAGTTGTCTTCCGTGGAGTCCCGCTAGGGGAGGTAGAAGGGCAAGGTTCGCTGAGCTCCGAGACGCTACGATTCGACTCGTTTCGCGCCGTCAACCGCAACGCAAGAATCGATGCGAGGGGCGCTCTCGAGCTCGGGTCGTTTCCGGAGGACTTCGCCTTTCACGGACGAGTCAACAACTGGAGCGCAGCCGATATCTTTCGCCTCCTCACGGTTCCATGGAAAATCGAAGGACGACTCTCTGCTCAAGGGAGTGTCACCTCCGAAGCAAGCCTTTGGGAAGGCTACGGCTCTTTAGCGTTGAGCTCCGGCTCCTTGCGTGGGATGCGCTTCGACCGCGTCGACGCCGAGAGCCGTTTCTTGGGAGAGTATGTGCTAATCGACTCGCTTCGGGTTGCTCGCGGGGATGCCTTACTCGAGGGTCGGATTCGTGTCGATCTCCCAACGAAGGGGATCGATGGAAATCTGGCGGCCCGTAATGTTTCCCTCCGCGAGCTCGTCAACCCACATCTGGATATCGCGGGAACTCTCGGCGCCGAATTGAAACTCGGGGGAACCCTCCGAGCGCCTCAGTTCGAAATGCTCGCCCATATCCCCGAGGTGCGACTCGAGGACACGCCCTTGGGCGCCGGGCGGCTGGAAGCTCAATCCGACGGCGGCGCTCTCGCGGGGACAGTCTCTATCAAAGGCCGAGAGCTCGAGATAGAAGGCCGTTCCCGAATGCAGCTCTCTTCCGAAAAAGCGGCTGAGGGAAGCTTGCGCTGGAAAAGAGCAGACCTTGCACTCTGGCTCCGTGCCTTTCGCTCAAGATTGCCGGGATCCCTACGAATACTTTCCGACGGAGAAGCCACGTTCAGCGGGCTCTTGACGGAGGCCGATTCGTGGACCGCTGAAGCAACGTTAACCGACCTAGAGACCGAGATTGGAGGATTCGCGTTCGATTCCAGTGATTCCGTGGGTATCCGACTCGAGAACGGCTCCGTCGAAGTGGACAGACTCCGGTTGTCCGGACAAGGTACCGAAGTCCAAATCCACGGAACTCTCCCCGCGACCGGGGGCAACATCGATATTGTTGCCCTTGGAGCAGTTAATCTCGAAATTTTGGAGAGCGTTTATCCTTCGATTGCCTCATCAGGCAGAGTCGATCTGTCGGCCCGAATTCGGGGAAATTGGGATTCCCCCAGCTCTCGGGATTTGCCGATCTGGCCTCGGGAGTTTTTCGAGCCCACGGATTTCCCCAAGCATTTGGAGACGTTCACGGACGGATCTTGTTCGACAACATGACTATCCGAGCTCCCAATGTTCAAGCACGGTTCGGCGGCGCCCCTGTTTCTCTGTCCGGCACACTCACTCTCCGCGGCTTGAATCCGGACTCTTTCGAGGTTTCGGCAGTCGGTCGAGGACTGCGCCTTAGATATCCGGAAGGACTCGTCGCTACGGTCAACGCCGACCTGCAATTGAACGGTACGATGCAGTCTCAGCTTCTTAGTGGGCGCATTGTCGTGGAGGAGGCGCTATGGTCGAGGGAGTACGATCTCGCGACGGGGATCCTCATCAGCCAAGATTCACCCGGTTTCGATCTCATCGACCCGGCGGATCAAGAGGAATCTCTCGCCAACCTTCGTCTCGACTTGGAAATCCAGGCACCCGGAAGCCTGAAAGTAAAAAACTCGCGCACCACAATTGACGCGGGAGCCGAGCTACAACTGAGAGGAACCTTTGCACGGCCTGCTCTGCTCGGTCGAGCGGAGGCGCTCCGGGGAGAGCTTTTCTTGCTCGGTCAAAAATATAACCTGGTTACCGGCAAGGTAGAGTTCGTTAACCCGTCCGCCGTCAAACCTTTTTTCGACATCGTGGCCGAATCGCGGGTTCGCAGCTACATGATCGAGCTCAGGCTCACCGGGACGCCCGACCGGTTCTTTCCCGAGCTTTCTTCAGACCCGCCCTTGAGAACCATCGACATCATGAGACTTCTGGCCGGTGCGTCCGAACGGGACGTTCTCATCGGCAGCGAAGAAGAAGAGGTCGCCGGCGTCGGAGTGGCCAGCTTATTGACGGAGCGGCTCACACAAGAAGTGGGGCGCCGAGCGGAAAGGCTATTCGGATTGGATCGGGTCAGCATCGATCCATTTCTCGTGGGTAAGTTCGCGAATCCGACGGCGCGGGTCAGTATCGGCAAGCAGATCTATCGCGACCTCAGCATAAGCTATTCCACGAACCTGAACGAAACGACGGAAACGCTCATCCTCATCGAGTACACGCCCGAAGGTCCCATCTCCTGGATCTTCTCACGTGACGAGGATGGAGCGCTCGGCGTCGACCTTCGTTTTCGAAAGAGCTTTTGAGGGAATGGGTCGCCGCCTCTCGTTTCGAGCTACCGTTACAAGTTGATTTTTCGAGGAAGAAATGGGAGTCGCCTCGGTCTTCGTTCTCACCGCCGCCTTGCTGGGGAGTAGTGCGGCCGAGAAATACGCAGGGCGGCTCGTTAGCACAATCGATATTGTCCTCGAGGGCGGCACCCCCCCCGAGGCGGCGCAGAGCTTGGTCGAGATCCGTGCCGGAGGGCCTTACCGGCCGGAAGCGGTACGCCGCTCCATCAAGCAACTGTTCGCGCTCGGAGACTTTAGCGACATCAAGGTCGAAGCCGAACCCGAAGGCGACGACGTAGCCCTCACTTTTCGTCTCTACCCAGCCCTAAAAGTCTCCGAAGTTCGTATCGAGGGCGTGACGGGGGATCCCGAGGACTGGAAACGACTCCAAGAAGAGCTACTGGAACAAAGCTCCGTTCAACCCGGTACTCTTTTCGATGCGCCTTCCGCAGAGGCCGTGGCCGGTCAGATCGAAAGCGAGCTACACAGGGAGGGCTTCTACAACGCCCAGGTCGTGCCCGAGGCCCGGTTCGAGGGATCGGGGGTCGAAGTTGTCTATCACGTGGATCCCGGTCCTCAAGCGCGGGTGAGCGAGCTTTTCGTGCACGGCGCTTATGTCCACAGGGAACGAGACATTCGCCGGAAAATTCCGTTGGCGGCAGGCAAGCTTTATTCGCGGAAGGACTTGGATACTGCGGTCGATCGTTTGCTCACACAATGGAAGGACAACGGTTTTTACCAGGCACAAGTGGAGATTCGCGAGATCCTAGAGCCCCCAAGCTCGGTTCGCGTCGATCTCGAGATCGATCTAGGCCCTCAGGTGACCGTCGAGGTCGAAGGTGCCGAGCTTTCGGACAAAAGCCTGCGTCAGATGGTTCCCATCATTCGTGAGCAGAGCGTGTCGTCCGACATCGTCGAAGAGTCCCGAGGGAATATCGAGGAGTACTATCAGGAGCGCGGATACCGCGACATCGCCGTTACATTAAAACGCACCAATACAGATGAAGGCCGCTCTCTCGTTCTCACGTTCCTCGTCGATCTGGGAGAGAAATACCGGATAGGCGCTGTGGAGGTCCGCGGCCTGACCACGATTCCCGCCGACTCGGTGTTATCCGTCATGACATCAACGACCAAGACGCTTCGTGAGACACCCTTCCGGCCCCGGGTTTGGGAAGAAGACCTCAAACAGATCCGAAACACCATGCGTGAGCGCGGATTCCACCGGGTATCCGTGGATGGACAAATTGCCGAACGGGAAGGCAGGCCGGGTGAAGTAGATTTAATCGTCCAAATCGAGGAAGGATCCAGAGCTTTTATCGAGTCCATCGAGTTGGAAGGATCGGGGGGTTCAACCTCCGCGGAGATCCTCGAGGCTTCGAGATTGTTCGTCGGCGCACCGTTTTACGCTCCGCGAATCATGGAGGCCCGTGAGCTCATCATCAGTCTCTACCGGAACCGTGGCTATCTAGAGGCGGATGTGGAAGCGCGTAGCTCGATCGATGAGACGGGAACGCAGGTCGCCGTAGCGTTTCAAATCTCCGAGGGAGAACAGACCTACGTGGGACAAGTCATCGTGACCGGACTCGAGGTCACGAAGGAAGAAGCGATTGCGAGCGCTATCAAGATCAATTCAAACTCTCCATTGTCGAGCGCAGCTTTGCTAGAGACCCGCCAACGGCTCATCGGCACCGGTCTGTTTCGCGACGTTGAGGTCGAAGTCTTGGAAGTCGATCCCTCAGGTCGAACGAGTGACATCCTCATCCGGCTCGAAGAAGGACCACGAACCAGCTTCGGCTATGGGTTCGGTTACAACGAACGGGATCTGGCGCGGGCCGAGGGAGAGATAACCAGACGCAACCTTTTCGGACTCAACCGCACGATCAATATTTTCGGTCGCGTGAGTATTCGTGGCGGCCGATTCATTGCGACCTACCGGCAGCCCGAGTTCTTGAAATGGGAGCTTCCGGTGTTCTTTACCGGCTTTTACGAAGAAGAAGACCGGACCAGTTTCGACTACCGGCGGGTGGGCGCCGGTTTTCAGGTCCTTAAACGCGAATCTGCGACGCGAAACTATTTCTTCCGATACAACTTCAACCTGACCGAGGTCAACTCCCTCGAGATACCTCCCTCGGAGTTACCCAAGGAGTTCCGCAACCTCCGGCTCTCTTCCGTCTCGGTCTCCCAGGTTACGGATACGCGAAACGACGCGCTCACGCCTTCGGACGGACAGTTTCGACTCCTCGATCTCGAGTATTCCGCTAAGATACTGGGTTCTAAATCTCCCTACATCAAGGGATTAGCACAGCAGTTTTTCTACTTCGGGCTACCAAAGACCATGGTGGGAGTCGTCGGGATGCGCCTGGGGATCGGACAGACGTTCCGGGATGACCGCGACGCATTGATGCCCATTACCGAGCGTTTTTTCGCCGGTGGGGCCAACACCTTGAGAGGTTTCGGGCTGGATCAAGCGAGCCCCAAAGATCCCTTCGGAAATCCGGTGGGTGGAAACGTCCTGACCCTGCTCAATCTCGAACTGCGTTTCCCCATCGCCGGAAAACTCCGTGGAGTCGTGTTTTCCGACAACGGAGCCGTTTATCGACGACTGTCGAACATCAATTTCGGATTTCTCCTGCCCAAGAATTGGCGCTATAACGCAGGCTTCGGTTTTCGTTACGATACGCCTTTGGGCCCCCTTCGGGTGGACTGGGGTTTCAAGATCGACATCCGTCCCGGAGAACCGCGCAGCCGGGTACACGTGAGCTTGGGACATGCGTTTTAGATTTCTCTTCCTATCGCTCGGCCTCGGACTGAGCCTACAGCCGTGCCTTACTGCGGCCGAGGTAGTCGATCGAATCGTGGCCGTAGTGGACCGTTACGCGATCACCCTCACCGAGGCGGAGCGAGCGGTCGAGCTCGCCAGGTTCCGGGGAAACGACGCGCTCGCTTTATCCGACGCGCTCGAGGCCTTGATCGAGAATCACCTCATCGAGCGCGAGATCAAACGCTACCCGGGAATTCAGGTGTCTCCCGAGGATCTACGTCTCGCCGTCGATTCACTTCGGGACTCCTACCCTTCGGCCGACGACTTTCGTCGCGCCATGGAGCTTCAAGGGCTCAATGCAGACGGGCTCGAACAACTCTTGAAGAAGCAGCTTACCATCAACCTCTACCTGGAACGGCGCTTCCGATTTTTGGTCTACGTGACGGAGGAAGAGATTCAGGGTTTCTACGAGGAAGAGCTTCTGCCCGAGCTCCAAACATCCGGCGAAGAGCTCCCGAGCCGCGAGTCGCTCGATGAACGAATCCGAAGCCTTCTAGTGGAGAGGAAGTTCAACGATCGAGTGAATCAGTGGATCGAAGATCTGAAATCTCGTTCTCGGATTCGGCGGTATGTATGGTAGGGGTACTGTCAAGTTGACGGGTGTTGAAACGAGCGACTGCCCTGTCAACTGTTGCCCTCTTCATGGCATCAGGCACACGTTGCCGCGTGCCAAACCAGGAAGGCGCGACCTCGTAGCTCTCGATGGTGGGGAGCTCGCAACAGGTGACGTCCGACGCGAAAGAGGTTTTGGACGAGTCCATGCACGGTCAAGAATCGTTGCGCCTGTCCAGGAGACTTGAACCGTCGCATTTGTCGCTCTCTTTGACGCGTCGGCTCGTGGGAAACCTCAGCTCTGTTGTTAGCGTACTGCTTGGTGGTATGGACTACCGATGGCATGACCTCGCGATGAGCGGCCGCGTAGCTTCTCAGCTTATCGGTAACCCAGCCGCCCAGGCACGCGGCATTGCCCCTTCAATAGCTTGCGAAAGAAGCGATTGGCGGCTTTCCGATCACGGCGAGGCTGGACGAGGATATCGAACACATCACCATCTTGATCCACCGCACGCCAGAGATATTGCCGTTCGCCCTGGATCGTGACGAAGACCTCGTCCAAGTGCCACGTGTCGCCCAACCGACCCTGCCGACGCTTCAGGCCACGAGCGTACTCCGGACCAAACTTGAGGCACCAAAGCCGGATCGCTTCGTAGGAAACCGTGACGCCGCGCTCGGCGAGCAGATCCTCCACGTCTCGAAAGCTGAGGCAGAAGCGGTGGTACAGCCAGACGGCGTGGCTGATGATTTCGTCCGGAAATCAATATCCTCGGTAGCACGGCGCGTTCTCATTCATGGGTCCAGTCTGCCAGTCAGCGTCTCAACTTGACAGTACCCTCGGCCGGAAGCGAACCGGATCGGGATCACGTATAATTAACTTGTGTATGCGCATGATGGATGGAGGCGGAGATGAGTTCGACTCGAGAATTGGCTGTTTATGATGAACTGGTCAACCTCTTGGCGGACACTGCGGACGCCGTGCGGTTGTCTTCTTTTCGTATGTCCAAGGAGAAGCAGTCTCGCCTAGACGCCCTCCTGGAAAAGAATCGACAAGGCATGCTGACAGAAGACGAGTCTGCTGAGTTGGACGGCTTCGAACACTTCGAGCACTTGGTGCGTCTTCTGAAGGCGAAGACGCTCAAGAAACAAAGTGGATGACCCGACCGTCGGCCGCGATTCGCCGCGTGGTGGTTGAGCGAACTCGTGGCTGCTGCGAATACTGTCTCGTGCACCAGGATCTTGTTGCATCTACCCATCAGATTGATCACGTGATCGCCGAAAAACACGGTGGAGAGACGACCGTGAACAATCTCGCGCTCTCATGCACCTTGTGCAATCGGCGGAAGGGAAGCGACATAACGTCGGTCAACCCGCAAACCGGTGAAGTCACTTCTCTCTTCAATCCGAGAGTCCAGCGATGGTCGGATCATTTCGAAATGGACGGTGTTCGCATCATTGGTACGACGCCGGAGGGGAGAACGACGGTTGAATTCCTCAGACTCAACGCGTTCGAGCGACTCATCGAGCGCGCCGAATGGATTAAAGCCGGGCGTTTCCCGCTCGAGTGAGCTGCCATGAAGTGGCGGCGGACTTGAAACGATCAAGCCGAAATCTTAAGACAGTGGTGATGAGAAGCCGGCCGGGCCGAACCGAAACGAATGATTCTAGAAGCTCTAATCCCTGGAATCAAAGGCGGATCTACTTTTTGCGGACCACAACCATCGCAAACATTCTGAGGGAACACGGGATAGCGCCTGCGCCGGATAGAGGCAAGAGAATCCCCTGGAGTACGTTCCTGAAAGCGCATTGGGGAAAGCTTTGCCGCCACCGACTTTCTCACGGTGGAGGTATCGATGCTCGGAAGCCTTGTGACCTACTACGTGCTTTTCGTGATCGAGCTCTCGTCGCGAAAAGTGCACATTGCGGGAATCACTCCCGGGCCTGACAGCGCTTTCATGATGCAGGTGGGCCGGATTCTCACCGACCCGGTCGACGGCTTTTTACTCGACAAACGATTCCTCATCCTGGACCGCGACAACAAGTTCACCACCGACTTTCGCAACTTGATCGAGCACTCTGGAACCGACGTCATTCGGCTGCCGCACCGTTCGCCGAATTTGAACGCATACGCCGAAAGGTTTGTTCTCTTAATCAAGTCTGAGTGCCTGGATCGGATGATCTTCTTCGGAGAGCGTTCTTTGCGGCGTGCCGTGGCCGAATTCGTTCGTCATTATCATGGAGAGCGTAACCATCAAGGGCTCGGCAACACGTTGATTGAGCCCGACGAGGGCGCTGAAGATCGTCACGGCGGCGTCCGGTGTCGCCAGCGATTGGGTGGCTTGCTCAACTACTACTACCGCGAAGCCGCGTAGTTGAAGTACTCCGCGCGGTTGCGAAAGTCAACGCGACGCCTCCGTCAAAAACCATAGAGGCAGGCGCTCCGCCGTCCCTGGTAGCATCCGACAAGAGCCCACGAGGGTAGAGTCGGCTGACGCTGGTCTTGAGACGGCACACGAGATAAAGCTTTGGCCTCCGTTCCGGTTTTTGGACATGACGAGATACGTGCTGGCCGCTAGAAGCGATTCCATACCCGGCACTTTGTCTTGGCTCTTGCCTGCAGTCCCGTCCGGATCAACAATGATGAATGACACCATCAATACCGAGAGCTCCGGTGACTAACAATGGCTCGCGAGTGTTGAATCGGAACTCCGAACCGGTCGGCGTTTCAGGCTCCGTTCAGCAAGTCTTGGCGGAATCGAGGATCCGTCGAACCTCCTGCAGAAGGGTCTGGGGCGAAAAAGGCTTGGGAAGAAGATGCCGACTGGACTCATGGTTCGGCGGGAGGATCTCCGTTTCCGAATATCCCGATATGTAAAGGATACTCGTGTCGGGCCTCGAACCGAGCAGCCGGTTGACGAGGTCCCGGCCGTTCATGCCCCCGGGCATGATCATATCCGTGATCAGGAGGTGGATGTGCTCCGAGAATCTTTCGTTGATGGTGACTGCTTCGAGGGCCCGATCCGCCTCCAGAACCCGGTAACCTTGATTGCGAAGCACTTGACCGGTCAACCGGCGGACGGCGGCGTCGTCTTCGACCAGTAGGATCGTTTCCGCACCGTCGAGCCGCTCCGGTCGATCAGACTCCAGCGACCGCGGATCCCCGGTTGCCGGCACCTGGGGCAGCAATATCGTCAAGGTGGTGCCTCCAAAGGGTTTGCTCTCCACATGGATGGAGCCGCCGATCTGCTTGACGGTCCCATAGACCATGAAGAGACCCAAGCCGGTACCCTTCCCGATTTCCTTCGTAGTATAAAACGGTTCGAATATCTTCGTCCGGGTATCCTCGTCCATGCCGTGGCCGGTATCGCCGACCGAAAGCTTGACGTAGGAGCTGGCCTCGATGTCTGGACCGCTGTGCAAGGGATCGACGACATGATTGGCCGTTCCGATGACGAGCGTACCGCCGTCGGGCATGGCGTCGCGGGCATTTACCGCCATGTTCAGCAAGGCCTGCTCGATTTGACCCCGGTCGGCCTCCACCCGGCAGGGACTCGCGTTCATGGCCAGGGTCAACTCGATATGCTCCCCGATGAGGCGCCGCAGCATTTCCTCCATAGCTTCAATGACCTGGTTGAGATCGAGGATCTCCGGCTCGAGAACCGGTCGGCGGCTGAAGTTCAGAAGCTGGCTTGTGAGTCGCGCGGCCCGTTTAGCGGCGCTCTCGATTTCCACGAGCTCTTTACGCATCGATTCCGTCGCTCCAACCTTCGAAAGCAGTACGTCCGTATAGCCACTGATGACGGTAAGCAAATTGTTGAAATCGTGGGCGACTCCGCCCGCCAACCGACCGATGGCCTCCATCTTCTGAGACTGCAGGAGCTGAGCCTGCGTCTCCTCTAACTCTTCCAGACTGGTTTGCAGATCTTGCAGTAGTCTCGTCTTGCGCCAGGCCGCGGCCATCTGATTGGCGAAGGCGGTCAGGGCAGGGGCATCCTCCTCGCTCAAGTCCGGAGACTCGACGAACAGGAGACCGAAAACCTCGCTTTCTATCCAAAGAGGACAAGCAACCGACCTGCTAAATCCGAGTATCTCGCATCCGCGACGCATCGATCGTTCCAGACGCCGCGGAAGTCCGCTCCAAATCGGTACGTGGTCGGACATATAGATCGTCTCTCTCGCGTCGATCACTCGTTTGAGAGCATGCTCCTCGGCAACAGATAGCGAGAGGTCGTCGATGCGAATGCCGGTCAGCCGTTCGACCCGTTCCTTGGCCTCGGTGTCATAAGAGACATAGACCGTACGCAGAGTTTTCCTCTCATCGTCCGCGAGGAGGATCACCGCCGAGAGGCCGAGGCGTTTCAATTCGTCCCCCGCGATCTCGAAGATCTGTTCGGGGCTCAGCGCTCTTTCCATCGCCAGGCTTGCCGTGTTCAGTGTTTCGAGGAAGCGCTCGGTGCGTTTCCGCGTGCTGATGTCGGTGGCGATACCCAACATGGCGGTCCGGCCATCGTAGGTGATCAACTTCGAGGTGAGGATCACGTGGATTTTCTTGCCGGTCTTGGTCCACAGGGCGTATTCATACGGCTTCACGTCCTGCCCAGCCGCATGGCGACGATAGCTGGCGATGACCACCTCGCGGTGCTCCGGAGCGATCAGCTCCAAAATGTCGAACTCCGGATCGTAGAGCTCCTCCCTGGTGTATCCCGTCACTGGCTCGCACTGTCGGTTCACGTAAACCAGCCGGCCGTGGGAGTTGATGAAGATCATGTTCGGGGACTGCTCCGCCAGATTGCGGAACTTTTCTTCCGACTCCCTTAGAACCCGTTCCGCCCGCTCGCGTTCCGCCAGCTCCTGCCGTGCGGCCTCGTACAAACGAGCGTTCTCGATGGCAATGGCGAGCTGATCCGAGACAGTCTGGAGCGTGAAGACGTCCTCCTGAGTGAAGCCCTCCCTTACGTTGCTCTGCGCGTCCAGGACGCCGATAACCTTGTCCTTGAGTCGGATGGGCACCGCGACCTCGGACTCCGTTTTCCGATCCTTCGAAGCTACAAAACGGCTGTCTTTGGACACATCGGGAGACAGGACCGGAGCTCCGTGTGCGGCCACCCATCCGGTGACTCCCTCCGTGCCGATGCGCAACCGCAGGCGACCCTCTCCCAATTCGGGCTCCGCAAAGGTGCTGGCTCGAAGGACGACGAATTCACCCTCCACTAGCAGAATCGACACACCTTCGTATCGGAAGGCTTTCCGGATGAGCTGAACCGTCCGGTGGAGGAGCTCATCGAGCTCCAGTGTGGCGGTCGTGCTGCGGCCGAGTTGGGCCAATAGCTCCAGCCGGGTAGCCCGTTCCCGTAGCGGATTCAGCAATTGACGGGTGATGACACCGTACCCTAGGACCAAGACGCTGGCGGTATTCGTGATCGACAGAACGGGCAGGGAAACATCCAGAAGGCCGCCCACCATCGTTCCCAACAGAAGGACTAAAACACTCACAGGAAGATAGGGCTCCGAGAGCCGGAAACGGCTGAGCTGAAAGAGAGCCAGCGAGCCGAACATGAAGAAGACGGGAAGTGCCGCAGCGAAGTACCCAAGCATGGAGTAGTCGAGGGTCGTCGAGCCGTTGGCATGCAAGTGGGAAACAAGCACCAGTCGATGCTCGAACAGAGGCACGGACAAGGCGGCGACGGTGATCGAATCCGAGAAGAGCGATCCAATCGGGCCAGCGGGAGGTATGCTTCACATAGCGGGACGTAAACACCAACAGTGCGATTCCAATCAGAACGAAAGCGAGCGCAGCGAACTCGGCCCACAATTGTGGGTTCCCCCGCTTCGACCAGAGAGACAGCCTCAGACCGAGGGAGGAGATCGCCCAGAGGAGCACGAGAAAGGCGAAAAGAGCGAATAACCGATTGACGGAACGACGAGGTCCGCTGGCCAGAACAGTGACAATGAGCGAGCAAGCGATAACCGTCGAAACGCCCAGCGCAAGGATATCGATCCAGAACAGAGTCGGCATAGGAGTATAGAGGTTCCTATTTAAAGGTACTTATTTAAAGGTACAGGAATAGTACTATTATACCTTGAGATGGGCGTCTGTCGATCGCCACTCGACCGGCGGGCAGTGGGTCACGCACGGTGAAGGACCTATGTCAGTTCTGGGTTGTCGATGGCGAATCAGAGTTCCAGATGTCTTTGGTGTGCTCATGGAGTAGTGATACACGATGACGAAATAACTCCTCCGCCTTTTGAGTGTACGGTTGACAGGTGGCTTCAACTTCAGCTCCCAGTCCGTCCTGTGATCCGCGAAAACTCCGTACGGCTGTGTTTTCACTGGAATTTCGAACTCCGGGGCTCCATGCTCCCGTCATGAACACTCTACTTATATTCGCGGTCGTACAAGCTTTAAACCTTGTTATCTTGGCATAGTTCAACCGAGTGGCCTTGGTTCGGATTCTCGCTCTCAGACAGCAACTCGGCGTGTACAAGCGCAAGGCGAAGAAACCAAGGCTGCGCAACAGGGACAGGCTGTTCTGGTGGTTGCTCGCCAGGGTCTGGCAAGGCTGGGCATCCGAGCTGATCCTCGTGAAACCAGAGACCGTGATCCGATGGAGGAAGAGGAAGTTTCGGGAGTTTTGGCGGAGCAAATCCCAGCGCAGATCGGGCAGACCGACGATTCCCAGAGAGGATATCGAGTTCATCCGGCGGATCTCGTCCGATCATCCAGAGTACGGCGAAGATCGCATCGCCTTAGAGTTGGAGGTGAAGTTCGGTATCCGCCACGCCTCCTCGACCGTCCGGAGATACATGGTCAAAAGGTGCCCGCCCAGCGATTCTCAAGCCTGGAGAAGCTTCTTGAAGAACCAGGCAAAGGCTATGTGGACTTGTGACTTCTTCGTGCAACACACGATCGGATTTCGTGTTCTCTACGTGTTTATCATTATGGTGCTCTCGAGTCGAAAGCTCATCCACTTCAATGTGACCGAGCACCCAACGCTCGAGTGGACGAAACAACAGGTCAGGAACGCATGTTTCGACGAACAGCCCAAGTTCCTGCTCCACGACAACGACGGAAAGTTTGGCCAACTCGGTCGTCCTCTGAGTGTTGAGAGAGCGGACAAGAGGATATCGTGTCGATCTACATTCGATGCGTGGCTGTGGCGGGTGATGGGTATCCGGGGGATTCCGATCCCTTACGGCGCACCCAATGCAGCGGCACACATCGAGCGTCTGATCGGGACGCTTCGTCGAGAGTGTCTCGACCGAATGTTGATTTGGAATGAGCGTCATCTTCGGTGTACTCTCACCGAATTCAATTTCTGGTACAACCACGGACGCGTGCATCAGGGATTGAACGGGATACCTGATCCCGACCCGGCGTTGGCCGAGCCGAAGCCGGTGGGTGGTAGACTTGTGGCCATTCCCGTGCTCAACGGATTGCACCATGACTACCGGCTTGCTGCGTAGTCGCTGCCAGCGTGCGATCGGATACCAACACTTCTACCAGCACTTCGCCAGCAGTGGCCCGCATACTGGGGGCAGATACTCTCTATGGCAAACAACGTCCATTCGAGCCCATTCCAGGCCAACTCGAGAGAAGAGGTTATTGCTCCAGTGCCCAGATTATGGAGATCAGTGTCCGTACCGGGTTTTCGCGGATCACGGGGGAGATAACGACGGCGAAATTCCCGTTTCGGTCACCTGTCCGAATTATTTGTCGGCATTCCGATATCGTTCCGGCTGAGAATCCGATACCGGGAAAGATCAATATACTAAAAGCTTAAGGCCCACTATTCGAGAGAACTCACCGACATTGCCCGTGACCAGAGGAGCCTCAGAGATGACGGCAGATGTCGCGATCAAGAGGTCCATATTTCCAATACGTTGCCCCGCCCGCTCCAGAGTAGCCAGCAAACGAGCGTACACATATGGAAATCGATGGTCTGGATAAATGATGGTGAATCCTTGACAGAGCCGGTCAACTCGGTGCCGCTCTTCCTCAGGACGGCTTGACTGCTCGGCGCCGGAATAGAGCTCACACTGAACATGTACGCAGGCTGCAAGCTTTTCTTCCTCGATCTCTCCAAGAAAGGTAGTCGCTCGTCCGGGCTTCCCACGAGCGGACTCGCGCAGCAAATCGACCAAGAACGAAGTGTCAAGGTGAATCACAGCTTGGGAGCTCTTGCCCGGCTTCGCCGACGAGCTTTGACTTGTGCGTCAATGGAATCCACTGTGGCACCGCTCATTTCAAGGCTCTCCAAGATCCGGCGGAGATCACGTCCGGTTTTGCGGCCGAGTTGTTCTTTGATGACCTTGGAAAACGACATTCCACCCTCTTTGTATCTGGAGAGGATCTCGTATGCCTCCATATCGATCGTGATCGTCTTAACAGCCATGCACTTATCATGCACTTATAAACCTTTTCTGTCAAGCCTATTCCTGCTTCGGCTCGACCCCCGTGCTCCGCGAAAACTCCGTACCGACTGATTTCACTGGAATTTCGAGTTCCGGGCCTTCATGCTCCCGTCATGAAGACTCTACTTATATTCGTGGTCGTACCAGCTCTCAATCTGGTTGTCTTCGCGTGGTTCAACCGGGTGGTCTTGGTTCCGGATTCTCGCGCTCAGACAGCAGCTCAGCGTGTACAAGCGCAAGGCGAAGAAGCCGAGGCTGAGAAACAGGGATCGGCTGTTCTGGTCGCTTGCTCTCCAAAGGTCTGGAGAGACTGGGCATCCGAGCTGATCCTCGTGAAACCAGAGACGGTAATCCGATGGAGGAAGAGGAAGTTTCGGGAGTTCTGGCGGAGGAAATCCCAGGGCAAGTCGGGCAGACCGGCGATTCCTAAGAGAGCACATCGAGTTCATCCGGCGAATATCCTCCGATCATCCCGAGTACGGCGAGGATCGCATCGCCCTGGAGTTGGAGATGAAGTTCGCCGTCCGCCACGCCTCCTCGACCGTCCGGAGATACATGGTCAAAAGGCGCCCGCCCAGCGATTCCCAAGCCTGGAGAAGCTTCCTGAAGAACCAGGCCAAGGCCATGTGGACTTGTGACTTCTTCGTGCAACACACGATCGGATTTCGTGTTCTCTACGTGTTCAGTCATCATGGAGCTCGCCAGTCGAAAGGTCATCCACTTCAACGTGACTGAGCACCCAACGCTCGAGTGGACGAAACAACAGGTCAGGAACGCCTGCTTCGAGGAACAGCCCAAATTCCTGATCCATGATAACGACGGGAAGTTCGGCCAACTCGGTCGTCCGCTGAGAGTGGAGAGAGCGGGCAAGAGGATATCATGTCGATCTACATTCGATGCGTGGCTATGGCGGGTGATGGGCATCCGGGGCATTCCGATCCCTTACGGCGCACCCAATGCAGCGGCACACATCGAGCGTCTGATCGGGACGCTTCGCCGAGAGTGTCTCGACCGAATGTTGATATGGAATGAGCGTCATCTTCGGTGTTTACTCACCGAATTCATCCGCTGGTATAACCACGGCCGCGTCCATCAGGGATTATACGGAATACCGGATCCTGATCCCGCGTTGGCTGAGCCGAAGCCGGTGGGTGGTAGGCTTGTGGCCATTCCCGTGCTGAACGGATTGCACCACGACTACCGGCTTGCTGCGTAGTCGCCGCCAGCCTGCATTCGATACCAGCACTTCCGCCAGCAGTGGCCCGCATACTGGGGCCAGATACTCGCCCAAGCAGACAGCGTCCATTCGAGCCCATTCAAGGCCGACTCGAGGAAGAGGTTGTTGCTCCAGTGCCCAGATCATGGAGATCAGTGCCCGTACCGAGTTTTAGCGGATCACGC
>CAVROO010000008.1:0-142879 GCA_963722765.1 uncultured Acidobacteriota bacterium
ATGTTGTCGTCATGACCGCTATATCCGACAACACTTCTTGTATTTGCGCCCGCTGCCACAGGGGCAGGGTTCGTTGGGGCTAATTTTTTGCTCTGAACGCCGCGTTGGCTGTTGGTTCCGCAGGATACCGTATCCGGGTTCTGCTGTGTTAATCGTCTCATGCGCGGGGTGTTCGGGATCGTTGACGGCGCGCTTCCACATCTCGTAATGACGAACGAGCCGGTCATGGTAGTCGCGGTCCTTTGCGATCAGTTCTGCGAACATCGCCAGGAGGGCCTCGGAGAGCTCTGATTGAGGATTCAGAGGGTCTAGAAACATCTGGCCCTCATCGTCGTAAGGTGGCTCAGGCGGATCGAAAGCGTAGTTGATAGAAGCCACCTGGGTCTCGGTTTCCGAGTCGAGCACGTTCAGCATCACGCGGCGGCAGTCGCAATGCGGCTCGATGCAAAAGGCCTCGAGGAAAACGAACATATGATTCGGCAAAGAATCGTAGTCCATGGGAGTCACGGTGCGGCATTCGCGCTGGGCCTCTTCCGGAAACAAGGCATGAAAGGCAAGCATGGCCATAATCGGTATTCTCTTCCAGTTTTTCACATCAACCGCGAAATGCTTATTTGCTCTACATCAAGCAACTGCATTTCAGCGAGTATCACTCTCTAAGCCACTCACGACTTCGGCGTCGAATTCTATTTGCTGACGCGTAGATCATCCATCTCGATCGAACTGTCCGGCCCAGACCACTAAGGGCCCAACCAAGAATAACTTCCCATTTTAGGACGCCGATCCATCCCGCCTGGCTGTGTTGCTCGAAGCTCAAATATCTAGATATTCTTCACTCCTCGCGCCTTGCCAGCCGGGCGCCCCGCCTCGAAGACTCGTTCGGGACTACCGGAACGCGAATTGCCGGGGCGCCTCTTCGCCCGAAAAAGGGAACTTATTTTTGGCTGGACCCTAAGTCTCCTCGGGCAATTCGCACTTCAATTGTCGTTCTCTTACATCAGAGACTTATTCAAAATTTCATCTTTCTGGGACTTGGTGGGCTCCCAGCTAAACTCATGTTTGTACCGTTTTCGTGAGAACAAGTGCCCGGCAGGAATAAGATTTTTGGGACCGCCCGATTCTTTTTGAAGCCAAGACCAATCGACGCTATCCGAGGCGAGCCTCATTGAGGACTGAATCCAATCTTTGGCGATTCGTCCCTTTTTGTCCAATTTTATTCGTAAGTAGTCCACATGCCGTATGCACAACGGTCTTCTATTGTGAGTTTCGATGTAGGCAATGGCGACACAAAGGAATTGTCCGGCAAAGTCCGGCATTTGCTCGGCCGGATCACCATCCCACAGACGCTTGAACCGCGCATAGGGAAATCTTTGGATTCCGCCGGCTTCATCGACCAAGAATGCTCGAGTACTCCAACCCATCTTATATGTCTTGTTCTCCAAGTAAGACACGAAAGCGGGGTTTCACAAACCCAATAGATTTGCCGAAACCGGTTGTCGGGAGCGAATCTAGCACGGGTGACGACGTGCACCAAGGTGGATCTCGTCCGCGATGACGGTTCCTCCGCACCTGCGCCGCGAAGCTCTCATAGGTTGCGCCAATCGGATCCGATTCTTCCGGCCGATAATCCCCGGTCGAAATGCGAAGGCGGTAATTCGAGGACATCCGCGAGCTGCTCCCCGAGGCCACCCGTAACGTAGTCAGCGAATTTTCCGTTTGGATTGTGCCAGAAGACCAGCCGTTCAGCCTCGGTGACGAACTTCTGGTGGAGGGCCTTGTCGCCCTGTTCTGCTTTCATTGGGTGCCGCCGTGTCTGTCCAGCCACCCCCCGCGCCTTTGTCGCTCAGGCGGTACTTCTGTTTGCCGCCGCGAGGCTTGTCGGGAGTGGTCATCTCGGTCAGGTTTGGGTCGAGGACGGGAACCAGGTAAGCGTTCCTGAAGTGGTCTTCATGTTTCAGGTTCAGAGCCTCCTGAAGCTCGCGGCGCTGCATCTCTCCCGTGCGGGCTTGCAGTACACGTCGAACTTCCCCGGTGACTTCCCCGGTAAACTTGCCCGGTGACTTGCTGCTTCGAACGAACCGCACGAAGCGACCGGAACGATCTGGGTGGATTTTGGTAAGGAAAAGTAGTTAGCGCAAAAATCTCCGACTGAGCAGTTCCTCGATTCCCCTCCGACCATCAAGTATTGCGTGCACGATGACTCGTTTGCCGGCGACGAAATATAGAATCCGATACGGTTTAAATAGGATCTCGCGATAGTCAATGATGCCCCATTGTCTAAGCTCGGGCACAACACGACCCCGCCCAGGGAGCTTCTCGAGCTTGAGGACAGTCTGCTTAATCTTATCGTACACATAATCTGCTCGTTCGGTAGAATCGTGATGCTCGATGTACTCGATGATCTCATCCAGGTCGGCCTCCGCCTCTGCCGTGAGGAAGACCTCGTACTCAGCCACGACGCTTAACTCTTCGCTTTTCTACTGCCTCAAAAGCCTTGCGAGCCGGCTTGATCTTTCCTCGTTCCGCCGACTTTTGTCCTTGGGCTGCCAACTTCAGCATGGCGATGGTCTCTTTCATGGCCTCGTAGGACTCGATATCCTGGATGACCATCTTTCCTTCGCCGTTGTGTGTGATGATGATGGGTCGTCCGGTCTCGGAAACGGTCGCCAATATGTCGGCAGCGTTGGTTTTCATGTAAGTGATCGGCTTGATCGATTCCTTTATATTCATGATGGTTCATTGTACCATATTATTGTCCTTATTTGGTGAAGACCGATCGTGCCTCCACTGCTCCGGCCATTAGCCGGCCCGCGTGACGTGCGGGTTTTGGACCATGAGCTGCGGATTTTGAGCATAACGTGCAGATGCCTAGGACCACGAAGGCGACACACTTCCCCACTGCTTCATTGGGCCGAGTTCACGAATCCCAACTCGGCTAAGGGGGGGGCCAGGTAGCGAGACAAGCCCTAGACGGGATTGTCCAAGTCCTGGAGATTGCTCCCGTGAACGGTGGAGTAATCAGGACCGCCCTCACCTTGTCCTGGCCGGACTTTGGAGACGCCGTCTGTGCCGCTGCCGCACAAGCCGCAGACTGTGATGCGATCGTGAGTCGGGACCCGGCCGGCTTCCCGGATTCTCCAGTACCGGTACTCGATCCTCAGACGGCTCTAGCCTGGTTGACTTCTGAGTGAAGTATGGCAATCCTCTGCTGGCTTGCCGATATTTCGTAAAGCAAGCCGACACCATCCGACTAGCGCCATGTTCAAACAGCGCCTACAACCTCTTCCTCAGACTTCGACCCTTGCACTCGCTATTCTGGCGGTGGCCTTAGCCCTAATCCGACAATAAACTCAGGGTAAATTGCAGGAAAAACGGGGACAGGTCCCTTTTTGGCAAAGCGAAACGGTACACCAAAAACGGACCTGTCCCTTTTTTTCCAGTAATTTGCGTAGATTTCGTGAACTCGGGTTAGGGTTCGCCCTGAAGCGAACACGAGCCAACAAAGCCATTCCGTAAAGACACATTTATAACTGCTTCATTGATGAGTGAATCACAGACCCTTTTCCCAAGAATAGCCGCGACTATCATGGCTTTTGTTGCGTCTGCCAAAGCTGATTTCGCTCATTTATTGTCGCTTCAGGGTTAGTTAGTGGTTCAGAATCGGTGCATCGCGAGACAATGACTCGAACCCGAGGAGGGGGCTCCGGTCGTTTGCTATTGTACCCGTATGTCGGCGGAGCTCGTGGACGAGAGTGAAACGGTATCGTCCGAGGCGGTTCAACATTTGAAACTGGTCAACGTAGATGGCGTTGAGACCTTACAATGCATGACCCAGTCATCCTTCTCAAATGACCGAAGTCCAGAAATTGACTGGACCTGGCATCAGGAATAGCATAGGCCACCGATTCCGACTTGGAGGCTTTGCTATCGTCTCGCTCCTTCGATTCTTTGCGCTGTCGCTCTTGTTTGTTTCCACTGCCCCTGCCGCCGAGCGGTTCGGGCTCGACCACATCGGCAGGATCGTACGACTCTCCGATCCGCAGATTGCACCTGACGGCCGCTCTGTCATCGTGATTGTCTCCCGCGCCAATTTCGACGAGAACCGCTACGATGCGGAGCTCGTGCTCGTCGACGTGGCCACCGGCACCCAGAAGGTACTGACGCGCCGGCGGGTCTCACGACCCCGCTGGTCTCCTTCCGGTTCGAGTCTGGCTTTCCTTTCAAGGTGGAAGAGAAGTCCCAGATTTTCGTCCTTCCCATCGACGGCGGCGAAGCGATGCAGATCACGAAAGCGCCGATGGGTGTAGGGTCCTACTCGTGGCGCCCGGACGGCGAGGCATTCGCCTACCTCTTGGAAGAAGAACCCGTGGAGCTCGAAGGAGTGGAGCGCCACAACCGTTCCTTCGAAGCGGACGTGAACTACCTGCTGACGGAAACCCCACGTCCTCATCATCTCTGGCTCGTCCCGGCCGGCGGCGGAGAAGCCACACGGCTCACCTCGGGTGAATGGTCGGTCGCAGCCGGGTTGATTCCCAGCCGCGCGGCGGCACCTTCGTGGTCTCCCGACGGCAAGGCGATCGCCTTCGCACAGCAACCCGGGCCCGGGCCGAGGTACATCAACGACGTCAGAATCTGCCTTCTCGAGGTCGCCACCGGATCGGTCCGCCCGCTCAACGAGCTGAAGCAGCGGATGAGCGAGGCGGCGTTCTCGCCGGACGGCAAGTACGTAGTCCTACTCGTACCCACGTGACGGCGACAGCCGTTTCGTCAACGAGATTTTCGTGGCCCCTGCAGAGGGAGGGGACGGACGCAGCCTCACCCGTGATCTGGATCGGAACTTCAGAACCTTCCGCTGGATGCCGGATAGCCGCTCGCTCGTTATCCGAGCCAACGACGGCACCACAGCAGGTCTTTGGATTCAGCCGCTCGAAGGCGCAGCACGCCGGATGGATACGGGCAATGCAGTCCCTTCGTCGAGCCTGACCGTTTCCCGTTCCGGCCAAATCGCCCTGCTGGCCAGCGAACCGGATCGTCCCACGGAGCTTTATGTTCAAAAGGCACCGGGGAGTGCTCTCGAGCGCCTCACGGATTTCAATGCTCACATCGCAGCGCTCGATCTCGGAAAACGGGAACCTATTGGAATGGCGCGGTGCGGATGATTTCGACATGGACGGCGTCCTTACCTACCCACCCGACTATCAGCCGGGCCGGCCTTATCCACTCGTCCTCTATATCCACGGAGGTCCTCGTGGGACTTCCACCATGGCTTTTTCCGATCGCGCCTTTTGGCTCGCGTCACACGGATGGGTGGTATTCCAGCCCAACTACCGCGGCAGCGACAATCGAGGGAGTGATTACCAAGCTGCTATTTGGAACGACGCGGGAGAGGGGCCCGGACGCGACGTGATGTCCGGAGTCGATCTGCTGATCGAGCGAGGCATTGCGGATCCCACCCGTATGGCGGTCTCGGGTTGGTCCTACGGTGGGTACATGACCACGTGGCTACTCGGCAACTTCCCCGACCGCTGGCGTGCCGGCGTCGCAGGTGCCCCGGTGACCGATCACATCGATCAGTACGTCCTCAGCGATATTCACTCCCCTGTCGCAACTTACTACGGGGGCTCTCCCTTCACGGACCCGAAGCTTCTCCAGGCCTACCGCGAGCAGGCTCCGATCACCTACGCCCCGCAAATCAAGGCACCCACCCTCGTGCTCTGCGACACGGGTGACCAGCGAGTACCGATCACGGAATCTTTCATCCTATACCACGTTCTTCGCGACAACGGCGTGAAGACGAAGTTCATCGCCTACCCTGTTGCCGGCCACTCGCCGTCGGACCCGGTTCACCGGCGCGATATCAACCGGCGATGGGCGGCCTGGCTGGAGGAGCATCTCGCGGCAAACAGACCTTAGGGCCCAACCAAGAATAACTTCCCGTTTTGGGCCACCGATCCATCCCCCCTGGCTGCGTTGCTCGAAGCTCAGATATCTAGATATTCTTCACTCCTCGCGCCTTGCCAGCCGGGCGCCCCTCCTCGAAGACTCGTTCGGGACTACCGGAACGCGAATTGAGGGGGCGCCTCTTCGACCGAAAAAGGGAACTTATTTTTGGCTGGACCCTTAGTCTCTACAAAGTGCTTGATGGACTGGCAATGTTTCGACTGGAAACTTGAAGCCGCCGACCTCACGGGACTTCGTTCGAATCCGCTGCCACCCCACAATCCAGGAGCAGCTCGTTGATTACGCAGAGCACCCGAAGGTACCATAATGCCAAAGATGAACACGACGGAGGAAGACGATGCCTGCAACAGTCGCCGAAATTCTGCAAGAGTTCGATCAAGAGTGGGCCACCACGCGCCGGGTGCTAGAGCGAGTTCCAGACGAACAATTGACCTGGAAGCCGCACGAGAAGTCGATGACGCTTGGACAGCTTGCCCTACACGTGGCGATGGGGCCCGGGCTGATTTGCGAGTGGGCCTTACAAGATTCGTTCGAAAGCCCTGGAATAAGGGAAACGCCCCAACCGGCCTCGCGTGCGGAGATTCTTGGTGTGCACGAAGAGAGCGCGAACAAGGTAAAGGCTGCCCTATCAACCATGGGTGATGCGGGGCTTGGGCGGACGTGGCAATTGAAGAAAGACGGCGTGACAATGATGGCGCTGCCAAAGGGTGTGCTCATCCGCTCCGTAGCGCTCAATCACAACTACCACCATCGCGGGCAGCTGTCGGTGTATCTTCGCCTGTTAAACGTGGCGGTGCCGTCAATCTATGGTCCGAGTGCAGATGAGTACCCTGAGGCCGCCGCGGATTCCTGAATCTGTTCCAAACGGATGTAACATATATGCACCAATCACCCGCTTGCAGGTTGTTCCTTAAAAAGGCACTTAATGCTCCCAAACGGGCACGTTGTTCCTCAAAACGACATCTCATGCTAGAAAGATAGGATGCGACGCATTGGGGAAAGTCCTAGTTCACTTCGGCGACTTCGTTCGCAAACCCATCGACCCGGCGGAGGTCTACTTCCTCGAGGCCGTCGGCGACCAGACCCTCATTCTTACCCGGAGCGCCCGTCCATTGCGCGACGTTCGCTCCCTGGGAACCCGGGCGAGTTCAAGCAGTAAGCCGACGGTAGTGGTGGTGTAGGCCACCGACTTTCCGAATGGCCTTCACATTTCTTAACACGGACACCCACAGGTCTGCTTCGTGCAAGAACATGAAGTCGGGCTGAATGATACGTATTGCGGTGAACGTTTGAGGCGTGCCGTCAACGAGAATGGTGCTTCCGATGCCTTCTGTCGCTGGTGGCGATCGTGTCCCTCATGGCGACGCTGGTCCCGGCCCGCCGGGCCACTCGCGTCGACCCTCTGATCGCGCTCCGGACGGAATAGCCGTTCCGCCCCGCATGAGCGACATCGTGAACCGAAACAGGTAGAATGGGTTCGCCCTATGCAGCGTCCCACACGCCTCGCGCCGACCGCACTGGCTGCCATCGGCCTTGTGCTCGCCTCAACGGCCGCTCTGGCCCCCATCGGCCTCACCCGCGCCCCGGCCGCGTTCACGATCGTCTTCTGCTCGGAACGCGACGGTGACAGCGACATCTACATAATGAACGACGACGGCAGCGGCGTGCGGCGGATCACGAACAGCGAGTCCAACGAGTTCGACACGGCATGCTCACCGGACGGCCTCTGGGTCGCCTTCGTGTCGGATCGGGACGGCAACCCGGAGGTCTACGTCATGCGGATCGACGGGACTTCCGTTCACCGTCTCACCAACCATCCTGCCCTGGACGTCAACCCGGAATGGTCACCGGACGGGACTCGGCATCGCCTTCGAGTCCGACCGCGACGGCGACCGGGAAATTTGGCTCGTGAATCGCGGACGGCAGCGGCCTCCGGCAACTGACCTCCAACACCGCTGCGGACGGCGGCCCGGACTGGTCGCCAGACGGATCGCGCATCGCCTTCCAATCCGACCGTTCTGGGCACTTCGACATCTGGACCATGACCCCGGACGGCGGCGACCCCCGAAACCTGACGAACGACGCCCCCCGCGATTTCTCGCCCTGCTGGTCGCCGGACGGCGAGAGGCTCGTCTTCTTGTCCGAGCGCGACGGCCCCCAGGAGCTGTACCTGATTGACCCGGACGGCGGGAACGTGGAGCGGCTCACACACACGTCCTCGGAGAATCACGAACCGGACTGGTCACCCGACGGGATGCGGATCGCCTTCGCGTCGCGGCGTGCCTCGCACTTCGAGATCTTGGTGATCGGCGCCGACGGCAGCGGCCTCGCGAACCTGACGAACCACAGCGGCACGGACCGTGGACCGTCCTGGCTGCCGGCGAAAACGAAACCATGAGACGGCCCAGGAGCTCCGGACCCCGGCCTGAGCGTGACCTGACTGAAGTACTTCGTAGATTGTGAAGTCGCCTCAGCATTGAGATTTGACCTCGCTAAACCATTTGCGTCGCGTCTCGTGGCCTAAGAAGGGCCGGGCCGCGCGATAAAGCGGCGGGTGAAGTCGGAATCGATCGTGAGGGCTTCGGTGATGCCAAGCTTATCCATGATGACGAAGCTCAGGCAATCTTTCGTGCTGTAGTAGGCACCGTGATCCAATCCTCGCGTTGGCTCATCGGTGACGCTGATATCGCTCCGCCGAAGCAGATCACGCACACGGGCAGCCAGTTCGGGTGCACCGGGAGCCGGGTATTGAGTCTCATAATAGTGGTTTGGGAAACCATAGAAGTCGTAGACGAGCGGCACCGTCCTGGTAGCCCCAATGGTGGTTGGGCGTGCTTCCCAGTGAGCCGACACCATGAGGATGCTTTCGGGCTTCGGCATCGCCCGCGCCCACGAGGCCAGCTCCCCTATCCACTTGGAGTCGTCGAGCAGAACCGGCGCGCCGTGCGCCGCAAAGATGACGGGCCACCGTCCACCACTGGAGGTTCGTTCATCTGTGCTTCGCATGCCCTATTCTACTCGTTCGGGCATCGCGTAGGCGCAGCCGAAAAGAGCGGCAATGTGACAACACGCGGCGCTTTTCCAGACTCGGTCGTCGTAACGTGGAAATACCGACGATCCGATCTGCCGTCGTGCGATCCCGGCAATGGCTCGCTGGTTTCGAACCCGCCTTCATTTCGGTCGGCTTCGGCGGAGCGGGATTTTACGGACGCTCTACCCGGTTTACGATGGGAGGCAACGACTTCAAGTAAGCGGCTATCGCTTTCAAATCGGATTCGTTGAGATGTACGTAGCCTTCGTCGATGAGCTCCCGCATCAAACCTTGCGCGTCATTCCCATCGGGTCGGAATCCGGTCTGCAGGTACCATGTGATATCGGTTACGCTCCACTTCCCTATCCCTGTGGAATCGTCGGGTGTGATGTTGGGAGCCAACTCCCCTTCCGGTCCCTCGACCGAGCCGGCGTAGTGCATGTCACTATCGAGCCCACCCATGGACGTTCTCGGTGTGTGGCACTCGCCACAATGTGCCAACGCCGTTGACAGGTAAGCGCCGCGGTTCCACTCCTCGGAATGTTCCGGGTCGGGCACGTAAGTTCCGGCGTCGAAATACAGCGCCCGCCACGCGTGAATGCCGGTCCGGACGTTGAACGGGAAGCTCATCTCGGGCGGCTTGTTTTGTTTTTTGACCGGCGGGATCGAGAAAAGGTAAGCCTTCAGATCACGAAGGTCCGTTTCGGTCATTTTAGTAAAAGACGCGTAAGGAAACACCGGATAGTAGACGGTGCCGTCAGGGCCCTTGCCTTCGGTCATGGCCGTAATGAAGTCTTCATCGCTCCATTTTCCGATGCCCGTCTCGGGATCCGGTGTGATGTTGGACCCGTAGATCGTGCCGAAGGGTGTCTCGATGGCCCGTCCACCTGCCTTGGGCTTGCCGCCCGCCGCTATGTCGGTGTGACACGAGCAACCTCCGGAAGCACGAAAGACGTACTTCCCGCGTTCGACGGCTGAATCATCCTGCTCCAAGGCAGAAGCCGCAGAGCACCATACGAGCAAACATGCAGCTCCGAGCGACAAGTATTTCATGGCGCCTTTGTCCACGACACGAAAACGTTATTGAGGCTTCCGGTAGGGACCGTGACAACCTTTACAGGCATCGCCCACCGCCTTGACCGGGCCCATCAAAGCGGCTCCTCCGCTTCCCCCCTCGGCGGCCTTGGCCAGCTCGGCCCCGGCTTTGGTCAACGCGTCGGCGGCGGCAATGAATTTGTCCCATTCCTGCCAGATCTCGGGCTTGGAGTCCGAGTTGGCGGTGATCTCCTTCTCGAAGGCGTCCCCGATCAGCTTACCGATGTTGCTGACGTGATTGGCATGTGCGGCTACATGCTTGCTGTCGTAAGGGAGCTTGAACTTGAGCATGTCACCGATACTTCCCATGCTCGATTTCAGACCGTCCATGAGCTTCTGCCGATAGCTCACCACCCCTTCATCCTCCTGGGCGTTCGCCAACCCCGCACCGGACACGGCCAGCAATGTCGCCATGACAAAGATTAGAACCTTATCTTTGAGAACCATATCTGCCTCCTTGGCTCGAAATGCACTATAGCAGGAATCGTCCGGCCGGATGAACAAATTTTGGACGTTGTGTCATGCCCGCGGAGTCTGTACGATCCCGACCGTCCCGATACTCGGTCGGGCCACCAGACTTCCATCAAGGAGCAATCATGAAAACCTTCCGGTCCATTCAAAGGACCAGCCCGCGGGGAGAAATCGTCTCCATACCCCATGCGGTCGTCGAGGGTGCGCAACCGGGCCCGTCGATGGCCGTCGTCGCGGCCGTTCACGGGAGCGAGTATACGGGCATCGAGGCTACCATCCGACTCTACCGCGATTTGGATCCGAATGAGATGCAAGGAACCGTGCGGATGGCGGTCGTGGCCAACGTCCCGGCTTTTCGCGCGCGCACGATGTACACCTGTCCCATCGACGGCAAGAACCTTGGTGCATCCTTCCCGGGATCGGCCACCGGAACCTACAGCGAGCTCTTGGCGCACGCCATCTGGACGGTAGTCGTCGGCGATGCGGACTATGTGCTCGACCTACACGGTGGCGATCTGATCGAAGATCTGTGCCACTACGTCGGCTTCAGAATAACAGGCAACAACGAGCTCGATCGAAAAGCCGAGGCGGCCGCACTGGCGCTCCATGCGGAGAACGTGGAAAGGCGACCCCTCCCGGACGGTGATACGGGACTCGGGCTCCACGTCGCGGCCGCCAAAGCGGGAAAGCTCGCCTTCCTTCTCGAGGCGGGAAGCCAAGGACGCCGAGATGAAGAAGACGTGCGTTTTCACTATGACTCCGTTTTAAACTTGATGCGGCATGTGGGCATGCTCTCTGGGAACCCCCCTCCTCCTCGCGACACGGTGCGCTTCCTGGACGACTTCATCGCGGTGAAATCGGGCCGGGAGGGCATCTTCTATCCGTCGGTCCATCCAAACGACCTCGTCGAAAAAGGACAGGTCCTCGGTGAGATCCGCGATTTCACGGGAGAAGTGTTGGAAGAGGTGACGAGTCCGGCAAAGGGTGTCATTCTGGGGACCATCACCGCTGCGAGCACGTTCGAGGGATCGACTCTGTTCGGTTTGGGGCGATTGAAGGACGCTGGGCATGGAGTAGCGAGTGACCCGTAACCCGCGGGGACTCATCTGCTGAACACTCCTACCCGCTCCCATAGGGCGGGCGAACAAAAGGACGCGGAGCATTTAAGATGGAAGATCCGAGAATGAAAATCTGCAGGCGGAGCTTTGCCATCTCCTGGCTCTTCTTCACGCTCTACGTCTTCGCCGTCATGTATTTTTCTTACGCATTGGGCACGAAGCCCTATGTCTTCGGCTTGCCTAGGTGGCTCGCCATCGGGAACGTGCTCGTACCGGGCGTTTTTGTTTTGTTGCTGATCGTTGTCGTGGAAGCGCTCATACCCGATATTCCCCTCACCGACGCGGATGAAGATGTCGAGGACGAATGATGAACTGGGCGATTGTCACGTTCCTTGGATACACGGGAGTCCTGCTCGCCGTTGGAATCTGGTCCTACAGCATCGTCGAACGAGTCCCTCTCGCGAAATATGAGAAGGAGTTCTATGCAGCAGGACGGGGGCTCGGCGGCGTTCTCGTCGCCCTGGTCATTGCCGGGGGACTCGCCAGCGCCGGCACCTTCATCGCCACACCGGGCATGTGCTACGCCTACGGATACTCCTGGGTCTTCATCAACAACTTGACCGTCTTCATGCATCTTCTCACGCTTTTGCCCATTGGAATCATCGTAGGCATCGTCGCACGACGAGTGAACGCCGTAACCTACCTGGATCTCTTCAAAGCCAGGTATGAAAGCAAAGCCGTCATCATCCTTTTGTCGATTCTGGTGACCTTTTTCCTGCTGCCTTACATGGCCACTCAGTTCGTCGCGGCGGCCAGAGTCACGAGTCAGATGACCGGAATGGGGTATTTGCCCTCTCTCGCGCTCGGCTCCCTGGTCGTCATGATCTATTGCGTGCTGGGAGGTATGAGGGGAACGTCACTCGCCCTGCTCATTCAGGGAATCATCATGACCGTTGGCTGCGTTCTCCTTTTCGTATGGACCGTTGACTCCGCCGGAGGATTCGAGAGATCCAGCGAGATCCTCGCCGCACAAAGCTCGGAGCTTCTCTCCCCGACCGCGGAAGGTCGGTTCTCACCCGTTTTCGTTTTCTCTCTCGCTTGTCTCGCCGGCTACTTCGTCGTCGGAATGCCCCATGTGATGCTGGGTGTCCTGACATACAAGAACACGAGAGCTCTGAAAAGCGCCGTATGGATGGGGGGAATTTTGGTATTGGTTTGGAACCTCCTGCTCTGCATGTCGGCAACTCTCGGCCGGACCATCGTGACCGATCTTGCGGTTCCCGATGAGATCAATCCTTGGCTCGCCATGCACGTCATGCCGGAGGCCTTGGGCGGAGTCGTTCTGGCAGGTATCGTCGCCGGCATCCAGACGACAGTCGCTGCCATGGCTATCATCATCAGCTCGAGCATCGCAAAGAACCTCATCCAAGAAATCAACCCCCAGGTCTCGAAAACCACTTCCAAACTGGCTTCGCGCGTGACCATGGCCGCTTGTTTGGGAATCGCTGTTGCTCTTGCTCTGTTTCAACCCCCGCTCATTCAGTGGATCATCCTCTTTTCCATGGGAGGGCTCGAGGCGGCGACGTTCGCGCCGATACTCCTGGGAATGTTCTGGAAACGAGGCAACAGTTGGGGAACGCTGGCGTCGATCGGCTGGGGCATGGTGACCTATGCCCTGGCGAACACTGTCGTTCCTCAGATCGCCTTGGCCGGCACCCATCCTTCTTTTGTCTCCATCGTCTCTTCAGTCATCGTTTATGTCCTTGTCAGCTTGCTGACCGACGAGCCTTCCGACACGGTCGCAACAACGTTCTGGGGACGAGCCAAACCGCAAAAGGTCAGCTGATCGGATCGAGATGGGTTTGTGTTTTGTCGGATTAGTCCCTGATCGGTGAAATTGAATGCAAAATGTGAACGATTTTTCCGCGAGCTGACGGCTGATGGCTGACAGCTGATAGCTCGCGGCAAGCCGCTATAACCCTTTTGGTTGCGGCTCTGCCGCGTCAGGATTAACTCTCGACTCCCTTGATGCCCTCGACCTTTTTCACGGTCATTTCGAAAACCAGGTCCTTGCCGGCGAGTGAATGGTTGCCGTCGAGGCGAGCCACGTTTTCGTCCAAGTGAATGACGATCAAGGGGATTCGCCGGCCCCGGGGATCCTGAGCAGAAACCATGGCGCCGACTGCTACGTCAGGTGGAAGCTGTGACCTGGGGACCTCGACGATGCGGGTTTCATCCCGCTCTCCGAATCCCTCGGCGGCCGGAACCTCCGTGACCACATGAGCATCCGGTTCCAGCCCGGTCAGTGCCTTTTCGATCGCCGGCAAAATCTGGCCCTCCCCAAAGATGAAACGCATCGGCCCGTCCACAGCGGAGGTGTTCAGCATGGCGCCGTCGGCATCTTTGAGCTCGTACTCGACCGTGACCATCCGGCCTTCACGAATGTCGGCTTTGCCAACGATGGGCACCGTCTCCGGCTCGTGGTGGTGGTGATGTTCGTGCCCACCGCAACCGCCTTCTCCGCCGCTGCAGGTCTGTGCCTCGCCGAATGCGCGGCAACCGCCGGAGATAAAGAGCTCGATCGCTTCCCTGACGGTGCCGGAGTCTTCTTTGTAGTGAACTTCGATACCGACCTGTTGGAAGCCGGCGAGGGGCCGCCCGCCCATGCCTCCGGCGAGGAGAACCTCGACACCGCGCTCCTTGAGCAGTGTCACAGGGGCCATACAGCCACCCTCTTCGTGCCCCGAGTTTTCGAGAACACAAACCTCTCCGATGACGTTATCGTCAACGGTGACCAGGGTGAAAACGGCACAGTGGCCGAAGTGCTCCGAGATGGCAGCGTCAAGGCCGTCGGTGGTGTCAGAGGGTATTGCAATCAACATACAACGCTCCTTTCACGAGTAATGATCGTAGCTCGCGATTTACCTTCTGTCCAGGTACTGTCAAGTTGACGGTTGTTGACGCTGGCGGCTGCCCTGTCAGCTATTGCCCTCTTCATGCATCAGGCACACGTCGCCTCATGCCAAACGAGAAAGGCTCGACCTCGTAGCTCCCGATGATGGGCAGCCTCCAACAGGTGACGTCCGACACGGAAGAAATTCTGAATGACTCCGTGGACCGATAAGACCGGATCCCGACTTCCCTCGTCCTTTGGGAAACGGCGTAGCTGACGATGCCATAGAGTCCCACGCTCGCCAGCACGACGGCGAGCACGGCAAAAGCCGAAAGGATCAACGCCGATAAGCGGAGAGGAAGCAACACGAAACCCAAATGTTGTTCCATTGTCCTCGGATCCCAAAGAATGAGATCGGAATCGAGCTCGAGGGCGACGGCCACCATCTCGATGGCGGTCCGTTCGGGAGCGACGTCGGTTCGTGCAATGATTTCCATGGAAGCCGAGTAATTCTGGCTGTAGGGGAGATAAATGAAGGATCGCGGCGACTCACTCAATTCGCTCACCTTGGCGTCCCGCGCAACGGCGATGCCGGCCAACCCTCTCACATACTATGTGATACATAGCATAAGGCGTAAGTCACGCCCGATAGGTTCCATTTGTTTGAGAAAATGAGACTCGTTGTGATAGTGGTGGAATTCATGGATTATGAAATCGTAGCGACCATCGGACCGGCTTCCCGTTCATCTGCTGTTCTTTCAGATTTCACCTCAGCCGGTGCCACGGCATTCCGTATCAACACGTCTCATCTGTCCGTTGAGGATCTCGCGGTGTGGCGACGAGAGGTTGAGCCCTCCGGCTTACCCATCGTTTTGGATTTGCAGGGCAGCAAGTGGCGTCTCACTCCATACGGCGAACCGCAATCGGATCCACAGAAGCAGCCCTTCGTGCCGGTAGGTAGCTCGCCGTCAATGCCACCGCAATCAGTCCACCGGCGACGACGGCAGAATGAGGGGACGAGCAAGTACAATTCGTAGTCAAAGGGAGCCGCCATGAAACACTTCTTCAGTCACAAAACTATCGGAACGATACTTCTAGCGAGTTTTCTGTGCTGCGTGCCGGTCTGTCCGACGGAGTTTCCGGAGTTGAAAGGCGACTATCTTGGCCAACCACCGCCCGGCTCTTCACCGGAGCTCTTTGCGCCCAACATCGTATCCACCGGCATGTACGAGCGCGACGTGGCCATCACCCCCGATGGGAAGGAGATCTATTACGGCCTGATCTGGGGTGAGTTGGTCACCATCATGGTGACGCGTCTTCTGGAGGGCCGCTGGACCGAGCCCGAGATCGCATCTTTTGCCCGGGATCTGGAATACGGCCATTTCGAGCCCTCCATCACGCCCGACGGCAAGAAGCTTCTGTTTCTTTGCACCCGCCCACCGGAAGGCCAAGAGGCCAAGCCGGGATGGGGACACCAGAACATTTGGGCGGTAGACCGCCAGGAAGATGGACGCTGGAGCAAGCCCTACGATCTGGGTACGCCGATCACCACCGAGGCCAACGAGTTCTTCCCCTCGGTGACCCGGGACGGAACGCTCTACTTCACTCGCTCCACAGCCGGTGAACCTGCTCTTTACCGCTCGCGCTGGGTCGACGGCGAGTACCGGGCGCCGGAGAAGCTACCCGAGCCGGTCAATGGAGAGAACAAGCCTTATAACGCGTTCATTGCACCGGACGAAAGTTACCTCATCGCTTGCATTGCAAATCGAGTGGACGCCACCACACCGGGAGTTGCCGATTACTACGTGTTTTTCAGGAGCGAAGATGACGGTTGGAGCGACGCCATCCACATGGGCGATAAAATCAATCCCCCCGGCTTCGAGGCCCATTCCCCCTATGTTTCTCCAGACGGCAAGTTTTTCTTCTTTGCTCTTTCCAAGAAAGGCAACATCGATTTCATCTCCGATGACCGGATGAGCATCGGCAAACTCCAAGAGCTCTACAACAAACCCCGAAACGGCGGCGCTGACATTTACTGGATCTCCGCCGAGATCATCGAGAGCTTGAGACCTTGAATAGATGCTACGACCGATTTCACTCCGTTCGGAGAACCGTAATCGGATCCACAGAAGCAGCCCTTCGCGCCGGTAGGTAGCTCGCCGTCAATGCCACCGCAATCAGTCCCACGGCGACGACGACGAAAAAGAAGTCCGGACATGAGTCGGGCGAGACCGAGCGCAAGAAGCAGCCCGATCGCCACACCGACCCCCGAAAGGAAGAGCCCCTGCCGCACGACTATGGACTTGACGTCACTGTCGCGCGCCCCCAGGGCCATCCGAAGCCCGATCCCTCTTGATTGCAGGCTGACCTCCCAGTTTCAAATCGATGACAGGATTCTTCAGAGGTTCAAATCCGTCGATTCGGCACTCCACCTCATCGCCGTCCTGGATCGGGGTTGCGCCCGGAGTGCCTGTGGAGATGACATCGCCCGGTGTCAGAGTCATGACCTGGGAATGGTAGTGAATCAGCTCATCCGGGGCGAAGGTCATGTGATCCACGGTGTTTTCCGCGTGCACTCCCCCGTTGATCACGGTCGTGACCTTTAATTTGAAGACGTCGTCGATTTCATCGGGGGTCACCAACTGGGGGCCGAAGGAGAAGAAGGTGTCGAAACTCTTGCTCTGGGTCAGGTAGCGAGGATTGCGGCGCAGAATGTCCTCGGCGGTCACATCGATGATGGTGGTGAATCCGGCCACGACATCGAGCCAGCTTTCCTTGGGGACATCTTTACACCTCTTCCCGATCACCAGACCGAGCTCCGCCTCCGCCGTGGTTCTTTCGGAAAGCCGTGGAATCTTGATCGAATCCCCGCAACCGATGATGGCGGTGGTCGGTTTCATGAAGCTCGCCGGGGAGTCGGTGGGGGCCTTCTCCGATAGGTCGGTGGCATGGGCTGCGTAGTTGAGGCCGATGCCCCATATTTTGGGCGGCGTCCGGTATAGGGGCGCGTATCGGAATGAGCCTTCAGCCAGGGTGACCTCCTTCAAGCCCTCGACCTCTCCCCTACCCCCCGATCGGTACCACTCGTTCAGTGGTTCTAGTCGGCCTTTCTTGATGAGCTCGTCCATACGATCAGGCCAGTCGGTCCCTTGTTTTTCGTTGAGAACCTCCATGGGAACCAGCCCCGCGGAAGAGCAGATCGCCAGCTTTTCCGTTTCGTTCGTGATGATAGTCGCCAACCGCATGTCCTCTGCTCCTTTGAAATGCCCGAGGCCGCTCTACAGCTGATATCCCTTGGCGCGCAGATGCTCAACCATGCGCCACATTTGATCGACGCACTTCTCGTTGGCCTGGGCACCAGGGTGGCGGACCACGGCCGTTTTGAAGATTCCCAACCGTTTGAAGACCTCTTTGCGAAGACTGATCCCGATACCCGGCTGGAACTCCCAGCGGTTGAGCGGCACGAAGTCATAGAAGAGCTTCGCCGCCTGGTCCATCTTCCCGGACTGCACCAGGTCATAGAGCTCGACGAGCAGCCCGGCAAAGACAAAACCGGTCATGATTCCCACGGCCCCGAGCTCCAGTTCCTCCAGAGCGTACATGCCGCCCAAAGCCCCGAACACCTTGAGGTCCGGACCGGCCAGTTTCGCCAGAGCCTGCATCTTGGCGCCTGTGGGCGGGTCCTCCACTTTTAGGGTGTTCAGGTTTTTTCCCTGTTCAACCATCTTGGCGATCAACTCGACGGACATGGTGATGCCCGTCACCGCCGGGTAGTCGTGGATCACGATGGGTAGGTCGACAGACTCGTTGACCTGAAGATAGTACCCCAGCAGGGCCTGGTCTTTTTGCACATTGTGGGGTCCCAGCAACAGCGCGTCGGCGCCCAAATCCCTTGCCTGGGCGGCCATCGATTTGGCCAGATCCGTTGCGGGCGACCGCACCCCGACCACGAGGCCAAAATCGGAGGAGAGCAATTTGCGGTAATGCCGGATCAAGCTGCCTCGCTCCTCATCGTTCAGCTTCTGCCCCTCCCCCAACGCGCCCAAAACGGTCACCCCGTGGACCTTCCGGTCCATCAGGAACTCGACCAGGCGCTCGATGCTCCCGAGGTCAACCTTCCCGTCGCTGTCGAAAGGTGTGGGGACAATCGGGTAGATACCCTTCAGTTCCATTCGTGACTCCTTTGATTTGAAGTGCGCTCGCGTGTTTGGCGCCTCGTCACAACGCCCGGGTCTCGCCGCCATCGACGATCAGGGATTGACCGGTGATGTGGCCGGCGAGATCGGAAGCGAGGAAACCGACCGTGTCGGCGATTTCTTCCGGTGTGGCCATCCGGCCCCGTGGGATTCTCGCGTTGGTGGCTTGTATCTCCTGCTCCACGCTGATGCCTTTTTTCTCGGCCCTGGCCGTGGCCAGTTGAATGGCCCTGTCCGTGCTGGTGGGACCGGGCCCGACGTTGTTGACCGTCACACCTTCGGCCGCCACCTCTCCCGCCAGGGTCTTGGCCATACCCGCAACGGCAAGTCGGACCGCGTTACTGATCATCAGGTTGGCAATCGGTTCGCGAAGGGTTCTGGAGGTGAGGTTGATGATGCGTCCCCACTTTTTCTCCTTCATCCCGGGAAGAACAAGCCGGATCAATCGGGTGGCACTGAGAAATGTCAGACCGTAGGCGTGAATCCACTTTTCGTCCGTGGCCGTATCGAAGGAACCGGGAGGGGGCCCGCCGGAATTGGTCACAAGAATGTTGACCGGGCCGATGTCGGCGGTCACCGATGCGACCATAGCCGAGATCTGATCCTTGTTGGTGAGATCGGTGACGTATTTTTTCACCGCCACCCCGGGATTCGCCGAGACGACGCTCTCATAGCCCCGGTTCAGGGACTCCTCATTGACATCGCACATGGCAACGTTGCAGCCTTCCGCCGCCAGACGCTGTGCACAGGCCAGTCCAAGACCCTGCCCCGATGCCCCGATCAATGCGCATTTTCCTGCTATCCTCAAGTCCATATGGCCTCCCTGAAATAATTAGCTCATCCTATTGTGAGATGACGTTTTAACCCAGACGCCACATATTATAAAGCCTAATCATGCAAATAGCCGGGAGGACCAACTCAGCGACGGTAGTGTTTTTCCTTTCCGGAGCCCGGCGGCCCAAGAGAATGGGGGTCTCGCCTACCAAGACCTGAATCCGGAGGTCGGTGGCTACGACGAACACCGGCCTTGGGAAGGATTGATCGCCGAGCTCGTTATCCGCAGCGGTCGCGTCGAGCAGATCGACTTCATGCCCCTCGACCTCGATGAAGGTGAGACCTATCGCTCGGATTACGACGATATCGAGCTCCCTAGTCCCTAAAGCCTTTCGCGGCAGCAAAATGGAGCAGGTCGCCCGCGAGCTCGGGAAACAGTATGGCTCGACCTATCCTAACCGGATATCCGACTCACTCACACCGTAGCGCTACATTCGGATCCACCCGAGTGGCGCGTCGCGCCGGTACCAGGCAGGCTAGAATCCCGGCAGCGAGTAGAACGACGGCGACGCCGGCGAACGTTGCCGGATCGTAGGCTTCCACGCCGAAGAGCAGCCATTTCAGAAACTGCGTGAGCGCCAGAGCGGCGACCACTCCGAGGCCGAGGCCGGCCGTGACCAGCTTCAGGCCTTCGCCGAGGATGTTCCCCAGCACCTCGCCGGCTCGTGCTCCGAGGGCGATGCGGATTCCGATCTCCCGGGTCCTCTGGCTGACCGAGTAGCTCGTGACGCCGAAGATGCCGATGGCGGCCAGGCCGAGTGCGAGGCCGGCAAAGGCCATCAGAAGATGGGTACTGAAACGCTCTCGGGAGACCGAGTCACCCACCATCTCGGTCATCACGCGGGTCTGGTAGATGGGTTGGTGCGCGTCAATCCGGGCCACGGCGGCCTTGAGTCCGCGCACGGCGACGGCGGGATCACCCGTTGTGCGGACCGCCAGGCTCATTGAGCTCCATGAATGTTGGTAGACCGATCGGTACCAGATCGGGACGTCTCCTTGCCTCGCCCCGGAATGATGCACCTCCCCCACAACACCGACCACGTTGTGCCATGGAGAAGAAGAATCATCGGCTCCGCCCGGCTTGATTCGACGGCCGATGGGGTCCCCCTCTCCCCAGTACTTTCTGGCCAGCGATTCGCTGATGATGACCACCGGCTGGCCGTCGGCGGTGTCCTGATTGGTGAACGAGCGGCCTCGGAGGAGAGGAATGCCCAGCGTCCTGAAATAGTCTGGCGTCACCATCCGGTACTCGATGAAATCGGAGTTGGGATCGGTCGGGGTATAGCCTTCGGCGCCGATGTACCAGTCCGACCGATTGCCGGACATGGGAAGCAGGTTGACAACGCCGGCGTTGACCACGTCAGGCTGCGCCTCCAGCTCTTCGATCAGTCTCCTGAAGAAAACAGCGCGGGCGGCGGAATCGGGATATCGATCTCCGGCGAGTGTCAGTCTTGTCGTCAGAAGGTGCTCCGGTCGGAAGCCGGGTTCTGCGGCCAGCAGTTGGCCGACGCTCCGAATCAGAAGCCCGGCACCGATCAGAAGCACCGTGGACAGAACCACTTCAGTCACCACCAGCGCCGCCCGCGTCCGCTGCCCGCTTCCGCCCGCACCCTGCCGGCCGCCTTCCTTGAGCTTCTCGGCCGTGGTCATGGCCGAGATCTTGAGCGCCGGAATGACTCCAACGACAGCCGTGGTCAAGACGACCAGCCCCAAGTTGAACAGGAGCACGTTGGTGTCCAGCCCGACCTCGCCCAGCCGCGGTACGCTCTCCGGATGGAGGAGAACCAGAGTGCGGAACGCCCCGTACGCTACCGCCAAGGCTCCCAGACCGCCCAACACAGCGAACAAGAAGCTCTCAGTCAGCATCTGTGCCAGAATCCGCCCCTGGCCGGCGCCCAGCGCGGCGCGGATGGCGATCTCTTTCTCCCGTCCCGTAATCCGGGCGAGCAGCAGATTCGACACGTTGACGCAAGCGATCAACAGGACGAACCCGACCGCTCCCATCAACACGAGAAGCGCCGGTCTCACATTCCCCGCCACGTTCTCCAGATAAGGCTGGGCAACGAAATGGAACGCGCTCTTTTCCGCGTAGGTGTCAGGGTAGTCCCGGCGCAAGCGGCGGGAGAGGATTTCGAGCTCCGACTGTGCCTGTTCCACGCTCACGCCATGGCCCAGACGGGCCACGATATTAGCGCTGTGGCTCCCGCGAATATCCGGATTGGCTCTGTCCAGCCCGTAAGCGATCCATAGGTCGACATCCTTGGAGGGAAACTCGAAGCTCTCGGGCATGATGCCGATGACCTCGACACTATCGTTTAGGATGCGAAGGCTTTGGCCGAGGACCGCGGGATCGGCTCCGAACCGTCGCTTCCAAAGCCGGTCGCTGATTAGAGCGACACGATGGCTACCGGTCCAGCCCTCTTCCGGATCGAGTGGCCGGCCCAGAGACGGCTCGATTCGTAGTGTGGCCAGGACCGCCGGCATCATCCGGATTCCGGTGAGGTGCTCCGGTTCCCCGTCACCGTCGGAGAGGTTGACCTCGGTGAATCGGTAAAGTCCAACGGCCTCAAACGACTGAGTCGACTCCAGGATGTCGAGGTACTCCGGTTGGCTGATCGAGCCGAAGTTTCGGCCGCTCCCCGGCCTCTGGGTGTGGATCCGGATCAGCTGGTCCGGATCCTCGTACGGTAGTGGGCGCAGAAGCACCCCGTTGACGATGCTGAACATCGCCGTTGCCGCCCCGATTCCCAGAGCCAGGGTCAACACCACGATGGCGCTGAATCCCGGCTTGGCGGCCAGCATGCGAGCCCCGTACCTCAAGTCGCTGAGAATCGTCTCCATGGTCGTACGTCCTCCGTTTGACAATTAGACGAGTTTCGAGGGAAATGGTGCTCCCGATGCCTACATGGCGCGCAACGTCACCACCGGATCCACACGGGTGGCACGGCGTGACGGCAGGTATGCCGCCATTACGACGACAGCCGCCAGTCCGGCCGACACCGCCACGTAGGTGATTGGATCGGTGGTGCTAACACCGAAGAGCAACGAAGCCATCAGCCTCGACAACGCCACCGTTACGCCGACGCCAAGGCCGATCCCCAGGCCGGCCAGCAGCAAACCGTGCCGGACAAAAAGGCGGGTGATGTCACCCGCCTGTGCGCCCAGCGCCACACGAATTTGGACCTCGCGTGCCCGCTGCGCCGTGATGTAGGCGATGACGCCGTAGATCCCGACAACGCCCAGCAAAAGCGAAACCCCCGCCGCGATGGCGAGCATCACCAGCGCGAACGAGGTCTGCGCCATCGACTCCGTCAGGATCTGCTCGAGCGTCTGCACGTTGGCCAGCGGGATGTTCCGGTCGACCGACGAGACCGCCTGCTGGATTTCCTCTGTAAACGCCGGGGTACCTGCGCGCGGTGACCGAATCGCATAGACCATCGACCGTTGCCCCAGCATCTTCAGGCCGAAGAAACTCTCCACCAGACTCGGGTAGTACACGATGGGTGGGGCCTCACGTGCGAGGCCGTCGAGATGCTCGTTACCCACGACGCCGATGACCTCGCGCCAGGGGCTTAACGGGCTTTCCCTTACGAGCTTGCCGAGCGCAGCCTGCGGTGTGCGCCACAGCTCGCGCGCCAGCCGTTCGTTGATCAAGACGACAGGCACATACCCAAGGACGTCGTCCCAGGTCATCTGGCGCCCTGCGACCAGCCGGGTGCCCATCGTCTCGAAGTAGCCGGGGAGAATCCACTTCATCTTGCGGGTCGTCGGAGCTTGTCCTTCCGCGAGTGGGTAGTCTTTCACAAGTAACGGGTTGCCCTGCCCCCTGCCGCTTAACGAGACCCAGGATCCCAGACCGACGGACCCGACTCCGGGCACGCGCTCGATACGGCGTATGACCTCCTGATGCTGTCGCAGCACCGGCTCGCCCATCGGCGCAAGACCGGGCGGGATCCACAGACCTGCGGTGAGCACCTCATCGCCGCGCGTGAAACCAGGATCCACCCGTCGAAGCGCTTGGAAGGTCTGTATCATCAGCGTCAACGAGATCAGCAGCACCAGCGCCAGCGCAATCTCTGTCACAACGAGCGCGTTGCGCGTTCGATGACGGTCACGCCCGTCGCCGGCCGTGCGGCCACCATCTTTGAGTGCTGCCAGAGACGGTGAGGCGACCTTCCGGTCCGAACCGATCCCCGGTGCTGTATTCCAGACGCTGACCAGCCTCTCGGGCTGGTCGAAGGGTAGCGGCCTGAGCAGGACACCATACAGCACGCTGAACATCGTGGTATTGGCACCGATGCCGAGCGCCAGGGTGGCCACCGCGGCCGCGAAGAATCCGGGGGATCGTAGAAGCTGCCGACCACCGATCTGTATATCCTGGCCCACCGAGCCGAGCCCCCATGGCATGGCACTGCCCTCCCGACGCTTTAGACGGTGATACGATAGGAAACGTTGCCTGTGCAACGAGCACGACAGGACATAGTTCTTGTTCGCCTTGGCTTGAGTTCCAGATAGCTTGCACGCGATTCCCACCCCAGACCAACCTAAAATAAAGATATGAGATCTCCTATATCATCTGCCTGGACAGCCCGTTGGGGAGAGGCTCGAGGCCTAGGAGCGGAGAGGAGGTTCGACATGAAGCCGAGCAAAGAAAAGAAGCGGAGGCTCAGTCGGAGAGATTTCGTCAAAGGGACTACGGTGGGTGCCGGTGCCGCGGCGCTCGCAGGGCTCAGTCCGGTACCGGCGACGGCCGAGAATCGGAATGAGTCCGCCCAGCAACCTTCCCATGATTGCGACATCGCCGCTGTCGGTCTCGGGATCAGCGGGGAGGCGATCGAAAAGGCAACCGGTGGGACCGCCCCGGAGGCACTCGCTATTCTCTACTGCACCCACGCGCCGCGACTCTACAAATGGTTCCAAGATCACAGCATCGAGATCCAACAGCTCGGAGAAGGACCTTCCATGGTCTTGCCCCCCAAAAAGACTCCGTGGGCGTCCCGACCCTGGAAAGAGGTCAGCCGACTGGGCGCTCCATGATTTCCGAAAGTCCGGGGTATGAAGCCCCAGAGTTCAAAATTTCAGTGAAATCAGTCGGAATGGAGTTTTCGCGGAGCAGGCCCCTCGAAACCGGCACGTTCGTATGGGTTGCTGAGTTTGACATCGTCGTATCAATGTATCATAGTATCATCATGAGAACCACTATCAATCTGGCTGAGGATGTATACGAGGCAGCGAAAACTCTTGCCGAGGGTGCCGGAAAATCACTAGGGGTTGTGATCTCTGAACTTGCAAGAAGGGGTCTCCGACCACATCTTGATCAGCAGGACGATAATCTGCTGCCTACGTTCTCGGTGCCAGCTAAGGCGGAGCTCATTCCGGGCAACCGTGCTAGTGAGCTCCTGGCCGAAGAAGGTGTGGATTGAACGGCGACTTCCCCGATGTCAACGTTCTTCTTGCTCTAGCCTGGCCCAATCACCAGTTCCATGAGCAAGCGAGATCTTGGTTCCGGGAGGAGGGATCCGTTCATTGGAACACCTGTTCCATCACTCAGTTAGGTTTCATTCGACTTTCTTCGAATCCCTCTTTCACTTCTTATGCCAAGACACCACTGGAATCCACGATGTTCCTGATGGATTTGTTGAACCACCCTGGTCACCGTTTCATTGGCGATGCACCGCCTGCTGCCGACGAGACGTTCCTCTCTGTAGCGAAGAACCTACAAGGTTACAAACAAACCACCGACGCTTATCTGATGTCACTGGCTAAAGAAAAGGATCTCACGCTCGTCACATTCGACCGGAGACTCGAGCGGTATTGTCCCTTCGACTCTGTAGTAAGAGTTCTTTCTACCTGACTCACTTGTCCATTAGAGGTTAGGTATCGGATACCGTACCGATCGAAACCGGGTTTTATTGTCCGTGTTTTTTCGCTTCCTGCATCGCCGAACCCGGTTCGATCGCCCCGGCCGTGCGCTCCGTGATCTGGAGCGTGGACCCGGACACAACATTCAGGTTACTCCCAAAGATCCACGGCCGCGCCAGAGCTCTCAGAGGACTTGTGGACCGAATTCCATCCTTTGTTTTCGATGCTTAGAGACAGAACCCCTTGATATTCAAACGGCTTAGCTTGAGGCAATTGTGTACGGAGCGGAACCAGTCCAGGAGCAAAGGTAGAAAATGTCAGGCCCGGGGCTGTATAACAACAGGGGGACCCCGCCGGTCGGCACGACCGACTGCTGACGGAAAAGGAGTTTTTGCTCGTTCCAGCTGGCCGCCCGCAGCTCACCAGCGGCGTTAGAGCGCATTGCGTAAAAGGAGGAAGTGACCGTGGGTTGGCTGCAGAGAGACTTGAAGATGATTCGTTGCAAGCGCCTATTCGCTGGCATCACCCTCGCCGCCCTCGGTGCGGCGTGCTCCATCGAACGATCGGAGCCCGAAACCCTACTCGTACTCGCCGGCCAGGCGCTTATCAAGAAGGACCCGCGATTGCGCTGGGACGATCCCTACGGCAGCCTGCGCCCGATACTAGAGCGGGCCGACGTCGCCTTTACCAATTTCGAAATGGCGGTCTTGGCCGAAGCGGATCGTTGCGGCGTACCCGCTGATTACGAGGTCTCCTTCGGGACCCCTAGGCTGGCTCCCGAAGACCGACCTGGAAACTCCGGAGGTCCGCATGCTGTGGGGCCTGAGGTCATGGGATTCCTGTCCGATCTCGGCTTCAACCTTATGTCGTTGTCCAACAACCACGCATGGGACCTCGGCGACTGTGGAGTGGTCGCAACGCGCGAGGCAGCTGAGGCGTATCACGTTGCGCACGCCGGCACGGGTCTGGACATCTCCACGGCCTCAGCCCCCGGCTATCTGACCGTGGATGACTTCACCATTGCTTTGATTGCGGCCACGACCAGCCATGACGAGCGAGGCGTTATACGCCACGCGGTCAACGGAGTGTGGACAGGCCGGCAGGAGGACTTGGACCGGAATCTCGCCGGCGTTCGCGAGGCCGCTGCGAACGCCGACTTCGTCCTCTACTACCATCATTTCCAGCTCGATCTCGACGAGTTCACCGACATGGCGCCGGGTGCCGCAACCGAAGACGGACACTTCTGGGTTGAGAATGGTGCGGATTGGCAGACGGACTTCGCCCGAAGGGTCCTGGATGCCGGCGCCTCGATATACGTGGGGCATGGGCACCGCGCGTTCGATGGCGTCGAGGTGTACAACGGGAAGCCACTGTTGCGGCAACTCGGCGGTCTCGCCTACCAAGGCCTGAATCCGGAGGTCGGTGGCTACGATGAACACCGGCCTTGGGAAGGACTGATTGCCGAGCTCGTCATCCGTAGCGGTCGCGTCGTGCGGATCGACTTCATGCCCCTCGACCTTGATGAAGGTGAGACCTATCGCTCGGATTACGACGACCTCGAGTTCCTCTCTCGTCGCGGCCTCGCCGAGCTTGCCACCGGCCCTCTCGCTGAGTCCATCCTCCTTAGACTCCGCGATTTTTCGGCTCGGTATGGCACCGAGCTCACGATCGCCGATTCTCGCGCGACGCTCGAAATCGCGTCCGGGAGCTAGGAGCAATCGGAACAACAGGCGCACCATCGCCACGCTATGGGAGGTCAGCTCAACCTCGCTGAAAACCTGCACAATGATGTCCCTTGACATGAGTCTTCAAATCAGTTTTTCTTCTCTCATAAGCAGTGGCCTTTCGTTTGTGGACAGAAAGTTTGGTTGTACTTTCTTTTAACCACAACGAAAGGCTTTTTTCCGTCATTTGGGCTCAAGAAGAGTGCCGGAAAGGTTAATAAGTCGGTGATAACGGACGGTTTTGACTTCATAGCAATCATGTTCGGCATTTGCGGGATCCTGGTCTCAATCGAGAAGCACTTCGCGAACCGCTTCTTCAAGTGGTTCCCGAGCGTCGTCCTGGTCATGTTTGCGTCGATGGCACTCTATACGGCAGGAGCCTGGGAAATGACCGACGACATACGTTCAGCACGCGCGACGGTCCGTGACAACCTCATTCCAGCGATGCTCTTCCTGATGTCCTTGCGCTTCAATCTCGCAATAATTCGCCGGCTCGGGGCTCGACTGATCGCTTTGTGCCTGGCGTCAACGCTATCCATCATGCTCGGCTTCGTCGTCGTGCACGAATTGATGAGCGGTTTCCTCGGCGACGAAACCCCTTTGACGTTCGCAACCATGTCCGCCGGCTGGACCGGGGGCACACAGAACTTCGTAGCGGTGAAGGAGGCGCTGTCCGTGAGCGATGCGGCGATGACGTACACCCTGCTGATGGGGGCGTTGTGTTACTCCGTGTGGCTGGTCATCATCATTGCGCTCAAGCCGTGCAAGGAAAAATTCGAGCATTTCCTGAGAGCGGATGATTCGGGCCTGAAAAGGGTGCTGGACGATATCGGGGATATCGAGGTCAATAAGGCAGTCGATACGCAGTCCCTGATGTTGATGCTCGGGCTGTCGCTGCTCGTCGCGGCCGCTTCAGTTCACCTGGGAGCGGTGCTGGCGGCTACCGGGCTGTTCAATGCGATGATCTGGGCCATCATTATTTCCTCGGCGCTCGGAATGATTGCCGCACCGGGCTGGTTGGGACAGCAGCCGGGCAGCGACGAGGTTTCGAACGTGATGCTGTATGCCATCGTTGCGCTGATCGGTGCTGAGGTGAGCCTCGGCGCCATTGCGCAAGCGCCGATGTACATTTTGTCCGGATTCATGATCCTTGTCATTCACGCCGCATTGCTACTACTCGTGGCGCGGCTATTGAGGATGAACCTGCACCTGGCGGGTATCGCGTCGATCGCCAATATCGGAAGCGCGCCGTCGGCGGCAGTTGTCGGCGCCGCGTACGGCAGGAACCTGGTCCCGGTCGCCATCATTATGGCATTGATGGGTTCGATGGTCGGCTCGTTTGTCGGCCTGTCGGTAGCCGAAATCCTGGTGTGGCTAAGTGCCGGGTAGCGCAGCGGGCGGAGCAACAGCCCAGTTTCAACGGATCAAGTAGTTGTGGAGCACACGTGCATGCCAGACTGGGCGACCCCTCTGTGCCAATGGCTAAGCGCTTCGAGCAGCTTCTAGCTCCGGCATCGCCGCCTGGAGAGCCTTGATGTGGTCGGGGCTTGTGCCCGTCTGGTCAAAAAACTCGAACGCACTCCCGCAGAGCACTTTCGGAGCATGTGGTTTCGTTCATTGGCTCGGTCAGAAGTATGAACCGGGTGTGTTCGCCCATCGCCCACCGTGGTCCCATGGGTGGGCGATGGGCCGGCCCCACTATTTTGGACCCACAGAAAGGCCAGGAGAACCTTTTTTATTCCAGGATCTTGAAATATTTGTAGATCGGATAGACGATGCTACGCTTGTTGACGCCGATCGACTCCAGGTAGTCCGTCAGCACATCCCAGGCGACGAAACCGTCGTAGGCCTGAGGCTCGAGACAGTAGAAGGCCATATTGGCCATGGGCTGGGCCATGTCCACATGGAACGTGCCGGCCGCGAAATGCTTGACCGGCGATTTGGCGAACGCGCCCTCGAGTGTGACCATATCATCGGGTTGGCCGACTCTGGGAGCTTTCACCAAATGGTCGATGACGAACTCCTCGCCCGTTACCTTGATGGGCTTGTCGAGAACCTCGACCTTGACGTTGTGCGTTCGCAGTTTTTCAGCGATAAAGCCCATGTCCGCCGGGATCAGATAGCCTCGGGGGACCGTGGCCTCTTTGGTGCCTACCAGCTTGGCAGGGTCGAAGGCTGGCGCAACGGCGTGACTCACTCACATAGTCCGTGGAACAGTTTCTGGAGGCAAGGTCACGGTCTCTTCATAATCATGGGTGATTCAGCGATCATGTTCGCTCCCTTTCCTGTCATCCGCCAGACGGATCAGTTCGCGGGTCGTCGTGGGAGCCTCCCTTCCCGGGAAGGCCCCCCAAGGACAGGCCGCCATCGCCCTTGCATGGGCGGGGGGATCAGGACCGCTGCATCCGGCGGCGGACGCCCCGATCCTCAAGGTACTTCTCGACGCGTTCCCAGCACCCGTTGACACGACCCACGAACTCGGGAGGACTGATCCCCTTTTGTGAATAACCGCCGCAAAGCACCAACCGGGCGACCCCTGTACAGGCGTACCCCGTCGTCCTGGCCATGCAGAGGGCTCCGGTCGCGGGATCGTATTCGTCGTAAAGGTCGTAGGTGTAGGTCGCCGGTCTCCCATCCTCCTCGCCGGAGATTACCGTGATGGAATCCACGACGGCACCATGAAGTTTCCTTCCTTAGGGTGGGTATGTTAGTTTCTATGCTTAGAGTGGATGTCTTGAATCATGGTTGCGGCAAGTTCGCAACGAGCCTGCGAACCGCCCAATGACGACACCTAGACTAGAGATCGACCTCGAGAAGATCTCTCACAATGCAAGAAAACTGAAGGCGCTCTATGGCGCCGGATCCATTGGCATTGCCGGCGTAACAAAGGCCGTCTGTGGGGATCCTGCCGTCGCTGCTGTTCTCGTAGATGCGGGTATCCACACCCTCGCCGATTCGAGAACGCGAAACATCGAGCGGATGCGTGAGGCCGGTATACGAGCGCAGTTTGTTCTGCTGAGATCTCCGGCATTGAGCCAGGTTCAGTCTGCTGTGAAGTGCGCTGATGTCAGCCTGAATTCAGAATTGTCAGTAATCGAGGAGCTCTCCAAGGCCGCGGTTGCAAACCAGGTTGCGCACAAGATCCTTCTCATGGTCGAGCTGGGTGATTTACGCGAGGGCTTGATGCCCGCGGACCTCGGGCAGGCCGTCGAGCTGGTGGATAGATTGGAAGGTTTGGTCCTCGCCGGCGTCGGAACGAATCTGGCTTGTTTTGGAGGCGTCAGGCCGGATGAGGACAACGTCGGTCGGTTATCAGCGCTTGCTCGAGACATCGAAGACCGATTCGGAATCACGTTGGAGTTTGTCTCCGGTGGAAATTCCGCCAACTACGAGTGGTTCATGGCCACGAAGGACACCGGAAAGATCAACAATCTGAGGTTGGGTGAATCGATCCTCTTGGGCTGTGAAAGCCTCCATCGAAAACCCATCCCGGGATTGTTCACCGACGCCTTCAATCTGGTTGCCGAGGTGATCGAATCGAAGATCAAGCCTTCTCAACCCTATGGAGAAATCGGCCAGGGTGCTTTTGGGAAGGTCCCTGTGTTTCCGGATCGAGGACAAATCAGCAGAGCCATACTCGGGGTCGGTATGCAGGACGTGATCGTTTCGGGGCTGACACCTCGTGCGGACATCGACATCCTCGGGGCAAGCAGCGACCACATCATCATTGACGCCAAGAGGCTGGACCTGCGGGTCGGTGACAAGGTTGAATTCCACGTGAACTATGGCGCGCTGCTTTCCTCGATGACATCTCCGTACGTGTGCAAGCGCTATGTCGACAACGCCTGCGACGGATCCAAGGAAACAAACACGCCGAGGAGGGTTGCTGCGCCCCGCAGGATTCTTCGCGACTCCGGGCCGCGATAGACCACAAAAAGGATAGAGGTGGCTCATGGGTGACAGACCTTTCATCGCGCTGCGTCGGGAGAACAAGGGCCGCTGGGAACGGCGGGTGGCGCTTGCGCCGGAGCACGTGCGGGCGCTGGTGCAGGAGCACGACATCGGCGTGCTGGTGCAGCCTGCGCAGCAGCGGGTGTTCGGGGAAGATGCGTACGCGGCGGCGGGGGCCACCATCACAGAGGATGTGTCGGCAGCCAATGCGGTCCTCGGGGTCAAAGAGATCCCCATCGAGCAACTGGTGCCGGGGGCGGCGCACGTCTACTTCGCGCATGTGTTCAAAGGGCAGCCTTACAACATGCCCATGTTGCAGGCACTGCTGGACAAGGGCTGTCACCTCATCGACTACGAGAAGATCGCCGATGACGCCGGCCGCAGACTGGTGTTCTTCGGGCGCTACGCCGGGCTGGCGGGAATTCTCGAGACCCTGTGGGCGCTGGGACAGCGGCTGGCCGATCGCGGCCTCGAGACACCGTTCTCTCAGGTGAAGCGCCCCTATGAATACAACGACCTGGCCGAGGCGCGCGCACACCTGCAAGAGATCGGCGAAGAGCTGCGACGCTGCGGCGTACCCGAAGCGCTGCGGCCCATGACCTTTGCTTTCACCGGATACGGCAACGTTTCGCAAGGTGCGCAGGAGCTGTTCGACCTGCTGCCCCACGCCGTGCTCGCACCGGCGCAGCTGGCAGCCGGAGACTTCGGCGACCACGATCAGGCGGCCGTACTGTTCAAGACGGAGTTTCGCGAAGAGCACATGGTGGAGCCGGCCACCGAGGGTGGACGCTTCGAGCTGCAGGAGTATTACGATCACCCCGAACGCTACCGCGGTATCTTCGCGCGCTACCTGCCTAGGCTCAGCGTGCTGGTGCACGGGGCGTACTGGGACGAACGCTACCCACGCGTGGTGTCACGTGAGGACGTGCAAACGCTGTTTGCACATCCGGCCCCCCGGCTGGAGATCATCGGCGACATCTCCTGCGACATAGAAGGCGGCGTGGAGATCACTTCCAAGCCCGCCACGGTGGACGCGCCGGTCTTTGTCTACGATCCCGCCACCGCGGAGGTGACCGACGGTTTCACAGGCGCGGGCCCAGCGGTGATGGCCGTGGACAACCTGCCGTGCGAGCTGCCGGCGGACGCGAGCCGCGCGTTCGGCGAGGCCCTCGTGGGTTTCGGACCGCAGCTGGCAAAGACCGATTTTTCACAGCCGCTGGAACAGCTCAGCCTGGCCAGCGAGCTCACACGAGCGCTCATCGTGCACCGCGGTGAGCTCACGCCGGACTTCGCACACCTGGCGCAATTCCTGGCGTGATGCGATGAGAACGATGGGAGTGGAACGATGAAGAAAATCCTGGTCCTGGGCGCTGGTCTCGTCGCGCCGCCGCTGGTTCGTTACCTGCTCGAGGAAGCCGGCCTCGACGTTACGGTAGCGGACATGAACGCCGCGCGCGCGCAGGAACTGGTGGGCGGGCACCCCGCCGGCCGCGGCGTGCACCTGGACGCCGACGACGAGAGCGCTCTGTCCGCGCTGATCGAAGCGGCCGAGGTGGTGGTGAGCCTGCTGCCGCCGTCCTTCCACCCCCGGGTGGCACGCGCCTGCGTTCATCACAAACGTCACATGGTCACTTCGTCGTACGTATCCGACGAGATGCGCGCTCTGGACGCAGAGGCGAAAGAAGCCGGCCTGCTTCTCCTCAATGAGGTGGGCCTCGACCCGGGGCTCGACCACATGGCGGCCAAGCGCATCATCGACCATGTGCAGGGTGCAGGCGGCAAGGTGCGCGGTTTCTGGTCCTACTGCGGCGGCCTGCCCGACCCCAAGAGCATCACCACGCCTTGGTCGTACAAGTTCTCGTGGAGCCCGCGCGGTGCCGTGGTGGCAGCGCGCAACCCTGCGCGTTACCTCGAGCGCGGCGATGTGGTGAAGATTCCCGCCTGGGATCTGTTCATGGTCACCCGCTTCCTACACGTCGACACCCTCGGTTACCTCGAATCCTACCCCAATCGTGACTCGCTGCCCTACATCGAGCTTTACGGCCTCGAGGGCATCGAGGACATGTACCGCGGCACGCTGCGCTACCCCGGTCACTGTGACACCTGGCTGGCGCTGAGCCGCTGCGGTATGCTCGACGTGAGCGAGCGCGTGGGCGTCGCAGACAATAGTCACGCCCAGTTCGTCGCCGATCTTTGCCACGGCCGCCCTGGCCGCGCAAGAGAAGCTTTCGCCCGCAAGGCGTCCATCCCGGTGCATTGCGACTCCCTGCACCGCCTCGAATGGCTGGGGATGTTCAGCAACGAGAAGATCGGCGTCGAGCCCACCTCGCCGCTGGACGTGCTGGCGCGCAAGCTCCAAGAGAAGCTCACGTACGCGCCGGGCGAACGCGATATGGTAGTGCAGGTGCACGAGTTCGCCGTGACCGACGGCGACGGTTCGGAGCGGAGGTTCTCGTCGCAGCTGCTGGAGTACGGTGACGCCACCGGTATCTCGGCGATGTCGCGCACCGTGGGTCTGCCCACGGCGGTGGCCACACGTCTGGTGTGCGAAGGGAAGATCAGCCTGCGCGGTGTGCGTATTCCCGTGCACGCGGAGATTTACGATCCCATCCTCGACGCTCTGGTGCACGAGGGCGTGGAGTTCTCGGAGTAGCGGCTACCGGAGGTCGGCGCACCTCGCATCGCGTCGGCGCTGGAGACCAAGACCAAACGAGCTCTGAATCCGGGGTGATAGGACCTGCAACCATTGAGCCACATGACGGATGGGTTTGATGAGGGACAGGAGATTTCATTTGCGGCAATCAACGAGCGTGTCTGACGACGTCATATATTGCATATTCTTTTCCCTTTTCTAATGCCCAAACAACATTTCCATAATCAAAGTGCCAGTACTCTGTCAAATCGCATACAAAATCTTCGTTTTCAAAAAGACCCATTAATAATTTTCTATTATTTTTGGCTTCAGTTGAAATGTCAGGATGGAATGGGTAGCATTTTTCGTTGAGGGTTATTTTGTATCCATCGTTCGTTCCGAATTCCATCACACATTCATTCACTAAATCGTAGATCAGTGCATCTACAGCTCCGCCGGTTGAATGCATGGATTCCTTTTTTGAAGCAATGAAGCAAGAAACGATATCTTCAATTTCATTGATTTCTTTATCCGGGAATTTTTTTCGAGTGGTCTCGATATTTCTCTCCCATAGAAGTCGTTGGTGTTTAAAGGATCTCCAAACAGAACGAATGATAAGAACCTTATCGTCTTCCCTTAGAAGTCTACTTATTCTCCCGATTTTGTCGAATATCGCTGTTCGGACCAGATATCTATATCCCTTTTTAATGGATGGTTCGAATAGGAGATCGAATCCAGATTCTTTAAGGCTGACGAGTGGAGAATTATCATCTCGAATCGGCACGGTTGAGATGCGTTCCTTTTGGAGACGATGTTTTCGTTCAACAGATTCGCAGTATTCTCGAGCATTCATTCTATGACCTAGCTTTTCTTGTGGTCGAGGTATTCACAGCGCCGTATCTTTTGAGTTTTCGGTACAGTGTCGCCGTGCCGATGCCGAGTTGAGCGGCCGTGCGTGTCTGATTACCCTGATTGTGTTCGAGCACTGCAAGGATATAGTCTTTCTCGACGGTTGCGAGCGCTTTCACAGGTCCTATGACGGAGCGTGGGGGGATCGCTTGCCGGACCTCCTCGGGAAGATCCTCGAGTTCGCTCCGCGCCCCGCGGGCGAGTGCCACGGCGCGCTCCATGGCGTTTTCCAATTCGCGCACATTTCCAGGCCAGTCGTAACGCATCAGCTGATCCGCCGCAGGTGGCGAGAGACCCGTCGACTTGCGCTTGAGTCGAGCTGCCGCCTCGGCCAACAGGATGCGGGCCAGCGGCAGGATATCCTCGCGGCGGTCCCTGAGGGCGGGGACGTGGAGCTCGACGATATTCAAACGGTAGTAAAGATCCTTGCGAAAACGGCCCGCCTCAATTTCCTTGTTGAGCTCGCTGTTCGTCGCAGCGATCACCCTGACATCGAACGGTCGACTCTTGTTTTCGCCGACGCGTCGTACCTCACGCTCTTGAAGGGCCCGAAGAAGCTTGACCTGCATGCCGGGCGAAACTTCGCCGATCTCATCAAGCAACAGCGTGCCGCCGATGGCCGCTTCGAATAAGCCGATCCTGTCATGGACTGCTCCGGTGAACGCACCGCGCGCGTGCCCGAACAGCTCGCTCTCGAGGAGAGTTTCGGTAATGGCGCCGCAGTTTACCGCGATGAACGGTCCCTTGGAGCGAGCCGACTCCTCGTGGACCCATCGTGCAATGCGTTCCTTCCCCGTACCTGTTTCACCCGTGATAAGTACCGTTGAGTCAACCGAGGCAATTCGCCGGGCTATATCGACGAGACGCCGCATGGCGGGGCTCCTCGAGATCAGACCGAGTGGATCTTCGACATCACGCGCCACGCGGGAGAGTGTTCGTTTTTTTTCGCGGAGCTTCTGTTCCACACCCTTGAGTGTTTTTGTGATCCGGTGCAGCGAGGTGTCGAGCCAACCAACGAGATTGTCAGTATGAAAAAAACGGAGCTCGTCGGTTCGATCGTCGCCCCACTCGTCCCGTGTCCGGCCAAGGATGTGGCAGGCAGAATCGCCCCGACCCATACAGCGCTCCTCGAGGACGTATATTTCCTTGCCCGCGGCGCGGCTCAAATAACCACTCATCAGACCGCAAATGGTCCAGCACACACCGACGTCGCTTCGTCCAAGATGGGCGAGATGCTGATCCGCCTCGTATGATACGACGAGCGTCGATCCTTGCTGGGACAACGGACCCGGGTCGCTGGGGGCAAAGCGACACATCCCCTCGAGCACGTGAATGCGACTGCAGGCCTGGACCCAGTCACTGACGTTCTCCCACTTGAATTGGGTCTGCATCGCCTCGGCCATACGCCAGCCCTGAACAAATCCGAAGCGCGACAGAACCGCGCGCGCGACCGAGAAACCGAAGTTGTCGATCAGCTCCTTGCGCAGGATCCCGAGCGCCGTCGGGTCGACGATGAGCGCGTGCTGGCCGGCGAAGCGGATTTCACCGTTCGAGTCGAACTCCACGAGCTCTTGAATATTCAGGTCTTCGAGTCGCATGACACTCCATCAATTTGATTGACGCTATATCATTTTGATTATGTTTGCAAATCACGCGGTTGATTCGTAATGCGGGTGCGTATTCGTAATCAACTCTAAAGAAAATAGTTACGAGCGTAAGCGGCGAGGAGTTGCATCGTACCCCGGTTGTGGCGCAGTTGTTGCAATCTCAGAGGATTCGACCGTCAATTGTGGAGTGATACGTGGAGCCCAATAGAGGTAGCTTGAAAGATATGGAAGCGCAACTCGAGGTCTGGGCTGCAAGAATCGATGACATCGCGGCCGTTGCTCAAAAATCCAACGGGTGGGCCGGAATCGATCTTCGCCAGGGCATCGACGACCTCAAAATAAAGCGAGCGCTGTTCCGGACAAAGCTTGACGAGTATCAGGCGGCGGGAAACGACACCAGGGAAAGTCTGAGGAAGAGTCTGGACGGTGCCTGGCACGATCTCGAAGAGGCCTTCGAACAAATGACGACCTGAAGTTGGGAATGGGACAAAAATATATCGGGTAGTCGCCACCATCTGATGAATATTTCTGTGCCGCAAAGGTGGGGCACCTGTTTTGGTCAGCTCCTCCAAAGTTGTGGGGCGAAGGGGTGAATGAGATGTATAGAGAAGCAAACGAGATTGGCCAGCTGAGCGATCAGGCATTTGGTATCAAAACTACCGAGGTACTCCGGATAATAGAAAAGACAAGAGCTGTCGACTCAGTGGATCGACTTCCCCTGAGGGAAAAAGCGTTGGTTTATGGTGAAGCCCAGTTGGGGAAGCTGGATGGCAAGGTCACCAATGGACTGGTACGACATTCGGAGAAATATGAAATCACCGGGGTGACCGACAGCACGAAGACTGGGATGGATGCAGGTGAATTTCTCGATGGCGTGAAAAATGGAATCCCGGTATTCCGAGACATCGAAGATGCCATCGAGAAACTCAACTATGTCCCGAAGTATTTCATCTACGGCATTGCTCCCCTCGCGTCATACCTTTCCATCGAGCAGAGAGAAATCGTTTTCACTGCCATGGAAAAGGGGATGAACATCATCAATGGCCTACCGGAGTTCTTCACTGAAGATGAGGAGTTCGTGCGAAAGGCCCGTGAATATGGTGTCCAGATCCATGACATCAGGAAACCTCCACCGAGAAAAAACCTGCATATCTTCCAAGGAAGCATCTTTGAGATCAAAACTCCCGTCATTACTGTATTTGGAACAGACTGTGCCGTTGGCAAAAGGACCACCGCAGTCAATCTAGTTGAGGCGTTACGGAGTCGGGACCTGAAAACCGCATTTATTGCGACCGGTCAGACGGGTCTCCTTCAGGGAGCAAAATACGGCGTCGCCGTGGATGTCTTGAGCTCCGGTTTTCAGACCGGAGAGGTCGAACATGAAATCATGAGGGCGGATGAGACAGAGCATCCGGACATCGTTGTTGTCGAAGGGCAAGGTGCGCTGAGCCATCCGGCATTCACCTCCTCAACGGCTATCATCCGAGGAGCACGACCCAAGGCGATCATCCTTCAGCACCCACCAAAAAGAAAAGACCGCTGTGATTTTCCCGGCATTCCTATGCCCACTCTGGAAAGTGAGATCGAACTGATCGAAATCATCTCCGGGGCGCGAGTCATCGCCATCACGCTCAACCATGAAGACATGACGGACAGAGAGGTCGCGGAAACGGTGACCGAGTATGAAAGCAGGTTCGGGCTTCCGACAATGGACGTCTTGAAGCATGGATGCGAAAAGATTCTGAATAGGCTTTGTGAAGAGTTCCCGGAACTTCGCTAGAGCCAGAGTACCGTGGTATGACAACACCGAGATCTCACACAATGGGACTCGACTGAGTGAGTACTTGCCCTTCCGAGGGGATCGGCGTATCTGCTTAGATCTTTTCACTTTCTAAAAGTCACCCTGCAAGAGCCGGACCAATCATCTCGTCCGGTTACTGCATTGATAGATCCTCCAAGAACTACTCTTTGGTGGCTCGCCTGATTTGCAAAGAATGTAAACGGGCACATCATCTGTAATGTCAAGTGGACGATTTGTCATCCTCTCGTCAAACTCTCGGGAACCCGCCCACTCATTGTTTTCCCCCCAGCAGACCACCGAAGCTCCCCACATTCGCCAGTGTGATCCCAAACAAGAGCTGCGTTTCATCGCGCGCCTCATCGAACTTGTATCGAACGAAGTCAACGGAAAAGCCGCAGCATTGAACCTGGTAGGACACGCCGGCTCGGAAATGGTTCAAGGTGCTGTCCGCGACGTCGTAGTCGAGCTGGATGTTTGTCTTCAGCCCCTCGCCCCAGGTCATCGTATTGACAACCCGCAGATAATTCCTCAGGATTTCCGATTCGACCGAAGTCGTTTTGTTCCAAGAGAACTGAGTCGTGCCCCATCTCGCAACTGAAAAAACTCCTGTAAGACTGAGGGAGCGAAGCGTCGCGGATTCAGTGTCATAATCTACGTTCCAGTCAACGGAGAATCCCGAATTCGGCCGAAATCTCAACCGAGAAGAAATCGCGGACATAGCGGCGTTTTGAAGCTCTCCCGCGCCGTTATCCGCGTCCAAATAGAATTTTTGAGACAGTGTCCAGGTCAGGAACTCGAGCGGTCCTTTTGACTTCTTGTCACCGGGACCGTCTCGCTTTGCCAGAAAACGGTTGACCAACGAAAGAGAAAGCTGATTGGCACCCTGCAAATAGTCCTCGTAATCGAATTTCGGAATGGAATCATAGTCGTCAATCGGAGACCGGTAGGTCCAGACCACCTGCGGCTCGATGACGTGCTTGTAGCGCTCCGCAAAGGAATTTTCGGGCGTGTCAAAGATGCGCGCCAGTGTCGGCCCACGCATGTCGAATTGAACCTGGTAGAAGCTGCGGTCGATACCTTCGCCGAGGATGTCACCCGATTCATCGATCCGACTCGTGTAGTGGGTGTAACCTCCGGTGAGAGACGTCTTGAACGTGAGAAACGACAGCCTTGTAAAGGGATACGCAAGAGTGGGGCTCAAGCTTATACGTTCATAGTCGGCCCCATAAAGTCATCGACGACAATGAGATAAACAAGGATGGGTGGAACGATGTGGGAGAAAATCGTTGCCGGGCAGGAACGGTTTTCAAATATGCCGTGAGCTCCGCCGTAGCGACATCCGAACGCCCATACTTCTCCTGGCGGTCCGCGACAGCGTGAATGACAAAGTCATTGGACTGAAGCTCGGTTCCGAGAAATTAAAGGGGACAGGTACCTTTTTCTTTTTCCATACAGAAAATAGGACCTGTCCCTATTTTCTGCGCGTCTTCCGGATCCAGGCTCCACTCCGTGATGTCCCTCAGTATCTCGCCGGAAGAGTCCATCGGCTTCTTCCGAGTAATCGCACGGTTCCAGGTTGCAGCCGACTTCCTTCAGGGACAAATTTTGTCCGCCTTCGTTACTGTTTCGGTTTTTTTATTTGCTGTAGCCGTGCTGGCTTCCTTCATACCGGCACGCCGCCGCGAAGATCGGGCCGACTGCGGCGGTTCATTGAGAGTCAGATCCTTTTTCTAGAATTCCGAGAATCTCTTCACCGTATTTGCCTGCGATGGCGGGACCTATTCCCTTCACGGCGAGCAGGCTTTCCTCGTCGGTGGGTTTGGCTCTGGCCAGCTCGTCGAGGGTGCGATTCGTGAGAATTCGGAAAGCCGGGATGCGGCGGCGGCGGGCTTCGCTGAGTCTCCACTTCCGGAGCGCTTCGACCAGCTCCGGCGACCCGGGCGGTTCACTTACTTCAGGCGACTCGCTCGAGCTACGGGGAGCTTTCTTTCGCCTCGGTTTTCTCGGCCGGCCCGTCCTCGTCCTTCCGCTCGATTCCACTTCGATCTCTTTGGATACAAGAACCGAGCTCAATCGTTCCGGGGACATTTCTCTTCTCTCGTCGCCAATGTACACGCGGCGGAACTTGATCGTTCGGCCATCGCTTTCGAAGTGAGTCTTCCTTGTCGAAGACGAGTCCGGCGCGAACCAGAGCGGTGAGCATGTTTTCGTAGAAACGACGCTCGACACTTCCGCCGAACTCCTCACGATGAAGACGACCGGCGCTCTGGCCGTTACGTCGGTCGAGTGAGTCCAGGATGCGCCTCATCACGGATTGCTCGGTGGCGGTGGGCTCTCGGAAGTCGATGGCGATGGAATCACGGGGACGGCAAATGTCGCAGGAGCCGCAATTTTGGCCACCGTCTTCGAGGTCACCGAAGTGACGAACGAGACCGAGCATACGGCAGTCGCGGCTTCCGGCGTACCGGCTGATCTGATCGAGCTGCGCCTTTTTGTGACTGCGCTGCTCCACGTAGAGGTCTTCCCATTTGGCGCTGCCCCGGGCGACATTCTCCTCGGGGTCCATCAGAGCACCGCCGTGAATCCAGAGCTTCTCCAGAGCATTCGTTAGCCGGTCCGAGTCCATCCGGACCTCGGAAGCAAGCCACGCCCTGGGTTGGGGCTTCGCAGGCAGCGCCTCGTACAGGCTTCGGAGGACGGCCGGTTCCGGGTAATCGCGCTCCAGGAAGTACTCGTGCGTGCGGCGGTCGGCATAGCTCTCGAGGAGAACCGCTCGCGAGGGCTTGCCGTCCCTTCCGGCACGTCCGATCTCCTGATAATAACTTTCGATACTTCCGGGAAGGGCGGTATGGATCACGGTCCGGACGTTCGGCTTGTCGATGCCCATGCCGAAAGCAATGGTGGCGACGATGACTTCGACCTCACCGGCGAGGAAGGAGGCCTGGGCCGCGTCTCGCTTCGATGGGGTGATACCCGCGTGGTACACCGCTGTTGGGAACCTGGCGTCGAGACGGCAGGCGAGAGCCTCGCACTGCTTCCGCGTGGGAGCATATACGATGGCCGGGCGATTCTTGGATTCGACGAGCAGTTTCTCCGTCGCCGCCGCTCGCGCGGAAGGCGGCATCTCTACCACCTCGATGCCGATGTTGGTGCGCCGGAAGCCATGGATAAATCGCCGCGCCTCGTTGATCCCGAGTTGCTCGACGATGTCGTTCTGGACGAGGGGCGTAGCCGTGGCGGTGAGGCCGATGACCGGGACGAGGGGCACCTTCTCCGGCGCCCCTTCGGTTAGGGCCCGAGGACCGGGTCGTCCGCCGGCGGTTTCACCTCGCAAGAGCGGGAGTCGCTCCTTGAGCATTCGGTAGTCGGGACGAAAGTCGTGGCCCCAATGAGAGATGCAGTGGGCCTCGTCAACGGCGATCAGGGCCAGACGGCGACGGGCCAGCATCTCGGGAAAGCCGGGCACGGCGAGACGCTCCGGAGCGATGAACAGAAAATCCAGCACCCCATCCAGGTACTCTCGACAAACCCGGCGTGAGTCGAGGCGACTTCGTCCGGAGTGGATCCTTTCGGCGCGAAAGCCTTGCCCGACCAAGCCCGCGACCTGATCTTCCATCAACGCTATGAGGGGGCTCACCACCAATGTCGTACCGGCCCGGGCCACGCCGGGAAGCTGGTAACAGAGTGATTTGCCCGCGCCGGTGGGCATGACGAGGAGCACGCTGTCCCCCTGGGTTACCGCCCGACAAACCGCTTCCTGGTAGGGCAGAAATTCCCGGAAGCCGAAGTCACGATGGAGCAGTTTCCCGATATCATCAGGCGACGTCGGCGTTCGGGTGCGAGGACCGACAGACGGGTGATTCTCGACAGACGCCGCAACCCGCCGAGGGGCAGAGCTTTGCGCGGGTACGGACCTCTCTTTTTTCTCAACCAAGCTCCCGCCTTGCCCGCGCAGGCGCTCAACGACGTCACGGACGTAGCCCTCGATGCCTCGCATGAACGCATCGAAATCTTCCCGAACCACGGTGGATGGCCTGGAGCTCGGCCTCCCACTTCCCGGTCATGACCGGGCTCTTCACCTCGGGATGGACCACCTCGATGAGCCGAATGCCCTTGTCCGTCGCCACCAGCAACTTTTTCTCCCGCTCCACATATTTGCGCTGGAGCAGAGTTTCGATGATCGCCGCCCGGGTTGCGGGTGTACCGAGACCGTTTTCTCTCATGGCATGGGAGAGCTCTTTCTCGTCGAGAGTCTTTCCCGCCGTCTCCATGGCGGTGAGCAAGGTCGCCTCGGTAAAGCGGCGAGGCGGTCGTGTCTGCTTGTCGACGCTCTTGGCGTCCACCACTTCTACCGGCCGGCGAGCCGCCAGATTGGAGGGAAGCTCCTGTTCCTCGTTGGTAGAGTTTTTTGCGCGAGGCGCCGCGTCGGGTTCGAGAACCTTCCATCCCGTCCGGTCCACGCGTTTTCCCGTGCTTCGGTAACGATCGATGGTGTTCGGGCGATTGAGTATCGTTGTCACTACCGTCGTGGTCGAGTAGAGATGGTCGTCGTGCCAGGCAGCCAGAAGGCGCCGGCAAACCAGATCGTATATCTTCTCCTCATCCGGACTGAGGGCCGCTGGATCGGGCTTCGTCACGGTAGGAATGATGGCGTGGTGATCGGTGACACGCGCGTCGTTGACGAATCTTTTCCCCAGGGGAAGCTCGCCAGTTCCTGAAGCGAGCTTTCCCGGATAGCGGCCGGCAATGGCCGAGACCACGCTTCCCAGTGTTGCCCCCACTCGGAAGACAGGAAGCGGGAATCCGTACGGGGATAGCTGATGAGCTTCTTCCGCTCGTAGAGACTTTGCGCCACCTCGAGTGTCTTCTTGGCCGAAAAGCCGTACAACCGATTGGCTCTCCGTTGTAGCTCCGTCAAGTCATAGAGCTCGGGCGGCGAGCGCCCGGCGGCGCCGTGCCTCGACGGACTCGATTCCGGCCTCCCCTGTCGTAGCGCGCGCCACGATACGTTCCGCTTCCTTGCCGTCAGGGGGAAGCCGCCTGGAGGTGAAGGAATACTCCTCGCCCTTCTTCGCCCCTTTCCGAAAGAAAACGCCTTCATAAGTAAGAGCGCCGACGTCGTCAGGCTCACCGTCCGGCCCCCGCGGGCGAAATGTCGCCACAACTTCCTTGTAGTCCACGGGTACGAAGGCACGAATGGCGAGCTCCCGATCGACCAGCATGGCGAGCGTCGGCGTTTGCACTCTTCCCACGGAAAGAGTTTCGCCGAAAGCAACGCTATAAGCGCGGGAGAGGTTCATGCCCACGAGCCAGTCCGCCCGGCTTCGGCCCCGTGCCGCATCAGCCAGAGGGTCGTAGTCTGCGCCGTCACGAAGGTGGGCGAATCCGTCACGAATGGCTTCCTCCGTGAGAGAGGAGATCCAAAGGCGGTGGACGGGCTTCGTTGAGCTCGAGGATTCATAGATGTAGCGGAAGATGAGCTCGCCCTCCCGCCCAGCGTCGGTGGCACAGACCACTCGGACGACACCGGGGTCGGTGAGGATGCGGGAAACGACATCGAACTGTTCCCGGGTTTTCTCGTAAACGACGAGGGGCCAGCTCTCCGGGAACATGGGAAGAAGGTCGATATTCCAGCGCTTCCACTCGGCGCGTATCTGATGTGGCTCGGCAAGAGCCACTAAATGGCCGATGGCCCAGGTGACAACGTACCCGTTACCCTGGAGACAGCCTTGGCCACGGCGCCTCGCACCAAGGACCCGGGCGATATCGCGGGCAACTGAAGGCTTCTCAGCAACTACGGCGACCGTCATCGGGCCATCCATGCCATCGGGGAGTTATTAACCCTGAAGCGACAATAAATAAGCGAATCAGCTTTGGAAAACACAACAAAAGCCATGATATTGGCCGCTATTCTTGGGAATGGGGTCTGTGATTCACTCATATATGAAGCCGTTCTAATGTGTCTTTACGCAATGGCTTTGTTGGCTCGTGTTCGCTTCAGGGCGAACCCTAGTCCGAGCTCACGAAATCTACGCAAATTACTGGAAAAACAGGGACAGGTCCGTTTTTGGTGGACCGTTGTCTTTGCCAAAAAGGGACCTGTCCCCGTTTTTCCTGCAATTTACCCTGAGTTTATTGTCGGATTAGGGTTAATGATAAAGCGAAATTCCACACAAAGCTCCATATCGGCACAGCCTCATGTTATAGAAAGACGAGATCCAGCGAAATTCCCTCCTTAATAATGTGACGAAAATGCCTCCGGATACGGCGTGCGCGGATCGCATCAATGGCTTGCGGAGAAATCCGCCGCCTTAGAAAGAAAACCGCTCCCTTCCCTTCCCCTCACTAGGTGGGACCCTGTTTTTTGCTATCAAATGTCTTGACCGCGGAGGCGAAATTACTCTGAGCATTGAGTAATATTTCTTATTATATTGAGTAAATGGTGACCCGAGTGAAATTCCCTCGCCCCTCCTTGTATCGAAGTTTGCTCGGACGCGTGCGTTCGCCCCGGCGTTTCCTCCAGATGCTGGCCGGGCCGCGTCAGACGGGGAAGACCACGCCCGCGCGCCAAGTCATGCAGGCGCTCCCTTTTCCCTTTCACTACGTCTCCGCCGACGAGCCCACATTGAAGGACCGGACGTGGGTTGAAGCACAACGAAGCCAGCGCGCAAAAGGGGCCGAGATTTAGATGACGAATTACTGTTACAGGGCACTAAGACGTTCGGCGAGAGTGCTGGGGTTGTCGAAAGCGATCACAGTCGTTGGCACCTCGGCGGAGCGGCTATTCCGCCCGGAGCGCGATCAGGGGGTTGACGCGAGTGGCCCGGCGGGCCGGGACCAACGTCGCCACAAGGGAGACGATCGCCACCAGCGACAGCACCGCAGCGAAGGTGGACGGGTCCCGGGGGTTGACCTCGAATAGGATGTTCCCGATCGCGTCCCGACCGACCGTCGCCAGGGTGAGGGCGAGGCCGAGCCCGAGGGCCACACCCCACGCTAACTGCTTCGAGCCCTGGCGCACCACCATCCCCAGGATCCGGGTTCGATCAGCCCCGAGCGCCATGCGCACGCCGAACTCCGAGGTGCGCTGGCTGACCGCAAAGGACATGACCCCATAGATGCCCACCGAGGCCAGCACCATGGCCACCACGCCGAAGATCGAGAACATGGTGGCGACCACCCGGCTCTGCGCGACAAACCCTTCGAGCTGGCTCTTCGGCGTGTCGACGAAATATAGGGGCAGGTTGGGATCGGCTTTGGCGACCAGCCGGCGCAGCGGCGTCGCCAGGGCTTCGGCATGCCGGCTGCCCCGGGGCTTGACGATCACGGTCGCGAACTTGGTGACAACCAGTTCCTGCGGGATCGGGCCGGTCGGGTTCGCGTAGAAGGGGACGTAGTAGCCGGTGTCGTCGACATTCGGGATGTTGAACGGTCCTTGCATCCGGATCGTGGTGACCACACCCACAATGGTGCGCCAGGGTCCCGGCTCCAGCGTGTTGCGGTCAACGCTGCGGAAGCGACGCCCGAGGGCGCTCTCGTTACCGTAGTGCTTCCGGGCGAAAGCGACGTTCACGATGCCGACCGGTAGCTTGGTGTCGAGGTCGTTCTCGGTGAAGGTGCGTCCCTCGGTCAGCGTTTGGCCGGTGACCGAGAAAAAGCTGCCGGTCACCTGCTCGAAGTTGGCATTGGGCCGGTCCCGCTTCTCGGCGTACTCCTTGCCTTCGATCTCGATGGGGCCGGAGCCCGAGAAGACCATACGAAAGCGACTGGTGAGTGCCACGGCCTCGAACTCGGGGCGTGCGGCCAGCTCCTGCTGCAGCCGGTCGTAGAAAAGCCGCCGCGTTTCCGGTGTCGGGTAGTCGCCGTCCATGAGGCCCATGCGCGCCGACATGATGCCGGCCGTGTCGTAGCCGTAGTCGATGACCTGCTGGTTGCGGATCGACCGCTCCTGGAGCAGCGACCCGACCAGCAGTACGCAGGTTATGCCGATCTGGAAGACGACCAGACTTCTCGTCACGAGCCCTATGCGCCAGCTCGTGGTGCCGCGTCCTCCCTCCTTCAACGCGTCGACGACACTGGCCCGCGAGGAGGTCCACGCCGGCAGCAGGCTAGAAACCAGCGCCGCCAGCAGCGTGGCGCCGACGGTGAACGCCAGCACAGGACCGTCGATGTCGAAGATGATCCACGAGGGGGGTGGATTCTCGCCGTTGCGAACCGCCGCGGTAAGCCAGTCCACCGACAGCCGCGCCAGGACGATGCCCAGCGTCGCCCCGATGCCCGCCACGATCACGCTCTCGGTGAGCATCTGCCGCATCAGCCGCCAGCGGGTGGCGCCGAGCGAGGAGCGCACCGCCAGCTCCTTGGCGCGCAGCGTCGCCCGTGCGAACTGCATGTTCATCACATTCACGCAGGCGATCATCAGCACGCCGAAGCAGAAGGCCAACATGGTGAGTAGGGTGCCGCGAAGCGGCAACGGCGTGTAGGTCTCGAGCAGCGGCTCGACAAGAGCGTTGGCGAAGGCCTTGTTGGTGTCCGGATAGGCCTCGGCGAAGCGCTTGGCGAAGGCGGCGAACTCGGCGTTCGCCTGGTCGAGCGAGACATCCGGACGGAGCGCGCCCAGCACGCCAGGGAAAAGGTTGTTCGGGTCGTTGCGCGGCAGCAGCGGGTACTCGGTGTAGAGCGGAACCCAAAGCTGCTCGTTGACCGGGAAGGCGAAGCCCGGCGGCATCACGCCCACGATGGTGGCCGGCGCACCGTTGATCTTTACGGCCTTGCCGACGATGTCCGGCGTGGCTCCGAAGTCTCGCTGCCAGATACCGTGTCCGATGATCGTAACCTTCTCGGCACCCGGAAAATTGTCCTCGGCGGTAAGGTCGCGACCTAGCACCGGCTGGACGCCGAGCGTGCGCAGAAAGTCTTCGGTGACGTAGGCGCCGGTGTAGCGCCGTGGCGCGCCGTCGACCGTGACATTCACCGTGCCACCGGCGACGTAGGCGGCCAGCAGTTCGAAGGACTGCTGAGCGGGCCGGAGCTCCTCGAAGTCCATGGCAGAAACCTGGCCGTTGACTCCGAAAAAGGTCGCGCTCGATGGGTCGATGAAGTTGACGCTCATCAGCCGCGAGGCGTTGGGGAACGAGAAGCCCCTCAGCATCACGCCATTCACCACGCTGAACATGGTGGTGACGGCGCCGATGCCGAGAGCCAGTACGGTGACGGCCAGCGCGCAGAAGGCTTTCTCCTTCGCCAGCATGCGCAGACCGGTCCGCAGATCGCGACGAAGGCTGTCGGGAAGCATCAAAAGTTAATACGTTACCGCTCGAGCGCGGGTTCCCTTCTTGCCACGGATGAGGGTGAAACGCTGAGTTGGCCGAAGTTGGCGTCTCACCGACGGTGCAAGATCAGGCTTTGGTCTACTCGTGGCACTGGCGACACACGAGGACCGACGTCTCATGGGACTTGTGACAATGGCCGCAGTCGATTTCACCCAGATGGGATGCATGCGGGTTCGTCTCGGTGTCTTCAGTCAGCCCCGCGAGATCCCGGTACGAGCCGTGGCAGTCCAAGCAAACGCTCATCTGTGCCGGTTCGTCCGGGAAGGAGCTCGAATGGCAGTCGAGGCAGTCGGCACCTTGTTCGCCGTGCCGACGATCCAAATACTCGGAGCTTGCCCAGGACTTGTAGTACGAGCTCATTTGCCGGACCTTGTCGCTAGAGACCTCGATCTCGGTCCCATGGGTTCTGCCGGAAAGTCCAAACCGCGAGCCTTCCTCCATCGAGTGGCAAGACCAGCAATCACCTGGAAAACGAGGCAGTGCGTAGTGTTTCCAGTGGACCATCCAGCCGAAGGCGACGGAGCCGCTTTCCCGGAATGGCAGTTTGCGCAGGACTCGATGGTTTCGACACCCTCTCGTGAATGACCTTCCGGGAGCACGTCGCCGAGATTGTGGCAACCATTGCAGCTATCGGACTTCGAATCCATCTGGGACCACGTCACTCCGGCCGTTCCCACCGGGGTATGGAGTCCGAACGGGACGGAGAGCCATGCCACGGCGAACCACAAGCTTTTTCCGGTTCTCATCGTTCATCCATCAACGGCTTCCTCGACGGTACACTCGGCCGCACGAGCAAGTTCGTGTCACCGTTTTCTACGCTTTCCGTGATCGGTCACGGCTGTGCTCGGCGGCAAGAAGGCCCCAGATCGCTCCAGAAATACCACCGCAGTACGCGCCGAATCGATTCTCCTCGCCTCCGCTCAGATTACCGGAAACGAGGTCGCCGGCACCGTATAGGCCTGGGATGACTCGGCCGTCCAAGTCGATGATTTGAGCATTCTCATTAATCTCGGGTCCGCCGTGAGTGTAAGGCGTACCCGGCACACACCAAATACCAAAGTAAGGTGGCGAGGAAAGGGCGCGGATCATCGCGGTCTTGGGCACCGGAAGCCGATGGACGGTGTCGGTCTCGACGGCACGGTTGAATTCCTCCAGAGTGGTTGACAAGTATGGGCCGACGCCCGTCTTTTCAATCAGCTCTTCGATGCTTTCTGCCCGGTGGATCGTCACCCCGAATCCCGAAAGGCCGTCGAGCCGCTCCCGGCTCTCTTCATAGACGGATCGATCGAAAACCATGAGGAACCGGATGTTGAGACGCGTCTCTTTGGCCATAACGTGAGAAATCCCGTGACGTCCCCAGGATTCGTCAACGAATCGCTCTCCGCGTTCATTGACCACGATACCCGGGGTGCCGCGACTGCCCCACATGGTGAAGCTCATGCGCAGGCCCGGGTCCTTTAGAGCTTCGAGGGGCTCCATGGTTGCATAGAAGGCGTTCATGTTGCGCATGGCGGCCCTTGCGTCGAGAGCCATACGATGGCCGTCACCGGTGTTGAAAGGTGTCCCACTGGCCACCCACAATCCCGCTCTTGGGCCGATGTATCGGCTCACCATTTCACGGTTGAAGGGAAATCCTCCGGTACAGAGGATGACTCTCTCACAGTGGATCGTGGATACGACGTCGGGCCGCTTCACAAGGAGTCCGGTGACGGCGCCGTTTTCATCGACGAGGAGACGATGCGCGGCCGTCTCGTAGAGAATCGTAACGCCCGCTTGCTCGAGCAATGATTCCAAGCGCTTTGCCGCCTTGTAACCGCCCGACTTGCGGAAGTCATGGGGTCCGCCTGCTCGGTTGACTTCTTTCCAGGGGCCGGACGCCCACGGGGTCTTTTTAGGGGGCAAGACCATCGAAGGTCCTTCTCCGAGCTGCTGTATCTCGATGCCGTGATCTTGGAGCCATTTGTAGAGGCGCGGCGCGTGGGTGCAGTAGACTCGTGCGAGCTCCTCCGGGGCGGTCCCACCGGTGGCCTTTTCCACGGCCTCCATCAAAACCTCGAGGGAGTTATCGAGGCCCTTCAAGGCGACATGGATCGCCTGGCCGGAAAGAACAAAGTTGCCGCCGATCCAGTCGCCCGGAGGTGCCTTGTCGAGCGCGACGACCTTGACCCCGAGCTCGGCGGCGTGTAGCGCGGCCACCAGTCCGCTGATCCCGAGACCGACAACGGCGACGTCGCACTCATGAACGGACGGTTGGGCGGACGCGGTAGGGTTCTCCGCTGCTGCCGGTATCGAACCGACCCCTGCGAGCGCAACGGCACCGGCGCCCACCGTGGTTCCTTTGACGAAATCTCTCCGACTGAGCCTCCGCTCGTCGCCTTTACCCGGTTTCATGCGTACCTCCTCTCCAAGCCTGGGCTTCTTGCCTTTTCCCAAGTGCTGTCCCGGCAGATGATAACTCCGTTTGCGGCCGGTGCGGAAGCAACAGCAATTTTTGTTGAGATTGAAAAGCCGTATGGGCTGGCGAGATAGATCCGTTTCATGGCGACATCCTATCCACTCGAGGGGCAATCCATCAAAAGGCGCCTTCGAAGATCAGCCGTTATTTTCGGGCTCATCACCGCCGCTGCCGGCCGGCTTCAATTCTATTTTATTGAAATACATCAGGTAATGATCCAGGGGGTCTTTAGGATAGATTTTAACCACGGTCGAGCCGGCTTTTTTCACGTCGAGTTGGCCAATCCTCTCGGTTTTGTATTCGTACCATCCTTCCGTGGATTTAACCGTACCCTCGATCCGTTCCTGATCCATCTCTAAGATGTAGTGAACGTTCTCCCATCCCGGTCTGGCGGCATAGGTGATGTCAACGTGATAGGTCCCCGGCGTGTTCATCTGGACATGCCACTCCACGAAGTCCTCAGGTGTCTGCATTTTCGAGATATGAAAATGTCCGGACTCTCCTCGCCTGTTGAATCTTTTCTGGGCTTTTCCGGATGTGGACGCCGACAGATAGTCCAGGAGGACAGACCCATCTTTGTCGTCCTGTTCCACAATATAGGGGTCAATATCGGGGTCTCCCTTGATTTCAAGAACAAAAACCGAGTCAATGCCATCCGGCGGTTCTGCGGGCAGACCGATCATGAGGCCGCCGGCATCATCCCGGTCCACAGTGAGTGCCTCTTCCGGATCCAAAAGCGAATAGACTTTTTCGATCTTGTTATTCAGCCCATTTAGACTCAGTTGTCCATTCTCGGGCCAGTCGAAAACATGCAGGAAAAGTCGGCTGCCCTTTCGCGTGCAGTATCCCCAGGGCAGCTCGTTGGGAAACGGAGATGGCGATGTTCCATAGATGCTTTCCGAGTTTTTTTGCATCCAATCTCCGACCCCATTCAGTATCCGGACCGAGGAATCCGGGATAATCCCCTGGCCTGTCGGGCCGACGTTCAACAGGTAATTGCCGCCTTTACTCACAATGGTGACCATGCGTCGGATCACTTCGTCGGGAGTTTTCCAGTTTTGATCATATTGGCTGTAGCCCCAGGTCTCATTCAAGGTTTGCGGGGTTTCCCAGTATTCCTCGATTCCCCCGATCGGCATGCCGTTATCGGTCATGCTCTGGTAATCACCCAGGAGCTCTTTATCGTAGTGCCCAACCCGGCCGTTGACCAGACATTCCGGCTGCAGGTTGTGAACCAGATCGGCAAATTCCCGTCCCTGTTCCTGGGTGTACATCCCGCGGTCGAACCAGACGACACCCAGAGGACCGTATTCGGTCAACAATTCCTTTAACTGGGGGATGGCCTTCTCGTCGAGGTATCGGCGAAACAGCTCCGGATGATCCATGGTATCCAGATTGGTTTGGGATGTGTCGAAATCCCAGAAATTCCCATAGGCGTAAGGGTGCTCCCAATCCTCGCGGTGGGAATAATAGACACCGAATTTGATACCGGCCTCAGCACAGGCTTCCGATAGCTCTCGCAGGGGATCACGTTTGAAGGGAGTGTAGTCCACGATATTGTAATCACTGACCCCTGAATCATACATGGCGAAGCCGTCATGATGTTTGGATGTAATGATGATGTATTTCATCCCGGTTTTCTCGGCCAGTGACACCCATTCCCGGGCATCGAAACCGGTCGGATTGAATGTGGCCGCGATCGTCCGGTATTCCTCCACGGGGATTTGGAACCGCTGCATGATCCACTCCGCTATATCCCCCTGTTCGATTCGACTTCCCTTCCATTCCCCCGCGAGTACGGAATAGGGCCCCCAATGAATAAACATGCCAAATTTGCCGTCCTTGAACCAGGCGGGAATATTCTGCGCCTGATCCCTGCTCTCTATTTGTTTTTGTGGGCCTTGCGTGCATGAAACCAAGAGAAGACAGATTAAGGGGAAGAATATTTTTACGGCTTTAATGGTTTCGATCATAGTACTTCTCCACCATTGTCGAGACCCAAGTGGCAGCGGTCCCCCCGGCATTGATCTTCTAGCTCAGGAGCTTTTCGAGTGTCGCTCGAGCGTCTTCTACGTTGGACGTCAATCGGCGGATCGTTTCGGTCACAATCGACAAGTACTGTTCGGCCACGTCCCAGGTTCCCTCCTCGATCCCCTCTCGAATACCCGGCATGGTTTTTACACCGTAGCCGGTGAAGAATCCCGGAGCATAGATCTGATGTCGGAACCACTCCCGCTGCGGAAGTCCTTTCTCGTGTCCGAGTAGGCGCTCTGATTTGTAGAGTAACTGGTTGAGCTTCTCGAGCTGTTCGGAAGGTTCCAGCTTCGCGGGCAGACGGCCCAGGGTGCTCTCATAAGACTCACCGGCACGTCGGAGGTCACGGATCGCCTCCCGTAGCGTCTCGAAATCAAACGCCGGTGCTCCTTGCTCGAGACGGTATGTCTCTTCAATCTCGTCCACGTATCCGCCCAACGTATCGGCATAGTCGACGAAATTGAAGGGAAGTACAGTGGCGTTCGCCATACGAAGGATCAGTGTGCCGGCCGTCTGAGACAGGGCACGCTGGTAGGCGAACTCGGGATCGACGAAGCGCGTGTAATAGGCGAATGTATCGTAACTGGAATGGCCGACACCGCCTCCCCCCGCACCGCCGAAACCCACGTTCACGGAGGCCACGTTCAAGTGATCCAGGAAGACCGTATAGTCCGATCCCGAGCCGAGGGCACCTATGGACAGGTCGCTCTGGTCGCGGATTGCGGCTGCTTTCTCTTCGGACCCGGCTTGATCGATGCGGCGCTCACGAGCCGCCTCCAACACACTCTTCCCGGTCTCGGGATCGGTGACGTCCCGCGCCACCTCGTTGATTGTCTTCTGGAGCGAATGACTGCCTGAAGCGAATAGCCACCCCCGGCCGTTGCTGTCCGTATTAATATACAGGACCGCCTTATCGCGAAGCTCTTCGGCGTGCTTCTCACCCCATTCCGTCGAGCCCAAAAGCCCCCATTCTTCGCCGTCCCAAGAGGCGAATAGGATGGTGCGCTTGGGTTTCCACCCCTCCTTCTGAAGCTCGGCCATGGCCCGTGCCGATTCCATCATGGCCACGTTGCCGCTCGTGGGATCGTTGGCCCCGTTGACCCAAGCGTCGTGATGGTTCCCCTGGATGATCCATTCATCGGGAAAGACCGCGCCGTCGATACGTGCCAATACGTTATAGAGCGTTCGGTTCTTCCACTCGAAGGCGAGCTTCAAACGCACCTTGGCCGGGCCGGGACCCACGTGGTACGTGGTGGGCAGCGCGCCCCGCCAGTCCTCGGGGGCCACCGTTCCGCGGATGTTCTCGAGCAGGGGTAGTGCGTCTCCGTATGAAATAGGAAGCACCGGTATCTTGACGAGCGTTCTGGCTTCCAAGACGTCCAGCTTCTTTCCGCCCTTCTCCGCGCCCCATCCCGGGGTGAGCGGATCGCCCGGATGAATAGGCATGTCCATGATGCTGCCCCTTTGGACACCCTGCTCCGGACGGTACGGTCCTTCCGGATACACGTCGCCTTGGAAGTATCCGTCTTGTTGGGGGTCCGAGTAGATGAGGCAACCGACGGCGCCGTGCTCCTGCGCCATTTTGGCCTTGATGCCACGCCAGCTTCGCCCGTAGCGGGCGATGGCGATCTTGCCCTCGACCTCGATCCCCATCTCCGCCAAGCGTTCGTAGTCCTCGGGGATGCCGTAGTTCACATAGACGAGCTCGGCCGTCACATCCCCGTCCGCCGAGTAGGCGTTGAACGTGGGAAGCCGGCCTGAATCCGCTGTGTCGGCATCTCCCTCTACCACCGGTTCATGGAGCTTGGCGACATAGGTTTCCGGGTGAACGAGCTCGAGGACGCGCTCCACCGGCATAGGCATTAAAGCCTCGTGCTCCTCGATCCAAGCGTTCAAACCCCAGGACCGATACTGCGAGAGGATATACTCGGCGACCTTCTTGCTGCCCGGACTTCCGGCATGGTGCGGTTCGGCTGAGGTCACTTCCATGTATTCGACGATGTTCGAAGGCTGCGGAATGGCGCGAAACTTCTTCTCCCACTCCATTTGTGACTTTGTCTCATCGGGAGTAAATCCTCTTAATCCGGCCTCCTGGGAGAATCCGGCCGTGAGTGAGGAAAGAAATAACACCGTGACGGAAAAACGAACCAAGCGATTGATGCCCGAATGCATGAAACACCTCCCTCGTGCGGCGGCAGTATAACCCACACCGCCGGATATATTACGATTCTCTCTGAACTCAAACATGGTTCCTTATAACGCTCGTCCTGGGGGCCAATCCCGCTTCTATTTTCTTGTTGGGGAAAGCTGATTCGCTTATTTATTGTCGCTTCAGGGTTAGCATATCCAGCTTTCACTTAACGCAATGTGGTGATCAACTGGGATATGCGATCAAGCCCCTCACGCAAGTAATCCTCCGGTAGCCCAAAACTGATGCGCAAATGGCCGTCCATGCCGAAGTGGTCCCCCGGTACAATCTCTACGCCGTATTCTTGTATCAGGCGCATACCAATCTCTGTTGAGTTGATATCGACATGGTAGCGAGCGAAGACGATGGGCGCGGCTTGTGGGGGGACCCAAGCGAACAGGTCACCGTGATTTTTTGCCCAACGCTCGAAGTGAACATATCCCCTGCGGACGTAGTCTCGGGTTCGCGCTAGTATGCGGGGACGGACCTCAGGGGAAAGGGCATAGGCAGCCAGCTTGTTGTCGAGCATCGCGCTACCGATGGTGACGTATTCCTGACGCGCCCAGATTTCTTCCGCCAAGTCTTCTTTGGTCACGATCCAACCAATACGCAAGCCCGGCATGCCGTACGCTTTTGACATGCTGCCCATTGCCAGCGCGCGGTCGTAGCGTCCCCAAAAAGAGGACGTGACTTCATCGTTGGTACGCTCAGTCCCGGCATAGACCTCGTCGGCTAGAAGGTACGCTCCCACTCGGTCGGCAGCAGTCACAATCGTATCCATCTCCTCCGGGGTCATGATGTGGCCTGAGGGGTTGTTGGGATTGCAAACAGCGATGAGCTTGGTCTTGTCTGTTACAGTGCTGTTCAAATTATCGAGGTCCACAGCCCAATTGAGATCTTCCCTTAGGTTGACTTCCTTAACATGAAGCCCAAAATTGTGTGCAATACCCCAAATTTGCATGTAATTGGGTAGCACGACGACCATTTCGTCACCCGGTTTCAGCAGCGTCCAGATCGAAGTGAAGTTGGCCTGGGCGGCACCACTCGTGACAAGCACGTTGTCCGGCGTAGCCCCTGGGTATAGATTGGCAATGTGTTCTCGCAATTGTAAGATGCCATTCGCCTGTGGGTGGTAAAGTCCCGTTGAGAGTATTTCCTCAATAACTTTGGGATCATCGACAAGCTCTTTTGTCGTCATGGGGTGAACGCCGCTATCGCCGAGGTTGTAATCAACCACGTTCTCCCACTTGGACATCACTCGTTCCTGTGCGAACGGAATAAATTCATTACCCATCGGTTTGCTCCTTATAACTCAAAAGACTTCGCCTCCTCGTTTCTTCGTCTCTTCCAAAAGTAATAGGCCGGTAGACTCTTCCTCCAATCGTGAACAACGGATTGTCGGCGGAAAAGACCGGAAAGAAATAGGCGAGATACTCAATTAAAGCCAAAGTCAGAAAGGCGATGCCCCCCGTCATATAAGCGAAGAAAAAGATCCAGCCTAAAAGAAAGGCCGCCAATTCACCGTAGGCTTTGCTGATGTAAACGTATTGCCCACCCGCTTCCGGCATGGCGGCACCCAGTTCGGCGCAGGTGAATGCGCCAGCCAAAGTCAACATTCCACCGACAATCCAGGCGAGTAGAATCAGGCATGCCGACGGGATGGAGGCCGCAATCATGCCCGTGGAGAGAAAAATACCGGAGCCGATGACGATGCCGACCATAATCATCGTGGCATCGAAAAGATCGATTTGTCTGACGAGTTTCGGTTCTGACATTGTAGTTGACTGTTATTAAAAGACCCTAGTGCCCTGTGTCAGCAATTCGTCACATAAATCTCGGCCCCTTTTGCGCGCTGACTGCGTTGCGCCTCCTCGAAATATCACGATAGTTCTTCGTCGGCACGCCTTGCCAGCACACAAAATGACCTCGAGCTTTATGCAACGATCCACTGATACAGGACACTAGAGAAAAGGACAGTATCTTGCGTTGCTGGTCATTCGCAAATCGACCTCGTCCTCGAGGGCAAGTGGAGTCAGCGCCACTCGCCATAGAGCGCGAAACCGCCCGGAAGTAATAAGCTTCATAAAGGCCGGCGGCGGCACGTCGGCTTGCGAGAAGCCTTTTTCGATGCTACCTTTATAGTCATCCACTAAAATTTATTTTCGGATACAACCGGTTCTGCCAGATAGGCAACGAACCCTTTTCAGCCGGAGGCGAAAACAGATGCGCAAAGGCAGTAGGTCCCTGGCTTTGATTCTGATTGGGGTGCTCGCCGTGATCCCACCATTGGCGGCGGAGCAGGAGACCCATGTGGCGGACCAGGCCGCGATCGAAAAGGCCATCAGCGAACGCTCGAGCGAGGACGACGGCAATCGGGAAGCCATCCTAGAGCTGCTGCGGCGTCCCGAGGTCCGGGAGCTCGCGGGGAAGGTCAAGGTCGATTTGCTGCACGCCGAGACGGCGGTGGCCACCCTCGAAGGTGACGAGCTTGCGGAGCTTGCCTCCTTGGCCCGAGAAGCGGAATCGGGCTTGTCTGGGGGTGATACGATTACCCTTTCCACCACCACGATCATCATTGGTCTGTTGGTTTTGATCCTCATTATTGTCGCGACTTGAAATCCATCGGGACGACGAAGTTGCGGAATACCGCAGCCATCGTATGGGTCCTGTCGGGGTGGGTGTCCGTTGCGTCTGATGTGGTAGGTGACCAACACTCCAACACGGTACTACCCGTCTCGGCACCTGGGTCCGACACTATTTGGCTTCTCGACGTTCCCTATCTACCGCAGAGGGAAGCTCTCTGCGGAGGGGCTGCGGCAGCCATGGTGCTTCGGTACTGGGGAATGGGCAACATCCAGCCAGAAGATTTCGCCTCTCTAATCGATAGGGACCAGCGGGGCATTCCTACCGGCGTCCTTGCCACCGCCCTTCAACGGCGCGGATGGGAAGCAATTGCCTTCGACGGCCGTGGAGAACCCTCACGAGCCTACCTCTTCAAAGGTCGCCCGTTGCTGGTTCTCTTAGAAGAAGCTCCGGGGGTGTTTCATTACGTTGTCTGGGTCGGTTGGACTTCGAGCCATGTCGTCGTTCACGACCCGTCCAAGGGCCCGTATCGCCTGGTCCAAGAAGACGATTTCCACAGGGCGTGGGCTGCAACCGATCATTGGACCCTGCTGGTCCTTCCCACCCGAGACGTGGCCGGCCGACGCGCAGTTCACGTGGCGGATTCCCCCGCGCCGTCCACCTCTGCCGGCTGTTCTTCCATGGTTGACGAGGCGGTGAGGCTCGCCCGCATTGACGATTTCGAAGGAGCCGAAGAAATCCTCACCGCCTCGGTCACTGTCTGCCCCGAATCGTCGGCGCCTCTGCGAGAACTGTCGGGCGTGCGTTTTCAGCAGTCACGCTGGGAAGATGCCGCGCGGTTTGCCGAACAGGCCGTGGTCCTCAACCCAAAGGACACCCATGCCTGGCGTACGCTGGCAGCCAGCCGGTTCCTCGAGGACGATCTCGATGGCGCCCTTCGGGCGTGGAACGAAGTGGGAGAGCCACAAATCGACCTCATCCATATTGACGGTTTAGATCGCACGCGCTTCGACATCGTCGCCGACCTCATCGATCTGCCTCCACGGTCGCTCCTCACCGATAGCAAGCTACGCATCGCTCGTCGGAGACTTGCAGCCCTACCCGTCCAGATGAATTCTCGAGTCGGCTACCGCCCGTTGCCCGGTGGTCTTGTGCAGGTCGATGCCGCACTGGTCGAGCGCTCACTCCTGTTCCAAGGCGCACCCGAGCTTCTCGGCACATCGCTGGACGCGGTATTCGAGCGAGAGGTCTCAATGAAGCTGTCGAGTCCCACAGGTGGCGGCGAGCTCTGGACGGCGAGCTGGAGATGGTGGGAGGAGCGCCCGCGGGTGTCGCTCTCCCTGGCTGTCCCTCAATTGGGCGGTTTTCGTGGAGTGTGGCAAATGGAGGGCTTTTGGGAACAGCAGTCCTACGGCAGCGCGACTCTCGTTGAGGCAGACAGCAGTACCGAAAACGCGGTGGTACGAGAAGAGCGCGGGCGAGTCGCGCTCGCGCTTGGTGGTTGGAGCACCGCCGATTCACGCTGGCAACTCGTAGCCGGGTTGGATCGTTGGGAAGACCAGGGCAGCACCTTTTCGCTTGGCGGAGCGCTCGAAAAACGTCTTGCTCGCGATCGGATCGCACTCCGGATGGAAGGTGAGGGCTGGTCCGGCCTCAACAAGGACAACCGGTTCGCGCTCGCGGCTCTTCGCACCGCTTGGCGTTCGTCCCCGGGTGAGAAACGGGCGGTCTTATTGGTCCGGGGAGCAGTCGTATCTACGACCAGCAACGCTCCCCTGGCGCTGTGGACCGGCGCCGGCGTGGGTCACGCCCGAGAACCTCTCCTCAGAGCTCATCCGCTGCTTCATGACGGGCTCATTCAAGGAAAGGTCTTCGGACGAGCTCTGGTTCATGGCGGCCTCGAATTTCAAAACCGGCTCTCGAGGCGGGGACCGTTTCGACTTGCGTTGGCGTTTTTCTTGGACACCGCCAAATCGTGGCGAGGTTTTTCGTCCCAGAGCTCGGCCCTGCACGCGGATTTGGGTGTCGGCCTAAGGTTGAATGTTTTGGGACAAGAACGCATCCTTCGGGTAGACGCAGGCTACGGGATGAGAGACGGAGAGTACGCATTGTCAGTCGGTTGGGAGCTCCCTTGGCCGGGATGGAGATAGCGCGAAACGAGCCTGCCCTCCGAGAAGACGGCACCGCCCTTTCCTCGTAGTGTAGCTCCTCGCCCAGGTGAAAGCTATCGACCCGGACTATCAGATACCGAATCTGGAAGATAAAAAGAAATCCTAGGTCGGTACGGACCCTCGCGCTTTGTCCCGGTTGTCCTCCAATTGTTGTATCGAATACCATAATTTCTGCAAAATATCTGAATCTTCAAAATTGGGAGTAACAATGAGTCAAGAAATGTTCAATAAGCTGGCCGAGGCTGTACTCAAAGGTGAAAAAAATGAGGCCGAAGCATTATCAAAGGAAGCGCTAGAAAAGGGTCTAGACCCGTTGCAATGTATTACTGAAGGACTTACCCAGGGTATCCAAAAGGCTGGGGAGCTGTTCGCTTCGGGTGAGTATTTTTTGCCTGAGCTGATCATGGGTGCCGATGCGATGAAAATGGCTTTAGGTATCTTGGAACCGGCCCTGGTGGGTGACCAGGCCCGCGAAGTCGTTGGGACTGTCGTTCTCGGTACCGTTGAAGGAGACCTTCACGAGATCGGCAAGAAGCTCGTGGGGACGATGTTGACCGCCAACGGCTTCAAAGTGATCGACATTGGCGTGGATAAACCCGCATCGGAGTTCATTGATGCAGTAAAAGAGTCCGGTGCAAATCTTGTGGGGGCTTCCGCATTACTGACCACATCGATGCTCAAGCAAAAAGATCTGATCGGGGCTCTCAAAGACGCAGGTTTACGAGAACAGGTTATGATCATCGTTGGCGGCGCGCCGGTGACGGAAAGCTACGCAACGCAAATTGGCGCGGATGGCTATGCAGAAGACGCGATTTCCGCCGTTGATCTTGCCATGCGCCTGGTCCAGTCCCCTGCCCAACAAACCACTAGTTAGGAGAAATCCCAATACAAAAGCAATATGGATTCCCCATTAGGAAGTCAAATTCAATGTTCAAACATAACACTTGGAGGTACAACCGATGCGTCCCAAACTAAACCTTCTTTCAGATGAGCTCGTCAAGCAAATCATCGAGGAAGGATTTGCCCTGTTAATGAACCCCGGTATCAGGTTCATAACGATGAAGCGCTTTCTTTGTTGGCTGATGCAGGCGCAGAGGTCGACATGGAAAACAAGATCGCCAAAATTCCAGAAAAGATTGCCCGGCAGGCCCTGGATACTCGACCGTCTGAATTCTATCTTTACGATTTAGACGGGAATCAAGTTGTTCACTATGGAGGAGATAGTGTCCAATTCGATCCCGGGTCAGGAGGAATCACGATTCTGGATAGTGAAACCCAAAAGCAGCGCCAGGCGCTCACCGAGGATTTCGTCAAATTTGTCAAGCTCGTGGAAACGATTCCCCAACTGGATGCACAAAGCACCGCCTTCATCACCTCTGATGTGCCTGAGGCTATCGGCGATCTTTACCGCCTCTATTTGGCGCTGAATTATATGCGAAAACCTATCATTACCGGCGCTTTCGAAAAAGAAACCTGGTGGACGATGAAAGATATGCTCGTTGCCGTGGTTGGAAGTGAAAAAGACTTGGCAGAGAAACCAATAGCGGTTTTTGACGCCTGCCCATCCCCGCCATTGAAGTGGAGCGATATCACATGCCAGAACTTGATCGACTGCGCCAAAACTAACATCCCGGCTGAATTGATTTCCATGCCAATGGCCGGCGCGACATCTGTTGTCACGATTGCCGGCGCGGTGGTGCAGCATACTGCAGAGTGCCTTAGCGGTGTGACCATCAACCAATTGGCAAACCCCGGCGCGCCGATTGTTTGGGGTGGCTCTCCCGCCACCTTTGATATGCGCAAGGGGACGACCCCCATGGGCGCAATAGGCACCTGGATGATCAATTGTGCTTACGTTCAAGTGGGCAAAGAATTAGGCATGCCCACTCATTCATATCTTGGGATGAGTGACGCCAAGATCGTCGATGCCCAATGTGGTCTGGAATCCTCTAGCGTCTTCATGGCTGCCCTGGCCGGGGCCAACATGGTTTCCGGCGCTGGGATGATGGACTTTGAAAGCTGCCTAAGCTACGAAAAACTGGTGATTGACGCCGAGATCATTGGTATGGCGAAACGCCTGATTGCCGGGATAGACGGCCGCCAGACACCCATCGCGCTCGATATCGTACAGGAACTCGGACACAAGGCAGACTATTTGGGTCACCCCCATACGATGAAATGGTTCCGTGAGGAATTGTATATCCCTTCTGAAGTGATTGACCGAGACACCCTGGAGGCATGGGAGAAGAAAGGATCAAAATCCACCTGGGAACGGGCACAAGACCGAGTCCATTCACTCCTAACGCAATATCAACCTTCGCCAATATCAGATGAGGTCAAGAAAGAGCTTCGCGATATCACCACCAAGGCGGCGAATAATGCCGGCATGAAGAAATTGCCTGAACTATCTTTTGATTAGATCGCTGGCGAATAGTTTGACGGATTGCGGATTTCATCTCCGGGCGCACGCCCGCGGCATCTGGTGGATGGTGTCGTTCGCCTTGTTGATCGCCGGATTGACGCTCGCCCGCCGCGGGTCCGCCCTGGCTTCACAGGAAAGTGTCTCCCGCTTCGCGCTTCGACAGCGCCGTGCCTCGATTTCGCTGCCGCTCGATCAGGTTTTCGAACCCGTCTTTGTCTACACACCGGCGACCAACGGCGGCGGGCTGTTCACCGAGGCCGACGGCCGTACGGTGCGATTGTTCTACCGGCTGGGGCCGGGGAACGAGAACAGCGGGCGGATCCTGCACGAGGACGTATCGCGCGACGGCGGGGCCACGTGGGAGCTGCTACGCGAAGCGCGCGAATTCGCCGCGCCGGGCGTCGGCGAGGTATCGCGCGTGCATCCGGATAACGGCGACGTGTTGTTTTTTTTCGCCGAGGCCGAGCAAGGCAGAGTCACGCGCTTCACGCCGCACACCGGGGATTGGACCGCGCCTCGCGACGTCCCCTTCCGGCTGCGCTTCGACAACGGCAGCGTGATCTGGCTGCGCGAACGCGAGACGACGGGCTTCCGGCGCATGGTGGTCTTCGGCCCGGCTGGGGATCGGCGCGTCGCCTCCTGGTATTCGGACGACGACGGCAGCACGTGGCACGGCCCGTCGAACGCGATCGGCGCTCCCGAGCGCCCGGGCCGCTGGCGGAATCCCGCCGGCAGTCCAGAAGCCGTCGAGCTGAGCGACGGCCGCCTCTGGCTGCTGACGCGTAACTCGCAAGACCACCTGTGGGAGTCGTTCTCCGGAGATCGCGGCGTCAGCTGGAGCGAACCGAAACCGTCACGCTTCTACGGCGTGTTCAGCATGGTGGTGCTGCGACGCCTTCCCGACGAGCGTCTGATGATCGTCTGGCTCAACAGCATGCCGCGTGAGATCGAGGGAGTCGCCAGCTTCCACAACACGGCACGGGACGTGTTGCACGCCGCGATTTCCGACGATGACGGTGCCACTTGGCGAGGATTCCGCGAGGTCGTCCTCGATCGCCGTCGCCATGAGCTGGTGTACTCGGCCGAGCCGGTCTACGACGCCGGCGTGCATCATCCGAAGTTCACCGTCACGGCAGACAACAAGGCGATCGTCATGTCGGGGCAGGACGACCACTACGCCGGCCAGGACACCGAGCACCGCCAGGCGATCATCTTCGACCTCGACTGGTTGTACGAGACGTCACGTCGCACCGACTTTTCACGCGGTTACGACGATCTGAATACGTTCAAGCTGTCGAAAGAGCGCCGGTCCCCCACCAACTACTACTCGCGCGTCCACGGTGCCACCCTTATCGGACATCCGACCGAGCCGGGGCGCGCCGTGCTGCACCTCGGTCGGGAGCGCAACGATTGGGTGTTCAACGAGCAGGACGGGGCCAACTGGAACTTCCCGGCGGGACAGCGCGGGGAGTTGCGTGCCCGGATCCTGTTACGGCCGGGGTTCCAGGGCGGGTCGATTGCTCTTACGGACGTATTCTACGCACCGTCGGACAACGCCGGTGACGAGACGGCCATGTTTCGCCTCGAGATTCCCTCCGACGGCCGGCTCGACGGGCGTACCGTGTTGGCTCCCGACCGCTGGTACACCTTTTCGCTGCGTTGGAACGGCACGACAGATGCGGAGCGCCACACGGCGCGGGTGTCAATCGACGGCACGCCACTCGGCATCGAGCTGCCGTTGCGGAACGTCGCGCGCAACGGAGTCAGCTACGTTCGCTTGCGCTCAACAGCACCGATCGAAGACCTGGCGGGCTATCTGGTCGAGTGGCTCGAAGCCGAGATATGGCCGCCATCGCCCGGGCTCCCTGCTGTCCCATGAAGGCTCACCGCGCACCATCAGAGTGTCCTGATGACACAAAATCGTCATTACGGATATTGCCGTCTGCGTCAATCGTATACTTATGCGGGTTACCGGCCTTCCATGACAGGCGAGGCAACATACCTGAGAGAACACTGCGATGTTCCTCTATGATCTTTTTGTTTGCCTTTTTATAAGCGATGTTATTCCATTCGTTGGGATCGGTCTGGTGATCGTACAGCTCTTCCAGGTTGATTTCGGGATAATAGATATACCGGTATCGCATACTTCTTACTGAATGTCCTATGATCGGTTGTTTCGTCCAGGTAAATTGATAGCTGGTGACGACCGGCGAAGTCGCGAGATCCGGATCTTTGATTTGAGGTAGCAGGCTTTTTCCATCCAAGCGTGAGGGTTTGTCGAATCCCGCCAGATCCACCAGGGTCGGATAAAGATCCATCAAACTCACCGGTTGATCGCATTTCGTGCCGGAACGAGTATCCCCGGAACCGACACGATCAAGGGCACCCGGGTCGACCTTTCCCAAAGAGTAAATTTTTCAACATTTTCCTTTTCACCCATATGCATGCCGTGGTCGGACCACAAAAAGACAATCGTATTTCGGGCATAGTCGGAATTTTCCAAGGCATCCAGCAAACGACCCAGCATGGCATCGGCAAAGGTGATGGAGGCGGCATAGGACTGGATCACCTTTTTCCATTGCTCATTGTCAACGACCCATTTGTGTATCCAGCGGCGTCCATGATCAAAGGCATCTTCGAGGTCGTCCTTCTTATATTCGGGCAGCGCAACCTCTTCCAGTGGATACATATCAAAATATTTCTGGGGCACCTCCCAGGGATCATGCGGTTTCCACGTCCCTACGGCCATGAAAAAGGGCTTGTCATATTTTTGGTTGAGCTGATACCTCGCCCAATCCACCACATGGTAGTCGGCCATTTTTTCATCCGGGATTGGTATCGGGCCCCATGTCCACCATCCTTCTGAACCACCAGGACGGCCCTCACTATCCACATCTGAGGGATAAATGACCTCTTGTGGGGCCCGTATCTGAAATGGATGAGAGATATAGGCACTTGGGTAATAAAAATCCCAGTTGGCGGGTTCTACCTGGCTGGTAGGTGTCCAAGGCGGCGCCTGGCTATGATAAACCTTGCCGGCGCCCAGGGTTTTATAACCGCGGTTTTTGAAAAATTGTTCCAAGGTTTCGACATCTTTCAAAGCCTCAAATTCCCGCCACTTGGGCCCATCGCCCCAGTGCACATGTTCTGCTCCCGAACGGGTCGGTATCTACGGTGTCATCTCCTACGGCGTTGTCCGCCGAATCCCGGAAATCGGCTTGCGCATGGCTCTCGGAGCCGGACACACGGCGGTGATCCGGATGATCTTGAAGCAGGGTCTTACGATTGCGGCGATCGGCGCCGTCTCCGGCCTTGCTGCTGCGTCCGGTCTAACCCACTTGCTGTCTTCCCTACTCTTTGGAGTGAGCGCGACGGATCTCCTCACCTACGTTCTTACTGGAACCGGCGTTTCTGTTGTTTCACTTTTAGCAACGTATATCCCGGCCCGTCGAGCCGCCGCGGTGAATCCTCTAGAAGCGTTGCACAGTGAGTGAGTTGGATCTCCATAGTCCCTGACGCGGCAGAGCCGCAACCAAAAGGGTTATCATGGCTTGCCGCGAGCCGTCAGCCGTCAGCTCACGGAAGATCGTTTACTTTTTGCATTAAATTTCACTCGTCAGGGACTGATTAGCGAAACACACCAAGACGCGGAACCTTTGTCGTCGTCGTTCCGTCATTCAAGGTGGTGGCGTTTATAGCGTGGCAGGCATCGGAGATTGATCCCGTGCAGGCCCCTCAGGGAGGGATAAATTGAAAGACTCAACTTTTCAGAAACCGCTTCGGGTGTGGCCCGGCGTAGTCATCGTGCTATTCCAGTGGGTGGCCAGGTATGGCCTCCCGGTGTTCGTACCTGAGGCCCTTCCATTCGGTGCGATGGCCGGACTCGCTTCGGGATTGGCGATCGTCGTGTGGTGGCTGTTCTTCAGTCGGGCGGCTTGGTCTGAGCGCTTGGGCGCGATCGCGCTGATGGCCATCGCACTCATCGTGACATCACGCTTCCTCCACGTGTCGGTTGCGACCGCAGGACAAGGTTTCTTGTTCCCGATATACGCGATCCCCCTTCTGAGCCTCGCGTTCGTCGTCTGGGCGGTGGCTGCTCGTCGCCTCGATGTCGGAGCTCGCCGAGTGTCGATGGTCGCAACCATCCTGCTCTCGTGCGGGGTGTGGACTCTCGTTCGGACGGGCGGCATTACCGGCGACGTTCATTCCGATTTCGCATGGCGGTGGTCGAAGACCGCCGAAGAGCGGCTCCTGGCCCAGCCAGATGTCGACCCGACAGCGACGCGCTTGTCGGCTGCAACACCATCGGAAGCCGACTGGCCCGGCTTTCGAGGACCCGGTCGCGACGGTGTCATACCGGGCCTGAGGATCGAGACCGACTGGACCAAGTCACCACCGGTCGAGCTCTGGCGCCGGCCGATAGGGCCGGGCTGGTCGTCCTTCGCGGTCGGAGGCGACCTCATCTACACGCAGGAGCAACGCGGTGAAGACGAGAGCGTCGCTTGCTACAACGCGACAACCGGCGAGCCGGTGTGGAGACACAGCGACGCAGCCCGGTTCTACGAATCGAACGGCGGCGCCGGTCCACGCGGGACACCGACCCTCAGAGACGGTCGCGTCTATGCATTCGGCGCAACCGGAATCCTGAACGTGCTCGATGCCGGCGACGGCTCGGTCGTGTGGTCGCGTGACGTGGGGTCCGATGCCGACAGGAAGGTGCCGGGTTGGGGCTTTGCCAGCTCGCCGTTGTTGCTGGGCGACAGCGTTTTCGTCGCAGCTGCCGGGAAACTCGTCGCCTACGACCGCGATACCGGCGAGCCGCGCTGGATCGGCCCCGTCGGCGACGGTGGCTACAGCTCGCCGCATTGGTTCACGCTCGATGATGTCGAGCAAATCGTCCTGATGAGCGTGGCGGGGGCGACCAGTTTCGCGCCCGACGATGGCACGGTACTTTGGGAGCACCCGTGGAAAGAGGGCGCTCGCATCGTGCAACCGGCGTTGACCGCGGACGGTGACCTCCTGATCAGCGCAGGCGAAGCTAAGGGCATGCGGCGCATCGCGGTCGCACATGGCCCCGACGGATGGACCACCGAAGAGCGCTGGACCACGATCCGGCTAAAGCCCTACTTCAACGATTTCATCGTTCACGATGGTCATGCCTTCGGATTTGACGGCCGCATCCTCGCTTGCATCGACGTCGAAGACGGCAAGCGCAAGTGGAAAGGCGGACGCTACGGCCACGGCCAGCTCCTCCTGCTGCGCGACCAGGACTTGCTTTTGGTGTTGTCGGAGCAGGGTGAGCTCGCGCTGGTCCGGGCGGCTCCCGATAAGTTCACGGAGCTCGCGCGGTTCCCGGCAATCGAGGGCAAGACGTGGAACCATCCGGTTCTGATCGAAGACCTCCTTCTGGTTCGAAACGGTGAAGAAATGGCCGCGTTCCGGCTGTCCCTCCCAAGCACCTAACCCTACGCCTTGGTGGGTCATCGCAACCGGTTTCAACCACTTGCCGGGACCGGCCTCTCGGATATATACTTTAAATTCTATTGCCTTGGACGCCGAGAAAATTGATAGAAATGTTTGGATTTTCTCGCTTCTGTGACTTTATGATATAGGTTGCTTTCAATGGTTTTTTGCCTGACGACGTCTTGTCAGGCCAAAGGAGGACGCGAAAAATGAAGAGATCCGTGCTCGTGGCACTCCTCGTGCTATTCGGAGGGACGGTAGACGCGCTTTCACAAAACGAGATTTGGACAGTGCCGAAGCCGAAACCTGTGGCTGGCGCTGAGGAATACAAACAAGGTGAAGAAGCATTCAAAAACAAAGATTGGAATGGAGCAATCTCTGCTTTTGAGGCAGCGGTGAGCCAGAACGCGGACCTGTACGCAAGCTATTACTATTTGGGCTGGGCTTACAAGAGCGTATCGAAGGCCGACAAATCGGCCGGCAGTTTTTCGAAGTTTCTGGATAAAGCACCGGCCGACCCTGGTGCGGCCGAGATGGTCAAGGCGGCCACCCGTGAGGCCGGTACCGGCTACGCCCGAGCGAAAAAGTACGGCGAAGCGATTCCTTTCCTGAGCAAAGCGGCAACATCCAATTCCAAAGATGCGGAAGTGCAGTTCTTTTTGGGTGTTGCTCAAATGCAAACCGGAGATGAGCCGGCTGCCGAGAAGACGTTTAATAAAGTCATACAGTTGCAGCCAAACCTCGACCGATCCTACTACTACACGGGCCTCATCGCCTTCAAAGCGGAGCGCTGGGACGTTGCAAAGGAGCGCGTCTCAAAATACCTCGAACTGAAACCAGACGGGCCTTTTGCCGCCGATTGTCAGGCCATGCTGGACGACATCGTAGCTAAAGAGCAACAGGGGGAGCCGCAGGAACCGCAGGAGCCGAAGCCGCAGCAGTAGGCAACGGAGTCCGTGCAATTTCTCGGTCACTTCTGACCGTGACACCTTCTTCCGTGCGTTGATGCAAAATTTCGAGGGATTTCTTCAAGGGCATGATGAGGGAGCCGCGAGAAGAAAGGGTGAGGTTTCGCTTATTCCGGTAAGTCTTCGCTTTTGAAAAACAGGCCCCGAATATCTTTTTGCCCGGGTGTTTGTGTGCCCGGAACTCTGGAATCGTTCGGGCTATTGGTGGGTATGAGATGTTGCGGGGCTGCTTCGAAGGTTTACCCACCGCTTTGGCAAAGTAAACGTCCATAGACAATGTCCGGCATTTTCCAGAAGTTCATACGTCAGGAAAGCGGTGAAAGCGGCGGCACGCTTTGCTCCCGCCTTCGCCAATGCTGCGGCGGGCAGGCCGGACGACGGCCATAACCTACAGCATTTGCAGCCGAATCCGTAAACTGATTTTGAGGGAGGTCCTCCCTTCAGCTTGTTTCAGGTGTCTCGTCAGTAGCGTATCGCCGTTTCCGGTATCCGGCAAGGGCGATTCCTGCAGTACCGACAACGAGACAGATGGTGAGCCACTTGCTACTTTGCATAACGGAGCTTCGCTCTCTCCATCCGAATCCGGCGCGCGTGTCTTCTCGGTTACGACTTCATCTCCACTCGGCACATACGGTTTCCTATCATTCGAGAAGCCCGTCTTTGAGAGTCTGCAATCACCTGCATGATTTCCAATCGACCTGGAGTTCGGTGACGATCTCCTTGAAGCAGATACGGTAAAAAATTATGGAGTGGAAATCTTTGAGCTTCCTTACTCGGCGTATCCGTTGGCGTGAGTTGCTGGTCTTCGTCGCGTACCTCGTGGGCGCGATTGTATTCACCTATCCTCTGATCCGAGATATGAGCAGCCACATTACTGACGTCTATGATCCTCTGCTGGATGCGTGGGCACTCGCCTGGGTGGCTCATCAACTTCCCCTGGATCCGGCTCACCTTTTTGACTCGAACCGGTTCTATCCGGAAGTGGGTACTCTGGCTTTTAATGATCCAATAATTGGCTTGGGAATTCTCGTCGCACCGGTTCAATGGGTATTCCAAGAAGCGGTTCTTACGCTCAATGTGGCGATGCTCTTTTCGCTGGCGCTGTCCGGCTACGGGGCGTATCGTCTGGGGAGCCGACTCACCGGCTCGGAGGCGGCTGGGGGCGTGGCTGGAAGCATCTTTGCCTTCAATGCTTATCGGTTGAGTCACCTTTCTCACGTTCAACTGCAAGCCGCCGGCTACATTCCCCTGCTCTTTCTCTGTATTCGTCGTTACTTGGAAGAGGGGCGCCTGCGGTTTGCGGTCGGCGTCGGTGTCTTCCTATGGTTCGTGTCCGCTTCGTGTGCCTACTACGGCGTATTCACATGGATTTTTCTCGCTGTGGTCATCCCTTACGAGATCTTGAGGACCTCCGCATTGAAACAACCTCGAAGACTGGTGGGACTATTCCTAGCTCTGGCTTTGTCGGCATTGGCGTACTTGCCTTTAGCCCTGCCCTTCATGAGGGTCGAGCGCGAGTTCGGCCTTCATCGGCCCGAAAATCGCCTAAATCGCCCGTCAGCCCGTCCAGTCGATTACCTGCGTTCCGGAGCTCACCTCCATGAAGCCATCGGGTTGAAGCCGAAAGCTCTTGGGCGGACTCTTTTTCCCGGCCTGCTGGCTGTGGGGCTGGGCTTGTTGGCGATCATCAAGTTGAACCGGAACACAGGCCTCTATCTCATCCTCGGTGTACTCGCGGCTTGGATGAGCTTTGGACCTTCTTGGGGGCTCTACCGTTTTCTTCACGGCGTCGTGCCAGGCTTGAGCGGTGTCCGCTCTCCGCCCCGCTTCAGCATCTTCGTCCTTCTAGCGCTGGCAATACTGGCCGCGCAAGGAGCGGCGCTCATTCTCCAAAGGTTTCAGGGAAGAAAAGTCTTTGCAATAGCAGCAGTTCTAGTGGTTTTTCCACTGGTCGAGTCCTTCGGTGGGCCCGTTCCATATACTTCTGCACCGGCCACGCCGGCAATGTATCGGTGGCTCAGAGCGGTGCCGGACCCGGCCCCCGTCGTAGAGCTCCCGCTGCCCGAGGTGAAGCATCAGGGCCGCAATGCGCTTTACCTTTACTGGTCTACATCACATTTCAAGCCCCTCGCGAACGGCTATGGCACATTGGCTCCACCTGTCTACGGCGAGCTGGTATCGGCGATGAGCGACTTTCCGGACGACCGCGGCGTAGCCGCGTTACGCCGGTTCGGATTTCGCTACGTCATCCTACATCGAAATCTGTATCTCCGATTCCGGGCAGCACATCTCGAAGGCAGAATGAATGCTCAGCTCGGCCTCAGAAAGATCTATCGAACCCAAGAAGAGACGGTCTACGAGGTGGTTAAAGAGTAGAAAATCGGCGAAAAGCCGAGATGGCGGCGGCGCGTTTTGCGTCGCACATCGGACAGACCCTCTGATAAGGGAATGCCGTCCTGAACGTTTTTTTGCGGGGTAATCCCGTGGGCACATCCTATGCGCCAACGTTCGTTTTTGTTGCCTTGTTCCTGGGGGCCGTGGCCGCCCTGTCCTGCTATGTTCCAGCCCGTCCTGCAGCACGGCTCGATCCTTTGGCCGCTCTCCGGCACGAGTAGCATCCCGGAACGATAAAGTAATAGGACACGATTCCGGACGCCGGACAAACCGCGACTTGTGTTGGTTCTCACGAAGGGATTATTCGTATCGTAATGCGTGCATTGGATCGATTCGTGTAGCTCTCCGCGCCGGCAAGTAGCCGGAGGCGAACGCCACCGCGAGCAACAACAGGATCACTCCCCCATAAGTCAGGGGATCCAAGCCGTCCACGCCGTAGAGATTGGAAGCCATCCATATCCCGATAGGTATGGACAACAGGAGGCCGATCAGAATGCCCTTGCCTGAAAGCTCGAGACCTCCTTTGATAACAAGCCCGAGAATTTCCCCGCGATCCGCCCCAAGGGCGATTCGAATGCCCAATTCGTTGGTGCGTTGGGAAACCGCATAGGACATGATGCCAAAGAGGCCTACGCAGGCGAGGCAGAGCACCAGCAGCGCCAGTCCTCCCAGGAAGTAGGTGAGCCAGCGATCGTCGCGGAGCCAGGTGTGGACTAGATCGTTTATAGTCCGGATGCTGTAAACGAGGATTCCCGCGTCCATGCCTTGGATGGTCTCTCTCATCGATTCCATGGCGACGTTGTGATCGCCATGGGCTCTCACGATCAGATCCATACCGAATCTCGGATTCTGGCCGTGGGGAATATAGAGTGCGGGTGGGAACGGCTCTCCCCAGACGGTACATCCGAAATCGGCAACCACCCCTACAATCGCCACCCAATTTGCCTTGTAGTCTGGTCCGTCCAGCATGATTTGCCTGCCCACGGCATCTCCGTCGGGCCAGTAACGCATCGCCGCTTTTTGATTCAGAATGGCCACGGGCGGTCCCCCGGAATGGTCTCGCTCCGTAAAGACCCGGCCGCTCAGCAACCGCACTCCCATAGCCTCGAACAGTCCCGGGGTGACGACATGATACCCAGAGAAATGCTCCTCTTTCTCCTGACGGCCCTCTATCGTGATCGATCCACCCAACGTCTGTGCTCAGCCGATAGGCAGGGAGCTCACGGCTCCCGCAGATTCGATGCCCGGCAGGGCCACGATCTTCTTGAACATCTGTTCATAGAAGGCTCGGCGCTGGGCCTCCTAGCTTCTCCGTCAGCATCACGACACCCGAATCGGCCGGCAAGTCCTCCCTCTCGTTGTGGACTCGCCCAATCTGAGCACTGAAGCCCAGCATCCGCCAGAGACTCGCGGAGGCTGCGACGACTCTGACCCGTTCCGGTTCCCCCTGGCCTGCAAGAACTCGGTCGCCTCGGGTGAAGGCGGCCATTTGGGCGAACGAATTGGATTGCTCGAGAAAGTCCAAATAGTCGCTAGTATTCATGACGCTTCGTTGATAGCGGGGACTCCGATACCAGAGATAGGCCAGCGTCTCGGGCTCTTCCAGCCGGGAGGGCAATTTCCACCAAGCATCGAAGAGGCTGTAGAGAGCGGTGTTGACTCCGATGCCCAGGGCCAGGGTGATCAGTGCAACCACCAGGAAACCGGGATGCTTTTTCAGAATGCGGAATCCGTAGAGCAGGTCAAAGACGAGGTCGAAAAATATGGATTGAATACCGGATTTTATGTGCATCTCATCATTCCCCGGTTACTCTCACTCGATAGCAGTCAACAGCACATCGGGTAGACGCGACCTGACTTGCCTCATCAAGAGAAGAGGGCTGAGGGAGATCACGGAGACAAGGATCGTAGCTATCAGGAGAAACGGGGGTTTCAAAGTCGGCCATTCGGTGTGAAAGAGAATAAAGGAGCTCGAGAGGCATGCCACGGTCCAATACAGCCGCATCAAGAGCTTCCCGTTGCGGGAGAGCAAGGGAGTAGGATGTTGCACAGAGTCAGGCTCTCGACGGAGCCGGGCGCGTAGACGAGCGTTGAACTCCAATGGGAGCCTCGGGACGGTTTCGTCGGTAAAGATCACCTGGAGCATGTCGTCCATCGCCCTCTGTTGCTCGTCAGAGTCCTCAACTCTAGAAGTCATGGGTCACTCCCCTTCTTTGTAAGTGGCGGTGCAGCATCTTGCGTCCCCGGTGGAGATACGACGTTACCGATCCCGGTCTCATATCTAGGAACTGCGCGATTTCGGACACCGAATATTCCATCCAGTAGTAGAGGTAAAGAGTCGATCGATAAGGGTACGGGAGCCTCTCGATACAGTCTCGAATGATTTTTTGTCGCTCACTTTTCGCGAGGATGCCATCGGGACGTTCCCTTTGACCGGGGGTAGAAAAGGCCTCAATCTCATCTTGTGTCACATGAGGAAGGCGGAATCGCGCTTGCCTTTTTCTATCGATCGCCTTGTGGCGCGCGATGCTGTAAAGCCAAGTTCCGATGCCGCTGTCTCCCCGAAAGCCGGGAAGCTGACGGTAGACTTGCAGGAATATATCTTGGGCGGTGTCTTCCGCGTCGGCGACGAACCCCGGACCGAGAATAGACAAGACGAGGCCGAAGACGCGGGCCTTGTAGCGGTTCACCAGCTCCTCGAAGACTTCGTCGTCTCGATTCGCGCGAAAGCGTGCGATGATTTCGGAATCCTTCATATCTAGGCTCGAAGGACTTGGACTGGAGATCCGTCGCGCAAATGTTCTCGCGATCTCGGATGCGTGATTCACCGAGACTTCTAACACGGAATCAGGTGTCCGTGCGACGTGTAAGCCAATAGAACACGAGGAGCCCCAAACCCGACAGGGCGGGGATGATTCCCAGGGAGGCGAGCCCCTGCATGTCCCGTGTGTTGGGCGTGTCTGGAATGATGTTGAAGGCAATGAAGAAACCGACACCGAAGAAAATTAAAATGAGCCCGAAGCCGAGGGAACCCAGGCGCACCCATCGGACGGCTTGAGTGTTACCCGTTCTCTCATGCGCTTGGTCGACGATCGTGTCCATCTCTCCTCCTTCAGGAATCTCGCCGAGGGGAATCCCTTTGTCGATGGCTGCCATTCGCTCTTTGTGAATCATTTCTCGGTATCGGCTTCGCTGCTTGTTACGGAGATGCTTCGCCCAGATAGCGAGTCCCGCCCAACCGAAAATCAAAACGAGACCGAAGAGCACCCAATAGAACTCGTAAGACATCGTCGTTCTCCCTTGCTCGAATCTTTGGACACTATTGAGACGAGAGACGGAGCGATCCTGCTGCAGTTTTTTTGGGGCGAGACAGCCAGACAGGTTTACCTGAACGGTATTCGGGCTCGCGGCCCTACTGGTAGTTCTCGATGACGTAGATGTCGAAGTTGTCCGTGTCTTTGGTGTAGACGATGGCCTTTCCGTCGCGCTATTCTTGGGAAGAGGGTGTGTGATTCACTTTTATATGAAGCAGTTTTAATGTGTCTTTACGGAATGGCTTTATTGGTACGTGTTCGCTTCAGGGCGAGCCCTAATCCGATTTCACGAAATCTATGCAAATTACTGGAAAAATAGGGACAGGTCCGTTTTTGGTGCCCGTTTCGCTTTGCCAAAAAGGGACCTGTCCCCATTTTTCCTGCAATTAATCCTGAGTTTATTGTCGGATTAGTCCCTTATTAGTGAAATTGAATGCAAAAAGTAAACAATTTTCCTGGAGCTGACGGCTGATTGCTGACAGCTGATAGCTCGCGGCAAGCCGCAACATTATATTTTTGGTTGCGGCTCTGCCGCGTCAGGGCTAGATATTCTTCACTCCTCTCGCCTCGACACCCGAAAAAGCGAACGTATTTTTGGCTGGACCCTTAGATTCCCGACATAATCCACGCGACTCACTTTTGATGCTCGTCGAACCACCCGATGATGTGCTGTATCTTTGAAACGTGATGGCTCGGCCGGCGGCTGACGCCGTGGGGCTCGTTCGGCACCCGTACCATGACCGCTTCAACGCCCTGGAGCTTCAACGCGGCATAGTACTGTTCGGTCTCCGAGATGGGACATCTCCAGTCTTCTTCGCCGGTTATCAACATGGTCGGCGTCTTTACATTTCCCACCTTGGAGATCAGGTTGCGCGTTTCGTAGTGCTCGGCGTTTTCCCAAGGATTGCCGGGAAACCAGTACTTCACACCCGTGATGGGTATGTCCGACGTAAGGGTCCAGCTATACCAGTTGATGACCGGGATAGAGTGAGACGGCGGCTCGAAACCGATCGGTGTGTCCAATCATCCAGCACGTCAGAACACCTCCACCGCTGCCGCCGGTGACAAACAGGTTGTCCGCGTCAACGAAGGGTTTTTCAACCATCGCGTCGACACCCGAGTTCAAGTCATGAAAATCCTCGCCCGGGTAGGCGTGATGAATGAGGTTTCCGAACTCCTCTCCGTAGCTGGTGCTCCCCCGGGGATTCGTATAAAGGACGATGTAGCCGGCGGCCGCCATGAACTGCTTTTCCGAGATCGAACCGGAATCCGTAGTTTGAGAACGGACCGCCATGGATTCCGATGACCAAAGGGTATTTCTTAGAAGGATCGAAATCGGGGGGCTTGATGAACCATCCGTGAATCTTCCGACCGTCGAGGGACGACTCGTACCATATCTCCTCGACCTCACCGAGTTGCTTGTGAGAAAAGAGGTCATCGTTCACCGCCGTGACGACTCGCGTTTCCGAGCCGGTTATCGATCCCACGGCCAAGTCCGAAGGCGTATCCGTGAACGTATAGGTAAATGCGAAATTACCGTTTTTGGCTACGCTGTAGCCGCCCCGACCCAGCCGAACGGCGACTTCCATGTGCTCGCCGTCCAGCGTGGCATACCCCAGCTTGGTCACGCCCATATCATCGTATTGAAAGAGGAGCCCTTCACCGTCGCCCGACCAGATGACGTTTCGGATACTTCGATCCAGATCGTCCACCAACACTCGCGAGTTGCTTCCATCACGGTTCATCACGTGCAGTTTCGTCAATTGAAAGCCCTGATACCGGTCGTCGTAGCCGGTATAAGCGATGTTACGTCCATCCGGCGAGACGGCCGGAACACTGTCGGGCCCTTTACGGTTGGTCAATGCCTTGATAGAGAGGTTCGCGATGGAGAACTCGTAGATTTCAGAGTCCCGGTTTTCGAGCTCCGCGTCTTCCCTCCGGTTCACCGACATGATGAGGGACTTGCTGTCCGGCGTCCATACCGGTTGGCTGGAATGATCGAAGTTACCGGACGAGATCTGTCGTGCAGTGCCACCTTCGGCCGGCACGACGAATAGGTGGCTGTAGCCGTTCAAGTATCCCCTTCCATCGAATCGGTACACCAACCGGTCGATCACCTTGACCGGCGCGGCCCATTCGGCTCCTTCAGGAGCTTCAGGCATGGATGCGATGGTCCGAGGCTTCTCCGGTACGTTCATCGTAAATGCGATTGATTTTCCATCGGGTGACCAGGCTAGGTTCCCCGGTGACTTCTGGACGTTCGTCAACACGACGGTCTGCCCCGAATCCATGAAGCGTCTGTAAATCTGGGAGGTCCCGTCCTTGTCCGATGTATAGACGATCGAGCTTCCATCGGGCGACCACCGCGGAGAACCATCACTGTGATGACCACTCGTGAGGGGCCGGTGCCCGGAGCCGTCGAACGCAATAATCCAGAGATTGGCGTAGCGTTTGTCGGTCATGATATCCGCGAACTGCCGCACGTATATGATTTGTTTCCCATCCGGGGAAATCTGAGGATCCGTTACCGATTCGAGGTTGAAAATGTCTTCAATCTCGAGCCGGTCCTCGTCGGCTTGTACGGTTGTCGCGATTGAAAGAGCACCAAGAAGTGAGATCATCATTAACATCAAGAATCGGTGACTCATTTCCTTCCCTCCTCCTGTCTATACTGCTCCTACCGAACCGGCAGCATGACTGTGAACGTGGTTCCAAAGTCGACTTCGCTCTCGACGCCGATCTCACCGCCTTGTTGGGCCACGACACTTGCCGATAAAGGGCTAACAAAAGCGACACCGAGATTAAAAAGAATCAAAACGATGCGCAAGACGCGGGCCTGTCGGCCACTCAGCAACTCCTCGGCGTTCTTGATTTGACCGGCAACGAATCAGGGTCCAGTGAAAGCCGAAAATAGCATATCCGCGTTGAGAAACGAAAGCTCGTGGTGCGATCGAAGCTGCTTGACCCTGACGCGGCAGAGCCGCAACAAAAAATGGATGTTGCGGCTTGCCGCGAGCTATCAGCTGTCAGCAATCAGCCGTCAGCTCCCGGAAAATTGTTTACTTTTTGCATTCAATTTCACTAATAAGGGACTATTGTGCACCAGCTTGCCGACCAGGGTCATCACGCGCTCGACCGCCTCCTGCGCACAAGGAAATGAACTTGGTAACTGCATGTCTTTACACATGGTGTCTGTCGAACAGTACGGTTGTTCCATCCACTTGATTCATTTCGCCCGGATACCATGTACTGAACATACTATGCGCCGTTGCCTCTCGGTGGTACGAGGATTGCTCGCTGCTCCAAGGAGTCTCTGCTTGTTCAGAACCTGGGGGAATAAGATGATTCATCGCGTCTTGGCGTTTATGGCTTCGACCTCTCTCATTAAGTTGATCCTTTGTGGAAGCATGATCGAATCGGGCGAGCTCGTCGATGCCCAACGCTTTTATGAGGCTCTATTGACATCGTTCTCCGATGAGCTCCGGATCAAGCACGGTTACGCCGTTGCCCATATCCTGAACGGTTCCGCTGAAAAGGGACTGGGACTGTTGAAAAAAGTCTGGACCCAGTATCCATCCACGAAACCAGATCTCTCACTGATGATGCTCGGCTTCCAACTCTTCGCGAAATCGAAAGATGAAGATGCCCTGCAGGTTTTAGAATTCGGAGCTCGGGAGATTGGTACTTTCAATGCATTTCTCGAACTTGCCGAAGCTCATGCGCGCCTCGGCAACAAAGATCAGGCGATCCAGAGCTGCAAAAAAACCTTGGAGCTGAAGCCGGACTTTGTTGAAGCTCTCGATTTGCTCGAAAAGCTCGAACGGCCGTGAAGAACGGTTCAAAGATTGGCTCTAGCTTGTCGTCGGGGCTCCCCGTGCCGCTGTCCTCTAGCCTTGTCTCAACCTAGCTCACGACTTCATCGGCGTGTTGTTCAGTTACATACTCTGGTTGATGACAAAGTTTTTGCACACGCCGTTTGAGGCGTACTCACTGGAGAACAGGAAGAACGGCTGGGCGCACGATGACCGGATGAAGCTGTGGTTCTTCTCCCAACATTGACCGGATTTTTCGGGTCAGGACGTGAAGTGGATCGGGTGACGGATTTTGATGGATTTGCGGCAGCCCCTACTTAGCTATCCGGGCCCCCTCCAAATCGACTCCGTCGAGATTTGCTCGATCGAAGTCGGCGCCGACGGCATTCGCGCCGCGCAGATTCGCCCCTTCCAGATTCGCGAACTGAAAACGAGCACCGACCAAGTCGGCTTGCTCCAGATTGGCGAGAATGAGCTCGGCTGACCAGAAATTGGCGCCTCTCAGACTCGCTCCAGCCAGACTGGCGCCGGACAAACGTGCCTGCGAAAGATCACTTCCTTCGAGGTTCGCCTTCCGGAGGTTGGCCACGCGCAAGTCGAACGTTGCGCAGTACCGCCCGACTCAGATTGGCCCCCTCCAAGTTCGCGCCCTGAAGATTCGCTCCGGTAAGGTAAGCGCCGGAGAGATTCTGTCCCCTCAGGTCGACTCCCTGGAGATTGACATCCTCGAGGCTGACTCGGGATTGACTCCGTTGCGCCGCTTCAATTCGCTCGAGGATTTCCTTCCGCGGTTTCTTGTTTTTCATGTCTTTCGACTTCCTTTCGTCAAACCACGCTCTCCAATTCCCAAGGTACACAGAGTCGGCACCCGGCCCGTGCCATCCCAGTGGGACGGAAGTGCGTGCATTTCTTGTGTCTCTTTCGAGAGTAGGTGTCTTTATTACTAAGCGAAAAAAAGGGGTTCAGCGGCTCAACTCGGCCCCATGAAAACAACTTGTTGTACCAAGACCGAATTTCCGCTGAGGGAAATGGGTAAACGCTGGAGTAACCTAGAAATCTTCCCAGATGTGTGATATCTAACAGATGATAAGCCCAGACGGCCTCCCACCCCGCTGAGCGATGCCGAGTACCCACTTTGACTGCAAAAAATTCGGAATCGCGTCCGGTCCAAGAGCTCGTCGACGAAGCAAGCGGGGGCGACGCTGATGCTTTGAACGAGCTCATACCTCTTGTGTACAACGAGCTACGACGTTTGGCGGCCCGATACCTTCGCAACGAACCTCCCGGCCACACCCTCCAGCCAACCGCCTTAGTGAACGAGGCCTGCCTCTGCCTGCTTGGACAGGACAATGTTGCTTGGCAGAACCGGGCACATTTTCTAGCCATTGCTGCTCGGACCATGCGGCATGTTCTCGTTGATCACGCGCGTAGGAAGCGAGCCGTCAAGAGAGGAGGCGGGGCACGACGCGTGAGCTTGACCGATTTCGTCGCCGCCACCCCGGAACGGGATGTCGATGTCCTAGCACTCGACGGAGTCTTGAACAGGCTCGCAGCCATGGACCCGGAAAAGAGTCGCCTCGTGGAACTGCGGTATTTTGGCGGCCTCACGGTCGAGGAAACCGCCGAGGTGCTCGCCGTTTCCCCGGCGACGGTGAAGCGCATGTGGACGGTTGCCAAGGCCTGGCTCTATCGTGAGCTGAAGGGGACGACCGAATGCTGACTCCCGAACGCTGGCGGCAGGTGGAGAACCTCTTCCAAACCGTCCTGGAGCGGGCACCTGCCGACCGGGCCCTCTTTCTCGATGAGTCATGCGGAGACGATCTCGAACTTCGCAGCGAAGTCGAGTCCCTACTCGAAGCTCATGAACAAGCGGACAGCTTCCTCGACGATCCGATTGTCGATCAGATGCGGATGAACGACTCGGCAACGCCGGAAAGAAACGAGATTCGAGGACACAATCTGACTTTTTTACCCGATCAGATTGCCGCCAATCGTTTTAAAATCATCCGCTTCATCGCCGTAGGCGGTATGGGAGAAGTCTATGAGGCGTGGGACCTGGTGCTGCGCGAACGAGTGGCTTTGAAGACCATTCGACAAACGATTGCAGCCGATGAGAAAGCTGAGAACCGTTTTCTTCGCGAAATCCAGATCTCGCGGAAAGTAACTCATCCTAATGTTTGCCGAGTCTTCGATGTTTTCCAACATCAGATCGAGTTGGGAAACTCCTCATACCAGATTCGGTTTCTCACCATGGAGCTTCTACCCGGCGAGTCTTTGGGTCAAAAATTGAAGCGAAACGGACGGGTGGAGCTGTCGGAAGCTTTGGAGCTTGCTTTGCAGATAGCTCATGGGTTGAAGGCCGCGCACGATGTCGGTGTCGTTCATCGAGATCTCAAACCTGACAACGTCATGCTTGTCCCTTCCGAGCAGGGCACTCGCGCCGTCGTTACCGATTTCGGATTAGCTAGAGGAATGGCGGGAGTAGGCGACTTTGAGGGCGCGCCCCATCTCCTTTGGGCGCTCCATGGGATCCAGGCTGAGGGGGGCGCAGTCAATAAGGGAGCACTCCGGTTTTTGGCCGACCGAGTGCTGGATTTGGTCACTCCTCGCCCGAAAGAGAATCTCACTGCCTTGGGCAAAGTCATGGGTACACCTGCCTACATGTCTCCTGAGCAAGTTCGAGGCACCAAAGTTGACCAGCAAACAGACATTTGGAGCTTTGGAGTCGTACTCTACGAAATGCTCACTGGAGAGCACCCTTTTTCGAAAGAGTCCGCCGTTTCTGGCTTTTTTCGCCGTCTGCGGGGAAAGCCTCCGGCACCCCGGCGAATAGGCCGCAAGGTGCCCCGACAGGTGAAGCAAATCGTTAATAAATGTCTTCAGCTAAGGCGCGAGCAACGCTATCGCGATTTCCGCAAGATCATCGTTGAATTGAATCGTGAAACGTTGGCGAGTCGGCCGTCGGCGTCATGATAGACTGAGGACGGGCGGAACCGTTATTACCCACTTCAGCCTGTTCTAATCGGGGAAGAATAAAAATGGAGCCAAAATCCTGGACCTATAAACATTTTCAGATCAATGAAGGTATGAAACCGGGAAGCAAATATTTTCGATATTTCTTCAGCGTTTCCGAGGGGAATCAAAAGAAGTGTCGATATTGCGTATGGATTGATGATGATGCCCTGGCCCAATTTGACCCTTCCGAGGATTTCAATACGATTGTGTCGTCTCATAGCACCCAATGGGAACAGTGGGTAAAGGGGAAAATCGACGAGCGGGATTTCAGGAACTTAGTGCTCAGATACGACGCCAATGGAGAGGCCGAAATCGACCTCGATGAAATGCAGGAAGAACTGACCTAGACGTAACCGCGATTCCAACTTGCCGTCAATGAAAGTCTGCATCAAGGAAATGACCTGGTGAAGGCATCGCTTACTCTCGTCCGGCTGGCGCTCGCGCTCACGGCTCTCGATCTGTGCCTCATCGTCATCAGTGGCGGCATATCGGTCCTCGGACCGGTCTCGGGTGCAGGTTTCGCACTCCGTCTCGTTCTGGCGCTGGTGCTCGTCGGCCTCGACTTCCACCTGGTGCGAAAGCCGGAGAGAGCCTTTCTCCATGGATACTTGAGCCTTCTTCTTCTCCTTCTTCCCCTGCTGCACTATGTAGGGTATCGCCTGCGAGGCGACGGTCTCTGGTATTACTCTTGCGCGCACTCCATCTGCTTCGACCGGGACCTCGATCTGACCAACCAGTACCGTAACCTGGGTATCGACCACTTCCGTGGATCGCAGCCGGTACGGGAAACCGGTCTTGCCCGCTACACGTTTCCGGCGGGAGTCGGACTCCTCTGGGCACCGTTCATCGAGGCGGGCCACGCCGGTGTCTGGCTGCGTAACTTCCATGGTCTCGAGACAGCCTATGACGGCTACTCCGATCCTTATCTTCACGCAGTTGCGCTGGGCAATCTGCTTATCGGTTGGGCGGGGCTTCTGCTACTGGACCGCTTTCTGAGGAGATGGTTCGAACCGTCGGTCTCGTTTGCCGCCACGCTCGGCACCGGACTGGGGAGCTTCCTTCTTTGGTACATGACCTACCAGGCGATCTATACCCACGCGCTCACATTCCTGTTGGTGAGCCTGCTGCTCGAGCTGTGGGCCGACCGCCCCGAGACACCTCGAGCCTACGCGACTCTTGGACTGATCATCGGCATTGCCGCGTCAGTGCGCTGGCAAAACTCGCTGTTCGGCTTGCTCCCAGCGTGGACCTTGGCGCAGGAGCTTCTCCGCAAGCGGTGGTCGTTCACCGCTCGGAGCGGAGTCGCGTTCGGAGCCCTGTTTCTGCTCGGTGTCTCGCCTCAAATCATCTGCTGGAAGGTGATTTTCGACCGCTTCTGGATTGGGGTTCCTCTCGGAGATCAGTATATGCGATGGTCGGATCCCTTTCTGAGCGAGATTCTCTTTTCCTCGCGGCATGGGCTCTTCTCGTGGAGCCCTCTCCTCCTCATCGCCGCGGTAGGCCTCATCGGCTTCGTCTGGCGAAGGCCACGGGTGGGAGTCCCTCTCGCCGGTATGCTTCTCCTCCAGACCTACGTCAACAGCTCGGTAGCCGACTGGTGGGCAGGAGGATCATTCGGTGCCCGGCGCTTCGACTCGGTACTTCCGATTCTCGCCCTCGGCCTGGCCGTCGCCGTGGTGTGGGTCACCGGGCTCGTGCGGCGTCGTCCTGGGGTGGTAGTGACGGCGCTGCTGGGCGCCTTCACGATCTACAACGTGCTCCTCATGGAACAGGTCCGTAAGCGAAGACTTCCCACCGATGACACCATCTCCTGGCAAAGCGCGGCGGACTGGATGCTCGAGGACATCTTCGATGCTGTCGGCTATCCTTTTTCTTTTCCGGCCAACTGGGCTTTTGCCCTCCGCTACGATCGTCCCAAGACACAATATGACATCCTTGTCGGGAAATACCTCTTTCACTCGATGAACAACCTGGGTGGTGTCATCGATTTGGGAATGCGCGATCCGCCGTTTATAGGAAACGGTTGGAGTACCGTGATGGACTGGGACTCTCACCCGCTGGAGATCCGCCTAGCGATCGGCCCACGCGCCGGCATCTTCATTCCCACCGACCGGGCCGAGCCTCTAAGGATTGCTATCGAGTGCGCGGCGCCAAGGGGCACCGAGCCGCAGTGGTTATCGGTCTGGCTAAACGGCAACCGCCTCGGGAGCTTTCGCCCAGGAACGGAGATGAAGGAACGAATGTTCACGGCCGATGAGCGTTGGTGGAGCCGCATCAATCTCCTCGAATTCGTCCGCGGTCGAGACGCGCCCGACGAACCCTACCTCGCCGTCGACCGCCTCCGCTTCGAGCGGCTGAATCCTTGACAGGCACCCGAATCTCCTCATTGCAGCGACGCGTTTCACCTTGCTCAAAACACTACATTGTCCGTGTCTCCCGTGGACCACGCTTGTAGTTTGCTCGCTTGGCGTTTTGTTGCCTATGATTTCCAGGCATGTTGTGCCAAAGTAAGTGCCGGAGGATTGTGCATTGAGCTTCACAAGTGGACCCACGCGCCGGCTCGGCCGATGGATCTCGGGGTTAGGTAAGTCGGCAACTCGAGCCACGGAAGTTGAAAAAAGGCTTACTTCATCCGAGGAAGTGCCACCATACAGCCGCTTTCTCAGTGACCAACCTCAATGCACCGAAGCCTTTATCCAAGCTGCCCAGCAGTATATGGTCAAAATGTCCGGATTCGAACGCGAATGGCTCTACCGGAAGCCGTACGATCCGCGACCCGGTAACGAGCAGTTTTTCCTGCAGGTCTACGCGGTAATGAACCTCGTCAAAGCGATGGACGTCCGGTCTGGCGGACGTTTTCTCGAAGTAGGAAGCGGCCCAGGATGGGTATCGGAGCTTCTGATGCTGCTGGGTTACGAAGTCGATGGCGTCGAGCCGTGTAAAGACCTGGTTGACATTGCGAAGAAACGCATCGAAGGTGCGGCACTGCATTATCACGTGGCAAAACCCCCGCGGGTTGAATTTCATCTCACCACCTTGGAGGAATGTCAGTTCGACGCTGATACTTTCGATGCCGTCCTCTTTCACGACGCCTTGCATCACGTCATTGATGAGGAGGAAGTCATCGAGCGCTGTTTCCGATACCTCAGGCCCGGAGGGGTATTGGGTGTTAGCGAAGATGCGTGGCGCCCTGGCAACCGTATGCAGGAGGCTACACTAGAAAAAGAGATCTCCCGGTTCGGCACCTATGAGAGCCCTTATACGCAGAAGTACCTCGACCTTCTGCTCACCAAACATGGTTTCGAAGACATCGTGCGGTATCATTCGATCAATGGTTTCTTTCCGGCTGACATGGGTCGAGTAGCAATCGAGCAAGCTGCTCAGAGCCCGGTGGAAGGCAGCAATAATTTAACGGCTAGGAAACTCTCTTTCAAAGGACCAACAACCCTCCATCCTGACGTTCCCACACAAGCGAGAATCGAGATTGTAGACAAGTGCATCAGTAATCTCGATCGGAAAGTCTCGCTCAAAATACGATTGTCTAATTCCGGTGACACAGTCTGGCTGCACCGTCCGAGAAAAGCCGGCTGGATCACCATCGCTCTGCGCACCGAACCCCTGGGCGCTCCTGACCTCAGAGAAGCCCTGCCGAGGCACAAACTCCCATGTACCGTCACACCCGGCGACGAACTGATTCTCGATTTAGATTTCTACCTGCCAGAGGATTATAAGAGCCAGAATTGGTATCTCGACTTGGTGAACGAAGGATTCTTCTGGTTCTCTGAACGAGGCACGCAAGCCGTCTATGTGGGTGTAGGGTAATCTTCTTCCCCGTGCCTGTATTCGAAATAGACAAAGTGGAGCCCCTCAGGATCGGGAGCCCGTAGGACGAGTGGGATTGCAGCCAAATAGGTGTCTAAATGAATAATAACTTGCCCGGGCGAGATTCTTTCATGGGACATGACTCGGCCGAGGAATAAGTTGACGACAAACAAGCCGTCCGATCGAGGCGTCAATCCTTGATGGTCGCTCGAACGCCCCGGTAGTTGTCGGTCTTGCTTCGGCGGCCGTTCACTCCTCGGGCAATCGTGGCGGGTCGAGTCCTGCATCTCACGGACGCTGGTGTAGACTGACTGGTACGCCGTCCGGTCCATAGGGATCGATGAGAACCAGCCGGTCCATGACCGGTGAGTCTCTTTGGTCCGGACGGTGGCAATCCCGGCAGCCTTCGCTGGGACCTGCTCGTGTGCCCTCGCTGTGGCGCCGAGATGCGCGTGGTGGGCTTCGTCTTGATCAGCGCTCACCCGTCACGCTTGCCGAACTGAAAAGCGGGCCGCCGCTCTCCAAAATCTGAACAAATCTGTTCACGATTTCGGTTCCTAGTAAATTAAGTAGGGAGAATCATTTGACGTTGACACACACGCTGGTTTTGGCGCAGGTTGCCTCTACATGGGCCATGGTGGGACTCATTTGGTTCGTTCAAATGGTTCACTATCCTCTGATGGACCGCGTCGTATACCGGTTCGAAGACTACGAGAAGGCCCACATGTCCCGAACGAGCTGGGTTGTGATGCCATTGATGTTGACCGAATTGGGATCCAATCTGCTGTTGTTTTGGCAATCGGGCGATTCGAATCGGTCGCTGATCGGAGTGGGCTTGCTTCTACTCGCCATAATCTGGCTTTCGACGTTTTTCCTTCAGGTTCCACAACACAATCGTCTGTCACGAGGTTTCGACACGTCGGCACATCGGCGCTTGGTCTCCAGCAATTGGATCCGCACCGTCGCGTGGTCAGCCCGTGGCGTCTGGACGATTTGGCTCTTGAATATGCAGTTCGGTAATCTCTGAAGGGTGATTCGGGTGCGCATAGGCCTGCGGCGTCCACGGACGGCGTGCCGCATACAATAGCCGAGTCTGCAGGAGAGAAAGAAAATGAAGCCGTTTCAGATCAACCTTGCTATCGCAGTTATCCTCATCGCTTTGGGATTGTGGAGCTATCTAGCTTCTACGTCCCCATCTCCGACCGCCCTCATCCCGGTGGGATTCGGTGTTGTATTCGCGTTGTTGACGCCCGGGATGCGAAAAGAAAACAAAGTGGTCGCGCACGTCGTTGTGCTTCTCACGCTTGTTTTGGCCTTCGCCCTTGTCGTTCCACTGCGCGGGGCCCTCAACCGGGACGACTTCATCGCCGCTTTGCGTGTCGGCATCATGCTGCTGGGATGCGTCGTCGCTTTGGTTGTTTACATCCGGAGCTTCATCGAAGCCCGGCGATCGCGATGAAGATGGATCGACTACTTGCCCGGCTCTACCGATCGTAGCATCGACTCGAATGGGTCGCGGTTCGCTCTTACCGTTCGTTCGGGGCCGGTCAATTTGAAAAACCAATTAGCATCCGGCCCGCGAGAGTTGTTTCTCATCGAAGACCATCCCATTTGTGGTCGCCGACTCAACCATGCCGAACCCTAACCCTAACACTGCCGCGCCGATGCCTTTAGTGGCGTAGCAACACTTGATGACTGAAGCACCTGCCGGAAAACGAAGGCGAGTAAGACAAGAGTACGAGTGAAGCGGTAATAGTCCCTTCACGACAAATTCCTAGTCGAATAATTCGCTTCTCAGCGAGATGAATCAAAACGAAAGCGAATTCTTTCTCCGGCCGATCCGGTCAAACGAAGCACAAGGGTGTGGGCATCCATGAAACTCATTTGACCTTGCTCCACCCGAAAACTGCCCGGCACGAAATGTTCCGTTCCGGCAAAGTCGAATTTCCAATAAAAGCCGCCCGAAACCGGACGCTCGGAAATCGCTTCGACGTTGTTTTGGCCGTCCAAAGCCTTGACGTGAATCTCGGTCGGTCCTGTCCCGCTCATTTCTCTAGAATGTGTATCGTTGAGAATGACGAATCCGCGGAACCCGGCTGTCGGACCTTGCGCCGTGATTTGGCTCGTAAAAGCGAGTGTGATCGGACCGCTCTCACGCAACAGGACCTTGAGGTCTGCTTCGGGTAGTCGAAACGACCAGTTTACGGTATCGCTCGACGCTCCGCCGTTACCAACCACGGTCAGTTCAACGCGGATCCTTTGTCGATCGCATCGTGAACCGAATTGCTGTACGACCACCCGTCCTCTCTTCGAGTACGGACCACCGGCGTTTCCTTCGGTGTCGATGGTCCATTGATAGCTATCGATAGGGCCGGAAGAGCACCATGCATTGAATCGAATCCGGCAATCGTCGTCGTCCGCCACGAGGACCCTCAAGGTGAAACACGCTGACACGGGCCGGATGCTGGTGGTGGCTACGGTCGTCAACGTCGTGTTGATCGAGGTAGTCGTGACTGGGACGGTGGTGGTGACTGGGACGGTGGTGGTAGCTGGGACGGTCGTGGTAGCTGGGACGGTGGTGGTAGCTGGGACGGTCGTGGTAGCTGGGACGGTGGTGGTAGCTGGGACGGTGGTGGTAGCTGGGACGGTGGTGGTGACTGGCACGGTTGTGTTGGCTGGGGCGGTGGTGGTAGGCGGGACGGTGGTGGTAGCTGGGACGGTGGTGGTGACTAGGACGGTCGTGGTGGCTGGGAAGGAGATGGTGACCGAGGTCGTGGTGGATGTTCGCGGAGAGGTTGGTGCCGGACCTGTCCCTCCGCCTCCTCCTGTACGGGGGTTTGTATCATCCGGTGCGTCGGGATCCGAGGGCCCCGTAGCAACCGAGACAATCCCCACACCGGCAGCGGCAGCGCCCGCACCGACGGCAACGACCGTCCCGACCCCTGTTCCCCCGCCGATTCCAGTGGCGACGCCCGTCGTCGCGACAGTCGCTATGATTCCTCCGGCCTCGAAGCCGGGAGGAAACGCGGGTGCGCCGGCTTCCGTGGCACCAACGATGATGCCCGGTTCATCACCGGGCAAGTAGGCAAGGCTCTCCTCGCATTCTTCTCGAACCTCCGGATCGTGCTCGACGTCAACGGCATCGTTGAAGTTGATGTCCACCGCCTCGATGTAGTAAATGACCCGAGCCGTGCTCGCGCTGGGCTTGGGCAATATGCCGACAAACTTGCCTTCATGAATGACCATCTCCACCCAGTAAAATGTCGGATATTTTTCGGACCGGAAATAGACCTTGGCGTTCTGAATATTCTCTCCAGGTCGGATAGCGGCATCGACCACCGGGTATTCGCCCACCCCGATACAATCGAGCTCTTCGTGAGAGATGTCGGGAATCGTTTGAGGTCGAGCTGGCGCTCCGAAGCCGAGAATGACGAGGAGCAAGAAACTTCTGAGATCCATCTTCATCACGGTCAACGCGCGTCTCTCGGACGGCGACGAAAACGTTCTGTTCTGACACACGGACTCTTGCCTCGCTTGGCTAGGCCTTCGGACGAGTGGGCGCGATCGGCAAACCACGTCTTGTAGAGATAAGCAACCCTTATGCCAGGGGAGCAAACGTTGGAACGACTATTCGTCGATAGAAAAAGGCAGACGTGCGATGCTCATGAAGAATAGGGCGTAGATGGCGTAATCGCTTCAAAACACTGAAACTAAGAAGTTTCCGGAAAAGTCACTCTCCGATGCCTCAGACCGGCACTTGAGGTGGGATTTCGACCAAGCGCCCAGCTTCGGCCCGCACGTTGTCGGGATATCCCTACATGTGCGTAGGGCTGTCCTCCCCCATCGTCAAAAATTCGTCCGACTACGAAATCAGTCTCGTTTGAATCCCCGTTGAGGTACAAATTCTATATGGTGATTTGCGAATCGGGCTCGGGAATTTGATCAAGTTTGCCCTGTACGTAGTTCGCTAAAAGCCTTATTTGCTTTTCGTCCAACCCAACAAAACTCGATACCCACCTTTATAGGATGGGATATGGATGAGGACGCGAGCGAGAAACTCCATCGGGTCTGAAAGCTGTGGGTCGAGTCGATCGTGGCCGGACTTTGTCTGGTAGAGAATTTGCTGTGTGGGGGGCTCGTAGCGGAGTCGTTGAAGGCTGACGGGCGCGCGTAACATGTAGAAGGCGAGGGTTTGGAGCCCGGCCTCGTCATTGGGATAGACCGTGGTGGAATTGTGAACCGAGAATCCGCTGTTTTTCCAAGACAAGAGGAGCTGAATGCGCTCATCGCTGATGAGTTGCTGGTCTTTGAGTAGGCGGAAGACTTTGGAGCGGAATAAAAGCAGCGACGCCAACTGCCACCGTGGTTGGTCGTCTTGTAGATGTAGGGGCGGAAGTCATTGTGCTTATAACCGGTGACCGCGAGGTACACAGTGGCGAGAATCCTTATCCTTCGCGAAAATTGCAGAACGTGAAGCGGATTTCGTACCATTTTCTTGCGCTCATTGATGTCCAAAAGCCGCTTGTTACCGAGGATCAACCGTCCGCTCAAAATAGAAGTTCATCTTGTCGTATTCGAGGTATTTTTCAATTTGCTCGTAGCCGTGGTCGCCGAAGTACTTTACGATAAACTCCCGGTTCGCCGGCTTTGCTTCAATGCAAACCAGATGCGGCGTGAATCGATCGATGTCGAAACCGGCGAGAGCATCCGGCTCGGCACCTTCGATATCCATGGTCAAAAAGTCAATCTTCGAAATCCCGTTTTGTTCTAGAAGTTGGGTGAGAGTAATCGTCGGAACCTGAATCTCTTCGAAGCTCCGCTCCCTTCCCGCGGGCCCTTTAATGGGTTTTTTAACGGAAGAGATTCCCGGGAGCTCCGACCGATAGAACGGTTCGGCGCCTTCGGAGTGGTCAGTGATCAAGTAGTTGAAGAATTTACTATTGGGTCTTCTTCGCTTCCAGGACTCCGCGTACTCAGGCAATGCATCGACCGCGATACCGGACCAGCCTAGATGCCTTTCCAGATAACAAGTGTTGCTGTCAATCACCGGCGTAGCGCACCCGACGTCCAAGAAGACACCGTTGGTGCGATCCTCGAAAAAGTCCCGGATGATTAGCTCTTCTTGAGCTTGTGAGTAAAGAGATTTCCCGTTCATATCGATCCCCGACCAAGTGGGTGCGTCGGCGGATGATTCCGTAGAGACGGACGGAACCGGAGGAGGCTCCCGCCTGCAGGACGATAGCGAGGCAATCACAACCACTACGAGAATGACTGCGCAGGGGTACTTTTCAACAAACCGCCACATGAGCGACTCCTCCATGGAAAACACAAAACAAGGACATTACACCAAATAGTGGGCCGGTTCCAATGTCGCACGCAATCAGCCATAGGAGTCGATGGTCCGTGACGTTGAGAAGTAACTTTGTCTCGAAATGGGTTTCAGCGCAAAGAGGGGAAAGCCTTCCTCTCGATGAGGCTCTCTCGGCGAAGCGCTTCTTTGTCTGTGTCGTCAACGAGGCGTACCGGAACTAATTGAGGCAGCACTGCGGCGCTGCGAAGTCAACCCTGGGGTGTCGGCCCATAGTTTGGGTGCTCATCTCCTCAGGCAAACCACCGCGACTCAGATGCTGCAAGAAGGGTTGCCGCTGGATGAAATTCCGCCTCGTCCCCCTTTCGCGGGGGTATCGCTCTGCGGCCGTGCGGATGTGGGAAAGCCCGATGATCCTGGCCGCTCGCCGGAACAAGATAAAAGACCGCCAGCCTAGACAGGGCTTCAAGGCACTCGCACGTGGTTCACGCCCTGTTGCTGGGCCCACCTATTGATGGGGCCTATGCGTTCGTCGGAGATTCTACGAAGCTCCTCCTGCCGGGTTTGCCACTCGGCTTTGAGGTCGGCGAGACGCGTCATGGCACCGTCGGTCACCGGTGCTCCGGTGCGGTCGATGACGTCCATGAGGAAGCGAAGCTGACCGGCAAGCATCGTTTCCCACGCATCCTCGTCCTCGTAGGTCTCGTGCTTGAGCTGGGTGATCCGGGCCTCCCAATCGCCCATTTCCGCGACTGCCGCCTCGCCCATGCTGTGAAGCTGTTCATGGTCGGGATGGTCGGACATCAAAGTCTCGATCTGCTCCCGGGCCACTCTCAAATCGTGGAGGTGAGTCAGGATGTCAGTCATCAATGTCTTGACCTCCTCGAGGCGTGCCCCCCATTCCTGGATGTCGGCATCGCTCTCAGGTGAGCGCGGATCCTGAGCGACAGTGAACTCCACCGTGTCTTCGACCTCGCCCATCTGAAATCTTGCTCGATACCTACCGGGGACCACCCGCGGGCCGCCGAAGCCCGCGAAGATGGGGATATCGGGTATGCAGCGTATGTTTTCACTGCGTAGGTTCCAGCCCCACTTGTTCAGACCCTGCTTGGTGGCCGGGTACTCGATCTCGAACGGGCGCCGCGGATCCATGTTACCGATGCGGCAGCGGTCGTGATCGCTCTCCTCGCTGGAATAGTGACGGATCACGCCTGCCGGTGTCGTCCATGATGTCGATGGAGAGCTCCCCTTCTTCGATCTCATCTCGAATGAAGTAGTAGAAACGGGACATCGCGCGAAGGGTTCTTACCTTCGAACGCGCCCGCTGCCGGCGCAGTGGGTAACATGTGAGTGGTGTGAGGCCGATAGACGTGTATCGGCTTCGCGGCAATGTCCGCCGATGCTTGTCGCACGACGAACAAGTCGTCCAGTACCCAGAATCCCCTGCCCTGCGTCGCGGCAACGAGATTGTTCTGGCGAAACGTCAAATCGGTGATCGGCACCGGCGGCAGGTTGAGCTCGAGCGGCTGCCAGTCACCACCGTCATTGAACGAGACGAACATGCCCGCCTCGGTCCCGGCAAAGAGCAGCCCCTTGCGATCCGGATCCTCACGAACGACGCGCACGAAGGTGTCTTCCGGAATCCCTTCGTCGATGCGACGCCAGGCTGCCACCGTGGTTGGTCGTCTTGTAGATGTAGGGACGGAAGTCATTGTGCTTATAACCGGTGACCGCGACGTACACGGTGCCGGGATCATGCGGGCTCAGCTCGATGGCGTTGATTTGAGACTCATCGGGATGCTCCGGCGACACATCGGTCCAGGACTCCCCACCGTTACGGGTGACGTGTACCAGGCCATCGTCGCTTCCTACCCAGATCGTCCCTCGTTCCGCCGGTGATTCGACGATGTAGAAAATCGTGTTGTAAAACTCGGCCCCGACATTCTCGGGCGTGAGCGGGCCGCCGTTTCGGCCTTGTTTTTCGGGATCGTTACGCGTCAGGTCGCCACTGATCTCGGTCCAGGTGGTAGCCGCGATCCGTGCTCTTCAGCAGAATTTGCGTACCAAAGTAGACGATGCTGGGATCGTGGGGCGAAATCGCCACCGGCGCATTCCAGTTGGCCCGGTATTTCAGGTCCCGTGAGTCTTTGCCGTAAACCATCTCCGGATACGGAATGATCGTGCGCCGGATCTCGAGTGTCGCGATCGTACTCCGTGAGCGTGCCGTTGATCGTCGTGGCATAGACGAGCCGGGGATTGTCCGGATCGAAGGCAATGTGCGCGCTCTCTCCCCCGCCCACGGCATAGAAGTCGTCGACACCGATGCCGCCTTGGAACGACTGGCTCGCAATGGCCACGGTCGAGTTATCCTGCTGGCCGCCGTAGATCCGATAGGGAAACAGATTGTCGGTCACGACACGATAAAACTGCGCCGTAGGCTGGTTCATGATGCTGGACCAGGTCTTGCCGCCGTCGAAGGTCACCGTCGCACCGCCGTCGTTGCCGCTGATCATGATGCGGTTGTCGTTGGGGTTGATCCAGTGATCTTGATGATCGCCGTGCGGCGTGATCGATCTTCTCCCAGTTCTTTCCACCGTCGATGGACTTCATCAGAGGCGCGTTCAATACCCAGACCGTGTCCTGGTCGACGGGATCGGCGGTAATGTGGTTGTAGTACCAGGCCCGCGTGTGGAGCACGCGATGGCCGTTGATCAGTTTCCACGTGTCACCGGCATCGTCGCTTCGATACAAGCCCGCCTTTCTCCGGCTCGGCCTCGATGATGGCGTAGAGCCGATTGGGATTGCTGGCCGAGACGTCCACGCCAATCTTGCCTACCAGTTTGGGCAGTCCGCCCTCGAGCTTTTTCCAGGTGTCTCCCCGGTCGGTGCTCTTATAGATGCCGCCGTCCTCACCTCCCGAATGGATGAACCAAGGATTTCGCCAGTGATTCCACATGGCGGCGTAGAGGATGCGCGGATTGGTCGGATCCATCGCTAGGTCGGAGGCACCGGTAGACTCGCCTACCTTGAGAACGTGCGACCAGGTCTCGCCGCCGTCGTCGGTGCGGAAGATGCCGCGCTCAACGCTCGGTCCCCAGATGGTGCCTTGGACCGCGATGTAAGCCACGTCCGGATCCTGCGGATGAATCTTGATCCGCGAAATCTGGCCGGCCTTGTCCAGCCCGATGTGGGTCCAGGACTTGCCGGCATCGGTCGATTTGTACACCCCATTTCCATGACTGGTGGTCACACCGCGTATGGGCGATTCGCCAGTGCCGACGTAAATCACGTTGTGGTCGGACTCGGCAACCGCAACGGCTCCGATGGTGCCCACTTCGAAGTGCTCGTCGGAAATGTTCTCCCAGGTCGTACCGGCATTTTCCGTCTTCCACACGCCACCGCCGGCAGCGCCCATGTAGTAGAGCATGGGGTTATCGGCAACGCCGGTGACCGTGGTGACGCGCCCGCCGCGGTAAGGACCGATGAGACGCCATTCCAGCGTTGACAGGATGGAGGGATCGATCACCTCCTGGGCAAGCCCGGGCAATGCATACAGGCAAGCGATGAGCATGATTGCAACGAAGCGTCGGTAGTTTACTTTCAGTGGGCATGTGACAGACATCGTGTCCTCCGGTTAAATAATGGGACTTTCCTTTGGCGGTTAAGCCTTCACCGCGTTGATCATAGCCTCGATATTACTCGGCGGCGCTTCGGGAGGGATGGCGCAGCCGGCGTTTAGAATAAAGCGGTGGTTCCCGCTGAAAATCTCCAACAGCTTTTCAGTGGCCGTCTGCACCTGGGAAGTCGTGCCCGAAGTCAGCAACCCCACCGGATCGAGATTTCCGATAAAGGCCGTCTGCCCCTCGAGTATGCGGCACGCCAGAGCCGCATCGGTCTGGTGATCGAGCTCCACAGCATCAGCACCGCTCGATTGCATCGGTTCCAAAATCATATCGGTATTACCGCAGATGTGTAGCGTGTAGGGCAATCCGGCCGCTTGGGATCGGGTGATGAGCTGCTTTTCGTAGGGCAGGGCGAATTCTTGGTACATGGTCGGCGAAATCAGGTCCGGTCCGGCCGGGCTATCTCCACCTGAGAGCATGTGAGCTCCCGTTTGGGCCATCAAATCAATGAATTGGAACGAAGCCTGGGTGCAGTACTGGAGTAGCCGGTGAGCCCCATCCGCGTCAAGCAGCAAATCGGTATACCACAATTCCGGAGTGCGCAGCATGGAAGCCAAAGAAAAAGGGGCCTGGTCGCAGTTGCCCCGGATCCATATATCGTCCCTGAAATAATCCACCAACAACCTGACCGCCTCCAGCCAAGTTTGGACATACCGGTAGTCGCCGACATCCACTGCTGGAAGGGCGCTCACCTGACCGAGGTCTGCCAGGCACCCTTGATGGGAACGGGCCGGTTGATCGATGGGGAAAACCACCGGCACCCCCAGGGCTCCCGCCAGTGTGGCCGTGTCCAAGTCCACCACGATGCCGTCGTACCGGTAGCGCTCCACTGCCCGCTTGAATGAATCGGCGATTTTCATCGGATCGCTGCGAAACTGCTCCATCGTGTAGCCCGCTTCGCGGGAAGCCAGCATGAAGTTGTGCAGCATCACCGGCACCCGGTCGGGCGGCTGTCCCGCAAGGGCCGACATGATCCGCTCATAACCGTTCATAGGCTTCGTCTTGTTCCAAGTACCCAGATCCCGGAGAAAGGAATCCGCAAAGCAAGCTCGGGGATCAAGGGTAACAATTTTCTCAAAGATAAACTATGAACCATCGCGTTGATGTCAAATTTGTCTTTGTCTCGCGAAACCAGGGCGTTCGGGCTCAAAAGTCACAGTGCCGCGTCATTCGGAACGGCCGCTATGTCGCTGGCGACCATCGGTGTTGGAGTTGACTGGTTTCCCGTTTCCGGGTGTCCCAGATGGTGTCCGTCCGTAGACGAGCTGAGCCGCTCGTTTGAAATTCCAAATTGAATGATACAAAATCTAGCAGAACGATGGAGGCGCCTCCGATACAGTGAGGATGTCGCGAGGTTGAGTAGGTGGTACCCCCAGACAAGGGTTCGCGGGTTCTTTCGGGCTTCTCAAATGTGAGGTCCGCAGACCATGACAGAAGTCGCCATTTTAAAGCGCATCCTTGCCGGCGACTTCTCTGCAGACTACCCTGGCGACTGGTACCTGTTCTACTCCTGACGAGTCCATTCGTATTATCAAGTTCAGCCTACGAAGGGACCGGGAAGCCGCAACGCCTCATAGCAACTCAGCAAGGCGAACTTGCTTACCAAGCCCCACCTGGAGACTATGAAACACGCGCCCTCTGTAAGAAATGTCGCGTTGAATTTGAAACCGACGCACATGAGGAACTTAGCACCGGCGCAATCACTCTCGAAATCGAGCGAGTGGATCCCGACGGCGTGTTGTGGGTTCTACTCCGAATGCATGAAATTCCCGGTAGGCTTTATTCGGTGAGTGGTACCGTTGAAGTCATTCGTGAGGACAGACAATCACTCGAACTTCCGGTCAAGTATCGTAGCTATCGTCCAGGCGATGTCTTTTTCACGGTTGGGAAACGGCCCTGTTCTGACGTGAATGGAACGTTAACCTCTCTCATTCGCTTCACTGCTGCAGCTTGCGCTCCCAGAGAGAGCACTTCCCCATCGAGTGTATACATCGACGACGGCGTTCTTCTCGTGCTTTCGTTCGACCTCCTCGGTGCTGGGGACGTCCGAATTCGAATGACGGACCTCAAATTGGGTACGCGAGAAAGTGGCGGGTCAGTCACCGAGCCAGAACATGTAGCGAAGAGCCTTTCATACGGCGGTATTCTGCGCGTACGTAAAAATGACTGAACGTTCCTCGTTCACCACAACCTAGCCAGCTTTCTAAAAAAGTTGATCCTTTTTGGAGAAGGTGTACGTATATACTTGGTGAGACCAAGTATAGAGAACCACGATGAACGACGACCACTTCTCCTCAATCGAGCGTCTCCTCGCTCGGTCTCAGATCCCTCGAGAGGCTCAAAAACGAGTCTTGGATGTCGTCTCAGATACGAGTCTAACCCTTGACGACAAGTTCGATGTCGCGGAGGAGCTCATCGCCCACTTCGATGACGGTCTGTCGGCCGGCAAATCCGTCGAGGAGTTGCTCGAAGCCTTTGGCGATGGCCGCGTTACAGCTGGGCTCATCACAACAACGAGACGTAAGAGCAAATCTTCTCTCAACGGTATGGAGCACATCATGTCCAGTGGAGATTCCTTTCTTGAGAAAACGTGGCGAAACGTGCGCTACGCGAGTCGTCGGTTGACCCAAAGTCCCGGCTTCACCGCTGTCGCCGTCTTGTCTCTGGCATTGGGTATCGGAGCCAACACGGCAATTTTCAGCTTGGTCCATGCCATCATCCTCAGCGAACCCGCTTACGAAGCGCCGGAGGAGCTCGTCAATATTTATATGGAGTATCCGAGCTCCCAGGAGAATCCATTCTCCTATCCGGATTACAGGGACCTTCGTGACGGATCCTCGGAAGTCTTCTCGGGTGTCGCGGCGTCGCAACTCGTGCTTCTCCAGGTCAACCGCGAAATTGACGTCGAGACGCTTACAGGTGAAGTGGTCACCGGGAACTATTTCACTTTACTCGGGATCGAGGCGCTCATTGGGCGGACGCTACTACCCGCGGACGACGTGGCCAAGGGGGCTCACCCGGTTGTAATGTTGGGGCATGGTTACTGGCAGAGAGCCTATAGTGGAGATCCAAATGTGGTGGGCCGTGAGATTCGCCTGGGCGGCCGGATCTACACCGTTGTAGGCGTAACACCCGAGACCTACACCGGTATGCTCCATGGCCTCGCTCCCGCCGTCATTGCGCCGTTCATGATGGTCAATGAGCTGATGCCTATGGGCGGCGACCTTTTGGAGAATCGCGGATCCCACTCCGCTTTCGTCAAAGCGCGGCTCGAGCCGGGGGTTACGATGGTTCGTGCGCGGTCGGTTGTGGACGCCGTGGCCGCGCATCTCACGGAGGCGGCTCCGGAGGACTGGGACCTCGACGCCGGATTCATGCTCGTGCCCACAAAAGGTGTGATCGTTGTCCCATCCTTCGACCGGTACGTTCATGCAGCAGCTTGGCTTCTCATGGTGGTGGTGGGATTGGTGCTCCTCATGGCCTGCACGAACCTGGCGAGCTTTCTTCTTGCGAGGGGCTTGGACCGTAAGAAAGAGATTGCCCTACGGTTGGTGCTCGGCGCCACGCGTCGCACACTTGTGGGACAGCTTCTGACCGAGACGGTTCTTCTTGGACTGGCGGGTGGCACAGTGGGAGTCGTGGTAGCGCTTGGATTGATACAAATTCTTCTCTCCGCGGACTTACCGTTACCTGTTCCGATAACCTTGGATCTGGGCCTTGACGGGATGGTTCTCGGCTTCAATCTTCTGGTGTCACTACTGGCAGGTCTCGTTCTCGGCCTCGCCCCCGCTATTCAGAGCACCAAGCCCGATGTGGCGACCACTTTGAAGGACGAAAGTGCCGGAGGCGGGCAACGTGGAAGATCGACTTTGCGAAACGTTCTCGTGGTGGCTCAGGTGGCGGCGTCCCTAGTGCTCCTCGTGGGCGCCGGTTTGTTTCTGCGCAGCTTCCAACAAGTACAATCGGTTGACCCCGGATTCGGCCGAGAGCCCACCGCAATCATGACGTTCCTGGTGCCGGAGAATCGCTTCTCGGAGGAAGAAGGCAGGGTGTTCACTCGAACGCTCGAGGAAAGGTTCGAGCAGTTGCCGGGTGTCGAAGCCGTCGGGCTCATTGGCAATATTCACTTGAACGGGGTGGGGAGAGTCTACAACTATCCCATCAATGTGGAAGGTGTGGAGCCGCCTACCGGACGGGACTTCCACATCGTCGACTATTCCCAAATCGATCCCGGATTCTTTGATGCAGCAGGCATAGGTATCATTCGGGGCCGAAACTTCAATGATCTCGATCGTCCCGACTCGCCTCGGGTAGCCATCATCAATCAGGTGATGGCGCGGAGATTCTGGCCGGGACAGGATCCCCTAGGACACACCATTCACCGCGTAGACGCGGAGGATTTGACGGTCGTCGGTGTGGCGACCGACGCAAAAATCCGATCGATCGGAGAGGACCCTCGCTCCTTTATTTATCGACCGTACTCCCAAGCCTATAATCCTTTTCTCACGATACTCGCCCGCACGTCCTTGGATCCCGAGAGAACGGCCCTCGACCTATTGGCGGCGGGACGCGAGCTCGATCCGGAGCTTTGGGTATGGCAAACCAAGACCATGAAGCAACATCTGGATGTCATGTTGCTCCCGGCCCGTCTTTCCGCTGTGATACTCTCCGCCTTTTCCGTGCTGGCTTTGGTGCTGGCCACCATCGGTCTTTATGGCATCGTGAGTTACACCGTGTCACGCAGGACGCGGGAGGTCGGGATCATGATGTCACTGGGAGCCGACGGCGCAACGGTGAGCCGAATGCTCATGAGCAACGGCTTGAAGCTGGTGGTCGTCGGCAGCGTCACCGGCATCGCAATGGCTTTCGCCGCGGCAAAACTAGTCAGCGGTCTTCTGTTTAATGTGAGCTCTTTCGACGTGATGACGTTTCTGCTCGTACCGCTGGTGCAAGGCGCGGCGGCGATGATTGCCGCCTACATACCCGCGCGACGCGCAAGCCGAGTGGATCCGGCGGCCGCTCTTCGCGCAGAGTAGACACGGTAGCCTACTGACGTGAAGACGACGAACGTGACCACCACGAATCACAAGAATTTCTAGCGATTCGCGGCCGGCCGTATCGTCTTCGCGACGGGTTCCGAACCTCTAGCCGAAAACGTCGGAGTAAGAGCTCTCGTCGAAACCTACCAACAGCGTTTTGCCCACGCGCAGCGTCGGCGCTCGGAGGTTTCCCGTCGGGCCCAATAGGGCGTCAACGATTTCCTTCGACGCTTTGCCTCCGGGAAAGCTTCGTACTTTCTTTCCCTTCGCAACAATCACTTTTTTCGCAGATTTGACGAGAGCAGCAGCGTCGCCGCGGCTGAGCTTTTTCGAAGCGGATACGGTTTCTTTCGCCTCGATGCCTTTGGCATCCATGAACTTGGACGCTCTTCCACAGCTCGTTCAGCCGTTGCGGTAGTAGTACCAGTCGGCTTTCTTTGGCATTTCTTGGTCCTCCTGTTTCGGTTTGGTTGCAGTGCGGGGATATCCCGGTTGTTGACGAAAGAGGCGAAGTGAGTTTCGGATGGTCGCCCATCGCCTGGCTTGCGGCAAAAGCCTGTCCTCTCCCCCTCTCGGGGAAAGGGAACGGGATTCGAGGTCTATTATTTGCGGAGTACCCATGTGGTCATGCAACGTTGGTTTTGGACAACGGTTGTTTTTAAGGGATCGACTAGGGTACCGCCAAGCTTTGCGGTGGCGTCAACTAGCGTTTGTTCGTCCACCAGGTAGCGCTCAACTCCGTCGGGTGAGACAAAGCGGCGTCCCGCGATCTGTCGGCAGAGATCTTCCATTCCAATCGTCAACGCGAGCCGGCAAAAGAAAAGTCCATCCGCCTGGAGAGTTCGCCACATCGCGTGCACCATAGCCCAGAAATGTAGATCATCCCGCGAAAAATGGAGAACGGCACTACAAATGACGACATCGACAGATTTCTCCGGGATCGTCATCGACTCGATCGACTCGGTACGGAAATTGCTCTCCGGGATCTCCGGCGCCAGAGACGCGGCGAGTCAACGCACGTCGTCAACGGCCGAGGGATTCTCATCGACACCGAACACTTTGCGACCGGAGCGCATTAAATAGACGATGTTTCGCCCCGAGCCGCAACCAGCATCTAGGATCTTCGCACGATGAGGGATGTTGCCACGTAGCAACTGGTCGAAAAGATAGATGTCGATGTGGCCGAACTGTTTTTCGAGACCGGTCATAACGGGCGGTATTGTAACCGCTTCGAGGCCATCGCACACCTCGTAGACGGTGGTAGCTTACTCCTCTTGGGACCCTTCGCATCACGCACCGGGAGCGACCGGTAGTAGAACGTGAAACAAGTACCCTTGCCACCCCGTGCAAACCTAACATGCACGGGGTGGCGTTTAGGAGCGGTACTTCAGGTCGTTTTGTTAGCGATAACGCCGGCGATGTTCCTTTCCTCGAGCAAGTTGTTGAAAGCAGGTACGTCACTATTGAACAGCTCGTCTAACTCACCCTGGTAGGTTCTCATGCGCGTCTTGAGCAATTCATGCACCTCGATTTGCTGCTGGTGGGGAGGGAAATCGACGTTGGCGGCGACATCTCCAGCTAGGACGGCGAGCTTGCAGTAAAGCATGTTGGGATATCGGAAAGACTTCGAGTCGCCCTCTGCAAGTATCGGCTGGAGGATCTTGGCCTCGAGTGCCGTCAGTTTTTCATCCAGTTCGCTGGCAGCGGTGATGACCGACTTGGCGTTCCCGTCTCCCTTCAGGAAGCGCTTGAGATCGTAGAGCTGTTTTCTCGCCCACTCGAGTCGATCGATCATATCCGTAACCGTATTGATTTCCTCACGAATCTCGAGCGACAAGGCGACTTGAGTCCGAATATCCTCCACGCTTCCAGCCGAACGGGGATCTTTCCTCACCGTGAGGTTCTGGCTGAGCTCCTTTCCACCAACGGTGAGTTTTACCGTGTAGGTGCCGGGTATGGCCAGAGGTCCGACGAATCCACCTCCGACTCCCCAGCTCAGGATGGGGTACCACCCTTCCCGAATCCACGTCTCCCTGAATCGCTTTTCTTCCACCACATGGGGATTTCCGGGTGGAATGGTTCTCAGCTTCGCCTCCCTCGCCGGTTCGTGCCTCAGGTCCCACCAGACCCGGTTGATACCGGGCTTCGTGGTTCCCGGGAACGTGCGCACCGTCCGGCCCGTTTCATCCAGTAAAGAGATTCGGACATGACCTTCCGGGGCAGACTTCAGATAATAGTTGATGGATGCTCCATAGGGCGGGTTCTGCCCAGCGTTGGGATCGTTTCGACTCCCCCGGGGGATACCGGTTGCTCGGTGGAAACGGTAGGCGGGTCGAATCGTGAACAGATGAGCGTCGGAATCCACAACCTTTTGATTTAGCTCTTGGAGAGGGCCGATGTCGTCCAGAATCCAGAATCCCCGCCCATAGGTAGCGACGACCAAGTCGTTGAAATGCTCCTGAACGACCATATGGTGGACAGGGGCATGCGGTAGGTTGTTCTGCAGCGGGAGCCAGTTCTCGCCGTCATTGAAGGAAACATAAAGCGCGTTCTCCGTGCCCAGATAAAGCAATCCTTTCCTCACCGGGTCTTCGTGGATCCAATGGGCATAGCTGAACACGTCCTTGGGTATGTCCTGGCTGATGGACTCCCAATTTTTCCCATAGTCGGTGGTCTTGTAGATGAAGGGATCCCGATTGTTCACTTGGTGGAAGTCAACAGTGATATAAGCGGTGCCGGCGTCATACCGCGACGGCTCAATATTGCTGACCGTTCCCAAGGGTGGCAAGTCGGGGATATTGCCAGTGACATTGGTCCAGTTGGCGCCGCCGTCTCGCGTCACGTGCATCAAGCCGTCATTGGTGCCGGCCCAGATCAATCCCTGCTCCACAGACGACTCGGCGATGGCAAAGATGATGCAGCCGTATTCGACGCCCAGGTTGTCTCGGGTAAGAACTCCCGAGGGTCCAAGCATCTCGGGATCATTCGTGCTCAAGTCTGGACTGATGACCTTCCAACTATGCCCCCCATCGGTCGTTTGGTGTACGTGTTGGCTGCCAACGTAAACTTTGTTGTGATCATGCGGTGATATGGTGATGGGAAACGTCCAGTTGAAGCGGTATTTCAGGGGAGCCGCCGGAGATCCATAGGCCGATTCCGGCCACACCTTGACGGTCCGCGAATGTCCCGTCCGCAAGTCAACGGTCGTAAAACCACCATTGTAACTGCCGCCCCAGGACATGTTGTTGTCCTCGGGATCGGGAACTACAAACCCACACTCGCCGCCTGCCGTCCCGGTCCACAAGATCGACGGGATTCCGCCTCCTCGTCGACCACCGCTGACTGTATTACTGGGTCCTCGGTTGGACCCACCATCCTGCATGCCTCCGTAAACGTAGTAGGGGATTTGGTTGTCTACAGCCACGTGATACATCTGCGCAATGGGGAGGCGTACGTTTTGCCACGTCTTGCCATGGTTGAGGGTGACCACAACGCCCCCATCGTTGCTTATCATCATCCGATCGGGATTTTCGGGATCCGCCCACATGTCGTGGCTATCTCCGCTCCATGGCACCCTCTCCGTCGTCAAACCGCCGTCGATCGTCATACTCTGGCTATTCGCTGCGAAATGGACCTCGTTTTCATTACCGGGATTGACCATCATTCGTGAGGCGTAATGGGGCCTCTCGTTCAGCAAACGGTCGTAGCTGACCAAGTTCCAGTTCTCGCCGCCGTCGTCCGACCTCCAGAGCACACCGCGATTCGGGTGGCCGGTTTCCATCAAGGCATAGACACGATTGGAGTTACTGGGAGCCACGGCCACACCGACCTTTCCTATCGGGGGCTCCGGTAGTCCATGGCCGGTAAGGTGTTTCCAGGTGGTGCCGCCATCACGAGACATGTAGAGACCGCTGTTGGGTCCTCCGCTCTCTCGACCCCAGGTCCGGATCTCCAAGGGCCACATGCCGGCAAAAAGAATGCGCGGATTGTTGGGATCCATGGCGATATCAAAGGCTCCCGTGTCCTCATCCACGAAGAGCACGTGTTCCCAGGTCTCACCCCCGTTGGTTGTACGGAAAATACCGCGCTCCTTCTGCGGTCCGTAGCAGTGCCCCAGAGCAGCCGCAAAGACAATGTCCGGGTCACGGGGATCGATGGCAAGCGTTCCTATCCTGCCGGTCTTCTCGAGTCCCATGTGTTTCCAAGTCTTTCCGGCGTCGGTGGACTTGTAGATTCCGTTCCCGATTGAGACGTTGCTTCGGATATAAGCTTCTCCCGTCCCCACCCAAACGATGTTGGGATCGGAACGAGCGATCGCCACGGAACCGATGGATTGAGCCGTCTGGCCGTCGAAAACGGACTCCCAATTGATGCCACCATCGGTGGTTTTCCATAGACCGCCTGACGCCGCCCCGATGTAGAAAATATTGGAGTCGCCCGCCACCCCGGCCACTGCAGACGTTCGGTTACCCCCGGGACCAATGAAGCGAAAATCGAGCTGTCCATAAACGTCAGGGTCTATCGTCTGGGCGTAGCTTTGCCCTGCCAGTCCGATGACGACAACAAGAAGTACTGCCCCAAAAAACCATAGTCGATTCTTGAGAGTACCTTTTAGCACCGCAAAACCTCCTTTTTTTGAGTCCCGATACGGACACCGACAGATCTCGCTATAACTCGGAGAACGATGAAGAGATGCAAAGTGTAACTGGTTGACGTTTCGTGCAAGTACACCCTGCCCGTGTTCTCATAGTGTCCGGAATTCGGGACCGTAGTCCTTGGAAGTCTTCTTGTAGGGGGACTCTTGAGCCGCGAGCCGACTCGAGCAGGTGTCCAAGGAGAACACAACCAACCCCTGGCCCGCCTAGAATCGTGCCGACTGATAAAGGAAGACGATCCGGCGGATCACCAGGAACGTCCTTTAGCGCGCTTGATTATAAGTGCATTCGTATCCATGTCAAAGCGGATCGCGTTGCGAGAGATTGCACCCAGCCCGTACAATTCGCACATGGGACGATTCGTGAAGCGGTCAGAAAGGACACAGTGGGATCGCAAACATCGCGCGTCGGGAGAGCTTGGCCTTCCCTCTTCATTTCTCCTCGATATTTATGGAGAACTTCCCCCAGGTCGTTGCCTTGATCTAGCAGCAGGACGAGGAGCAAACGCCTTGCTCATGGCCGAGCGAGGCTACGACGTGGAGGCGATCGACTGGAGCTTTGAAGGTCTTTCTATAATCCAGACGCGCGGGTCGTTACCGAAAATAGTCGTCGCGGACCTTACGAACTACCCGCTTCCCACATCAAGGTACGACGTCGTTCTGTGTTTTCGTTATCTCGACCGGGGCAACTGGCCGGCCATGGTCCGAGCTTTGAGACCGGGTGGTGCCCTGGTGATCGAGACCTTCACGGTGGAGTATTTGAAGATACGCCCCGATTTTCCCGAAGCGTTTTGCTTGAAGACCGACGAGTTGCGGTCCGCGTTTCCAGACCTCGGCCTCCATGTCTATCGAGAGAACAAAGAAACGGGTCTGGCCTCCCTTCTCGGCTTCAAGCCGTCAAGGGAATAGTTTGACAGCTCGTTTTAGGTCCGCGTCTCCCACTGCAATGACGGCGGCCGTTTTTTGCGCCTTGGTATAGGCCGTCGCGTAGGCATAGCGGACGTCAACGTCGGCACGGGCCAGCTTTTCGACTGCTTTCGCCAGGGCTCCGGGACGATTTTTGAGCTCCAGGAAAAGGACCTCTTCGGCGACGAACTTGTAGCCCGCTTTGGTCAGGGCGTGCTCCGCCAACTGAGGATTGGTCACTAGGAGTCGTACCGGTCCCTTTTTAGCGTTCGTTTCCGGCGCGGAAATCGCGAGGAGATTGACACCGAGGTCAGCCAGGTCACGGCAGAGTCGCGCAAGAGTGCCGATCTTATTTTCCATCTTGAGATTCATCTGGGTTGCCTTGGGCATTTACACCTCCATGGGAATGTCTCGGAATCCTAACTCGGCCGAGCTCATCAAGGCAATCCATACAACGTCCAATTTCGATATATCACTATAAATCAACAATTTAAACCATGCAGAAGCATCGAATTCATAGCAGTTTGAGAGGAATTCTCCCATCCTGGTGAAGCGCGTGGTAAGATTAGTTTTTGTCGCGCCCATCAAAGGGAGCCCCGCGCGAGACAGGAGGAGGAAGTAGTTTATGGCGAAGGATTCGGGAACCGAGGGGAAAGCTGCAGTCGAGACCCAAGAAAAACCCGAGCAAAGCAATGGCGTTCACATTCCAGGTATCGACTATGCGCCGAAGAAAAAGCTGGGACCGGCATCCTACTCGATGATCGAGCCCAGGATGCGGGATATTTACGCGAATTTCTACAAAGAAACCTACTTCAGCGAAAATAAGGTGCTCGATGCCAAAACGCAGGAGCTCATTGCGCTTGCGGCCTCGTTAGTAGCGCGTTGCGATGGTTGTATCGAAGGACACATCCAAAAAGCGATGAAATACGGAGCGAGCAGGGAAGAGATCAGCGAAGCAATCGTCATCGCCATCGGGATTAACGCCGCCGCGATCGTCGATCTCACGGACAAAGCAGCTCAGAAGCTCGATGTCGAGCACTTCCCCGCCAAACCAAAACGGGCCATCTGAATCGAGCCGGGGCGTCAGACTCAACTCATCGAGAAGACGCCCTGCTGCTGGGTCTCGGGCTTTGGCATGTTCTCCCGGCGACTGACCAGCGCCTCTTCTGCGGCGCGATCGACTTCCGCCGAGACCTCTTTTTCGATCTCACTCAAGACCTCCGAATTCGACTCGATTGGAGAGAGCCGGAATCCCGCTTCCTTCAGGTAGGTTTCGTAGGTTCCAATCGGATCGCGTTTTCCCCAGTGCTCAAAAAGCTCGGGAGCCAAGAGCTGACGGCTCTCCCCTTCATCATGGGTCGCGTGACCTCCCATGCGCATGGTCTTCGCTGTCACGATAACCGGCCCCAATCCGGCTCGACACAGTTCCGCCGCCAACGCGGTCGTGGCGTAAACGTCGAGCACGTGGTTTCCATCACAGGTATAGCCGACCGTCCCATAGGTTTTCGCGATGTCCTCGAGAGGTGCAAGCGAATAAGATTTTCGCGTGGTCCCTAGCGCGATCTGGTTGTCTTGGACGAAGACGACGAGGGGGGCGCGAAAGCGCTTGGCACAAACCAAGCCCTCGTGAAAGTCAGTGGTTCGCGTGCTGCCGTCCCCGGACCAAGTCAGAGCCAGATTCTCTTGCTTTCGGATCTTGAAGGAAAGGGCGATACCCGCACAAACCGGCACCAAAGCGCCCACCATGCTGATGGGGGCCACAACGCCCCGGTCGAGATCACCCATATGAAGATCTCGTCCTCCCGTCGGCGAGTCACCGGTCCCAAGATAGTTGCGTAGGACATCCGCCAGAGCGATACCCATCTCATGGTAGGCACCGGCGTTACGGATCATGGGACCGACGACGTCGCCGGGTATGAGCGAATGAACGGCCCCCACAGTCACCGCTTCTTCCCCCGTTCCCAACCATGCCTTCGAGGTGATGCCCTGACGCACCCAGCGCTTAACCATGATGTCGTGGAGACGACTGCGGATGAGACCCCGATAGAGTCGAAGATGATCCTCCGGGCCGAGCCGCGTGATGATCGAGCGCCGCGCCTCATCTGCTGTAATGAGATCCCGAAACTCGGTCATGACCTCGGGATCGGCGACCCAATCGACGTACTCGGGGGGATCGTATGCGGAGAACCGCTTCATGGACGAAGCTTCTCCAGGACTTTCCGGGCACCCGGAAAGTGCTCTTCTTGAATACGCTCGAGGAGCTCGAGCCAGCGAGGATTCTTCTCGATGGCATGTCGGATATCGTCGAGCGCCTCTTGTTCGTGTCCCGACTGCAAGAGCATGGCGCCCCGCCAAAACATCAGTTCATCATTGTCTGGTACGATCTCGAGCGCATCATTGTATGCCTGCGCCGCCTTGTCGTATTCCCCCGCCGCGAGAAAACCGTCACCTTGGTTGGCTAGATCGTAAGCCTTTCGAAGATTGAACAGACGGCGAAGCTCCTTGATGGGTTCCGTGTGGTCTTCCACGCGGAGATCGACGGTACGATTTCTCCAGGGCTCATCGGGTGAGACCACTTTGGTCACCACGAGCGCCGCCGATTGTTTACCTCGAACGTCACCGCCTGCTTTTTGACCGGCCTCGAGAGCGGCCAATATCCGCTCGGCCAACGCTCCACTCGTGTTTTCGAAGGCCTTTGCCATCTCCGGCCACACGTTCGTGGAAGCCAGCATATTTCCTTGGACCGAATAGTCTTTGCCGGTTTTATGCCCCGCCGCCGGGATGCACATGTCTCCCGTGTGCACGGCCACGTTGCCTTTGGCGTCAATGAAGGCCACCTGCCGCACGTTCTCATGGGAATCTTTGGACAAGAGCTCTTCCAATGCCCGAGTTGACGGCTTTCCCGAACGCATCGCTTCCAAGCCTAAGGCCCCGTAGGACGGCTCGATGAAGGACTGCGTCGCGATCGCTCCCACACCGGCTTCGGCCCAGGACACATCACTACCGACCGAAAACCAGTGCGACTGCACGCCGACACCGAGCTCCCCGGTCGCCGGATCGCGGGCCACGATGGAAAAAGTACCGGCCGGACGGGAGGAGTGTTTTTCTTCCCCGGCAGATAGCCCGGCACTTGCCAAAAGCATCACAACCACTAAGGTTCTCATATTTACCTCGAGCTCATTTAAGCGAATTTTTTCGCCGTTTCCAAGAAATGGTCGATATCGGACGCGTTGTTGTAAAGAGCGATCCCAACACGAATCTGAGTCCCCTTCTCGCGCAAGCTCACCCGTATCTTTTCCATATCCAGTTGGCGACCCACTTCTTCAGGATCTTTGTCGATGAAAAAACTCACGATGGACGAACGGTTGTCCGGGGGAGTAGACAGGCGGAAGCCGATGTCGGTTAGACCTTGCTGGAGTTTGTGCGCTAGGCCGACCGTATGAGCTTCGATTCGATCGGTCCCCACCTGTGCGAGGTAGTCGAGCGCCGCGTCGAGTTGGAAAACCGCGCCAAATGCAAGTGTCGCGTATTCGTATTTCCGCGCTGTTTCGTAAAGTTTGTAACGATGCTCACCTAGATTTTTTTCGATGTGCAGGGCACCCAGACGATCGTGAGGAAAGGCGTCGAGAAGCTCCCGCCGTATATAAAAAGGAGCGACTCCGTAACCAGCCAGGAGCCATTTATAGGTGCCACTGGTCAGGAAATCGACACCCACATCGTGCAGATCCATGGGAAACATTCCTGTTGCTTGGATCGCGTCGGTGTAAAGGTAAGCGCCGTGAGCGTGGGCCAGGTCGGAAAGGGCCTTCATATCGTGTCGAAAACCGTTCTGGTGGGAGACCCAAGCGACCGACACGAGACGCGTCCTTTTGTCCACCAGAGGCTCGAAGGCTTTGGGATGCGCCGCTCCCCCGCTTGCCTTGGCGATGCGAAGCTCGATTCCAGCGGTCTTTTCCAGGTGCTTGTACAAAACGAACGTTGTATCGTAGTGCAGTTGGTCGATGACAACATTGTCTCCCGGTTTGAGATCGAGGGCTCCCGCAACCAGGTTTTCCCCTTCGCTCGTGGCAAAGAGGAATCCGACCTCTTCTTTTTCTGCGCCGACGAGCCGCGCAAATTTCACGCGTGCTTCATCCGTCTTTGCTTGCATGTCGGGTAGCGATATGGGTTGGCTGGCTTTCGAACGTACAAATCGGACGCCTGCATCCACGACCGCCCCGGGAATGAGCGCGATGTAAGCCGCGTTGAGGTGAGTTTCGGCACGGGCCAGAGGAAAATCGCTGCGAACTCCAATGGGGTCATCGTGGTCCTTGTCGTCTTTTCGGGGGGTTGCGTGTCCCAGATGGGCCAATGCTGCCGCAGCGGGTGCGACCGCCATGAAATCTCGTTCGACTCATTTTCATTTCAAACCCCTCTTCTTTCTATGGGTCGATCTTCCTAATCATGTGCAGAGCACGCTGTCCGGCCGGATAGATTCCCTCTCCACCTCTGAAACGGAAACCGCGCCGCGAAAAAAGCCGTTGTGCCTTCGAATTACCTTCCGCCACCGACAGATGTATCTCAATGATAGGGAGCGGACAGGGCAGCGAGGACGCTACGGATAGTGCATAGTCGAGAAGAACGGAGCCGACCCCGCGGGATTGCTCCTCCGGCACGACGGCGATGGCTAGAAGCTCCGCCGCAGCCGCCTGTGGATTTCTACGATGGGGTCGAGGTTGAAGCATGACCAATCCAACCGGTTTTTCCTCGACTTCACCGACCCAAGTTGCCACTTCCTCAGAGTCAAACCACTCCGCAAGATAGCTGCCATAGCTACCGTAAACAGAAAAGACGTCTACCGCCAGAGAACGAACGAAGCTACGGTCTCGCTTTTGGGCGGGCCGGATTTCGACTTCCGGGTGTTTGGTTGACTTGGACGGATCGGTTGAGCCCTTCATAACGGACGAACGCAAGCTATGCGACGAATGCAGTTGCTATCGTACTACGCAAGCGGGAATAGACTCAAAGGAAGGGGGGTTATGCGGGCTAAATTTCTCAGCAAGGTCCCGGCAGCAGAGTGTCGGCAACGGTCTCGACGGCCAAAACCGGGGACGTGACGACCCGACGGCCCTGGCTCAAAATCTCCATTCGCATACCGAACCCGATCCACGACGTTTTGAGAAGCGTGCCGCCGTAGCTCGAGCCGCAAAGGTAGACTTCTGAGGGCTCTCGAAAATATCGGCCCCCTTGAACGAGAGCGATCGATTCGGAGGGGATCGAGCAGAGTAACGTGATAAAAAGAATTGTGCGTTTGTACGTTCAACTTGGTCAGCGGACGAAGATGACCGATTTCCACGCCGCCGCGCGTCGACGTCTCGTGAGCAAATCCATCGAGCGTACAATGACGGGGAACCGATAACTGCTTGTTCTTGGAGCGCTTTGGGGTTACGCGCCGAGGATAGCGGTGCAGGTCTGTCGCCGTATTACTCACTGATGCTCCCTGCCTCTACATTATCAAAAAAACGTCTCCCTCGACACCCGCCGCTCGTTTTCGGCTCAAGAACCAACGAGCGCCCTAGCGATCTCGTCCTCGACATGGTCTGCCGTCCATTGTCTCCGGATACCGTTCAACATGACGGAAAACACCAGCGGCCCACGGCTTTGAGAGAAAGCAAACCCGGAAAGCGAGCTAATACCGGCCAGACTGCCCGTTTTGGCGACCACCTGGCCCATATGCTCCTCGTTTCGAAAACGCCTCCCCAACGTTCCATCCACTCCACCCACAGCCAAAACGCACAAAAACTCAGTCCGAAGCTCGGGCGTATGGTAGAGCTCGCTCAGAATTCGGACCAAAATAGTAGAGCTCAAATTGTTTTCATAGGACAGACCCGAGCCGTCGTCGACACTGAAGTCTTTCTTTTGAAAGCCCAAGCCGATGAGGTATTCGCTCAGTGCCCGTGAGCCCGATTCGAAACTACCCGGTGCGCCCCAGCGGTGCGCTCCGAGAGCTTTCAGAATCTGCTCCGCCACAAAGTTGTTGCTGTTCTTCCCGAGGAGCTCCAAAATTTGGATCAGTCGAGGAGAGCGATGAACATAGAGAGCTTGAAGGTCGGCTTGGTTTGCCTCTCCTTTCGTGACCTCGCCGTAAAAGGCCACTCCGTTTTCTCGAAGCTTCCCAAGAAAGGCCGAAGCCAAGTAGTTCGGCGGGTCGGGAGAGACGAATCCACCGGTTTTTTCCTCCTCGTCGCCGGCGAGGACCCGTCCAGTGACCATGACCCGGTCTCTCCGCAACTTTTTGACCCGAAGCCACGGGCGCCCTTTCGACGTCGTGTTGACGCGGTTCAAGACTTCGAAGTACCCGTATCCTCCGTCGAAAAGATCCGCGCGCTTGCCGGCTTTTTCGGAGGGCGTAGCACGGACCTCGACGATGTTGAAGTTATACGAGAGTGCACTTTGAATCGGCAGACCTTTTTTTAATATGTTGTCGTAAGAAGCCGGTCCCCGAAGCACGTCGTCGAAGAAGCTGTCGTCGAGAATCAGATTGCCCGTGATCTCTCGAAGCCCGGCTTCCGCAAGAGTCGATGTGATTCCATCGAGATCTGACTGAGTTAGAGCCGGGTCACCCGAGCCTTTGATGTAGAGGTTGCCTTTCACGATACCGTCTTCGATCGGGCCATCGACGAGAAACTCGGTCTCAAAGCGATAGTTCGGCCCGAGGTAATGAAGGGCGGCCGCCATGGTCACCAGCTTCATTCCGGATGCGGGGATGAATTTCTTCTCGGCGTTGTGCTCGTAAAGAATCTCGCCGGTCTCCGCGTTCTGGACGAGTACTCCAATGGCACGGTTGAGGTTAAATCGCCGCCTGATCCGGTCGAGCCGTTTGTCGAGATCGGCATCATTGCTGTTGGCCAGAAGAAAAGTGGGCAACAAGAGGGCGAAGAATAGGAGTCTGATGAGTGGCTTCATAACTTTGCGGTAGTCAAGTCTTGTTTTCGTGACAAGCTCCCAAGAAAATATCATACACCAGAACGGGCCCCACACCAGCCCTTCATCTGGTTTTCCTCCGTTATATCGGCCGCCGGAGATGGTTTGACCCCGTACCGAAGCAAATGCCCGGCAACTCGGTTCGGGGCTGATTTCGGTCCAGTCCCTGATGAGTGAAATTGAATGCAAAAAGTGAACGATCTTCCGTGAGCTGACGGCTGATTGCTGACGGCTCGCGGCAAGCCGCGATAACCCTTTTGGTTGCGGCTATGCCGCGTCAAGGTTGACAACCACCCCTCAACGGCAAGACGATACTCTCGCCCGTGAATGCTACCTTGACACTGCCCTTCCGAGCTCTGGTCCACCGGAATTTCCGTATTTACTGGCTTGGCCACCTCATTTCGTCCGCCGGAACTTGGACTCAGTTAGTGGCTTTGAGCTGGCTCGTTTATCGATTGACCCACTCGGCGGTTCTCCTCGGAGCGGTGGGATTTTCGGCACAGTTTCCCATCTTCGCACTGGCTGCTCTGGGAGGCGTGGCCGCCGACCGCTTCGACCGCCGTAAGCTCATTCTCACCACCCAAATCGCCGCGGCGGCGCAGTCCTTTCTGATTGCGATTCTGGCTTTGTCGGGGCGTATCGAGATCTGGCACATCTTCGTGATCGCATTGGGAATAGGAATCGCTACGGCCTTCGATATACCGGCCCGCCAGTCCTTCATTGTGGAAACCGTGGCTCGCACGGATCTCATGAATGCCATTGCCCTCAATTCATCCGCTTTTCAAACGGCCCGTATGGTCGGCCCAGCCTTAGCTGCGTTCATCCTCGCTGCCGGCTACGAGGAAGGTTTTTGTTTTTTGCTGAACGGCTTTTCTTATCTCGTGATGATTCTGGCGGTCTATGCGATCAAGCTTCGACCCGAACGCCGCGAGCGCCCATCCCACGACCTTTTGGGAGAGCTCAAAGACGGTTTGCGATATGTTTGGAGCCAGCGAGCGGTCCGATACCTCATTGCGTTTCTTTCGGTCTCCAGCTTTTGGGGAGCCTCTTATGTCGCTTTGATGCCGATCTTTGCGGCAGAAGTTCTGGGTTCGGGATCGAACGGATTGGGAATACTGATGAGCGCTTCCGGCACAGGCTCCATTGTGGGCGCACTGTTTGTAGCGGCTCGAGCCTCAGCGAAAGGACCGACGCACATTCGACGTTTTGTTGCCGGATGTGGTCTAGGACTCGGTCTCGTATTGGTCGGATTCTCTCAGTCGAAGTCGCTTCTCCTCTCGGCCGTTTTCTCTGCCGGCGCCGGGGCACTTCTGTTGGCTCTCGCGGCGACGATCAACTCCTGTGTCCAGCTTACCGTCCCCGACGAGATCCGCGGTCGAACGATGAGCATCTACGCCTTAATGTATGTGGGTGCACTGTCTTTGGGTACACTATTTTCCGGGCTGGTAGCCGGACGAATAGGGGCGCCGTGGGCGGTCAGTTTCGCGGGGATAATGGCTATAGGAACCGCTGGGATGCTTTCCCGCAAACTTCCAACGACGGCGGTTGTGCAGGCGAAGATCTCCGAAACCCGTCTTTTGTGGTAATCTCCTGAATGGGTGTGATGAGCTCGGATCGTTGGTTCGAAAGCGACCTGTCAGGACTTCTCACGGATCTCTATGAGATCAATATGGGAGCCTGCTATTTCGAGCAGGCGATGAAAGGGTCCGGCACTTTTAGCCTCTTTGTCAGAAAACTGCCCCAAAACCGTTCCTTTCTGGTCTCAGCGGGACTCGAAGAAGCTCTCCAGTATCTCGAGAACTGGAAATTTAACACCGAGTCGATCGACTACCTACGTTCGACCAAGCAGTTCGGCGAAAGCTATTTGGAGCATCTTTCGAAGCTTCGCTTCACCGGGGATGTGGCGGCCGTGCCCGAGGGGACCGTGGTTTTTGCCAACGAGCCCATACTCGAAGTCACGGCTCCCATCATTGAGGCCCAGATGGTGGAGACCTATCTACTGTCTGCACTGCAACTCCAGACCCTCATTGCCAGCAAAGCAGCACGGATAATGTCTGCCGCGGGAGGGCGGAACGTGGTGGATTTCGGGTCTCGTCGCGCCCACGGGATGGCCGCCGCCTTGAAGATAGCCCGGACCTCCTATCTGGTCGGCTTTGCCGGCACCAGCAACGTCCTGGCCGGGAAGCAATTCGGGATTCCCGTTACGGGCACCTTGGCCCATAGTTTCATCCAGGCCTTCGACAACGAAATCGAAGCGTTCCGTGCCTTTGCCAAACTCTTTCCTGAAAACACGGTGTTGCTCATCGACACCTATGACACGTTGGTCGGCGCCCGTCGTGCCGTCGAGGTCGGCCAAGAGATGGCGCAAGAGGGCAGGAAGTTGCGGGGCGTTCGGCTAGATAGCGGAGACGTGGTCCGGCTATCCACTGAAGTGAGAAAGAATCTTGAACGACGGTGGATTGCACGACGCCAAGATCTATTCCAGTGGGTCTCTCAACGAGTACCGTATCGCGGACGCGCTCGAGGCAGGAGCACCCATCGATGCCTTCGGTGTGGGAAGCCATCTTGCCGCCTCGGTCAACTCGCCGGAACTGGACATGGTCTACAAGCTCGTGGAGTACGACGGGAGGCCGGTGCTCAAGCTCTCTCCTCACAAGCGCACACTCGCCGGCCCCAAGCAGGTCTTTCGCCGCATTTCACCAGAGAGAGAGATGGTCGAAGACGTCCTTTCCACCCGCAATGAGCAAATCGAAGGAATGGAGTCGCTCCTCGTACCCGTGATGGAGGCCGGTAGGCGAGCCCCAAACGTCCCGACCTTGTCGGCGATCCGGGAACACACGATGGACCAGCTCTCGATGCTCCCGAAGGAGCTCAGAAAAATCCGCACCGAAGAAACCTATCCCGTGCGGCAAAGTGAGCGTCTACGCCGTCTTCAGCAACGTCTCGTTAACGAATATCGTACCGGGGAGTCTTCTTGAAGCTATTCTGACCGGCGAGCAACCAAGATGAGGTCCCGCGATTTGCCGCTCTCGAAGGGATTTCCAGCATAGTCACCGTATGCGGTCACTGAAGAGAAACCTGCCTCTGAAAAAGCATCTATCAAAAAGTCGGGCTCGATGGATGTCACCTCTCGGCAAGAAACCTCTGAGTCCCATTGGTCTTCTTTACGTTCCAGACTGACCCAATGAATGAAGACTCGGTCATCGACCCGAACGAAGGATTTGACAAAGACGAATTCCTTGCCCGCGTCTTGTATGGCCCGCGCCGGCGCCGCCTTGACTCGATCGGGAGCAACCACCTTGAAATCAACCGTCTGGGTCACCGCAACGCCCCCCGGCTTCAACGCAAGTGCAAGCTCACCGACAACGTTTTTGACGGTTGCCTCATCGTCGGCTGCGGAAAGGGCATTGCCGAGACAAAGGAGCCCGTCGAATTGCCCGTGGAGCTCCCTCGGTAGCGATTCGAAGCGGCCCTCGATAAACTCGATTTCGACGCCCATTTCCCGGGCGTGGTTCCGGGCCCGCTCGAGCATCTCGGGACTGACGTCGAGTCCTGTGACTTCAAATTTCTTTTGGGCCAAGGAGGCGGCGTGTCGGCCTGGACCACAGGCACAATCGATGACCCGCCGTGCCCCTACTGAGCGGAGTTGCTCCTCCAGAAACGGGATTTCACGGGCCAGACGAGGCTCCCAAGGAACGTAGAGCTCGTATCGACCTGCAATCCGATCGAACTCGTCTTGTTCGTTTCCACCCGGCCCGTTTATCCGTAACTCGTCCATCACTCTACTCCTCCGTGGTCCTGCCGGACCGTCAATCGGTATAAGATATCGTGCATGCTCCAACGTGCGCTGAAGTTGTCCGCCCGGCCGGCCCTCATTTCTCTCCTGGTGACTTTGGCCCGCTATTTCGCGGAACGAGCCGAGCTGCCAGAAACAGTCTGCTTCATCATCGGCATTGCTTGGCTCACCTTGGCCGTTGGAGCCTACCTCGGATTCACTCTAGCCGACGAAAAGAGCCCCTACGGTCTCATCTTTCTGACCTTGCTCATTTTCGCGATTTTCTCCCGCATCCCGGTCTCGATACTCTGGTGGATCACCAATACCTATGGGCTGGGTACACATTATGACGTTTTTAGCGGCTGGAGCCACGTCCTATACGCCCAATTCATTTTTGGGGTGCCCCAGCAGGTCGTCACGGGTGGGATCGTAGCTGTCATCGCAGTGTTCCTCAAACGAAGAGCACAGGCGGAATCGATCTGATTTTCAATCAGGTTGCCGGCCAAAATGCCGCAATCGTTAAGATGGCGAACACCGTGGACAGAACCGCCTCGGAGTATCCGATGTGCGCAATCTTTTTCGGCCCACGACGTTCGAAAACAGCCCAGACGACCTTGGCGAGCGAGAGAACAAACGGCACAGCTACGAGCCATGGCACGAGCTGTTGATACGCAGCCAAGGCTACGGCAACAAGGGAGATGGCGGTGTAAACCAGCGCAGGTCGGGCTATGTCGAGGCGGGCCGGCAGAGACGGTTCTGCCAACTTCATCTGCTTTACGCGAAGCTTGACGTAGGGTACGGTACCGCCGAAGTAGAGAAAAGCTACGACCCAGAGAAGCAAGGCTTCCTTCTCTAAAGTGCCGGTCCCGGCGCTCCAGACTACCGCCGTCGAGACCGTCAAGCCGGCAATGCCAATCCACTCTCCGAGAACGGTTCGTTCTTTTCGATTGAAGAGCACCCAGGCGTACATCAGGGTCAGGACGAAGCTGACGCCTCCCCAGAGCAGCAGGATATCGAGATTCCACCCCATGATTGCGACGCCACCGAGAAAAGCGGCTCCAGCCAGAAAGCCAACGCTGGGCCAAGGCACTCGAAGCGGAATCCCGTGCTCCCGGTTCCGATAGCCACGGGCCAGCTGTTTGAGTCCTTGCATGGCTAGAAATACGAGAAAGGAAGCAGCGCAGACCAGGAGTACCGGCCAGCGAAACACCCCTGACACCACCGTGCCAATTAAAAGACAGTGACCCAGCATGAACCAGGCCCCGTGTTCCTTGGGCACAGGCGCTTTGGCTTTCCCGTTCGACATTCTCCCGCGCTCCTCCTCGAGTTACAGTTGCATCATATCAACGTGTTCGTGATGCGTGCTTGACCGAGATCAACCGTTCCTCACCGACGCTTGCCAAATGTCGCTAAACCGCTTATTCTTTTCTCTTTATTTCGTTACTCCGGAGGTACGAGTGAAAATGACGAAGAAAATCAGTCGGCGAGATTTCATGAAGACGGGTGCCGCTGTGGGCGTAGCAGCCTCAGTACCGGCGACGACATTCGGTGCGGCGCCCACCATGCTCATTCCGAGCTCGGTCAAGCCGGTGGTCGTATCCTCGCGGAACGGCAACATTTATAGGAACGGCGGTTCTAAAACCTGTGTCGAGACGGCTTTCGAGATGATCACTACAGGCGAGGATGTCCTCGACGCTCTTATCGCTGGAGTGAACATCGTCGAGCTGGACCCGGAGGACACGAGCGTCGGCTATGGAGGATTACCCAATGCGGACGGTGTCGTTCAACTCGATTCCTGCTGCATGCACGGTCCGAAGAAACGCGCCGGCGGTGTCGCGGCTATAGAAGGTGTCCGAAATCCATCTCTGGTCGCCAAGGCGGTCCTTGAAAGCACGGACCATCACCTGCTTGTCGGCCGGGGGGCACAGGACTTTGCCCGCAATATGGGCTTCAAAATCGAAGAGGATCTGAACACCGAAAAATCTAGGCAACGGTGGCTCGAATGGAAGCGACGAGTCGATCCTGTCCATTATCTCGATCCGAGCAAGCGAGCTGAGGCGGCGAATCGCGCCCGGCTGGCGATGATCCAAGAAGGGCTCGTCGACGAAGACGATGTTTGGGGAACCATTAACTGCGATGGAGTGGGGAGCAACGGCGAAGTCTGTGGTGTGACGACGACGAGCGGGTTGGCCTGGAAGATTCCCGGGCGGGTTGGCGACTCGCCGATTCTCGGTGCTGGTCTTTACGTGGACGGTGACGTCGGAGCCGCAGGGTCCACGGGTCGCGGAGAGGCCAATCTCTACAACCTGTGCTCCTTTTTTATCGTGGAAGAAATGAGACGAGGTAGCCATCCCAAGGACGCCGGACTCGCGGCGTTGAAGCGTGTCCAATCCGCGACAATAGAAAAACGTCTCCTCAACGGCCGGGGCTTGCCCAATTTCGGGTTGAGTTTCTATATGCTCAATATTAAGGGAGAGCACGCCGGGGTCGCGATGTACGCCCCTTCAGATCAATCGCGTTACGCGGTGTGCACGGAAAACGGCGCCGAGCATCTTCCTCTCGAACCATTATTGGAAGGAAGTCCGCGCGACTGAATTAATGGGGACAGGTCCCTTTTCTGCGAAAAAGGGACCTGTCCCCTTTTCACGTTATGGGCCAGCCGGTTACAGGATCACGCCAAAGGCTTGTACCGAATCCCTGCCCCCAAATGGTGAGAGGGGGGCTTTTATAGGGAATGCGAACGTATCCGACCGGTATGTGGTACGAACCCACCCCAAAGATACCCTTGATCTTCTTCCACCGATTGTAGTCTTGCGAATACTCGTGTAACTCGCGGGGATCGTAGTCGAAACGAAAATCGAAATTCAGCCTCTTCGTCGGTTCTTTTTTCTCTTTGCTCTTTTCTTGCGCTACCAATCCGGGAGCAAGAAACGCCACAAGAATCAAGGCCACTACGATTTTCTTCATCGAAAAAGTGCCTCTTATGGGAGCTGACTCATTTTCTTCGTGGTACCCGCCGATGTCAAGTCAATAGGATGCCGACAATCCGAAGCCATTCAGAAAGGTTGACTTCACCGCTTCAGTGGGGGGACAATCGATTATCAACTCCTTTCGCCACGAATTGATTGAAGAGAAGAGGTTTGTCGTGACCAAGGATCAGGAACGAGAGATCGCCGAGGAATTCAGGAGTGCGATGCTGGACGCCATCGAGCACTTCTTTGAAACCCATCTCAAACCGAAAGTGCATACAACAAAAGCAAATGTTCCGGAGCGACGCCTTCAACTCGCAGCGGCGGTTCTCATGATCGAGATGACACGAGCCGACTTCGAAATCAAAGAAGAAGAACGACGAGCAGTGACGGATTCTGTTGCACGGATTCTCGGCCTGACACCCGAGGAGACTGAAACCATCGTTCAATTGGCGGAAAAGCAGGTCGAGCGGTCGGTCCCCCTGCATCTTTTTGCCCATCTCATCGACCAAGAGTTTTCACTCGATCAAAAGAAGCTCTTGGTCGAGCAAATGTGGCGAGTCGCTTTTGCGGATGCTGAGATTCTTGCTCATGAGGAGTACTTGGTGCGTAAAGTCTCAGGACTTTTGCATCTACCTTTGGCGGACTTCCTGGAAGCCAAGATTAGGGCCCGCGACGCCTTCCGTTGATTCGACTTGATTCGAAATGGGGGGATTTCACAACGCACCGTAGGTGCTTCCCCACGTCCTTCGTCTTTTTGTATCCACATAAACCTATTTATTTGTAGACTTTAGAAAGTCAACGTTAAGGAATGGATATTGCACAATTTGAATTGGAATACCAGGAGATATTCTGCATATGGAGCGTCGCACTGAACGCCGGGTCCAAACTTCCGGTCCGATCCGGGTTCATATTCTCTCTCTTGGGCAAATGTCTGAAGGGACCTTAGAGGATATCAATAACGCTGGGGCTTTCGTTGTGACGGATGCGGATCTCAAAGAAGGAGATCGAGTCCAACTGGAAATCGAGATTCCCGGCGAGGGTGAGACGAAAATCCTCTCCGCCACGGTGGCTCGCCTCCGGGCTGAGGCCCGTCGCCGGCAGGAAGTTCTACCCCCGGGCCTCGGCGTGAAGTTCGTGGCACAAACCCAGGAAGATCTCGACTATATTCACCAGGTCGTGGTCCGGTTGCTTGCCTTCGATCTCCTTGGCCGAGGAGGCAAACGGCAATATCCCCCGGGTCCTAACGATACGGTCGCTTACGGACGCCCATTTTATCGGCCCGACTCCAAGTAGGACCGCTTCTTGCCTAAATAGTTTTCCCGAATTAACATCGCCCATGATGCGATTCCGATACCTTTTTTTCACCCTTTGCCCCCTCATTCTATGGTTTGGAGCCTGCAGCAGCGGTTCTTCTGATCCTCCCAGCCGGACCAGTCCCGTGCCCGGGACAGAGGCGCCGTCGGTTTCGACGACGACCCGAATCATGCCGATAGGAGATTCCATCACCCAAGCCAACCATGAACATGACAGCTATCGCAGGCCGCTCTGGCATGAGCTCGACCGTTCGGGATACCAGGTGGACTTCGTAGGCAGCGAAAACTCCAATTTCGGCGGTTCTCCTCCTCACCGAGATTTCGATATGGACCACGAGGGCCATTGGGGTTGGAGGACCGACGAAATCCTCGAGCGAATCGATGATTGGGCCCGCACCTACGAGCCGCACGTTGTGCTGATCCACCTGGGATCGAACGATGTTTTCCAGAATCAAAGCACAGCCAGCACGATTGAGGAGCTCGAGCAACTTATTGATCGTTTGCGCGTCGTCAATCCAAAGGTGAAGATCGCCATTGCGCAAATCATCCCCGTCGATCATTCAGCAAAACTGAACGCCATTCGTAGCCTCAACGAAATGATTGAAGTGCTTGGCGCCATCAAAAACCTTGAAGATTCCCCAGTCACGATCGTGGACCAATTCACGGGATTTGATTTTGAGCAAGATACCTACGACGGAGTTCACCCCAACGCTTCCGGTGAAGAGAAAATGGCTCGGCGTTGGTTCTCTGCACTCGACGAGCTTCTGAAACCGTAACCACAACCCCTCTTTTCGAATCCGTTCAATTGCGGTACCGAAAGACTCTCCACTCGGCAAGGCTTTGAGTGACCACATCGAGAAACTCAAATCGTCAGGAATTTACTTCCGAATTCTCCAAAAGGTCCTGGGCCCAGAGGCTGCAGAGTTCGTAAAGGCCGGGAGGAAATGAGCTCCCGGCTGTAATTCCACCCAAAAAGTAAAAAATATACTTATAATTCATCGTTCCCGGGAACGATTCCCGGGATTGATTCATTCGAAGGAGGCGTGTGCATTGAAACGTATCTTGGTGCTCTTGTTTGTCTCTAGCTCATTATTCCTAGGCTGCAAGCCATTCAAACGAACCGGCGACTAAGGCGATTGAAGCAAATGACGCGCCCGAGTCGGTGTTCTTCCTCGTGCGTCATTCGGAAAAAGCAAGCGAGGACGACGACCCTCCGCTGACCGAACTGGGGAAACGTCGGTCGGAAACCTTGGCCCGAGTGCTACGTGGCGCTGGGATCGACCACATCCATAGCTCGGACTACATACGATGTCGAGATACGGCGGCCCCCTTGTCTCGTGAGCTTGGCGTGGAAGTCAAGATCTACGATCCCGGTGATCTTCCCGCGTTCGCAAAAAAGCTTACGAACACACCCGGGCGTCATCTCGTCGTCGGGCACAGCAATACGACTCCCGAGCTCGCTCGTCTACTGGGTGGTGACGGCGGGTCGGATATCTCGAGCGACGAGTACGATCGACTCTATGTCCTCACCCAGCGCGCCGGCTCATCCCCTACGACTGTCCTTCTGAGAGTCCAACCCGATGAAGTCCGCTAATATGCGGTGAATTGGAAAACGGGAAACAAGGACGACATTACCAAGGATCGGCGAGCCCTCTAAACTTCGCGTCCGATACGATAACCTTCATCAGTGTGGTGACGTGGGACTTTTCCGCGTCAATCAGCTTCTGAAGCTGCGCGCTCTCCCCCAGGACGTCTTGGAGGGATTGGTAGTAAAAAAGCGTCGATCTTTCGAATGCCAATGCCTTGGCCAGGGCGTCGGCGGCCGATTTGATTTCCGCGGTGTCCTCGAGCGCCTTCTGGTCGAAAAACTGTGAGGTCGCCGCGGCGCGAAGCAGCAAACCTGCGTCGTCTTGTCCTACCTCGTCCGGAGGAACCTCGTCCAGCAGTTTCTTGAACTGTGACTCATGCGCCACCTCGTCCTCGGCGAGTTGTCCAAAGACCTCGACGACTTCCTTCTCGCCCGAGAACTTCTTGGCGATCTCTTCGTAATACTTTGCTCCGAGCTCTTCCGTAGCCACGGCCACCTCGATGGCCTTACGCAACGTCAGGTTTGTCATTGTTCACACTCCGTGTTTCCAATCTCGAGTCAGTATGCAAGACCTGAAGATACCCCGAACACCCCCGTCCGTTCAAGAACGGTTGGATGGGCTTTCTGTGACAACGGGAACGGGTCATTGCTCCTGAGGAGGAGACTGATGGATCGGGATGGTCAGAGTAAATGTTGCGCCCTTTCCCAGCCTCGCTGGCGACATCGATCCGACCGTTGTGCTCGGCAATGATCTTGTAGCAAATTGAAAGTCCAAGTCCGATCCCTACCCCAACGCCTTTGGTCGTGAAACCCGGGTCGAAGATACGCGGGAGAATTTCCGGGTCGATGCCGGCGCCGGTATCCGATATCTCGATGATCGCATTTGACGCGTCACGCTTCGTACAAATTCTAATAGCCCCTTCACCATTCATGGCTTGAATCGCGTTCATTAGGAGCATCATAAAAACCTGGTTCATCTGTTTCGGATAGCAGGTGATCTGGGGAAGCTCACCGTAATTTTTGCTAACAGAAATTTTTTCGCCCAACTTGTGACGAATGAGGCTCAACGTATCGTCGAGACCTTGGTGAAGCTCGGCCGGCTTCCACTCGGCCTCGTCCAGCCTTGCGAAACTGCGGAGACTGTCAACGATCTGAATAATTCGTTCGCTCGCACCACGATTGACCTGATTGAGAGTCTCCAGTTGTTCGAGTATATCGACGAGCCCGCCTCGCTCGTCACTCGACGAATCGCCAGAGACCAAGGAACCGCGCACCTTCTCGAGAGCACTTGCGGCAATCTGGGTGTTGCTCTTAATGGCACCCAGGGGCGTGTTGAGCTCGTGCGCAACCCCGGCCACGAGCTCTCCTAACGACGCCATCTTCTCCGATTGTACGAGCTGCAGTTGGGTCTTCTGAAGCTCCAGGTTCCGTTGGTCGAGCTCGTGAAAGTCCAAGAATCGCTTGTAGCCAACCGATATAGCCTCGGCGAACTCTTCCAGCGTTAGGACCTCATCTTCCGTGTACTGATTCGGCGCAGCTCCCGCAAGAGCCAGCGTCCCGTGAACGAAGGGAACGAGGAGTATCGAACGGACCGGCGAAACGGTACGAAGCCCGGGACCGTGACTCGTCAACTTCGAGAGAAAAGTCAGAGACTCCTCGTCATCATAGTTCCGATAGTAGATCTCTCCTTTCCTCCAGGAGGAAACGATTTGCTCCAGGTCATCGAGCCCGGTCAAGGGTAGCTCTAGATACGGCAGAGCCGAGTCACGGTCGTCCGCCGTCGCTTGGCGGGACTCGAGCGCGTTCGCGCTATACGTTTTGGAGACCGCCCGTTCTTCATCGAAAATAGTTATTCCGCAGAAGGAAAATCGGAGCCCCAACCCCAGGAGCTCGTCCCGCATGAGTCCTATGACGTCGCCCAAGTCGGCACTTTTTTCCATCAAGAAAACTTGCTTGACGACGTGGCTCACCGCCCGTCCCCGGCGAAGCTCGCGATTCTGCTCCTCGAGGGTCACGCGTTGGATCGCCTCGAAAAGCTCCGCGGGGGTCAGACGCACATTTCCGTAAGCCATCTCGTATATCCAGCGTACGATACCGTCCTTGTCGGCCAGGATCGCCGTTGGAAAAGCGATGTCCTTTCCCAGATAGCCTTTCACATGGCGAATATTGAGCCGATCCAGAAGTACGCCGTCTTGATCCGACAAAAATGTAAATGCAGCATTCAGGCGCCGCCTCAAAGCCTCCGATACGTCGGGTGGATCCACACTAATGGCTACGATCTCGACGTCCTTCTCGGCGACCTCACGATAGAAACGTTGGAGCTGTCCAAGCTCCGCAGTGCAGAACGGTCACCAATCACCCCGATAAAAAAGGTAGAGGATGGATTTCTTCCCGCGTTTTTCGGCGGACTCAAAAGTACCGCCCTCGGAATCCGGGAGTGAGAAATTCGGAAAACGCTCGCCGGTCTTGATGCGAAGGCCGGCCCGGGAAAATTTCGATTCGAAGTGGATGAACCAAACAAAGGCCCCAAGCACCAACACCGACGCGGCAAAAGCGGCCCAGTTCAAAATCGATGGCTCTTTCCCAATTGCGTATAGCGCAAGCGCCGAGGCAGCGACTAGAAGAAAATATTGTTCATAGGGAATGCGGCGGTAGATTCCCCGGCGCAGAACCAGCCAGTAAGCGAAGACCCCGATCCCGACCAGGGTAAATAAATGAGGGCTAGATGCATGCTTTCCGACGACTCCAGGCTCCATCATAGCCAATCTCAGCGGCTGAGCGTAGAGTTTGTGACAAGACGCAGAATACGGCTCGACGTCTCGAGAGATTGCCGGACCACGACCGGAGAACTTGAAGATTAGTGAACCGTTTCGGTCCCGGAAGTTTCCTTTGTTAGCTTCTCGAGAACTTCATTCACTCCTTCGCGTTCGATCTGCTCGAGAAGCTCTTGGAACTTTTGCATGTACCGTCGGATGCCGTTTTGAGCGTCGGCGTCGAGCTCGGAGAACGAGAGGCCAACTCCCGTCGGCATATTCTGGGCATCGGCTCCCATGTCTCGCGTCCGCCACTTCACGGATGCTTCGGCGTCGTGCTCTCCGAGATTCCATGGCAAGACGAAGTGCAGATGCAATATTTCGTCTACAGGTAGGTCGTCATCCGTGGCCAGAAAAGCGCCGTCTTCGCTGAGGTTGGTTAAATAACCGAGGCACATCTGCTCACCTCGAGGGAATTCGGCACGAATGACGAGTGGACTTAGGCGCTCGATTTTCCTTCTCTCGGACATCTGCTGCATCCTCCTAAGACGTTCGAGTGTCTCCCGCGAATCGCGCTCGGGACAGCATTCCGGGTTCAATAATGGATTGTCGATTGAGAACAACGTTCTCCCTAAGTCTAGCATAGGCAGGAAGAAAATCACTTACGCGGCAGAGCCGCAACCAAAAGGGTTATCGCGGCTTGCCGCGAGCCGTCAGCCGTCAGCTCACGGAATTCAACAATTACATGTCTGACCCCAGAGAGCACAAAACGTAACTCTTAATTATTCAACATTATACGAGCATTATGCTCTCGAAAAGATTGCCAGAATTGCATGCCTGACCCCGCGGCTATACCTGTAAAACGGCGGCGAGGAGGGTTGATTCGGGTTGGGCTCCGAGAAGCTCCATTTGGTCGTTTAGGACGATTTTCGGGACGCCTGTGACGTTGTAACGCCTCGCGAGGTCCGGAAACTCCTGGATCTCCACCACGTCCGCTGTCACGTGCTCGTTTTCCACTGCCATTTCATGGGCCAACCTGGCCACCGTTGGACAGTGGGGTCACATCGGGGTCGTGAAGACTTGTATGTGGACATCCTTTGCCAATGTCCCGAGCGACTCCCGCGTGTCCTCACTCAACGAGGTTGCTCCCTTGGAAACGGCCAGTAGTCCGTCGATGAAGTTGGAGAAACCCAATCCGGCGGGAATACCGAAGTAACGAACCTTACCGAGGGCCTTTCCTTTGACGACGACGGCCGGTATGCGGTGTATCTTGTGCTCGGCGGCAAGATCTTTTTCCTTATAGAAATCGTGCACTTCCAGTTGAAGCTTGTCGGAAAGTGACGTGACCTCTTTCATGAGCTCACCGGTCTGGTCGCAGGTAACACATTCTTGCCCCGGAACGACGATAGGACTCTGACTTTTCGTGAACAGAGCCACAATGACATCATCGTCCATCTCCTCTTTCATTACTTTCTGCAGTTCTTGCCTGTCGGATTCCGAAAGCATGGACATCGATTTACTCCTTATTATCTAATTCAGAATTCAGTTCGACGAGGTTGGCCACCTGGGCTCCCTTCGTGAGCATCTCTTCGATGGCGCGCGAAGAATCCCCGGGCTCGACTTCCACACCTCTTATCGCATCTTCGATCAAAAGAATCCGAAAGCCCTCCCGCAAACCGTCCAAGACCGTTTCTTTCACACAGTAGTCGGTCGCCAATCCGCCCACTAAAACCGCTTCGACTCGATGCCGAATAAACAACTCCTTGAGAGACACGCCCTCGTCATCGCAGGCTTGGAATGCGGAATAGGCATCCTCGTCCGGATTCATACCCTTGGAAACTACAATCGTGGTATCAGGCAAGTGCAAACTCAGGGTGAAACTCCGATCCTTTTGTTCCCGCGACACAGTGGGGCGGCCAAAGGCCTCCATAGGGTTTGAAATGCTTCGTTTCGGAAGGATGCCAGTCCCGAGAAGCGTAAACGGGCAATCCGGCGGTGGCGAAACGTTCCGCCAACTCGCTCAGCAAAGGGACAATTAGGTCGCCGCCGGGAACGGGTAAGGAACCGCCGGGACAAAAATCGTTTTGGACATCGATGATGAGAAGCGCTTTACCTCATCAAGACTTTCTACTAAACGACAGCGTAGCTTCGGATCGCCTTCAACATGTCGAGGGTGGTGACGATTCCAACAACTCGATCCTCTTGGGTCACGATGAGACGGTGAATACGTCCGCCAATCATGGTATCGGCCATTTCGGCGATGCTCGCGTTCTCGGCAACCTTGAAGATCAGGGGCGTCATGATCTCCCGGACCGATAGACCGTCATCTTCCACGATTTGAAAATGACGTACCTCCTCCTCGTCGAGCTTGTCTTCCCAGCTACGAAGGTAGTAGCTCGATTCCAACCTCTCCTTGAAAGCGGCGTTTCGCCCGGTGCTCGATCCGAACGATATCTGTGGTTGATACGACGCCGACGAGCTTGCCGGAATCATCGACCACCGGCACGCCGGTTATCATGTTGTCGGTCAAAAGGTTGGCGAGCTCCTGCACGGTCATGTTGTCTTGAGCCACGATGACGTCGGCGTTCATAATGTCTTTTGCTACGAGATTTTTCATGCGGCCACTCCTTAATGCGCCGAAAGATTCCTGGCAAGGGCAGAAAAGACCCAGTCCGGTCCCTAGGGGAACTCCCTCTCTCCAGGCGATAACAGTATAAAGTAGCCTTCTTTCGGCACCAACTCATTCGGACTGTCATCTATCTTTGGTGGGCAAGTGCTATCTCATTTCGGCGGACAATGTGCTTTGCCTTCTGGTGATCGTTTGAGTTAAAAGAAGGGGTTTTGGGAGGATTTATGAAATCGAGCCCATGGGTGCCCGTGTTTTGTTGCTGGTTAGTTTTCGGCGTCGGGATGACGGTTTTTGTCCCCCCGTTGAAACAGCTCCTCAGGAGCCGGTGTCTTGGGGGGATCCTCTCGAATTTCACACCTTTTCCATCGCCGCCGTAGATCCCGAAACGGGTGAAGTCGGGGTGGCTGTGACGACCCGTAACGCATGTGTCGGAAACGGTGTGCCATGGGTACGTGTCGGAATCGGCGCTGTAGCGACTCAAGCTCGGACACGCACCGAGTACGGAGCCGAGCTTCTCGACATGCTGGAGGAGGGTATGGCCGCCGATGAGGCACTAGAAAAAGCCATCGCCGCCGACCCCGATCCGCGTACCGCCAGGTGGGCGTTATCAGCGCTCGAGGCGGAGTTGCCCAACACACGGGCGACGAAACGAACGCCTGGGCGGGACACCGCTCGGGCTCTCACTTCGTAACCCAGGGCAACACTCCTGGTGGGGCCCGAAGTTATCGAGGCGGTGGCCCAATCTTTTGAGAGCACCGAAGGCAGCGGCCGGCGACTCGCGGACCGTTTGATTGAAGCCCTCGCCTCGGGTCAGGCCGCGGGTGGGGACGCCCGTAAGGGACGCCTACAATCGGCCGCTGTTATCGTGGCCGACCCCACGCCCGGAGTTGCTCGTCGACGCCGACGGCCTCACGGTCAACATCAACGTCTGCGAACATCCTCGACCCGTGGCGGAGCTTCGCCGTATCCACGATACCATTTCTGAGACTCTCGGTTTTCGTACGCTTCAGCAGTACGCCGGGCGAGACGTGTGGCAGCTCAAAATAATTCTTCACGCGCTCGGCTATTTTCAATCGGATCGAGAGAAACTCGAACGAGGTGAAGGCCGTGATGCGTTGATTTATTCCGCCGGATCTTGTTGGATCCGTCGAGGCCTTCCGCGGCGCCGAAGGACTCTCCACTTCCGAGAGAGGGTCCCCTCCCGGGCTCGTCGATGCGGAGATGGTGGCAAGACTCTGGAAAGCCCTCGAGAAAGCAGGCAAAGCTCAAGAGATCCGTGAGCAGCTCAAGGAGATTACCGTCATCCATCGCTAAGCGGTGTTAACCCTGACGCGGCAGAGCCGAACCAAAAGGGTTATAGCGGCTTGCCGCGAGCTATCAGCTGTCAGCCATAAGCCGTCAGCTCGCGGAAAAATCGTTCACATTTTGCATTCAATTTCACCGATCAGGGACTGAAGCGACAATAAATAAGCGAATCAGCTTTGGCAGACGCAACAAAAGCCATGATAGTAGCCGCTATTCTTGGGAAGAGAGGCTGTGATTCACTCATATGTGAAGCAGTTCTAATGTGTCTTTACGCAAAGGCTTTGTTGGCTCGTGTTCGCTTCAGGGCGAACCTAATGCGAGTTCATGAAATCGACGCAAATTACTGGAAAAATAGGGACTGGTCCGTTTTTGGTGGACCGTTGTCTTTGCCAAAAAGGGACCTGTCCCCGTTTTTCCTGCTATTAATCAGGGCTGATACCCGACATTTGCCCGCATGGCATCGAAGCGGATTGATCTTTAGGAGACCGGGCGGTATCCTAGATCCATCCAGTCCTGACAATGGCTCAACGCCTGATACCAACGGAGGAAGACTCCTATGCGGATCTGCTTTCTCGTTTCTCGCTTTCGCCGGCCTTTCACTCCTCAGCGGTTGCATGGTCTCGGAGCAAATCGGACGAATGCCCCAAAGATGTGACCATCCACTTCGACACGGACTTCAACCGCATTTTGCTTTTCGGGCGCTCGGCGGCCCTCGCCGGCTTTGCCTTTTGGCTCTACAACGCGATGGGACAAAAAGACCGCAGCCATCATCGCCGGAGTAATCGTTCTAGGTGTCGCCGGGTGGCTCTTCATCATGGACTATCCCGCACTGTCGAAGTACCGCGTCGAGGTCAAGGCGAAGGTCTCTTCTGAACATCCCGCCCGACCCGGAAAGCTATGATTGCATGGGACACGATCGAGAGCTTGGAGCTGGCCGGATACGAATGGGCGAATGTTCCTATGCCCGGGGTTGTAAACCCGTTCATGAAGCAACCTGAGTACGCGTGTTCGCTCTGCCGGAATGGGAAACCATGGACATCACCGCCAATGGTGTCCCTTACCAAATCAATCTAAAGAAGCTGAGCATCGAGCAGCGCGAGATCTTGTCGCGGGCTATCGTAAAACAGGGGCCGGCTCGTCAAGGAGTGACTAGTGCCCTGTGTCAGTAATTCGTCACATAAATCTCGGCCCCTTTTGCGCGCTGACTTCGTTGCGCCTCCTCGAAATATCACGATAGTTCTTCGTCGGCACTCCTTGCCAGCACACAAAATGACCTCGAGCTTTATGCAACGATCCACTGATACGGGACACTAGCGACCGAGGACTTCAGCTCAGCGATTTCCGGTTCGTCCTCGTATCCCGTCAAAGTCAGACGAAGAGCGTCCGTGTGCACCGAATCGAAAGTAAATACCTGTAAACCGTCGGTGGGATTTTCGAGGAGACTAAGGACGATGGCGGTCAGAGGCCGGCCAATCATCAGGGCTATCCCAATGAATCTCATCCACTGCCCGGAATCGTCACGCGCCTCTATCTTCATCCGAGTCACGGGTATGCGCGGCGTGCGGCCGTAGTGTAGCTTCAATCCGTTGATGACAGCGGCCTCCCGAAGAACCACCTCGATGGTGGAACGTTCCTTCTCCCCGTGCCAAATGGTATCTAGATTATCATCCACCAAGCGACCGGTCCGTTTTATCGCCAGCGGCGTGCCGGTAGGATTTTCCGTTTGACCTTCTCCTTCGACTTCGATTCCCAGGACGAGATCTCGTCCGAAGCTCGCGACCGTGGGTAGCTTCTCCTCGTAAAGTTTCAGATCTTCCAAGAGGCGTGTCAACCGACGCATGTTGTTACGGTAGGCACCTAAATGAACCACGGCATGGCTCACTTCCAGGCTTCGAAGCAGCGCTAGAGAATCGGCCGAGGGGAAACGGAGAAAAATCTCCCGCATCCATACATGGGATTGGGGTATGAAACCGCTATCGCCGTTCAACATGGGACGAAAGCCGTGGTGCCGGGCCCAAAACATGTACCGGGTGTCCATCCGCTTGTAAGGAAGCTCAACGATGGGGCTAACGCCACCCTGCCCTCTCAGCCACTCGTAGACCTCGGGTGGATCGTCTTCGAAACGCTCTAAAGACAAGGGGATGACCGCGGACTCGGCAATGAAAACGCCGCCGATAGCGGATGTCGCCACAATACGTCGTCGGTCGGTCCCGGAGCTTCCCGAGTAACCAAGCCATGGCAAATCCTGAGAATACGCACAAGGAAAGCAATGGCAGAAGCCCGAAACGGGACAGGGCGCGAAGCCCTCGGAAGAACAGGATGTACTCATAGAGCATTGGATAAAAAGGAGTTCGCGGTCCCAGAGAAATCAGAAGCCGATCACTAGAACAGCTAGATAGCAAAGCGCCGTGATGCGAGGGGAACTCGGTCGTGAGCTCGTCGCGACATCAGGACCCAGACGCCGAGGACGCCCAAACCGATGAGCACAAATCCCGGAAAGAGAAAATCGGTCACCTCACTCTGGAGAGCAGGATCTCGGTCCAACCGCGATGAGCTCGACTCGGCGAGGCAAGGTAGCTCGCCACCGTTGCGGATAACGACGTGATGCCATCCAAGTCCCATTCGATACCAAGCGTGCGGTTGACCCAGAGGTAAGGACGGACAAAAGGCAGGAGCACGAGGCCCGCCAGCCCGGCCGCGCCGGCCAAGGATCGTCCATTGCCGAAGTGGCAGCCTTCGACCGATTCCGAAACCGCTACGACGACTCCGCACGCAACCGCAGTGATCGCGGCCAAATAGGTTCCGGATAGGGCCTGAAGAACAAAAAAGGCTGCGAAAGCGAAAGCCCAACGTTTCTTGCCCGAATGGAAAAAAAGGTGCAATCCGGCAAGGGCCAACGGGGCGAATCCGTAAATTTGCATCTGGATGTGCGGCAAACGAACGAATCGATAAGGTGCAAAGGAGAAGAACAACCCGGCGAGAAAAGCGGCCTAAGGATCTCCGGTCAGCCTGTATACGAGAACATACATACCCATCGCCGACAGGACGATTCCAAAGAGTCAAGATGAGGTTGAAGGTTGAGAACGAGATCGTTACTCAGAGCGAGTATTGGGGTCAGCGAGAACTCCAGGTAAGAAAAGGTGCTCCGAGAAAGCCAACGAGTTCGGCAAGGGATGAAACGTATTCGCCTGGAACAATTCTAAGGGATTGCGGGGGAACTGATTTGCGACCCAAGAGATGGCCCAGGCGTTCAACTGAGCGTCGGCGTTATCCAGGCGACTGTGACTAGACGGATGGAGCGCCAGAGGGTAGGTCAAAAGCACGTGCAGCGACAATATATAGAAGTAAGGCGAGGCCCATTTCCTTGACGTATTTCTTTCTCGTTTCCGTCATGCCCTGGAAACCTAACACAAGAAATCGTGTGACAGCTAACCCCTCACCGATATGATCTAGACTCGGCCGGCGCAACTCAGTCGCACATGAACGGGGAGGTTTCAGTCGTGAAAACCATCGGACTACTGGGAGGCATGAGTTGGGAATCCACCCAAACCTACTATCAACTCATCAACGAGGGCATCAAAAAAAAGCTGGGCGGGCTCCACTCCGCCAAAATCGCTCTTTATAGTGTCGATTTTCACAGAGATCGAGGTTCTTCAACACCGCGGGGAATGGGACGAATCGGGCCGCGTGCTGGCGCGTGACGCGCGCCGCCTCGAGGCAGCCGGCGCCGATTTCCTCGTAATCTGCACAAACACCATGCATCGTGTGGCGCCGCAAATCGAGCAGGAGATCGAAATACCCTTGCTTCATATCGCCGATGCCACGGCGGACGCCGATTATCGGAGCCGGAAAGAAAAAGAATCGGACTTCTTGGGACCCGTTTCACCATGGAGCAGGATTTTTACCGCGGGCGACTGACCGAACGCTACGGTTCGAGGTTTTGGTACCCGACGAGCCCGACCGTGAGACCGTGCACCGGGTCATTTACAACGAGCTGTGCCTCGGTAAAGTTCTCGACCCGTCCCGGGATCTCTACGTCGAGATCCTACGCAAACTCGCCGATCGGGGCGCCGAGGGCGTCATACTGGGTTGCACGGAGATCGCCTTGCTCGTGGGCCCGCAGGACTCGCCCATCGATGTCTTCGACACAACCGCCATCCACGCCCAAAAGGCGGTTGAGATGGCTTTAGACACCTAGCTACGCACGCCGGCGCTTGTCCGCCGTAGCCTCGGCGAAGGCGGGCGTCTTTGCGTTGAGATTTCCCGTCTTCAGCGAGCTATCTGACCCTCCTTCAGCGGCGTCTGGGGCGTTCGGGGCTCATCCGAGTAAAGGTCGGCGACGTACTTCTCATAGCCGTTGAAAATCGGCGTGGCGAACTTGTCCCCCGTATCGAGCCAGTGTGATTGTTCTTGGCTCCATCGCGGATGAGGGATGTTGGGATTCACGTTTGAAATGAACCCGTACTCGTGGGCTTGAACCATCCAAAAAGTTTGGGGCTTGTCTTCGACGAGCTCGATCTTGACGATCGATTTTGGGCTTTTGTACCCGTACTTCCACGGCGTGATGATGCGGACGGGCGCTCCATGCTGCTTGAGTAAGGGCTGACCGTAAACACCGGTAACGACGAGCGCCAACTCGTTCATTGCCTCGTCGATACGAAGCCCCTCGACATACGGCCAGTTGTAGTATTTTTTGGACTTCGCGAGACCCGGCATCTGGTCGGGAAGCATGGCGGTGGTAAAACGGACATATTTGGCGCTCGGTTTCGGTTCGACTTTCTCGAGTAGCTTCCGAAGCGGAAAACCCGTCCAGGGTACGTTCATGGCCCATCGTTCCACGCAGCGGAAATGGTAGACCCGTTCCTCGTGCTCGAAGGCGAAAAGATCATCGAGATCGAGGGTCATGGGTTTGCCGCAAGCTCCCGTGATCTCTATTTTCCATGGTTCCACCACGAAATCATCGACATATTTCCACACCGGTCCCCCGGTATTGGCCAATAGCTCGTAGAAATTGTTATGAGAAGCGGCCTCATCCCGCGGCGTGAGGCTCTTCCGAGGAAATGCCGAAGGTATTTCGAAACTCCGGTTCTTTTTTGCGGGAAAAACATCGGGCCTCTCGAAAGGGGGCGTGAGCTTTCCGTGGGCTGCCGCTTGAGCAAATAGAGTAGAGGCATTGCTCGCCCACATCGGCGCTGCGACGGTCCCTACGGCCAACGATGCCAGGAACTTACGACGGTTAAAAAAAACCTCGGGTGGCGTAATCGTGAGCCGAGGAATATCCGCTTCGAATTTTTTGGTCATTTTTGCCTCCGTGATGATCCGACGCTTCCGCCCCCTATTCTTATGAAGCTCGAGGGATAAAACAAACGAAAACCTCTGAGCCACTACCAGGAATAGTGCGGAACGCGTAGAATATCGGCTTATGGGCGATGAAGAAGGCAAGGCACCAGGAGTAGGGTTCCGCTCCGGAAGGCGCCGAAGAAAAACCGAGTCTCAAGCGCCGGCGTATCGTCATCGTGGGATGTGGACAGACGGGCCGCGGTCGTGATTCGCAGCCTGTCCGATGCCTGGGAAATATCGGTTCTGGACATCGATTCGGTCAAACTCGAACGGATTCGTGAAGATCTTCCCGATCGACCCATGCTTCTGCTCGCCAAGGACGGCACCAGCCTCGTCAATCTGCGCGAAGCGGGCCTCGAGGAAGCCGATTGGTTTGCAGCCGTCACGGACTACGACGAGGTCAACATCGAAGCCTGCCGTTTGGCGAACTCCATAGACCAGCCCCCTTCGACCATTGGGATTGTTCGGCAACCCGCGACGGCGGAGAAACTCAAAGAAGTCGGTGCCGAAGCGGTCACACGGCCCGCCGCGATTGCCGGTCTCATTGCCAATCGCATCGAGCGAGGAATGCAGGTTGCGATCAACGTCGGACTGGGCCGAGGAGAAATCGTCGAGATTCCGGTCCTTCCGAGCTCGCCGGCGGTGGATGCTCGGGTGCGGGATCTTCGCGCCATCCGTTGGCTCGTGGCGGCCATCTATCGAAGTGGCAAGTTCATCGTCCCTCACGGTCATGCCATCATTCGAGAGGGTGACCGCCTCCTCCTAACGGGTGACCCCGAAGTCCTTCCCTATGTCGCCGATTACCTCCGGGCCGGTGTCGCTCGATTTCCGCTCCAATACGGGATTCGTACCGTTGCTCTTCCCGGAGAAAAAACAACCGACCGTTACTGGAGCGAAGTCGAGTATCTGTGTAACCATACTCAGACCCGTGCTCTTCGCGTCTTGGCGCCGGAGGAGGCCTCCACCCCTAGCTTGAATCTGGATCGAGCCAGTTTGGAGCATCAGGAGCTCGAGCCCGACGAAGACCCGGAGGTTGTTCTCGCCCGCGACCTCGCCAACCTTGATTGCGGCTGTCTAGTACTCGAAAAACCGAATCCAAGCTTTTGGAGTCGAACCGGTATTGCTCGTCCCAGCTTTTCCCGGCTGCTCGATCTCATGCCGTGCCCTGTTCTCCTGACCGCGGGAACTCACCCGTACCGCCGAATCTGGCTTCCCGTGACCGAGTCTGAAGGCTCTTTGCTCGCTGCAGAGCTGGCTCTCGATCTTTCTCGACAACTCGATCTTCAGATTGCGGCGGTGGTCGTGTCGTCGCCGACGTTTATCGTAGGTGAGGAGGCGGTGGAAGAACAAAAACGGGCCCTAAAGAACATCATGCACGTGGCCTCGCTATACCACGTCAAAATGGATCAGGTTTACTTAGAGGGCAATCCGGGAATCGAGATCGGAAATCTAGCCTGCGAAGGGGACCTGCTGGTCATTTCCCACCGCGCCGATCGCCGGGCTTCGTTTTTCACACCCGACACCAGCCTTCAAATCATTATGCGTTGCACCTCTTCCGTTCTGGCGCTTTCCTACAGAGAGCGAATCCATGGAGCCGGCTGAGGCACTTTCCTTCGTCATCTTCTACTCCGGAGCGTTCCTCATGCCCCTGATTGCGGGGCGGCTGCGGGTACCGGCGGCAGTGGGCGAGATACTCTTCGGGCTTTTGGTCGGAAATGCCGGTCTTCGGTTGGTGCATCCTACCGCTTTCACCGATTTTCTTGCCGAGCTCGGATTCGTCTTCCTCATGTTTCTCGTGGGCGCCGAGATTGATTTCAACCGGATTGAGAAAGAGGGTATCGGCGGCGTCGTGCTCGCCGCTTTCGTCGCGGCATCGACCCTTGGCGTGGGGGCCCTTTTGGCCTGGCAGCTCGGATTTCCCTTCTACCTCGCCCTCGTTTTGGGCGCCATGTCGGTCGGAATCTTGCTGGTGACGCTGGCCGAGGTTGGAGAGTCGGGAACGCGTTTTGGTCAATCAATCCTACTCGTTGGCTCGATTGGCGAGCTCCTCACGCTTCTCGCATTGACCGGCTACGACTTGATCCTTCGACACGGGATCGGGTCCGAGCTCGCAATCGAAATCGGAAAGGCTCTTTTTCTTTTCGTCGCCGCCCTTTCGATCCTCGCGCTGCTCCGATTGGCGGTGTGGTGGTTTCCGCATCAATTCAAACGATGGGTCGATTTGGACGATCCGTCCGAGGTCGGTGTCCGGGCCGGGATCATGTTGATGCTGAGCCTTGCAGCGCTTGCCGGCTGGGTGGGGCTCGAATCGATTCTGGGGGCTTTTCTCGCCGGGGCGCTCTTTTCCTATGTCTTTCGCGAAAAGGGGGTTCTCGAGACGAAGCTCTCAGCGCTCGGGCAAGGTTTTTTCATTCCCATTTTCTTTATCAACGTGGGCGTCGAGTTCGACTTGGCCGCGTTAGGAGAATCCGGCATCGCTACTAAAGCTCGTCGCGATACTGGCGACCGCCTCCCTCGTCACGAAATTTCTTCCCGCCACCTTGTTGTTGTTTGTTGGAATTTCCTTCCGCCAAGTGGTGTCGAGCGCCTTCATCCTCGCCGCACCTTTGACTCTCCTAGTCGCGGCGTCCGAGATGGGGCATGAAATCGGTGTGTTGGATGACCGGTTGAGCGCAGCCATCGTGCTTCTCGCCATCATCTCGGGAGTGGTCTTCCCTACCGCTTTCAAGGTTCTCGTTCCCAAGCACTCGGAGGAAACAAAATCCGGCGAGACCATCGAAGGCCTCACCGGCTCGGACGACGAAGACTCAATGCCCGGGCTTTTCGGGTGAGCTCGACGAATTCTTCGCGATAACCAATCCGGTCATTACCGAGCGCTTCCCACGCTATCTCCGAAACGACCTCCCATGTAAGATTTCCCGCGTGGGGCGATTGTCTGAGAAGCATCCCGAATCCCGCTACGGAAGCGGCGAACTTGAAGTCATCCGACGCCTGCTCAAACGACATCCCTTCGTCGTAGAGCGTGGTCTCAATGAGGCTGCTCGTGTCCCCGTCCGGTTTCTTGAACCGAAGCTTGATGGTCCCGAGCTCACCGCTGCCGGCGGCTGACGTCCGTTCTAATCCCCTCTGATACCGGAGTGGAGCGACACCACGACCAAGCGAGGTCTGGCCGGATGGAACGAGCTCATAGAGCGCGGTCACGGTGTGTCCCGCGCCGATTTCCCCGGCATCTTTCGTATCGTCATTGAAATCTTCTGCTCGAAGAAGGCGGTTCTCGTAACCGATGAGCCGGTAGGCTCTCACTTCCTCGGGGTTGAACTCGATCTGGATCTTGACGTCCTTGGCGATCGTGATCAGGGTCGAATTCATATCTTGAACCAAAACTTTTCTCGCTTCTTGAAGTGTGTCGATATAGGCGTAGTTCCCGTTTCCTTTGTCGGCGAGCTGTTCCAAGGTTGAATCCTTATAGTTGCCCATGCCAAATCCCAGGACGCTCAGAAAAACTCCCGTCTTTGCCTTGTCCTCGATGAGGCGGGTCAAGTCTCCCCGGCGCGTAACGCCTACGTTGAAGTCGCCGTCGGTGGCCAGGATGACACGGTTGGTCCCACCCTCGATGAAGTTGTCTTCCGCGACATCGTACGCAAGCTGAATTCCAGCACCTCCGTTGGTGGACCCACCAGCCTGCAATCGTTCCAAAGAGGCCAAGACTTCACCTTTACGATGACAAGGAGTAGAAGGCAGAAGAAGTCCAGAAGCGCCCGCGTACACCACGATGGCAACGCGATCGTTTTCTCCGAGCTGTTGAACCAACATTCGCATGCCCCGCTTGAGGAGCGGCAGTTTGTTGCGGTCTTGCATCGAGCCGGACACATCGATCAAAAAAACCAGGTTGCTCATCGGCCGGTTTGCCGACTCGATTTCCCGTCCCTTGATTCCGATCTTTAACAGCCGGTGCTCGGGAAACCATGGTGCCGAAGCGAGCTCCGTGTGCACCGAGAAGGGCTCGTTGGTGTCCGGGACCGGATAGTCGTAGGAGAAGTAGTTAATCAACTCTTCGATACGCACAGCATCCGGCGGCGGAAGCTGCCTCATGTTCAAGTATCGGCGCACATTGGAGTAGCTGGCCGTGTCAACGTCGATGGAGAAGGTGGAAAGCGGATTTTCTACCACGGCGAGGAAATCGTTGTCTTGGATGCGATTGTAGGATTCGGTGTTGAGCTGCAAAGGCTCGGGAGCCATTGGACGTGGCGGCGTCCGCCGAGGATCCATCGTCAAAGGCGCGGGAGCCATTGGACGGGCCGGCGTCGATTGCGTCTCGACCAACGACGGAGCAGGAGCCTCTTCTGACCTGAACGAGAACAGAGAAAACCAACCGAACACGAATAAAAGCCCGGCGGCAGTCGCCAGCCAAGCCATCGGACTGGCTTTTGTTTTTTTGGTGTTTTTATCTGTGATGGCCTTACGCTGTTTGTCCGAAAGCTCGCTCGAGACTTCTTGGCCCAGTTGCTCTCGAAGCAGCTTTGCTACGTCTCGGACTTCCTCGACCGCCTCGAGCGCCTCGGTCGAGCCCTGCAGCGCTTCTTCGACCAAAGCGCGTTCCTTTTCATCTTCGATCTCATCGAGCGCGTAAGCCGTGAGTTTGGGATCTTCGGGGTCGAATTTCATTGGTTTCATTGGACCCTCCTTAAAACTCGGGACCCTCGGGCGGAAGGTGCCGCCAGTTTTTGTCTCAGGGTCGCGATTCCGCGGTGAATCAGAAATCCTACGTTGCTGACCGAGACTTCCATGACTTCACTGATCTCTCGGTACGAAAGCTCGTTTTGAAACTTGAGACGAATCACTTCTTGTTGCCGCGCCGGCAACGTAGCCAGAATTTTTGTGATCTGCTCCATAGACTCTTTTCTTTCCAGGACCTCCACCGGAGAGGGTCGCCTTTCTTGGACGTCAGAGCACGGGGCCTCGTCCTCCATGAAAACGAGGCGGCGGTCTTTCTCAATGACGTCTAGAGCTCGTCGGCGGCACACGGTGAAGAGCCATGCCGGCAAGTGGTCCTCTGCCGGCACCGGATTTCGTTTACAGAGGCGCAAGAAGGTGTCTTGAACTACCTCCCGTGCCCGTTCCAGGTCTCGCGTGATGAACGAGGCATAGCGGAGGAGCGGTTTTTCAAAACGAGCTAGAACCAAGCCCATCCAATCGGCGTTTTTTCGGCCGGCGTCACCCATGAGCGTTCCTCCTTTGCCACAAAACCACGTTCTATCTAGATAACGCTCGAGCAGGGATTTTATTAGATGAAAAAGTGCGGAAAACGAGAGAAAGAGCTCAGAAAATCAAAATGCGCGATTTACCAACGAATCAACGACAAACCGGGGATACGCGGAAAGCTCCGTTCATCCCTCGTCACAACGTCGAGCCCGCGCGATAGTGCTGTTGCCGCGATGATGAGGTCGTGGGCTCCTATGTTTATACCCTTGGCCGCTAATCGAGAAAAAAGACGGGCATGCATTCTCGAAGCTACAAGATCGAAAGGAACCACAGGAAATCTGCTCAAAAGAGCCTCGACATATGCTTCCCGCGTTGAAAGTTGGTTCTCGGAATCGCGATGCATGCCGTGAAGGAGCTCCGAGACGGTTATGACAGAGAGGGCAAACTCCTCCTTTTGTTTTTCTTCGAGAATTGCCACAATCCCGAGATCGCCTCGTTCGGCAGCAATGAAGATACTCGAATCGACTAGCGCTCCCATGGAGAAACCTGAATCGGAGGCTGTGTTCGAGCCGCTTCCTCTACCGCCTCTAGAAACTCCTCGTCAACGGGAGGCATGCAAGACATCAACGCCACAAAATCAGCTCCGGTAAAACGGGACGGAGCGGCAGGTCTGAGCTCACCTACAGCTTCCCCTCCACGCTCGATAATAAAAGTCTCGCCGCGGTATCGCACCCGATTCAAGAGCTCGGAGAAATTTCTAGCGGCTTCTGTTGCGGATAAGCGTCTCGAAGTGCCGTATTCTGTAGGAGATTCCCGAACAAGTCCCCCACTCTTGCCTTTGTTCTTCATAGACATATTGCATCCTATTATCATATTATATGATAATCATACTGTTACTAGCAAGGAAGCTTCATCCTTGAGTTCTTGAGTTCTCGGGTCCTCGAGTTCTATCTTTGTCTATTCGTACCGTAGAGCTTCCAAGGGGGCCACCCTCGCCGCGCGAAGTGCCGGCACCAGGCTTGCCGGCAACGCTGCCACAAGCAGTACGACCGCGACGATCACATAGGTTCCGGTGTCTATTGGACTCACATCGAAGAGAAGCCGGCTCAGTCCCTGATGAGTGAAATTGAATGCAAAAAGTAAACAATTTCCGGGAGCTGACCGCTGATTGCTGACGGCTGACGGCTCGCGGCAAGCCGCGGCGCCCCTTTTTTGGTTGCGGCTCTGCCGCGTCAGGGCTCACATTGCCGCCGTCGCGATCCCCAGTCCAATGGCCATGCCGCGACTATTAGTTTGACGCGCATGGATTGACAAACCGCCCTACCCTTGTGATAAGACCATGTATCAAGGAGACCTAGATGAATACACGCACACGCTCTCGCATAACAACATTGTCGATCCTGATCCTGGTCTTGCTCTCGTTCTCCTGGCAAAGCTCCGCCCACGAAGACCGATTTCCGGGAGAGTTCTGGGAAAAAGTCACTTCACCGGAGGATCTAGGGTACTCCGCCGAGAAGTTGGAACAAGCCAAAGGGTACACGGGAACGATCAACACCGCGGCGGTGATGGTTACCGTGAAAGGCGTCGTTCTGACCGAGTGGGGCGAAACGGCTCGCAAATTCAATATCCATTCCATTCGGAAAAGCTTTCTGAGCGCCCTTTACGGGATCCACGTCAATGCGGGGCATATCGATCTCACGAAGACGATGAAAGAGCTCGGCATCAACGATAACGAGCCCTCCCTGACCGAGATCGAAATGGGAGCTACGGTTCATCAATTACTGAAGGCTCGATCCGGCGTCTATCACCCCGCACTTTACGAGACTGCGGGTATGGCCGCACGGCGGCCGCCGAGACACAGCCATCCGCCCGGCACGTTTTGGTATTACAACAACTGGGACTTCAACACGCTGGGATCCATCTTCCGCAATCTCACGCGGACCGACATTTTTCATGAGTTCAAACGTGCTATTGCCGATCCCATCGGCATGCAGGATTTCGAAGTGACCGACGGCGTGTACGTGACTGGTGACGATTCCGTCTATCCCGCCTATCCTTTTCGCATGACCGCCCGAGACATGGCGCGATTCGGTCTTCTGTTCCTGCGCGAAGGTCGCTGGGAATCGCGCCAAATCGTGCCGCGGCAGTGGGTGCGGGATTCCGCGAAGTCTTACTCCGACGCCGGTGATTCCGGAGGCTACGGGTATTTGTGGTGGATCGCCGTCGATGGCCGTCACTTCCCCAACGTGGAGCTCGAAAACGGCGCCTATTCAGCCCGAGGCGCGGGAGGACACTATATCTTGGTGATTCCTTCCCACGATATGGTCATCGTCCACCGCGTCAACACCGACATCCGCGGGAACCGCGTCGAAAGCGATGAGTTTGGAAAACTGGTCCAGATGATCCTGGACGCCAAGATGTGAGAAAGGAAAAAAAGTCATGTTCGCAAGAGCGTTAATTTCGATGTTTTTGTTCTTCGGCTTGATGAGCCCTATGTTCGCAGAAACCGTGAAATTCAAAGCAACGAAGGGATATCAAACTTACGCGGTGCGCGAGCCGGTTCTGCGAATCAAGGCCGGCGACGTTTTGGAATCCAGCACCCTATACTCGGAGTTTTTCACTGCGAAGGATGGCCCCTGGCCGGGCGAAGTGGGTCCCATTTACATCGAGGGCGCCACGACCGAGGACACACTGGCCATCAAGATCATCAAAATCAAGCCCAACGCACCCACGGGTCGATCCGGCACATCATCCACCTATGGCTCCTTAACGGCTACCAAAACGGTTCCCATGCTCCACGAACCCGTACCTGCCAAGATATTCATCTGGGAGATCGATGCCGAGCGCATGACCGCAAAGCTCGATTTGCCGGAGAGCAAGATGAAGTCCATCGAAGTCGACCTCGTTCCCATGCTTGGGCGCTTGGCCACCGCACCACCAGGCGACCAGGCGATTCCAGGAGGTGTGCCCTACGATTTCGGTGGCAACATGGACACTTCCGATACGCGCGAAGGAGCCACCGTCTACCTACCTATCTTCCACGAAGGCGCATATTTTTATTTCGGTGACGTTCATGCCCTTCAGGGCGATGGAGAGATCACCGGATCGGGCATCGAAACCTCGGCCGACGTAACGCTCCAACTCGACGTGATCAAGGGCAAGACCATCGCCTGGCCGCGGATCGAGAACGACGAGTACATCATGGTGGCGGGATCGGTTCGTCCGCTCATCGATGCTTTTCGTATCGCTCACGTGGAGATGGTTCAGTGGCTCGAGACGGACTACGGGTTCGACCGCTGGGAGGCGCTCCAGGTCTTCTCACAGGTCGGGTCGGCCCGGGTGGCGAACGTGGTCGATCCCAATTACACGATCGTCGCGAAGTTCCCGAAGAAGTATTTACCGAAGTAGGCAATAAAGGGACAGGTCCCGTTTTGGGCGAAAGGTACACCCAAAGAAGGGGACCTGTCCCTTTATTTCCTTTTTAACGCTCGATAGATCCCGGCGAGAGCCGGTAGAAACGCCAGCACGATGAACCAGCGGGCGTGATCCGCGACAGCTTTGCCGTAGCGCATGACGCTTGTTCTCATGAACTCTTGTGCGACCGCGTCGTTGGCATGCTCCGCCGCCGCGTATCCACCGACGGCGTACTTTCCGGCGATCGCCCCACCCCCGAGAGCCGAATGCCACGCCACCGCGAGGCCCCCTACGGCGTAGATACCGATGGCAGCGCCCCCGAATGCATAAACTCCGACACCTAGGCCGGCAAGACAGATCCCGCCAATTGCCAGACCACCGAACGAAATGCCGCCGAACGACAATCCACCCAGCGCGACGATGACCCCGAAAGCGACGTCGCCGATGGCGATCCAACCTTTGGCCACTCCCCTGCCCGGCCTCTCGTCCGGCGATCGTCCAATGGCGATATGGATGAGCGGTAGTCCCAGAATCGTGGCTCTAGATCGGTATTGCATTCTTCGATTGTAGCATCGGACCGATGCTCTGCCAGGCGCAGCCTGGCCTACTACGATGGAACTAATCCGGCGTTCTTCCGTATGGCTCAACAGGGGAGTTTCGTGAATGTCTCGATTCGAGGACATTCAAAAAGGAGGACCCGTAATGCATACTCGTTTCCTATATGTAATCGCCTTCCTGGCTGTGGCCGCCGTCGCTTTCACGCAGGGCCAGGCCGCCAAACGAGGCGCGGCAAGTGCCACCGTCGCCGGTCAGAAAATCAGTATCGACTACGGCCGGCCGGAGCTCAAAGGACGTAGCGTTGACGAGCTCACCTCACAACTTCCTGAGGACCGGATGTGGCGGGCCGGGATGAACCAGGTCACCACGCTCGAGACCGGTACCGCTCTCATGATCGGCGGGAAAAAGGTCCCGGCCGGTAAGTACAGCGTCTACGTTCACGCCCCGGCCAAAGGCGACTGGCAGCTCGTCTTGAACAGCGTCCTCGGCCAGCCTCTCGGTAAGGTCTGGTCCGAGGCCCCGGACAATCTGAAAAAGGAGCTCTGGCCCCATTTCAAATACTCCGAGGAAATCGGCGACAAGGAGGTCGTCCGCACGACCTTGAAGAAAGGGCAGATCAATCCCCCGGTCAACTTATTCACCATCGATCTGAAGTCGGCCGGTGACGGCGCCAAGATGATGATGTCTTGGGGTAACGCTAGCTGGACGGCCGATCTCGCAGCCGCGAAATAGCTTCAACCATCGAAATTCTTTAGGGGGCGGTTTGGACCGCCCCCTAACGATCGCTTCGCCGGCTAGCGCACGCTGGACCTCTTGAGAAACTTCAGAAACTCCGAATCACTCCCCAGTATCAGAGTGACGTTCTCATCCAAACTGCTCCGGTAGATCTCGAGAGTTTTCATGAACTGATAAAAATCGGGGTCCTTGTTGTAGGCAGCGGCATAGATGGCGGTTGCTTCCGCATCGGCCTTACCACGAATTTCTTCCGCTTTTTTGAAGGCCTCGGACTCGATGGCCAGAAGCTCCTTTTCCTTCTGTCCCCGAATCTCGAACGAGCGACCCTGACCCTCGGACCGGCTTCTCTCGGCGATGCGTTGGCGCTCCGAGATCATTCGCTCGTAGACCTTCACCTGCACCTCCTCGACGTAGTTGATGCGCTTGAACTGGACGTCCACGAGTGCAATCCCGAAGTTCGGAGTCACCTCGGAGGACTGCTGCAAAATGATTTCGATGAGCTCGTCTCGCCCACCGGTAATCTGCAGTTGCGCATCCCGATTGTCGAACTCTTCCAGCTCCTCGGTGACGTCAAAGGCACGGTTCGATGAGCGCACGATCTCGATCAAGTCCGTGTTGGCGACACCGTTGCGTGTTTGTCCGTCGATGATGTCGTCCAACCGGCTCTGAGCCCCGCGCTCGTCTCGGACCGATTGAAAAAACTTCAACGGATCCTCGATCCGCCACCGGGCGTAGGTATCCACC
>CAVROO010000009.1:0-151363 GCA_963722765.1 uncultured Acidobacteriota bacterium
ATATGCCCTGTTCTTCGTTACGGTTGGTCTTGCTATTCGAGCTGCTTCTATTTGTTCGGTGGGATCTATGGTGATTCGGCCCTCGGCGACAGAAAACCTGTAGAGTCCTCGCACCGCGGAGAGGATCCGGGCAATAGAACGGTGAGACAACCCCTGGCGATGAAGCTCGCGAAGAAAGCTACGGATATCGGAAGCCTCGAACTTGTCGATCTTCCTCTTGCGGTCGGCGGCATAGCGCTCGAGCTTGGCGATGTCTCTTCCATAGGCGGACAGAGTGTTCTCGGATAAGCCCCTTTCCACTTCCAAGTGGTGAAGGAATTCTTTCTTCAAAATCGGATCGCAGCCCCGTAAAAGAATCCTTCAAAACGCCAGGTGGCACGCCCTTCCTCGAGCCACTTGACATAAAGGTTGCGGTAGCCCGCTTCGAGGGCAAAGTTAGCGCCCGCGCTATAGGCGGCAACGAACTCGAAATCAGTAATAACGCCGGTTGAATCCTTTTTCATCCCTTCAGCTTCCACGGTCAACGCCAAAGACGGTGTGAGATAGACACGACCTTTCGCGCCAATGGTCGGGAGCTTGACTTCCAGTTTGCCCGCATTCGCCGTTTGGTCAGGGCCGCTTATGATGGGTTCGGCTTCGAAAACACAATAGTCTACGAAGACCGAAAAAAGACCTTCCCGAAGAAGGAGTAACTCGACCTCCACACCGCCTTTGATGAATCTCGTATCCATGCTGGTCACGACGTCCGTTCCCTCGACAAAGGTCACGCCGGCATAGGTGATGTCTCGCTCCAAAGTTTTAGCGGTATCGAATTTGAACATCGTCGCACCACCACGGATCTTGACCCAACGACCGAAGCGCAAAAAGCCCTTATATTCAAAATCCCTTGGGTTGGAGAAACCGAGATCTTCTGTCATGTAGATCGAGTCGCCTTCGACTTTGAGCTCCGATGTGAAATTTGGCCGCCAGCGCCGAATCTCGAACTCAACCCGGCTGTTCTCACCTATGCCGATAGACTGGCCTTCGGCCCATCCGGACGAAACAGTAAGCGCTACGATAAGCCAACTCAACCCGCGAAATTTCATGCTACCTCCAAACAGAACCTACCGGCTTCAAAGCCTCTAGGGCTCTATCCAGTTCCCTGACCTTCAAAAGCCGGCAAAGAATATACAAAACAGCGAACGACACGAGAATCGATAGCCCCACCTGGAGAAGTCTCGCCAAAGTGGCAACGTTTCCGAGAACGCTCTCGACAAATTGGCTGGTCCAAGCTGCAGCGATTCCCATCACCGCAGATGCTACTATCATCTTGCCCAACATGATAGCTGTTGCGCGTCCCCCCAATCCCTTCACACCGGCGCGGCGGCGTAGTAAGAACCACAACAAAACGAAACTCAACGTGATCGTACAGGAGGTGGCAAGGGCCAAACCTCGATGATCCATCCCAACGACAGCAATCAAGTAGTAGTTCAGTCCCGCGTTGAAGAACATACCCACTAGGCTCACGACAAGAGGTGCACGCAAATCCTGTATGGCATAGAAGCCATCGGTCACGATTTTTACCAACGCATAGCTCAGCAATCCGATGGAAAAGAAAACCAGGGCCGCCGCAACCTGCTCGGTATCAAAAGCTGTGAACTGGCCCCTTTCGTAGAGGAGACGTACAATGGGCTTGGCCAAAATAACGAGACCTACCGTGGCGGGAACGGTAAACAAAATGACCAAACGGGTGGAGTAAGAAAAAGTTTCCCGGAACTCCTGCTTGTCTCCTGCAGTCGCCGCTCGACTGAGAGCAGGCAAAGTCGTGACCGATACCGCCACTCCTATGAGACCTATGGGCAGATGAACGAGGCGGAAAGACTGGTTGATCCAAGAAAGCCAACCGGAGCCCATCGAAGCAAAAAAGGAGTTGATGAACACGTTGACTTGGACGGAGGCCGCGGCCAATGCGCCGGGGCCGAACAACTTAGCCACCTTCAAGAGTTTGGGGTCGCGAAACGAAAAATCGGGTCTATAACGGTACCCTTCTTTGATGAGACTCGGTATCTGCCAGAGGAGTTGAAAGGCTCCGCCGGCCACCACACCTACAGCCATGCCCACGGTAGGATGTTGCCCAAGCCGCGGAGCGACGAAATAGCCCGCTATTCCCACGATGAGAGAACCGACATTGAAAAACGATGATGCAAGAGCGGGAACGAAAAACTTCCGCCGCGTGTTCAACAGGCCCATCGCCAGGGCGGCCAGGCTCACCAACAAAATGAAGGGAAACATGATTCGCGTCAGGTAGACCGTCAGCTCCCGTTTGTCGGCAAAGCCGAATCCCGTTCCCACCGGAAGCGGCTCGTCGAAACCTTTACCGAAAAACATCAGATCGACGATGGGCTCGGCAAACAAAATGCCCAGCAATGTCAAGCAGCCGACGACCACGATAACGGCGTTTGCGACCAAGTTGGCGAGCCTGAGGGCGGCCTTCTCCCCGTTCCGTTCTTGTTCCTCGGTGAACGTCGAGACAAAGGCCTTACTCAGGACTCCCTCACCGAACATATCTCGAAGAAGATTGGGGATTCTAAAGGCCGCGTAAAAGGCGTCGAGTCCTGCGCCGGTCCGAAAGAGATAAGCCAGCACCATCTCCCGCACGAGCCCCAGAACACGGGAGGTCATGACGGCGAAGCTCACAACTCCTGCCGAGCGCGCCAGACGGGCGTTCCTTTCGTCCGAGCCGGTCTCGGAGAAGCTCACATCGAGCCCGACAGTCCTTGTAGAAGAGGAAGAGATTTTGTCCGAGGTCGCGTGGGCCTTCTCATCTCGAGAAGAAGACATTGGGTAAAATCATAGAGTCGAGAGAGGGCAAATGCAAGGAGAATTGAAGGAAGGGATGAGGGGAAGAACTTGTTTCCCCCATCCCCGATTATTGAATTCTCAGCCAGCGAGCTGGCCCAAGGTAATCATCAAGAAGACCATGGTGAAATAGCGCCACCGTCTCGATGATACCGAGGACCATGATGAAGTTCGCGAAACCTTTTCCGGTCTCTGCAAGTGCGTCCGAAGCGGCTGCGCCGGCCTTTCCCTGCATCGCAGCGGAAGCGCCGATACCGAGTCCACCGAACACGCCCATGAACAGCAGGAGCACGTAGTACGACAGGGACGCATTGGCTGCCGAATGCGGAGGCGCCGAAAATCTGGTTCATCAGAATGAATCCGTAAATCGTCTGCGTGAGCGGAGCGCCCACGAAGGCAATCAAAATGAAGGGAGCCGGCTTGTCCTGCGCGAAGCATTTCTTCCAGGCGCCCACGGCCGCCATCCCGGCATAGCCGGTTCCAAGAGCCGAACCGGCAGCCGAAAGACCCAATGCGGCTCCGGCAGCCGCTAGACCAAGTGCACTAGCATCCATTTCGTTCCTCCCTACTTAATCCTAATCCACAGCTTTCTTCTCGAAAGGACTGTAATCGTATCCCGACCAGGTGTTTCCTACATGGCCGGAGAACTCCAACATGTTCAAACGAACTCCGTGAACGACAACCGCCATGAGAGCCAAAACGATGTTCAAGGTGTGCCCGAGAAAAAGAATCAACGCGGCGAAGAATCCACTCACCACACCGTCAAAACCGATCGTCATAGCCATCGAATTGAAACTCTGGGCCACTGCCAACGTCGCCAGGCCGACGGCGAAAAGACGTATATAGGACATCGTGTCCGCAAAAGCGCTGATGCTTGACATGAACAAGGTCCCATATCTCAATCGGAGCATGTTTTCTTTTTTGACGATCGGCGAAAATGGTGAACAAAACGAGTCCCACGCCCGTCGCGAGCAAGTACGTGAAGTACGAGGGAATCGGTTGCTTCAGAACGAACATACAGGCGAGGAAATAAGCCGCCCAAATGATGAAAATCCATCCGATTTGCTCTATGGCTTTAAGGCTATTGATATAGCGAAAAGCAGCCATGAGGTGCCCAATGGTCAATTGAACCGCACCGATGACGAAGCAGATATGGATGACCGTGTTTTGACTGACACTGGAATAAGCGTTCAGCGACGGAATGATCAAGTCCTTGAACGGACTGACCTGGGATATGGCTTCGACACCGAACCAGTTTCCCGTCAGTGCTCCCCAGATGATCGTGCAGATGGAAAGCACATAAAGCAGAATGAAGGGTTCTTTGTGTTTGACCTTCTTTCCGAGCTTCACATGCGCGAAAACGGTAATGCCCAAGTAAATCAACCCGTAGCCGCGCGTCACCAATCAGCATAGCGAAAAATACGCTGAAGAAGAGCAAGAACCACATGCTGATGTCGAACTCTCGGTATCCCGGCACGGTCTGGATGAAACTCGAAAACAGGATTGACGATGCGTATCCAGGAAGGATTTTTTAGCAGAGTAGGCGGCTCTTCGTCGTCCGCCGGGTCATCGACGGCGAGACCCCAGGAGTTTTTTTCCGCCGCGTACTTCGAGCTGCTTCACCTCCGGCTCCGGGCAGAATCCCGCGAACGTAGATGACTCTTGTCATCCTCGCCTTTTCCGGCGCGAACTTTCTCGAAGTCCCTTTGGTTCTCCAACTCCGTCAAGTGCTTTCTGGATCTCGGCTCGATAAGAAGCGTTGCCGTCGATTTCCTGGTTGACCGATTCGAGGTCGTTCGCCGTCTGTCCTGCTGCGACCAGACGACTTCGCTCACCGACCGGGGAGGAATGGGAATCTCATTAAATGGCAGCTCCGGGTGTTCCTTATAGGAAAAGGCGGCGAAAACCGATTTTTTGTCCCGCTCGCCGACACGCGAACAGTGAAATCCGAAGGTATCTACATCCAGCTTGTTTCGAATCGCATTCGAACAGCCGGAGCTTGATATCCTTCTTCTCGAGAGCTTCCACGTCGGAGGGACCGAAAATCCCCCAGGTAAGCAACTCTTTGCGCTTCACGCCGTAGCTGTGCTCAGTTCGTCCTCGAAAGCTCTCTTCTTTTCGCCCAGCGCGAAGATCTTCTCGACGAGCTCACCGCCCGCGATCCTGTTGGTCCGTTGCGGATAACTCGTCCGCCGTCTCGGGTAAAAGATTCAAAACCGTGGTGGCCTTGGCGATTTCGTCTCACCACTTCCTCGAGAGACCGTCCCTCGGGAGGCTTGACGTGGTGCACGTGTAGGGCACCGATGTCACGAAGCTCTTCCAGGATGGTCTCCGTACGGGACTCGAGGCCCAAGACGGCGATGCTCTTCATCTTGATAATCATGAGGCCTGCTTCTCCACGATCTTCTTCTTCGAAATTTTGCCCCGAACCACGGCGGCCGTTTGCTGGTCCCCCATGTAGATTCGGATGACCCGAATGTTTTCTTTGGTCTCCGGAATCTTGACCTTCTCGAAGAGGTTGACGCGCTGCGTGGTAATGGTGAGCTCCTCTCGGATCAGACGGGCCTGCTCCTTGAGCACGGCCACTTCGGCCTGGGCGGCCAACATTTCCTTGAGCTTCTCGACTGCGGCATCAACCCAAACCGGCGTCACGAACAGATCGTAGTCCGCGGGGAGGAAATTCACTTTCTCGAAGACGGGAATGTCTACACCGGCGATGTTAGATTCACTGGTCACGATCTCCTCGACGGCGACCAGCTTTTCCAGCCCTACATCCTCACCGAGAACGGCGATCCACTCCATGAGCTGGCTTCGGTGCCGCTCGAGCACTTCTTCTTTTTCGCGCAGCGCTCTTTCGATCTTCCGAACCTCGATCTGGAGCTGTTGCTTCTTGAGCTGGAGCGTGGGCAAGTAACGTTCGAAACGCTTCAGAGCGTCTTTTTGCTTCTTGAGCTCGTTCTTGGTTAATTTAATCTTTGCCATCTGCTAATCCACGAAATGTACAGGTTCATGGTCGGCTCGAAAATCGATGAGCCGAGGCAACAACATCCCGCTCGTAACGGTTTCTACGGCGAAGCGGCGCTCGGGACCTCTTGCAGCTCGATCCCAGCCTCTTTGGGCCAGAACTTTTCCAAGAGCTCGGAGCGCATTCCAACCTCCAACGGTTCGAAGCACTGGGCCAAGATCTGCCAGCCCAGATCGAGAGCTTTCTCCAGGGGAATGTTCACCCGCAAATCCATCATTTCGGACTCGAACTTGTCTCCAAATTTGAGAAGCTTCTGGTCCCAGGCGCTCATTCGGAATCCCATGGAGCGCTTTTCCAGCGTTTCCTTGTACTGGGCGTAGAGCTGGATCATGCCGTCCATCAAAGCTCGGTGGTCCTCCCGAGTCTTGCTGTTGACGAGCTGCTTGAGTCGAGAAAGCGACCCGAAGGGGTCGATCCTTCCTCCGTGAAGGTAAAACTGTCCCTCGGTGATATAGCCCGTATTGTCGGGAACCGGATGGGTGACATCGTCGCCGGGCATGGTGGAAACGGCCAAGATCGTGACCGAGCCGGCTCCCTCGAAGTCAACGGCCTTTTCGTACCGCCTGGCGAGCTGGGTGTAAAGGTCGCCCGGATAGCCGCGGTTGGAGGGGACCTGTTCCATGGTGATGGCGATTTCCTTCATGGAATCGGCGAAGTTCGTCATGTCGGTCAAGAGGACGAGAACGTTCTTTCCATTGAGCGCAAACTGCTCCGCCACTGCCAAGCAGATGTCGGGCACCAAGAGGCATTCCACCGCCGGATCGGCCGAGGTGTGGACGAAAAAGATGGAGCGACTCAGTGCGCCACCGTTCTCGAGCTCTTGGCGAAAGAACAAATAGTCGTCGTACTTCAATCCCATACCGCCCAAGACGATCATGTCCACTTCGGCCTGAAGCGCGATCCGCGCCAGCACGGCGTTATAAGGCTCTCCCGAAATCGAGAAAATGGGAAGCTTCTGAGACACCACCAGGGAGTTGAAGACGTCGATCATGGGAATACCGGTCCGGATCATGTTCCGGGGAATGATCCGCCGGGCCGGGTTCACGGCCGGTCCTCCAATCTCGATCAGGTTCTCGGACAGCGCCGGCCCTCGGTCCAGAGGCTCACCCGCGCCGTTGAAGATACGCCCCAGCAGGTTGTCCGAAAAAGAAACTTGCATGGGATGACCGAGGAAACGAACCTGATCGTTGGTGGCAACGCCGCGCCCCCCGGCAAACACCTGCAGGTAGACCTTGTCTCCGTCGAGGCGGATCACCTGGGCCAGCGACTTGCCGTCTTCCATGGTGACTTCGGCCAGGTCGTTATAGCGAACGCCTTCGGCGGAGACCATGATGACGTTGCCGGCGACGGACAGAATGCGATTGTAGACCTTATACATCTTTTACCTCTTCCACCATGGCCAGAAGCTCGGCCTCGTTCTTTTTGTACTCCTCGGACTCCCATTTGGAGTAGTTACAATCCAAGAATTTCTGACGCAAGGTTGCGAAGTATCGGCGGGACTCTTCTTTGTCCTTGAACTTCATAGGCGTATTGACGATACCCCGAAGCAGCTCGAAGACGTGGTTCTGTCTTTCTTCGGAGCAGAAGCAGTCAACCTCGTCGAAGGAGTTCTGCTGCAGATAGGTGAAATCGATCAACTCGCTCTTCATGTAGACGTTGAAGTCGTCGATGGAGGTTCCCTCTTCGCCCACAACCATCATCATCTGACGCACCTCGTCGCCACGTTTGAGGACGTCGTGCAGTTCCTGGATCTTTTCCTTGTCGATAACGGCCGAGTACTTGCTCCAGCTCTCGAGGGGCTGGATGGCCGGAAAGCGCCGCGCGTTCGACCGGGCGTAGGACAGCCCGTGGAAAGCGCCCACCACTTTCAGTGTTCCTTGAGTCACCGGTTCCTCGAAGTTGCCGCCGGCGGGGCTCACCGTGCCTCCCAGTGTCACCGAGCCTACGCTGCCGTCCTTCAATCGAACCAATCCCGCCCGTTCGTAAAAGGATGCTATGCGGGACTCGAGATAGGCGGGGAAAGCCTCTTCTCCGGGGATTTCCTCGAGCCGTCCCGACATTTCGCGCATGGCCTGGGCCCACCGAGACGTGGAGTCGGCGAGCAGGAGCACGTCGAGTCCCATCTGCCGGTAGTACTCGGCCAGAGTGACCGCCGTGTACACCGAAGCTTCACGAGCGGCCACCGGCATGGAGCTCGTGTTGCAGATGATGATGGTTCTTTCCATCAGCGTACGACCGGTGCGTGGGTCGGTCAGCTCGGGAAACTCTCGCAGTGTTTCCACCACCTCGCCGGCTCGTTCACCGCAAGCGGCGATGATGACGACGTCCGCTTGAGCGTATCGACTCGTGATCTGTTGGAGCACCGTTTTGCCGGATCCGAAGGGACCCGGAATGCAGTAGGTTCCGCCCTTTGCCACCGGGAAAAAGGTATCGATGATTCTCGTACCGGTCACCAGCGGCTTGGTGGGAAGGAGCTTTTCCGCATAAACCTCGATAGGGACCTTCACCGGCCAGGAGAACTTCATGGTTACTTCCCGGCTCGCTCCCTTCTCATCCTTGAGGACCGCAATGGTGTCGCCCACCTTGTACTTGCCGCCGGGCTTGATGTCCTCCACGGTGTATTTGCCTCGAAAGGAGAAGGGCACCATGACTTTGTGCTCGAAAATGCCTTCCGGGACGTGGCCGAGGCAACCGCCCGCTTCTATCGGTCTCCTGTTCGCGGGCAACCGGAGTGAACTCCCATTGCTTCTCATCATCCAGGGGATCGAGGTACACGCCCCGCTTCAGGAAAAAGCCACACTGCTCGGCCAGGTTATGAAGAGGATTCTGAAGGCCGTCATAAACCTGACCCAGAAGCCCGGGGCCGAGCTCGACCGAAAGCAGCTCGCCGGTGAACTCCACCGGATCGCCTGCCTTGAGTCCACCCGTTTCCTCGAAGACCTGAAGCTCAGCCCGATTGCCGCGGATACGAATGACCTCGGACTTGAGTCTGGAATCCTCGACGACGGCGTAGGCCACCTCGTTTTGACGTACCCGATCTTCGAACTCCACAGAGATCATGGCACCGCTGATGCCAACGATTCTTCCTTGCGTATTAGCCATCCAACTTGTCTCCACTGAGGATTGACTCGAGTTTTTGCTTGCCCGCCTCCACTTGGAAGCTGGCCCGTCGTTCGAGTATCTGAAGTTTCAAGTAATATGCGGTCAGAAAATCCACGTCGAATAGGTGACCCACCGTAAGGTCCTCGAGGATCGTCCACAGAATCCCGCTCATGGTACTTTCGGCTTTGAGCGGCGTCTCCTGCTCGAGAATCTCCCGGGCCGCCGCCGCCAAGAGCGGATTCAAGGATTCTTCTCGGATGTACCGATCCTGCTCGATTCCCAGCTTCTTGGCTCTCAGCTTGACCAGCTCGTTCCGCAGGCCGCATTCCGCGTCCTGAAATCGCCTGAGAAGCTCAATTCGAGTTTGTCCGGCACTGGGCGCATTCAACCTTGCCTGCCGGATCTCCTCGAAATCCGAGGCCGTCAACAACCGAGCGCACGAATCAAGGAACTCCTCGAGGTCAAAGGGGGGAGGGCCTTCCGGCTCTAACATGGGGAGTGACGCAGTAAAATAATAGTATTGGCTCATGGACCCGAACCCGTTCGGCTATTTGACGCCCTTTTTCAAGATATCGCCCAACATGGGGTTCAGATACTCAGCGAGCACCTCGGCAATACCCCAATCGGTGAAATCATAGTAGGCGCTGCCGTCTTTTTCTCCGATGGAGAAGCCCGAGTCCACGGTATCCACCGGTTGCAAGGTGAGTCCGCCCTTGGCCTTTTCCTGGAGCTTTCCGAGAAGCCCGTTGGTCAATGCCGCGGCATCCTCTTTGGATAGCTGCACGACCACTCCCTTACCCGGCTCCCATTGACCAAGTATCTTTTCGAGCAAGGTCGCCAGAACGTCCGGCGTCAAGGCAGTCTTGATCTCCTCTTTCATCACCGTATCGAAGAGCCCCGTGATGTTTTTTTCGAGCCCCAGAACCAAGTTCCGGCCCGCCTGCTCGAGAGCCTTCTTCCCGGCTTCTTCGGTACGCGCCGCTTCCTGCTTCGCCCGTTCTACAATCTCGTCGGCCTTCGTCTTCGCCTCTGCTTCGATGCGGGAGGCTTTGTTTTCGGCCTCGGTAACGACCGCTTGCGCCTCTTTTTCGGCCTCGGCAACGCCATCGGTCTTGATCTTGTTGATCAGGCTCTGAAGTTGAGATTCCATATTTCAAACTCCTTGGAAACCGTAAAAATCTGCTCCCGAACCGGACCGGGCGCCGCTAGGGTCATACGGCGGCGACAGCCCGAAACCGGAAGACGCCGTTGTCTCGGTGAAAAAGACAATGGAAAACACGGACACAAGTGGCTGCAGTCTATCGTATACGACAATCGATGGCTGTTCTTAGTGACCATATAACAATCGGGGCTGATGCCGAACATGGGTTGACGTACCACGCCCCGGCGACCCATTTGCAACATCGATACCGGAGGCTCCTGCGACATCCTTTTCCGATAACTCCTTGTATCTAGACAGGTTCACAATCTCACCCGGGCTCTCTCCGTCGCCACGACTCGGAGGACTGCGAGAAATCACGCTTTTCAGCGTGATCGCCCACGATGCAGATTCACCTACCATCAAAGCCGCAGATTATATCCTTACCTGTGGAAGCTTGCCCACTCCTGCATTTGAATGCTTCAGGGTCCGCCCTGCCCGAGCCCGACAACTGAATCCGGAAGACGACGGCGCAAGCCGTCCTCCTCCTTCATTCTGGAGTTCTAGGTTCTCGAGTCTGAGTCTCGAGTTCTCGAAATCGCAACATGCCTACTTTTTAGAGTAAACGCTTTAGTACAAACCCTCGTCTCAGGTAGCAAGAGGGAAAGAGTGAACGAGAACGGTATCAGCTATATGAGTCCAACGGGAGGTGATATTCTACCGCCCGTGCCTGAAGATGGACCCAATTCGCCCAATCTCGCGGCCCTTTCCCCCGTCCGCTCGAGTCGATACGGTGCTCGAGCAGAGGACATCGAGCTGGTTGCCAAGTGCCGAAAGGGGGATTTGCGTGCATTCGAAGCGATTTACCAACGTCACAGCTCCCCTTTGTTCAACCTGGCCTACCGCATGGTGGGTAACGCTTCCGATGCCGAGGATCTCCTACAGGAGATCTTCGTAGTGGTTTACAACAAGCTTTCCACCTATCAGGGTCAAGCGGCGCTGAGCACCTGGCTCTACCGGGTGGCCACAAACCGGTGTCTGGACTATTTGAGAAGCCGCTCCAACCGCAACCAGTCCAAAACCGACAGCCTCGATGAAAAACCGGCTCCTCTACCGGCTCCGCCCCGCGAGTCGACGGCGGCGCGACTGGACCTCGAGCGATGCATCGCTCAGCTCCCGGATTCCTACCGGGCGGCATTCCTACTCTACGACGTGGAGGGATTCGATCACCGCGAGGTGGCGGAAATGTTGGGTATTGCGGAGGGCACTTCGAAATCGTTGGTCCACAAAGCGAGACTAAAAATCCGGGACTACCTCGGCCAAGGCCGAACGGGAGGTGGCCCATGAGCATGGATCGTTATACCGACCGGCTCGGCGACTACATCGACGGCACTCTGTCCGACCGGGACCGCCAGTTGTTGGAGACCCATCTCGCCGCATGCGAAGCCTGCCGGACCGAGGTGGAGGAGCTCGCCCGCATCCGAGAGGCAGCTCGGGCGCTCCCCCGGCTGAATCCACCAGAATATCTCTGGAAAAAGATCGAGGCTTCGCTGCGAGCCCGGGAACCCTCGCTACGGCCGACAATCAATGTGGTGGAGTTGGTCGAACAGCTTGGCCATGGCGGCAACGGTTTTGCTGCTCATCGGCTCGGTCGGTCTCCTACTCTGGTTGGGGCCCTTTTCACCCGAGCCGACTCCCGATGACCCGGTACAAATAGCTAACTACGTTGTAGCGGAGCTCGAAATGGCCGAGCAGCACTACGAAAACGCCATTACGGGGCTCGAGCAAATCCTCGCCAAGGAAACAGAATCTCAAACATTGGATCCCGAGATCATGGCGGTATTGAACGACAACTTGGGGCTCATCGAGGAAGCCATTGGTGAAAGCCGAACCGCCGCACGTGAGGATCCCGAGAACATTTTCGCCCGAGAGAGCTTGTTGGACGCTCTCAAAAACAAACTCGGCTTGTTGCAGAACACGATCATGATCATCAACGAGGTCCGGAAAGGCCAGGGACAGGCCGCTTACGATCTCTTGAACGAGATGCGAGACGGCCAGAGCTCACGGAATCCGATTTGATCCGGATAAGAACGAGAGATGAGACCATGAAACCAATACTGACAAAAACAACGATAATAACCTTTGCTTTTGCGGCGCTGGTCGCATTCCCCGGTGGTGCGCCGGCCGTGTCCGCCTATCAGGAAGAGGATCAGACACACTTTTCCAAGAGTTTCGACATCGGCCCGGATGGCTCCTTTACCCTGTCCAACGTTTCGGGCGATATCAAGATCCAGGGAGGTTCCGGAAACGTTGTCGAGGTGCGGGCCGTCAAGGAAGTTCGCCGCGCCCGCAGCTCCGACGATGCCCGCCGGCAGCTCGAACGAGTGGAGATCGAGGTCTCCCATACCGGAAACCGCCTACGCATAGGCACTCACTATGACCGAGGAGACCACGATCAGGATACGAAAGTTTCAGTCGTTTTCGACGTGACTGTCCCTTTCGGGACCGAGGTAAACGTTAAATCGGTATCCGGGGACGTCGAAGTCGCAAACGTAAAAGGCGAGTTGCGGGCGGAGTCCGTCAGCGGCGAAGTTACGGCTCGGAGTGTAGAACGACTCGTCGCCGCCAGGTCCGTATCGGGCAGTGTCGAAGTGCAATCAGCCAAAGGCTCACGCGACCTCGAGATCTCGAGCGTGAGCGGTGACGTGCAAGTGGACGGTCTCGAGGCAGTTCGAGCAAATCTCAGTACGGTGAGCGGGGATGTGGAGATCACGGATGCCGTCTGCGAACGGGCGAACCTGAGCACCGTTAGCGGGGACGTCCGCTACGTCGGGAAGCTCGCACCGTCCGGTCGATATGAGTTCAAGAGCCACTCCGGCGACGTTCGCATCGTCATCCCGGGAGATACAGGTTTCGAGATCGATGCAGAATCTTTCAGCGGTGAGATCGAAAGCGACTTCCCTTTGACCGTCCACTCCATCAGGGGTGAACGCCGCAAGTTGAGCGGTGTGTACGGCGACGGAAGCGCAATCATCGAGGCCACTACTTTTAGTGGGGATGTCACGATTCAAGAAAGATAGAATAGGACTCTAGAACTCGAGAACCCAGAACCCGGAATGAAAAAGGAAGACGGCCGTCCGCCTTCGCCAAGGCTATGGCGGACAAGTCGCCGTCGTCTTCTGGATTCAGCTCGCCAGGCACAGCCTGGCCTACTTCCCTTCCAGTGCACTCTTGATGACGTCGTGGATATGCACATCCACGTAGATACCTCGGAGCTTTTCCGCTCCCGGCCCCGAACCGAAAGTCAAGAGGGGATCGGACGTATGTCCGCCGGTTGACCAAACGACCGAGGTTTGTCTTGCCAGAGCTCGCCCCAGCAAGGCCTGCGTAGCGCTTTCGTAGTCCGCGTAAAAAGGGGCGAAGTCGGTTGGGACGGCGTGCCCCTTATCGTTTCGCACCAAAACACGTTCCGCTTCTTCACGAGTCAGTACGAGACCGACCCCTTTCTCGACTTCTTCAATGAGACGGTCCACATCCATCCCCGACCGCTTCAAGATGGATTCGAAAGAAACGGTTTGTTTCGCCAACATTTCCATCTCTTTTTTACCGGGATAGTACCAACGCGACCGGTAGATTTCCCCGCTCGGCAGAGGAAGCTCGAATGCCTCCTCTCGCAGACTGTAGGTCCAGGAAAAGCCCCCCGTTCCGTGGTCGGCGGTCACGATGACGAGTGTGTCCGGATGCTCGGCTTGAAAACGCATGCCCGCGTCTACCGCGTCATCGAAGGCCAAGATTTCCTGGAGCATGGTGCCGGCATCGTTGTCATGACCGGCGTGATCGATGCGCCCCCCCTCGACCATGAGAAAGAAGCCTTCGCCGCTACGCTCGAGAACGGAAAGCGCCGTTTCGGTCATTTCTTTTAGACTGGGAACACCATCGAGCCCGAAGTTTCGCCGATCGACCTCGTAAGGAAAATGGCTATAGGCGAAAAGACCTAAAAGCTTTGACGCCCCCGCATCGGCCTCCTTCAATGTTGCCCGGTCACTGGCAACGGCGTATCCGGCCGTCCGGGCCTCCTCAACGAGGTTACGCTCGTCGCCCCTCCGAGATAAGCCATCGAGATCAGGCGGAATCCCTTTCAGGATCTCGGAAACTTTCGTTCCCTTGGGAATGAATGCCCTTGCGCCCCCTCCCATCAACACTTCGATCTCGAATCCCGCGAGCATCGCATCGGCAATATCCGACTCGGGCACGTACCGCGAGATCATATGAGCTGCGAAGGCGGATGGTGTGGCATGAGTCAGGCGCGTATTGCTGACCAAACCGGTCGCGAGGCCTCGACCTTCGGCCCACTCTAGAAGCGTCTCGATGGCGTTGCCGTCGGGATCCATTCCCAGCATTTCGGTGCGACTGAGTTTGCCCGTCGCGATTTGAGTGCCCGAAGCGGCCGAGTCGATGACTATGGAGTCATGGGACATATTGAGCGCATAGCCGGTCATCCCGAGTTTCATCAGCTTGGTGAGGGCTAAATCTCGCTCCTCCATCACGAGTCCGTAACTCACACCGAGGCCCAGTTGGCCCGGACCCATACCGTCACCGATGAACAAGATGACGTTTCTAGCCTGTTCCCTCGGTGGAGACACGGGAGAGCAGGCAACACTCAACAAAAGCACCAAGATCGATGCGTTGACCGCCCAAGCTCGCGTGTGGTTCAATCCGCCTCCTTGTTTCACATTCCCAATCTTCCAGTCTTTCATTATTCCAGTCTTCCAGCCTTCCAGCCTTCCATCTTCCAGCATTCCATTTTTCCAGGCATCTCGTTTCTTATCCAAGTCTGTTGATCGAGTCGATGAGTTGGCGCAAACGTCCGAAATGACGGCGGTTGAAGTGGAGCTTGATACGTGACAACGACCCGAGGTGAGCGTCGTCCTTTTCTTCGGGAAGGACCGGGGCGGGCTCGATTCGTCCGGTCCGAAGGATGTCCGCATATTCTGCGTTGAGTCGCTCGATTTCCTTTTTGGTCAGGTCGCGCCGAAGTCGAATCATGAGCTGCTCCCCCACGTAGCGCGACGAATGATAGACGCGGTAAAAGCGGGTCACCTCCGAGCAAGCCTGTTCAACGGTCTCCGCCACATGAAAAAGGGACTTGTCGTTGGCTGCGATTAATTGGTTTCCGACCATCTGCACGTCGATGAACTCCGTCAAATGTCGGAAGTAGCCCATTTCCGGATTCTCCACCATGACCACCGGAATCGGAACCTGCTTGCCGGTCTGAAGTAACGTGAGAACCTCGAAGGTCTCGTCCATCGTGCCGAAACCTCCAGGGAACAAAACCACCGCCGAGGATTCCTTGAGTAAAAAGAGCTTCCGAGTGAAAAAGTATCGAAAAGTCAGTAGCTTACGGTCACCACGGATGACGGGATTCGCCGTTTGCTCAAAAGGTAGGCGGATGTTGACACCAAAGCTCATCTTCCGACCCGCTCCCTCGTGCGCCGCGCCCATGATGCCGCTCCCAGCCCCGGTCACCACCATCCATCCCGAAGCAGCCAGCCGTCGCCCCAGATTGATTGCGCGCTCGTAGTTAGGATGGCCGGGCTCCGTGCGCGCCGAGCCGAAGACGGTGACCTTTCTCACCCGCCGATATGGGGTAAAAACCTTGAACGCGTAACGCATCTCCTTGAGGGCTGCGTTGGCGATCTTCAGATCCACTCGAGTCGTGTTCTCGAGAGCCAGCTTCAGCGCGGACGTGGCCAACTGGAGAACATATTGTTTTTCGTCCCCAGGGCAGTAAGCATTCACGAGCTCGGCGAGCTCGCTATCCAGCTGGGAATTACCTGTAGAGTACCTGGGGCGTCTGTTCGTCATCGTTTTGCCATCGTTCGGCGCCTTTATCTGTGCCCGGAAGCCAAGTCCTTTAGTCTAACCTGTGAACCCATTCCTGGCTAGACGGAAAACCCACGCTTTGTCCTCTGGAGATCAATGAGTCGAGCTGACGCTGCAGGTGTGCAAGGTACATTTTGGAGATCCATTGGATTCCGCACAGCCCTAATATTTTTAGGACATTCTGAGCGAATTTATGCTAGAATGCTTGTTTTGGCATCTGCCGAACTCTATTAGGAGGTATGCATTGGCTCACAGTTTATCGGCCATCAAGCGAATCCGTCAAAACGAGAAACGGAGGCTTCGCAACCGCGCCAATCGTTCCACGTTGCGAACTCAAATTAAGCAGGTTCGGAAAGCTGTGGACGAGGAAGATTTCGAAACCGCCCGAGCTCTACTTCCCCGGACGGCGTCTCTGGTCCATCGCATGGTCAAGAAGGGAACCATCCACAACAATACGGGGTCCCGGTACCTCTCCCGATTGGCCCGAAGGGTTCCCGCTACGACCGCAACGAGCTGATAGCCCTCTTTCACCGGCGCGAGAGCGACGTCACCAGACTCTCTAAAAGGATTCTGGGCCTGACGCCGGAGGTTTTCAGAGCCCGATCGCACTGAGCGAGTCCATCCAACGCTCGCATGAGCTCCTCAGTCGAGAATCGCTCGGACTGACCGAGTACTTGATCCACCTTCCAGTGAGGGACACCTAGCAGGCGGGCCGCGTTTCCAGGCTTCGACCTCTTCTGTCGAAGCTCCTTCGCCACCAGGAGCTGTCCCACCGTTCGGTCGATCAGCGCCAAGATCGGCAACGGTGACTCGCCCTCGTCCAAAAGGCGGCCAAGCTGCTTGAGAGCGGAAGGGCTGTCTCGATTCGCCACCGCTTCCGTGAAGTTGAAGATGCTCTGCGCCCTTCCCCGCCCGAGGATCGGTCCCAGGTCGTCAACGGTCAGCTTTTCCCCACCGGCGTAAAGCGAAATTTTATCTAGCTCGTTCAACAGACGTCGGAGGTCGGACCCGAACTCTGACGCGAGATACCGGACTTCGTCCCTGCCCAAACCGAGCTTGCGGCGGCGGATCTGCTCCCGGATCCACGTTTCGACCTGCCGTTCCTTGAGAGGCTCGCACCGTACGATGACCGCCTCTGCTTGAATCTTTTTCCACGCCTTTCGCCTCGCGTCGGGGGACTTTTCGAGATCGAGAACGAGTGTCGATTGGGGAGCGGGAGAGGCGACATACTCCGCCAAAGCCTCATCCTGAGCCAGACGGGCGGCCCGACGAACCACAACGGCTCGACGGCTAGCCATCATCGGAAACATATTACATACCGAGATGACCTCGTCAACGGTAGTATTCTCCCCATCGAACTTGTCCAAGTTGAAACAACGGTCCCCGTCTCCGAGAGCCGTATCGAGAATCTCCCGGCCGGCAAGCTCCCGCAAGAGATCTTGGGCCCCGACCAAGACGTACACCGGCGCAATGTCGCCGGACCCCAGATGGTCCGCAAGGCCCGAATAAGCCAGATCCGCCATTCTCGATTTCTTGAGTTCTGGGTTCTTGAGTTCTGAATTTAAAACGCTTCTAAAATCCGACTCACGAGAGTCTTCGCAAACTCTTCCGCAATCCTTTCGAGCGCCATCCCTTCCATATCGAAGAAATCTTCCGATTCCTCTCCGATATCGTAATCGTCCCGGAAGGAGAAACTCGCATCGGACCAGATTTCTCTATCCTCTACAGCATCGTTGAAGACAACCTCGGCCTGCACCAAAATCGTATAACGAGCCGCCTGTTCGGAGGTGATCTCCCCTCCCCCTTCGAGAACCGCCGGCACCAACTGGAAGGTCGTCACCTTTCCTACAAGTACGGCATCCGCCCCTAATTCCTCCGGGACCACGACGTACTTACCGCGCGAGGCAAACTCCTCCACAACCTTCTCGGTGAAGATTTCTTCGATCTCCGGGTGGTCGGTGATATTCAGAAAAGTAGGTATCCCGACAATCTTGATGTAATCAGGCAAGAAATCCCCGCGGCCGGCTAGGCTGTAGCCGCAACCTTGGAGCAAAAGCGCGGCGCACAGCGCGATCTTCATTTGCCGACTGCTGACTGCTGACTGCTCGAGACCTCTCGCGGCGTCGATTTGCTTGCGGCTGCGCCGCGTTTTTCTTCTAAACATCATGGCCTCACAACGACATTGACCAATCGGCGGGGAACGACGATGACACGCTCCACCGTTTTTCCTTCTAAAAAGGACTGCATCTTGTCCTCCCCCAGCGCCTTCTGCCGAAGCTCTTCTTCTTCGATTCCGGCCGGGACATCCATGCGACTCCGCACTTTTCCGTTGATTTGTAAGACCAGGGTTACGGTCTCCTCCGTCGCGATTGTAGGGTCATAAGAAGGCCAGGGCTCTTTCCAGAGCCCTTTTCGATGGCCGAGCATTTCCCACATTTCCTCTGAGATATGCGGCGCGAACGGTGAGAGCAGTACGACGATGGTTTCCACCGCTTCACGGAGCGCCGTCCATGTCTCCGGTCGCTCCGGCCTTGGATCGAGAACCCGATAGACTTCGTTGGTAAGCTCCATGATTGCCGCGATGGCCGTATTCAAATGAAGTCGCTCTTCGATGTCGCGCGTAACCCGCATGATCGTTTGATGTGTTTTGCGACGCAATCCAGCTTCGACCTCGTTCGGGCTGTGAGCATCATCCACCGACGCTGCACCTAGTAAAGCCTCGCATTCTTGATCGACGAGCCGCCAGATCCGATGTATGAACCTCGAAGGGCCTTCCAACCGTTGATCCGTCCAGTCGATCTCTTTTTCGGGCGGCGCTTCGAACAAAACGTAGAGCCGGAGAGTATCGGCTCCGTAGCGGCCCACTACTTCGTCCGGCTCGACCACGTTACCCCGTGACTTGGACATGGCGGAACCGTCCTTGAGCACCATCCCTTGGGAAAGCAGGCGCACCGCCGGCTCGTCAACCTCGATCAGCCCGATATCGCGCATCATCTTGGTCCAGAAACGCGAGTAGATGAGATGCAAAATCGCGTGCTCGATCCCCCCTATATAAAGGTCGATGGGGAACCAATACTTGATGACTTCAGGATCGAACGGCGCGGATTCATTTTTGGGATCGCAGTAACGATAAAAATACCAGGACGAATCGACGAAGGTGTCCATGGTATCCGTTTCCCGCTTCGCGGCGCCACCGCACTTAGGACACGACGCCTCGATGAACTCGTCCTTGGTTTGGAGAGGAGATTGACCCTTTCCTGTAATTTCCACATCGGTGGGGAGAACGACCGGGAGGTCTTCCTCGGGCACCGGTTGGACGCCGCAAGCATCGCAGTGGATCATCGGAATTGGCGTACCCCAATATCGTTGGCGCGATATTCCCCAATCGCGAAGCCGATAAGTCGTCGTCCCCTTACCGAATCCATGCTCTTCGGCATAGTGGGTCATAGCAGCGATGGCTTCCTTGGAAGGCAAACCCGTGAAATCACCCGAGTCGACCACCGTACCGTAGTCGGAGAAAGCCGCGGCCGGCGATTCAGCCGTGAGCGAAGCTTCGTTGTCTTGGATGACAACTGGGATTGGCAGATCGTACTTACGTGCGAACTCGAAATCGCGCTCGTCGTGTGCGGGGACCGCCATGATCGCGCCCGTTCCGTAACCCATCAAAACGTAATTGGCGACCCAAATCGGAACGTTTTCCTTTGTGAAAGGGTTGAGGGCATAGTGACCCGTGAACATCCCCTCTTTTTCGAGCTCTTCGGATACACGGGCCTCTTTGGCTTCCGCTTTGACTCGTTCATTAAACGAGGCCAATTCCGAGTTTTTTTCAGCGAATCGCACCGACAAAGGATGCTCGGGAGCAAGTACAACGAAGCTCGCACCGTAGATGGTATCGATTCGAGTCGTAAACACGGAAATCGATTCGGCGGGTTCCGGCTCGTCCATCACGACCGGAAAGTCGATATCCGCACCCTCGGACCGCCCGATCCAGTTGCGCTGCATCGTGAGGACTCGTTCGGGCCAATCGTCAAGCTGGTCCATTGCGGTTAGAAGCTCATCGGCGTAGTCGGTGATCTTCAAGAACCACTGTTCGAGCTCCCGGTCTACGACTTCCGAGTCGCACCTCCAGCATTGTCCTCCCTCGACTTGCTCGTTCGCGAGCACCGTCATGCAGGTGGGACACCAATTGACTCCCGCCTTCTTCCTATAGGCAAGCCCACGTTTCCACATCTGGATGAAGAACCACTGGTTCCATCGATAGTAGGACGGGTCACAGGTGGCGATCTCCCGTTGCCAGTCGTAAGAAAAGCCCAACCGCTGGAGTTGGCGCTTCATGTGCTCGATATTCGACCTCGTCCACGTATCCGGGTGAGCTCCATGTTTGAGCGCCGCGTTTTCCGCCGGCAAACCCAGAGCATCCCAACCGATGGGGTGTAAGACATTGAAGCCCCGCATGGACTTGAAACGCGACACGACATCGACAATGGAGTAGTTGCGTACGTGCCCCATATGGATCTTACCGGAGGGGTAAGGAAGCATTGGAAGGCAGTAGTACTCGGGCGCACTGGAATCTTCACCGACCTCGAACACCCGCTTATCGATCCAACGTTTTTGCCATTTAGTCTCGATGGCTTCGTAGTTGTACGTTTTAGACATGATTTCCCTCAAAAACTCTCCATACTAGCACACTAGAATCCGGACGACGGTGGCGACTAGTCCGCCGCAGCTCCGCCCAGAATCGCACCGGGGCGGAGCTGAGGCGGGCTGAATTCTGCCTTCTGTATTCTGTCTTCTTACTCAACCGACCGCTAAAAAGGTCAGGGGCGTCTTCTCGAGATGACAGCTCCAGACTACGCCGTGAGTGCTTAAGTCTTTTTCCATCAGACTGTTGAGAGCCTCACAGGAACTGGCACCGCAATTGCCTATGTTGGAGTCGGTGGGGGTCGAGCAACTCTTACTTGGATAACGCAAACTTTGGCTCGGCTCTCCCACCAAGTTGGGGTCGGAGTGGTGGGTATCGGCCGCTTGCGTGGCGGCACATGCGGTCGAAACCCATCCGGCCCCGTCATAAAAGGGCGTATTAGTAAAAACACCGAAGAAAAAACGCAAAGACGCTAAGGCGCCAAGACGCAAAGCGGATCAAGGATTGAACGCCCAAGGGGCAACGGATTGTCCCGACTCCGGCATGCTCGAGAGATTCACGGGAAGAGACTGTCCCAGAAACCTCAACGACGAAGATTTGAACTTCACGAAGAAGGATGACCAACCGATCTTGACGCCAAACCTCACCTTGCGTCTCTGCGACTTTGCGTTGAGTCTTTTTCTTGAGTGCCTAAGAGCCGGATTCTTTCATGGCGGCGAGGGCGGCTTCGATCTGCCCCTTCAAAGCCTCGTCCTCCGGCGTACAGTGTCGAAGCGCCGTCTCCAACATCTGCAATGCTTCCTCCACTCGGGCGTCGTTTTCCAATAGAACGGCGAGGTTGACATAAGCGGGGATAAATAGCGGCGCCAGCTCGATCTCTTTTCGATAAGCCTCTTCCGCTCCCGCCCCGTCGCCCAGAGACTCACGTATTATCGCTAGCACGAAGTTCGCCTCCGGGTACTCCGGAGCCCGCTGCAATAGATTTTCTAGAGCTCTAGCGGCGTCTTCATTTCGACCGGCGCTTCGATAGGCCTGCGCCAAATTGTAGCTCGCTCCGTCGTGGGGACTATCGCCGGAGTCGAGAGGCTCCAGGAGCTTGATGGCCTCCTCATAGGCCTGCCGAGAAATGAGAACCGTCCCCAAACTGAACGCTATCTCGAAGCTCGTAGGCTCAACCGCCAAAGCTTGACGAAAAGCTTGTTCGGCTTCTTGAATCTCACCTTGTTCGAATGCCGCTGAGCCCAGAGCCATTAGGATACCAATGTCGACCGGCGCTCCATGGACCGCGTGACGAAGCATCTCGAGAGCCTCGGCTTCCTTACCCTGGTAGCGCAAGGACTCGGCCATGGCCAGGTTGGCGTCGGGATGATCGGGCTCGACGGCCAAAACAGATCGGAAGTGCTCGATCGCCTTTTCCGAATGCCCTTCCCTTTGCTCTACGATCCCGAGGCTGTAAAGAGCTTCGGCATACTCCGGGTCCGCTCTGAGAGCGGCCTCGAGACGTTTTCTAGCGGTTCTCAGCCGGTCGAGCTGGATATAGGCGGTAGCGGCATGCAGGAGCACTTCCGGCTCTTTGATCCGGGTCTCCCGCCGCATGCCGATCATTCCTCGAACCGCCTCCAACTCTCTAGCCGCTTCCTTCGATTGACCGCCTTTCAAGTAGGCCAATCCGAGACTGTAACGGTAGTCTGGAATGTTGGGCCGAAGGGCGGCCGCTCGTCGCAACAGTCCGATAGCTTCCTCGAATCGACCCTCGTTGTAACTCTCGAGTCCATTCAGATAAAGATCATCCGGATTGGATTGAGAGCGCCCGGACGCGGGCAGGCCGAGCATTGCCGCGAAAGTCAAAGAATGGCAAGCTTTCGCATGTCCCAATATAGCTTACAGGTCTCGAAATTCTAATCGAGTCTTTTAAGAACCTTCAAGGTCATCGAAGAAACAGGCAACTTTACGACCTCCTCCGGTTCGATCCAGGTGCGTGAAGGGCTACGTTTTCCCAGTCGTCCCTTCAGTCGAGCCTCGAAAGCATGAAGCGTAATTTTTCGATTCATGATGGAGTGGCCGACCTTCGCGAACTCCCGAGTCGGTTCCAGTTCGAGCCCGTAACGCTCTCGCGCTTCCCGCATCAGCCCCACGGTCGGTTGTTCCTGCTCTCGACAGGTCCCTCCTGGAAGCTCCCAAAGATCTCGCATCAACTCTTGGGCTTGCCGGCGGTACAGGAGCACTCGCGCGCCGCGTCGAACCACGGCGGCAGCCATAGTCACAACCACCCGCTCGGCCCGTGCAGCCGACTCCGGCAGCTCGTTTTCGAGCCCAGTTCGACGCGCCAGGCAATCATCCGTGAGAGGACATACGAGACATCGTGGTTTTCTCGGTGTGCATACCAAAGCTCCGAGCTCCATCAGAGCTTGATTGAAATCCGAGACCGAACGATCAGGAAGAATTTCTTTCGCCTTCTTCCAGAGCTCCTTCTGGACCTGGCTCGATCGCGGGTCACCATGAATCCGATCGAGTCGCGTCAAGACCCGCGATACATTGCCGTCGAGAATGGGATAAGGCTCACCGTAGGCGATGGACATGATGGCACCGGCCGTGTAGCGTCCGATGCCTGGTAGAGCGATCCATGCCTCGTACGTTGTAGGCAACGCTCCGTGACGCTCACACATGATAATCCGAGCGGCCCGATGAAGCGCTTTAGCTCGCCGGTAATATCCCAATCCCGACCACGCCGCCAGAACGTCCTGTTCGTCGGCCGCAGCCAATGCCTCGACATTCGGGAACCGTTTCAAGAAGCGCTCGAAGTAGGGAAGCACCGTCTTCACCTGAGTCTGTTGGAGCATCAACTCCGAAACCCAAACCCGGTAGGGTTCCGGGTCATCCCGCCAAGGCAGACGACGATGATGACGCCGATACCATGAGAGCAATTTGGCCGAAAACGTCGTCACCATCGCATGATAGCAAACGACGTCCCTTGGTACCGGGGTCCGCATGAGGTAAATTGAGAATTGGAAAAGGTGCAACCCGGTTATGCCCTCGATCGTTTTTCTACTCCTGTTTTTGTTACAGACCAGCGGACCTCTCGTCTCCGTGACGATAAGATGCGAAATCGACACGGAGATTCCTCTCAACGAGATCCGAGTTTCGGTGGAAGAAAAGCGGGAGATGAGTCTCACTCCCCGCAAACGAGGAGAAAACGGTAGAGTCACGATTCAGGAGCTACCCGGTGGCGACTTGCACTTGCTTTTTTACCGCGACGACGAGCGCCTCGGAAAAATCGAAGTCACGGCAGCCCAGAAAGGAGACTTCATTCGCCTCAAAATTCGACTGGTCGAGGGTAATGCCATCCTTCTGGACGAGGTCCGGGTCCGTGGAGTCAGCGGCGTTCAACCCGCCGGCCCCAAACCCAAGCCGGTCCTATCGGAACCGGCAACCACAACCGTACCTCCCCGCTCTTCGACTTCAACGATACTCTCGCCTCCGCAGAGGGGTTCTCGAACGTCTTGTCCCGCCCCGGGCGAGTCCGTGTCGTTGAGAGGTAAATTGACCCGCGTCATTGATCGCGACTCCTTCGAGCTTCACTCGGGTTCCCGAACCTACACCGTCTATATCGGCTCGGCCACCGAAATTCATCGAGGGGGCCGAAATCTGCCCAGGAACGAGTTGGCCGACCAGCAATCTCTCGTTGTTCGAGGAACCGTCGCCGCCGGCCCTGAAGACGAGTGCAGTATCGGCGCCAAGTCCGTGGATGTTCAACGTTAGATTTGCGAGTCCGTCCCGAGCCCCTGCCCGACCGGGTTGAAAGCCATCCGGATGGGATTTGTCTCAAGTTTTAAGAGCGGCTATCCTGGCTCGCTATGGATCGAATTACACTTGATGAGCGCTACGTCGACCTGGGCGTCAAATGTATCGAAGAAAACGCCCCGGACCGGGCGCTGCGCTATCTCAACCGGGCACTTTCCCTCAATCCCCGCTCATACCTTGCCTTTTACAACAGAGGCATCGCATTCGACCTGCTGGACCGCCTGGAGGAGGCTCTGGTTGACTACAACCGGGCCCTCGAAATCATGCCCAACCACCTCGCCTCGCTTCACAATCGTGGTGTTGTCTTGCGTGAGCTCGGGCGGCCCTCGGAAGCCATCCGATGTTTCGACGAGGTTCTGCGTTATTCGCCGGATAATGACGATGTGACTTACAACCGCGGCGCCGCGCTACATGACATGGGCGCCCTTCAAGAGGCTATCGCACATTACGACCGAGCAATCGGCCAAGCCCCTTATAAGCTCGACGCGCGCATCGCCAAAGCCAACGCTCTGCTGGAGGATTCGCGCCACCGCGAAGCCCTGGCGGTCTCCGAAGAGATACTCCAGATGGATCCCGGTTGCATCGACGGTCACGTCATCAAGGGGCTCGTTCACATGGCCGAGAACCATCTCGAAGAAGCAATCGAATTCTTCAACGAAGCTCTAAAAAGACAAGCCGATGACCATGTCGCGTTGCTCCACCGGGGTATCGCGCATTTGCGTCTCCATAAAATCGAGGAAGCTATACTGGATCTCAGAAACGCCCTCAAGAATCATCCCGACTGCGATGAGGCGTTTTACAATCTTGCCCTCGCATACGTTGAACTGGGGGACCGGAATGCCGCTCTCGACGCTCTTCAAACGGCGGTCGAGATCCATCCCCCGCGGCGAGCAGATGCCCAAACGGCCGTCGAGTTCGCGCCCCTTCAGTCCGAGCCCCGATTCCGGGCGTTTTTGGCACGCTCAGGCCGAGTCAGAAAGGACTCGGGACAACCCAAAAGTTCCGGACACTAGAGGAGATCATCATGACGGAAAACCAATCAGGTCAACGGTTTGAGGGACAGGTTGCGATCGTAACAGGTTCAGCACGGGGGATCGGCCGAGCCATCGCGCTCGAGCTTGCCGCCGGAGGCGCCGATGTTGTCATCTCTGACGTCGAGGAGTCGCTGGCCGGCTCGACGGCCGCCGAGATCACGGATCTCGGCAGAAGATCGAGAGCCATCCTCTGCAACGTCGGAAAGCGTGAGGACGTGGAGTCTCTCGTTCACCAAACGGTCACCGAAATGGGACGACTCGATATCTTCGTCAACAATGCAGGGATCACCCGTGACACCCTCGCGCTTCGCATGACGGAAGAGCACTGGAACCAGGTTATCGACATCAATCTTCGGGGAACCTTTTTCGGGTGCCAAGCGGCCGCGAAAACCATGGTTAAAGCTCGTCACGGAAAAATCGTCAACTTGGCTTCGGTGGTCGGGATTACCGGAAACGCGGGTCAAGCCAACTACTCGGCATCGAAGGCAGGCGTCATCGCACTAACCAGAACTCTCGCCAAAGAGCTCGCACCGCGGAACATCAACGTCAACGCCATCGCACCGGGTTTCATCGAGACCGAAATGACCTCACAGCTACCCGATAAGGCCCGCCAAGTCTTCCTGGAAAAGATCCCCCTCAAAAAGCCCGGGACGCCCGAAGATGTTGCGAAACTGGTTTGTTTTTTGTGTTCTTCGGACGCGGATTATATCACCGGCCAAGTCATCGCGATAGACGGCGGAATGACGTAGGCGAAGAAGAACTCAAGAATCCAGAACTCAAGGACTCAAGAACTCGAGAACTCAGAATGTAACAGGAGGCGGCTCCGCCGTCGCCATCAGGATGTACATTTCGAATATTTCCTGAACGAGGCGCGAAGCGCCGAGCGCATATTCATTCTGCGTACTTGAGTGCTGAGTCCTTGGGTTCTGACATCTCTCTGCATGTTCAACTTAGGGCGTTTTCGAGGGCTACCGCCGCATCGGTTCCCGGATCACGATATTTGACAATAACGGGCGTATAAACGTGTAGGCCCTCGCGCGACGCGAAGTCACCCTTCGCGGGCCGGCTTCCCGGTATGACCACCGCCCCACGGGGTATGGTCAAGGGCTTGTTTCGATCACCCCGTAGCACGATCTCATGGACCAAATCGTATACGGGTGTCGAACGTGTCAGGATGGTACCCGCACCCAACACGGCGCCTTTTTTGACGAGTGTTCCCTCGTAGATCCCGCAGTTTCCTCCCACGAGAACGTCATCCTCGATAATAACCGGACTGGCACCCACAGGCTCGAGCACTCCTCCGATTTGCGCACTCGCCGAAAGGTGGACGTGTTTTCCGATTTGCGCGCAGGAGCCGACGAGGGCATGGGAGTCAATCATCGTTCCTTCGCGAAACATAGGCTCCCACGTTGATGAACATCGGCGGCATGCAAACCACACCCCTTCCGATGAAAGCCCCGTCGCGAATGGACGATCCGCCTGGCACCAACCGCACTCCGTCATAAATCTGAAGCTCTCGGGGAGGAAAGGTCTCTTTGTCGAAAAACGGGAAACGCCGATTGATGGAGTAATCTTCGATTTGCCCAATCCGAAAGCCCAGCAGGATCCCCTTCTTGACCCAAGTGTTGACCTCCCACCCACGATGCCCTCGATGAGCGGCTCGAACTTCGCCGGCGGTGAGACGTTTTCTGAGCTCCGAGAAAGCATTCACCGCCTCCTCACCGAGCTCCGAGTGTTCGAGCGCGAACAGCTCGTTGATGGTCTCCTCGAGCTCCGCGAATCCAACGAGCTTCGTCCGTGTTCGTCATCTCAGTGCCCACCTTCCACGAAAGTCATTCCTCGATTGAAAGCTCGAAGGAAAAGATCTGGGCTGCGCCAAAAGACGACAACGAGACGGTCCTAGCGCTGGCTTCACTTTGCGTCCCGCGTCTCTGCGTTGAGTCCTCTTTAGGGCCCAACAAGAATAACTTCCCATTTTTGACTGAACCCTCGAAACCGGTGCTTTTGAGATCGAGTACCTTGTCCTCAGCCTTCAACGAGCTCGAGCGTGACCAAATGGTCTCTGAGCCGCTCTCGATTGTCTTCCTTCATCGGAACCAGGGGAAGACGATAAGCCTCTTGGATGAGCCCCATCATCGCCAGGGCGGCCTTTACAGGCGTTGGATTGGTCTCGATGAAATTGGTGTTCATCAGCCCCAGAAGCTTGTAGTGAAGGTCCCGAGCGTCGTTCCAGTTACCGGACAGGCCGTCTCTGACCATCCGACTCATCATCATGGGCACTTCGTTCGAAACAACCGAGATGACGCCGTGCCCGCCCAGGCTCAAAAGGGGAAAGGTGAGATTGTCCTCGCCGGAGAGCACCCGAAATCCTTCTGGAGCTCCTCTCAAAATCTCCATAACCTGGACGAGGTTGCCCGAAGCCTCCTTGACGGCTTTTACGTTCTCATGCTCTGCGAGCCGCAGGACCGTATCGGGAAGCATATTGGAACTGGTTCGACCGGGGACGTTGTATAAGATGACCGGCACCGAGACGGCGTCCGCCACTTTCGAGAAATGCTGAAACATTCCCTCTTGTGTCGGCTTGTTGTAGTAAGGAACCACGGACAGGATGGCGTCTGCTCCGAGAGATTCCATTTCGCGGGCTGCGGTGACCACTTTCTCCGTCGCATTTCCACCGGCGCCGGCGACAACGGCCACCCTTCCGTCGACTTGCTCCAACACGACTCGAACGACACGCTTTTGCTCCTCCAAGCTCATCGTGACGCTTTCGCCCGTGGTGCCACACGGGACCAAACCTTCGACCCCGCCATCGACCTGAAAGTCCACGAGTTTACGGAGGCTCTTTTCATCGAGCGTTCCGTCCGGATTGAACGGCGTCACTACTGCCGTAAAGGTCCCCTGCCATTCCTCTTTCATCACCCTACTCCTCTTCTGATCTTCTTCGAATCTCTGTCTTCAGAATCCTAACTCACATTTTCTTTTCTCGAGTTCTCGAGTTCTAGTTCTTGAGTTCTTTCTTTAGAGTCCCAAACACTCCGAGAAATCAAAGAATCCCTTCTTGTCTTTGATCCATTCGGCGGCGAAAAAGCGTTCCCTGAGCCAATCCCTCCCGCCCTCGGGACGTCAGAGTCAACTCCAGAGTATCGGCCGGGCTGTCGAAACCCTACCCGATGTTGGCCGAATGCCGTGCCCGCTCGCAAACTCGCGACATGAACCGCGTCCGACTCGATGCGACCCTCTGGATTTCCTATCTGGCGTATGGTTTTTTCTTTCGATCGCCTCGACAAGGGACTCACCCAATTTCACCGCGGTCCCGCTCGGCGCATCGACCTTGCCTCGTGTGGTGGTGCTCGAACACGTAGGGGTCATAGTTCTCGAACCGGTTGAATAGCTTTGCCGCATGTTCGGTCATCTTGAACAGGAGATTGGCACCGATCGAGAAATTCGCGCCATAAACCAGCCCCGTGCCTGAATCGGTAACGATCCGTCGCGCCTCGTCCAGATGCTCGTACCAGCCGGTCGTCCCTACAACCATCCGGAGCCCTCGCTCCGTCACGTGACGAATATTGGGCAAAACGGCATCCGGCCAGGTGAACTCGATGACGATCTCCTCGCCCGTAGTTTCCACGCTTTTCCAGCCCGGCTCCGTTCTGATTGTTCTCCAGATCGAGTTTCGCCACGACCTCGTAGCCTTTTTGAATTGCCAACCGCTCGACTTCCCTGCCCATACGACCGTAGCCAAGCAATATCAATTTCACGTTATGGTCTCCAAATCGAGCGGCTCGAAGACATCCGGCCAATCCGTCCCCGAGAAGAATTCCTCGTGTAGACGTCGAACCGATTCCTCGGCCTCACCTTCGTGCACAACGAAAGAGAGATTAATCTCCGAAGCCCCCTGGGAGATCATGAGCACATTGATGTCCTCGAGGGCGCGAAAGGTTCGGGCCGCGACACCCGGCGTCGAACGAAGCCCCTCTCCTACGATGCAAACGATGGCGCATGACGTCTCCACCTTGACTCTCGAGAAACGCGAGAGCTCCTCCACGACCGAGTCGAGCCGCTCCGCACCCTCCACAGTCAGAGAAACACTGACTTCCGACGTCGAGACGAGATTCGACCGAGACTTCGTGCCGGTCGAAAACCTCGAACATGGAACGCAGGAATCCATGGGCCATCAACATCCGAAGTGATTGAACGTGAACGGTGGTGATTCCCTTCTTGACGGCGATGGATTTTACCGGGAACTCGATTTTGCTCGGGCTCACGGTGATTCTCGTGCCGCTCTCGCCGGGACGCCGGGAATTCAAGATGCGGACGGGAATGGCCGAGCTCACTGCAGGCTCGATCGTGGATGGATGAAGAACTTTGGCCCCGAAATAGGCCAATTCGGCCGCCTCTTCGAAAGATATCTCGCGGACCTTCATACACTCCGGCACGATACGGCTGTCTGCCGTGAGCATACCGTCCACGTCCGTCCAAATCTGAACCTCTTCGGCATCGAGAGCGGCTCCCAATAAAGAGGCCGTGTAGTCGGATCCTCCACGTCCCAAAGTCGTCGGTACGCCGTTTTTCGGTGGAACCGACGAATCCTTGGGTTATCGGAACGCGACCGGCTCGTAGCAGCGGAAGGAGCTCGTCTTTGGCTCTACTTTCCAAAACGGAGCGATTGGGACGAGCCTTGGTGTATTTGTCGTCGGTCACAACGATGTCCCGTGCGTCGACGAGTGCGGCATCGACGCCCACTCTTTGGGCTCGCGCCGAGAAAAGGAGCGTTGAGAGACGCTCGCCGTATCCGGCAATCGCGTCCTGGATTCGGGGGGTGAGCTCTCGCAAGAGCACCACGCCGCGAATAAAATCGTTCAACTCTTCGCCGCAGCGGCCGATCGTGTCGGCCACCTCGCGCTCGCTCTCCGGCTCGAGATCGAGGTCGAACAAAATCCAGCGATGGCGGCTGATGAGGTCGGCCAAGATCTCCTGGGCCGCCCGAGTATCGCCGGTAAGCGCCGTTTGCCCCAGACGCAGGAAGGCGTTCGTGGCACCGCCGATGGCGGAAAGCACGACAAGAGGGCGCCGCTCCTTCTGATCCGCAACGATGTCCACCGATCGGCGCATCGCGGCCCCATCCTGAACCGAAGTGCCGCCGAACTTGAGGACGATCACTCGCGACCTCTCAAGAACCGTTTGGCAACGGCGAGCTCCGCGTTGAGCACCGATCCCCCCGCTGCGCCGCGGACGGTATTGTGACCCAGAATCGACATCTTGAAACCGAGAACGGGACAATGGCGGAGACGGCCCACGAGTGTCGCCATCGCCTTTTCTCGATAGAGATCTAGCCGAGGTTGTGGTCGGTCGGCTCCTTCAACGAAAACGATCGGCCTTTGAGGAGCCGAAGGTAGTCCAAGCTCCTGGGGCTCTCCTCGAAACGTCCCGAGGGCTTCACGGATCTCGTCGATTCCACAGGAACGAGCCGTCTCGAAGGATACCGATTCGATGTGCCCATCCCGCACCGGGACACGATTCACCTGGGCGGAGACCATGACACCCGCGGGCTCGACCTTTCCGTCAGCGAGGCGCCCAAGGATCTTGCAGGTTTCCTGCTCCATTTTCGTTTCTTCTCCGGAAATGAAGGGGATGACGTTTCCCAGGATGTCCATCGAGGACAACCCCGGATAGCCGGCGCCCGAAACAGCCTGCAAGGTTACTACAGAAACCCGAGTGAGGCCGAAGGCTCTCTCGAGTGGCGCCATTGCCATGGCGAGAAACGTGGTGGAACAGTTGGGATTGGTCGCGATGAAGCCGGACGGAGGAAAGCCGCGCCTTTTGGACTGCCGTCTTACCAACTCGAGATGATCTCCGTTGACCTCCGGAATCAGCAGCGGTACGTCATCCTCCATACGGTAGCTCCCGGCGTTACTGAACACCGCGGCGCCGTTTTTCGCCCAATCGAGCTCCACATCCAACGCAACACCGGCGGAGAGCGCCGAAAAGGCCACATCAATATCTTCACGCGGATTGACGTCTTCCACCGGCATCGCTGCGATCCGCTCTGGAATGGGTGTTGATAGCTGCCACCGGCAGGCTTCGTGGTAGCCCTTGCCCTCCGACCGCTCGGAAGCCGAGAGACGAGTTATCTCGAACCAAGGATGAGAGGCAAGAGCTTCGATAAATCGTTGACCTACCGCGCCGGTGGCTCCCAGGATCGCGGTTCGCAAGGGCCTATCCAGTCGGGTCATTCAGTTTTCTCCAGAAGTGAGCGTCCTATACGGCAGTATAGCTCCACGGCCCTGGTCAGCTCGTCTTTTCCAACTTTTTCATGGTCCGTATGTGCGTCGTGAATGGAACCGGGCCCTAGGAGCAAGGGCTTACCGAGCCTTGTTAGAGACGGTATGTCCGTGCCAAAGGCCACCGGTTCAGCCGGGAAGCCGGGCAAGACCTCACAGAAAACAGCGTCGTTTTGAGCAATGATCTCGTAGCTCAACTGAGAATCACCACCGAGCAGCTGCTCCAATTTGGATTTTGCTTCGGAAGCTCGCCCTACAACCCTGACATAAACATGGGCTTCGGCCTCGGGCGCGATCACATTCGCCGCCACACCTCCCGACAGCTTCCCGATATTAACGGTTGCGTCTCCAAGCAATTCGCTCCGTCCCCAATCGGCACCAAGGAGCTCGGTCGAGCTTACGCAGCAAGCGATCGATGGCGGAGTCACCCAGATCAGGGTAGGCGGAGTGCGCCGCCTTCCCCCGCGCACGCAGAGCGAACTTGAAGGTGCCCTTGTGGCCGCTCGCCAGGCGGTTTTGCGTAGGCTCTCCCACGAGCACGTAGCTCGATTCAAAACCGATTTGGTTCGCCGCTTTGGCCCCCACACTGTCCAGCTCTTCTCCTACGACGAACAGGAGCCCCAGGCCCGTAGCACCCTCGTTGCGAAGTTTCGCGGCGGACGAGACCATGGCCGCCAGAGATGCCCTTCGCATCGCAGGCCCCGCGCCCGTAGATGTATTGCTCGTCTTCCGAGCTCCCGTAGAAGGGTGGAACCGTATCGAGATGGGTGCAAAAAACAACACGTGTCCGCTCTCCGGTCGAAGCGAAGACGTTGGCGCGATCCCCAGCTACTTGTTGAAGCTCCGGCTCGAATCCGCGCTCTGCGAGTCCTTTAGCCAGGAACCGGGCCAGGTCGCCCTCATTTCCTGTTACCGAGGGAATATCGATGAGTTGGCGAACGAACCTGAAAAGAGAGTTCATACCTTGACGCCCGGTGCTTGGCAGCGAAGGTGCCTACACCGCTCCATCAGTCCCTGATCTGTGAAATTGAATGCAAAAAGTAAACAATTTTCCGGGAGCTGACCGCTGATTGCTGACGGCTGACAGCTCGCGGCAAGCCGCGACGCCCCTTTTCTGGTTGCGGCTCTGCCGCGTCAGGGGATTTCGAGTCCGGCGGATCCCTAAAAGAAACCTCGAGAACTACTCTTCTTTGGATTCGTACTCGGAGCCCAACATGACGGTGCGACCCTCCGGATCCGTCGTCATGACGACGCGGTGGCCCCAGGGCATCTCTTGAGGCGGCCCCATGAACGCCACGCCCTTTGCCATTAATGTGGCAAAGACCTTGTCCACGTCCTCCACAACGAAGTAGAGCGTCGGTTCCTTCGGGGGCGGTTGCTCGCCGGTCATGTGAGGATGGGGAGGCATGAAACCAAGAGTCGAGTTAGGTGTGATATGGACATAAAGATAGTTCAGTTTCGATTCGCTCTGTTCGGTCTTGAACCCCAGGACGTCTCCATAGAATTTCCGAACTTGCTCCACTTTGTAGGTCAAATAGTTGACGTGCTGAACCGCGAGACCGATTCTGTTGGGAAAGTCAGAAGTAGCGCTCTTGGCCGCCTTGGTCTTCTTTTTTTTCTGCACCTTTGGTTTTGGGGCGGCTTTTGAGGCAGTTTTCTTCTTGACCACTTTTTTGGCCGCCGTTTTCTTAACTATGTTCTTTGTCGCTTTCTTAGCCATAGGCCGCCTCCCACTCCGGCTCTCCATCCAAACCCGTGTGTATGAGTCCCGGACTGTCACTACTAGGGCCCCAGAGGACCACCATTATACAAAGTAGCTTATATCACATTTGAAGAACGATATGTTCCTCCCGAATCGACACAGAGCAATAATCCTTTTATAAACAACTAGTTAGACCAATAACCTCTATTCACAACGCGCCTGGGGGTTTCGCCAAATTTGCGGTCCGAGACCAGCTCTGTCTTCCGTTTTCTCGTATTTCCGGAAGACGACGGCCGTTTAGCCGTCCTCCTGCTCCATTCTGAGTTCTCGGGTGCTCGAGTTCTTGGGTTCTCTACCCGCTGTTATCGGAGACTCTTCCAGAACTCTCCATAGGTTCGGCGAACCGAATCGATTGTCGAAGATGCCACGTCCGAGGCAGGCTGAATCTCCGTTCCCCCGCTCTGCCCTGCCATCACCTCCACAACTCTCGTGACGGACTCCTCGAGCCCCGCCAGGTGATATCCCCCCTCGAGGGAGAAAACCGCTTTACCTCCGCAGACATCGTGAGCGATGTCGAGTATCTCTTTCGTCAGAGCGGCGTATCCCGATGGAGTGAGCTGGAGGGTTCCCAAAGGATTCTGATGGTGGGCGTCGAATCCCGCTGAAACCAGGACGAGATCGGGAGAGAATTCTCGTCCCACGGGACCCACGATCTTTCGAAAGACCTGGACGCATTCTTCATCGCCGGCTCCCGCGGAAAGAGGCACGTTGAGCGTGAAGCCTCTTCCAGCCTCCTTTCCAATCTCCTCGAGTCCGCCCGTTCCGGGATAATAAGGCCACTGGTGGGTGGAAATAAACAGCACCTCGGGCGAGGTGTAAAAAGCCTTTTGGGTCCCGTTGCCATGGTGTAGATCGAAGTCGACGATGAGTACACGTTTCAACCCTCGATTCCGGAGCGCGTACTGAGCAGCGATGGCAATGTTGTTGAAGAGACAAAAGCCCATGGCCTTGTCGGGTTTGGCATGATGGCCGGGAGGGCGCACCAAGGCAAAAGCATTGTCCACCTGTCCGTCGAGCACGGCATCTACGCAGGTCAATACCGCCCCAACCGCCAACAAAGCAACGTCGGCGGACCCCGGCGAAGTGACGGTATCCTCATCGAGATAGACGGACTCACGATCGCGAGTTCCGAGAACCTCTTCATAGTGGCGTTCCGTGTGCAGAAGAAGGACTTCATCCCGCTCGGCGCTCCTCGGCTTCAAAGGGACGTATTTTCCCTCGAGCGACGGTGCATCGAGTGCGCGACGAATGGCCGCCATCCTATGAGGACTGTCGGGATGACCGTCACCGGTCTTGTGGTCCTTGAACGTCTCGCTGTATGCAATCCCTGTTCGACGGCTGGGGTTCTCAGTCATGGTCCAACGACAAATCTACCTGTCCCCCGGAAATCAGGGCAATCGAAGGGTCGGGCGAGAGATCGGATGTGATTCCCGGCTCCCTCGGTGCAATTGATTCTCGACCATCCACGTGAATTCTAGGCTCTCCTTATTCCGAGTAACGTTTAAAAAGAAGTGACGCGTTCGTTCCCCCGAATCCGAAGGAGTTCGAAAGTGCATATTCGACCTCAGCGGGTCGAGCTTCATTCGGCACGTAGTCCAAGTCACATTCCGGATCCGGGATTTCGTAATTGGTCGTCGGCGGCAGAATCTTTTCTTTCATTGCGAGAGCGGTGATGCCGGCTTCCATTCCTCCCGCACCGCCCAGAAGATGCCCCGTCATGGATTTCGTGGAGCTCACGGCGAGACGACGAGCGTGCTCTCCAAACACTTCCTTGATGGCGATCGTCTCGGTTCTATCATTGTACTGTGTCGAGGTTCCGTGGGCGTTGATATACCCAATTTGTTCAGGACTCACCCCAGCGTCGTCCAAAGCTTGACGCATGACACGCTTCGCCCCGTCGCCATCCATGGACGGGGCCGTAATATGATAAGCGTCGGAAGTCATTCCGTAGCCGACAATTTCCGCATAGATCGACGCACCCCGAGCCCGGGCACTCTCCAGATTCTCCACGATGATGACGCCGGAGCCTTCGCCGACGATGAAACCATCACGTTCTTTGTCGAAGGGTCGAGAAGCCTTTTCCGGCTCGTCATTACGTCGAGACAGAGCGCGCATGGCGGCGAATCCCCCAATCCCCATGGGAGTGATAGCCGCCTCCGACCCTCCCGCAATCATGACGTCGGCCTGGCCCCGTTGGATAATCTTGAACGCATCTCCGATGGCATGAGAGCTCGCCGAGCAAGCCGTCGCCGTCGCCGAGTTCGGGCCTTTGGCACCAAAACGAATCGAGACTTGGCCGGATGCAAGGTTGATGATCGTAGCGGGAATGAAGAAGGGAGAGATTTTCCTGGGCCCACCCTTGAGGAGAGCCTCATGCTCTCGTTCAATGGTCGCGAAGCCCCCGATACCGGAACCAATGAAGACTCCAACCCGCCCGGCGTTTTTCGAAGTGATCTCGAGCCCCGAGTCCTCCATGGCGAAAGTGGATGCCGCCAAGGCATAATGAATGAAGACATCCATCTTCCGGGCTTCTTTTTTGTCAGCAAATTGGAGTGGATCGAAATCCTTGACCTCACCGGCAATCCGAGTGCTGAATTTAGTTGCGTCGAAGTGGGTGATGGGTCCGATTCCGCTTTTTCCCTCCAGCAGAGCCTTCCAGGTCTCCCGTGTCCCAATGCCCACGGAGGAAACCAGCCCCACACCGGTAACCACAACTCTTCTATTCAAGCCAAAGCCTCCCCTAAACCTTTCCTCGAGATTCGGAACGGTCCGGTAGATTCCGATATTACTTCCCGTGCTCTTCTATATATGAGATGGCTTCTTTCACGCGGGTGATTTTCTCAGCGTCCTCGTCCGGAATCTCGATGCCGAACTCCTCTTCGAGTCGCATCACCAGCTCAACCTGATCCAGAGAGTCGGCTCCCAGATCTTCCACGAAAGAAGCGTCCTGAGTCACTTCGTCTTTGTCCACGTTCAGTTGCTCTGCAACGATGTCGATCACCTTGGAAACATCTACCTTGCTCATTCAGTCCTCCCTCGACTATACGTGATAGTCATAAAAACGAGATTTGTATCACAAAATTCGGTCTTCTGTCTTCTATATTCTGACTGCTCGATGGCTTCCGGCTCGAGGCAACAGCCTGGCGCGATCTAACTGCTACAGCCGGCATCTATCTGATCCGCTAACTGCATGACCGCTGACTGCTAGCGCCTGGTCATTACATATACATGCCCGCCAGTGAACCTGTAAAACCTGCCCGCGTCAGATAGCCCGGCCCGAAAGGATACCAGGAAAAGCACCGGCTTCGGCCACGTCCTCGGCTTCCAACGTCCCCGTGGCAAGACTTCAGCCACCGACCGACCGATACCATGCGACCCTCCGGTTACAACCGCCACTTTGCCTCGAGCTCACCCACCGAGCGCTTTCTCCACACCGGCGGGACCGTCCACGGAAGCGACTTGCGCTTCGCGGTGGATTTTTCGCACCAGGCCCGACAGTACCTTTCCCGGGCCGACTTCGACGAAACGGTTCACGCCCTCTTGAACCAGCTTCTGAACGGACGCTTCCCACCTCACCGGCGATGCCACTTGACGTTCGAGAGCGTCACGGGCCTGAGCTCCATCAACGATAGGAGCGGCGTCAACGTTGGTTATCAAGGGCATTTCGAGTTTCGAAAATGAAGCCGCCTTCAGATCGACGGCGAGTCTCTCGGCCGCCGGCTCCATGAGACGACAGTGGAAAGGTGCGCTCACGGGCAGCGGAATGGCTTTTCGCGCGCCTCGCTCTTTGGACAAAGAGGCGGCACGTTCCACAGCCCCGGCGTGACCGGCGATCACGACTTGTCCGGCAGCCGTTGAAATTCGCGGGCGAAACGACCTCACCTTCTGCCGCATCCCGACAAATGTCCTCAACTTCGTCTGGCGGATAGGCCGAGAATAGCAGCCATGGCGCCTACGCCGACCGGTACGGCTTCTTGCATGTATCGACCGCGTTTCCGAACCAGGTTCAGAGCGTCGGCGAGTTGCAATGAACCTGCAGTGACCAATGCGGAATATTCACCGAGGCTGTGTCCCGCCACGTAGTCAGGCTTCAATCCCCGCGCGGTCAACACCCGGCAAAGAGCTATACTCGTAGCCAATATGGCAGGCTGTGTGTTCTCCGTGAGTTGAAGCTTCTCGTCCGGCCCCTCGAAACAAAGCTCGGAAAGGGCGAATTTCAGCGCGCGATCTGCTTCCTCGAATACTTGCCGTGCCTCTGGAAAGGTCTCGACAGCGGACTGCCCCATGCCTGTACGCTGCGAACCCTGCCCCGGAAAAAGGAATGCGATTTTGTCCATGGTTCAATCCTGAATCAGTCCAAATAGATAAAAGAAACCGGTTACGAAGGAAACGAACGCAAACAACTAGGGCAGAAGGCGAAACGCGGACCGACAGTTGCAGGGCCCAAAGCACCACGGCTGCTGATCCTAGCCAATCTCGGGCCCTGAACCCCGAGCGCCTGTCGGCGTCAATGAGTCGCGCCAAGACACAAATCTCCCGTCGATATGTTCGCGGTATCTTCGGTTCCCAGCCGGCTCAGGCTTCCTTGACCTCCATGACCTGTTTGCCCTTGTAAAAGCCACAGAACGGGCATACTCGGTGTGGAGGATGGGATTGGTGACACTCCGGGCACTCCGAAAAGTTTTTCTGCGGGAGTGCATTGTGGGATCGACGCTTGTCGCGGCGTGCCTTCGAATGGCGACGTTTGGGATTGGCCATTCTAGCTATTTCTCCTTTGTTGATGCTCACGAGCTCTTTCGCGACTCGTGAACGAGAGTTTTCGTTACTCTGCAGGTTCAAATTCCGGCTGGACAATTCTGAGCACGGAAACGCCGCGCCTCGTCACAACCAACCCTACGACTTCAATAAAGACTTGAGAGCCGCCAACCGTGGATCGACGAAATCTCTTTCGCAATTGCACTGGGAGAGGTTCAGGTTCGTACCACACTGCGGGCACAAGCCTCGGCAGTCATCCTTGCAGAGAGGTTTCATTGGGAGGGCCAAATAGACCTGCTCCCAGATCATCTGATTCAAATCGATTTTGTCATCTCGATAGAAGCTGACCGCAAGATCCTCTTCTTCGAGCTCTCGCTCCTCTTCTTTTTCTGCTCCGGCTCCCACATTCTTCGACTGGGGAAGGTAGAGCAGATCGAGCTCTTCGTGAATCGTCGATAAGAAAGGACTCGAGACACCGCACGCAGTTCGTCTCGACGGACGCATCCATTTTCCCCAGCAAACAGAAACTCCCCTCCTCAACGGGAGACAACCGCGCTGAAATCCTGATGCTATCGACCAGACGCACATTATCATGGGGGTCTTGGAGGCCTTGCGGCTCTTGAGGAGTCGTGCTCTCAGCCGGGATCACCCGATCGATCGGCTCCCCTTCAGGAGGCACACGTTGTACGTCGATAAACATCTCTAATCCTTGAGTTAAACGGGGAATTATAGCACGCCGGCCGGGTGTGTCAAGGAAATGAATAAGAAAGGCGAACAAAAGACATAACAGCTGAAAGATCAACGCAAAGTCGCCCGCCTCCGCTCCGCCTATAAGCGGTTCGGCGCGGAGCTACGGCGAGGCCTCGCCGAAGCCCGAAGGGCGTAGGAGGGCAGATTCGGTTGAGACGCAAAAGGAGCGCGTATCACTCCTTGTTCTCGTCTCCCACGACGGCTTCCAGATTGAGATAATTACCGAACTGGCGAGTGCCGCTTATGGTCGAGATCGCATGTTTGAAGATCAGCTGATCGATACCATTAATCTCCATGATGATGGCGAACCGGTCGAAGTTTTTGATCCGGCCGGTGAGTTTCGTCCCACTGACCAGGTAAGTGATCACATTCAGACGTTCTCGTCTCGCGTGATTGAGAAAGGCGTCTTGTACATTTGGGGGTTGTTTTTGCATAGAGGATCTCCCATCTTTTCGACGGCGATGCTCCCGGACTGGCGCGCCATCGCTCAGCGCTCCGCCGGCTCCGCGCTGGCCCGCATCCTTCTTTGTGTCTCGGTATCATCTAGTTCTCCGCCCTCGCCACCGGTATGGCGAACTGACTTTGTATTTTGGCGTGGCGGCCGACCGCTCCTATCCGTTCGCTGGCGTAGGCTCATTGGCTCCATCCCCGGCCGTCGGGCCTAGCCGATGCCACGGAATCGGTTGACATGGTGTGCTCGATCCGCCTCGCAGAGTCCGGAGCAGGCGTAGAGGCAAAAGCCTCATCACTAACCGGCCTGACCGTTGAGAGGCGCTCGAGCTCAACCTGCAAATACTCGCGCGCTTCATGACACAACTCGGGATCGTCACCACAGCCGGAAAACCACTTCACACCTTCTTCCCTCCGAAACCAGGTCATTTGCCGTTTAGCATATTGAACGGTGGATTGGACGGTCAAGCGCATCGCTTCGTCGAGAGGAATATCACCCTTCAGGAAACGCACGATTTCACGATATCCGATGGCCTTGAACGCCGATATATCGGTCCCGAAGTCCGCTACCAAACTCCGGACTTCGTCTACCAACCCGGCCCCGAACATCTGCTCCACCCGCTGTTCGATCCGCTTCACGAGGTCCGACACGAGCCGGTGCCAGTCCGACGACAATAAACGTCGTACTCTTCCAAGGGGCTCCGACGCTCGAGCATCATGTCGCTCATCTTATTTTGAGATGCCAGAGTGACTTCGAGCGCCCTAGTCATTCTCACCAGGTCATTCACATGGATGCGAGCCGCGGCGACCGGATCCAGCCGTGACAATATTCGGTGAACGTAAGGTGAGCCTCGACGAAGTGCGATTTCGGAGATCCGATCTCGGATCTCGGGCATTTTCCCCGGCCCTTCGAAGAGTCCTCTTCGGAGCGAACGCAAGTAGAGGCCGGTCCCCCCAACGACGATCGGCAAATTTCCGCGAAGGTCGATTTCCCGCACCAAAGGCGAAGCGGAGTCTACGAAATCGGCGGCCGAAAATTCCTGATCGGGTTCGATCAAATCCAGGAGATAATGAGGCACACCGGCTCTCTCGCGAGGGGTAATCTTGCCGGTACCAATATCGAGACGGCGATAAACTTGCAGAGCGTCGCAACTAATGATCTCACCCTCGAAACTTCGGGCAAGACAAACCGCTAGGGCACTCTTGCCGGATCCGGTCGGCCCCACGACACCAATAACGACACCACGGCGGCGGCCGACGGGTGACGAAGGCGGGCGGGCGGTCTGACGACTCCTCATATATCTAGTCGGCGAGCAGTCTGATGATGTTGACAAGAGCGATAAAAGCTCCCAAGGTGGCGGCCCCAACGAGCTCGGGCTCTTTTAGCAGGGGCGGTAGAGGCAAGGAGGGCAACCATCCAGGCCGGAGATAATCGAGACGCTCGAGAGCCCATCCCCCCCACGACCGCGTCACAAGTTCCCCCGCATTTTTCGGAAGATTTGAATGAGCTGACTCTCATGGGAGGCTCCAAGAGTCCGTTTGACCGCTAGGAGCTCGGCGTAGAGCAACTCGTTTAGAGCCTCTATGAGATGCTCCTTTCGCTGATCGCCTTCGGACTGAAGGACATTCTTCTCGAGCTGCTGCGGATCGAGCGAGCCGTCTCGCCGCAATCGAACACGTTGAAGCAGTGAATCGGGCTGTTCCTTGAGCTCGTTCAAATACTTTTCCAGAATGATTTCCGCGATGGGACCGACCTCTCCCGACATGTGGCGAAATAAATGTCGGTACATTTCGTTATAGAGCTCGACCATCCCAACGTAGTCCTCACCCTCTTCGATTTCACGCGCGAGCGGCGCTTCTTTTGCGCCCTTGGAGCCGAGTACCCCGATCGAAAGAAAAGTATGGAGGACCTTACGGGTTTCGGACTCGCCGATCTCGCTTTCGTCACAGACTTCGCCGACGGTTCGTTCGTCGTTCACCAGATCGATGACGTGCTTCTCGTGGGGTTCGAGCTCGAGAGGAACACTTTTGCCCGTAGAGATGAGGACCGAATCCACGGGTACAAAGTGTTTCCGGATAGCTCCGCTCCCATCGATTCTACGAATCCCCTCGATGATGAGCTTCTCCACGTCCAGGTCCACGGTGATCTTTTCGCGCTCAGGACGGTCGTTTTCCTCGAAATGAAAATAGCCGTCTTCCCAAGAAAAAAGACTCCACACGATCTCTCGCACCTGTTGCTCAATGGCCCACCAAAGGTCCTTGGGAGAAAGTACACCGCCCTCGACGAGAGCCTTCCCCAGTCGCTGTCCCCCACGAATGTGACTCGCCAACCTGAGGTACTCGTCCGCCGAGATTTTCCCGCCTCTCAGAAGTACCTCGCCCAGCCGGTCTTGTGTCACACTGGACGCAGCGAAAACGACCTTGCCCTCCTTGAAGTAAACGGATTTGTGAATTCCGGCGTTGACCATGGACAACACACCGGTCCGCTTGGACACCTCCAGATAGGACAGGACCTGAGGAAAGCCGACCTGCGAGAGTCGACCGCGCAGAGCTCCACTTCCTGCGAGCTCCTCGGCATTCGTTACATCAGAAGTCGTCATTGCATTACTTAGGATGGATTCTTCGTTATGCTAGGAAAGCTCGCGTAACTTGTCAAGCATTCCTTTGCACCGACAATCCATCACTTCCTTTTACTCCATGATTCCGCCGACTTCAATTCGGTACCTGTATAGTAATGTAACAGAATTTCTTCATAGGTGTAGCCGGCCGACGCCATTCCATAGGCGCCAACTTGGCAGAGTCCCACTCCATGGCCCCAACCCCCGCCCGTAAACACCCAAGCCATGACGTCTCCACTGGGATCGTGTTGCCGATCGACATAAAAGAGATTCTCTCGAAGGCCCAGCCAGCGGCGTATATCCAATCCCTCTAGAACAAGGGAGCTTTCCACCCCGAGGATCTCCAACTCAGCCACCCGGCCCGATTTCCCGTATCGTTTGGGTTTGAGATCCAGGATTCGACCCAGCCCTTCTTGTCGAGCGTTAATGGAACGGCTGAGCTCGTCGTTCGTCTTTCGCACGACCCACCTGAAGAGGCGTGAGGTTTTGTCGAAACCGGTCCCGCTCGAGGTGAGAATGAGCCAGTCGATCCCGTCTTCGCCTTGGTGAAATGACAGAGGATCACCTGATGTGGAGGGCCAGTTCGGCCGCGTGATAGGTGTTTTCTCCCGCTCGGCGGAATAGCAAGCATCCCGGCTCCAGAGGAATCTTCTCGAGCCGATCGTCCACACGCAAGATGAGTGAACCGTCCTCCGTGCCGGCGAGGCTCGCCTCTGCGAGCGGCGTTTCCCCAAGGCTGGATACGAATCGATAGAGAGCCTCGAGAACCTCGCCGCCTGACAAAACGCGCCCCGGCTCCAAACCTTGGGGAGACGGTCGTATCCATTGTCGTCTGATCCAATAAGCGAGGGCGCGTCGCTCCCGGTCGTCGAGGTCGGGGATTTCCGCCCTGGGCACTAGCCGCTCCACATCCGGATCGGAAAGGAGGAACGGAAGACGTCCTTCCCAGCATAGAGCGTCCACGATCCATCGTGCGAGCGCCGCCTCGCTTGCCGGCTCGTTGCCTGCCGCCGGTTCGCGGCAGAGCGTCATGCCGAGATGATCGAGTGCACGGCTCGCCCAGCGAGCGACGTCGGAGAGATCGGCGCTTCCTTCGAGGAAAGCTCTGGGTAGCTCCTGTTTTTCGATGATTCCGAGAGCGACGGCTCCAGCCACCTCGAAACTCATGCGGGCGGTAGAAGTCGAACGCAGTCGGACGGGAATCTCATCCCGGTAGCACTTACGGCTCACGAGATAGGGTTGAGCTGAGCCCGCAAAAACGTTTTGCACGTCTTCCGTGTGGCCACCACACGTCGATGTATAGAGCGCATCGATAGGCTCTCCTTCGTACGTCAGAATCCGCCCGGCGGTTTCGACTACAGCTTCGCTGCTCATGCGCTGCTCGGCACCAAAACCGCGATAAACCTGACAGGCGGGCGTGCTGCAAATATCGAACCCTTCACCGGCATACTGGCCGAGGTGCCGTATAGCGTAGGTTCGAGCCGCAACCGCCTGAGCTTTGACCGCTTCGATCTGTGGAAAAACAGCCGGTGATAATTCCGCGGGAACAACTCCTTTCAGATAGTCCTCCAGGTTGACGACGTTCACGACAGTCAGGCGATTGGAGACATTCACGAAAATCTCGAGGTATCCGCGATATGGAGATCCGTTGACTTCGACCCAAGAACCCGGAGAAGACGGTGCCACCGCAAGGGACAGTTCGGAGGTCGTGAGCGACTCCGCACCGGACGGTCGCAAAATGAGACGATGGGGGCGACGCGAAGAAGCAGACTCGGCCACGACACGAGCTCCCTCGTAGCCGATCCCCGCGAGAGAATCCGAGGGTTCCAGAAGCTCCCTGCTCGGACCTCCAGCGACCCACACGAACCGCGAAGCGGCCTGTCACAGGCTCGCGACGTATTCGGCACTCGAGACCCGATTCTTCTTCCAACATCCGGACAAAATCCTGCGCCGCCGAGCGATCGTTATACGAGCCGACCTCGACCGTGAAAACCCGGTCTTCTACGATCGTTCCTAAATCTCTGTTGACGAGAACATCGTGAGAGGTCATCCACCTGCCACCGGCACGGATCCAAAAAGGCCGAGACGAGGTCAATCGGACCGCATCCGCTCGTGTCGAAAGTCCCACTTTGATCCGGGGAGAAGGCGCCAGCTCCTCCGGTTGCATAACCGTGGAAGGACGCTCCGACACCCAGCCCAATCGGCCCTTCGGGGATGAAACACTCGATATCGAGGTCGAAGGAACATGGGCAGGAGAGGCAGGTATTGATTTCGGACCGCAAGCGGTCGAAAGAAGAAATAGAAGAAAACTGATTCCGATTTTAGAACAACTGATAGGGCTGCTCATTTATCCAAAAGACAAGGATGAACTCGAATCGACCGTCGGGATAGTCGGAAGGCAAGGGTAACAGATCCGCAGCTTTCAGGGATCCGATTGCCGCGTTGTCGAATCCGGATGTTCCGGAAGGAACGATGATCTCGAGCTCGGCAACGTCCCCGCTCCGTAACACCGAGACCCCCACCGCAACGTGGCCTCTCAAAAAAGACCCGGAATAAGGCATCATGAAGTTGCGCCGAACTTCTCCCAACATCCGGCTAATCCAAGGAACGAAGTTGGCCCCCTTGTCGTTGTAATAGAGCGTATTACCCGATCCCGTGACCAGGCCGCCCTCGACATTGTGGAAGCGTTTATCTTCGAGAAAACGACGGATATCCTCGAACGCACCGCCTTCACCACCTTGTCCCCCGTCACCGATTCGAGAACGAGGAATCTGCCGCGGCGGCGGCGCAGACGGTGGCGGGGAGACGGGTGGCGTCACAGGCTGCTGGGTACCCGGCTCGTAGAACGTGAAATCGTCGCGAGGAAGAAGATCCGCCAGACGTTGCTCTGGGTCGATAGGGGCCGTCGGGTCTTCCCCTAATCCCTCCTCACCCTCGTGATCCTCTCCCGGGCCGTTATCCGGCTCTTCTAATATTTCCTCTTCCGCGAGATCGCCGGGCTCACCTTCCTCTCCAGGATCTTCAGTCTCCTCATCCGTGACGAACTCGTCCGTGTTCCCTTCCGAGAAAGGAAGATCATTCATGAAATCCTGCCGCTTGTCGGGCGGAGGCGGTCGGGTCGCCTTGGGGATGAGCAATCGGTTCTGGGGCGGTTCCTCCATCAACAGAAGCGCTTCCGGACCGGGGAGTACCGGCACGGCCTGCATCGGATCTGGCTCGGGCTCAGGCTCGTCCATGAACAAGACCAAGCGTTCTGGGTCTTCTCTCAGGGCCTCTTCGGACTCTTCTCCACCCGGATTCAGGAAGCTTGGTTCGAAGATGAGAAGCAAGGTAATGAGCAGGTGGAAGGCCATCGAGATGACGAAACCTTCTTGACGAATCCGATGAAACAGCTTCTGCTCAAAGCGCGTGTTGCTCGAAATAGACTCGCCGGCGCTCGACAGAAGAACGGGGAATACTTGTTCTTCGAAAGAGGAGGAGCGAGGAAGAAAGGTCTCGAATCCGCCGGCGGCGAAAGATCCGAGCGGAATTTTCCGTGCAGCTTTTCTCTTCTTTTTTTTGCGATTGGGTGGCAGAGGAGCACCGCGCCGAACCTCGGTTCGTTTGCGCCCCGGGCCATTATGCCGCCGTTGCAACGTTCACCCTCGTAGTAGACCCGCCGCTATCAGCCGCCTCCCACGTGAAAGTTGCTGATTCATATGGGCCTTTTGGATTATAGCCAGTGGCGGTGGTGCGCACAAGGCGCATTCCCCGATGTGAGTCTAAGCACGAAAGATTTAACGGTTGTTAAAGAAAAGAACTCAGAACCCAGAACTCAGGACTCAAGAACGAATAAGGTGGGCGGCTCTCGCCGCCTCATTGCTGATCCTGGCGTTCCCGTCCCTCCAATATTTCCTGATGCGGTGGCGAGTCCGCGAGCCGCCCTCCTGCTTCATTCTGAGTTCTTGGGTTCTTGGGTCCTTGAGTTCTTACCGACCTACTGCTCCATCGCCGCTAAAACACGTTGGGCCAGCTGAAGCGCCCGCAGACCGTCTTCGCCCGGCACCAGCGGCCGCTCTCTTTTCCATACAGCACGTAAAAAGTCCTTTAGCTCATTCTTCAACGGCTCCTCGTGGTCCAAAGTGAGGTTTTCACAACGGATTTCTGGAAAAGGACCTTCATTTTGTCCTAGCCGGTAGCTGAGAGCCTCCTGGTTGACGTAGTCAACGGACACATATCTCTGACGCTCCCAGATGCGAAGCTTTCGAACTTTGGTCTGCGATATGCGACTGGCCGTCAGATTTGCAACGCACCCCGAATCGAAGCGAATCCGCGCATTAGCGATATCAACTTTGTCGGTGAGCACTGGAACCCCGACAGCTTCGACTGAGCTCACCGGGGAATCGACCAGGGCGGCCACAACGTCCAGGTCATGAATCATCAAATCCAGAACGGCATCGATATCGAGACTCCGCGCCGTGAAGGCACCGAGACGATGAACCTCGATAAAACGAGGATCGGTGGCTTGTCCTAGTAGAGCCCTCACGGCCGGATTGTAACGCTCGGTATGACCGACAGCGAGCACTCGGCCTTCGGCTTTCGCCGCATCCACCATCTCTTCCGCCTCGGGAACAGTACTGGCGATCGGTTTTTCCACCAGAACGTCGATACCGGCTCTCATGAGCTCTAGAGCGATTTTACAGTGACCCACTGTGGGGACGGCCACGCTCGCCGCTCGTAGTCGCGGAATGAGCCGGCGGTAATCGGAGACAGCCTCTCCTCCGTATTCCCGGGCGACGGCACGGGCTCGCTCGGGTATGATATCTACAACACCGACCAACTCAGCTTCAGGTAGGCTCGAATAGATGCGGGCATGCCTACTGCCGAGATGCCCCACCCCGATGACGCCGACTGGAATCGCTTGGTTTTCTATCATGATGGAATGGAGCTCCGCTCCGCTTCGCCTAGGGAAATCGTGGAAGATTGGAAAACTGGAAGAATGGAAGAATGGAAGAATGGAAGTGTGGATTGGGTCGGCCCATCATTCCAACGTTCCATCGTTCCACCATTCCAAACGTTTACTAACGTCATTTGATTCGGGTCATTCAGATTCAATACCGGTGACGGCGATGCCCTTCTCGTCGGCGAGTCGAAGAATCTCGGATCTCTCGAGAAGGAGGCACTTGGCGGATTCGAGTGCCAATACGGACGCGCCCACTTCCGACATGGTTACGATGGTCTGAGGCCCCACCACCGGAACGTCGAATCTCATATCTTGAGATGGTCGAGCAACTTTGACGACGGCCAGATCACCCCGAGAATTCGACATGATCTCACCGGCGCGCCGGATCGTTTCGTCGGTTCCTTCCATGGCTTCCACCGCCACCACCGCTTTTGACTTGACCACGACCGTTTGACCGATATCGAGTCGGGCGATTTCCTTGGCCATCAGAAAACCAAAGGCGATGTTCTCTTCATCGTTCCGGCTCGGGCTTTTCCGACCCATTGGGCCCGGCTCGGCCAGAAGAGCGGTAAGAAGAACCGTAGAATCCAGCAGGTGGATTCCCTCTTCTTCCAGAACGTCCGCGACCGCTTTTAGGATGGCGTCGGTGTTTCTCGTTTTGAGACGGGTAAGAACCTTGATCAATAGGCGATCGGGACGCAGTAGTTGAAAGACCTTCTTGTGCTTGACTTGCCCGGCCATGATGGCCCGACTCGCACCCGATTCTCGGAAAATCCGCACCGCGCGGCTGAGCTCGCCGAGACCGATCCAGTGAAGAGGGTCCGCAAATTTGTCAATGTCCGGATGGGCCTCTCCCTTTATGGCCAAAGTGACAACAGAAATCCGCCGGCGGCTTGCCTCTTCGAGAATAAGGAAGGGAAAGGAACCGTTGCCGGCAATGAGCCCCAGGGGCTCTCCTTCAGGCAAGCCTTCGCGCTCCATGGGCTGAGTTCTTGAGTTCTCGGGTGCTCGAGTTCTAGGAAGCTCGCGGCGAGCCGGCTCATTTCGCCTACGGCGATGCCGCGCTTTTTCCCGGGTCAGTCCCGCGCGCGACCTCGTTTGATGACCACGCCGCGCTTGGATTCACGGATGAAGCCGACAATGAGGCGGATGTCCTCGTTCGACTTGTCTTTTTCCAACTGTGCCACGGCTTGCGAAATATTGAGCTTCGACTGCTGGAGAACACGATAGGCGCTCCGAATGGCGGCGATGCGCTCGCGCGTAAAACCCCGGCGCTCCAAACCGACCGTATTGATTCCGTACAAGCGAGCTCGGTTTCCCACCGTAAGAGAAAAAGGCAACACGTCCTGAGTAACCACCGTGTATCCACCCAGGTAGGCAAAATCACCGATACGGCAGAATTGGTGGACTCCGCAGTGGGCGCTGACGTTGGCGTTGTCACTCACCACGACATGCCCACCCAAAGTGGCTGCGTTGGCGAAAATGTTGTGGCTTCCAACGATACAGTCGTGGGCAATATGAGTGTAGGCCATGAACAGGTTGTCGTTACCGATAACCGTCCGACCACCTCCGAGGTTCGTACCTCGATGTATCGTTACGAACTCTCTGAATATATTATCGTCCCCGACTTCGAGTGTGGACTTCTCCCCCTGAAACTTCTTGTCCTGGGGCTCCATTCCGATGGAAGCAAAGGGAAAGACACGATTCCTTTCGCCAATCGTGGTAAAGCCTTCGACAATCGAGTTCGCTTCGACGATTGTGTCGCGGCCCAGAGACACTTCCTCGCCAATGACCGCGTAGGGCCCGATGCGAACACCCTCTGCAAGGCGAGCACCGGGATGGACGACGGCGGTCGGGTGACATTCCACCGTAGTGGTTTTCATGTTGGATCGACTCCGGTCAAGGTCAACTCGGCTTCCGCAACGACCTGACCACCGACTTCCGCTTTGCCGGAAAGCTTGCGAAAGTTTCCTCGAGCGTGTGCCACCGTGACCTCGAAAATCAACTGATCCCCGGGCCCTACGGGGCGACGGAATTTGGCGGAACTGATGCTCGCCAAGTAGAAATTCTTTCCCGCCGCACTACCGTCTTCCGGAACAACCAGCAAGCCTCCGGCCTGTGCCATGGCTTCCAGAATGAGCACACCGGGCATAACGGGTAACCCAGGGAAATGCCCGGCGAAGAAGTGCTCGTTGATCGTAACGTTTTTGAGCGCAACGATCCGCTGTCCGGCATCTAGCTCGAGCACGCGATCGAGGAGGAGCATCGGATAGCGATGCGGAAGCCGCGCCATAATCTGTTGGATATCAAGTCCGGCCATGACTACTTGAGCTCGGCTTTCAGTTCTGAGGTTTGTCGGTGCCCGCTGCGCCGCCGGGTTGGGGTTCCATTTCGTTGAGCGCCTGCACAACCAATGGAGTGATATCCAGATTTGCGTCCAGCACGAACGTGAGCCCAGGCGTAGCTCGGAATATCAAGCCAATCCCATTTTCTTTTGCGACTTTTTCTACAACGGGAGCGAGTTTCTCCTGGAACTGAGCTTCGCCCAACTGCTGTTTCTCCTGGAACTCTCTCTGCATATCCTCGAGCCAGCGCTGAGCATCGGTGCGCTTTCGCTCGACGTCACGGCTCAACTGATCTCGTGCATCTGCAGACAGTACCTCCGAGGTCAACCTCGCTTCCATGTCGCGCAATTCCTGCTGCCTCTTGGCTCGATCAGCGGAAATCCGGTCGTTTTCCTGCTTGAGCCGATCGAAAAGGACTTTTCCAGCATTCGATTCCGCGGCGATGCGGTCGATGTCTATTACAGCAATCTTCGTACCCGTCACTGGGCTCCCCGTGGCCTGCTCCTGCGCAATCGCCGGAACCCATGCAATTACCGCAGCAGCAATGACAACCGCCGCTCGAACCAAAGATTGATTGTTCATGACTGACGTTACTCCTTTTATGCTATTTGTAATTGCCTCACTGGCTCTTCGTTGGTTATTCTTAAAAACTCTCTAATGCTCCTCAATCATGGACGTTAGAAGGTCGTTCCGATGCCGAAGCGGAAGGAGGTCGATGGCTGGAAGAAGGCGCGGTGCGGATTGAACGCAAAGATCAACCGGAACGGCACATTGAGCACCGGCACGAAAAAGCGCATCTCTCCCCCCGTCGAGGTGTGAAGCCCCCCCGGATTATCCGGACCCGCCAACTTGAACATCTCCGCGCTCCATCCCGTCTCTTCCGTATAGGCCTGACCGGCGTCGAAGAATAGCACGGCCCGAAGGGGTCCGGCTAGCGGGATGGAGTACTCTGCGTTGAACAGCAGCATCTTGGTACCACCGACCAGCAATCCATTCTCGTTACGGGGGCCGACCGAACGGATGTCGTACCCGCGGATCTGATTCTCGCCACCCATGAAGAATCTCTCGAAGAACGGAATCCCCGTGGAGGTGACGTCGATACCAACCACCGGCGGTGTCGTCGGTATCCAGTCGTAACCGTCGCCGCCGCTTTGGCCGATATCGACCGTTGCGGCCGTCTCGCCGTAGCCTCTGAGCCAGGACGCCATAGCTCGGAAGCCGAGGCTCGTCGTACGCGAGACCGGCTTGTACCATACCCCCTCGAAGGTCGGTTTCAGGTAGTTGACCGTCCCACCCAATATTCCGCCGGCGATGTCCAAACTCCCCGTGTAACGCACGCCACGCGTGGCGAAGAGCGGGTTATCCGTGGTGTTGTGAACGAAAGAAGGCGTGACCTTGCTCGACCGGAAATTGGAAATCTGGAAACGGGGATCTAGAAACGGATTGTTCAGGTCGTAATAGTCGTAGGGACTCAAAATGAGATCCGGATCGGGATCCGACGTATTGATGACCGAGTAGTTATAGCGGAAGAATAATCGCGAGAACCTCTTCACCGGTACACCGAAAACGAGACTCGCCCCGGTATCTTTTCTCGTGAACTGAGGAAGCTTTAGTGTTCGCTTGAAGACATCGAAACCGGCGGTGATGGGTTTGTCCAGAAACCAGGGCTCCGTCAAGGCGATTTGGAAGTTCTGAGTCCGGCTACCGGTTTGGACATTGAAACTCGCGGTCTCACCGCGGCCGAGGAAGTTGGAGGTCGAAAAGCCGAGGTTGATGAAAGTTCCTTCGAGTCCGGAGACGCCGCCGCCGAAAGTGAACTGGTTGCGGTTTTGCTCGGTAAGCTTCAAAACGATGTCGAGCTTGTTCTCTTCCCCTTCCACCGGCATGATCTCGGGCTGCTCGATGGGTCGAAAATAGCCCAACTGGTTGATACGCCGGATCGACGCCTTGAGCATCTCCATGTTCATGACATCTTGCTCGTTCAGCCAAAAATCCCGGCGGATGACCTTGTCCCTCGTGGTGGTGTTGCCTTCGAACTCGATTCGATTGATGAAGTACTGCTTGTCCTCGTTGAGCGTGATGGTGACGTCCACCATGTCCTTATCGGGAACCGGCCGCTTGATAGGGAATCCCGTAAACTGGATGTAGCCCCTGGAACCGTATATCTCCCGCAGGGTTTCCAGCCCTTTGTTGATTTTGGACTCGTCGTAGATTTGACCTTCCTGAAGTTTGAAGAAACCCCTTGACGAAATCCTTGGGTAAAACCTCCGCGCCCTCCACATCCACCGAGCCGACACCGGTACTGCTTCCCTCCGTTACGGGAATCGTGAGGTGGAGCCAACGACGGGGACTTTTCCAGAACATAAAACGAGAATAGCCGTCCTCGTACTCCATCGTGGGCTGGCCAAAAGCGACGTCACGTAGCCCTTGTTCAGGTAGACCTCCCGGAGCTTCTCGATGTCCTCGCCATAGGTCTCATCGGTGTAGTTGGCGCCGCCGGAGAGCAAAGGAGAACAGGTGGCTTTCGCGCGTCTTCTTCAATCGCCCAGCGAAGCTCCCAGTCGGCGAAGTGATCGGACACCTTCGAACTTGACGCTCTTGATACGGATTTTTTGTTCGTCACGGATATCGAAAACGACGTTGACGCCGCCCGAATCGGCTGGATTGACCGTCGCAGCTCACGTCTCCCTCGGCTCGGCCCTTGTCAACCAGCATCTGCCGAATGATTTTTTCCACTTTGACAACCCTGGCGGGTCATAAAAAGAGTCGACGGAGATCTGGGCCTCTTCTTCCTCAGCTTCGTCTCGATATCGTCTTTTTTCAGCTCTTTGGAGCCCGCGATACTCGACGATACGCATGCGGGGCCGCTCGTCAACAATGAAAGTCAGAATTTTTCCGCGTTTCACCATCGCTCACATCGAGCGTCAGGTCATCCAGAAATCCCGTCTCCCAAAGACGCCCGAAATCGGCGATGGCCGCATCCTCGGTCGTAGGGATCGCCCACTTTGGCGTGATGTGGTAAGAGATAGGTACCTTCATCGACGTACTTGGTTACCCTGGACTTGGATTTTTTCGATGTATTCGCCTGGGCAACGAGCAGGGCCGGCACTAGAAGGACATGAAAAAGACAGAAAGAATACGAACCGTTGACATTGGTGCTCCTATACGGAGAGTGGAAGATCTTCTTCCACGACATCGCCCTGGCGAAGTCCCAATTTGTCGCCGTCCGCGAAAATCTCCACAAGTTGGCCCTGTTTGAGATCGCCGCGGATGAATGCCTCGGAAAGCGGATCTTCCACGAATTTCTGAAGCGCCCGCCGTAGCGGCCGTGCGCCATAGGATCGGTCACGGCAGGTGCTATTGATAATCCATTCAACGGCCTCGGGTGTGAGCGCAATCTCGAGCTCCTTGTCACGAAGATTCTCGTTCATCTGATCGACGAGGAGGCCTACGATTTGGCGCAGATCTTCATCGGTCAGAGCGTCAAAAATGATGATTTCGTCGATCCGATTGATGAACTCGGGATTGAAGGTTTTCTTGACCTCCCCCAAAACCATTTCGTTGACGCGCGTGGCGGCGCTCGCCAAATCGTCTGATCTGGAATCCAACGCGGCCCTTCTTTTCGATGAAACGGGCACCGATATTGGATGTCATAATGAGAATAGAGTTCTTGAAATCGATGGTATTGCCGAGCCCGTCGGTCAACTGCCCGTCTTCGAAGACCTGGAGCAGGATGTTGTAAACATCGGGATGCGCCTTTTCGATCTCGTCCAGCAGGATGACGCTATAGGGATTGTGCTTGACCTTTTCGGTAAGCTGTCCGCCTTCCTCGTGTCCCACGTAACCCGGCGGGGATCCGATGAGTTTCGAGACCGAGTGCTTCTCCATGTACTCGCTCATATCGAAACGGATGAGGGCTTTTTCCGTTCCAAAGAGGAAATCGGCCAAACAACGGGCCACCTCGGTCTTACCTACGCCGGTTGGACCCAAAAAGATGAACGAGCCCACCGGACGGCTCGGATTCTTGAGACCGGCCCGCGAGCGGCGAATGGCGCGAGACAGCGCGGAAATCGCTTGGTCCTGACTGACGATTCGCTTGTGGAGCTCATCTTCCATCCGAAGGAGTTTCTCGCTCTCCTCTTCTTTGATGGACGACAGAGGTATGCCGGTCCACTTCGAAACGACCTGATCGATGTCTTTACGGTTGACGAGTGGACGCTCGAAATTCTTGAGCTCCCACCTCTCGCGGATATACTGCAAATTCTCCCGCTGAGCGATCTCCTCGTCCCGATACATGGCGGCGCGTTCAAAGTCCTTTTCCGCAATGGCGTTGTCCATGCGGTCGGCGATCACCCGTATTCTTTTTTTCAAATCAGCGAATTCGGTCGAGAAGGTGGACTCCCGGAGTTTGACCCTCGACCCGGCCTCATCGAGCAAATCGATGGCCTTGTCAGGAAGGAATCGGTCGGTAATATAGCGATGAGATTGATAGACCGCGGCCTGAAGCGACTCGTCGGAGTAACGGACATGGTGAAAAGACTCGTATCGGTCCTTGATACCCTGCAGGATATCGATGGTTTCCCCCTCCGTCGGACTCGAGACCTTCACTCCTTGGAAACGGCGTTCGAGGCTCCGATCCCGCTCGATATACTTTCGGTACTCCGCCGGTGTCGTCGCCCCGATGCACTGAATCTCGCCTCGTGATAGAGCCGGCTTGAGAATATTCGCGGCGTCGAGCGAGCCTTCGGCCGAGCCCGCACCCACCAATGTATGGAGCTCATCAATAAAAATGATGACGTTGGTGTTCTCGGTGAGCTCCTTCATGATTGTCTTGAGTCTCTCCTCGAACTGTCCACGGTACTTGGTACCGGCGACGATGAGAGAGATGTCGAGAGCCAAAATACGCTTGTCTGCCAAAAACAGGGGGACATCACCGCGGACAATCTTGTTTGCCAGGCCCTCCACGATGGCCGTTTTGCCGACCCCGGGCTCGCCGATGAGCACTGGGTTGTTCTTGGTGCGCCGGCACAGGACCTGAATCACCCTTTCCAGCTCGTCCTCACGACCAATGAGAGGATCGAGCACGCCGCGGGCTGCAGCATCGGTCAAATCCCGGCTGAACTCCGTGAGAAGCGGCGTTTCCTTCGCCTTGGTCATGCTCGCCTTCTGATTGAGCTCCTGAACAATGTCTTCTCTGACCGAGTTGATGCGCAGACCCCGTGTATGGAGGATATTGGCGGCGACTGATTTTTCCTCCCGCAAAAGCCCCAAAAGAATGTGCTCGGTACCGATGTAGTTGTGGACCATCCTCTCGGCTTCCTCGGCCGCGTGAGTCAAGACCCGCTTGGAGTCTGCGGACAGAGGAATCTCGACGGAAGTGGAAACTTGGTCGCGAATGACGACCCGTCCCTCGATCTCTTTGCGGATCGCCTCCATAGAGAGATTGGACTTTGCGAAAATACGGCTGGTGAGGCCTTTGCCCTCTCTAATGAGTCCCAGGAGAAGATGCTCGGTCTCGATGGAGCTACTCCCGAGTTGAGCCGCCTCATATCGGGCAAAGAATATTACGCGTTTGGATCGTTCGGTATATCGCTCGAACATGTCCTCCACCCGAATGTCATGGACGTATTATAACACACCGAGGTAACCCACTGTGAACATTACGCTTTTGTGTTCAAAACCGCCGGTTCAGGTCAAAGCCAAGAAGAGAGAATAGCATGAGGAGAATATAAGGGTCAATGGATCAGTGGTATAGAGAATACAGAACACTGAATACAGAAAACAGAAAGGGACTTGAGGACGGCTACGCCGTCGATCCGGAATCAATAATTGCGGCGGCGAAGCCGCCACTACTTTCATTCTGTATTCTGTATTCTGTATTCTGTGTTCTTACCTACAAGCACTCCGTCTTCCATATAAAGGACGCGGTCGCACACGGCGGCGATTTTTTCGTTGTGAGTCACGATGACGGACGAAAGTCCCTTCTCTTGGTGGAAGCGACGGAGCAAACCGACGAGCTCATCACTGGTTCGGGAATCCAGGTTTCCCGTGGGCTCGTCGGCCAAAACGATTCGGGGCTCACAAACGAGCGCCCTGGCAACGGCGACGCGCTGCTGCTCTCCTCCCGATAGCTGCGCTGGGCGATGATGTCCTCGCTCGGACAAACCGAGCTCTTCGAGCAATAATCGCGCTCGATCTTTCGCCTCGGTTGCAGGCGTCCTGGCGACGAGGAGAGGCATCATGACGTTCTCCACGGCCGTGAACTCCGGCAGCAGATGATGAAACTGAAAAATGAAACCAATCGTCCTGTTCCTCAAGCGCGTCCGCTCGGGCTCGCTCAGCGAGAAAACCTCCTTATCGCCGATGCGTAGAGTTCCCTCTTCCGGTTGATCCAGGGTTCCCATGACGTGGAGAAGCGTGCTCTTCCCTACTCCGGAAGCGCCCAGGATGGCGACCATCTCCCGCTCCGCGAGATCGAAATCGGCGCCACGAATCACCGGCAGATAATGATCTCCCGAGATGAAACCTTTGACCACGCCTCGGGCCTCTAAAAAAGTCTTACTCATAGCGCAACGCTTCGCTGATGAGGAGCCGAGAGGCGCGCCATGCCGGGTAAACGGTCGCGAGGAAACAAATCAGAGGGGCGGCCAGAACGACGAGCGCGAGATCGCTTGGCAATAGCTTGAAGGGCACGTAGGTCAGCTGATAAACGTCTTCCGGAATCCGCACGAATCGATAAGTATCGAGAACCCAGCAAATTCCCACTCCCAGAGCCGCCCCAACGAAGGTCCCGACGATACCGATGATCGTACCCTGAACCATGAACAACGCCATGACGCTCCGGGCCGTCGCCCCCATCGATCGCAGGATGGCAATGTCCCGCGTCTTCTCCATCACGATCATGATCTGGCTCGCAACAATATTGAGAGCGGCCACGCCGATGATGAAACTGACGAAAATGGTGGTCGCCACCTTCTCGAGCCAGAGCGCGGCAAAAAGGCTCTGGTTCGTTTCCATCCAGTCCATCGTCCCATACCCGGGCCCCAGTTTCTCGCGAACCGTGTCTCCCAAATCCTTCACCTCGTAGATGTCCTCCACCCGTGTCTCGACATAGGCGATCGTGTCGCCCAGGCCCAATATGCGCTGAGCGGAAGAAAGCGAGGTGAGGGCCCAGGAGTGATCGAAGTCGTAGAGGCCCACCTTGAAGATACCGGCCACACGAAAGGTGCGGGTGCGGGGAAGCATACCGAAGGGTGTGAGATGGCCCTCGGGAGACGTCAGTTTGACCGAGTCACCGACGATACAACCCAACGTGAAAGCCAACTCCTGACCGATGACCATGGTGGGCAACCGGTCGTTTCCACCCGACTCTTGGGTCAGGTCCTGCAAACTTCCGGAAATCATCTTGCCCGCAAACTCGGTGACTCCGGCTTCGAGCTACAGGATCCACGCCCTTGAGAGTAACGAGGCCCGAGCCGGTAGCACTCGAAGCGAGCGCTTTGCCATAAATAACCGGCGCCGCCCCTTCGATACCGTCGATGCCCGCGAGCGTTTCCACCACATCACGATAGTCCCTGAATCCGCCGCCGCTCACGCTGTAGACACTCAAATGGGAAACGGCGCCGAGGATGCGAGAGCGAAGCTCACCTTGGAATCCGGTCATGATCGCCAATGCGATGAGAAGGATCATCACGCCGACCACGACTCCCAGCGTGGAAATGGCCGAGATCACGGAGATAAAGACCTGCTTGCGCTTGGCGAGCAAATAGCGAAGGGCGATCAGAAGCTCAAAAGGCATCAGTTTTAGCCGTAGACGTTTGCCAGGCTCAGCCTGGCCTACAGCTCTCCGTCCTCTCCCCCACTCGATTCGGGGCGCAGATGGGGAAAGAGAATGACATCGCGTATCGAACGGGAATCCGTGAACAGCATGGTCAAGCGGTCGATCCCGATTCCCTCACCTCCGGCGGGTGGGAGGCCATGGGCGAGAGCCCGAACGTAATCGTCGTCCATGACGTGGGCCTCCGTATCTCCCCGTTCCCGCTCGCGGAGTTGTGCTTCGAAACGCGCCCGCTGGTCTTCGGGATCGTTGAGCTCGCTGAATCCGTTGGCGACCTCCATACCCGCCACAAAGAGCTCGAACCGCTCAACGAACTGCGGGTCGTCCGGCTTCTTCTTCGACAGAGGCGAGACATCGAGGGGAAAGTCGACGATGAAAGTAGGTTGAACGAGCTCCGGCTCCACCAATTGATCGAAAAGCTCGGCCACCAGCTTGCCCCAAGGAGCATCGGGATCGAATTTAGTATCCACTTTCTTAAGAAAACCGATCACACGGTCCCGGTCCCGGAGTGCATCCTCGGACACCTCGATACCACGCTCACCCAGTTTTTCTCGAACGGCGTCCAGCATACGAATCCGAGGAAAGGGCGGTTCGAAATTTATCTTCTGTCCGGAGAAATCGACCTCCGACTCTCCTTTGACTTCACGGGCGAGTCGCGAAAAGAGATCCTCGGTCAGCTCCATCATGGAGTTGAAGTCGGCGTAGGCCTCGTAAAACTCCAACATCGTGAACTCGGGATTGTGACGGGTGGAAACCCCTTCGTTACGAAAATTTCGATTGATCTCGTAAACTTTCTCGAGTCCCCCCACCACGAGGCGCTTCAAGTAAAGCTCGGGAGCGATCCGCAGGTACAGATCGATTCCCAGGGCGTTGTGGAAGGTACGAAACGGCCGCGCAACGGCGCCACCAGCAATGGTCTGAAGCATCGGAGTTTCCACTTCGACGTAGCCCCGATCATCGAAAAAGGCGCGGATCTCACGAATCAAACGACTCCTCGTCAGAAAAACCTCCCGGACTTCCGGGTTCGACATCAGATCGAGGTAGCGCTGCCGATAGCGTATCTCCACGTCGGCTAAACCGTGCCATTTTTCCGGGAGAGGAAGGAGCGCCTTGACCAAAAAAGTGATCTCCTTGACCATAATGGTCAACTCACCGGTGCGGGTGCGGAACATTTTTCCCGACACTCCAATGAAATCACCCATGTCCAAGAGTTTATAGACGTCGAATCCCGGCTCTTCGACCGTGTCGCGACGAATGTAAATCTGTAAACGCGATGCTCCATCACTCAAGTGGCCGAACGCGGTCTTTCCATGGCCGCGCAGGGCGACCAGGCGACCGGGCACACGAACCATCGGTCCGGCTGCTTCCAACTGCTCGGCGCTTTCGCCGCCGAATCGAGCGACCGCCTCACTGACCGAATGGCTTCGGTCGTAGCGGGTCGGGTAGGTTTCGACACCGAGTCCACTCAATGCCACCAGTTTGTCTTTCCTCTGCTGGTAGATGCTATCTTCCGCCACGAGCTACCGGGCCTCCTCTCGAGCTTCAATCTTCGCCAGCACCGCGTCCAGAACCCCATTGACGAATTGGACGGCTTCCGGCGTGGAGTACTTCTTCGTAACCTCGAGCGCTTCGTTGATAACGACCTTCTTGGGTGTGTCCTTCTGAATAAATTCGCAGATCGCCATCCTCAATACGTTCCGGTCAACCAACGCCATTCGTTCGAGACGCCACTTCTCCGTATGTTCCGAAATAAGTCCGTCAATGGCCTCTAAGTTGGCGAGCGTGCCCTCGACGAGCCTTATGGCGAATCCTCGCGCGGCCGGGGGCTGTTCGCGCAGAGACCAAAAAGACTCCTGCAACCGCTCCATCGACGGACGGGCCACGTCCCATTGATAGAGCATTTGCACCGCCAACTCCCTTCCCTTTCGCCTTCCAGGCATGAGATTAGTCTAGTCTTAGAATTATCTTGTAGGAACCGATCGACCTTCGAAACTCTATTTTTTGTCGAACTGCCGATAGAGATGGGCCATTTCCACGACCGCCATAGCCGCTTCATAACCTTTGTTGTCGCCCCGGTCGCCGGCACGGGCAACCGCGGCTTCTTTGGTTTCCGTAGTAAGTACGCCAAACGAATAGGGAACTCCGGTCTCGAGCGCACCTTGCGCAATCGCTTGAGACACCGCTTGGCTGAGGTAATCCCAGTGGGGCGTCTCTCCTTTTATAATCGCCCCCAGACAAACCACTCCGTCATATTTCCCGCTCGATGCCAGGCGCTTTGCAGTCAAAGGAATCTCGAAGGCGCCGGGCACGCGCACGACCGCGATCTTGGCGGGATCGGTACCCGTGGCTCTAAGCGCAGCCAACGCTCCCTCGAGTAATTTGTCGGTCACCTCGCTGTTGAATCGGCTCACGATCAAAGCGAAGCGGAATCCTGTGCCGTTCGGCTTACCTTCGAATATTTTCATAGCAACTTATCCGTGCTTAAATCCAGAAGACGACGGCGAGTCATCGAGCCGTCTTCCAGCTCCCTTCTGAATTCTGTCTTCTGCCTTCTGTATTCTTTCCTACCCCATCTCCTTGATCCGCCTACAAACGGCGTCACCCACCTCACGCGTACCGAGCTCGCCCTTTAGCTCGCGAGGCGACTCGCCGGCCTCGATACACTCAATAACGGCCTTTTCGATGAGCGCCGCCGGCTCTCGGTATCCCAGGTATTCCAACATCATTTGCGCGGAGAGAATCGCACCGAAGGGATTCGCTACGTTTTTCCCCGCATATTTGGGCGCCGATCCGTGTACGGGCTCGAACATGGAAACCCCCTCCGGATTGATATTGCCGGAAGCCGCCATTCCCAAGCCACCCTGCAGCACAGCACCCAGGTCGGTAACGATGTCTCCGAACATGTTGCAGGTTACGATAACCTCGAACTGGGCGGGATTTTTCACCATCTGAAGGGTGAGTGCATCGATATACCAATGATTGCCATCGATATTGGGATACCGAGCGGAGACCTCCGCGAAAACCCGCTGCCATAGATCGTGTCCAAAACGAAGCGCGTTGGATTTGTCGCTCATGGTCACTTTGGTGTAACCATTGGCCTGGGCGAACTGGAACGCGTACTCGATGATCCGCTCCACACCCTTGCGGGTGTTGATGTCTTCCTGAATCGCGATCTCGTCTGGCGTGCCTTTCTTGAAGATACCGCCGACCCCTACGTAAGAACCTTCTGTATTTTCTCTGAAAACGACGAAATCAACGTCTTCACGGCCACGGCCTTTCAACGGGCACAACGAGTCGTGCAGCAGCTTGATGGGCCGATGATTGACGTAAAGATCCAGCACGAATCGGGTCCCCAACAAGATGTCTCGGGCGTGAGCCATATCCGGGACTCGAGGATCGCCCAAGGCCCCGATATAAATAGCATCGTACTCAGTCCGAAAACGCTCGAAAGTGCCCTCGGGCATGGACACTCCTGTTGCCAGGTATTTGTCGGCTCCGAAATCGAAATCGTCACGGTCCAGCCGAAAGCCGCCTACCTCTGAGGTCGTGTCGACAACCTTCATCGCCTCTTTGGTGACGTCGATACCGATTCCATCTCCCGGAATGACTGCAATCTTCTTTTCTTGAGCCACGAGCTCCCCCTTCTTGGGCTGAATCACCTATTTTCAGGTAGTACAACACTTCTTCGTGGTATTCGCCAAAACAAACTGAGAATCAACAAAGCTGCCAGAACGCCCGCCGCGTCTGCGATGAGATCCGTACCGCTGGCATCCCTGCCGGGTACATAGCTCTGGTGCCATTCGTCGGACAGAGCGTACACAAAGGACACCGCCAGCCCACACCACACCCACGGCCACCTTGGCGGCCCGGCCAGCCCACCGGCAAAAGCCCTCACGCCGAGTATGCCCATCACGAAATAGCCCCCGAAATGGAGCACGTAATCGGGAGCGACACTCAACACCGCCGGAATGGCGCGAGACGACAGCCAAAAGATAACCCCCATATAGATGATGAGCGGCGCCCACCATCGAAGAATGAAAAGGAAACCGAATTCGCGATCTCGACTGGACTTACGCCCCACACGACCTCGTTTTCGCCGGGATTCCGCGACCGGACCTCAGGAGGGAAAGGGGAACATAAGCCAGCCTAGAACGAATGCCGAAGCGATGAAACAGACGAACACGATGATCCCGAAGCGAACCTGCTTTCGTGGTTCATCCCGCATGAGAAGAGCAAAGGCCACCGACACGAGTGCGGCAAAAACCGTCAGAACGAAGAAGTGGCTCGTCACGACTTCCTCCCGACTGCAATGTCGTAAGCGTCTAGAATGATGAGGAAATTCAACAAACCAGCCACCACACAAAACGTATAGCCATACTCGTAAGTCACCGCCTTGATACTACCGGCTCCCCAACCGAGCATCTTTGCGGCAAAATACGGCAGGCCCACTCCCATTTCGGCGAGTCCCGCCATCAGCGTTAAGAATTGGGTCCGATCGAGGGGAAATAGCTCGCCCTCCCAATAAAGGCCCAATCCGAACATGAGAACGACGACCGCGAAGAAAATTAATCCGCGGCCTCGCTTCTGGAGCATGAAATGGCCGAGCCCGGGGACGAGCCAACCAGCGACGCAAATCGGGACCGCCTTTGTCGAGCTCACTGACGTCTCGACGCTCTTCGTTTCCGGCATAAGAGAGTAATCCTATTGGAATTAGAAAGAGGGATCAAATGGATCACGTATTCAGGTGGAGAATTCAGGAGGCAGAAGTCAGGAGGCAGAAGGATCAATTCGTTCCCCCTCACCTAACCTCTCCCCCTCGGGGAGAGGTAAATATTCCGGAAGACGACGGCGCAGCCGTCAACAAGTTCCATTCTGTCTTCTGAATTCTGTATTCTGCCTTCTTTCTTATGTTCCAAACAACCGATCCCCAAAGTCTCCCAATCCCGGCAAGATGTACTTTCGTTCGTCGAGCTGCCGGTCAATAGCCGCGGTGTATATATCGACTTCCGGGCATTCTCGCCCTAATAGTGCAATCCCTTCCGGCGCGGCAACGATACACAGCAGTCGGATATGACGAGCTCCTTGCTCTCGGAGGGCTTTGACGGCCGCCACTGCCGAGCCGCCCGTCGCTAACATCGGATCCAGTAAGAAAACGTAGCGGTTGGGAAGATCGGGCAATTTGCAGTAGTACCGATGGGCCTCAGCGGTCTCTTCGTCCCGTTCGAGACCGACATAACCTACGGATGCTGCCGGAAATACGTCCAACAACGAGTCGAGCATGCCCATTCCGGCCCTCAACACGGGTACCAGAACAATCTCGGCTGCGAGCCGGGCGCATCGGGTGGTCTCGAGAGGCGTTTCGACATCCACTTCCTCCACCGGGAGGTCCCGCGATGCCTCGAAGCTCAGCAAGTTGCTGAGTTTTCGCGTCAACCGACGGAAATCCTCGGCGCAAGTCGATTGATCGCGAAGCGTGCTGAGGACATCCTCGATGACCGGGTGCTCGACACGAACGACTCCCATGAATGTCTCCTTTTCTGGACTTTGGTTCGGTTTCCACAAACTCGGAAATGCAGTAGTCCCCGAAAATGCCTCCGGCCTCAATTGTCTTGACACCCCTTGAATCTCCAAGTCATGATAGCGCCGTTTGTAATATCTCAAACTCGACGGTAAGGCAATAGGATGAGAGCGGTCGATATCATTCAACGTAAACGCCGGGGCGGCGAGCTCACCCGGGAGGAAATCGCCTTTCTGGTGAACGGTTACACCAACGGTACCATCCCCGATTATCAAGTCTCGGCTTTCCTGATGGCGGTGAGCTTGGTGGGAATGAGCGAAACGGAAATCCTCGTCCTCACCGAAACGATGTTGCATAGTGGCACCGTTGTGGATTTTTCCGATCTTCCCGGAGAGAAAATCGACAAACACAGTACCGGTGGGGTGGGTGACAAAACCTCTCTGGTCATTGCGCCGCTCGCTGCAGCGGCGGGCGTCGTGGTACCCATGATCTCGGGCCGAAGTCTGGCTCACTCGGGGGGAACCCTGGACAAGCTCGAGTCCATTCCGGGATTCGATGTCCGACTCGGCCTCGACCAATTCCGCTCCGTACTGGAACGGGCCGGATGCGCCATCATCGGCCAAACCGAAGAGATCGCTCCTGCCGACAAGAAGCTTTATTCCCTGCGCGACGCGACGGCTACCGTGGAGAGCATTCCCCTGATCGTGGGCAGCATTCTCAGCAAGAAGCTCGCCGAGGGCATCGACGGTCTCGTGCTCGACATCAAAGTGGGCACGGGTGCTTTCATGAAAAGTGAAGACGAAGCCCGAGCACTGGGAAACCGCCTCATCTCCATATCCCGCCGCATGGGAAAGCGTGCCGTTGGTCTCATGACGAATATGGACCAACCTCTAGGCACCCACGTTGGAAACGCGCTCGAAGTGAAAGAGTCGATCGAGATCCTTCGTGGCGGAGGCTCGGAAGACCTCAGGGAGCTGTGCTTGCTTCTGACGGCCCACATGTTGGTTCTCGGGCACGGCCGCCAAGGACATCGAGGAGGGAACAAACAAGACGGCCACGACTCATCGACTCCGGCGCCGGCCTCGCGAAGCTCATCGAGATGGTGGAGCTTCAAGGCGGAGACCCGAAGACGATCGAGAGTCCGGATCACCTGCCGACGGCTGCGCATCAAAAAGAGGTCCCCTCACCCCGAACCGGCTTCGTCTCCGGTATCGAGACCGAATCGATTGGCGCCGCCGCAATGCTTCTCGGCGCGGGCCGAGAGACCGTGGAGGACCGCATCGATCCGTCCGTGGGATTGATCGTTCACAAGAAAATCGGTGACGGAGTCGACGAGGGAGAGCCTCTCGTCACGATTCATTACAACGACACGACCCGACTCGCCGAGACCGAACGTCTCATCACCGACGCATATGCGATTGGAGAGGTTTCTCCATCCGCTCCGAAATTGCTGCGAGCCGTATTGAATCCGGAGGTCAGCGACTCATGACCCAGCGCTATATCGGCATTGTGGGCTTGGCCCTCATCCTTCTCGTTGCTTATGCCTTCTCCAACAACCGAAGCAAGATCCAACCCCGTCTGATCCTCTGGGGCCTCGCCCTTCAGTTCGGCTTCGCCCTGCTCATCATGAAAACCACCGTCGGAGTGGCGGTCTTTGGATGGATCGCCGAGGTGGTCACCATTGGTTTGGACAAAGCCAACGCGGGTGCCGAGTTCATCTTCGGTACCTACCTGATGGACTCGAACAACGTAGGTTATGTCTTTGCCTTCAAAGCCTTACCCACCATCATCTATGTGTCGTCGTTGTTCGGCGTTCTCTACTATCTGGGAGTTCTTCAAGCCATCGTTCTCGCCATGGCGAAGATCATGTCTCGAACCATGGGAACCAGTGGCGCCGAGTCGCTATCCTGCGCCGCCAACGTGTTCATGGGCCAAACCGAAGCGCCGCTCGTCATCGCACCCTACGTCGAAGCCATGACCTACTCCGAAATGGCGACACTTATGGTCGGCGGCATGGCAACCATTGCCGGCGGCGTCATGGCGGCCTACATTGCCATGGGAGTTCAGGCCGAGTTTCTTCTCGCAGCCAGCGTCATGAACGCCCCGGCGGCGCTCCTCATCTCCAAGATGTTGGTACCGGAAACCGAAGTTCCCTTGACCAAGGGGGAGGTCAAGCTCAAGGTCGAAAAAAAGCAGGTCAACGTCATCGATGCTGCGGCTCACGGCGCCGGTCAGGGACTTCACCTTGCTCTCAACGTCGCCGCCATGCTGATTGCCTTCATTTCCATCATCGCTCTCATCAATTGGCCGCTCCAGGCTGTCGGTGGAACCATGGGCTTCGAGCTCTCGCTGGAGAGGATCTTCGCCTGGATCTTTTCGCCTCTGGCGTTCGTCATGGGCGTGCCGTGGGAAGAAGCAGGAACCGTGGGAACCCTTCTCGGACAAAAGCTCATCCTCAACGAGTTCGTGGCTTATGCCGAGCTTACTCAAATGAAGTCCGTCGCTGGAATTTCCGCCCGTTCCGAGCTGATTGCCTCTTACGCCTTGTGCGGGTTCGCCAACTTGAGCTCCATCGGTATCCAGCTGGGAGGTATTGGGGGTCTCGCGCCCTCCCGCAAGCAAGATCTCGCCAAACTGGGACTGAGAGCGGTCCTGGGAGGCTCTTTGGCCACCTACATGACCGCCACGATTGCCGGCCTCTTGAATTGATGTTGAATTGAAGGACAAGAGATGGAACCTAATAGCCCCTCAAATCCAGGAAGCGTCGTCCTTCGTTCAATCCAAGACCCGGTATCGGCCCAAGCTGGCGGTGATTCTCGGATCAGGGCTGGGCGCATTCGCCCGTGAGCTCGCCCGTCCGAACGTCATCTCCTACGCCGATATCCCCCACTTCCCTCAATCCACGGTGACCGGCCACGCCGGCCGAATGGTCTTGGGCGAATTCGAGGGCAGTCCCTTATGTGTCCTCGCGGGTAGAGTCCATGCTTACGAGGGCTATTCGGCCCGGGAAGTCGACCTTCCCGGTGAGGGTGCTCGCCGCCATCGGAATCAAAACATTGGTCATCACCAACGCGGCGGGAGCCGTCAACCAGGCTTTTCGCCCGGGCGATCTGATGGTCATGACCGATCACTTGAATCTCACAGGCAAAAATCCCCTTATTGGCCCGGAGGAGCCCGATCTGGGACCCCGCTTTCCCGACATGAGCGAGGCCTATGCGCTCGAGCTGATCAAGGTGTGCGAAACGGCGGCCCTCGGCATCGGTCTCAACCTCAGGAAGGGTGTCTACGCCGGACTTCTCGGGCCCAGCTTTGAAACGCCGGCCGAGATACGAATGCTTCGAACTTTGGGAGCGGATGCGGTGGGGATGTCGACGGTACTCGAGGTTATTGCCGCAAATCACGGGGGAATGAGCGTCTTAGGGATCTCCTGCATGACCAATATGGCGGCGGGGATTCTGAAAAAGAAGCTCGACCATCGCGAGGTCATGGAGACCGGGGAGCGTGTTCGCGGAGTCTTTGCAGAGCTCCTGAGAGAGGTCCTGCCCCGGGTGAATAAACCTAAATAAATGGTGGAATGATGGAAAGTTGGAATGATGGAAAAATGAGGAATATTTACCGCCCATTATTCCAACATTCCAACATTCCAAGCAGGCAATGTGGATTTAAACTCTTCCACCCTTCCAGGCAACTGATATGGCTATAAAGACACTCATAGCAGCTGCACGAAAGGCTCGTCGTCGTGCCAAAGCGACCTACTCCCGCTTCAAGGTCGGTGCCGCTCTCGAGACCATCGACGGCAAAGTCTACACGGGATGCAATATCGAGAACGCGTCCTACGGTTTGACGATTTGTGCCGAGCGAGTCGCGCTGGTCAAAGCCCTTTCCGAGGGAGCAAAGAAGTTTCGAGCCGTCGCGGTCGTGACGGGCGCGGAGAAATTGACGCCGCCATGCGGCGCTTGCCGCCAGCTACTTTGGGAATACTGCGGGAACATTCCGGTGCACCTCGCCAATCTCAAGGGCAAATCTGAAACCCACTCTTTGGGAGATCTGCTTCCCAATCCCTTTTGACAAAAGATCGCTTTGAATAGCTTCATGTTCCTCTCCCCAACGGGGAGAGGTTAGGTGAGGGGGAGTGATTGACCCTTCTGAATTCTGTCTTCCGTATTCTGTATTCTTACTCGCCCATTACAGCTACATGAGGTAGGTGCCGAAACTTTTGATCGTAGTCGAGGCCGTATCCCACCACGAATCGGTCGGGAATTTCGAATCCCACGTAATCGAGAGGAACCTCGACGAGACGACGGGAGGATTTATCCAGAAATGCTGCGATCTTGAGCGACGCCGGGCGGCGTGAATTTAGCATGTTGTATAGGTAGCGCAGAGTCAGTCCGGTATCGGCGATGTCTTCCACGATGAGAACGTCCTTGCCTTCCAGACCGAGATCCAGATCCTTGGTGAGCTGCACCTCACCGCTGGTGCTCGTTCCATCACCGTAACTGGAAACGGCAATGAAATCGATGGTGGTCGGCACCTTCAACGCACGGGCCAGGTCGGCCAAGAAGGTAAACGCCCCTTTGAGAACGCACACGAGGTGGATGGTTCTTCCCTCGTAGTCCTTGCTGATTTGCTCGCCCAACTCGCGAATACGCTGAACGATTTTCTCTTCCGAAATGAGGATCTCGAGCTCCATGCAAACTCAACCTTTTTTCTGCCTTCGAGAAAGACCTCGCGAAATCATGCTGAAGTCGAAGGTGATGATCGCCACGGCTTCCACCGGCTCACCGTCCTTCAAAGCGGGTTTCCACTTCCACTGACTCGCAGCATCGATCGCGGCATCGACGCAGCCGTGAGGAAGAGATTTGAATACCCTCAAGACCTCCGTCGAACCGTCCGTATGGACCACCACCTGAAGTATCACTTCGCCCCGAACCGAGTGTTCTTTCGCCTTCGTGGGATAGTCGGCTTCGATCTCTCGGATGGGTATAGGCTCGATGTCGTAGCCCCCGGGTTGGTAGTCTCCGCCTCCAAAACCACCACCTCTCCCAGGACCCACTCCCCAGCCTTCGCCGGTACCGACACCGGTGCCTTCACCGCCACCGATCCCTCCGCCGGTCCCGGAGCTCTCCTCGGTGTCGATTCCGCCCATATCCGGGCCGAGCTCGAGAGACAGTCCCGGAACTTCGACCGCATCGGGAGAAAAAACGCTTCCGAACAACATTTCGGTATTCTCGGGAAGATCCGGCACCACCAAGCTATCGGCATTCAAATTGAGTGAGGGCAGCTGTCGCGGGGCAATGGGAGCTTGCCGCGGGCTCGGGGGCGCCTCGGGTTTCGGGTCTTCGATTCGGGCTCGAATGTAGGCGGTGGGCTTTCGCCCGCCCGAACCGCCGCCGCCACCGCCGCCGCCGGGCCCTTCGCCCCCCTTTTCATAGAAACGGATCATAATTTCGTGTGGGAGAGTAGGCTCGCCGACGATGTACCGACGAGTGATGGGGACGGCGATGAGCAGGAAAACGACGACATGCACGAGCACCGACGCACCGAGAGGTTTCTTCTTTTTATCCCAACCCAGGTCCGTCGCGGCCAGGTCGAAATGGATGAAATCCTCGGGCTTGGTCGGCCTTTTGGTCTCGTCGCTCATACTCAACCCAATGTTAGCACGGAGAGGCAACGACCCGCCTAAATCCCGCTATTTCCTTCTTTTGCCACCATCCAACGGTTGGTTCCGTAGGGCCACAATCCGGAAGACGACGGCGAAAGCCGTCCTCCGATTTCATTCTGAGTTCTCGAGTCCTTGAGTGCTTGAGTTCTGCCCAACAGACAAAAAAATAGGGGCCCCGAGGGCCCCCGTGCAAAGTCTAGATTTTAGGCTTGTTGCTAGTACTGTACCCGAACCCCGATCTGGAACTGCCGCTGGTTCCCGAACGTCGGTCCCAGGGCACGGGAGTCGGCGATACCGAACTCGGGATCGACCACATTGCTGCCGGAAGCGACATAGTAGTCGCCCGTATTGCCCACTCTGAAGTTGCCCCAGTTGAACAGGTTGAAGATCTCGAAGATCGCCTCGATACGGGTGCGTCCGACGTCGAAGAATTTATTGACCCGCAGATCGAAGTTCTTGAAGCTCGGTCCGACAAACCCGTTTCGCTCGGCCAAACTACCGTTGATGTTGGCGCGCGCCCGAAGTGTCTCGGTCGGGTGATTGACGATGCGCGTATTCGGATCCAGCGCCGAGTACACCGTACCGGACTGGAACGTGCCGATACCACTCAGCATGATCTCGAGGGGTAAAGTATACAGACCGCTGAAGACGACGCGGTGCCGTGTGTCCCGTTCCGAAAGCCCGTAATCGTAATCGGGATCCAGGTAGTTCGTAAGCGTGATGCTGGTCGCGCTTCTCTCGTTGCTGTCGTTGTCCCGATCGCGGCCAATGGTGTAGTGCGCGTTGAACTGATACCCCTTGGAGTATCGCTTACGTAATCTTGAAAGTCCCGGAGATGAAGTCGGAGCGCGAGATGTCGTTTCGAGTTCCGATGTTGAGATAGTCATCGTTGGGACGGCCGCTTGGGTAAACGTATTGGCCGAGCTCGTTCAAAACGGGATCGAACACGTTGATGTCGTAACTCGACTGTAGATTGCCGCTTTTCGCGTAAACCATATCGAAAGACGCGGCCCAGTCCGGTATGATCTCCCGCTCGTAACCCAGATTCAGACGCCAGGTCTCGGCATCCTGGAAGCTCGGGTCGACGATTCCCACCGTAGGCTTGAGTCCCGGCGGCGGGTTCGCGTGGTCGATATCGGCCCCTAGAGGCACGTGACCCGGCTGCCCCGGTGACACAACGACGCGGCCGAAATTCGGGGGAAGCCCATTCGACTGGACGACATCAAAGAAAATGAGAGTCGGCGTACGATCGTGGAATAAGCCGAATCCGCCTCGAAAGACGGACTTACCTGCTTCATCCATCGAATAAGCGAAACCGGCACGAGGAGCCCAGTTGTTCAAATCATCGGGGATTTCTTTGCCCTCTTCGAATGCATGCGGCCATCCACCCGGATTGAAAGTGCCATCCCAACGGAGCCCGTAGTTGATGGTTAGTCTTTCGTTGGGCCGCCAGCTATCTTGGGCAAACAAACCCGTGATGGTCTGTTTTGCCTCGAAGTTGACGGTCGGCGGAGGCGCGATGTCGGCGAACCAGATGCGCACTCGGCGATCGTTGTTGACCAGAAAGTCATCGATAGTGCTGAAGTCGTACCGTCCGTCATAGCTTCCGGCAAAGAACTCGCTCAAGTCGTCGATCTGGATATCGGCACCAAACTTCAGGTCGTGGTTTCCGAAACTGTAGGAGATGTTGTCCTGGATCTGAAACTTCTTTTCCCGAACGAAAATGGGCAAGAAGTCCGGTTTGCCATAGGACTCGAAAGTGGGTCTCTCGATTCGGAAATTGGCAACGATATCTCCCGATTCCAGGTTGGAGAGCCGATCTAGATTGTCGGTGGCATACTGGAACCGGAACTCGTTGACCATGCTGGTGCCGATGAGCGAGACAACCGATGCTACGAAGGAGTTCGTGGTCTCAGTCTTGAGCGACTCCTCCGATTTCCGGTCGCTACTCCGCTCGTAGTCGGTGTAGTTATACCGGATCGAAAGGGAGTTCCGCTCGTTGAACTGATGGTTGATCTTTCCGAAAAGGACCGTGTTCTTGAAGTCTCTCGTGAACCGACCCGTGGCGGTCCGACCGAGGATGTCATCGGGCCCCGCGATGCCGTCATCATTGGGCTCGTAGCCTCGCAGAAGACTCGGAAACCGCGACAAGACGGCGTCGTATTGGCCGCGGGCACTGATGTCGTCGAGGAATGGGTCGGTTCGATTGATACCATCATAAGCGGCAAAGAAATGTGTCTTGTCTGAAACGATCGGCCCGCCGACAGAGACGCCCCAATTGTAACGTTTGAACTCGTTGGCCGGGATGCTCTCCGTGTTTCCCCGCGATATCTGAAGGGGAGTCTGTTTCAGATCGGCAGTCATCGAATCGTTCCGAAACAACATAAAGGCGTTGCCTTTGAATTTGTTCGTGCCCGATTTCGTGATCACATTGAGGTAACCGCCGCCGTTGCGGCCGTACTCGGGAGCGTAGCCGCTACCGACTACTTGGAACTCCTCGACCGTATCTTGAGCGATGACGACCCCGTCGTTCTCCGTGGCTTCACCACCGCGGCCGTAGCCAAAGAAAGCACTCTTGGCCTCGGTTCCGTCGATCTTGACGCCGGTACTGATTCCCTTCTGACCGGAGAGCGAGATTCCGCCGCGAACCGTATCGGTCCTCACCGTGGGCTCCAAGAGAGCAAAGTCGGTGAAGTCCCGGCCTGCGATGGGCAGGTTCATGATTTGTTCTTCGCTCACGTAGGCTACGGTGCTCGAGCGGCTGAGCTCGACCACGGGAGACTCGGCGGTCACCGTGATGGTCTCCTCGACGGATGCGACACCCATGGTGATAGCGACGTCGAGCGTTTGACCGACCAGGAGAATGATGTTCTGCCTGATAATAGTTTGAAATCCACTGAGTGACGCCGTGATCTGGTAGTTGCCCGGCTGCAACGCCGGAGATGTGTAGAATCCAGTCCCATCGGTGATTGTGTTTCGTGTGGCACCCGTGTCCACGTTTCGAATCTCGACGGTTACACCAGGCAAAACCCCACCGGTCGCATCTTTGATGTATCCCTGCAGGGTGGCCAGGTTCTGCGTTTCCGCCACCGCGGAAACGAAAAGGATCATACAGATCAAGGCGGCCAAGACCCTTGGTCGCTTCATGATGTTCTTTTCCTCCTATGGATTGAAATGATTCATATCGAGGAATCCGCCCACGCCTTCATTGACTTGAAGAACCGATTTTCTTGAAGGATTAGAACAGATTCCAGAACGCCCCCGCTTCGATTTTTTATAATCTGGAGACCACATCTTGTTGAGTGCTCGAAGCGACCGAACGGTACCGCATGGGTCGGGGTAAGTCAAGCTCAAAGGTCCTTTTAACGCTTCTGTAACATCCATATAATAGTCTGTATCTATTGAACTTACGCGACTTGACCGGGACGTCGTCCAGACAGTCGAGCCAAGTTATAGATTCTGTTGGGTTAATATTTTCAGCTTTTGGACCATCCATGAAGTGCATCCTAAAAATGGAGTGGAAAACCGGATAGATTGACAGGTCCTATCCCCTGCGCGTAGACTCACGCGAAGGTGAATTGAATTCCGCGTTCGAGGTCATTCTTTTTTCTCGCTGACACGAAATATGGGACGGAGAGTCGTAACCGGCCAAGATGTCCAATCCCTTCCCGAGGGTTCCATTCTCGATCTTTCCGAGGACGCCATTCTCACGGATATCGCCCGGGAGTGGGTTGACAAGAAGCGCCTTCGTGTCGTCCGGAGCGGAAACGTCGCCAAACAAGCGCCCAAGAAGGTGCGCGTCGCCCTCGGCGCCGACCATGGCGGATACGAAATGAAGGAGGCCGTGAAAGAGCTGCTCGACGAGATCGGCGCCCCCTGCATCGATTACGGCACCTTCTCCCCCGAACCGGTCAACTACCCGGACCTCGCCCACGCCGTAGCGAGAAGTGTTGCGCTCGGTCAGGCGGAGCTCGGGATCCTCGTGGACGGAGCCGGTATCGGCTCGGCCATAGCGGCCAACAAAGTTCCGGGGGTGCGCGCCGCGCCTTGTAGCGATGAAGCAACGGCAAGGAACAGTCGCGAGCACAACGATGCCAACGTTCTGACCTTGGGAGCGCGTTTCATCTCCAAGGAGGCCATGATCAAAATCGTGCGCACGTTCATGACGGCGACCCTAACCGAGCCACGTCATCGGGCCCGGGTGCGAAAAATCGTTGAACATCGAACGTAAATACCAACGCCCGGTATGAGCAATGTCTAGGGTCTTTAATTCTCGAGTTCTTGAGTTCTCGGGTTCTTGAGTTCTTCTTATGATTACTCGCGACCAATTGGATGCCCTCACCGAGTCGATTACACAGACAGTCCTGGCGGAGCTCGCCAAGGTAGAAAGCCCCGAGCATACCTGCGGTTGCCACGAAGTCGGCGGAAACCTCTGTCCGGATCTGATTCAGGGTCTGATCCATGGAGGGGCGGACCGGTTGGGTCTCCATGCTGCGGCACACCACAAGGAAAGCGGCATGGCCCGGCTCATCGACCATACCCTTCTGAAACCCGATGCCTGCGAGAGCGGGATCCGAACCCTTTGCGATGAGGCCGCTCGTTACGGATTCGCCACGGTCTGCATCAATCCGACTTGGGTCCGCACGGCGGCGGAGATCCTTCGAGACACTCCCGTCGGCGTTTGCTCCGTGGTGGGATTCCCTCTCGGTGCCAACACACCCGACGTCAAAATATACGAGACCCGCCGGGCCATTTTCGACGGCGCCACCGAAATCGATATGGTCATCAATGTCGGTGCTCTGAAGTCGAAAGACTACCAAAAGGTTGAGGAAGATATCTTAGGAGTTACCTGCTGCTGCAAGGAAGCGAATGTGATTTCCAAGGTCATCATCGAAGCCGCGCTCCTCGACGAGGAGGAGAAAATCAAGGCCTGTACGCTGGTCGCGGCAGCCGGAGCAGATTTTGTAAAAACGTCCACCGGCTTCGGTCCGGGGGGCGCTACGGTAGAAGATGTTTCGCTCATGCGACAGGTCGTAGGAGAAAGACTAGGAGTCAAAGCAGCGGGTGGGGTTCGTGACGCCGCGACGGCAACAAAGATGGTGGAAGCAGGCGCGACCCGCATTGGAGCCAGCGCCGGCATCAAAATCGTTGCCCAACGCTCCTAATTCTCATCCCCTCCTACGACCCACTGGCGCAAACAATCTCGTTACCAAGTTATTGGCAACCTGTACTGTCCGCTCCCATGAAACGGTACCTTTCTTTCCCAGATGATACGGACACTCCTCGTCTGCCGAAGCACGTGGTCTGGACCGTCGTGGGTTTGAGCGTCGTACCTTTTCTGCTCCATTGGGCCGGGACCGATTTTTCTTCTCCTCACCTCGGGACCACTGGGCAAGATTGGACTGCTTCCTCGACGGGACCTTTCACTCACAGCTTGATGGAGTGGACGGCTGTTTGCATTGCGGGCTTCACGGCCTTTCTCGCCTTCCTCTACCATCGATCGAAACCGGACTCTCTCGTCCTGACTATCGCATTGGTTTTCTTATTCATCGGTCCGCTGGACGCCTTCCATACTCTGGCAGCAAGCGGGTTGGTGGAAGCGAAAGCGGACAGCCATAACCTGATACCCATCACCTGGGCGATATCCCGATCTTCAAAGGCTTTGCTAGTCGGCTTGGGAGCACTCATCCTTTTATCGAAACGGAAGCTGCCCCTCGGACGCAACACCACGGTTCTTACTTCCATTGGCTTTGCGTTGGCACTGAGTGCCTACTTCGTCGTCCATTCGTGTGCCATGGGTGATTCGCTTCCCAACGCTCTCTTTCCTGAATCTCCGCTAACACGCCCCTGGGATCTGCCGGCGCTCGTTCTGTTCGCCTTCTCGGCGGTTTTCATTTTCCCCCTTCTGTTCCGAGCCCAACCGAGTTTGTTCTCTCATGCTCTTCTGCTGGCTGCACTACCGGACGTGGCGACCCAGCTCCATATGTCTTTCGGGTCTTCCGAGCTTTACGACAGCCATTTCCACATAGCTCATTTCCTGAAAATAGTGGCCTATCTGGTCCCTCTGACCGCCCTGAGCCTCTATTTTATTCAAGCGTTTCGCCGTGAGTCGGCGGCGACGAACCGCCTCGAGAAAGCCATCGGGGGCTTACGAAAAGAGATCAGTGAGCGACAACAGGTGGAAAAACGGCTCCGTTCCAAAGAGTTGCGACTGGATCAGCTCACGGGGAACATTCGGGAAGTCTTCTGGATTTCGATTCCGCAATCTCGTGAATGGGTTTACGTGAGCCCCGCCTATGAGGACATATTCGGTCGTAGCTGCGAGAGCCTGTACCGAGATCCTTGGTCTGTTCTCGAGGCTATCCATCCGGACGACCGCGAAGAGGTGAGGTCGTTGATGGAACAGGATATCCAAGGCGACCTCGACTTCGACTTTAGAATCACTCGACCCGACGGCCAGATCCGATGGATCCGAACCCGCGCTTTTCCGCTGCAAAATGAGGAGGGTGAAGTGTTCCGGGTGGCAGGCATTTCCGAAGACGTAACGGAGCAAACGGAAGCAGAAAACGCCCTCCGTCGAAACGAGGCGAGAAATCGCGCACTGCTGGATGCCATACCCGATTTGATTTTCAGAGTGAACCGCGACGGTGTTTATGTGGACTACCATGTCAGGGATCGCACCCTGCTCAAAGTTCCCCCGCAGCAGTTCCTGGGAAAGCGGGTCTGGGACTTCTTTCCCGCGCTCGAAGAAAAGGTTCGAAAAGCCATTGAGAATTCTCTCGAATCGGGATCACTCGAGGTCATCGAATATCCCTTCGAGCTTCACGGGGAGCAGCGGGACTACGAGGCCCGATTCGTCAAGAGCGGAGAGGACGAGATCATCCTTATCGTACGGGACATTACCGAGCACAAAAGGCTGGAAAGGGAGATTTTGGAGATCGCCAGCCGTGAGCAGCAACGGATCGGACATGACCTACACGACGGACTGTCTCAGCAGCTCACCGGGATCGCTTTGCTTGGTAAGGCACTGAACCAGAAACTCGATACCCGTCTCATTCCCGAAGCCGAGGATGCCCGCCGCATCGTCGATTTAGCCAACGCGGCAATCGCTCAGACCCGCAGCCTGGCTCGAGGTCTCTCTCCGGTGGAGCTCGAACAACAAGGGCTTTCCGCCGCCCTCGAAGAACTTGCCGTGGGGACTCAAACGCTGCATCAGGTGTCCTGCCGTTTCCGTTGCCCCCGAGATGTTTTCGTCGGAGATCACGCTGCTGCGAATCATCTCTACCGGATCGCCCAGGAAGCGGTGACGAACGCTCTGAAGCACGCCCATCCGAGCCGAATAGACATCGAGCTGAACAAAGAAGACGGTACATACACTTTGAAGATACAGGACGACGGGGAAGGTCTTCCCGACGAATCGAGTCGCGGCAACGGCATGGGTTTTCACATCATGCAGTACCGTGCCCGTATGATCGATGCCTCCTTGACCATCGACGACACTCCGGGCAAAGGCACCACCGTCCTATGTAAATTCGTCAACAAAGAGTAGGATCTAAAAGATTGATCCGCGGTCTGGAGTATAGGAACAACTGATAAATGGAATCGGGTGATTAGATGAATCAAGAAGACTCGCTACCATCCGCCGGCCGCACCGCTCGGGTCCTCATCGTGGACGATCATCCCATCGTGCGACAGGGACTGGCCCAGCTCCTCGAACAGGAAGAGGATCTAACCGTATGTGGCGAAGCCTCTTCCGCTCGAAGCGCGCTCGAAGCCATCGAACGACTCGAACCGAACATCGTCATCGTGGACATCCTCCTCAAAGACGTGAACGGTATCGAGCTCATCAAGATGATCAAATCCCAATTTGGAAAGATGCCCATCCTGGTCATGTCGATGCACGACGAGTCTCTCTACGCCGAGCGTTCCTTGAGGGCTGGAGCGCGCGGCTACATCATGAAGGAAGAGGCAACCGACCAGATGCTCACGGCCATCCGCAAGGTCATGGACGGCGAGATCTACCTGAGCGAACGCATGGTCTCTCGTATTCTGCACCGTCTTGCAGAGGGCAAGGATGAAGCCGAGTCGCCTCTGGACCGCTTGAGTGATCGAGAGCTCGAGGTCTTTCAGCTCGTCGGCGACGGCTCATCGACGCGTCAAATTGCAGAGCGGTTGAATGTCAGCGTCAAGACCGTCGAGTCTTATAGGGCCCACATCAAAGAAAAACTGGAGCTCGCCAGCTCGACCGAGTTGGTAAAACAAGCGGTCCAATGGGTTCAGTTGGGCTCCAAAAGCCTAGAGGGAAACAACGAGTAGGCCAGGCCCACAAGTAGACAGGAGACAGGAGGCAGAATTCAGAAGGGGACCTGAAGGCGGCTTCCCCTCCTGCGTCGGTTTCGAGTTGACCAATCAGCCAACCGACTCCGTCGGGACTAGCGTAAGCGCAAGCTAAGGCGTCGCCGCTTTCGTTGAAGCTAGCCGCCGCCGTCCGGATTGAATCGCTCGGCACTGCCTCGGATTATTTCTCAGCTTCCAGTAGACAGTGAACAGTAGGCGGAAAACAGTCGACGGCGACCAGTGGACAGTAGACGATTACTCTGCGGCTCAGCGTCTCTGCGTTAAGATTACCTCTTTTGCGTTCCCGCCCCACCATCAAATCCTGATGCCGACGGCGAGAGCCGTCCTCCCGTTTCCTTCTGTCTTCTGTATTCTGCCTTCTGTCTTCTTGCACCTCACCGCGAGATCCGGGTGCCCGACTCTCCCCTCAATGCCGCGCCGACCTCGCGGATGTCGGCAATCAGAACTTCTCGTCCTCCACACCGAAGGTATTCCAAGGCCGCGCGGATCTTGGGCTCCATACTCCCGGGCGCAAACTGCCCTTCTTCGATGTAAGACTCGGCCTCATCGGAAGTCATCTCGTCGAGCGGCCTTTGTCCCGGTGTACCGAAATTCAAGTAGACGCGATCAATCCCGGTCGCGATCAGGAAGAGGTCGGCATTCAGCTCACGCGCCAGAAGACTCGACGCAAAGTCCTTGTCCACCACAGCTTCCACACCATGGAGTTTGCCCGCCTTCCGGATGACCGGAATCCCTCCCCCACCGGCGGCGATCACCACGGTTCCGGCATCGAGCAGAGCGCGAATGGCTTTGATCTCGACGATCTCCGTTGGAATCGGTGAGGCAACGACACGTCGGTAGCCACGACCGGAATCTTCAACGACGCGCCAACCTTTCCTTTCGAGATCGAGCGCACGATCGCGACGATAGAAAGGCCCGACGGGCTTGCTCGGATTCTCGAAACCCGGATCCGCTTCGTCCACAACGACCTGGGTCACGACCGTGGCCACGGGTTGATCCATTTCGTTTGCGGCCAGAACGTTGCTCATAACTTGCTGAAGCATGTATCCCATCCCGCCTTGACAGTCGGCGACGCAGGTATCCAAAGGTAAGGTGTAGACTTCGTGTGCCGACAGTTCGACTCTCAGAAGGATATTACCGACCTGTGGGCCGTTGCCGTGTGTGAGAACGAGATCGTAGCCCTGCTTCAGCAACGCCAACAGGTCCTGGCAAGCTCGTTCCGCATTCTCGTATTGTTCAGGAATGGTTCCTTTTTGCCCAGGACGTGTTATCGCATTGCCGCCGACCGCCACTACAGCTTTTTTCCGCATGCATCTCCAGTACAGGCGCCGGCACTCATGACTTATTGTGAGACTACTGTCGCTCAGTGAACCGCATCGGACTGCCCGTCCGTTGGTACCGAACCGCGAGCATTTCAGAAACGATGGAAACGGCGATCTCTCCCGGAGAGCCTCCTCCCAGGTCGAGCCCGATGGGAGCGTGGACACTCTCGAGCCTCTCCCGAGCTACGCCGTCTTTTTCGAGTCGTTCGAAGATCGTCTCGATCTTCGCGACACTACCGATGAGACCCAGATAGGCGGTCTCGAATCGAATGAAGGCTCTCAGGGCTTCCTCATCGAGAGCATGACCCCGAGTTACGATGACAACGTAGGAGTTGTCCCCATAAGAAAATTTCTCTGCGAGATCTGCGATGGGGCCCGCTTCGACCACGTCTGCCTCCGGGAAACGATCGCGGTTGGCATACTTGATTCGATCGTCGAGAACCACCACCTCGAAGCCCGCGATCTTAGCAATCTGTGAAAGCGGCATGGCGACGTGTCCCGCGCCGATAATGTAGACGCGCGGGGGAGGTACAACCGGCTCGATGAATACTTTCACGGTTCCTCCACAGATGAGTCCGTTTTCTTCCTCGTCCGCATTGTAGTCGTAAGAAAGAATCTCACACTTGCGTTTCTCGATGGCCTGACGTGCACGCCATAGAATTTCGGACTCGACACATCCTCCACCGACCGTGCCCCGCATCCTGCCGTCCCGGCCGACCACCATTTTGGCGCCGGCTTTCTGAGGTGTGGAGCCCTTGGTCTCGAGAATCGTAACGAGGGCGACCGCTTCACCTCGATTCAGAGCATCTTCGACCTCTCGGTAGACAGACGGGGAAGTGTAGATACGCGACCTCGTTTGCTTCTCCTCAACCATTGGGGATAAAGGTAACAAAACCAGACGGGCTTTGAAAACTCTGTACAGGAAAGAATAGGGACTGGTCCGTTTTTGGCAAAACGAATCGTGTACCCAAAAAGGGACCTGTCCCTTTATTTCTAACGCTCGTCAACCACCCGGGTCATCCGATAGAAAATTCCGCTCGGAAATCCAGCTTGCCCGAAAACCACCTCGGAAGCCCCCGAGGACAGAAGCAGTCGGCCCAGCTTCTCCGCCGGCTTGAGGCGAGAATCGTCGGCCTTGTTGAGAAAGAAGACACACCTCGACTGCTCGGGCACTCGGTCGAGATAGCCCATAGCCAAAGCCTGGGCCACCACTTCTTCGTTGATAGGCGATCCAGGAGTGGCTCCAGTGAGCACGACAACCTGCTCCAAGCGATGGACGATGCTGTCTTCGAGTGGCATTCCCAGGACGTCGAGGCCAACCATGACGATGGTCAAGGTAGTGACGTCGGGGATCACCGGTTCGTAGGCCGCGGGAGCCTTGAACGACCGCCCCCTCGCACCGTCGGCCTCGAGTACCACACAGTCGGCAAGATCCCGAAGCAATCCGATTTGCTCCGGTCTCAAGCCACGGAGCTTGTCTTCCCGTTCCTGCTCTCCCACCACGGTGGCCGAACCGTATTGATCGACCCGCTTACGAACCGTTGCCATCCAGTCCTGCTCCTCTTCGGCGTAGACGAGGGGAGGCATGGTCGTGGTATGCCGGGGAGTTTGCATGTTCGTGGTCGTCGTGGCGATGACCGTCATACCATGATGCCGCAGCTCGCTGGCAATCCCGTAAAGGATCGTCGTCTTGCCGCCCGCTCCTACGATACTCACGACGTCGCCTTTGCCTATTCGAAGGGTCTCGGTGATTCCGAACCCCGAATCGATGTGAATCTGCTCGTTTTTCATCTTCTTGTCTGGAATCGGTTGAACGGCCAAAGAAAACCCTACCTGAGCTCGGCAATGGCGGGTTATTATAACAATCGCTGGGCGACCGGCAACCGCGGAGCACCGACCATGCACTCCAAAATGTTCGCGGCACTCGGGGTTTGGCTAGTCCTTCTGTCGATGGGCGGTACCCAGAGCGCCGACGATCCCTTCAAACCGGATCGCGAGACCATGGTGCGGAGCCAGATCGAGCGCCGAGGTGTGGGTGACTCCCGCGTGCTCGATGCCATGCGTGGGGTTCCTCGGCACCTCTTCGTCCCCCTCAACTATCGAGAAGACGCCTACAACGATCACCCTCTGCCAATCGGGCTCGGGCAGACCATCTCTCAGCCCTACATCGTGGCCTACATGACCGAGGTCGTTTCTCCCGACCCGGACGATGTGATTCTAGAGATCGGCACCGGGTCCGGCTATCAAGCTGCGGTTCTCGCCCAGATCGTGAAGCAGGTTTACACGGTGGAGATCTTTCAACAGCTCGCTGATGAAGCGCGGGAACGCTTCCAAAACCTCGGCTACGCGAACATCGAGCTGAAATCCGGAGACGGCTACTACGGCTGGGAGGAGCACGGCCCCTTCGATGCCATCGTCGTGACGGCCGCGCCGGAGCACATTCCACCCCCGCTCATCCGCCAGCTCAAGCCGGGAGGCGTCATGGTCATCCCGGTAGGAAATCGCTTTCAAGTACAGACTCTGGTTCTGGTGCAGAAAAACGTCGAGGGAAAAGTGACCTCGAAGAACCTCCTACCTGTACGTTTCGTACCACTTCTGGGCAAACATCCTACGCAATGAGACCGGGTCCAAGAAGACGCCTATTTCCACTTTGCGCCTTTGCGCCTTTGCGCCTTCGCGTTGTTTTCTTTGTTCACGACTTTGCCACCTCGCGTCTTTGCGTTGAGCTACGACCTTGAGCTCGTCCCGTCGACTTCTATCCGTCGCGTTGCTCTCGTCGTCTTTGCTCGCCTACGAGATCGTTCTCCTGCGGGTTTTCTCCATTGCCCTTTGGCATCACTTCGCCTATTTGATCTTGAGCATCGCCATGCTCGGGTTCGGGGTGAGCGGCACGCTGCTGAGCCTCCTCGAGCCCGAGCCTCGGCGTGCCGAGAAGTGGTTTGCGCCCTTGGCCGTGACCACAGCCGTCACACAAGTCGGCAGCCTGGCCTTGGCTATGAACATCTCCTTCGAGCCCTTTCTCGTGGCCTGGGATTTTTCGCAAAGCCTGCGCCTCCTCGGATTCTACGTCCTCTTGGGAATTCCCTTTACCGCCGGAGCCTCGGCGATCGCCCTGGCACTTCTTTCTTGGAGAAGGATCGAAGAGATCTATTTCGCCGACTTGCTCGGCGCCGGTGTAGGCGCACTCGCGGTAACAACGACGCTGTATTACCTAGAGCCCGTCGAGGTGGTCGGCATCCTGGCCGCCGTGGCATCCGTCTCGGGTCTGCTCGGTTCGTCACGCCGTCCCCTTCTGATATCCATTGCAGCCTTGACGGCGTTGACGGTTCCGTTGGTCTCGCAAAGCTGGCTCGAGCAACATGTCTCACCCTACAAGGGATTCTCCACCACGATACTGACACCCGACGCCCGCCAAACTGCACGTGAACAAAGTCCCTTAGCGGTGATCTCTGCCGTGGAAAGCTCGACGATTCGTTACGCCCCTGGTTTGTCGTTGAATTTCATGGGTGAGATCCCTGAGCAAGTAGCCCTTTTTGCCGACGGCGACCAGCTGGGGGTCATTACGCAACGTGACGGAAATCTCGATTTCCTCGATCACATGACGGCGGCTCTTCCCTACCACCTCGCCCGAGAAGGTTTCTCGGCGCTGGTGCTCGGAGCGGGCGGAGGTATGGAGGTGCTCTCGGCTCTCGAGCACGGCGCGGGACGCGTGGTTGCGGTTGAAATGAATCAGCAAGTCGTGGAGTTGGTAGACGGGAACTTTGCGGATCTCTCGGGGAAGCTATATTCCGATCCGCAGGTGGAGCTTCGCGCGACGGAAGCACGCCGTTTCGTGCAGTCGAGCTCCGAGCGATTCGACATCATCACAATTTCTTTGCTCGACTCGTTCCTCTCTTCCGCGAGTGGTGTCCACGCCGCGAGTGAAAGCTACCTATATACCGTGGAGGCTCTCAACGCCTGTCGGGAGCGTCTCGAGCCGGGAGGATTCCTTGCCATTACACGATGGACCAAGATGCCTCCCCGCGACGTACCTCGACTCTTCAGCACCTTGATCGAAGTCACAACAAGAAGCGGCGTAGACTCGCCCGGACACCACCTCGCCGGCATCCGGAGTTGGGCGACTGCAACGCTTTTACTCAAGAACGGTCCTTTTGAGGAAAACGAAATCGCGTCGCTCCGTTCCTTTTGTGAGGATCGTTCCTTCGATCGGTTCTGGCACCCTGGAATCGTTCCGTCGGAAACGAACCAAGCACACATCCTTCCCCGACCCTTTTACGCCGAAGCCGCGTCGAGTCTGTTGTCCGGCGAACGTCAGTCGTTTGTTCGAGAGTACCCTTTTCGTTTAGATCCGACGACGGACGATCGACCTTATTTCTTCCATTTTTTTCGCTGGAGTACCCTCACATCTCTGGTTCGAGAGCTGGGGCTCGAGTGGATTCCTTTCGTCGAGTGGGGATATCTGATTCTGCTCGCCGTAGTCGTACAAGCCTCAATCGCCTCGGTGGGTTTGCTCCTGGTACCTTTCGCCATCACTCCCCGCCTGCGGGCTCACCTGCCTATAAGCCGGGCGCGGGTCGCCGGCTATTTCGGATGTCTTGGACTGGGGTACCTCTTCATCGAGGTGACCCTTATTCAGAAGTTCACCCTGTTTCTTTCCCATCCCATTCTTTCCGCCACGACGGTCATCTCATCGATGTTGATTTTTTCCGGTCTGGGCAGTCTTGTGCTGAGCAGGGTGAAACTTAGCGCCATTACGTTGGGTATTGCGTCTCTGGGAATCCTTCAACTCGTGGCGCTACCGCACGTATTCGACGCTTGGTTGGGTTTGTCCGATCTCGTTCGGACGAGCCTCTCCGTCGTCCTCATCGCTCCAATCGCCTTTCTCATGGGCGCACCCTTTCCCCAAGGACTGAAACGGGTTCGGACGACATCATCCCCACTGGCTCCATGGGCCTGGGGGGTCAATGGCTTTGCCAGCGTCCTGGGTCCACCTCTGGCCACGTTGTTGGCGATGTCCTTCGGCTTCCGCGCCGTTATGCTCTCTGCAGTATTCTTATACTTGTTGGCCGGCAGGATGATGAAAGAGTGAAGGGCGCGACCTGCCGGAACAACGTACTTTTCTTGCGCGTTCCCCTTTACCCGACTTTTACGCCTCGCCAGAAAGCGATGTAGTCCTTAATGGATTTTGCGTCGTCTTTGGGCTCTGGATAGTACCAGGCGGCATCGGGATTGACCTTGTCGTCGACGACAACGTTGTAATAGCTCGCGGTTCCCTTCCACGGACAAACGGTCTGCTTGTCGCTGGGTTCGAGATATTCTCGATTCACGGATTCGGACGGGAAATAGTAATTTCCCTCTACAACCTCGGTATCGTTCGATTCCGCAATGACGGCACCGTTCCAAACAGCTTTGGGCATCGACTTCCTCCCCGGATGAATTTGTCACACCCTCTATTCTTGGCACCGGAATACCTTTGCCGCAAACTTTAACGGTGTGCTTTCCCAAATTCCGATTCTTTCCGTCCGTTGACGTATCGCCGCGCAATTGCTATTCTTTGTTTCGCGCATGAAACATCACAGAATCTTCATCGTTTCGCTGTTCGCGAGTCTTCTCTTCGGTTGCGGAGGAAGCAACTCGGGTCCTACCAACCCCACGACTACGACAACGACCACGTCGATACCGGCATCTTCGTTTCGAATCGAGACCTTGCTCACGGTCTATCAAACCTCGATTTCCGGAGCCTTCTGGACTCGAGGCGAAACGACCTCGGAGCGTATCGGCAAGATCATCCTCGGCGTCGAGGACCTGGACACCGTCATCGGCTCTACGAATCTCAACAACGAGGGTGGCCGAGAAGAGCTACAGGCGGCTATTGGGCGAATTCGCGACGATTTCCAAACGGCCGACTACCCGGAGGCCTTTGACGAGACCCAGGCAAACCTGGAGCGCTACTTCAACGACGCCGATAACGACACTTGGTCCATTGACGGGCGGAACGGAAGAAACAAGGACTGGCCCCACGACTTCGACGGCAACGACCCGGACGGCTGGACCGGCCAAATCATCGTCAAGGTCACAAGAACCCAATAATCAGAACTCAAGCACTCGAGAATCCAAGCACTCGAGAATGAAGACGGAAGGTGTCTTCAGGATTCACTGGCGGGGCGGGAAAGCAAAGGTCTGTAGGCCAGGCTGTGCCTGGCACATGATTCCGGAAGACGACGGCTACGCCGTCCTACCCTTCCATTCTGAGTTCCGGGTTCTGAGTTCTTTCTTACGTGATGCCGGCGGCGACTAGCCTTGTCAAGAACGGAAGCCGCCCTCCCGTCCCATTCTGAATTCTGGGTTCTGGGTTCTGAGTTCTTCTTTACGTGCTCAGCTTCGTCACCAGTTCCTGGATAGCCAGAAGCCAAGTATCCGCCATCTTCTCGTAGCCCGCATCGTTGGGATGTAGACCGTCCGGCCCTTGACCGCTCATATTGCCACGCCAATCGTTCCAGTTATCGGCAACGGGTACGTCATACTGATTGGCTTCTTGCCGGATGACATCGTTCAAGCGTGCGATGTGGTCGATCCCCTGAATGCGGAAGCCCTCCGGGTTGAGGGGCGGGTAAGTGGCTATGATGACGGGGATGTTGTGGCGGAGCGCGATTCTCATCATCTCATTCAGGTTGGCCCGCACGACAGGAAACCTCGGGAGGGGGTTGTTGACGTCCACGATCCCGTGCAGGAGAAGGACGAGGTCCGGATTGAATTGGCGGATCTCCCCACCCAAACGATCGAGACCTTCGGTGGAAGTTTCGCCTCCAATACCTGAATTAATGAGGTTGATACCGTCGCCGTAATCCTCAGCCAGCCTACGACGCAGCTTAGGAACGTAACCCTCGACCATCGACAATGAAGGAAGACCGCCAAGGATCCGGGAGGTCGTGCCGTAGGTCAAACTGTCGCCGAAACACAGAATCTTCTTAAAGGGAAAGTCCACGGTCGTTTGCTGTGTACCCACACCGGTTCCAACTTCCCCGGAGACCACGTTCACTGGTGGCGCCCCGGGACCAACCGGCGTGTTGTCGCAAGCCACGATTACCGACAAACCGACTAATAAGAGGATGCTGGCTGCTTTTCTCATCGATTTACATTCGCTCCCAGAGTTTTTTCGCCGCTTGCCGCGCCTGCGCGCGGATGCCGGCCTCGTCCAAGTTCGGAAACACACCGTCATGGAGCACGATTCTGCCGTTGACGATCACCGTCTTGACGGCCGCCCTTCCCAATCCCGCCAAAAAGTGATCCGCCAGGTTCGCGACGGAGATCGGGGTCGAAGGAACGTAATCCAGGACGAGCAGGTCCGCCCGCGCTCCCGGTTTGATCCTTCCCAACGGTGGCCCAAAAAGTAGTGTAGCCAAATCTGCATTGCCAGAAAAGGCCGTTCGAAATGCGACTTCCAGAGCTTCTGAAGGGCTTCGCCCCCTCATCCGTTGTTGGAGTACCACGGCGCGGAACTCCTCGAAAAGACTCCGCGAGAATCCATCCGTACCGAGAGCCATGGGAAGCCTGGCGGCGCTCAAACGACCCATGTCACCCAAGCCGACGGCGTTGAACGCATTGGACTGCGGGCTTTGTATTACCGTGGTGTGCGCTTTGCCCAGCATCTCATAGTCGCTCTCGAGCAAGTGAATACACTGCGCCGCGAGGCTGCCCTCTTGAAGAACTCCTGCCGCCAAGAGTCGATCCACCGGCGTCCGTTGATACTTCTTGCGGGTCTCCGCCACGTCCCCGACATCTTCGCTGACGTGAACGTGGAAACCGCGTTTTTGTTCCTTTGCCGCGCCAACGGCCTGAGAAAGAGTCTTGTCGGATACCGTGCAGGACGCATCGAGACCGAAAAGGCCCGACATCATGTCGGTCCTCTGGACTCGGCAGCGTTCTAGAAACCTGCTGTTTTCCGCCAGGCCGGCGACCGTCGCTGCTTCACCATCCACATCGGAGATGCCATAAGCGAGGCAGCCACGTAAACCCACCTCCTCGAAAGCTCGCCAGACGGCGTCAAGACTTCCCGGCACGGCGCGAGGACTGAAATGATGGTCGATAACCGTCGTGAAGCCGCCCCGAACGGCGTCGAGCAATCCGACCAGGGCGCTCAAATAGATGTCTTCGGACCCGAGGGCCCGAGCAAAACGCCACCAGAACTTCTCCTGAAGCTCGCGATAGCCACTCGCACCGGCCACCGGTACTCCCGGCGCCAGTGAGCGCCATAGGTGGCCGTGGCCGTCGATGAGACCGGGAATCAGGACCCGTCCGCGCACATCGAGCATTTGCGTGTCGTCGTACCGGTCGATGAGTTTCCCCACTTTTCCGAAGTGGAACAATCGTCTTACCTTCTACCGCAACCAGCGCCCCTTCGATGAAAGGCTTACTTTCCCAAAGGGTAAGCAGAGTCGCGTTGGTGATGATCATGACTTCGATTCTCGATGGAGTCGCACGGCTCCCGCTTTTTCCAAGGTTTCGATCTGCTCCCGGGACAGCTTCAACCTGGACAAGAGCACATCCTCCGTATGTTGTCCCAACAGAGGTGGAGGCGAGGGCGGTCGTTGCCCACTCCCCGACAGTTTGATGGGGTTTCCAGTCATCTTCATCGGACCCACTGTAGGATGCTCCGCCTCGATCAGCATTTGACGAGGCTCGACTTGGGGGTTTTGAAAAACCTCCGACATCGAACGGACTCGCCCGACGGGAATGCCCGCCGATTCCAGCACTTCGATCCAATGCCGAGTCGGCATGGTCTTGAAAAGGTCCTGAAGTAGTGACTCGAGGACGGGATGGTTCTCGACGCGCTGAGCGTTGGTACGGAAGCGTGACTCGTCGAGATCGGGCCGGCCGACGGCAAGGCAGAATCGCTGCCAGAGTCCGTCGTTGCCCACGCCCAGAATCAAATGACCGTCCTTTGTTTCGAAGGTCTCATAGGGAGTCAAAGACGGGTGACGATTCCCTAGTCGCTCCGGCTCCCGTCCCGTGAGGAGGTATCCTTGAGCCTGGTAGCACAACGTCGAGACAACACTGTCGAAAAGGGCAATATCGACTTTCTTTCCCCGTCCGGTCCTAGTGCGCTCGAGGAGAGCGGCCAGGATCCCCTGCCCCGCCATCATCCCAGTAAAAACATCCGCCAGGGACGCCCCGACTTTCAGCGGCTCGCCTTCCGGTTCTCCCGTCAGATGCATCCAACCCGCCTCGCCTTGCATGACCGCGTCGTAGCCTGGCCGCTCGGCCCAAGGGCCGGTATGTCCATAACCTGATATAGAGCAGTAGACGAGCCCGGAGTAGTCTTTCTCGAGCTGAGGGTAACCGAACCCGAGTCGCTCCAACGCTCCCGGCCGAAAATTCTCTACGAGAACATCGGCTTGCTCGAGAAGACCGCGCAAAACATCTTTCCCCTCGTCCATCTTCAGGTTGAGACAAACGCTCTTTTTATTGCGGTTGACGGCGAGAAAGTACGCACTCTCGCCGGATACGAAGGGAGGCCCCCAACCCCTCGAGTCGTCGCCTCGAGGCGGCTCGATCTTGATCACCTCAGCCCCGAGATCACCGAGCATCATGGTGCAATAAGGACCCGCCAAAATCCGGGTCAGATCAACGACGGTGACACCCGAGAGCGGAGAGCTCGACAACGGATTTCCAGCAGGCATTTCTTGTTTAAGGCACTTCATCTTCTGTTCGCGACGTTCCGGACGGAATCAACCGGTAGGGCGGACCGAGAACTAGAGCAATAGTGTACCACCGAGGCAGTTGAACCGGCTAACGGCAATTGACGCCAACCTTTGCGCTATTGGCCGTTTGCGACAGCTCTCACGGTGAATGGACCCGCGAGCCAACGGAAAAACGCAATGAGAAGAATGAGCGTGGGAATGATCTCCAACCGGCCCATCCACATGATGAGAATCAAGGTTGCTTTCCCGAACCAGGGCAGGCTGGGGTGAGTAATTCCTGTTGACAACCCTACATTCCCCTGGGCAGAGGAAACTTCAAGAATGACCTCGCTGAGACTGTATTCCTGGGGCACGAAATGAATTAAAATCAAAACTCCAACCCACAAGACGACCGCCCAGAGCGCCGCCAACGTGCCGGCGTTTTGGACCATGCGGAACGCTTCCGACTCTTCGAGACTCTCGCCGTCGAGCTCGTACTTCGTCATCTCGTGGGGACGAAGGCCAATACGATGGATACGCCACCGGAGCCCCCGGATGAGTAAGGCTACCCGTACCTGTTTCAATCCACCGGCAGTCGAGCCCGCCGCCCCGCCGAGAATCATCGCCAGGGCTAATAGTAATTGTCCGGTGGGACTCCAGGTATGGAGATCCACCGTTTGGAAGCCGGCGGTACCGAGGGCCGAAGCCCACTGAAAAACCGTGTCGATCCAGAGCCAGGAGCCCGACCACCAGAAGTTTTCCAGCAACAGCACGATCGTGCCGAGCGCCAGGAACCACCACAATGTCTTGTGCTGGACATCTTCCCAAAGTGCGGATAAGCGCCCACGAGTGATCACCTTGTAATGTACGGCGAAGCTTATCGAGCCCAGTATCATGATCAGAGTGACCGCGACACGCACACCGGGTCCGTAGTCCCCTATGCTTCCGTCGGTGACACTGAACCCCCCCGTCGAGAGTCCCGTCATCCCGTGATTGAGGGCCTCCCACCAAGGCATCCCCACGGCGCGCAACAACAGGACCGACAACGCCGTGAACAGTAGATAGATCCACCATATCGTTCGTACCGTGGACACCACGGATGGGAGAATTCTCTTTGCTCTACCTTCTGAGAAATACAGGTTATAGGCACTCGTTGTGTGGCTCAAAATGGAGAGCATCAACAAAATGACCCCTCCCCCGCCAATCCACTCCGTAAAAGAGCGCCACCACTGCAAGCTATGAGGCAATTGCGACGGGCGCAGCGCCATCGTCAAGCCGGTTCCGGTAAACCCGGAGAAAGACTCGAAGAGTGAGTTCACCGGTTCCTGAAAGGCGAGCACCGTTGGCGAAGCTTCCCGGTAAACAGGCATGAAATAGGCCACACCCAGAAACGGAATCGTGCCGAGAACTGGAACGATGACCCATCCCAGTGCAGCGATGACCATCCCGTGGTGCAAACGGGCGTCTTCTGACTCCTTGAAAGTACGAAACAGCAGTTGTCCAAGAAAAAAGGAAACTAGAGCCGTGATCAGGAAGGGCCATACTGCAAAGCTCTCGCCAAACCAGTAGCAAATGGGAAGCGAGCCAATCGCCATTAGGCCGGGAACATGGAGCATCAGCCCCAGATACCGAAGGGTGATCTTGGCGTCGTTACTCAATCCAGCTTCCGCCGAAAACGGTAGTAAATCCGGAAGACGACGGCGACTCGTTCGCCGTCCTCATGTTCCATTCTGAGTTCTCGAGTCCTGAGTTCTCGAGGTCTTACACGTCCACTCGTTTATCCGGTAAATACTTTAATGTGAGCTTTGTCCAACGGCGCTCGCGAGAAGACAATCAATTGGTCCTTGGCTTCTAGACGCGTCTCGCCCGAGGGGATCACCGTGTCCTCGCCGCGGGTAACCGAAGCGACGACCAAGCCTTCAGGGAGAACCTCAGCTTCTCTGGCCTCGGCAGGAGTTTTACCTGCGAGAGGCGAGTCTCCACCTAGTGTGATTCGAAAAGCCACCGCTCCTTTTGGGACCGAGAACAGCTCTTCGACCCTGGGGTCACTCACGAGGTTGAATAGATGGCGTGCCACAATGATCTCGGGATTCCGAAAAGACACGGACTCCGAGTCTTTCAAACAACTTACGATGCTGCGGACCATTAACGACACTGACAAGAGTCTCGACCTCTTTTTCGACTCCCAAGAACATGGCCATGAGATTGGCGGAATCATCATCCGTGGTCGCAACCATGGTATCCGCCTTCTCGGCGCCCGCTTCTTCCATGATCCCCTCTTGAGCAATGTGAGCTTGGAGCACCATGGCATCGAGCCGATCGGACGCTTCCTTGGCCGTCTTTTCGTCCGACTCGATGACAACAACGTCGTGTCCATCTTCGAGAAGGAGGCCGACCAAGCGCGATCCCAACGTACCAGCGCCTACGACGATTACGTACATGACAAAAAGTCTATCACGGGTCCCGATGCCGATCCCGATTCCCGTCCCTTGCCTTTACTCTCTGCGGCTCCGCGTCTCTGCGTTAAGATCCCCTTCTTTAGCGTTCCCGCCCTGTCACTAAATCCTGAAGCCGACGGCGAGTTGTCCGCCGTAGCCAAGGCTTTGGTGGACAAGTGGCGAAGGCGGAAGCCGTCTTCCTTTTCCATTCTGAGTTCAGTCCCTGATGAGTAAAATTGAATGCAAAAAGTAAACAATTTTCCGGGAGCTGACCGCTGATTGCTGATGGCTGATAGCTCGCGGCGAGCCGCGACACCCTTTTGGTTGCGGCTATGCCGCGTCAGGATTCTGAGTTCTGAGTTCTTTATCCTCACTTCCCCTGCACATAATCCCGTAGTCGCTGAACCTGCTCCTGACGACCGAGCACGATCATGACGTCGCCGGCTTCGAGCCTGGTTTCGGGACCGGGGTTGTAGCGGGCGGGATCGGTCTTGACACCGCGCCGGAGTGCCAAAACGATGAGACCCGTACGCTGCGGGATCCCGGCCTCCGCAAGAGAGACTCCTTCAAGGGGAGAATTGGCGGGTATCTCCGATTCTTCGAGACGGAGCGTCATGTCTCCCACCCCGGTCGTGGCGACATCGAGAAAGTTCACGACCGAGGGACGAAGCAGCATGGAGGCGATGCGCACTCCGCCGGTTATATTGGGAGAGATGGCTTGGTCGGCCCCGGCCCGGGTCAGCTTGTCGATGGTTTCTTCGTCTACCGCACGGGCGATGATCGTCAGGTTCGGGCACAGGCCGCGGGCGGTCAAACACACCAAGATGTTATCGGCATCATTGGGAAGGCAGGCGGCCAATCCCGCGGCACGATCGATACCGGCGGACATCAAAGTCTGTTCCTTTGTGGCATCTCCTTCAATAGCGTGAATGTCCGAATATTGTTTGAACACGATCCGCCGGCGGGCCTCATTGGACTCGACGAGGACGAAACTCCTCTGCGATCGTTTCATTTCTTCGACGACGATACGCCCCATGCGTCCACCGCCGCACACGATAATGTGATTTTTCATCTCGGACACTTTTTTCATGATTCTTCGCCTCCGCAGCAGGCCGGCCAGGTCGAGTTCCAGAATGAGGGCGGTGATGAGACCCCACCAAATACCGAGACCGGAAATCCCCAAAACGATGAGAACCATCGTCAATGCGCGGCCAGGATCGGATAGGGGGTGTATTTCCTGGTAGCCGACGGCAGTAGCCGTAGTGACAGCCATGTAAAGCGAATCGAAGTAGCCCCATCCCTCGATGAGCCGATATCCAATCACGCCGAACGCAAAAATGCCCAAAAAATAAGCAGATGCCCAAGCGAAGCGTCTCTTGAAAGGAGAAAGAGCCTGGCGTAGAGAATGAGCAAGTTCCTGCAATTCGGGTCCTCGAATATTTGTATGCGTGAGCTTTTGTCTTTTCGCAGCAAAGCCGCGCAATACTTTGGCGATGATTATAGTGAGGTGGGATCGTATGGATTCGAGCGACTTAACTTCGGCGGCGGATCGCCAGTGCCGTCACGTTGTCCTTGCCACCATTATCGTTAGCGGCCTGGATCAGATTATTGACGCACTCTTCGAGCTCGCCGTTCGATTCGGCAACGATCTTCAAGATCTCGTTATCGGAGATCATCCCATGTAGGCCGTCCGAGCAGAGTAGGTACAAATCGTCCTCTTGCAGCTCCTCCTCCTGCACGATCAAATCGATGGTCTCCTTGGCGCCAATCGCCTTGGTGATGATGTTCCTCATGGGATGGCTATCGGCTTCGTCGGGATCGAGCACACCTTCATTGATGGCCACCTGTATCCAGGAATCGTCGGTGGTCATCTGCTCGATCGCGTTCTGACGAATACGGTAGACACGGCTGTCGCCGGCACTGGCGAAGGTAATATGAATCTCATCGACCATCGCCGCCACCATGGTGGTTCCCATACCCGTGTAGTCTTCACGGTTGTCCGCCTCTTTCCACACCCGCTTGTTTGCCAATAAAAACGCCGTGCGGAGGCGATTGGCATTAAAAGACATTTTGGGGTCGATTCCGTATGGCCAGGTAATCTCTTCTTCGTCAACAGAACGCAGGATGAAGTTCTTCACCGTATCGGCAGCCAGACTCGAAGCGATCTCCCCCGCATTGTGGCCACCCATTCCGTCGGCAACGATGAAAATCCGGGAATCTTTGTCGATGACCAGGCTGTCTTCGTTGAGTTGGCGCCGGAGTCCTACATCCGAGGCTCCAAAGCTATCTACTTTCGACACTACGCGATCCTCACGCTCGTTAGAGAAAAATGACCCCACCCCGGCCGACTCGAGCAAACGGTCCCAAACACAGGGTGAATCCAATCTACTATTGAAACAACACTATAAAAAGAGTGTACCATCAGGCTTTCCATTCCTTCAAATCCCCTCTGGAGGCGCGACGGGCACACCGAGCGGGGGGATTTGGCTACAGGCCATCATTTGACAGCGATTTGAATTCGACCGTAAAATAGATCACACCTTTCATATCAAATATCAATGAGACTCGTATGTCACGTTTTCGCATCCTTCTCATCGAACCGAATCCCGAGCTAGCTCGCGTCCTCGGGGAATACCTTCAAAGATGCGATTTGGGGGTCATCAAAGCTCCCGACGCGCAGCAGGGTCTCGATTCTGCCCGTCGGGAAAGGCCGGACCTCGTCCTGTCGGAAACCGAGCTTTCGGGCGCCGATGGGCTCGCCCTGGTTCGGGCGTTACGTGTCGAACCGGATCTCCGCGAGACGCCTTTCATCTTAATGTCCAGTGATTCGAGCCCCGAGCAACGTCTGGCAAGCCTCGACTCGGGAGCCGACGACTACATTCTGAAACCCTTCAGCATGAGAGAGCTCGTGCTCCGGTGCCAGCGTCACATCACGAACCATCGGCGTAACGAGCCCGGCGAGCTTTCGGGAGACCTGTCACGCTTTAAAACAACGGATATCCTGCAAATGCTCGAAGCGAATCAAGCGACGGGGGTCCTCCACGTGGACGGGGATGTCAGCGGTGAGATTCACCTCCTCGACGGTTACATCTGTGGCGGTTTCTCGGGAACGTCACGTGGCGAGGAAGCTACCTATCGACTGATCCCAGTGCGCCGCGGGCGATTTCATTTCGTTCGCACAAATATCCGCTCGAATATTCAGAATCTACGTTCGACGACCGAGTTCATGATGGAAGCTCTCCGGCGCCACGACGAACGAAAGCAACATCAACCGGCGAAATAGAAATAAAGGGACAGGTCCCTTTTTTGCAGTATCCTTCTTGCGAAATATAGGGACAGGTCCCTTTTTTTGCAGTATCCTTCTTGCAGCAAAAAAACGGACCTGTCCCTATATTCCTAAAACAAGCTTACTTTTATACGCAGGTACTTCTTAGGATCCTCTTTAATCGCTTTTATAAGATCTCTCAGCTCGGCCGTCGTTTCGTTCAGATTATTGTATAGCTCTTGGTCACTCAAAAGGCGCCCCGCCGTTCCCTCGCCCCGTTCCAGTTTCGCCGTGATGGAGTCGATGTTCCCAGACATGGAATTCAGATTGTCATAGAAATCGCGTTCCTTGATGAGGGCGCCGATAGAACCCTCCCCTTCAGCCAGCCGAGCCGTTAGAATGTCCATCTTTTGAATCATGTTGGTCAACGACTCCGCCGTCTTCTCGTCCGCCACCAAGCGTCCCATTGCACCTTTACCGGAACGGATCTGTAAGGCGATGTCACGAAATCCGCCCGTGAGATCCCGGATGTTGTCATAGATCTCGGGGTCGTTGATGAGCTTGCCTATCGTTCCTTCCTTCTCTCCAAGTTGGCCGAACAAACCCTCTGCTTTGTCAACGAAACCGAGGAGCTTTTGATGAAACTCATCCCCCTTGAGAATCCTCCCAAGTGAGCCCTCACCCTGCTGAATACCGTGGATCAAGTCCCGCACATCCTTCAAGCTGGCGGACGCGTCCGTGATGATGCCCTTGATCGGATCGCCCGCTTCCCCGGTGACGATGTCACCGTCATTCAAGCGGCGTGCCTCCAGGCAGGCCGGGCTCGATCTCCACCATCTTTTCGCCCAGTACCCCTAGGCTCCCAACACTCAGCTGGGAGTTCGTCGTGATGCGCTCCTTTACATCACCTCGAAGCCTGACGGTAAGCTTGACCGGATGAGGTGCCCCGGGCTCCGCGAAGTCCACCCGTGTGACCGAGCCCACCTCGACACCGGAAAGATGGACGGGAGCGCCGTTTTTGAGACCGTTGACGTCGCCTACGTAACTATAGAGCGTGTATTGCCCACCGAGCAGCGGCAAACCTCCCTCTCGAGTGATGTAAATGGTCGTGAACGTGAAGATGGCCAACGCACACGGCAACCACGATACCCACTCGTAATTGGGAATAGCTAATGGTCGTCTTTCTCGGCATGATTCTCCTCCAAACAACCCGAGCAGTCAAATCGCTCAGGCCATGAAACTTCGTACATAAGGGTGAGAGGACTCGGAGAGCTCGTCCCTTTGCCCTCTAAAGACGAGCTCTCCTCGGTTGAGCATCACGAACTCGGTCCTTGCCAACCGGGCGGGGTCGTCGGTCCGTTGATACGTGATCTTGTCGTCCTGCTCGACGACGGAGCTTTCGGCGACTTGAAATGCGTCTCTCAGCTGGTGGGTCACGAAGACCGTGGTCACGCCTTCCAGATCGCGGAGCTTGACCATGAGATTGCAGATGGTCGCGGCCGTGATGGGATCCAGCCCGGTCGTTGCCTCATCGTAGAGGATGAGCTCGGGTTGATGGGCCATGGCGCGCGCGACCGCGACACGCCTTCTCTGCCCTCCGGAAAGGTCGGACGGCATCCGGTCGTAGAACTCTTCCAACTCGACGAATCCCAGTATGCGGCGCGCCCTAGCTTCGATTTCCTCCTCGGATGTATTCCTCTTGCTCACGGAGACGGAAACCCACGTTTTCCGCAACGGTCAGAGAATCAAAGAGCGCGCCTTCCTGAAAGACCATGCCGATCTTGGCGCGCACCTGCATGAGCTCCCGCTCTTTCATTCCGATGATATCGAAGCCCTCGACGTTGATGGAGCCTGACTCGGGTTTGATTAGCCCCAGGATGAGCTTGAGTATGGTGGATTTACCTGAGCCGCTTCCACCCAAAATAACCTCAGTCCCGCCCTCCCGCACCTCGAAACTGACATTCTTCAAAGCATAGTCCTCCGCCTCGGGATAGGCGAAGTAGACGTTCTCAAACGTTATGACGTTGCTCACGGGTACACGTAGTAGAGGATGAGTAGGTTCAGGAAATAGTCGGCGGCCAGAATCAGCACAGAGGCATATACGACGGCACGAGTGGTGGATATTCCTACCCCGACGGTTCCCCCTTTGGTGGTCAGGCCTAGATAGCAGCTCACGGAGGCGATGATGTAGCCGAAAACAAGGGGTTTCACCAACCCCATCACGAGGTCATAGATGCGGATGGCGTCGATCGCCGAGTGCCAATAGAACTCAGTTGACAGACGCAGGGTAAACCGAGCCACAAAAAATCCACCCAGCAAGTCCCACGGCATCGGCGAGGATGGTCAGAATGGGAAGCATGATGATGGCGGCAACCATCCGCGGCGTCACGAGCTTTCGCAGGGGATCGGTGCCCAGAGATCGCATCGCTTCGATCTGTTCGGTGACGACCATCGAGCCGAGCTCCGCAGCCATGCCCGAACCGACTCGACCCGCAACCATCAGCGAGGTCAGAACGGGGCCCAGCTCCCGAATCATGGACAAAGAAACCATGCGGCCGGCGTAAGGACGAGCGCCGAATGCATCCAGCGTCGCTGCGCTCTGCACCGTGAGCACCATACCGGTGAACAAACCGGTCAAGCACACGATGGCCAAGGAGCCGACTCCGAGACTGTCCATTTGATCGAAAGTATCCTGAACGTAGCGAGGGCGGGAAAAAATGTGGGTCAGAGAGCGATAGGACAGCTTCGCGAACTCCTGGATCTCCAGAAGGGTACGCTTCAACCTCTCCGACAAGCCGTTCAGAACGAATTCCATACCTAGTATTTATCTTCCAAATCGGCGAAGAGCTCCAGTTGCTTGAGCTCCTTGATTCGATCGCGAAGCTCGTCCGGCCTTCTCGAACTCCAGTTTTCGCGCCGCCTTTTTCATCGCTTTTTGAAGCCGGCCGATCTCGTTTTCTACGTCCTCCACATTCCCGTAAGACAGTCTCCCTCGGCCACCTCGGGGATAGCGGGATAGTCCTGCTCGAAAACACTTCCCAGTATCTCACCAATGGACTTGACGATGGTTTCTGGCGTGATCCCGTGCTCCTCATTGTACGCTCTGTTGAATTCCACGGCGGCGGTTCGTTTCCTCGAGGGCCCGGCGCATGGAATCGGTGACCGATTCCGCATAGAGAATCGCCGAACCGTTGACGTTCCGCGCCGCACGTCCCATGGTTTGAATGAGCGAACCTTCGGAACGCAGAAAACCTTCTTTGTCCGCATCCAACATCGCGACCAGAGAGACCTCGGGTAGGTCCAATCCTTCTCGGAGCAAATTGATTCCAATCAGAACATCGAATTCTCCCAGCCGGAGGTCCCTGAGAATCTTCACTCTCTCCAGCGTGTCGATGTCGGAATGAAGGTATCGACAACGCACACCGAGCTCCGTGTAATATTCCGTCAAATCCTCCGCCATACGTTTGGTCAGTGTCGTGACGAGCACCCGTTCGTTTCGACCTGCGCGCTCTCGGATCTCATGAAGGAGATCATCCACCTGGCCGCTCACCGGCCGGACCTCGACTTGCGGGTCCATGAGGCCGGTAGGCCGGATGATCTGCTCCACCACGACACCCCCGCTCTTATCGAGCTCGTAAGGCCCCGGAGTCGCCGACACGTACAAGGTCTGGCCAACCCGCTCCTCGAACTCATGAAAGTTGAGCGGACGATTGTCGAGAGCGGAGGGCAGGCGAAACCCGTGTTCCACCAAGGTCTCCTTCCGGGACCGATCGCCTTTATACATGCCCCTGAGTTGAGGAATGGTCTGGTGACTCTCATCGACGACGATCAGCGCGTCGCTCGGAAGATAATCCATGAGCGTAGGCGGAGGTTGTCCGGCTCGCGGCCGGTGAGGTGACGCGAGTAGTTTTCGATTCCGTGGCAATAACCCACTTCCTGGAGCATCTCGAGATCGAAGAGCGTCCGTTGCTGAACACGCTGAGCCTCGAGGAGCTTGCCCTCTTCCACCAGCTTGCGATGATACCCGTCGAGCTCCTCGCGAATCGTCTCGATGGCACGCACCGTGCGCTCGCGAGGAGCCACGTAGTGGGTTTTCGGGTAAACCACGACCCTTTTCATGGGACTCAGGACCTTCCCCGTCAGCGGATCGATCTGCGAGATGGACTCCACTTCGTCGCCGAAAAGCTCGATACGAACCCCAAAGTCCTCATAGGCAGGGATGATCTCCACCACATCACCGCGGACTCGAAAGTTGCCCCGCGCCAAATCATAGTCGTTCCGCTCGTACTTGATCTCTACCAGCTTGCGCAGGATGGCGGATCGGTCGATCTCCTGCCCTTCTTCCACGACAAGGAGCATGCCGTAGTAGGCCTCGGGTGAACCGAGACCGTAGATGCACGACACGCTGGCCACAATGAGCACATCCCGTCGCTCGAAGAGCGACCGAGTAGCCGACAGCCGCATGCGATCGATCTCGTCGTTGATAGTGGCTTCCTTTTCGATGTAGGTATCCGTCGTGGGTAGATAGGCTTCCGGCTGGTAATAGTCGTAGTAGCTGACGAAATATTCGACCGCGTTATCCGGAAAAAAAGAACGAAATTCCTGGTAGAGCTGCGCCGCGAGCGTCTTATTGTGAGCAATGAGCAGTGCCGGACGGTTGACCGACTCGATCACCTTTGCCACGGTGAAGGTTTTACCGGAGCCGGTTACTCCCAGGAGAACCTGGTGGCGGTCGCCACGCTCGAGTCCATCGACGAACTCCCGGATGGCACCGGGTTGATCTCCTCGAGGCTCGAAAGAGGAGACTAGCCGAAACTCGCCGGGGCGAACCGTGTGTGCCGTCGTGACGGACATCTCACCACTCTATGAAAGCGGAAGCCCATGTGAATCCGGAGCCGAAAGCGGCCATGATAATCCGGTGACCATCGGCGACCCGGCCGGCGCGAACCGCTTCGTCGAGCGCTATAGGTATGGATGCCGCAGTCGTATTACCGACTCGATCGATGTTGTTGAAAAACTTCTCGGAAGACAAACCCAGAACGGAGCCAATCGCCTCAATGATACGAAGATTCGCCTGATGGAGAAAGAAGGTGTCGATGTCCTCGAGCGAAACATCGTTGGTACGAAGTGCCTCCCGGATCGCCTGCGGGAATCGCGCTATCGCGTGTTTGAAAACTGCACGACCCTCCATTTTGGGATAGTGCCGACCATCACGAAGCATTTCTTCCGTGATCCGGGGTTGGCACCGACTCGCGGGCGCTTCGAGCCAGAGTTTCTTGGCGTGCTTTCCGTCGGAATGAAGATGAGTCGAACGAATGCCCGCCCCGTTTTCCGAGGGACCCAGAACGACCGCTCCCCCACCGTCCCCGAACAGAACCGCCAGATCGCGTCCCCGGGTCGTCAAATCCATTCCGGTGGAATGAACTTCGGCACCGACGAGCAAGATGTTTCGATATTGCCCGGTTCGAATGAACGCATCCGCGATCGCCAGACCGTACAGAAATCCGGAGCATTGGTTCCGGACATCCAGCGCTCCAACCGTTCCCGCCCCCAACAAGTCCTGAACCAGCACCGCCGATCCGGGAAAAGTGTAGTCCGGAGAAACGGTTGCCAGAATGATGTGATCGAGATCAGTGGCTTCCATTCCTGCCGCATCCAAGGCTCGTTTCGAAGCTTCGTATGCAAGCTCCGAGGTGCCCTCGTCAGGCCCGACGAAATGACGGGTGCGAATACCGGTTCGTTCGCGAATCCACTCGTCGGAAGTGTCCATGAACTGAGAGAGCTCGTCGTTTGTCACGACCCGCTCCGGCAGGTAGGAGCCGGTCCCTAGAATTTTCGCCGTAAACATGGCCGGGATTTTAACAGTCGTTTCGCCAGACTGCTAGCCCTGAAGCGACAATAAATAAGCGAATCAACTTTGTCAGACGCAACAAACGCCATGATAGTGGCCGCTATTGTTGGGAAAGGGGTCTGTGATGCACATATATATGAAGCCGTTCTAATGTGTCTTTACGCAATGGCTTTGTTGGCTCGTGTTCGCTTCAGGGCGAACCCTAATCCGAGCTCACGAAATCTACGCAAATTACTGGAAAAATAGGGACAGGTCCGTTTTTGGTGGACCGTTGTCTTTGCCAAAAAGGGACCTGTCCCCGTTTTTCCTGCAATTTACCCTGAGTTTATTGTCGGATTAGGGTTAGTTGCTGCCGACCTGCACAGTGGGGCAGACCATTAGGCACGACTAAATCCGGAAGATGGCGGCGATTCAACCGAAGTCTCGTCTGCCGTCCCGTCCGCGACAGCCTTCCGCCGTCGCCAAGGCTTTGGCGGACAAGCGGCGAAGGGTTGAGCCGTCCACCTGTCCCGTTCTGATTTCTCGAGTCCTTGAGTTCTCGAGTTCTTGCACCACTGGCCACTAGCTATTGACTGTGGCTATACTGAGCACTATGGCGGAAACCAAAATCTATCAAAGAGGTTTGGGCCTCAAATCCCAGGTCAAAGCTCCCCTCAAGGAGGACTATGAGGGCCAAATCGTCCGGTTCGCACGAGACCATGGATTTCACCTTAAGGTGGGCGATTTGACTTTCCGACTCGCCACGGAGTTCGGATGGTGTTACGGCGTGGACCGAGCGGTGGCCTACGCCTATGAAACCCGCGCACGCTTTCCGGATCGGAACATCTTCATCACGGGCGAGATCATTCACAATCCCTACGTAAACAAACGTCTGGAAGAAATGGGCATTCGCTTCCTCACGGGACCCTATGGTTCCGAACACAAGTTCGAGCCCGTTACCTCCGAAGATGTCGTTCTTCTGCCGGCGTTCGGGGTCAGCACCGCCGAGATGGAAATCCTCAAGTCCAAAGGTGGCATTCAGGTCGATACGACCTGCGGTTCGGTACTCAACGTGTGGAAAAACGTCGAGCGGTACGCTCGGACCGGATTCACCTCCATTGTTCACGGCAAATACTGGCACGAGGAGACGAAAGCCACCGTGTCGCGGGCTCTGAAATTCGACGGCGGGCACTATCTGGTGGTCAGAGACATGGATGAGGCTGAAATGGTTTGCCGCTACATAGGTAGCGGCGAAGGAGGTACGAACCTCCTCGAACATTTCTCTGAAGCCTCTTCCCCCGGCTTCGACCCGGAACGACACCTGGAAAGAATCGGATTAGCAAACCAGACCACGATGCTCAGCTCGGAATCCATGGCCATTGGAGCTCGTCTGAGAGAGGCCATGGTTTCCCGATATGGCGAGGAAGATACGGCGGAACGATTCCGTTCGTTTGATACGATCTGTAGCGCAACCCAGGAACGGCAAGACGCCGTCATCGAGCTTGCCCAAGAAGGCGTCGACCTCATGGTCGTGATTGGCGGCTACAACAGTAGCAACACGAGCCACTTGGCAGATATCTCAGCGAGGTATTGTGAGACCTACCACATCTCGGACTCGACTTGCCTGATCTCGGCGGACGAGATTAGTCACCGGCGAGGTCATGATGAGGTCATCAGTCGAGGATGGCTCGCTTCCGGAAAGGTCCGAATCGGAGTGACAGCGGGCGCATCGACGCCCGATATCAAAGTGGATGAATCGATCCGCCGAATCGTGTCTTTCCGCGGATTGCGTGCTGAGGATCTGCAGCCGGTCTGACAGTCCGATTAAATGGAAGCAGAAAGTAGGCAGCAGTTGGCACGTTAAGGCCCACCCTCAAGCCCAGCCAGTCTTAAAAGCGATTTATCTGGAAGCAGATAGACTGGAAAAATAGGGACAGGTCCGTTTTTGGTGGACCGTTGTCTTTGCCAAAAAGGGACTTGTCCCCGTTTTTCCTGCAATTTACCCTGAGTTTATTGTCGTATTAGGGCTAACTACTATCTGCTGAATGCTTAATACCGACGGCATCAGTTATAATGACACCCTGTAGGAGGATTGGATGGAAACGGGGATGACACCTCAGGCCCAACCTGAACAAGAAGCGGGAGACTGGGCGGAGCGGTACTATGGCCTCGACAGGGAAGCTATGGTCGGCGCGTTTCGTACGATGCTGCTCTCTCGAGCAGTGGATGACAAAGAGATAAAGCTCAAGCGCCAAAACAAGACGTTTTTCCAGATCAACGGCGTAGGACACGAGGCGGTGCTCGTCGCCGCCGGGATGCTACTCAAGCCCGGATACGATTGGACTTACGCTTACTATCGGGACCGGGCCCTGGCTTTGGCGCTTGGAATGAGCGCATTCGAGCAGCTACTTTCTGCCGTAGGGGCGTCGGCGGATCCTGAATTCGGGGGGCCGCCAGATGCCTTCTCACTGGGGCCACGCCAAACTAAATATCGTGACTCGGTCAAGTTGTGTGGGAACCCAGTATCTGCAGGCCGCGGGAGCGGCCCTGGCGAGCCGGTACATGGCCACGGCGGAAGGAGGCAATGACTCCGACTCTTTTCACAAAGACGAAATCGTTTACGTGTCCGGTGGCGATGGCTCGACGAGCGAGGGTGAGTTCTGGGAAGGGCTCAACAATGCTTGTATCCAAAAGCTGCCTGTCTTGTTCCTGATTGAAGACAACGGTTACGCGATTTCTGTTCCCATCGAAGCACAGACCGCCGGCGGAAACATTTCCCGTTTGGTTCGCAATTTTCCCGATCTATTCGTCACCGAGTTCGACGGATGTAAGTTCTTGGAAAGCTACGGCAGGCTTAGCGACGCCGCCGCATACGTTCGCGCCGGCCGGGGTCCTGCTCTCGCCCATGCTCACGTCGTCCGACCTTACTCTCACTCCCTATCGGACGACGAGCGGCTATACAAGCCCGAAATTGAGCGCACTGAGGAAGGAGAACGCGACCCGCTCGCCCTCATGGAGGAGTTTTTACTGACGGAGGAGCTGGTGGCGGTGGAGGAGATCGACGCCATCCGTGTTTCCGTCCAAAGGGAAGTCGACGAGGCTGCCGATCAAGCTTTGGCTATGCCGCCTCCGGACACCGGCAGCGTGATGCTCCACCTTTACAGTCCAACCGTGGATCCCACCTCGAGTGAATTCGAGACCGAGCCGAAGCTCTCGGGCAAACAAGGCACGATGGTGGATCTTTTGAACCACTGTCTCCGGGACGAGATGTCGCAGGACGGAAAGATCCTACTCTTCGGAGAGGACGTCGCCGATGCATCCCGCGAAGAGATCCTCGACGAGGTCAAAGGCAAGGGTGGTGTCTTTAAAGTAACTTACGGATTGCAAAGACAATTCGGCGGTCATCGGGTTTTCAACAGTCCCCTTGCTGAAGCCACGATCATAGGTATGGCCATCGGCCTTGCGACTCGAGGTCTCAAGCCGGTCGTTGAGATCCAGTTCTTCGACTACATCTGGCCGGCCTTCATGCAGCTACGCAACGAGCTAGCCACCCAACGATGGCGTTCCAACGGTGCGTTTGGCTGCCCCCTCGTCGTACGAGTTCCCATTGGAGGTTACCTGAAAGGCGGTGCGATTTATCACAGCCAATCGGGTGAGGTGCTCTTCACCCATCAGCCCGGGTTACGAGTGGTCATGCCTTCCAACGGGCTCGATGCCAACGGACTCTTGCGAACCGCCATTCGCTGTGATGACCCGGTCATTTTCCTGGAGCACAAACACCTGTACAGGCAGACCTATAACAAGAGCCAGAACCCCGGCCCCGACTTTATGGTTCCCTTCGGAAAAGCCAGGCGTGTGCAAGAGGGAACGGACCTGACCATCGTTACCTACGGGGCGTTGGTCCACCGAAGCGTACTCGCCGCCAAGCGGGCCCGGGAGGAAAAGGGTGTTTCGGTGGAGATCTTGGATCTCCGAACACTATCTCCTTACGACTGGGAAGCGATTGCCGAGTCGATTCAGAAAACCAACCGGGGACTGGTAATCCACGAGGACACACGAACCTTCGGTTATGGGGCCGAGATAGCCAGCCGTATCTCCGAGGAGCTCTTCGAATCTCTCGATGCGCCCGTCCGGAGAGTAGCGGCCAAGGACGTCTGGGTCGGATACAACCCCGTTCTGGAAGACGTCATACTTCCGCAGACGGAGGATGTTTACGAGGCAATTGTCGAGCTTGCAGGATACTAGTGTCCTGTATCAGTGGATCGTTGCATAAAGCTCGAGGTCATTTTGTGTGCTGGCAAGGCGTGCCGACGAAGAACTATCGTGATATTTCGAGGAGGCGCAACGCAGTCAGCGCGCAAAAGGGGCCGAGATTTATGTGACGAATTACTGACACAGGGCACTAGTGTTGCCAGGCGAAGCCTGGCCTACTGTTGTTTGAGGTTTGGGCCAGCGGACACATCAAAGAAGCGAGGTTGAAATGAGCACCGAGATTACCAATGCACTGACCATTTTTAGTGAAGATGAACAAATGTTCAGCGACATGGTCCGCGAGTTCGCCGACAATGAGCTGCGTCCGCTGGTCTCGAAGCAAGACCAGGAAATGAAGCTGGACCCTTCCGTTCTCACCAAGCTTTTCGAGCTCGGATTGATGGGCATTGAGATTCCAGAAGAATACGGTGGCGCGGGCGCCAGCTTCTTCATGGCGGCTCTGGCGGTGGAAGAATTAGCTCGTGTAGACGGCTCTGTTGCCGTCATGGTGGATGTTCAGAACACGCTGGTCAATAACGCTATCCTGCGCTGGGCCAACGATGACCAGAAGAAACGCTACTGCCCGATGCTCGCAAGAGACACGGTCGGCGCCTACGCCCTTTCGGAGGCAGATTCCGGTAGCGATGCCTTCGCCTTGAAGTGCCGGGCAGTGGAAGATGGAGATTTCTATCGCCTCACGGGCAACAAACTTTGGATCACGAATGGTGCCGAAGCAGGCATCTTCATTGTCTTCGCCACCGTCGACCCCGAGTTGGGCTACAAAGGTATTACTGCTTTTATCGTTGAGAGGGACTTCGAAGGATTCACCGTGGGAAAGAAGGAAGACAAGCTTGGGATCCGGGCTTCCAGCACGGTCGAAATCATTCTCGAGGACTGCAAAGTGCCCAAGGAAAACGTCCTGGGGCAAGTTGGAAAGGGATACAAAGTCGCCATCGAGACATTGAACGAAGGCCGAATCGGAATCGGAGCCCAGATGATAGGCATCGCCAAGGGCTCACTGGAATCCGGGATGAACTATGCGAAAGAACGGGTGGCGTTCGGCAAGCCCATCTCGAAATTTCAAGGCATCCAGTTTCAGATCGCCCAGTGCGCTACCGAGCTCGAAGCGGCGAAGCTTCTCGTCTACAACGCCTGTCGCTTACGAGACGCCGGCAAACCCTTCGTAGTCGAAGCGGCCATGGCCAAGCTCCTCAGCTCCGACGTTGCGGAGCGGGTCACCTCACAGGTCATCGAGATCTACGGCGGATACGGCTACGTGAAGGATTATCCGGCGGAGAAATTCTGGCGAGACTCGAAGATCGGAAAGATCTACGAGGGAACGTCCAACATGCAGCTCGAAACGATCGCCAAGTTTTTATTGTCGGCCAAGTAGGCAAGAAAGAACTCAAGCACTCAAGAACTCGAGAACTCAGAACGGAACACGAGGACAGCTTCCGCCTACGCCAAGGTTCCGGCGGGCAAGCAGCCGTCGTCTTACGGATTGTCTTGTTCTGCGAGCCAACAAACTCAATCGCAACTGGTTACTGGCTACTCAACTTCTCTAACACTCGTAACGAGGATATGGGATGAACTTAAAACCGAGTTTGAATGACTTCGAAGAAGCAAGAACACTCATTGGCGGACTTGTGCACCGCACGCCTCTTTTTTCTTCCCGATCCTTGAGTGATCGGACCGGACTAAGAGCCTTTTTGAAGGCGGAGAACCTTCAAAAAACGGGCTCCTTCAAGCCCCGAGGCGTATTCAACAAGGTCCTGCACTTGCCAGAGTCGGACCGAAACCGAGGCATCATCACCGCCTCGGCCGGGAATTGCGGTCAAGCCGTTGCCTACGTGGCCGCCCAGCAAAACATACCGGGCTACGTCGTTATGCCCGCCGCCGCCAACCGGAGCAAGGTCGCCGCCGTCAAAGACTATGGAGCCCATGCCGTCCTTCATGGTGAGCTCTGGGACGACGCCTACAACCGTTCTTTGGAGCTCGCGGAGGAAAAGGGACTCGTCTACGTCCACCCATTCAAGGATCGCCATTTCATGGCCGGCAATGGCACAATGGCGTTCGAGATATTGGAGGACGTTCCCGACGTCGAGGCCGTTGTCATTCCCATCGGCGGAGGCGGTGTTTTTGCAGGCACGGCACACGCTCTACGAGCGCTCAAGCCCGACGTTCGCATCATCGGTGTCGAGCCCACCGGATCGGCCAACATGTACACCAGTCGAAAGGAAGGACGACCAATCGACCTCGATACTGTGACCACGATCGCCGACGGGTTGGCCACGAAAAACACCGACCCCGACGTCTTCGAAATCATTGATGAAGTTGCAGACGATCTCGTCGTCGTTAGTGATGAGGAACTGCTCGACGCGATCCGTTTCCTTCTCGAAAGAGCCAAGCTCTTGGCGGAGCCCGGCGGCGCCGCGACCACTGCAGCCCTTCTATCTGGGAAAATCGAGCTACCACCCGATGCGATGACGGTGGCCGTTATCAGCGGCGGTAACTTTGACGTTTCAGGAAAGCTCCAAATCAACTGCTGAATACTGTAAAAAATCTTTACGAGTTCCAAACCGGTACTCGCCTTCTGGCACGTAGGGGTCACAAACTGCTCTGAAACTATATGAAAGGAAGGACACTCCACCGGCACAGGAATTGCTATATCGATATCGTTAGAGGTCTATCCATGCAGAGTTTTTCAGGACGGGTTGCATGGATCTCCGCAATCCTTTCGGTCGCCCTATCGGGTTCGCCGGCCGCGGCAGATTCAAAAACTGTACATGAGTATCTGATGCTGCTCGACCAACTAGAAGACGAAACGCCGGTGAAAGCAGCCGAGCGATTCTCCGATTGGTCCCACGATTCGATCAGGAAAGCGAGCAACGACTATCGAAGGTCGGTTTTGATAGACGAGGATGCTCCGGGCGCGAGAAGAACGCCGCATCGGCTCAAGGTTGCGGCGCTTTTGCATACCGAGGCTGCTTTGCTTCTCGTGAGCGACGAAGACGCGTTCTTGCATATGGACATCGCCAGAGGATTTCTCGACAGTATCGAGGAAAAACACGAGCGTAACTCGACATTGAGACGCTGGTATCTGGCCACGGGTCGGTTTTTCCAATACCAGGTCCTCGAGCCTCTTGCATCTCTTGCCCTCGAATCCGCGCTGGAGCTCGACCCCGACGACGAAGAGGTTCTACTTACCCTCGGCTTAGTCAGGGAAACTGCAGGATGGACGACTAAATCGTCAAAACAATTGAAACGAGCCGAGGAGTTGTACAGGAAAGTCATCGAAATCGAGCCGGAGCATATTGAAGCAAAGATGCGACTAGCCCATGTGCTCGCTCTCGAGGGGCAACACGACGAAGCGATGCAAACGATTGGACCGTACATTCAACACCTCCAAAAAGCCGAGGCATTCCTGATTCTCGGAGACATCTACAAACACCAAGAAAAGCATGCAAAGGCGGTGGAATCTTACCGCCGAGCGGCGCATATGGACCCGGCCTGCCAAACGGCAGCCATTGCTCACAGCCACGCTTTGTACCGGATGGGCGACAAAGTCGGCGCACGCGCGGTCATGGACAGATTTTTTGAGACGCAGAAGATCCAAGCCGACGATGCCGATAGCTGGTGGCTCTACTTGAGAGGAGATAGGCAAGAGACCGAAGACAGGTTGGACGAGATACGAAAGGAACTACTCCAATGATCAATTGGATGGTCGTTTTGGCTGCAATATTGGGGACCGCGGCTTTTTCATCCGGCCAAGAACAATCCGCTCAAACATATAAGTTCGAAGCAGAGGTGAGCAACGTCTATGTGGATGCCTTCGTAACCCACAAGGGGCGTCCGGTCCAAGGTTTGAGCGCCGAGAACTTCGAAATTTTCGACAACGGAGTGCGCCAGCAAGTCAGACTCGTAGCCCCAGAAACCGTCCCTTTGAGCTCCTCTTTGGTCTTGGACACGAGCGGCAGTGTCTATGGGAAAAAACTGGCGGACCTCCGTTCGGCGGCACATGCATTCGTGAAGAGATTAGAGACCAAGGACGAAGCAGCACTGGTGAGGTTTTCTCACCGGGTATCGGTGGATTCGGAGCTTGGCCGCGACCCGACGCTTTTGCATAGAGCCATCGATCAGCCAACCTACGGGGGATTCACGGCCATATTCGATGCTCTATATGTGGCATTCCTCAATGTCGAGGGCACTGAAGGAAGGCCTTTGTTGCTGTTGTTTACGGATGGAGATGACAACGCCAGTTGGCTCGAAGAGCAAGAAATCCTGGAGATGGCCCGGACATCAGAGGCCATCGTCTACGTGGTCCGAGTCGATTCGGGCTCGGGAGTCTACTTTCAACCTGTAGCGGGTCAAAAGTTTGTTGACAACGAAACAGCGCAAGCGAAGATGTTGAGAAGGTTATCAGAAGCAACGGGCGGTCGCGTACTTTCCGTCGGTTCCTTTGCCAGTCTCGAAGATACGTTCATCGATATTCTCAAAGAAGTACAGAATCGATATGTTCTTTATTTCGAGCCTCGAGATGTCCCCGACTCCGGTTGGCACGAGTTGGAGGTCAAGCTGAAAAACAAGAAGGGTGACATCCGCTCGCGCGCCGGCTATGACGCCGGCCCCGCACGATAGACGTTTTGCTAACCGACCACGCCCGTAGGGCGTGGGATTAGGAAGGCCCCCCCAAGGGGGCCATGGACATAGGGAAGGCTCCGTTCGGGCTGACGTCGCTGTTACGCTAAGTCGAGATCGCCTTGCCGCAACTCGAGCTTTTCCCGGTCTCGGATGTACTTTCGTATCCGCTCCTCATCAAGAGCTACCGTCGGTTTCCGGCGTGATCACTGTGATACTTGCATTCACATCGCACATGCGACAGGCTCTGCCATTCATGCATGGTGGTTCTCCTTTCGGAGATCCCATTAGGGTCTTCCCGAAAGGGGAACCTACCAAACTCGCCGTATCGCTCGAAGCTCTTTGGGTCACGCCGCCAGAGGCGGCGGGTTTATGAGCGAACTAAATCCTGATGACGACGGCGAGTCATCGAGCCGCCTTCCGATTCCCTTCTGCCTTCTGCCTTCTGCCTTCTGTATTCTGTATTCTGTACATTCTGTATTCTGCCTTCTATATTCTTTCCGCCGGCCTCACCAGCCCCGGACGGGAGTCCACTCGTCCACAACCTGACTGCCCCGAACCACGTAGTAGCAGGGGAATAGCGCTGCAGAGAGACAAGAGTGATTCGGAACCACACGGAGCCTGGTGCCTACGGCGAAATCATCGAAATCGATGACTTCCGTCCCGGCTACCTTCCCGACTTCTTGCGATAGCGAGAAAAGGCGGAGATCGGCATGGTACTTGGAGCCATCCTCGTTGAATAAGGCTCCGTAACCGCACTCCGGAGCCACCTGGGTCGGTCCGGTATCTTTCGAGAACGAGAGAGCTCCGGCATCAATGAGCAACTGGTTCCTTTTAGGGTACTGTCCGACAACCGACACCAGGACGGTGAAGGATGCGTCGGAGAGCTCACAACTGCCGATACCCGCCTGGAATGCGTCGAAGAAAATATAGTTTCCGGGCCGAGCCTCGGTGACACCCTCGAGGTCTTCCGCTAGCGACATAGTCGGAGTCGATCCGACGCTGACGTCAGGCACCTCTATCCCTTCCGCCCGCAGCTTCTGGGCAAAGCTCACCATGACTTCACGTTCCTGGATTCCCACTTGCCGAATTTCATTGGCGTTGCGGCATGCATAGGAATGGCCCGCGTGGGTCAAGATGCCACGGAAATCAATATGAGGAGAACGACCGAGCTTCACGGCCAAGTCCACGCTTTCCGCGCGCGAGGGATCTACACCGGCCCGGTGGTATCCGCAGTCAACCTTGAGGAAAGCAGAAAATCGCATGCCCTGTGCTTGGGCACACTTTTCCAGTTCATGGAAGGCATGCTCGTGATCCAGTAGCAGATTCAATATCCCGGCTCGCGAGAGCTCGACCGTTTCTTCGATCCGATTTATTGAGATGGGAACGGCATAAGTAATGTCCTGGAATCCGGCGATCGAAAAGAAATTGGCCTCCGCCAAAGTCGATACGGTGATTCCGCCGAAGTGCCCGCGCACCTGAAGGCGTGCCGCCTCCACCGTCTTGTGGGTCTTCACGTGAGGCCTGAGCCGCACTCCGAGTCCCGCGATTCGCTCTGCCATACGGGAACAATTGGTTTCCAGCTTGTCCAGGTCAACGAGCGCACAAGGGGTTTTGAGTTCTTTCCACTTCATAGCCCAAGAGCATAAATCAAAGGGGCCAGGCGCGAAACCTTGTTCCCGCAAGAAACATAGGTTCGAGATCACCGTCGGCCCAGTTGATCCGTTCGAGACTTTCGGATACTAATCGAATCCCGTGGTTGAAGACGTAGGAAAACCGCAGCAGTAGGAGGTCCTCTCAGAACGCTCCACCCGATCTCCTCGAAGAGTGGGCCCGAAAGCAGGCGCTCTTCAACCTGGAGCTGGCGAGACATCTCCCCCAGATCGAGATCGTTGATGCGAGTGTGAAAAAAGCAGAGCCAGGCTTATTCGAGGTGAGCGTGACCTTCACCAACGCCGGAAAGCTCCCCACCGCGCTCGAACAGGCCAAGTTGATCAAGATCGTGAAACCTGACACAGCCAAGCTAGAAATCGATAAAGAGCTCTTGAAGGATAACAAGGTCGAGATTATCGATCCCGAAACACGAGACAAATCCATCGAGATGGGCTGGCTGAACGAAGGAGAAAGAAAAACAGCCACTTGGAAGGTGCGGCTGAACGGAATCGACTCTGCAAAAGTCACCGTCTCGATACTCTCTACGCGTGGTGGAGTCAACCGCCGAGACGTTGAATTACGGTGAAAAAAAGGAGTCGGCTCACTCTTGAAACGAGCCGGCTCCCACTTTTGTTCAAAAGACGAAGCTAGTCCGCCCTAAGCCTCGCCGGCCCCTGCCCTCTTGTCCGCCGTAGCCTTGGCGAAGGCGGGCCTCTTGGCCTTCCGTCTTCTCAGCGAACCGCTATCCCACCAATCCCCTTTTCTCGAAGCTGCTCATAGAATGCAGGCACCTGTTCCTCCATTAGCATCTTGAACTGTTCGCGAGTCTCTGCAAGAGCACTCCGTGAACCTCGATCTGCTGCTCCGTAGGAGGAAAATCCGCCCCCCACGCACTGATGTCGCTACCGAGTGCGCTCAACCGACCGTAGAGTTTCATGGGACCGCGAAATGCATCTTCCCTCGCTCCCGTCATGTTGACATCGAAGAGTCTCCCCTCGACGGTGACGGCAGTATCACCGAGCTCACCGGCCGCTTCCAGGATCGTTTTGACTCCGTCGTCATCGGCAAACATCGTCTCGAGATCCAGCAACTGCTTCCGTAGCCACTCGATCCGGTTAATCATATCGACGACCTCATTGAGGTTGTCCCGGATCTGGAGATGTTGCTTTGAAGGGACATCCAATGGGCGCCATCGTCCAAGCTAACATAAAGGCCATTGTCGGTTCCGATATAGAGCATGCCTTTGCGAACCGGATCTTCGCGGACAACGTGGACGAAGCTCAGCACCGACTTGGGCACACCCGAGCTGACGAGTTTTTAAAGTAAACCGAAAGGTGTTCGTGTTTCTTCATAACGATCTCGTCACTCCCTTTTTCGGCAAAACTGTTCAGAGAAAAGAGCTGGCTGGTCCGGGAAATGTTAACATGCCGCTTCTTGGCCCCGACACACATTCTATCAATATACACCCTAAAGTCAACGCCGTAGTCGGGAATTTCATAACTTTAATTTGTTGAAAAATATGGACTTGAGTGAGCTAGACGGATTGATTAGGCGGGAGCCGGAGGAGAAGACCTTTATCCCCCGGCCCCCACCATCTCTCGGAGTGTCGAGAGAGTGGCATACCAAGGATACCCAAATCCAGCCTCCAACTCCAGAATCATTTTTGAACCCGACTTTCACCTTTAAAGAAGTTGGGAAATCGATCGCAATCACCAGTCTTCTCACGATGAGTTCGTCACGCCACGGTTATTAACCGTATAATTGAGCTCGGATTGAATGTGCTAGCACTTTTTTTTCGCGAAAGGCGAACACGAATGAGAACTATGTCGGGATTCGTAATCACGATCGCGATCCTCGCTTGTCTCGCCGTACCATTCGGGTGCAACACACCACCAAATGTTGAATCCGAACACGCGCTGAACGACGATCACGACCACGATCACCCGGCAGATGCCGATCTCGACGACCACGAAGCCGAAGATGAGCACGACCACGATCATGAAAACCCGTCGGCAGCGGATCATGCAGAGACCGCCGAGCTCAATGACAAGGCTTTCTCGGTCATCGATCTCGAGACGGTGCCCGTGACACAAATCGATTTTCACGAAGTGATTCAAGCAACGGGAAAAATCATCAACAACCAAAACAATGAGGTCCACCTCAACGCGCTGGTGCCGGGAAGAGTCAATGAAGCACTCGCCGATTGGGGCGAGACCGTAAAAAAGGGTCAGACGCTGGCTTGTATCGAAAGCATTGAGCTCGGCAGAAAGCGGGCCGAGTATGAAAAGGCCATCGCCGAGCTCGAGCTGGCGGAGGCCGATTTCAGTCGAGTCGATCGTCTCTTCAAGAAAGACGCCGTGTCCGAGAAACGCCTCATAGAAGTTCAAGCGGTATTGAAGGCGGCGCGTATCAACCTCCAATATGCAGAGAAGATGTTGCTCCTGACCGGACTCGAGAAAGACGAGATTCTCGAGCCGCCGGACGAACACCCGACGATTCCCGGCTGCAGCTTTCACCTGACCTCACCCATCGACGGAGTGGTCATCGAACGCAACGTCGTCAAGGGAGAGCAAATCGATCCCGGCACCTGCATTTACAAGATCCTGGACCTCTCCACGGTCTGGGTCGAAACAGACGTTTACGAAAAAGACCTGTCCCGGGTAAAGACCGCGACCCGCGTAAAGCTCACGGTTCCGGCGTTTCCGGACCGGGTGTTCAAAGGGGATATCGTCTATCTAGCTGCGACCCTCGATGAAACGACTCGAACCGTGAAGCTTCGCAGTGTCGTGCACAACCAAGACTTTTCTCTCAAGCCCGGAATGTTCGCGGAGGTCCAGATCATGGTCGGCACCGGGCGGAAAGTTGCCGCGGTCCCGCAAGATGCGATCATGCTGGATGAAGGCGAACAATTCGTCTTCGTTAAACATGGAGACCATTTCGACCGTAGAGTCGTCGAGGCAGGAGACCACAACAACGAGGGATTGGTCGCCGTTCTTTCCGGGCTAAAGATGGGCGAGCTGGTCGTCGTCCAAGGACAACACCAGCTCAATTCGCAGCAGGAAATGAGCAACACCGACCCGCACGCCGGACACGCCCACTAGACGATCCACCGGAACCCATGCTCAAGCGAATTCCCGCCTACGTCCTTCGCAACAAGGTCCTGGTCACGCTTTTGATGGTCATTTTAGCGGTCATCGGCGTTTGGTCGCTGCGGCAACTTCCCGTCGACGTTTATCCCAACCTCAACGCCCCCGTGGTCACCGTCATCACCGAGAATCACGGCATGGCGCCCGAGGAGATCGAGACACTCATCACATTTCCGCTCGAGACCGCCCTCAACTCCCTACCGTACGTTGAGCGGGTTCGCTCCAGTTCCATGCTCGGCACCTCTCTCATCTTGGTCGAGTTCGAATACGGCATGGATATCTATTTCGCTCGCCAGTTGGTGGCCGAAAAGCTCCAACTCGTCTCGGCCCAGCTTCCCGAAGCGACGGAAGAGCCCTTCATGGGGCCCGTCTCGTCCATGTTCGCCGACGCCGTCGAGTTCACACTGGACGGAGAGGAAGACCTCTACGAGCTTCGCGATCTCGCCGAGTGGAACATCAAGCCCCGCGTTCAGACGATTTCCGGCGTATCGAACGTCATCAATTTCGGCGGTCTCCTCAAGCAGTACCACGTTCTGATCGATCCCAACCGGCTCATCAATTACGGCATCTCCATCGCGCAGGTCCTCGAGGTGCTGTCCGCCAACAACCGCAACTCCTCGGGGGGATTTCTGGTCGAGGGCGCCGAGGAAAGGTTGATTCGCGGTCTGGGACGTATCCAATCCCTCGAAGACATCGAGAACATCGTCGTCGCCGAGCGCAACGGACTTCCCGTCTTCGTCCGGCAAATCGCGGAGGTGGAGATCGGCCCGTTCCTCCGCCGAGGCGCCGCCAGCGAGAACGGAAAAGAGATCGTCGCCATCACCGTTCAAAACCAATACAACGCCAACGTGCTGGACACCATCAAGCGGTGTCACCGCTGAAATCGCTCGACTCCGACGAACTCTCGGAGAGACCATCCGCTTGTCCGTTTTCTACACCCAGCTGGACATGATCGAGCGGGCCATATCGAACGTTCGAACTGCGCTTTACCTCGGCGCGGCTCTCGTGGTTCTCGTTCTGTTGATTTTTCTGGGTAATCTACGTACGACCTTCGTCGTCGCCCTTTCGATACCTCTCAGCTTGGTCACCGCGTTCATTTTCATGCGCGCGGTGGGCCTGTCCCTGAATATCATGACCATGGGAGGTTTGACCGTCGGTATCGGGATGATGGTGGATGCCTCCATCATCATGACCGAGAACATATTCCGGCACATCCAGCAGGACGATGCCCCGACAAACGAGGCGATCCGCCACGGAGCCGAGGACGTCATCCGCCCCATCTTTTTCGCCACCCTGATTTTTCTCGCTTCCTTCGCCCCCGTTGTAACCCTGCACGGCCTAGAAGGAAAAATGTTCGTGCCTCTGGCGATTGCCGTTTCCACCGCGCTTTTGGGCTCCCTCGTCGTTTCCATGTCCCTCACCATCGTGCTCTGCGCGATCTTCCTAAAAAAAGGTGAGGAGACGCGACGGGAAACCGCCGTCATCCATTTCTTCAAAAAGCTCTACAATCCACTTCTCGATTTTTCGCTCGATCATCGTGCCCTGATGGTCGCCATCGGTGCTGTGCTCTTCGTCTGCGCGCTGGTGGCCGTCTTCTTTGTGGGAACCGAGTTCATGCCGGAAATGGACGAGTCTTCCCTTGTGATGGACATACTTCTCCCCCCCGGCACTTCCCTCGACGAATCGAGCCGAGTCGCGAACAGCATCTCTGAAGAAGTGAGCAAGCTCCCCGGCGTCGTTCGGGTCGTCAATCGAACCGGACGGGCCGAGGGCGCCGAGCACGCCGAGCCCGTAAATTTGACTGAAGCCAACGTCATTCTGGTTCCGAAGGAAGAGAGGAAACTTTCCATCCACGAGATTCAGGAGAACATCCGACGACTCGTCGCCGATGTCCCCGGCGTTGCCATCTCACTCAACTCACCTCTCCAGCATCGAATCAACCACACCTTGACCGGCACGAAAGCTGCGATCGCCGTCAAACTGTTCGGTGACGACCTCGAAACGCTGATTGATTACGCGGAACACATCGAGGAAATCGTGCTCGCGACGCCGGGAACGGTCGACGTTCAGTTGGAACCGACCTCCGGAGTCCCGCAACTTCAGGTGGAGCTCAAGCGCGATCGCATTGCCCGCTTCGGCATCAATGTGAACGATGTCTCGGAGATCATCGAGATCGCCCTCAACGGCAAAGTGGCGTCGGACATCATCGAGACCCGCAAACGATACGATTTGTTCGTCCGATTCCAAGAGGATTTCCGCCACGACATCGGACACATCGAGAACATTCTCGTGGACACGCCTTCCGGCGTCCGGGTTCCTCTGTCCGAGCTGGCGAACTTCCGCCTCGCGGAAGGCCCCCCTATCATCCGCAAGGAGGGCACGGTTCGGCGTGTTCTCGTCCAGTGCAACGTCGAAGGGCGTGACCTGGGTAGCGTCGTGTCCGAGCTCCGCGAGAAAATCGACGCCCTCGATCTACCGGAAGGGTATTTCACCCTTTTCGGAGGAACCTACGAGAACCAGATTCGCGCCATGCGGCAGCTCTCGGTGGTGGTCGTACTGACCATTCTCATCGTCTTCATTCTCCTGTACACCACCTTCAACTCTCTGCGGCAAGCGTTCCTCATCGTGTTCAACGTTCCCCATGCCATGGTCGGGGGAATTTTGCTGCTGTATTTCACCGGGATACAACCTCTCGGTGCCGTCCATCGTGGGCTTCCTGGCCCTCGCCGGAATCTGCGTCCAAGATGGAATCGTGCTCATCAACCAGATTCGCATGAATCGTGAGCAAGGTCTTCCCCTGCGCGAGGCGCTCACCCGGGCCGGTAACACCAAGCTGCGACCCGTCCTCATCACCACATTCACGACGATTTTAGGTATATTGCCGCTCATCGGAAGCGGCGGAACGGGCTCGGAGATTCAGAGACCCCTCGGTCTGGTCCTGGTCGCCGGCCTCATCTTCTCGACCGGCCTCACCCTCGTGGTGCTGCCGACGATTTATTCGCTCTTTGAAGGCAAAGTTAAAGAGAAGCAGTCAGCAACTCGAGAACTCGAGAACTCGAGAATTCAGAATGAGACGGGAGGACGGCTTCCGCCTTCGCCAAGGCTACGGCGGACAAGTCGCCGTCGTCTTCCGGATTTAGTCGGATCTCGCGATGTTTGATTACGATTTCATTATCGTGGGTTCCGGGTTCGGCGGGAGTGTTTCCGCGCTGCGGCTGGCCGAGAAAGGCTATTCGGTCGCCGTCATCGAGCGCGGCAAGCGTTATCATGCTCACGACTTTCCCAAAAGTAATTGGAACATCCGCAAGTTCCTCTGGGCTCCAAAGCTCGCCTGTTACGGCATTCAGGCCATTACATTTCTTCGCGATGTTTTGATCCTACATGGATCGGGAGTCGGCGGCGGCAGTCTCGTCTACTCCAACGTGCTTCTCGTGCCACCGGACGAGGTGTTCGAAAGCCCGGGTTGGCCCGGCTCCTCCGATTGGCGATCCAAGTTGACGCCTCACTACGCCACCGCGAAGCGCATGCTGGGAGTGACCACTGCCCATTGTCAGACCGAGTTGGACCACATGCTCGAGGATATCGCCCGGGACATGGGACGGGAGAGCACTTATCACCCTACCGAGGTCGGTGTGTTCTTTGGAGAGCCCGATCGAACCTTTCCCGATCCCTATTTCGACGGCGAAGGCCCGGAGCGTACCGGCTGTAACCACTGCGGAGGTTGCATGAGCGGCTGTCGGTACAACGCCAAGAACACACTGGACAAGAACTATCTCTATCTGGCGGAAAAAAAGGGTGTGACCATCGTTCCCGAGACGGAAGTGACGGATATACGCACCTTGCCGAGCGGTGGCTATGAGTTGGACACTCGGCGAGTCACCGGTATCTTCAAACACCACCGCACTCTTTCCAGTCAGGGCATCGTCATGGCGGCGGGAGTACTCGGAACCGTGCCGTTGCTGTTCCGTTGCAAGGACCGGGGCTCACTTCCCGACATTTCGGCCAAGCTGGGGACCTTCGTACGCACGAACAGCGAAGCGTTGGTTGGAGCGACGGCACGAACCTCGGCGGTCGATTACTCCAAGGGCATTTCCATCGCGTCTGGATTTCACCCCGATGACGACACCCACATCGAGATGGTCCGTTACGGCGCCGGGGATGATTTCATGGGGACCTTGTCGACTCTATTGACCGGAGGCGGGGGTCGCCTTCCCCGTTGGCTTCGATGGCTGGGCAACATCGTTCGCCATCCTATCGATTTCGCCCGCTCGCTCGTTCCCTTCGGCTGGGCTCGACGGACCGGAATCCTGCTGGTCATGCAACCGCTCCACAATTACATGAGCCTGAGGCTAAAGCGGCGCTGGTGGTGGCCGTGGTCAACGACGGTGACGTCGGAGTGGGCTTCCGGCGCGAATGTTCCTAAGTACTTCCCCGTGGCCAACGATGTCGCCGAACGTCTAGGAAAGAAAATGAACGGCTACTCGGGAAGTCTTCTGCCCGAGGTGCTGTTCCATCTGACCTCGACGGCGCACATTCTCGGTGGCTGCCCCATGGGAGAGACCCCTGAGGACGGCGTCATCGACTCCAAAGGGCACCTCTTCGGATACGACGATTTCTATGTGGCCGACGGCTCGATCATTCCCGCCAACCTGAGCGTCAACCCCAGCCTGACCATCACCGCCTTGAGCGAATGGGTGATGAGCCACATCCCCGACAAGGTCCAATAGAGGCTATCGCCAAAGATATGCGTCGGCCCAGTTCGCATAATCCTGGTCGATTCCGTCTCCACCGTCCGTCACAATGAGGATGTAAAAAGCAACGTTTTGCACTTCTGGAACGTCCAATACGATGAGAGACAAACGGGCTCAACCAGGAGAACTGTAGATGTCGTGCAAATTGAGAACGCGCACAAGATTATTGACAACCGCCGCCGTCGTTTGGTTGGCATGGGGAAATGGACGTACGGTGGCCGCTTCGGCGGAAGAAAAGCCAAGCGCCAAAGAGGCATTCAATCAGGCTTACCGGAACTACCAAGCCGCGGAAACCGTCGATGCCAAGCGGGAATCCATCAGGAGCTTCCTCGACGGCACTCCTGAGAGCCGTTACACCGCTCGCGCTCTCGACATCCTCCTTTGTACCCATGAGCGTGAGCAAGCCGGACTGGAAGAAAGCATCAGCTATACCGTTAAGCTCCGAACCAAAATATCGGACGCGGAGGTTGGCCTCGAAATCGATTTGAAGCTCAGCGAAATGTACAGCAAGGCAGGAAACGTCGAAGCCTTCAGCGACATCGCTTCGGGCACGGTTTCGTCAGGGCACCTTTCTTTTTCCCAATTCATCGACCTCATCGAAGCCGCCGTGGACGTCGGTGACTGGAAAATCTTGGAAAGAAGCTGCGAAGGAGCCCGTCCACTCGCCAATGCCGAGGGGTTTCGCGCCGACTATCCCGACAATGTATTTTCGGACCTCGAAGCGGACGCCTCCGGCAAGAACCGTTTGGGGATGCTCCTAACCTATGCGGGTTGGGGCAAGGCCAACACCGATCGAATCGAAAGCGCGCTCGCGGATTTCCAGAAGGCAGAGGGCCTAGTATTGAAGAACGGTTTGGGGCTTGCCGACCTACCGCTACATGTTTTTTGGGGCAAGACTCTCATGATGCAGGGTCAACATGAGGAAGCCTTCGAGCGACTCGCTCTGGACGCCCTCATCGCAGGAAATGAGAATGCCCACTTTGCCCTCGTCGAGAGCTACGTCGCACGGCACGGCAGCGATACGGGACTCGAGGAATACGCCCTCCGCACCCAACGATCCCTGGCTCGAACCATGGACGATTTCACTCTGCCGGATTTCGACGGCCGACAACATCGACTGAAAGACTTGAAGGGTAAGGTCACGCTCGTTTCTTTCTGGCACCCAGGGTGACCGGGATGTCTCGTGGAGTTGCCACGAATCGAGCCCATTTGGAAAAAGTACCGGAACAAAGGACTTTCCGTCATCGCCATCAATACCTACCCGGAGACACCCGGCGCTCTCGAGTATTTTGCAGAAAAGGGGCTGACCTTTCCCCAAATCCTCGACCACGACAAGAAGTACAAGGAGGGCGTACTCGAGCTCTACGGACACCCCACGACTCTGGTCCTAGACGAAAACGGCAAGATCATGTTTTACGAGCTTGGCTTCGACGAGGGGGATGAAGTCAAGTTGGAGCAGCACGTGGTCGAATTGCTGAGAAGCCCAACTCAATAGCTGACGATCTTGCTCCCCGACGGGTGTCCTCGCCACCGGAAATACGATTGTCCTCTCAATTTCGGGCGATGATCCTGAGCTTGATGTGCGAAGACTGCTCGTTCGTTCGATAAACCCGGTGAGTCGCCTTTTGAAAGTCGGAGTCCTCGGCTTCGAATATGTTGACGAACTTCTGAGGGTTTCGGTCGATGAGTGGAAACCAGCTGCTTTGAATTTGCACCATGATCCGATGTCCGGCAAGGAAGGTGTGGTGCTTGTCCAGAAGGTCGAACTCGATCTTTGTAACTTCGTCCGGGACGAGCGGCACCGGATGCTCGTAACTATCTCGGAACTTGCTCCGGAACACGTCCCCTGCCAGCATCATTTGATAGTGGCCCATTCGGACGCCTCTAGGATTCGGCTCCGGGTCGGGAGCATCGGGCGGGTAGACATCGATGAGTTTCACAACCCAGTCTGCGTCGGTTCCCGTTGAAGATACTTGGAGACTCGCTACGATGGGGCCGGCTATGGTGACGTCTTCCGTCAATGGTTCCGTCTCGTAGACGAGAACGTCGGGTCGGCTCGCCGCGAACCGTTGGTCCTCGATAGTCCACAGGTGTCCCTGTTGGTTTCGTATCTCCGCCGTATAGGGAACAGGTTTCGAGGGGTCACTTACGAAGGCGTCGTGCGCAAGACCACCAGATTCGGTCGGAGGAGCAAATGAAAGGCCTCCGTCTGGTTGGAAATACAGATTGCGTTCCTCCGCCCCGTCGGGGGGCCAAGCATCATATCGACGCCACACGTTGGCGCCCGTCTCGAAGACAATGGCCTCGGACTTCGACCAATCGCCCTTTCCTTTCAAGTAATAATTGAAGAAGGGAAGCTCGATGTGCTTCCTGAAGTACTCCCCCGTCTTCACGCCGAATCGGACGTCTCCCAATTCATCGCCGTCCATCCGAGCCCAACCACCGTGCCTCCAGGGTCCTGCTACGAAGAAATTCTCGTTCGTTGGATTGGCCTTTTCGACGGCGTAGTAGATTCCCAGCGGCCCGTAGTAGTCTTCCGCGTCGAACCACCCCGCGACGTTCAGCACCGGGTGTCCGACCTTTCCAACGTCCTTGAGAACGTTTTTGCTCTGCCAGTAGGAGTCATAGACTCCATGGCGAACGAACTCGTTCCACGTCGGAACCTTACCGTCGAAAAGCACCTTGTTGACGTTCCCAACGGATCCCAGTTCGAGAAAGAAACGGTACCCGTCCGGTGTGGGGAACTCGAAAGATTTCGTCTCTTCGGTCGTGGGTCCGACACGCACTCGGGCGTTCCGCGAGGTCCATCCGAAAGCGTACATCAAACGGAAAGCGCCGTTGTGAAAGTAGTCGTCTCCGATGAACTGGTCCGCCGGCGATCCTTGAGGCGAAGAGGCTTTGAGCGCCGGATGGGCATCGATCATCCCCATCGCCGTCTGCCATCCGTCGTAAGAAATCCCCCACTGCCCCACGTTTCCGTTGTGATTGGAGACATTTGCAAGAAGCCACTCGATCGTGTCGTAAACGTCACTGCTTTCATCGACGTCTTGGGGGCCGGACTTGTCGGTCTTATAAGGCACATGGTGGATGAACTCGCCTTCCGACTGGAACTTCCCGCGTACGTCCTGGTAGACGAAAATATACCCCTCCCCCGTAAACTCGAGAGAAGGACCGAGAACGGAGGGGAACCGGTCCGCCCCGTAGGGGTGTATTCCGTAGGGGGTGCGCATCAATAATATCGGGTAGGTCTGCGTGACATCTTTCGGGGAGTAGACTTGTGTGAAAAGTTGGACCCCATCCCGCATGGGAACCATGAGCTCCGCCTTCTCGTAGAAGTCACGGCTTTGGTAGCTCTCCCGGCCTGAAACCCCACTCGGGAGAAGGGTCAGCAAAGTGACCCATAGGAAAATCCGATCAAATCGTATGGATAGGTTCATCTATTTTTTGATTCTCCATCTTCTCGCGTTTATCGAAAGGACTTCAGATTTCGGTGGCATTCGACATTAGTCCCTTATTAGTGAAATTGAATGCAAATATTAGTGAAGTTGAATGCAAAAAGTAAACAATTTTCCGGGAGCTGACGGCTGATTGCTGACAGCTGATAGCTCGCGGTAAGCCGCAACATCCATTTTTGGTTGCGGCTCTGCCGCGTCAGGAGAGAAGTGCTAGATCTAGGCGCCTGAACCGTTTGAAACCTTTGTCGAAGGTGGCGAACGAGAAACCACTTGCTTCCGCAAAAGCAGCGAGATAGGCGTCCGTCCAGAAATTCCGAGAAGACACACTCAACGCGCAATGGTCCTTCATCAACGACTCCACGCCCTCGGGCTCGTCAACGAAGATGATCGGCTCCTGTGAGAGCAGTTGCTCGTAGTTTTGCCACGCCTGGCCAATCGATCGTTTTTGCTCACCCATGACGGTTTCGTTCGTGAGCAACCGCAGCAGCCCCAATTGCGTGATCCGGCAGAACGCTACTCGAGCACTTTTGGTAATTACTTCATTACGCCACCAATAGACAGCACTTTCGTGATGGCCGTGCTTTTCGACCAACGTTGCAAGCCAAAGATTAACGTCCGCCAGGATGTAACGCCCGCTCAACGTCTTCTTCCTCGAGGATTTCATGTAACTTTTCAGTAGTAAGATTCTTCAAGGCCGGGCCGCACTTTCCCTGAATCAACGGAAAAACGCAGCCACGTCCGAGATGAAGCTCTTCCTTTTTTTCCTCAGGAGTCCGAGCTCCCGAACTGGATTCCGGCGACTGACGATAAAGCGCCGCCCGCAAAGCTTCAGATACGAAGTCCTTAAGGCTTTTTCCTTTGAGCGCGGCCTGGGATTTGGCTTGCCTCAGGAGATCTTCAGGAATATCCACCGTAGTTCTCATAAAATCTATATTAACATATTTATGTTTTTGCGTCATAATTTTTCTATTGACAAACAATAGGTCCAAACCTATTGTTTACCAATAAGAGAAGAAGGTATGGATGTATTACCCGGAACGCTGGACCTTTTGGTGCTCAAAACCCTCCAAACCCTAGGATCCATGCACGGTTGGGGGATCGGGCGACGGATCGAACAGGTCTCGGGACACCAGATCGAGCTCAACTACGGCACCCTCTATCCGGCGTTGGTTCGGCTGCAGCGGCAGGGCTGGATTTCGTCCAGTTGGGGAAGCTCGGAGAACAACCGCCGCGCCAAGTTCTACACGCTCACCGATGCCGGTCATAAACAGCTCGAAGTGGAAAGGAATTCTTGGAAACAGATGTCCGCTTTTGTTTCCAGGATCCTCGAAGAAACCTAATAGGAGCGTGATATGTCGCGGCTGAAAAGCTTCACCCATGGTTTGCTCTCATTGAAGAGGCGCCGCCAGATACGCATCGATCCTTCTACGGCGTTACGATATGAGTAGAGTAAAAAATGATCCTTACGCAGTCCGGCCTCAGGCCCTATCGCTTATGGAGGCAATCGTGGTCGTGAAAACCATTTCCGAGGCAAAAGCTCGTCTTTCAGAGCTCATCGACAAAGCTTGTGCGGGCGAGGAAGTCATCATCAGCCGAGCCGGCAAACCGGTTGCCGTCCTGATCGCGTTCCAGAAAACCGAACGACCTCGACGACCGGGAGCGTTGCGCGGCAAAATTCATATTAGAGAGGAATTCAAAAAGCTGCCCGACGATCTTGCGGGGGCCCTCGGAGCGAAGACGCCGTGAACCTCCGCTCCCAATTCCCAGCCGTCGCTTTTGAACTTGGCTCCAAGTGACTCCGACATCAAAAGTAATCGGTCCTGCCTGTCTAATTCGTCCCCACTTTCCCGCCAACTGCACCATTCCACAATTTAAGATACCTAGTCCATTAAATGTATTCACCTCTAAAGATATGACCAACCAAGACTTAGTATATTTGTACTAGATTTACTCCTTAAAACGCTTTACAGTAATATCTTATTTGTGCTAAATTCCGGATGCCTTCAGCCGGCCAGCTGAGGTGGAAACACCTTCAGAAGGCACCCATCAGGCGGCGGCTGAAAAAAAAGACGAGTCATCGCCGAATCTTCTTTGCCTTTCCGGAGGCTTTAGGGCCGCCGGGTAAGACAGAGACTTAAACCGAGGAAAGGACGAACCGAGGACAAGCTGCAAAAAGCAGCAGGGTAGATTTATGGCTCAGATCTTCCACCCGAGCTTCAACACCTTTTCCCGATTGAGCATTGTCGTTGGCGGTGTTTTGGCCGGCGCGGCATTGCTCGGCATCTTGCAAATAGGTCGTTCGCCTTACGTCACTCGCGCCCAGGAAACACGCGAACAGCCGGTTCCCTTCAGTCACAAACATCACGTGAGCGGCCTAGGTATCGACTGTCGCTATTGCCACACCTCGGTTGAGACGAGCGCTTTCGCAGGGATTCCTCCGACGAAAACCTGCATGACTTGCCATTCCCAAATATGGGCGGACAGTCCCATGTTGGAACCGGTGCGGGAAAGCTATCGAACCGATGAGTCCATCGAGTGGTTACGGCTTCATGACCTTGCGGATTTCGTCTACTTCAACCACAGCATCCACGTGAAAAAAGGCGTCGGGTGCGACACCTGCCATGGACCCGTCAACGATATGCCGTTGATGTGGAAGGAAAAGACCCTACAAATGGAGTGGTGCCTCGAGTGCCATCGCGAGCCGGAGCGGTTCGTGCGGCCTCGAGAAGAAGTATTCAACTACGAGTGGGTACCACCGACCGACCAGCTCACTTTGGGCCGAGAGCTCGTCGAGAAATACGACATCCAGCGGCTGGACAATTGTTCCGTCTGCCATCGCTGAAGAACCTGAAGATGAAAGAACGAGCCTTCGATTGGACCGAGATTCGCGCCAAGTTGGCGTCAACCCGTGGCGAGAAGTACTGGCGCAGCCTCGAGGAGCTTGCCGACACGCCGGCATTCCAGGAGCTCGTTGAGCGGGAGTTCCCGCTGGGGGCGTCCGAATTGACGGACCCGGTGAGCCGCCGCAAGTTCCTTTCTCTCGCCGCCGCCTCTCTGGCCCTCGCCGGAGTGAGCGCCTGCACCCGCCAACCGGCCGAGAAGATCATTCCTTATGTCCAGCCCCCGGAAGAAATTGTCCCGGGCGAGCCACTCTACTTTGCGACTGCAGTCGGACTCAGAGGATTGGGAACGGGTGTTTTGGTGGAAAGCCACACCGGGCGTCCCACAAAAATCGAAGGCAACAAAAAGCACCCCGCGAGTCTTGGGTTCGTCGAGCGTTCCGATTCAGGCATCCATTCTCGGTCTTTACGACCCGGATCGAATCCCAGACCATTCGCAACGCCGGCCAAATCACGACCTGGGAAGCCTTTCTTACGGATTTCGCGGTCAAGCTCGAAGCTCAGCGCGAAAAGCTTGGCGCGGGACTCCGTATCCTGACTCGGTCCGGTCTCTTCCCCGACGCTCGTGGCCCAGATAGAGACACTGCTCGCCGAGCTTCCCGGCGCCGGGTGGCATCATTACGAACCCGTTTCGCGCGACAACGTGCGCGCCGGAACGAAGCTCGCCTACGGGACCGAGCTCGAGCCTCAGTACCCGACTGGATCGCGCCGACGTCATCCTCTCCCTGGATGCCGATTTTTTGGCTCGAGGGGCCGCACACATCCGCCACACGCGGGAGTTCAGCCGGCGGCGGCGCGTTTCGGAAGAATCGGCAAGCATGAACCGGCTCTATGTCGTCGAGCCGACGCCCTCCATCACCGGAGGCATGGCGGACCACCGTCTTCCACTCCGTGCGAACGACATCGATGGCTTCGCAAGAGCCGTCGCCCGCCGACTGGGTCTGTCGGTCAGCGAAGGAAAGACCTCCGCACCCGCGGAATGGGTAGATGCCGTGGCCAAGGATCTCGAGGCGCATCGGGGAACGAGCCTGGTCGTGGCCGGAGAGGACCAACCGCCTGCCGTCCACGCTCTCGCCCACGCGATGAACGAGACCCTGGGCAACATCGGACAAACGGTGACTTATACGAGTCCCATCGAGGCCTCACCCAAAGATCAGGAGGGGCCGGTTTCGCAGGCAAATTCACTAAAGGATCTTGTCCGGGACATGCGCTCGGGCGACGTGGAAATGCTTCTCATTCTTGAAGGCAATCCCGTCTATGACGCGCCTGCCGACCATGAGTTCGCCGACGCCATGTCCGATGTCCCCTACCGACTCCATTTGGGTCTCTACGACGACGAGACGGCGGAGCTTTGTCACTGGCACATCAACCAGGCCCACGAGCTCGAATCCTGGGGAGACACCCGAACCTTTGACGGAACGGTGACCTTACTTCAGCCGCTCATCGAACCGCTTTACTCGGGAAAGACACCCTACGAGGTGCTTTCCGTTTTTCTCGGAAAGCCGACTCGAGGCGCCTACGATATCGTTCGCGATTACTGGAAACGAACGGCCTCCGTGACGGAATTCGAGAAGTTCTGGGAAACGGCACTCCACGACGGCTTGATACTTGAATCCGCGTACGAACCACAGTCGCCGACTCTACGAAGCGATTGGGCTTCTGGTCTTCCCTCCCCCACTTCCGGTGGCGAGGGTATGGAATCTCCTTTTCCGGCCCGACCCACACATTTTCGACGGCCGGTTCTCGAATAACGGCTGGCTCCAAGAGCTGTCGAAACCTTTGACACGACTGACCTGGGAGAACGCAGCGCTCATCGGTCCCGCCGACGCCGCGCGTCTAGGTCTCGAAAACGGCGATGTCGTCGAGATCCAAAACGGCGAACGTTCCGTTCGAGCTCCGATATGGAACCTGCCCGGTCAGGCTCCGGGCACGGTGACCGTGCACCTCGGTTACGGACGAACTCGTTCCGGAAAAGTCGGAAATAAGAATCGGTTTCAATGCCTACACGATTCGGACCTCGGACTCACCCTGGCATGACACCAACGTCGAGGTCGTGAAGACCGGTGAGCGTGTTGCCCTGGCCTCCACCCAGATGCACCACACCATGAACGGGCGGCACCTCATCCGGCAAGCTACGCTTGACGAGTACCAAGAGCACCCCCACTTCGCCCACGAGATGGGGCATGAGCCCGATGAGGCCATGACCCTCTACCCCAAGCAAGAAAACGAAGGCTATGCCTGGGGGATGACCATCGACTTGAACGCCTGCATCGGCTGCGACGCCTGTTCCATTGCGTGCCAATCGGAGAACAACATCCCGGTCGTCGGCAAAACGGAAGTGATGCGTGGGCGCGAGATGAGCTGGATCCGAGTCGACCGGTACTTTGAAGGCGAGAACATCGAAGACCCGGATATCGTGCACCAACCGGTTCCCTGTATGCATTGTGAGAACGCTCCCTGCGAGCCGGTGTGCCCGGTGGGCGCCACCGCTCATGGCCCGGAGGGTTTGAACGAGATGGCCTACAACCGTTGCGTGGGCACGCGGTACTGCTCCAACAACTGCCCCTACAAGGTGCGTCGATTCAACTTTCTCATGTACTCGGACTATGAGACGCCGGTCAAAAAGCTCATGACCAATCCCGATGTAACCGTGCGTACCCGCGGGATCATGGAAAAGTGCACCTATTGCGTGCAGCGGATCAACACGGCGCGCATTGAAGCCAAGAAGGAAGACCGCACCATCCGAGACGGTGAGGTTGTAACGGCCTGCCAGTCGGCATGCCCGGCGGAGGCTATCGTTTTCGGTGACATCAACGACAAGACGAGCCGCGTCTCCGAGCTCAAGTCGGATCCGCGCAACTACGGAATTCTCACCGAACTGAACGTCCGGCCAAGGACCACGTACTTGGCCAAGCTTCGAAACCCGAACCCAGAGCTCGAGGAGAGTTAGACGCCTATGGCCACGCCGTCGATTCCGGCTAAAAGACCGCCGCTGGTGGAACCGGGTCATACCTATGCTCAGTGAGCGACAAGGTCACCGACATTCCGTTCAGCGGTAAGTTTCAAAAAACCTGGCTCGTGGGATTGGGTATTGCCTTCATCCTGGCCACAGTCCTTTTCCATTCCATTGCCTATTTCGTCGTCAAAGGGCACGGGAATCTGGGGCATCAATGTCCCGGTCGGCTGGGGTTTTGCCATCATCAATTTCGTCTGGTGGATCGGGATCGGCCATGCGGGAACCCTGATCTCGGCCATCCTTTTATTAATGCGGCAGAACTGGCGGAACTCTATCAACCGGTTGGCCGAGGCGATGACGCTCTTTGCCGTCGCCTGCGCCGGGCTCTTTCCGCTCCTTCACATGGGTCGGCCTTGGCTGGCCTACTGGATGTTCCCCTATCCGAACACGATGGGGCTCTTACCGCAATTCCGCAGCCCCCTGGTCTGGGACGTCGTCGCGGTCTCGACTTACGGAACCGTGTCGTTGATGTTTTGGTACGTGGGTCTGCTTCCCGATCTGGCCGGCATGCGTGATCGGGCGAAGAGCTTCGTCAACAAAACCCTGTTCGGAATGCTTTCCATGGGATGGCGAGGTTCCGCCAGGCATTGGCAGCGCTACGAAACGGCCTACCTTTGCTGGCCGGTCTCGCCACACCGCTGGTGATCTCGGTTCACACGGTGGTGAGCTTCGACTTCGCCGTATCGATCATCCCCGGATGGCACACCACCATCTTTCCGCCCTATTTCGTCGCCGGAGCGATTTTCTCCGGCTTCGCCATGGTCATCACCCTGACGATTCCCATTCGAGACTTCTTCAAGCTCGGGGACTTCATCACCCGGCGGCACCTCGACTTCATGGCCAAGGTCATGCTGGGGACCGGCTTGATCGTCGCCTACGGCTACATGATGGAAACGTTCATGGCCTGGTACAGCGGAAGCGAATACGAGGGATTCGCCATCTTCAACCGAATGACCGGCCCCTACGCGACCCAGTATTGGACCCTCATCCTTTGTAATGTCGTGATTCCGCAGCTCCTGTGGTTCAGGAAATTTCGATCGAACTTGATATTGCTCTGGATCATCTCCCTCGTTGTCAATACCGGCATGTGGCTGGAACGTTACATCATCATCGTCACGAGCTTGAGTCAGGACTTCCTGCCCTCGTCGTGGGAGATGTACAAACCGACGATGTGGGATTGGTCAACCTACGTGGGAACCATCGGGCTCTTCCTGTCGCTGATGTTCTTGTTCGTCCGGTTCGTCCCGATGATTCCGGTCTACGAGGTTCAATTGCTGCTTCCCAAAAAAGAAGCGAAGGAATCCAAGTAACGGAGGCAAATGAAGCATGGGTAAGAAGATCGAGAGGCCTCCCATCTACGGTTTGATCGCCGAGTTCGACGATCCGGATAGTCTACTGGCGGCGACGCAAAAGGCACACGCGGACGGCTACCGCAAGATGGACGCCTACTCGCCGTTTCCTATACACCATCTTGCCGAAGCCCTAGGCCACAACAAGCGTCAATTGCCCTGGCTTGTTTTCGCCGCAGCCTCACTTGGAGCGCTGGCCGGGTACGCCCTCCAGTACTTCGCCACCGTGATCTACTACCCCATCAACATCGGTGGCAAGCCTCTTCACAGTTGGCCCGCATTCATCCCCGTCACGTTCGAGCTGACGATTTTAGGCGGAGCTGCCGCGGCCGTCGTGGGCATGCTGCTGTTGAACGGTCTACCCATGCCCTACCATCCGGTCTTCAACGCACCGGGTTTCGAGCGGGCGAGCAAAGACAAGTTTTTCCTCTGCATCGAATCGACGGACCCGCAATTTTCGAACGAAGACACGAAGCGATTCTTGGAAAGTCTCGATGCACAAAAGGTGGCGGAAGTTGAGCACTAAACTCAGCAGTCAGCACTCAGCAGTCAGCGGTCAGCCGAACGGTGGCGGCTGCGCCGCGACATCAGAATCGGGTTTCGAAGAGCTTTCTTCTTTTGATGCTCGTTCTTGTCGCCGTGGGGTGCCGGCAGGACATGCACGACCAGCCTCGATTCGAAGCCCTCGAGGCCAGCGATTTCTTTGAAGACGGCCGTTCGGCGCGTCCCCATGTTCCCGGGACAATCGCTCGAGGCGGTCTCAAGCACGACGAGCACTTCTATTACGGCCGGGTGGACGGCGAGCTCGCGGAAACCATTCCCTTTCCCGTTAGCCGCGAGGTTTTGGAGCGCGGTCGCGAGCGTTTCGACATCTTCTGTACGCCCTGCCACGGTGGCCTCGGAAACGGCGAAGGCATGATCGTCCAGAGAGGATTCCGCCGACCGCCGAGCTTTCACGAGCAGCGTCTGCGAGACATGCCGGTGGGGCATTTCTTCGACGTGGTCACGAACGGATTCGGTACCATGATCGATTATTCCTCCCGTGTTTCCCCCGAGGATCGGTGGGCTATCGCGGCTTACATTCGAGCACTACAGCTCTCTCAGAACGCCTCACTCGACGACGTACCTCCGAGCGAGCGTCAGAGGTTAGAGGAGATGGAACGATGAGCCTGCCCGAGAGTCTTGCCGAGAGGCTCGGAAGATTGCAAACGCGCGCCGCAATCATCGGAGTCGTGGCGCTGGTGGCTTGCATCGTCGGGGCGTTCGCCACGCCCGACCAGTTCTTCCGCTCTTACCTGATTGGCTTTTTGCTCTGGGTCGGTGTCGCCCTCGGGGCTTTGGCGCTTCTCATGCTCCAACACTTGATCCAAGGTGGTTGGGGTTTTGTCGGCCGCCGGAGCTTTGAAGCCGCCACGCGCACACTCTGGTTGTTAGCGATTCTTTTTGTGCCTATCCTCCTCGGCCTGGGTCACGTCTATGAATGGGCGATGCCTGAGCATGTCCTGGGCGACGTGCTCCTCGAGCAAAAGGCAGCCTATCTCAACGTTCCTTTTTTCGTCGTTCGGACCCTCATTTATTTCGCCATATGGGTGGGACTGGCGGTCCAGCTCAACCGTTGGTCCAAGCAGCAAGACCGCGGCGAGCGTGCCTATGTCAACCGCTTCCAGGGAACGTCGGGGATCGGACTTTTGCTTTTCGGTCTCACCGCCTCATTTGCCGCAGTGGACTGGGTGATGTCCATCGAGCCGCATTGGTTCTCTACGATCTACGGTATGCAGTTCATCGTCGGAAACATCCTTTCGACGCTCGCCTTCGTGGTTCCCATGCTGCTGCTTTTGTCGGCCTATGAACCGATGAAGTCTCGTCTCGAGGAATCTCACTTCCACGACTACGGCAATTTGTTGCTGGCTTTCGTGATGCTGTGGGCCTACCTTGCTTTCTCACAATACCTCATCACTTGGTCCGGAAACCTGCCCGAGGAGATTCCCTGGTATCTCAATCGAACGAGAGGCGGTTGGCAACATGTCGGCCTGCTACTCGTGATCTTTCACTTCGCGGTGCCCTTCCTCCTGTTGCTCTCGAGAACGACGAAACGCAGCGCCAAGACGCTTGCCAGCGTATCTATTGCGATCTTGGCGCTGCGGCTCGTCGATTTGATTTGGCTCGTGAGCCCGGCGTTCTCGGCCGAGCTCACCGTTCACTGGATGGATATCGCGGCTCCCATCGGTATCGGCGGTATCTGGATTTCCGCGTTTATCTGGCAACTAAAGGCCTTGCCCCTGTTGCCGCTCAACGACCCGCGTTTCATCGATACGGTGGACACGGAAGAGGCACTCGAGCATGGAACCAGCTAAGAACGGAAACGGACCCGGTCACGAAAAGACCGATGCGACTCTGAGCGCGGTGGTGCTTCTGGTCGCCCTTACGGCGGTTTTGGTCGTGGTGGGCGTGATTTCCATGTGGTTTCTGTATGGATTCGTCATCGAGTACCAGGCCAGTCAGGACGAGCCTCCTTCCCCCTTGGCGGATACCGTGGAGCCTTTTACGGGCCCACGCTTGCAGGTGGCTGCGCCGCTCGACATGAAAGCCATGGAAGCGCTCGAACAAAACGTCCTCGATTCCTACGATTGGATCGACCGCGAAACCGGTATCGTCCGCATTCCCATCAAAAGAGCTATCGATTTGCTCGCGGAACGAGGATTACCGGAAAAAGACACAACGATGGCCAGCGGACAGGAGAATCAATAACATGATGCGGGGAGTTTTCGGACCGAGCCTGCTTTTAGCAGGGATCCTCTCGCTTTGCCTGATCCATGTCACCCCGGCGTTCGGCCAGGGTTTCTCACCCCAGTTCCTGGAGGAGATCGGCATCGACCAGCGCCTGGACGAGCAAGCACCGCTCGATCTCGAGTTTCGCGACGAGCAGGGAGCGACCGTCCGTCTCGGCGACTACTTCGGCGACAAGCCGGTCATCCTGGCCCTCGTTTACTACGAGTGCCCCATGCTCTGCACCGAGGTTCTGAACGGACTGACCCGCGCGCTTCGGGCCCTGTCTTTCGATGTGGGCAAGGAGTTCAACATCGTCACGGTCAGCTTCGATCCCGAAGAGACACCGGTTCTGGCGCGGACAAAGAAAAACATCTATATCAAGGAGTACGACCGCCCGGGCGCTTCCGAAGGCTGGCACTTTCTTACCGGAGACGAGGATTCCATCCGTGCGCTCACAGAGTCGGTTGGATTCCGCTACGTTTATGTATCGTCCCGGGACCAGTATGCGCACGCCAGCGGAATCATGGTACTGACACCCAAAGGGAAGATCTCCCGCTACTTTTACGGAATCGAGTATTCGACTCGGGACCTCCGGCTTGGGCTGGTGGAAGCGGCGGCCGACAAGATCGGAACCGCGGTCGATCAGATCTTGCTCCTCTGCTATCACTACGATCCCACGACCGGCAAGTACGGGATGGTGATCATGAACGTCATCCGTTTCGCCGGACTCGTAACCGTCCTGGGTCTGGCCGGTTTCATGGTTCCCGGTTTCCTCCGCGACCGAAAGAAATCTCGACTCGCCCGTGAGACCCTTGCTGCCGCTGATAGAAAGATAGGATAGGATTTCATGTTCGAAAAGTTTCCACTGCTTCCCGAACAAGCTTCGGCCTATGCGGAGAAGCTCGATTGGCTCTTGTGGGCACAAACGGGTTTCACGCTCGTGCTGTCGGCATTGATTTTCGCCGTCATTGCGTTCTTGGTTATTCGGTATCGTCGCCGCTGGGAAGGCGACGTGGCGACACCGATTCTAGGCAACTTGAAGCTGGAGATCCTCTGGACCGTCATCCCCTTCGGAATCGCCATGGTACTCCTCGTCTGGTCCGTGAGCCTCTTCCTCTCGCATTCGAGGCCACCCGTCGATACTCTCGATATCTCGGTGGTCGGTAAGCAGTGGATGTGGAAACTGCAGCACCCCAACGGCAAACGGGAGATCAACGAGCTTCACATTCCCTCCGGCAAGGCGGTGAGATTGACTTTGGCCACCGAGGACGTGATCCATAGTTTCTTCATCCCCGCATTCCGGGTGAAGCAGGACGTCGTGCCGGGCCGCTACACCACACTCTGGTTCGAACCGACGAAGGAAGGCGAGTACCACTTGTTTTGTGCCGAATATTGCGGAACCAGCCACTCGGGCATGCGCGGCAAGGTGGTCGTCATGGATCCGCAAGATTACGAAGACTGGCTCGCAGGAGGTGAGACAGCCGAATCTCCCGTCGTGGCCGGAGAACGCCTCTTCGCACAATACGGCTGCAAGAGCTGCCACCAGTCCGAGGATATCCAGCGCGGCCCCTCTTTGGCCGGTTTGGTGGGTACAACGGTAACCCTTGCCGGCGGCGAACGCGTCGATGTCGATGACGAATACCTCAGAGAATCGATCTTGAATCCGACCGCTAAAATCGTGGACGGTTATACCCCGCTCATGCCGACCTTCAAGGGATTGGTGGGCGAAGAATCGCTCTTGAACCTCATTGCTTTCATCAAATCACTGACCCCAGTCCAAGCGGGTGAGATACAGTCATGAGTACCGATGTTTATACGATGCCCCGTGAGCATTACCTCAACGAGGGCTACACACTGAAGTCCTGGTTGCTGACCCTGGACCACAAACGAATCGCCCTTCTCTATCTGCTTTCGATCACGGCCTTCTTCTTCATCGGCGGAATGTTTGCCGTTCTCATCCGACTCGAGCTGTTGACGCCGGCCGGCGATTTGATGACCGCCGATACTTACAACAAGTTCTTCACCATGCACGGCCTGATCATGATTTTCTTCTTTCTGGTTCCATCCATCCCGGCGGTGTTTGGGAACTTTTTCATCCCGCTCATGATTGGAGCCAAAGACGTCGCCTTCCCGAAACTCAATCTGGCGAGTTGGTACATTTTTACCATCGGAGGGCTGCTCACGTTGGGCGTGATCTTTCTGGGAGGCGTCGATACGGGCTGGACGTTCTATACGCCTTACAGCAGCACCTACTCGAACAGCAATGTCATCCTGACCGCACTCGGTATCTTCATCACCGGGTTCTCGTCGATCCTCACGGGGCTCAACTTTCTCGTCACTATCCACAAGATGCGCGCCCCGGGTTTGACCTGGTTCCGGCTGCCTCTGTTCATCTGGGCCATGTATTCCACCAGTTTCATCATGGTGCTGGCCACTCCCATTATCGGGATCACCATTCTGCTGGTCTTCCTGGAGCGCGCCTTCGGTATCGGCATCTTCGACCCGAATCTCGGCGGCGATCCCCTTCTCTTCCAGCATCTGTTCTGGTTCTACTCCCACCCCGTGGTCTACATCATGGTGCTTCCGTCGATGGGTGTCGTGAGCGAGACCATTACTTGTTTCTCCCGCAAACGCATCTTCGGATACGAGTTCATCGCGGGTTCGAGCATCGCCATCGGCGCACTGGGATTCATCGTCTGGGGTCATCACATGTTCGTGAGCGGCCAGTCGCCTTATGCGGGAGCGATCTTCGCCGCGCTCAGCTTCCTGGTCGCCATTCCATCGGCGGTGAAGGTCTTCAACTGGACGGCGACACTCTACAAGGGCTCCATCGAGTTCCACTCTGCCATGCTCTACGGGCTGGGATTCATCGGTCTGTTTACCATTGGAGGCCTGACCGGCCTCATGCTCGCCTCCCTGGCACTCGACGTTCATTTTCACGACACTTATTTCGTGGTGGCCCATTTTCACTACATCATGGTGGGCGGCGCCGTCATGGGTTATATGGGAGGCCTCCACTTCTGGTGGCCCAAGATTACCGGCCGACTCTATCCCGAGGGATGGGCCAAGTTCTCCGCCCTCATGGTCTTCGTAGGATTCAATCTGACCTTCTTCCCGCAGTTTCTCTTGGGATACCTCGGCATGCCGCGCCGTTACCACTCGTATCCGGAAGAGTTTCAGATCCTGAACGTCTTTTCGACCGCCGGTGCATCGATTCTCGCCGTGGGCTATGTGATTCCGCTGATCTACCTGATTTGGTCGCTCAAGTATGGACCGATAGCCGGTCCCAATCCTTGGAAAGCCAAAGGACTGGAATGGGAGACCTCGAGTCCACCGCCGGTCGAGAACTTCGAGCAAACACCGGTGGTGGAGTAGGAAGCCTACGACTATCGTCCACGGGAGGTGGAGCTTGTCTGAGACACACGAGGCGGTGGCCCACCAATTCGACGACTTCGATCAGCAGACCGAAGCCTCGCGCCTCGGGATGTGGGCCTTTCTCGTCACCGAGATCATGTTCTTCGGAGGCCTTTTCACCGGCTACACCATGTACCGGTACCGATTCCCCGAGGCCTTTGCCGCCGGCAGCCATCACCTCGATGTCACGCTCGGCGCTCTCAACACGGCCGTGCTCATCGGAAGCAGTCTCACCATGGCGCTCGCCGTTTACTCGGCGGAGAAAAAGCGGCGCAATCACCTGATCTTTTTTCTCATCGCCACCATGTTCCTCGGCTCGGTCTTCTTGGGCGTCAAAGGGGTGGAGTACAGCCACAAGTACCACGAGCACCTGATCCCCGGCGCGAGCTTTCAGTATCCGGCTCACGAAGCGGAAGCCGTCGCGATGGCGCCCGACACCAACGGGCAAGCGGTGCCGGACCCTTCGCGGGCCTATCAGCTTTTCTTTTCGTTCTACTTCGCCATGACGGGAGTCCACGCCCTTCACATGATTATCGGCATCGGTATCATGCTCGTGCTGCTCGGCCTCACCTACAAAGGCCGCTTCATGGACAACCCCAATCCCATTGAGAACTTCGGTCTTTATTGGCACTTCGTGGATATCGTCTGGATATTCCTCTTTCCCCTGCTCTATCTGATTGGAAGGCACGCATGACCGACACCACACACCCGAGCGTTCCTCTGAGAGTCTACTTCCTCGTTTTCGGCGCCCTCATGGTGGGTACGGCGCTGACCGTCGCAATGGCCTATGTGGACCTCGGTCCCTTCAACACCGTGGTGGCCTTGACCATCGCCTGCATCAAAGCGCTACTCGTGCTGCTCTACTTCATGCATCTGCGGTACACGAGCAAGCTCAACTGGGCCTTTGCCGCCACCGGGTTCGTTTGGCTCACCCTCATCATCGGCCTGACCATGAGCGACATCGTGAGTCGGAACTGGATTCCGGCACAGCCTTTTTGAACCCGTGTTGTTCCTGCGTGATGGAGCTTGGATAAATTCGACCGTCCTTCATTACCCAGCCCACCTCTCCACCTGCACCGAACCATGCACAACGTCTAGCCATTTGGCCACCATTTAAGGGAGCCTTCGCCATGCCCCTAAATGTTCCATCCACAATTCCACTAGGACCAACCTGCTCGTGGTTGGATCAAGGCCACGGATGCACCCTTAGGGGCGGTAACCATAAGTGTCGCCTGTCGCGCAACGCAATACAATATGCTATATTGAGGTATGGAGATCCGAAATATTCGCCATAAGGGTTTGCGGAACTTTGTTGGAAAGAACAATTCCAAAGGGCTACAGCCAGACTATGTGGCGAAAATCGCCGATATCGTGGCGTTTCTCATCGATATAGAGAGTATCGATGAAGTTTTCGATCTCCAAAAGTACAAACCGCATCTCTTAACCGGGGACCGCGCCGGGACATATAGCTTTCACGTCACGGCCAACTGGCGGATCACGTTCAAGCACGATGCAGAGGAAAACGAATTGTATGACGTGGACTACGAAGACTACCACTGACACGTAAGGAGTATGAACAATGGCGATTAAAATAGGCATGAAACCACCTCATCCGGGCGGATTTGTCAAGCGGTCCGTTTTGCCGGATGACCTGTCTGTCACAGCCGCCGCCGAGGCGCTGGGTGTGGGCCGTCCTGCGCTATCCAATCTGCTGAATGAGAAGGCATCGCTTTCACCGGAGATGGCGCTGCGCATCGAGAAGGCTTTCGGCGTCAAGATGGATACGCTGCTCCGGATGCAGGCGCGCTACGAGTCCTATCATATGCGCCAGCGCGAACGAGAAATTGCCGTGAGCAAGTATGTTCCGGCTTAACCTGACCACGTACGGGCGATATGAAAGTTGCACATATCAATGTACAGAATTTCAGAGGCATAAAAACCCTTTCATGGCGGGTGCAAGAGGAGTTGGCACAGAGGGAGTCTAGATTTCGGCCAGCAGAAGGAGAAGTTTTCATGAGGTTCCTGATTATCCTGTTGGGAGCAATTTGTCTTGCCTTACCAGCCTGCACCCCACCGGCCGAGCAGAAAGCCGAGCCCCCCGCCGAAGAAGCTCCTAGCACTGAGGCTGATGTCGCGGCACTAAATGAAGTGATAAAACAATGGGAAGAAGCCATAAACGCGGCAGATTTGGAACGTTGCAGTGCTATGTTGACTGACGGGGCGATATGGATGCCCCCTAACGAGTCGGCCATCGTCGGCAAAGAAGCGATTCTCGCATCTATGAAATCTGGTTTCGAGCAGTTTGTTTTTGAATATGATTTTACTTCTGAAGAACTCGAGGTGTTCGGTGATAGGGCATTTGATAGAGGCACCTACAAGGCCACAGGTACACCCAAAGCAGAAGGCGAGGCGACTCAAGATACCGGGAAGTACCTAGATATTTTCCGGCGTCAATCAGATGGTTCCTGGCAATATTCACATGGTATGTGGAATAGTGACAACCCACCACCTGAAGAACCTACCACCTAGAACAAAGTAATTAAAGGAGGGTAGAAATCATGAAATATCTAATGATTCTCACGGTCGGAGTGTGTCTGCTCTTTGCTTCGGTGCCAGCGGTCGCTGACCAAGCGGCAGATGAAGCAGCAATTAGAGCTGCGGCGAAGCAGATGGCTGCAGCATATAGCGGACACGACGCCGGAGGTGTCGCAGCCTCATACCTTGAAGATGGTGAAATGATTAGGGCCAATAGCAGCGTACTTGTCGGCAAAGCTGCCATAAACGAAGTATATAAAAGAATCTTTGAAAGCAGCCCTGAGATAGGAACCAAAGCATCTGTTGATTCAATACGCTTTCTTAAACCTGATGTGGCAATTGTACTCGTAAGAGGCACTGTAACTGGCCGCACGGAAGAGCCACCGACATGGAAATATCTAAGGACCTCTGTTGTTGTGAAACTGGCCGGAGAATGGAAGGTCGCTCTGTCACAATTTATAGAAGATTCAACAGAGTAAATGAGCTGAATATCTTGTCCCTTCCACAAACTAGAACGTGCGATTCTCGAGCTGTTTCCGAGCAGCATGGTTCGGCTCTGGCGATCTTGTGATGCCGTAACCGAGGACTGCGGCACCACGTTAGGTGAAGAGGCTTCACGGGCTGCGAAGACCTCGCAGCACACTCGTGCGAACTCAAGCAGCGCGTCGAATGTAATGGTGATGGAGCCCACCGACTTTCGGAATCGCCATCACGTTCCCGCGTGCCGGCGGGTCTATAGGTGCGTCCGGCAAGAGCAGCACAATAGAAAATAGGGACTGTCAATATTTTTCTTTCTGTGTCCCTATTTTTCTTTCTGACGATTACCCTCGCGGTAGGGACCGCCCTTACGGGCGGCCCCCCGCACAGATCCCAGCGAGCGCTGCTAACGCACTGGGCTGTCGTCCGCAAAAACAAAGATCGTGGTACTTTCCAGAGAACGATGGCGACAGCCAGCTCTCAGCGAATCCACCCGATGCACCATCCGAAACAAACTTGTTTCTCGCTGGGCCCAAAACACAGCAGTAATCCGGAGAGGCAGCGCGCGACGTGGCAAATACCTCGCTCAAGCGGCAGTGTCGAGCCGGTAATCGTGGTGCAGGCCACCAATAACCGGCGTCGAGACGACGCGCCTCCGAGCGGAATGTGGTGACGGTCAGGTCCTGGGTCGACAGGAAGTTCGCCTTCGGGGTCGGGGACATTCGGGCCGAGCGACGAATGCGGTCGCGCTCGATTGTACAAGCCGACAAACCAAAACTCATATTACCGAGATGCGAGAAATGTACTATCCGTGGCATCCGTGGTCTGGCCAGTCTGTTCGGATCCACAGATCGATGGTCAGGAGTGGCAAGGCAGTATTCTGGTGTAGCATCTGGCTCGCCAGCGCTCGCCGGTCACTGGAGATACCTCAGTGGATGTTCGATCGAGCGGTTTGCTGCACGATGGAATTGAACGAAGCTCCGTTGGTGGACTGCTCTGTTTTGCTTGAGCTCAAAGAGCTGCTGCGGGACGCGGCGGTCACGGACGATCCTGCTGTGATACACACTCAGCATCATTCTTCGATTTCGAAAGGAGATGCTGATGCGAAGGTCAGCCGTTCATCGCCACACCCTTCAGCTAGGATTGTTTCACCCTCCCCGGAAAATCCCAGAGTGGACGACACTACCACGCGAAGCCCAACGAAAAGCGACCATGCTGTTGGCGCAGATGCTACGCCAACATCACTCAAAACGCCTCGTTTTCGACACCGCAAAGGAGGCAGACGATGAGTGAGAAAATCAAGCTGCATCATCTGGAGCGCAAGGCAGTCCTTTATGTTCGACAATCTTCCGCTTACCAAGTGGCGCACAACCAGGAGAGCCGCAAGCTGCAATACGCAATGAAGGAGCGGTTAGGGCAACTGGGTTGGCGTGAGATCGAAATCGTCGACGAAGATCTCGGTCGCTCGGCCTCCGGCACGGTGACGCGGTCCGGTTTCGACCGTATGGTAGCGGAGGTCTGCTTGGGCAAGGTGGGAGCCGTGGCAGCAAGGGAGGTGTCACGATTTGCCCGTAACAGCCGTGAGTGGCAGCAGCTCGTGGAAATGTGTCGGGTTGTCGACACGTTGCTTATCGATCAGGAAACCGTCTATGTCCCACGGCAAAGCAATGATCGACTGCTATTGGGCTTAAAAGGGAGTCTGAACGAGTACGAACTGGATTTGCTCCGACAGCGTTCGTGGGAAGCACGTCTGGAGATGGCACGGCGTGGAGAGCTCGTAGTGGCGGCTCCACCAGGATTTGTGAAGACGGAGGACCAGCGTTTGGAAAAGGATCCCGATCGCCGCGTTCAAGAAGCCATCCGGTTGGTCTTCGACAAGTTTTTGGAGTTGGGAACCGTCCGACAGACTCTAATGTGGTTTTTGGAGCATGGTTTGCAGCTTCCTGTGCGCAGGACCGGCAAGGAAGTGATTTGGAGGCGACCTGCCTACTCCACTGTGTATCGGATTCTGACGCATCCGGCCTATGGGGGAGCCTACGCCTACGGCCGGACTGAAACCATTTCACGCTTCGAAAAAGACCGGTCTCGCAAAGCGACTCGGCGTAAGCCCAGGGAGCAGTGGCTTTCTTTGATTCCCGAAACTCATGAAGGCTACGTGAGCTGGGAGCAGTTCGAGAAGATCCAAACGCAGATCGCACAGAACTATCATGGGTCCGAAAGTCCGGGTGCCGTCAAACGGGGTTCAGGGTTGTTGGTTGGTCTGTTGCGCTGCCGGCGGTGCGGTCGTAAGCTAACCGTGCAATATACGGGCAACAAGGCTGATGTTGTGCGTTACACGTGTAATCGTGGATGGCTTGATAACGGAGAGCCAAGCTGCATCGCCTTCGGCGGTATCGTGGTCGACGAAGCTATTGGCCGAGACGTGCTCCGCGTGGTACATCCTGGGGCTGTGGAGGCAGCTATATTGGCTAGTCAAGAAGAAGCGCGAAAACGAGACGAAGTATTGGACGCTCTGAAGCTGGACTTGGAAGCGGCCCGCTATGCAGCGAATCGTGCGTGGAAGCAGTTCGATGCGGCAGACCCGGAAAACCGGCTGGTGGCAGACGAATTGGAGCGTCGATGGAACCAGGCCTTGGGCCGAGTCAAGGATCTGGAATGTCGAATTGAGGAGCGCGTTGGCCGCGCTGATCAGACAGCGCTTCCGGCACTCGAAGACTTCGAGGACCTAGTAGCGGAACTGGAGGGCGTGTGGAATAACCCAGACGCCGACGTGCGCTTGAAAAAGCGCATCGTACGTACACTGATTCACGAGGTTGTCGTCGATGTGGACTCGGAAGCTGGCGAGATTATCCTCGTCGTTCACTGGAAGGGCGGTGTGCACACCGAAGTGCGGTTGCCACGGAGACGCCGTGGACAGAACAGCAGTCAAACACCGAAGGAAATCGTAGCTGCAGTACATATCTTGGCGCGAATTTGTACGGATGACTTGATTGCTGGCATCCTGAGTCGCAACGGGCTTCGTACCGGGCGCGGCAACCGATGGACGCGTGAACGCGTCACCTCGCTTCGCAGTTATCATCAGATTCCGTGCTATTCAGAAGACAAGCGTCTAACGGAAGGGTGGATGCACCTGACGCAAGCCGCTCACTTTCTTGGGATCAGTCCCAAAACGCTACGCCTCGCTGTGGAACGGGGTGAGATCGAAGGAGAACATCCGCTGGGTGAAGGTCCTTGGGTAATTAACCGACGAGCGTTGGAAAGCGAAGCCGCAGCCAAGCTTGTTGAACGCACCCGTCGCCGAAGGGGGATACCCGCATTACCAACGGTTCAACAACAAAAACTCCATTTTTCAACGACATAGCGAGGTGGGGCAGTATGAAGCGTGGTTGTAGTAGGTCACCCAAGAGCGAAGAATGAGCCGGAGATGGGACTCCGAAAGCGGGATGAGGAAGTCCAAGCACTCCCGGCGTGTGGTGCCAATCAGTCTCTCACAATATGAATTTGCTTGTGGCGCTCTTGGCGGCGTTCTCAAGACCTTAACGCCCATCGCTCGTACAGACTTCCGTAGCTCGTCAGAGAACTTGCTATCGCGGTCAACGATGAGGAAGCGATAGTCGTGCTCGCAGGGTATCGCTTCTCGAAACTGCTGCAAGGTCCACTCGGCGCTCGGGTGCGCGGTCACGTTGAAGTGAAGCACCTTGCGTGAGCCGACTTCCATGACCACGAAAACGTAGAGCACGTGGAACCGTGCGGTGACGACCGTCAAGAAGTCGGCGGCGACGATGGCCTTGGCGTGATTCCGAACAAACGTCGCCCAGCGCTGGGACGACACGCACGGCCCGCGGCCTCCGTCGTCTCGAGCCGGCATGTACTTTCTCACCGTGCGCGGTGAGACGCGGATACCGAGCTTGACGAGGAGCTCATGCGCAATGCGCTCTTCGCCCCAGGTGACGTTCGAGGTCGCCATTTGCATGATGAGTTTCTGCAAATCCACTGGGACGGGCGGCCTGCCTTTGGGTCGCGATTTCCATCGCCAGAACAAACGAAAGCCCTTCCGGTGCCAGCGGATGAGGGTGTCGGGCTTGACGACGACGAGCGCATCTCTCCAGTCGAACAGCCTACTCAGGGTCGCCATCGTGAACCGCGTCGCGTTGTCCGTACGGCGAGGTGTCTGCTCGCGCTCGACGAAGAACGTGAGCTGTTTCCGGAGGAAGAGATTCTCCGCGGCGAGGGCGCTCCGGGAACGGAGGAGGTTACGACCAAGAGCGATGGCATCGAACACGACATGTAGGATATCCGAGTACAGGCGCAAGACTAGCCTTTCCGAATCTAATTAAGACAGTGGTGATGAGAAGCCGGCCGGGCCGGGCCGAAACGAATGATTCTAGAAGCTCTAATCCCTGGAATCAAAGGCGGATTCTACTTTTTGCGGACCACAACGATGCGTTCCGCCAGAGTCTCTCCCGGCACCAGTTCCATCACCAAAAACCGCACGCCATCGGATTCTTCGATGTCGTGAATCGTGGCGATGTTGGGATGATTGAGCGAAGCCAGAAGTCGAGCTTCACGTTCGAAGCGATTCAAGCGCTCGGGGTTCTGCGTAATGGCTTCGGCCAGAACTTTGACGGCCACCTCGCGCCCGAGCTTGGTGTCTCGCGCCTTGTACACCTCGCCCATTTTCCGCCCGCACCGATGGGCTCGACAATCTCATACGGGCCGAGTCTCATACCGGATTCGAGTGGCATCTCGATCCTCGTTGACCTTTTTCGTTTGCCAACAGCGGCCGGGTCCACGAAGCCCCGGTTTTACATCGTGACAAATTCTATGGTGTTTGGGTGGTGTACTCAAGCGTATCCAGCCACCCAACCGAAGGGCACTCACGCAATGAAGGAACGACGACGCCGATATAACGGCGTTGCTCGACACCAAGACGCACGTTGAGAAGCACAAAGCCGGTTCAGAATCACCCTTCGGCTTCGCATCAAGGCTTGTTCCCCAATTTCACCACCTCGAAGATGCATTGAAATGTAGATATAAATAGTATATACTTACTTCAGGAGGTCTCGATGTCTGAACATGCCAAGCTCTTTAAAAGCGGCGGGAGCCAAGCAGTACGGCTTCCCAAAGGGTATCGCTTCGAAGGACAAAGTGAGGTCTTGATCTATCGACAGGGCAAGCGCGTCATTTTGGAACCCAAAGACCGAACTTGGAGTCAGGAGTTCTTGGACCTAGCTGGCTCGGCCGAGGATTTTCCCTATCCAACGGATCCATCGGACGCCGAACCAGGACCGGATTTCGACTCATGAAATACCTGCTCGACACAAACGCGTGTATCGACTACTTGACCGGCCGGTATCCCAATGTCGTATCGCAGGTGCAACGCGCTTTACCGATTGACCTTTGTCTCAGCAGCATCGTCGTTGCCGAGCTTCGGTACGGGGCCGACAAAAGTCAAAAGCCGCGCCAAAACCACCAGCGAGTAAACACGCTTACAATCGAAATTCCCGTCAAGGATTTCGACACGGCAGCGGCCGAGATTTACGGAAAGATCAGAGCGAACCTCGAGCGGAAAGGTGTTGTCATAGGACCAAACGACATGCTGATCGCTGCCCATACTCAATCACTAGGGCTTGTTCTAGTCACCGACAACGTTGGTGAGTTCCGTCGCATAAAGCAGCTGAAAGTAGAAAACTGGCGGTGAGGAGAGTATAAGTTTGCTTTTCTCCTCAGGAAGCGGCGTTGTTGCACGGCCCGGAGCAAATCGCAGACCTCCCTGTGCCGGTTGCCGAGTCACCCGGCGCAGTACGTATCGGGCATCCCGAGCGCGGTCATCTTGTTGAGTATCTCGCACCCAATTCGGTGTTCAACTCGTTGCCTCGCCAACGTTCGAGCCCGCATCTCGCGCCCGATGATCGCCTTGTAACGATAGACCGCGTTCTCTACCATGCTTCGCTTGGTGCAGCCTGAGAGCTTGTACCATTCACGTCGGCCGTGTCTTTCGATTGCACGAATATGGCGATCGCGCTCCTGCATGGCGGTGTTCGAATTCTGACTGAGCGTGGCCTTTCGTTGCGGCGGAATCACCACACGCGTCCTTCGTCCAGGGCTGTGCGCTTGGATGGCTTCGTAGACTGCTTCCTTGTCGTATGCACTGTCCGCCGACGCCGAAGCTAGAGGTGCTTGAATCTGTGTTAGCAAAGCGGGGACTCGCGTTGCGTCGCGAGCTCGTGACGCCGTCAGTTCGGACGCAACAATGTTGCCGGTCTTGCGATCAACGGCGATGTGCAACTTGCGCCATGCGCGCTGTTTTGGCGGTTTGCGGGAGGTTCCAACATGAATCCTCAAGCCCGTGCTATCGATCATCAGGTGGATTGGTTGATTGCTTGCGGCTTTCGGAATCCGCAGCTTCTTGCGGAGCAGCCTCGACCGCCGACACAACGTCGAGTAGTCCGGGATCTCGATACACAGCCCGAGAAGCGAGGCGATCGAGTGCAAGAAGCCTTCGGTTTGGCGGTAGGCGAGCTTGTACACCATCCGGACAACCAGGCCCGTTTCAATCGCCATCTCTGAATAGACCCATTGACCGCCAGGCTTACCGCTCTTGTCGGCCTTCCAGTTCGCGATTGCCTCCTCGTCAAACCAGACCGTCAAATCGCCCCGGCGGCGCAGCCCTTCGTTGTATTCCGCCCAGTTGCCAACGTGGTACTTCTTCTGCTTCGCGTGCTTGTACTGGCTGCGCTTGGGATACTTCATGGTCGAACATACCTCGGCCACCCACTATACGCGGATTTCGCGCGCAGCCAAGAGCGGTGCAACAACGCCGCGTCGGGTCGAAGGCTCGAGATGCCGTTCGCATTCAGGTCGTGCCCGAGATACGTCCACTGATCTTTTAGGCCCGTCATGAAAGGCTCGTAGGCCTTCCGGGCCTCGCGGACCGAGTCGAGGATGCCGTCGAACTGGTCGCGCGTTTCCGTCATGCGAGCTTCGCTGCGCTTGCGCAAATCCGGGCTTCCGATCTGTTGCAGGCTCTCGCTCCAGCCGGCGAAGTAAGCCTCGGCTTCAACCTTCATCTCCTCCAGCTTCTTCCCTACCTGTTCCCGCTTTTTCTCGGTCTTCTCCATTTCGCTTTCCACACCTTTGTAGGATTTTCGAACATCCTCCACATCGTCAGCGAAAATGGTGTTGTAGGTGTCGAGCGTCTTCTCAATCTGCTCCCGAGCTGAAACCGTCTCCTTGACCAGTTGATTTATAGTAATTTGCTTTCCGCTGAAGAGGGAGAAATGTCGTGAAGGCCTTGGAAATGTCGAGATTCATGCTGAGCCGTCTTGGTCGAGCTCCGTGGAACATCACAAGAGCAGGACGCAGCCGGCTAGGCGTCAACAAACGATGCTGGCCAAGAGCTAGACGCAAACCGCCGCCCACTCAGTGACGACCCTTATGGGTGTTTCTACCTTCAGAAAGACTTAATAGCGATTTGTATCGACCCGCCGAGATACACGAAATGAGATGCCTGGGTTCCGAAACCGGGCTGAAGGAGCTTGTAGCGCCCTTGAGTTGAGGTCGTGGGAGCTGTGGGTGGGGCCACAGGGAGTGGAGGCGCCTGTGGTGTCGTCTTTTTCGGATGATGAAACCCTAGGAAGACACACGGGTAGCCATGGGTTGTCTTGCCCGGTTTAGTTGAGGAGATGGCAGATGGGTGGAGGAGCTCGAGGTGCCGTGGCTGGGTCAGTTTGCTGTAGATGAAGGATGATGCGGTCGACGACTTTCGGGTCGGTGAGCACCGCGATGATTTTCATTTCTGCGCCACATTTGCCACAGAGCAAAGGGTCCACTTCGAAGACTTTTCGGATGAGTCGTGCCCAGGAAGCGCGGCCGGGTGAAGAGGGTTTGTCGAAAGAGGGTTTGTCGAAGTCCGACTCTGGAGGCTCTGGAACGGTAACACCGGTCTGAGATCCGTCGTTTGGTGGTAGAGCGTTGCGGGTTCGGTTGGAGTAGGCTCCGTAGTAGCGGTACAGATGTTGGCCGCGATCAGGGATCTGTTGACAAATCGCATGAATCCAGTCGAGAACATCCAAGACTAAAACGGTGTTGCCCGTCAACGGATGAGGCGGGGTGGTGACACTAACGCGACCCTCAGGTGTTTGGGTGATGCTGCCGATCTTTATAGGAGCTCGGGTGAGGTACAGGGCGAGATTTTCGAGTTTTTGGGTTTCATCGTCAAAGACGAGTTGCTCGGCATGAACGGAAAATCCGGAAGGGTTCCATTCCAACAATTTGTTCATGAAGGTTTCTGAAAGACGTTTTGCTCGGTGAAGACGTTTCAGCAGTAACTTCCGGAATCGCTCTTCGATGTCGGCGAGGATGTAAGTTGCGGGTGTCGGTAAGGGAACAAACTCTCCCTGTGGGGTGAAGACTCCCTCCGTGACCATGTTATGACAGTGGGGGTTGAAGTTGGCGGCAAACGAGCCAAACGTTTGGATGGAGGTGACCGAGCCAGGCCGGACATCTTTGCGGTGGAAAAGCTCCTGAAAGCTTTTGAGGATGCTCTGATAGGAGGTCTGCGAGAGAAGGGAAAGCAAGGACCGTTCGCGTTCGAAAAGACCCCGAAGCACCTTGGGGATTGAAAAAGCGTAGTGACGATGCGGCACGGGTTGTAGGATCTTCTCCTGGAGTTTCTCAGCGAATAGTAAGGAGCGCTTCGCCTGGCAACTTGGGCAGAAATTTCTTGTCTGGCAGGAAAAAGCGAGCAAATGTTCGTCATGGCACGATGGACATCGGATTCTTGCGAAACCCCCATAAAGCCGGCCACAATCCAGGAAAGCTTCCACCGTGGGGCGAACGACCGATCGAAGGGGCCCGGCCTTCGCCTCAAATCGCTCCTCGTAGGCATAGACGTAGTCATCAAAGTGCTTGTCAAATAGCTTGTAAAAGGCGGTTTGTTCGGGGTGCCGGGACCTGTAGGCGGTGGCAGTCTCGGCGACGGCCAACCCAAGCGGCGCAGCCGGGTTGGATGTGGGGGCACCTTGAGGGACGAAGATGTCGCCGCAGGCGGGAAAGGCATCGTATCGAGCCAAAAGCTCCATACTTTAGCAAGACGACAAATCTTATCGGCGACCGCCCCCGAGCTGGCTCGCCGCCCTGTGGCAAAAATCCTAGACCTTCTTTGACTGTATTCTAGTGCCAGGCACAGCCTGACCTACTGCCGGCTGTATTCCAGCGCCAGGCACCCGCCTTCACCGATGGCGACTCATTTGTTGCCATCGGCTTCGGCAGGTCTCGCCGTAGCCTTGGCGGAGGCGGACAGCCTGGCCTACATCATCTGCGCGTTATGCTGAAAACCCGCAGCTCATGTGCCAAAATCTGCAGCTCATGGCCAAAACCCGCAGCTCATGTGAGCCAGGCTAGAGCTAGTAAAGCGAATACGGATCCACGTCGATGGTGAGGCTTGCGGGCTAAAGACGCATCGTTTAGTTCGGAGGGATTAACGAATTTCCTATCCTCACCGCACCGGAGTACATGGCACTTGTCCTTTGGATGGGACTCGGGTTGGTCCTCTGGCGAGTGGCTCGAAATTAGCTTAGAGGTCTATTGATCGAGGGCAAGTCCCACCGGACAAGTCGCTCCGGTTCCACCGAGTCCGCAATAGCCGCCGGGATTCTTTGCCAAATACTGCTGGTGGTAATCCTCGGCATAGTAGAACTTGGGTGCATCGACGATTTCGGTCGTGATTTCCGTATGACCCGCCGCATGGAGCGCCTCTTGATAAGCGACCTTTGAGGCAAGAGCCGCACGTTTCTGGTCATCACAATACGTGTAGACACCGGAACGATATTGCGTTCCGATGTCGTTGCCTTGCCGCATTCCTTGTGTCGGATTGTGAGATTCCCAGAAAAGGCTCAAGAGATGCTCATAGGAAATAACCTTGCGGTCGAACACCACTCGGACCACTTCATTGTGGCCGGTCGAGCCCGAGCAGACTTCGCGGTAGGTGGGATTGGGCGTCGAGCCGCCGGCGTAGCCTACGGCGGTCGAGTAAACACCGGGGACCTCCCAGAACGTGCGCTCGGCGTCCCAGAAACAGCCGAGCCCGAACAGCGCCAGGTCCATACCGTCCGGAAAGGGTGGCTCCAACGGACGACCGTTGACGAAGCGTGTCTCCGGCACCAACATTGTTTCGGCCCGACCGGGAAGGGCTTCTCCCAGCGAGGGCATCTCCGCATTTTTCTTGAATGAGAACATCGCTGACCATACCTCCAGCTCGAGTTAGCGCGACTTTTCCGGCGGGGGGACATCTATACCGGCTCGAGCAGGTCGATCAGTTCCTCACGCGAGAATATTTTACTGAGGCGGGGATCATCGGCCTGGACCACCGATTCCATGAGACGGCGTTTTCGGTCGATGATGGCGGATATCTTTTCCTCCAACGTCCCTTCCGTCACCAGCTTGAAAACCTGGACGGCTTTTTTCTGACCGATTCGATAGACCCTGTCCGTGGCCTGATCCTCCCGCGCCGCGTTCCACCAGCGATCGTAGTGCACCACCACCGAGCCCGCGACGAGATCGATTCCCGTTCCTCCCGCTTTGAGACTGCCGAGGAAGACCCGGCAGTCGGGCTCTTCGTTGAAACGTCGAATGACCTCGCCTCGATTTCGAGTGGAACCGGTGAGGGTGGCGAATCCGACGTCCAGGCCGGACAGGAGCCGTTCCATCATGTCGATCATCCCCAGAAATTGAGTGAAGACCACCACCTTTTGTCCGCTGTCCAAGCTTTCAAACAAAAGCTCCTGAAACAGATCCCATTTGCCCGACTGGTGTTTTTCAAACTCCTCGGGTCGGCGATGGACGAGTGCGGGATGATCGCAAATCTGCTTCAGGAGGAGGAGCAAGCCGAAGACATGAATGTAAGGTATGGGATGATCGCGACGTCGAAGCTGCTCGGTAAGCGTCGCGCCCTTGGATGAGATGGCGTCCCGGTAGAGCTTCACCTGATCCTCGCTCAACGGGCAGGTTCGGAGATCTTCGATCTTGTCCGGCAACTCATCCAGTACGTCTTTTTTGATCCGGCGCAGCACGAAAGGCGAGATCACCCGCCGAAGCGCGTCGAGGTTGTCGCGGCCGAGGACTCCCTCCGCCGAGGCCCTCCCATAAACCTCGACGAACTCCTTGTCCGTCCCCAGATAGCCGGGGAGAATCAAGTCAAAAAGATTCTTGAATTCGTCCAGGGAGTTCTCAATGGGTGTGCCGGTGAGCCCGAGCATCATGTGCGACTGAAGAGCCTGTGCCGCTCGATAGGACTGAGTGTCACGGTTCTTGAGGTTTTGGATCTCGTCGAAGATCACTAGAGAAAAGTGCTTCTTCTCGAGCTCGGGGATGTCATTGCGAAGCACACCGTAGGAGGTCACCAGCACATCGGCGGCCGCCAATGCCTCTTTCGCATTCCTCTGAGTCCCGTGGTGAACGTGGGCTTTCAACTTCGGAGCGTGCTCGCGGATCTTGTTTCGCCAGTGGCTGATGACCGTCGTCGGGCAGACGACGAGGAAGGGAGCCTTCTCGTTCTGGTGCTCCCGCAGCCACGCCATGAGCGCCATCGCTTGATGGGTCTTCCCCAGTCCCATATCGTCGCAGAGTAGACCGGATAGTACTTCTCCGACGGCATGACCGAAGCGCTGACCGCCGAGCTCGCCAAGATCAGTGCACTACGGGTCATCTCCCGTCAATCGGTGATGAGATTCAAATGCTCGGACCAACCACTCCCTGAGATTGCGGATGCGTTGAACGTCGATGCCGTTGTCGAGGGCTCGGTTCTTCGTTCGGGCGATCGAGTGCGTATCACGACTCAGCTCATCCAGGCGGTTCCGGAAAGGCACTTTTGGGCGGAGAGCTACGAAAGAGATCTACGCAACGTGCTGTCCTTGCAGAGGGACGTAGCGCGTACCATATCCCAAGAGATCCGAATCAAGCTCACAGCCCAGGAGGAGTCTCTCCTCACTCAGTCGCCACCCGTCAATCCCGAGGCGCATGACGCCTATCTCAAAGGGCTCTTTCGCTGGAACAAGAGGTCCCGCGAAGGGCACGGGAAGCTGGAGTACTTCCAGCAGGCCATCGAGGCCGACCCAGACTATGCACCTGCGTACGCGGGACTGGCAGGCTGCTATGGTTCTTTCGCGGGCTGTGGCGTACGCTGCTCCCCAGGATGCCTACCCAAAGGAAAAAGCGGCGGCATTGAAAGCCATCGAGCTCGATGGAACTGTTGCGGACCCGTATGTCGCCCTTGCTGATGTTTACCTTCATTTCGATTGGAACTGGTCGGCGGCCGAAGGAGCAACGAAACACGCCATTGAGTTGAATCCCAACCACGCCCGGGCACACGTGATCTATTCCTTCTATTTCATCATTCACGAGGCAAGGTGACGAGGCTTTATTTGAAGCGAGGCAGGCTCGAGATTTGGGTCCGCTCAACTTGGTGACCAATTGGGGCCTGGGCTTTGCCTTGGCAGAATCAGGTCAGCCGGACGAAGCCATCGACCAATTTCAAAAGACACTGGAGTTGGAATCGAGTTTTGCCCCAGCCTATGAAGGACTTTTCGAGGCCTACTATCTCAAAGGAATGCAGCAAGAGTCTCTGGCTGCTCGGAGAAAACGTGACGAGCTTTGGGGTTTTCACGAGGTCGTGGCTGCCATGGATCAGGGCCTGGAAGCATCAGGTTTCAAAGAAGCGATGGCCCGAGGCGCCCAGGCATTGGTGGAGTTGAAACGGTCCAATCAAGACTATGTGTCGTCCTGGGACGTTGCTCTTCTTTACAGACCGTGGCCGGGAGGCAGGAGTCAAGCCCTCGATTGGCTTGAACAGGCTTACGACGAGCGCGATCCCTGGCTAACTTATATTCATCAACACCCCGTAGTGGGGATCCCATCCGTTCCGACCCGCGCTTTCAAGAGATCCTGCGGCGCATGAATTTCCCCGAGTGAGATCATGATCGGCAAGAAGCTGCAGGCTTCTACGAGATCAGATACCAACCGGTCTTTTACCATCTCCTCGATTTCGGTCACCGACTCCATCCTCGTTGTTCCAAGGGAAGGAGGACAAAGCGTAGCTCGTGACCTTGCGTTGATCCTCAGAATTGGGTTATTTTCCTATTATGACATCCAACGACCTCGAACCGGCAGAGGATCGCCTGAGGCGGGCGCTCTCTGAGCTTTCATCGGTTCGGCTCGCGTTTTCTTGAGGCAGACAAGGACGAGTTCGTTCGCGAGCCGGCTTTGCTAACTGAAAAGCAGCTTCCGTAGGCCAGGCTGTGCCTGGCTATATCCCTAAAGCTTTTCTGCAAATTCCTTCGGCTTGACAATGGTGTATTCGTGCCGCAGAGCCAACAAGTCGTCATCGCCGGCAACCAGGTAGTCGGCTTTGGCAGAAATCATACTTCCTAGGATAGGAGCGTCGTCGGGGTCTCGCGGGTTTGTCAACGATTCTGGTTCAGCCGATTCCACGATCTCGCCCCGTAGATAAAGTTGCTTGAGGAACCGTTCGATGGTTTCATCATCCCATTGCAGGACCTTACGTATCTTGGGATAAGCGAGCACTCTTCCAATCTCCGTTAGCTGCTCGAGACAGAGCACGAGGTCAAGCGTGCCTCGCGCCAGGCCGTCACGATACGACCCGGCACGCTATGTGGATACATGAGACCGGAGATGAAAACGTTGGTGTCGAGGACGACTTTCACTTCTCCTCAGCC
>CAVROO010000010.1:0-47024 GCA_963722765.1 uncultured Acidobacteriota bacterium
CAATAAAACATATAACTGATGCGACTGAGGTCTCGAGGATACGAATGACGCGGTCCAGTTTGCTTCAGCACTCACAATCTTTTCCGTCCGTCCACTCGTCGAGCGTGTGACAAACGCTGTCCTTGTTAGGGGCGAAGATCATACCGATGGACTCAGACCTCGAGACCGGCTTCCTCGACTACTGAATGATGTTGGTTTCTCTACGGAACATGGTCGCTCGACTTACACCAAGGTGGACGGTCCATGCTAGTATGTGCTTTCGCATGAAGGTTTTCATCGTCGGCGCTGGTGAGGTCGGTTTCCACATCGCGAGCTCTTTGACCCACGAGGGGCATGAGATCATCGTGATCGAGGCAGACCTGGACAAAGTCCAACGCCTGCAGAATGAAATAGATGTCCTAGCGGTTTCCGGGGACGGGTGTAACGCAAGGATTCTGGAACAGTACGGTGTCCACGATGCGGACATTTTCTTTGCCGTGTCCAACGATGACTCGGCGAACCTACTTTCGGTGCTCACGGCTCGTCGTCATAGGTGTGAAAAAATGCGTCGCGAGGGTTGGGAATCCATATCACGGCTACAATCCTTTATTGAAGGACGATCCCGGCATTCTGCCCCTCTATCCCGAGCGGTTGGTTGCCGAAGAGATTCTCGGTCTCATGCGCATTCCCGGGTGTCTCCAAAGCGCATTTTTTCGCGGACGGAAAGCTGGTTCTGCTTCGAGTGCGTCCTTCGGAGAGGGTGGATATCTACGACAAGCCCCTGCGCGACTTGAAGGGCCCAGACGGATGGATTCTCGCGGGCACTGGTCCAAGGCCTGAGATTACGGTGCCAAAGGGTGATACGGTGCTCAAGCGGGGGCAAAGCATATACGCGGTCGGCCGAACGGAAACCGTAGGGGACTTCCTGAGGGGTGTTGGCATCGAGATCGCCGCCGACGAAAAGGGTTCATCATCGTGGGTGCGGGTCATGTGGGGTCGTGGCTTGCCAAGGGGTCTGGTCAAAGACAAAATTCAAGTGACCGTCATTCAGCGCAAACTCGAAAAGGCTCAAGCCCTTGCTTCTGAGGTGCCTGAAGCTTTGGTCCTTCAAGGGGATGCCACGGATCCGGCACTTCTTCGGGAAGCGGGAGTTCAGGATGTCGACTATTTCGTGGCTGCCACGCAAGATGACGAGGCCAACGTCATCTCCTCCTTCCTCGCGCGAGGCGAGGGGGCGAGAATGCTGGTGACTCTCTACCAACGACCGGAGTACCTCAATGTGCTGCGCGCGGCGCGGGTCGATATCGCTTTGAATCCGCGCCTGGTTACCGCCGGGACCATTCTGAGGATGGTTCACCGCCGCGAGATTCTGAGCTTGGACCTCGTGGAGAGCGGCGATGCCGAAGTTGTGGAGATCGAGGTGCCTGCCAAGTCCAAGGTGCTGAAGGCTCCGCTTCGGGACTTGAAGTGGCCTCAGGACTCGATTGTGGGAGCAGTCATTCGCGGCGAGGAACGGCACGTCCCAAGCGGCGATTTCACGTTCGAAGTCGGGGACCGAGCGTTGGTGTTCACTTTGACAGGGGCCCTTCCCAAACTCGAAAAACTATTTCGAGGCCAATGAACTATCGCGGAGTTGCTCTTTCTTCTCGGCCGGCTGCTTCTCGCGCTCGGTGTCGCTTTGCTCATACCGGCGGCTATTGCGCAAGGCGATACACTTCGTGCTTTTCTCTTTTCTGCCGCTGTAACTCTAGTAATTGGACTCGTGCTCGAGCGCGGATTCAAACAAAGCGAGGAATTTTCCTTCGGGCGTCACGAAGCCTTCTTGCTGGTTACCTCGGCGTGGCTGGTTGCGACCTTGGCGGGTGCCTTGCCTTACATTTTTCTCAAAGGTCCCGGGTTTATTGTCAACGGCGTGTTCGAGTCTGCATCCGGATTTACGACTACCGGAGCTTCGATTTTCTCCGACGTGGAGAGCGAGCCGAACGCGCTTTTGCTATGGCGTGCTCTTACACATTGGCTCGGCGGCATGGGGATCATCGTATTGGGAATTGCCATACTTCCACGGCTTGCCGTCGGTGGCATGGAGCTTTTGTGTGCAGAAGCTCCGGGTCCCATTACCGAAAAAATCCGGCCTCGCATCGCGCAGACGGCCAAAGCGTTGTGGGGTATCTACACACTCCTCACGGCGATTGAAGCGCTTGCGCTCATGGGTTTCGGCATGAGCCCTTTCGAAGCGGTGGCTCAGTCTTTTGCCACGATGGCCACGGGCGGCTTCTCGACTCGAAATTCGAGCATCACTTCTTTCGACAGCCCTGCCGTGGAGTGGACGATCTCTTTCTTCATGATTCTTGCGGGGGCAAACTTTGCGCTCCACTATCAATGGATTCGTGGCAAGTTCGGACGTGTCTTCGGTGACTCGGAGCTCCGTCTCTATCTGGGCGTGCTTGGTGCCGGAAGTCTCGCGATTGCGATTAATCTCGTGCTGACTGAGTCTTATGGCTTTTTAGCCGCCGCGCGGCTGGCGGTTTTTCAGGTGACTTCGATCGTGACCACCACCGGCTTCGCCACAGCGGACTACGATTTGTGGCCGTATTTCTCCAAGGCGCTGCTTTTCATCCTTTTCTTCGTGGGAGGGTGTTCGGGCTCGACGGGAGGATCGGTCAAGGTGGTCCGAATACTCATCATCGTCCGAAAGGTCGTCGTGGACTTGCGTCAAATGGTTCGGCCCCATGCGGTGCTCCCACTTCGGGTTGGCGGGCGACCCATACCCGACAACGTGGTCTCGGCGGTGACGACTTTTTTCGTGCTTTTCCTCCTGCTGTTCGCCGGGGGGGGGTTGTTGTTGACGATGATGGGAATGGACCCGGAGAGTGCTTTTTCGGCTTCGGGCGCGTGTCTCGGCAATATCGGTCCCGGATTTGGCTCGGTAGGTCCTTCGTTGAACTATGCCCATTTGCCGGCGGCGGCCAAGCTTCTCCTGGCGGCCCTCATGCTCGTCGGGCGTCTCGAACTCTACACCGTGCTGGTTCTTCTATTTTTGAAGCGCTGGGCATAGACAGGTTCCACCCGTTTGTTCTCGACATTGATGTGTCTCTATTGTGCCACAGAGGGCGGACCCTTATCCGACAATAAACTTAGGGTAGTTCAGGAAACGAGCACAGGTCCCTTTTGATAAAGACAACGGTCCACCAAAACGTCCTGTCCTTTTTTTTGTCCAGAATTTGCGTAGATTTCGTGAGCTCGGATTTGGGTTCGCTCGAAGCTATATACGAGCGACAAGCCATGTGTCACGACACATTAGAACTGCTTCAAATTTGAGTGGATCAAGACCCCCTTCCCAAGAATGCGGTCATATCATGGCTTTTGTTGCGTCTGCCAAAGCTGATTCGCGTAGTGATTGTGCTTCAAGGCTAACACCTTTCGAAATTTCAGCGCGGCGTTGCGGATTGTTTCCATCTTCTTCTGGATGTGCATTTTCCATTCGGGGAAACTATCGCTCAGCGGAAGAGCCGATTCCAGCAACTCCCGGGCGAGATGCGCTTTATGATCCCCTACATACAGATCAGCGAGAGCTAAAGATGCCTTGAGTTTCATCGGGGGCGCGATGTCCGAGTCGATAAGTCGCCGCAGCAGTTGAACGGCCTCTTGATGGTAGTTGCCTCGAGCGAGCGCGAAGGCCAGAGAGAGGGTTTCTCTCGAGGAAAACGATGCGTTCGGACTGATTTCTAATATTTCGAAGTAAGTGTCGATCGCTAAATCTTTTTCACCTTGCTTGAGGTGGATTCGCATCTTCTGTTGAAGAGATTTGGTTGCGTCGTCGTGGCGGCCGATGGCGACGTTGCTTTGGGCAAGGAGGTGAAGCGCATCGATGTCTTCTGGATTGTTGCGGAGTGCGAAATGAAGGTGGCGGATTCCCTCTTGGTGTTCTCCCCGATCGCAACATCTGAGAGCCGCCTCAACGGCTGGATGTTGGGAGAACAGAGTTGTCTTTTCCTCGAGTGCAGGCGCGAGGAAAGCTTCCTCGACGAGGGTTAGTTTGAGATAAAGTGCTACGACCAAACCGAAGATGAATCCCCCGATATGCGCCCAGAAAGCCACTGGTGACGTGTCGCCATAGACAAATGCGTAAAACAGTTGACTCATCAACCAAAGCGGCAGCATGATCCAGGCCGGAGCGAAAAAGGTGCCAAGGTAAACAAAAAAGAACCAGTAGAAGAAGCGTATGCGAGCATTGTAATAGCGGACGAGAAAAGCACCCATGAGACCTGCGATGGCTCCGGACGCGCCGACCAAGGGAGATCCGCTCTCGGGAAATACATAGGCATGGCTCAGTGCCGCTGCGACTCCGCTGGCCATGAACACAAGCACGTAGAGCGGACGGCCCCAAACGTCCTCGAGGCTGCATCCGCACATCCAAAGTAGATACATGTTGCCGAGGAGATGCACCCAACCGGCGTGAAGGAACATGGAACAGAGAAGATCGCTCCACTCTTGATGAATAGGGACGAATCCGTACTCTCCAAATAAACTCTCGCTTTTTGCCTCTTCTAGTCGCTCGAGAAGTCTTTTGTACTGCTCCAAAGCCTCCTGGCTTGTGAAGTCCTCGTTCGCGATTCCCGGGTTAGACTCAGCAAACACCTCGATGTCATCGATAACGTCCCACAGCTTCTCTTGGTCACGTTGAGCAGGGAGCCAAGTGAATGCGAAGACGACAAAGTTCAAGGCGATAATTACGATCGTGACCCACGGTAGGCGCTGGAGTGTCATCCTTTCGTGAGTCAGAGGCAGAATCATGATTCTTGAGCCTGAGGGAAGTGGGCCTAGGGTCTCATGCGCTTCAGCCGGGAGTTCGAGATTTGACGCATGACTAGACCGGAAAGAAGGCAGCCTATGGCCAGCCAACCCAAAGTGGACGGTTGAAGCAGGTGACCGCCCACCCGGTGGGTCTGGTCGGGGCTGTAAATCGCACCGAGAACCTGAACGCTGTCCATGCTCGCACGGAAAAACGGGAGGTCGTAGATGAACGACGACTCGAAAGACGCACAGGTGATGATGTGGATTCGCCCCTCCGCAAACAGGCATCTCTGGATGACGTGGTAGTACGTGTCACCGATCTCCAAGGTGGCGGTTACTTCGATGGCCGGGCTTCCGTGATGCGTGAGTTGTTTTTCATTGACGATTTGCAGGTCGGGAAACTGTTGGAAAAGGGCGCGCGCGAGCTCCTTCTGGGTTTCATCGAGGTCGGATGGGTTGTCGAGCTCAAAAGGAAAAGAGTAGACCTGAATTCGAGGTCCGTATTGATCTGTTTTCCAAAACTCTATGGGCTCCACACCGGTTAGGCCTTCGTTTGCCAGGTGCCACCCGATTGGTGGGCGGACACTGATTCGTAGGCGCTCGTTCAGGAAACGTTCGCCCAGCGGATCGTTGCCCTGGGACCATGTGGAAGCGGCGATCACCAGCCAGACCGCAACCGCCGCAAGGAAGCTTCGCATAGTTCCTATAGGCTCTAAATTGCTGATTTTTTTAGCTTTCCAGGATAAGTATATTATAGCGCTCTTTCCTGACGATGGAAAATGGTCTAACAGGGGTATGGATATGGCTGGTTGTCGAACCGGGTGCATTCTTTGTACAAGTGGCTGGCACCTGGGGTACGTGCTGTCATAAAATCAGCTGCTTCGAGGAGGAAATTGTGTAATGGCCGGCAAGGAAAACAAATCCGACGAAATTGAGGCTCTGCTTCAGGAGGGAAGGCGGTTTGAGCCGCCGGACGCGTTCCGGGAGAAGGCATGGGTGCGGGACGAGGCCGTGTATCGGGAGTCGCAGAAGGACCCGGAAAAATTCTGGGCTGGTATGGCCGACGAGCTCGAGTGGATTGAGCCGTGGGATCAGGTGCTCGAGTGGAACCCTCCGTACTCGAAGTGGTTCGTTGGTGGCAAATTGAACGTTAGTGCCAATTGTCTCGATCGCCACGTGCGCACGTGGCGGCGCAACAAGGCGGCCATCGTATGGGAAGGTGAGCCCGGCGATACACGCACGCTGACCTACTGGGACCTCTATCGCGAGGTCAATCGCTTCGCGAGCGCTCTCAAGAAGCTCGGCGTAAAGCGGGGCGACCGCGTGGCGATCTACCTACCCATGATTCCTGAGCTTCCCATCGCGATGCTCGCCTGCTCACGGATCGGCGCCGTCCACAGCGTGGTCTTCGGCGGATTCAGCGCAGAGTCTCTTCGCGACCGTCTGAATGATGCACAGGCCAAGGTTCTCGTTACCGCCGACGGCGGCTATCGCCGCGGCAGCATCATTCCCCTCAAAAGATATGCAGACGAGGCGCTCGAGGGCGCAACGAGCGTCGAAAACGTCGTCGTCGTCAAACGAGGCGACTTTCAAGTTCACATCAAAGAAAACCGAGACCATTGGTGGCACCGTGTCGTGGACGATGCTGAGGACCGCACCGAGCCGGAAGCAATGGATGCTGAGGATTTGCTGTTTATCCTCTATACGTCGGGAACGACGGGCAAACCTAAGGGCATTGTTCACACCACCGGCGGCTATCTCACCGGTGTGAACGCCACGACCAAGTGGGTCTTCGACCTGAAGGACGACGACGTTTGGTGGTGCGGTGCCGATATCGGCTGGATCACCGGCCACAGCTACATCGTCTACGGTCCGCTCTCGCTAGGTGCCACGGGAGTGATGTACGAAGGCGCCCCGGATTGGCCGGAAAAGGACCGCTACTGGAGCATGATTGCCAAGTACGGCGTCACGGTGTTCTACACCGCGCCCACGGCCATCCGGGCCTTCATGAAATGGGGCTCTGATTGGCCTGCCGGTCACGACCTGTCTTCGCTCCGCCTGCTTGGGACGGTGGGCGAGCCTATCAATCCGGAAGCTTGGATGTGGTACCACGAGCATATCGGCGAGGGGCGGTGTCCTATTGTCGATACCTGGTGGCAAACCGAGACGGGAATGATCCTCATTACACCCCTCCCCGGTGTCACGACATTGAAGCCGGGCTCGGTCACGCGACCGTTTCCCGGGATTGAGGCCGAGGTCCGGGACAGCAAGGGCCGGCCGGTTGAAGTGGGTGGGGGATTGCTTGCCATCAAGAATCCGTGGCCGGCTATGCTGCGGGGTATCTATGGAGACCCGGAACGTTTTGAACGGACCTACTGGAAAAAGTGGAAAGATAAGACCTATTTCCCTGGTGACGGCGCCAAACGAGATGAAGATGGAGATTTTTGGATTCTAGGTCGAGTCGACGACGTTTTGAACGTGTCAGGCCACCGCATCGGAACCATGGAGGTGGAAAGTGCGCTCGTGGACCATCAAGATGTCGCGGAAGCCGCTGTCGTCGGAAAAACTCACGACATCAAGGGGCAGGCCATATCGGCTTTTGTCACTCTCAAGGAGGGAGTCCGGCCGGTGCCTTCGCTGGCGGGAGACCTCAAGGAGCACGTCGTAAAAAAGATCGGTCAAATCGCCCGGCCCGACGACGTCATCTTCGCCGCCGAGCTTCCCAAGACGCGCTCGGGGAAAATCATGCGGCGCCTTCTGAGGGACATCGCAGAAGGTAAAGCTTTAGGGGACACGACGACCTTGGCGGATCCGACGGTCGTAGACAAACTCAAACTGAAATACCAATAAAGAGAGGAAAAAGAGAATGAACCTATCCTTATATCATCGGCCCATTTCTCGTCTCAAGACGGATTTGGCGGTTGCCGTCGTCGATCCCGACATGAACCTGGTTGACATCGAAGATTCGGAAATCGGTGCGGCCATCAAAGAAGCCAAGCGCGGCTTCAAGGATGAGCGGTTCAAGCGGGAAGTGTTTCGCAGTCTTGGTCCACAATCTCCTGCCAAGAATCTCCTCGTATTCTCCACGACGCTCGCCAAGTCGTTCAACGTTTGGGAGAACGTGAAGATCTTCGCGGCGCGCTCCTTAGGATATGCACGCGATTACGGGCTGGGCCACGTCGCCTTTCTCTTGAATCACCCGGACGGCGCTCCTTTCGTTGGGAAGGTGGCGGAGGGGTATCTTCTGGGTGGCTACCGTTTCGACAAATATCGGAACAAGTCCGAGCAGCAGGATCCCACCATCCAGATCGTCGTCCGACCGGAGGACCTCACGGCGTCCAAGGGGCGCCTCAAGCGATACACGGTGGTGAGCGATGAGGTCAACCGCTGTCGTGACATCGTAAACGAGCCGGGTGATGTGATTTATCCGGATGCTTTGGCCCGGCTGGCGAAGAAAATTGCCACAGAAAATAAGCTCGCTTGTACCGTCCTGAACGAAAAGCAGCTTGAAAAACAGGGCTACCAAGGACTGATCAACGTCGGGAAGGGCAGTATCTATCCTCCTCGTATGATCGTCTTGAGGTACAAGCCGAGGCGGAAGTCTGAGCACCACCTTGCTCTCGTGGGCAAGGGGATCACCTTCGATACGGGCGGGCTGTCCCTCAAGCCGCCGGAAGGCATGTTCGCCATGAAAGGCGATATGGCCGGCGGAGCGGCGGTGCTTCATGCCATGGCGGCCATCGGGCAATTGAAACCGTCGGTCCAAGTGACGGGTATCGTGACCGCGGCTGAGAACTTCCCGAGCGCGAAGGCGCAAAGGCCGGGGGACATCTTCACCGCCAAAAACGGTAAGACGGTCATGGTGGATAACACCGATGCCGAAGGCCGCCTCGTCCTAACCGATGGGCTGGCGCGCGCCGGTGAGGAAGGAGCCACGCACATCGTCGATATCGCCACGCTCACCGGAGCCTGTATCCGGGCACTCGGACATTCCCTCGCGGGCATCTTGGGAAGCGACCCCAAATTAGTGCAGGCCGTCATCGAGTCCGGCCGGAACCACGGCGAGGTTTTTTGGGAGCTCCCCTTGGTGGAGGAATACCGGGAGACGTTGAAAACCCCCTATGCTGACCTCAACAACATGGGAGGCAAAGTCGCGGGAACGATCACGGCCGGACTTTTCTTACGGGAGTTCGTTCCCGACGGAGCCGCCTGGGCCCACCTCGATATTGCCGGTCCTTTCATCTTGGAAAAAAAGTGGAAGTACTATACGGAAGGCGCTACCGCGTTCGGATTGAAAACGATGGTGGATCTTGCCGAGAACTTCAACGAGCACTTCAGCTGAAGTGAGTCTCGATCAAGGATTGCGAAGGTCGGGGGTGAGCCGTCCTTGACGGTCGAGGGAGATTAAAAGCCGGGTGACCCGTCCGTAGCTTTGTATTCCACCCGGAACCCGCTGGGAGCGAAGGTAGGTGTCGTTTACCTTGTCGGCAAGCTTCGAAAGCGGGCCTTCATAACGTGACCAAAAGTCCCGGATCGCCTGGAGATCGCGCCGCGGTCCGGGTCCTACCTCGTTCCACGCCCGCCTTGCATCTTCAGGTGCGAAGGTTGCGGCGGCACCGAGAAGACGTGTTCCTGCTGAGAGGTAGGCCGTATAACGCAAGTAAGGGTGGGCCTCGACGTCTGAGCAGGCGAGGAAGGCCACGAAATTCGCCTCCCCTTCGTCGGTGATGCCGCGTTGGTGCGCCTTTTCATGCGCAACGACCATGGGCACGGAAACATCCGGCACTTTGCCGTTCATAGATGGCTCGCCGGTAAAGGGAACAAAGATCCCGCTCAGGCCCATGTAGGACATGACAGTGGATAAGTACAGTTTTTTGACCGGCGACGTGGGATGCCGGATAGGATCTCCGGGCAGACTCAAGGACCGTAAACGATAATCGACGATCTCGTTCAACGTGGCGAAGTCCATAGGGAGCTCTGTCGGAGATTCATTCGCGACACCCAGCTTGGAATGAAGCGCCGTTGCAAGCCGCACGCATCGCCGGCCGGCGTCGAGAACCTCTTCCGCCTCGACTCCCTCGACACTCAAACCGAGCCTCTGCTCGAGTGAAGGCCTCGCGTAGTTGAATCCCCAAAGGACCAAAAAAGACGCAAGCAACAATCCGCACAGAATCCACGAGAAAGCCGCAAAACGTAGGATGAGCACTTTCCATGTGCGCGTGCGTTTTCTCGCGAAGAAGAAAACAACTGTCGCGAGCAACCCGCCCACGAGCAACGCTTCTGCAAGGGAAAAAGGAGCGAGGCGATTGACTCCGCCCATGAACCGGGCAATGAGTGGATAGGCCGAGCCCCCGTAAGCACTCTCGATTTGTTGAGGAAACCGAAAGGCGAGCTCCCGGACGCCGATTCCGAGCGGCAGGAGACCGAGTCCTGCTACCAACAAGGCCTTTCGAATTGGCGATATCGAATTCAACACAACCTCATTCTATCTTCAAAACGTTATCGAGATTGTTCAATAAGTTGAATCTCGATCCAAACACAAATGTGTCGGGCTTGTTCAAGAAAGTGAATTCAATAATTTGCATTGTAAATGGGTTGTTATGCATGTAAACGCGTTAGGCAAATCAAATCTTTGAAGTCTTCACGAAGGTCCCTAAGTCACCGGTTCAGATGCTTTTACATCGTCCTTCTCGAGAAAACGTCGTGGCATAACCATTGCTATTCACATAGGCGACAAGCAGTCGAGAGCGTTACGCCCCAACGAGCTCGAACTGCGATCTGCCACAACAACAGCATCGTCACCGAGACCTATTGTTGGGGAGGACGTGATGTCGCTTATTTCACCTCGGATTTCATTCCGAATCTTCCTGATTGCCTTCGTGCTCGTCCTATTGGGTCTCGGTTCAGAAGCAGACGCTTCGGACGGTGACAAGCGAGACGCGGCTCGTTCTTCGATAAATGAATCTGAATCTTGGGTCGCCTATCCCGTGACATTTCGTCTCGTATGGTTCGATACCTATCATCTGCTTCCCCATTCTTTCGAAACCATGAGTCGGGAGGTCAATCGTATCTACGATCGGGCGGGTGTCAACATCGTTTGGGAAACGGACAAGAAAGGCCAAGGTCGAGGTATCGACAAAGATTTGCTGAGCGTCAACGTCGTGCTTCTTCCCTCCAATTCTACCGACTGGGGTCTGAAGAGTACCGTCATGGGGGTTGCCACGCACCGAGAAGGTTTGAAAGGAAGTATCTACGTTTTTTACCCAAGTGTTTTGCGAACCATGCAAATGGATAGGAGGAGGGGGTCTCTCGGTACTCCGAAGTCCATGCAATATTTTGCCCGGGCCGTGGCACGGGTGGTCTCTCACGAGCTCGTCCACATTCTGGCACCTCACCGTCCGCACACGGATGGAGGACTGATGAACTCGCGTTTGACACGAAAATACCTCCTCGAGAGGAACGTTCATTTCGACCCGGACAGCGCCCGTGTCGTTCGTGCGGAGATTCGGGCGAGAAGCTCGGAAGCTCTGGTCGCACGTGCGATGCGAACGGGAGTAGATGAGAATTTTGGTGTCGTTACAAGCGGGCCGCTGTCCAGACGAATCCAGGACATGGAAAGACCGAAGTAGCTCGTCGAAATCCCTCGCTTCTTGTTCGTCCTGCTTCTCCCGAGTACTATTGTCCCTCTCACGAGCTCTACAGGGGGTCACTGTCATGATGCGTGAGAGCTGTGTAACCTTCCTCTCTTTTGTTCTTTTCGGTGGGTGGAAAACGACACAGGGACGCTCGAGCCGGGGAAGTGGGCCGATATCACGGTCATGGATATCGACCCTCTCGTTGTGGGAGACCGACCCCGGCAAGCTTCTGGAGGGGAAAATCCTCCTCACCGTGGTGAACGGGATGGTCGTTTTCGATGGCGGCCTCGATCAGGGGACATAGGCGATTGCGTCGATCTCCACCCGGAGCCCTACGATCGGTAGGGACGTGACCTGGACCGTGGTCCGAGCCGGTTTGTTGCCGGCCATCATTCGCTCGTAGACGGCATTCATCTCGTCGAAATCCCGCATATCGACGATGAAAACACCGCAACGCAGGACATGCTGAAGATCCGACCCGGCGGCCTTCAGAATACGTTCCATATTCTTGAAGATTTGCTCCGTTTGGGTCGCCGCATCGGGACCGGAAAGCTCGCCGGTCTCGGGAACCGTTGCGCCTTGCCCGGAAACAAAGATTAATCGCTCAAAAGTGACGCCGGGGGAGTAGGGGCCGATCGGTGACGGCAGATTTTCGCCAACAATGGATTCGTGTTTCTTCATGCGCATTCTCCAAATGTGCCAGGCACAGCCTGGCCTGCCTACAAAGTTTCCAGGTACTGGACTTTCTGTTTCAAGATATCGAGCGTGAGATCGATTGTATCGAGATGGGTCCGGAAGGCCAAAACGGCGAGCCTAAGTATGAACCGGTCTTCGAGCATGGTGGAAGAAAGAAAGACCCGGCCGTCCCGTTGCACTTCCTCGATGATTCGCCGGTTGAACACGTTCGGGTCACCGGAACGTGGCAGGTATCGAAAGATGACGACGGAGAGGTCGGGTTCCGGTCCCACTTCGAAACCTTCCACCTTCAAAAGCTCCTGCCGGAAATAGCGGGCAAGGAGAAGTTTTTCCTCTAACGCCGCCCGGAACGGAGCTACACCGTGAAGCATGAGCGGCAACCACAGTCGCAGACCCCGGAAGTGCTTGGTGAGCTCCGGCGACAGATCGGCGGGCGAGAGCTCCTCTCGGCTCGACATGGCATCCTGCATGTAATTCGCCGTGTAGTAATGCGCATCGAAAAGCTTCTGACCGTCCTTCACGAGGACGGCCCCCGATCCATAGGGAAGGAAAAGACCCTTGTGTGGATCCATGACGATGGAGTGCGAGCGGTCCATGCCGGCGAGGAGCTTCCGTCCCTTCCTCGCAAAGAGCGAAAAAGGCCCCGTAGGCTCCGTCGATGTGATACCAGAGGCCGTTTGCCTCCGCGATCTCGCCGATGGTTTCCAGCGGATCGACCACGCCCGTGTCTGTCGTCCCCGCCGAAGCGATGACGAGCCAAGGAATGAGTCCCTCCTTCTTGTCCTTCTCGATCGCCCGCTCGAGAGCGTCGGTCCGCATACGGTACCCGTTGTCGAGATCGACGTGCCTTGTAACGCATGCCCCCAATCCGGCGATGCGGAGCGCTTTGCCCACGCAGTGGTGCACCTGCCGCGTCACGTAGACGACCGCCCGATCGAAATCGCGGGCCTCGAGTCCATGCGCGTCTCGTGCCGTGACGATTCCGGTCAAATTGGCGATGCTCCCGCCGGATGCAATACTACCTGCGGCGCTTTCGGGATAGCCCACCATGTCGGCCATCCAGCGGAGCAACATGTTCTCCATGCGAACCGCACCCGGCGATCCATAGAAGACCCCGGCGTATCGGTTGGTCACCGCCGCGAGATAGTCGGCGGGAGCAGACGTGAAAATGCCGCCTCCTGGGATATAAGCGATATGTCCGCCCGAAGCCGGATTGAGTCCGGGTCGGTCGACGTGCTCGCGCAGAAGCCCCAGAGCTTCTTCAATCCCAATCGGCTCGTCCGTGATGGGCGAATCGTAAATACCCACACCTTTGTCCTCGGTCGTGACGTAGGCGGGTAGCTCATGGATACGGTCCAGGAAATCGTTGCTGTACTCCAAAACCGCTTGGTTGATTTGGTTGCGGAGCTCACGGTCCGGCTCGAGCTCGCGCGCCTTGGCCTCCAGAGATTTGATTTGTTCTAGCGGAATCATTCGTCTTACCTCAGGTGCTTTTCGAAGAAGGCTTCCAAGCGCTGATACATGTCGATCCGATTTTGAGGATTGCGAAAACCGTGTGGCTCGCCGGGATAACTCTTGGCCTCGAAAATCCGGCCGTGTTGCTCGAGTGTCTCCACCGCCAGTTGAAACTGACGGAAGGGTGCGCGCACGTCTTCCTCGCCGTGCATGATGAGAAGCGGTGTGGTCACGTTACCGACTCGGGCCAGGGTGTTGCTCACGGCGTAAGTTTCCTTGCGCTCTTCGGGTGAGCCGCCGTGGCCGGTTTTGATGAAGATCTTCCCGACGCGATCCGCGTTGGTGTAGGCGTCGCCGAAATCATAAATACCCGCCATGGGAACGGCCGCGTCGAACACACCGGGCGATCGGGCGATGGTGGCCATGGTCATGATGCCGCCGTAGCTATAACCGTAGATACCCACCTTGCCGCTGCAATAAGACAGACTCCGTAGGAAGCCCGCCGAAGCCGCGGCGTCTTTCGCCTGGCCGTTGGCCCAGTCGTTGATGGAAAGATCCTGGAACTCTCGTCCGAATCCAGAACCACCCCGGTAGTTGATGGCCAAGACCAGGTACCCTTTGGACGCCAAGTACTGCTCCGTCAAATTCTCGCGACGAAGGTAGGAGTTGGTGCCACCGCCGTGGACATGGACCAGCGCCGGGTACCGCTTGCCCGCATCGAAGTCGGGCGGCCGGTAGAGAAACCCTTGCATGTAGAGTCCGTCGAAGCTTCGATACGAAACCTCCCGAGGCTCCTGAATCGAGCTCCACGTCGGCGAGAAGTGGGTCAGCCGGCGGGCTTCTCCACCCATATCGGTCATGAGATCGACGTCGTTACCCCGGGTCGGTCCACTTCGTACCAAGACGAAAGCGTCGGCTTTGGCCGTAGCATGAAAGGAGCGGACCGCTCCGCCCATACTCGAGACCCGTGTCGCCACGCCGCCGTTGGACGGCACGGACCAGAGGTTGAGGTCACCCCGTTCGTGGTAGAGGAAAAAGAGCCGTTCGCCGTCACCCGACCAGAAGAGCCTGTGATTGTGGAGCCAGTCGGTGGCGTAGATCTGCATCTCCAAAATCGATTCCTTCCGTTTTTCGGGGTCAACGAGGTAGATGTAGGCGAGGTCCTCGTACCAATACTCGTCTTTTGCGGTTCCCAAAAGAGCAATAGTTTTGCCGTCCGGAGACCACACGGGTGTAGAAGACGCCATGAGCTTTCGCGAGACCTGTCGCGTTTTGCCCGATTCCACCTCGACGAGCCATAAATCGTCTTCCCAATAGTCGTTTCGGTTGGAGATGTAAGCGATAGATTCGCCGTCGGGCGACCAGGCCGGGGTGAACCTCGCGTCGTCGAGCGCCATGGCCTCTTCCGTGAGCCGTCGCGGAGGGGTTTGTCCGTTTGAGTTCGACGAGCCAAACGTCCTGATGACCGCTTCGCCCGGAGTAAAACGCGATCCTCGATCCGTCGGGCGAAAAAACCGGAGCCCGCTCGTCCTCCGAGTCCCGCGTGACGCGATGCCGATCGGTGGACTCGAGCTCCACCGTCCACAAATCCCCGAGATCGCGAAAGGCGATACTTCGACTATCGGGCGACCAGGACGGGGACCGTCCCTCGACCCAATATCGAAGCTCGCTTCCGTCGGCCGAGACCAGGTAAATCCCCGCGCCTTCCTCGGTGGCTGCCGTCACCGCCACCCATTTTCCGTCCGGAGAAATCACCGCACCGCGTGCGCCGTGACTACGAAGAAAGATGTTCTCCCACGTGAGGGGCTGTGGGCCGGTCTCTGCCGAACCTGCGACGGCTATGAGCACCACAACAAGGGTGAGTAAGATTGGACGAGTGTAATTCATGACTCCGGCTCTCCGAAATGTTCGGCGCAATGCTACCACTGACGGTCCCTCCGTGTAGAATAAGGACCTATGAAAATTGCCACCTGGAATGTGAACTCCGTCCGTACCCGCGAGGAGCGCTTGCTCCGTTTTCTCGACCGGCATCGACCCGACGTTGTTTGCTTGCAAGAGCTCAAGGTACCCGAAGAGAAGTTCCCATTCGAGCCCTGTCGCGAAGCGGGCTATTACGCGGCCGTTCACGGCCAAAAAACCTATAACGGGGTTGCTATTTTGAGTCGCTCCGAGCCCGTTGACGTCCTCAGATCTTTCGATGACGGTGTCGATGATCCTCAGGCCCGCTTCATATCGGCGATCATTGACAACGTTCGAGTGATGTCCGTTTACGTGCCGAACGGCTCTATCGTCGGTTCCGAAAAGTGGGAGTACAAGCTGGAGTGGTTTGCGCGCCTACGAAAGTATCTCGACCGGCGCGCCGATCCCACCGAACCTCTGGCCCTTTGCGGCGACCTCAATATCGCACCCGATGACAGCGACGTGGCGTTCCCTGATGCTTGGCGGGAATCGGTCTTGTGCCACGAGGAGGGCCGACAAGCTCTCGAGCGCGTCCGGCGGTGGGGATTCGTCGAACGCCTTCCGCCTGAAGCATCCGGAAGGCGGGATCTACTCCTGGTGGGACTACCGGCGACTCGCCTTCGTTAAAAAAGACGGACTTCGCATCGACCACATCTTTGTGACCGAGACTTTGTCGAAACGCGTGGTCTCTGCCGAAGTCGATCGCCAGGAGCGCAAGGGCAAACAACCTTCCGATCACGCCCCCGTCGTCGTCGAACTGACCGACTAGGATTCGATCTTACTCGTACCGCAGAACGTTCATCGGATCGATTCGCGTAGCGGATCGCGCCGGTGCCGCGCAGGCGGCGAGCGAGACGAGGACCAACACCGCCGGAACGACAATAAACGTCGCAGGATCTTTCGGAGTTACGCCGTAGAGAAAGCCGGCAAGGAGCTGGCTAAGCCCGAGAGCCGTCCCGATGCCGAGCAACGCTCCAAGGACGGATAGGAGCATTCCTTCTCGCAAGACCATTCCGAATATCTCCAAGCGTTTGGCGCCGAGCGCCATTCGGACCCCGATCTCCCGCGTTCGTCCCGCCACCGAATAGGCGATAACTCCATATAGACCCACCGCCGCCAAAACGAGGGCCAGGGCGGCGAAGATACCGAGAAGCAACATGGAGAACCGCTTCGGGGCAAAGGTGGCATCGATGGCGTTTTCCATCGTTTTGATTTCGTAGACGGGGAGGTTCGGGTCCAAAGATCGGATCACGGCTTTTGCCGGCTCTGCGAGCGACAACGGGTCCAGCTTGGTTCGGAGTCCGACATTAACGCTGGACAAAGGGATTTGTTGAAGTGGAATATAGGTTTCCATGCGAATGTCTTCTTCGAGCCCCTCTTGTTTTGTGTCGCCCACAATGCCGATCACTTCCCGCCAGGGACTATCTTCACCTTCACTTTCCGGCCAACCTTGTTTCAAGAGCTTGCCGATGGGGTCTTCACCGGGCCACATGCGATGGGCGAGCGTCTCGTTGACGACGATGACGCGTCGGGAATCGATATCATCCGAATCCTCGAATATGCGACCGCGGAGAAGGGGGATCTCCATCGTCTTGAAATAGCTCACGTCGACGGGATTGAAGATCGAGCTCGGGAGATTCTCTCGCGGAGGAACGGGCTTGTCCCCGACGATGAAAATCGAGCTCCAGTTGTAGCCGGTGACGGGAAAATTAAGCGCTACCGTGGCGGATTCAGCTCCGGGCAAAGCCGCCAAACGTTCTTGGACTTGCCGGAAGAAACCGACCCTCTGATCGCTGGGATAGCGCGAGGAGGGAAGCCGGACTTGCATGGTCAGAAGGTGGTCGGGGCGGAAACCGGGATCAACCCGGGTGAGCTCATAAACACTCCGTATGAACAAGAACGCCCCGATCAGTAGTACGGTTGCCAGAGCAACTTCACCCACTAGAAGAGCGCGTCCGGCAAAGCCGCGAGATCCCGTATCACGACCGCCTTCTCTCAGCGGGTCTGCGGGCCTGGACCGTGTGGCGAGCACGGCCGGGACGGTTCCAAAGAACGTGCCTGTGAGTATGGAGACGACCAAACCATAACCGAGGATGCGCCAATCGATTTGCGCTAAATGGAGCCGGGGAACGTCCGCGGGAAGCATGCCCCGCAAAAGACTCAGGCTCCAGTAAGCCAATACCACACCCATGACACCGCCGATCACGGCGAGAAGGACGCCTTCCGTCAGACCTTGCTGGATGAGTCGCTTTCGCGCAGCCCCGAGAGCGGCTTGAATGGCAAAGTCTCGTCGCCGGCTGACGGCCCGCGCCAGGAGAAGGTTGGCCACATTCGAGCAGACGATGAGGAGCACCAAGGTCACCGCTCCCATAACCAGCAGCAACGTGGCACGGTAGTCCTCGACTCTCAGCTCGTCCAGCCGGTCCACGTTGACTCCGAGTCCGCTGTTGGTGTTCGGGTATTCACCTTCGAGTTGTTGGTAGAAGGTTTCCATTTCCGCAACAGCTTGCCCGAACGTTACGTCGTCTCTCATTTTCGCCGTAACGAAGATGCCCTGGTGGTTTCCGCGATCCTGCGTCCCTGGATTATCGGCCCAGGGCTCGAGGGGTATGTAAACCCGTTCTTCCGTGTCCAGCTCGAACTCGGGAGGGAGCACGCCGACGATCGTATAAATCTCATCGTTCAGCTCGATGGGGCGACCGATGGCGCCTCGGTCGCTGCCAAAGCGGTTCCGCCAAAGGAGGTCATTCAGCACCGCGACACCCGCCGCGCCCGGCTGATCTTCTTCCACGGTGAAAAAACGTCCGAGAACGGGCGCGACGCCCATGAGATCGAAGTAGTTGAACGTCGTGAGGAGCACCCGCAAACGTATGGGCTCATCGAGTCCGGTGAGGTTCACCGTGGAACGCCGATACGCCGCCACGGCTTCGAATGATGCCGCCTGCGACTGGATATCCTTGAAGTTGGAATAGGCCACGCTGATCCGCCGGTGGTTCGCGGTTTTTTCGGACAAAACAACTACGGCATCGGGATTTTCCGCAGGATATGGAATCGGACTCAACAACACGGCGTGAACCACACTGAAGATTGCGGTATTAGCGCCTATTCCCAAGGCCAATGTCAGGAGTGCGACGACGGCCAAGATGGGATGACTTTTGAGGGTTCTGAAGCTGTAGCGAAGGTCCTGAATGATGCTGCTCACGGGCAATCCTCCTCTTCACTAATTAGACGGGGGGAATGAGAAAAGGTTGCTTTGAAATATCTTGTTATCCAGACATGTTGGCATTACCATCTCTAAGCTGGGGGTAGGGTGATGGCAATCGCTCGGTGGGTCGTTATTTGTCTCTCGCTGTCCGTTTCCTCGCTTGCGCAGTCTTCCGGGGGAACCATTTCGGGATCGGTTTCGGGAATCGTCGGAACCCGTTTGCCGGGAGTGACGGTAACTCTGAAACACCATGAATCGGGACACATCACGTTGGTAACGACGGGTGAGCGGGGTATCTTCCGGGCCTCGGGACTTCCGTCCGGACGGTACGAGGTCGTTGCCGAGCTCTCAGGTTTCGCTCCGGGAAGTGTTTCCGTTGAGCTCCCGCGAGGAGGCTCACGGGAGATCGACCTCGTTTTGTCCCTGGCCTTCAGTGTCAGTGAAACGGTAAACGTCATCGGTACCGCCCCTCATGAGAGCCTCGAAGTCTCCGACATTCGTGAAAGCCCCGCCCGTGATGTGGGAGAGGCGATGACCCAAACACCCGGTGTATGGAAAGTACGAAAGGGCGGGATTGCCAACGACATCGTTCTCCGCGGCTTCAAAAGTCGGAATTTTAACGTGCTCATCGACGGGCAGCGTATCTACGGAGCTTGCCCCAACAGTATGGATCCGGCCTCTTTCCACGTGGACTTTTCCGAGGTGGAACGAATAGACATCGGAAAAGGTCCGTTTGATATGAAGAACCAGGGGAGTTTAGGCGGCACCGTCAACATCGTGACTCGAAAGCCCGAGGAAGGCTGGCACTTGAGTGCGAACCTGGCCGGAGGATCCTATGGTTTCGTCAATCCTGCCGTCACCGCTTCCTATGCTGGGCCGGCGTTCTCGGCTCTAGGAGGATTTTCTTACCGGGTATCGGATGCCTACCGGGATGGTTCTGGAAAGCGTTTCACCGAGCTCGCGAACTATTTACCGAGTGCTGTTGACACGCGGGCTTTCGATATCGGAACGGCCTGGGGAAAGATCGGTTGGGCGCCGGCGCCTCAGCATCAGTTCCAACTTTCCTACACGCGACAGGATGTGAGCCACGTTCTCTATCCCTACCTTCTGATGGATGCCGACTTCGATGACGCGGATCGCGTCGGCCTTCGTTACGACGCTCAGGCTCTCTCAGACAGACTCACCAGCCTCACCGCTCATGCCTACTACACCCAAGTCGCCCATTGGATGACCGATCAATACCGGACCTCATCGGTCGCGGGATCCCGGGGCTATTCCATGGGCACTATGGCCGGTACACGGACCATTGGATTCAAAGTGGACGCGGAGCTTGGGCGATTGGTCATGGGTGCAGAGGTCTTCGAGCGTTTTTGGGGGACGTCCACCGAAATGGCGGGGATGAACTATAAGAAGCAATATTCTCTTCCAGATGTCACGATCGGCACCTTCGGTCTCTTCGCGGAGTACGAGTCGACTCTCACGGATCGTCTGAGTTTGAGCCTTGGTGCCCGTCTCGATCGGGCGCGGACCGCCGCCGATGAGGAGCTGGCGAATACCAACCTTTATTATGCCTACAAAGGGACGCGGTTGACGTCCACCACCGACACCCTCCCTTCTGGAAAAATGAGGTTAATGGTTACCGTTGCACCGGGTGTCAAGGTGAGCGCCGGCGTCGGTCATGTGTCGCAGGTCCCGGAGCCCACCGAGCGATATTTTGCACTCAAACGAAAGGGGGCGGATTGGGTGGGGTATCCTGAGCTCTCCCCGAGCCGAAACACGGGTGTCGATGTTTCGTTCACCTTCGAGCGACCGGGTTACTCCATCGGTGTGAATGGCTACGTCAATCGGGTGTCCGATTTCGTTGCCCTACACGATCAATTCCGGGTGAACGGGATTCCGGGCGTGATGAATCAGCTGGCTCGTTCTTACACCAACGTCGATGCGATACTCCGGGGCGCCGAGGTTGACGGTGTCGTTTCTCTGACCGACCGTTTGTTTTTTTCCGGCGATCTGTCGTACGTTCGCGGGACGAAAGAGGCGGTTCCCGAGCTCAATATTTTTTCGGAGAACCTGGCCGAGATTCCGCCGCTTCGCGCCCGACTCCGTTTGCGTTTCGATAACGGGCTATGGTTCTCGACGGTGGAGGGTTTGTTCGGGGGTACCCAGGAGAATGTAGACACGGATCTGAGGGAAGAGGAGACCCCCGGCTATGGCGTGGTCAACCTGAGCCTGGGAGCTCGTCGCGGGAAGTTGGCGTTCACTCTTGGAATAGGAAACCTCTTCGACAAGCTCTACCTCGAGTACCTTTCCTATCATCGTGATCCCTTTCGGTCAGGTGCGCGGGTGCCCGAGCCGGGACGGAATATTTTTGCGAATGTCGCGTTCCGGTTTTGAAGTGAGGATCACTCGTGCCGAAGCGCAACCGTTGACTCGAGTCGGGCGGCTCGGAAAGCGGGTAGGCACGTTCCCCCAAGGGTGACCGCGCCGAGAAGAGCGGCGACCAGCACATACGGACCGATTCCCGAGGGCTCAACAGCGGCGAAGGTTCGTTCGAGTACCGAGACGAGCATGAGCGAGATCACCAACCCGAGCGCAAACGCGAAAACGGTTCGCCTCAAGCTCTCGCTCAAGAACATCCGCATCACGTCACCCTTCGACGCTCCCATCGCCATTCTGACTCCAATCTCCCCGGTTCGCTCTACGACGCCGTAGGAGGCAACACCGTAGATTCCGGCCGCCGCCATGACGAGGGAAAGTCCGGCAAAGATCGCGAGCACGTCCGTCATCATCCTGAAGAACCACGCCTGGCGCGAGACCCGATCCGTCATGGGCGTGCTCATGACCCGAACGAGCCGCTCAGGATCTCTGTAGGGCAGAGGTGCGAGATACAGAGAGTTCACGAAGGTGAAGACGGTTACGTTCGCACCGATGCCCAGGGTCAAGGTCATCAACGCAACGATGGTGAAACCACGCACTTTGGCCAAGGTCCGACAAGCGAAGCGGATGTCTTGCCACACGGAATCAAGTCTTCCGTTTCAAGTAATAGAAGGCGGGAGACGAGACCAGTATCAAAGGTAGAACGTATAACAATACGCCGATGACAGCGAGGGGGAATCCCGTGGCATTGAGTGGGGCCGGGCTGTGCAACACGATGTCGATGTAGAGGCCGGTGTAAAAGACGAAACCCAAGCACGCAAAGAGTCGCGGTTTTTGGTTTCGGGTGAGAAGATAGAAAAAGGCAAAGGCAACCCAGAAAACCCCGATAATGGGAAGAACGATAACCCCGCGCTTCAATGATATGTCTTCATAGCCAACTACGATGTACGGAAGCGTGAGCGGTAACAAGAAGAGCAAGGTGAGCTCCAGGTGTTTTCGGGCGAACCAAGTGGTCGTTAAAAACAAAGCGACACAGGCGGCTGCCATGCCGGCGAGATGTGAATATAAAGCTCCGAGCCCGAAAGCTTTCGTACACAGGTGCCCTGCAATATACACAACAGCGAGCACCAATAGATGGGTGATCCCCAACCAAGGGACCGTCCACGCCGGTATCGCCGCTTTATACGCATAAAGCGAGATGCCCACCGCGACCAGGAACAAAACACCTGTCGGCGGGAACGGTTCGAGCATCGGGATCAGGCTCTGCAAGAGCGAATAGCCGAAGGCGACGGCGTAAATCAAAACGCTTCCAAGCAGTGCATCGACCGACGGACGCTTAGAGTATCTCCCGAAGCTGTGGATCATGTTGAGCTTGCGGGAAACGTCTTTTGGGTCGCCGAATTTTTTAACCGCTTCTTCTCGTGCTTCTTCCATCGAAAGACCCCTTGCCAGGTAATCTTGGGTGGAGTCCATGAGGTGGGTCCCGAGCTCTTTCGCGATGTCTTTTTGCTTTGCACGGTCGAGCCGCAGTCGAGCGCTAATCGTGCTCAAGAAATCCTTGACCGCATCAGCCGGCACCGGCTTCTCTCCTTTTTGGGCCTACGAGATCCCAGAGGTGAGAGGAAAATAGCTTCCATTCTTTCAGGGCTTTTCGGAGGAATTTTTTGCCTTCGGGCGTGAGGGAGTAATACTTGCGCGACCGTCCATGGACATCCCGCCAGTCGCCTCGGATGAGACTTTGTTTTTCGAGACTGTGTAGGGCGGGGTAAATGGCCCCTTCCGATAAGTCAAAGTAGCTACCGCTTTGATCTCGAATGGCTTTGACGATCTGATAGCCGTACATCGGCTCCCGTCCGAGCTGGGAAAGGATTAGAACTTTCGTCGAGCCTCTCCGGAGCTCTCTGAACAAACGCAGCATGTCTGATACCTCTTTATACGAGGTATAATAAAAAGAGACGAACGTGAAATCAAATGTTTTGCGGGCTAGCTAGATGCCACCTGGAGATCGCTTTCGTCTCTATGCCCTTCCAGATCCGAGACAATAATGGTCCCCACCATGTCTCCCATGCAATTGAGGGTGGTGTTTCCCATGTCGATCATCCGGTAGATGCCGCTCACGATGATGGCGATCTCGACGGGAAGGTTGAAGGCCTGGACGAAGAGGAGGGCAATAACCATGCCTCCGCCGGGGATACCGCCCGAGCCCGTTGTGAGGAGCAAGCCCACGAGCAAGATGGTCACTTGGGATGCGAGGGTAAACGTTACGCCGGATGCTTGGGCGGTAAAGAGCAATACGCCGGCCAGCATGATAGCGGAGCCGTCCTTGTTGAGCTGGGCGCCCAGGGGAAGCGTGAAGGAGTAGATGTTTCGGGGAAGTTTCACCCGCTCTTCGGCGACACGGAGGGCGACGACCAGGCTGGCGAGGCTGCTGCAGGTTGCCGCCGTCGTGGCATAAAGAGGCGCCGTTTGTTTGAGAAAAGTGAAGGGTGATCGGCGCGTGAACAGGTAGAGCAGGATCAGGTAGATCACGGCCATGATGGCCTGCGCGCCCCAGACGCCGCCGATGAAGATCGCCATGGGACCGAAGATGACCGAGCCGTATTTGCCCACCGTTGCTGCGGCAAGGGAGCCGATGCCGATGGGTCCGAAGATCATCACGACCTCGACGAGCTTTCGAAAAAGCTCGGCGAGAAGCTCGAAGGCATTCTGCGAGCGCTTGGCGTTTTTCCGAGGGTAGAAGGAGAGCGGTCACTCCCAGAAAAACTGCGAAGACCACGACCTGAGTGAGCTTCCCCTCGGAGAAGGCGGCAAAGATGTTCTCGGGCACGAGCTCCAGGAGAACGTTCGTGACCGAGGGAACATCTCCAAAGGTCTCTTCGACGTCGCCCGTCAACGTCATCCCCGCGCCGGGCTGGAGCGCGTGCATCACGACGAGTCCCAGAGCGAGGGCGGTGGCGGTCGTGAAGGTGTAGTAAATGAGAATTCGTCCGCCCAAGTCGTCCCGAGCACACCGATGTCTGAGAGACTCGTGAGGCCGGCGACGAGGTTGAAAAAGACGAGGGGAATCGCCGCCATCATCAGCAGGCGGATGAAGAGATCGCCCAGGGGCTCGACGACGAGTGCGCGCTCTCCGAAAAGGATGCCGGCTGCGATGCCGAGGATCATGAAGATGAGGATGCGGACGCCGAGCGAGAGACGGCTGTAGCGCTGGTAAAGGCCCAGCAGGCCGGAACGCGGCGATTCGGTGTCTCGAATCATTCGATACCGAGGTGGTTCAAGGCCCGGGACAAGAGCGTCGGGTAGTATTCGAGGTAGTTGTCTCGGGTCAGCGGAATGGGCTCATCGACCTGGGCCGGATTTCCTTCCAAGATCTCGCCGTTCGGTCGAATCGTGTGGCCGACGGACCACATATATTGCACGATGGGCTTCTTGCTGATAGGGAAGGTGAGCACTTCCTCCCACTCCCATGTGTTGCTGTATCCGCCGCAAGGCATGCCCAACGTGTGGGCCAGTTTGTTGTCGATGACGATGGATGCAAACTGATCGAGGTGCGAGCCCCCGCGAGGGCCGAAGAAACAGACCATGGGACCACGAAAGTGCACCTCGGCCGGTTGGATGGTGCCATCCGAGTCCTTGGGAAGGTGGGCCAGCTTGAAGGGGACATTGTTCGAGTAGGGGGCACCTTTCTTGATGGCTTCGCTGACATCGTTCGTGAGCCAGTCCATCAACCAGGTTCCGTCGTCGATGGTCTCGCTGACGCCGCTATCCAAGATTTTCTTCTCCTCGAACTCGCGCTCTTTCCGCTCGATGAAAAGCGGTGTCACGTCGCTCAATCGCAGATTGCCGAAGGTCGTTTTGAAGGGTTTAGGCGACAGACGCTGGATGGCGTAGGCTCCTTTCGATCCGCCGCCGCTCCCCGTGCCGTCGAAGATGACGGCGTGGTCAAGGAGCTCGTTTTCGACCGCGTATTCCATGAGGCGGTCCATATCCTGCGACCAAGTGCTCTCGGAACCCATACCAGGCGAGGATGAGAACGGGTTTGCCGGCGTCGGAGAGGTAGAGATCGTAGGTCGTTGTTGAGTAGGCCAAGCGGAAGCCGGGGTAGGCTCGTTGCCCGTGTCCGACCCACTCGATGGTGTCGGGATCGAGGTAGGGGAGTGTAACCGAATAGGTTTTCCCGTCTCGCCTTTCGAGCTCGAGCTCGAGCTCCTCGCCGTAGAATTGAGGTGGAATCTGGTAGGTCTTCTGGGGGATCGCGAGAGCGAGATGCCACCAGAACCCGTTGACGGTCGAGTAGCGATGGTAAGGCTCGACGGCCTCGATATAGTCGGCGATGGCTCGACCGTTGACTGCGGTGAGCTTGTCTCCGACCTCCGGGGACGTCCCACTCGGGAGCTTCTTGATGTTAGCGGAGACGTCACTCACGAACAAGAAGTAGCTTCCCGGTGTTGCGTAGTCCGCGGAGAAACGGATCGGGGCGTGAAGGACATCTCCCGTAGATTCCGGAGAATCAACCCTGCGGATGCCGGCGTTTTTTTCGAGTTTCAATCCTCCCTCGACCAAATCGACGCGTGAGGTGGCGATCTTTTCGCGCGTTGCTGGTCTTGACGAGGGCGTAGTAAAGCGCTTCATCGGTCTCGGCGGAGAGAACCTCCTCGCGGTAACGCTCCATGGCTTGGATTGGGTCGAGGTCGAGCGTTTCGTTCTTGACCGGAGAAAACGACTCGCGTCCGCTGGTTGTTCTTCACCAGATAGTCGAAAAGGGCGGCTCGGTCCTCGCGGGTGTTGGTTTCCTCCTGCTCGTCCGGCGGCGACGTGCACGAAAGCGGGATGGACGATAGTGACACGATGAACAATATGAGCAAGTGGGATTCGTTTCATGGTTCCTCTTATGAAAGTGCCTTTTTAAGACGTGGGATTCCGGCGCGAAGATCCTCCCAGGAGCGGACGCAGGTCATGCGGAGGTAGCCCTCGCCGTTCGGGCCGAAGGCCGTTCCCGGCACGAAGGCCAGATGGTGCTTTTCGAGCAGCTCTTTTGCCAAGGTCTCAGAGGTCCGAACCGGTGGCTCGGATATCGATCCAAGCGTAAAAGCCTCCCTCCGGTCGATGGCAGGAAAGGTTTGGAATTTGGTTCACCTCGGAGACGACCCACTCGACACGACGTTCCCAATCTTTCCAGAGTGATTCGACGTCGGAGCTCGGAGCATCGGCGATGGCGACCGCCGCTCCTGCTTGGACGAAAGAACCGGCGCCGGTGATCATATGCTGCTGCATGCGAACCATGGCAGAGAGTATCGGCTCCGGCGCGATGTTGAAACCGATCCGCCATCCGCCCATGGAGAAGGTCTTGGTAAAGCCCATAATGGTGACGGAGCTGCTCCGCCATTCCCGGTCTGCGTGGCGATGCAAATATGGCGGCGTCCATCCCAGGTCGCCCGCTCGTAGATCTCGTCGGACAAAACGAGCTAGGTCGTGCTTCCGCGCCAGTTCCGCAATAAGGTCGAGATCCTCCTCGTCGTGCACGGTTCCGGTGGGATTGTGGGGTGAGCAAAAAAGGATGGCCCGAGTACGATCGGTGATGGCGGACTCGAGATCCTCTTTCGTCCAGCGAAACCGGTTCTCGGGGCGAAGGGGAACATCCACCGGCACGCCGCCCCAAAGCCTGACCGCGGGACGGTAGCTCACGAAGCAGGGGTCTTCGACGATGACCTCGTCACCCGGATTGAGGGTCGCCATGAGGGCGAGGTTGAGACCGTGTTTGCAACCGAAAGTGGCGATGATGTGTTTTTCCGGGTCGGCGTCGAGTCCGTTCTCGCGGGCCAACTTTGTCGAACAAGCTTCACGAAACTCGGGCTTGCCCTGCGCCATGCTTTGATGGGTATCGCCGCCCAGCAACGCTTCGGACGCGGCTCGACAGATGTAACTCGGCGTATGCTCGGCGGCCCGTCCGGCGGAAAAATCGAGCACCTCGATGCCCCGGCGTCTCAGCTTCGTCACGTGGTCGGCGATACTGATCGTGCCGGATGGTGGCGTATCGAGGACTCTTTGTGCCGCACCACGCATGGGCTCAGTCCTTGAGCTCGATGACGAGGTCCAACAATCGGTCGATCTCTTCCTCCGTGTTATAGAAGTGCGGCGAAAAGCGAATGTAGCGACCGTCCTTCATGTTGACGATGAAGCGTTTCTCGAGAAGCTTCCTCCTGAGGCTTTCCGGATTGGGCACTTCGAAGCTCGTGATGCCCGCCCTTTCTTCCCACGGGCGCGGTGTTGCCGCCGAAAGACCTTTCGCCTCCGCTTGATCCATGAGATAGGTGGTGAGCTCGCGAACCCGGGTTTCGATGTTCTCGAGCCCGATGTCCATGATGAACTCGGCGGAACGCTTCAAAACCCAGATGCCGAGGAAATTGGGATTCCCGTACTCGAAGCGGTGGGCGTCGGGAGACAGGGTCAGCGGCTCCTGCCATTTGTCGTTCGTGACGAAGCTGAACTTGGCCGCGTAGGGTGGATCGACCTCTGGGATGATCTCCTCGCGACAGTACATGAGCCCGGCGCCGATGTGACTGAGGAGCGCTTTGTGCCCGCCGGCCAAAACGAAGTCCGCACCCAAATCGGCGAGGGGGATGTTCAAGACGCCGACCGCCTGAATGCCGTCCACAATCAATCGAATGTTTCGTTCTCGGCAGATGCGCGAGAGGGCCGGGATATCGGTCCGAAAGCCGTTCCCGTAAGCCACCCAAGAAACAGCTACGGCGCGGGTCCGGTCGTCCATGTGCTCGACGAAAGCTTCTGTTGTCAGACGGCCGTCGCGGGCGCGTACTACCGCTACGTCGACACCCTGCTGTTCGAGGCGCCGCCAGGGGAAGACCAAGGCCTCGTGCTCGAACTCGGTAATCAACACGCGATCACCCGCCTGGAGACCTATACCGCGGGCCGCGATGTTCAGCCCCTCGGAGGTGTTCTTGATGAAAGCCAGCGTTTGGGGTGGACAACCGACCAGCCGGGCCACCGTTTCTTTAGCCCGTTCGACCTCTTCCTCGGAGAAGGCCTTTTCTCCGGCGTTTTCCCAAACGTCCTTCATATATTCCTTCATCGACGTCTCGACTCGCCGGGGTAGGGGGGCCTTGCGGGCGAGATCGAAGTGGGACCAGTGTTCCAAGGTTGGAAACTCTTTTCTCAGTGCTGCGAAATCCGGTGGCATGGTAACTCCTATTCGAGAATTAACGATTGAGACCGCTTGAGAGCATAAAGGCTGATGCCGCTCAATTCAATCTGGACTTGGATTTTGCTTTTTCCGGTGCTCTCAAATTTTGGTCAGTCATTGAACTCCGAGATGCGGAGCGGCCGCTACCGTTCATTCCGAGTCCTGAGTTCCGAGTTCTCGAGTTCTTCTGGCCAAGGCACCGCCCTTGGCCGGAATTTATGTTGCATAGGATTCGCTGCTGTGAAGTAATAAGCAGCCATGTTGAAAGCAGACGTTCTCAAGAGATATCTGCTGCCGGGTCTCGTCTTCCAATCGATCGTTATCGCGGGCGGTTACGGGACCGGGCGGGAGCTCGTGGAGTTTTTTCTGCAGTACGGCCCGCTCGGGGGGCTCTTGGGCATGTTTGTCGTCAACACGGTCATCTGGAGCTTGGTCTGTGCGGTGTCCTTCGAGCTGGCGCGGGCCACCAAGTCCTACGACTATCGGAATTTCAATCGCCAGCTCCTGGGGCGAGTCTGGGGTCTTTACGAAGTGTGCTACGTCGTGTTGATGCTCATTATCATGGCGGTGATCGCCGCCGCCGCCGGCAGCATCTTGGAGGAGACGTTCTCGCTTCCCTATCTTGTCGGCGTCGTCGGTATGATGATTTGCGTGGGACTGCTGGTAACCAAAGGCAGCTCCACCATCGAGGGGTTTTTGTCCATCTGGTCTGTGGTCCTCTATTTGACCTATACCGTTTTTGTGCTTTGGTGCTTTTCGAAATTTGGCGCCACGATTTCGGAGAATTTGGCCGCGAAGACTATCAAACCGGGTTGGGTCTTGGGTGGTGCGCAGTACGCGGCTTACAATATCGGTCTCGTCCCCGCCGTCTTGTTCTCGGTCCGCCACATCCGGACTCGGAAAGAAGCCATCTCTGCGGGGCTTCTCGCGGGCCCGATCGGGATCATTCCCGGCTTCTTGTTCTTTCTCGCTGCCGTGGGTCGTTATCCGGAGATCTTGGACCAGACGGTGCCGGCCAACTACCTGCTGGAGGTTATTGGTTCACGAGGATTTCAGCTCGTGTTTCAGGTGGTGCTCCTTGGGACGCTCATCGAGACCGGGACGGGATTCGATCCATGCCTTCAACGAACGCGTGTCGGGGGTCTTTCGTGAAAAAGGACTCTCCATGCCTTCGACTATTCGTCCTGCGGTGGCTGTCGTCCTTCTCATCATGGGCGCTCTGGTCGCACAATTCGGGCTGATCACGCTCATCGCCAAGGGCTACGGCACCATCACCTGGGGCTTCTGGCTCGTTTACGTGATTCCGACGTTGACTCTGGGAGTCTGGAAGATCACGAGGCAACCCAAAACCGCGGAAGTTTAAGTTCCCCTTCAGGTTACAAAGGCCCCTGGGACCAGCTCCTACAAAAGGGTGGCACCTGTTATTGGTATACAGGAGTCTTGGCGGCGTCGGGTTCGGGAATCGGGTTGGGAGATGCCGGTCTTCCGTTCGTTGGGCGATCCGATACGCGCCCTTCTAGGAAAGCGCCTTCCTGGATGGAGAGAGTGCCGGCCTGGATGTTGCCTTTGGTCCGTGACCGGCTCCCGAGCTCGACTTTTGCTTGGGCGTTGATGTTCCCGGTGACAGCACCCTCAATGATGACTGTGGTCGCCGAAATGTCACCGATCAGCTTTCCTCCCGTCCCTATGACGACGCGGCCGTCGAGCTGCACGTTCCCTTCGAGTGTTCCCTTGACCTGGATGTTCGACTTGCCCTGCAAATCGCCCTTGATGTGAATACCCGGCCCGATGACAGTCTCCGCCTGCGCCTGCGGGATCGGCGCTTGAGAGGGCATTTGAGGCGAACCTTGGGGTGTTGCTTTCTTCTGCAACATGGATGGACTCCTTCTTTGGTTTTGGATACACCGCGAGATCGCGACTTAATGTAAGTTAGCAAGTTCCATACCATTTTGGTCTGCCTAAACAGAATCTATGTAACTCTCTGTTTTACATATGTTTGCGATTGCGTTGGGGAGGCCGGTGCAGCCAAGGAGGGCTTGTAATCGTGGTGAAAAGCCTACACCGTGTTTACGTCAAACGCCATCTCTTGTCGGTTGTTACAACGCCAGACCGGCGACAAGGTAGAAAACGGAGCTCACCACGGCAATGAGCAAGGCATAGGGTATCTGGGTGTTGACGTGATCGATGTGGTCCGAACCGGAGGCCATCGAGGAGATGATGGTCGTGTCCGAGATCGGCGAGCAATGGTCTCCAAAAATACCTCCGGCGAGCGTTGCCGCAATCGTCAAGCTCGGGTGGGTGCCGATCATATCGATCATGGGGATCGCTATGGGAAGCATGATGGCAAATGTTCCCCATGACGTGCCGGTCGAAAAGGCGATGAATCCGGAAAGCCAGAACAGCACGACCGGGACCAGCGCCGGACTCAAAAGCCCTTCCGCGATACCGGCGGCGTATAGCCCGGTTTGGAGCTCGCGGCACGTATCGCCTATGGCAAAAGCGAACATCATCAACAACGCCAGTGGCATGAGTCCGCCAATGCCTTTAAAGAACAGATCCATCAGCTCATTCAATCGAAAAATGCCCTGCCAGAGATACATCAAGCCCGCCACAGTGCAAGCGAGCATCACCGCCCAAAGCACTGAGGTTGAACCGCTTCCCTCCATCAAGTTGCCGTCTCCGGTGATCCATAGGAAAATCGGCATCATCACCAACATCGTGGCGAGCGGCACCATCATGTTGCGGGCCCGAAGCTCCACGCCACTTTTGGCCTCGAGGCTCAGTACCTCGTCGGAGACAAGCGGCTCGGCCCCGTCCCGGAGGACCTTGCCCGTTTCTCTCGCCCGCTTCTCGGCTCGGGCCATCGGCCCCCAGTCCCGGCCGGTGATAGCGATATAGAAAACGTAGATCACCGCCAGAATTGCGTAGAAATTGAAGGGAATCGAGCTCAGCAACATGCTCAAAGGTTGCTCGACCTGCTGCACCGCCAGGACTCCCAGAATGAAAGCCCCCCAGCCGTTCATGGGTAGAAGGATGCAGACCGGTGCCGAGGTGGAGTCACAGATATAAGCGAGCTTTTCTCGCGACAATTTGAAGCGGTCGAAGAGGGGCCGCGCAATGGCACCACTGACCAGGCAGGTAATGGTCGATTCCACGAAAATACCGAGCCCGAGAAAGGCGGCGAGAAGCTGTGCGCCCCGGCGCGTCCGAACGTAGCCGCGCTCCGTAACCCACTGAATGAAACCGGCCACGCCCCCCGAGCGTTGCGTGAAGGCTAGGATCGAGCCTACGAGAGCGCTGAAGGCGATCACCTTCGTATTGCCTTCGTCCTTGAAGGTGTCGATACAGGCTTGGATGGCGTCGCGCAACCCGGTGATCACATTGCCGCCGCCCAAGATAGCCCACCCCAGCCAGATACCGGCGAAAAGCGAGAGGTAGACCTGTTTGGTCAAAATGGCGGTGACGATGGCGACGATGGGCGGGAGAAGACTCAGCCAACTCGGATCTTCCATGGTCTCTTTCCAAAAATCCTGGGTGATCCTACCGCAAATTCGTCTTGATCTGTGATTGCACCATGGCGCAAAACTCGAGTCGGCTCTTACGGTTCGTGCTACACTGACCCGTCTGCGCGCGGGGCTACAAACTCTTGAGCACCATAATCAAAACAACTCTAACAGGCCTACTGCTTTTGTGCCTCGTCCCCGGAACTTGCCCGGGCGGCAACCCTCGCCGGCTCTGTCACGGATCCTGCCGGAGATGTGCTACCCGGGGCCCTCGTTGTTCTCTACTCGGCATCCGACCCGACGCCTCTGCTCACGACAACGAATGAGAGGGGAGAATTCGAATTCGACGGGCTGCCCGTCGGATCGGTATACCCCCATTGTCTCGCTCGTTGGCTACCAGGAGCACATCCATCTGCCGATCGTGCTCGGTAGTGACGAGAAGATTCGGATTAAAATGACCCTCCAGCTCGCCTATGCCGAGGAAATTTTCATTGCGGAACGTCTGAGCGCCACAGACGCCGACGAGCCTCAGTTCGTGCAGGTCATTACCGGGCGGATTCTGCAACTGCTGCCCATGAAAAACGATCGTTTTACCGAAGCGCTTCCACTGATACCGGGTGTCGTGCGCGGTCCGGATGGTCGGCTCAACTTCAACGGAGCACGTGCCAGCCAAAGCCTCCTTCTCGTCAACGGTTCCAATGCTACGGATCCATTGACCGGAGAGTTTTCCTTCGATCTTCCTCTCAAAGCCATCGATACCGTCGATGTCCACACGATCCCCTATTCGGCGGAGTATGGCCGATTTACGGCTGCGGTCGCGGAGATCAAGACCCGGGCCGGTCAGGACGAATGGGATGTCGATTTCGCCGGCCTGTGGCCCAGCATCAGATTCCGAGACGGGAAGATCGCCGGGATCAAATCCGCAACGCCTCAGTTTCAGGTGAGCGGACCCATCAAGAAAGGCCGTGCCTGGTTTTCTCAAGGCTTGGGTTTCCGCTTCGTTCGCTCTCGGGTCTACGACATGCCGACCGGAGCCGACGAGCAGATTCTGACCAACTTCGATACGTTCACCCAGTTCGATGTCAAGCTTTCCGACGCCCACGCTTTGACCTCGACGTTTTCCTACTTTCCTGTGGAAGTGGAGAACCTGGGTCTCGACACCCTTCATCTCGAGGATGCGACTCCCGATTTCAAAAGCTGGGGTTGGAATTTCGCCGTGACTGAAAAAGCCACGGTGAGCTCGCGCACGTTTCTAGAAACTTCATTTGCGATCAAAAACTTTGACGTCGCCGTTCGTCCCAAGACGAGCGACACGATGCTTTTGACCCCTTCGGCGGCTCGGGGCAACTATTTCAATGAGCTCGACCGTGAGAGCCTACGCTGGGATCTCGATTTCGTCTGCACTCATCTACTCGCTCGCTGGAACGGTCAGCATGTCTTGAAGTTTGGAGGCAACCTGTCTCGCGTGAACTTCGATGGAACGGACGGAAGCGGGCGGACCGAGATTTTGGGGGCGGACGGCGGGCTCCTCGAGACCATCGAGTTTCAGGGCGACCCTCGGATCGGAGCCGATGATTTGGAGGTCTCCGGTTTCATACAGGATCAGTGGCGGCCCTTGTCGCGGCTCGGATTCGACCTCGGACTTCGTTTCGACTACGAGCAAATCACCGGGGACGCTCATTTGTCGCCGAGGATTGCATGGTCCATCGGTCTCCGGGCGGATGGAAGCACGACTCTGAAGGGAGGGCTCGGAGTCTTTTTCGGCCAACTGCCTCTCCACGCCGGGAGTTTCGAGGAATTCCAGCAAAGGGTGGAAACCTCCTACGGCCCAGACGGTCGGCCCCAGGGTCTTCCCCTGGTGTTCGAGAACCGGGTGTCCTCGGACGGACTGCGGCTACCCAAGAGCACGGCGTGGAATATCGAGCTCAACCAACATATAGGACAGGATTGGGCTCTTTCGGATCAACTTCCGAGAGCGGCGGGGAAGCAAGGAGTTAGTCGTGGACCGGGTAACCGCCGATCCCGAGGCCCCTCTCCTGGTCCTGTCTTCGAGGGGAGAGTCCAAGACCCGCGAATTCGACGTGACGGCTCAAAAACGTTTTGCGAACGGTGGAAGGCTTATTTTCTCCTATACGAAGTCGCGCACGACGGGGGACTTGAATAATTTCAGCGAAGTCTACAATGACCTGAGGGAGCCCATCTTGCTCGAGTCGGAATACTCTCTGCAACCTTTCGATGTGCCCCATCGATTTCTCTTGTGGGGAGTCCTCGAGCTACCGTGGAAACTCACGGTCGTTCCTGGTTTCGAGTGGCGTCAGGGATTCCCCTACACGCTGTTCACTGAAGACTATTCCGTCGTAGGCGAACGAAATCGCGGCGGGCGGTTCCCGAACTTTCTTTCCATCGATCTCAGGGTCACCAAAGAAATCGAGGTGCTGGGTAGGAGAGCCCGGGTGGGATTCCAGATGTACAACATGACCAATCATTTCAATCCCCGCGACTTCCAAAACAATCTGGCCAGTCCCGATTTCGGTACCTTTGCCAATAGCCGCCGCATCTCGGCGGGTCTGAGGCTCCAGGTCATGTTCTGAGTCTGCAGAGAACTCAGAACCCAGAACCCCAGAACCCAGAATTCGGACAGAGCCTTCGGATAGAAAAACCACTTTCCTCATTTTTCGCATATAATCCCCGTCACCATGATCGTGACCGACACCCGGCAGCTACAAGATGTATGCTCGAAGCTTCGCCAGGCCGGGTCCTTCGGCTTCGACACGGAGTTCGTTCGGGAGCGCACCTACTACATCCGACTGGGCATTCTGCAGGTGGCGACTGCTGAGGTAGAGGCCATCCTCGATCCGCATGCCATCGATTCTCTCGAGCCGTTCTTCGAGCTGATCACCGATCCGTCTATCGAGAAGGTCGTCCACGCCGGAGAGCAGGACTTCGCGGTGCTCTTCGAGCGCTCGGGAAAACCTCCGGCGAACGTTTTCGACACCCAGATCGCTTCAGCTTTGGTCGGCTATGGGGAGCAGCTCTCCTACGCCAAGATCGTCGAGAAGGTGGCGGGTGTGAAGACTCCCAAAGTTGGAGACCCTGACCGACTGGACTTCACGTCCGCTAACCAAGGCTCAAGTCGAATACGCTCTGGAAGATGTGCGCTATCTGCCTCGCCTGCGCGAACATTTGGGGCGACATTTACACGAGCTGGGGAGGGAGACCTGGACGAGGGAGGAGTGCCGCTTCCTGGAAGAGGCGAGTACCTACACCCCTCTCGAGCCGGATGAGATCTACGAGCGCCTCAAGAGCGGTGGCATGGATGGGGCGCAGCTCGGCGTTCTTCGGGAGATCGCCGCGTGGCGGGAAGAGCAGGCTATGAAGCGGAACCTGCCTCGAGGCTGGGTTCTTCGGGACCAGACACTCGTCGAAATCGCGAGAAGACAGCCCGGCTCTCTCAAGGAACTGAAGCAAATTCGAAACCTCCGTCCCAAAGATTTGGACAGGAACAAGGATGCCATCCTGAAGGCCGTTCGACAGGGGCTCGACAATCCAGTGCAAGTGGAAATCAAAAAGGACAAGAGTGCCCGGATCCGTTCCCGGGTCAAAGCTCTCGTGCGCATGATGGATGCCTGGATTCATACGCGAGCCGCCGGCGCCAAGGTTTCTCCGACCATGGTTGCGACGAAGGACCAGCTCAAAGAGTTGGCCGAGGCACACATTCAGGGTCAAACCGCCGATGTCTCCGTGCTCAGCGGTTGGCGCCGGGCTCTGGTGGGACAGGAGCTGCTGGAGATTTTGTCCGGCGAGCTACAGATTCGAGTCCATCCCGAGACGGGAAAATTGGTTGCCGAGCGAGTGTCAGAATTCAATCCCGAGTGAATCCGGAAGGCGACGGCGGCTTGTCCGCCGTCTTCATATTCCGTTCTGAGTTCTCGAGTTCTTGAGTTCTCGAGTTCTTATTCCAATGACCCTCCCGACCTGCTCGGGCATCGGTAGATCGAGGTGGGCTTTCCTCAAACGATCGAACTCCTCGTAGAGTCGCGTCGGCATCGGTGCGGACTTCCGTGTTTCCGGGTCCACGTAAATCGAGAGCTGTTCATAGGTGGCGGCCACGAAGTCCTGCTCGGCATGGTGCATCCGGATAAGGAAATGGAATCTTTTTTCGTCGAGATCGAGCATCTGAAGCGTAAAACGGATGGGCTCACCTTCCTTGAGCTCACGCAGATAGACGATATGGCACTCGAGGGCATAGGTCGTGCCACCTCCGGAAAGGACGTGTTCTTTTCCGATACCCATGCGTCTCAAAAAGTATCTCGAAGGCGTAGTTGAAAGCGACGGCATAGAAACCTGCGTTGAGGTGACCGTTGTAATCCAGCCACTCCCGCCTAACCGTCGTCTCACACAACTCCAATAGCTCAGAAACGTTCGGATTTCTCTTTATCTTGCTGGTCACTGCTAAAATCCTGATGACGACGGCGCAGCCGTCCTGATTCCTTCTGCTCGATCTGTCTTCTGTATTCTTTTAATATCCGAGCGCATACATCTCCCGCCTCGGGTCGGCCGCCGCCATGATGAATCCGGTCTCCGGGTCGCGATAGGTGATGGTGCCGTCCCCCGCCATGTAGCTCCAAAAACCCCAGTTCCCAACTTTGTGCCCGAGCTTCTCCAACGCTTCGAAGGTCGCGTGGGGAATCCGTCCTTCCAAGATTGAGCCGGGCGGGATTGCTGTTCAACTCGCGGCCCGTTCCCGGAAAGTTGTAGCTGCCGAAGCGCGGGTGATCCATGGCCTGTTGGGGAGTCATGCCCCACTCGGCCACGTTGAGAAAGATTTGCAGCAGGGCTTGGGCCTGGAGATCCCCTCCGGCGAGAGACAAGCCCATGTAGGGCTTCCCGTCTTTCATGATCACGAAGGGCGTGTTCGTGTTTCGGGGGCGCTTTCCCGGCGCTACGACGTTGGCCAAATCGGGATCCAGATTGAATTGTCCGCCTCGGTTTCCCAAACCGAATCCCCAGCCCGGGATGAGAGGGGTCGTCAAATGACCGTCGCTTTCCGTCATCGAGAACAGGTTCCCCTCGCCGTCCATGACGTTCAAGCTCGTGGTATCCCACCGGTTGAGTAATGTCATAGGATTTTCCGCCTCCACCGACGGCTTCCTCCTCCACAAAGGATGTGGGCGAGTCTGGATGAATGTTTTTCATATTTGCTGGATCGCCCCAGGGCGGCATGTCCTGAAACGCTTTCTCCGGATCGATGAGCTTGATTCGCTCCATGGCATATTCCTTGGAGTACAGGGCCTCAGGGATCTCCACGAACTCCGGATCCCCGAGGTACTTGTGGCTGTCGGACATGGCGAGGTTGATCACCTGTGAAATGACGTGAATGTATTCCGCCGTGTTGTACCCAAGGAACTGAAGGTCGAAGTTCTCGAGCATGTTGAGCATAAGGATGAAACGTGGACCTTGCGACCAGGCGTCGCAGGTGTAGACGTCGAATCCCCGGTAGCGGGTGTGAAGCGGTTTGTCCCACCGACCCTCGTAGCCCGCCATATCGTCGTAGGTCATCTGCCCGTCCACCTGCTCTTCGAAAAACTGATGGACCGCTTTGGCCGGCTCGCCTTTGTAAAACGCGTCCCGTGCCGCCCGGATCCCCGCGGAACGATCCCCTCCCTCGGGCGAGCGTCTTTTGCTCCGCCTCGATCATGGTAGCGGACGAGCTTGCCCAGGTCCTTGTTGATCATGAGACTCCCGAGCTTTTGTCTCCCTTCTCCGTTTTGCATCCAGAACTCGGCGTTATAGGGCCACCGCAAGAATATCTTTTTGGCGCCGGTCGATGGAGAACTTCTGCCGGTGATGGAGATGGTAGCCGTTTTCCGCTACGTTCAGCACGTACTGAGCGACCTCTTCGAAGCTCATGGTTCCGAATCGATCGAGAGCCGCCATCCAAACATCGACGTCGGCGGGAACGATACAGGCATGGGCCGGCTCTTTTCCATGCTCCAAATAGTTCTCGAGCGTTGCCTTCGCCGGAGCTGTGCCGGCTCCAGTTCGGGTGAGAACACGATCCTCCTCGGCGCTATAGAGAATCAATGGGGCGACCCCGGACCACCCGGCGAGATCAAAGGCGGTCGCTTTGAGCGCCATGGCGGCCGCGACCCCGGCGTCAAAGGCGTTTCCGCCCTTTCGAAGGATCTCGATCCCGGCCAAGGTGGACGCGTAGTTTCCCGTAGCGACAACCCCATGGGTTCCGAATATATCCGGGCGCATGGGTTCCACATTGTGGTTGTCATAGACCGTGACATAGCTGTTGAAAGGTGCGATCAGCTCATAGGGAGCACCTTTCTCCTTGTTTCTGTCCTGGTCCTGGCCGAAAGTCAGGCCAACGGCCAGGATACCTGTTACCAGTACAGAAACTACTTTTAGTATTTTTCTCATGGACGTCCCCTCCCGGGTCCACATTCGGTTGGGAGCCTTCTGGTGATGTCGGTTGACCCGGTCCTACCTGTGGCATTAAAAACTAGGTAGTGTATAAAGAGCAAGTTCCGTCCTTTCCTCTGGAGGTCACAATATGAAGACATGTGGGATTTCATTTTTGGCATTGATTTGTGTCGTTGCCGGTGTCGTTCCGGTCGCTCAGGCGCAAGAGACCGGCGACGGCAACGTCGTGTATGAGCCTGCCCTATTTCAGGCGCTCCAGTATCGCCTGATCGGGCCCTTCCGCGGTGGTCGGGTCACGGCCGTGGCCGGAGTGCGCGGACAAAAGCACACCTATTACATGGGCTCGACGGGCGGCGGTGTGTGGAAAACCACGGACGGAGGTGAGCGCTGGGGCAACGTCTCCGACGGCTTCTTCGAGGCCGGCTCGATCGGTTCCGTCGCTGTGGCTGAGTCCGACCCGAACGTGATTTATGTGGGAACCGGCTCCTCGGCAATCCGGGGGAACGTCTCCGCTGGAGTGGGAATGTACAAGTCCACCGACGCGGGGAAATCCTGGAAGCACATAGGGCTTCGAGAGGGCGGCCAAATCGGCGATATACAAATCCATCCGACGAATGCCGATATCGTTTATGCCGCCGTTTTGGGCCATGCTTTCGGACCCAATGACGAGCGAGGCGTTTTCCGCTCTCATGACGGAGGTGCCACCTGGGAGAAGATTCATTTTGTCAGCGACCGGACCGGCTGCATCGATCTTTCCATGGACGAGTCGAATCCCGACGTACTCTTCGCCGCGATGTGGACGGCGGAACGTAAGCCCTGGACCATCATCTCGGGAAGCGAGGAGTCGGGTCTCTACAAAAGCGCGGATGGCGGTGATACTTGGACAAAGATTGACGGTGGTCTCCCGGCCCCTCTTGTCGGCAAGATCGAAGTGAGTATCTCCCGTGCCAAGCCGAATCGCGTCTGGGCTCTGGTGGAGGCGGCTGAGGGCGGTGTTTACCGCTCGGATGACGGCGGCGAAAATTGGACCTACCTCAATCGGGAGCAAGGTCTTCGGGCCCGGCCCTGGTACTACAACCACATTCATTCCGATCCTCGGGATGAGAACGTCGTCTATGTATCCGCCGAGGACTTTTGGAAATCCACCGACGGAGGCGAGAGCTTCGAGCTCGTTCCCGTTCCTCATGGCGATTGCCACGACTTGTGGATCAACCCCGATGACAACGAGATCATGATCGAGTCCAACGACGGCGGTGCCAATGTGAGTTACAACGGCGGCCTGAGCTGGTCAACGATCATGAACCAGCCGACCTCCGAGTTCTATCGTGTCACGGTCGACAACCAATTTCCCTACCGTATCTACGGTGGCCAGCAGGATAACTCCACACTCTCTCTTCCCAGCCGGACCAACACGGGCGGCATCACCCTTCAGCACTGGTATGCGGTGGCGGGGGGAGAAAGCGCCCACATCGCGATCGATCCTCGCAACCCCGACATCTCATACGGCGGGAGCTACGGTGGAACCTTGACGCGTCAGGATCGGAGCAACGGCCAGGTGCGCGACATCATGCTCTATCCCGAGCTCTCGCACGGCGACGCGGCCAAGAACCTCAAATACCGTGTCCAGTGGAACGCGCCAATACGTATCTCGCCTCATAATCCGGCGGTGATCTTCTTTGGCTCCCAGCACGTGCACCGATCGACGAACGAGGGACAAAGCTGGGAAGTCATCAGCCCCGATCTGAGTCACAACGATCCCGAAGTCATGGGCTACTCGGGCGGTCCCGTAAGCCGAGACAATACCGGCGTGGAAGTATTCGGTACCGTGTTTGCTCTCGAGGAGTCGCCGCTTCAAAAAGATCTGATCTGGGCCGGCACGGATGACGGTCGCGTCCATGTTTCTCGTGACGCAGGCCGGAACTGGGAAGACATCACGCCCGAGATCGCCAAGTGGGGAACGGTCAATATGATCGACCTTTCCGCCCACGATGCAGGGCGCGCCTTTGTCGCTGTCCATCGCTACCGGCTTGATGACTTCAAGCCTTACATTTATGGAACCAACGATTTCGGAAAGACCTGGAGACTTCTGACCGACGGGACCAACGGTATCCCGTCGAATCACTTCGTTCGTGTGGTGCGCGAGGACCCGGATCGAAAAGGGCTTCTCTATGCCGGGAGTGAGTTTGGTCTCTATGCCTCCTTCGATGACGGCGCCCACTGGCAATCGCTTCAGCTGAATCTACCCGTTACACCGATTACCGATCTGGCCGTACACCAAAAGGATCTCGTCGTGGCTACGCAGGGCCGATCGTTTTGGATTCTCGACGATCTGACGCCGCTTCACCAGTTGAGCGCCGAGGTGGCCCAGTCGAAGGCCTATCTTTTCGAGCCGCGGGACGCTTATCGATTGAAGACCGGACCCAGCCGCCGGAGCGGGAATACGAACACTTTTCGTGACCGTGTCAATGGCTCCGCTCTCGATTGGGACCGCGTCGGTGAGGACGGACCCGCGGGTGCGGTCATCTATTACTACCTGGCCGCAAATTCCGGTGACGTCAAGATGGAGATCCTGGAAAGCGACGGTGACGTCATCAAGACGTTCGGCGGCGACGACGAGCTGCCCGGAGAAAAGGGGATGAACCGGTTTGTCTGGGATATGCACTACCCGGATGCCGACGTCATTCCGAACACCTCGTTCCGCGGCACCACGCGGGGACCGAGGGCCGTTCCCGGAAGCTACCAGGTTCGATTAACGGTGGGAGGGGAGAGCCAGACGCAATCGCTTCAGGTGTTGAAAGATCCCCGCGTCGAGTCCTCTGTGGCGGATCTAAAAGAGCAGTTCGACTTCCTGATCCAAATTCGAGACGCCATCACGGAAACCTACGACGCTATTAAAAAGATACGCGAACTGAAGGAGCAGTCCAACGACAAGGAACTGGTCGAAAAGCTGACCGCCATCGAGCACGAGCTGATCGAGCCGCGCATCAAATACAGGGAGGATTGCTGGAACTTCGCTTCCAAGCTCAATCACTTTCTGTCGTATCTTGCGGACAAGGTCGGGACCGGTGACTTCAAGCCCACCGACGCCGCCCTCGAGCGCTATCGGGAGCTCCGAGGCATGCTCGACCAGCAAAAAGCGCGCCTCAACGATCTGGTAGGCTAAAAATGGGGACAGGTCAGGACAGGTCCATTTTTTAGTTTAGTGTTTAAAACCGCGAAAATTGGACCTGTCCCTATTTTCTGATTGAAGGAAACCGGGTACCTGTCCCCTTTATTAGCCTCTGGAGAGTCTCAGACTACTTCAAGCTGGTCACGATGCTTCCGTGTCCCGATGTTTGAATCTGAGTGTTGAAAGCAGGGATCGTTTCTTTCAAGAAGCGATCGTATTCGGCTCGGACGTCGGCCAGACGCTTTTTGAGAATCTCGTAGACCTCGAGTTGCTGATCCGTCGGGCCGTAATCTTCGGTGTTTCTGATGTCGCCGGCGCCCGTTCCCACATCGCCCGAGAACCACAAGAGCTTGGAGTAGAGCATCATTTGCTCACGGTAGGACTTGGGATCCGAAGCATGGAGCTGTCGTTGGAGGAGCTTGTCCTCGATCGCCATGAGCTCGCCTTGGACCTCATCGACGGAATCGAGAAGCGACTTCGCGTCCGGAGTTTGAGCGAGCACTTTGTTCAAGTCTTCCATTTGCTTGCCGACAATCTCGAGGTGGTTGATCATGGTCACGATCTCGTTGATGTCATCGACGGCATCCTTCCATAATCCGACCATCTTCTTGATATCGGCTTCGGTGCCGTTGGAATTCGGATCCTTTCGAACTTCGACTTTTTGCTCTAATTCCTGACCACCTACCATCAGCTTCACGGTATACGTCCCCGGTGCTACGAGTACCCCTGCCTGCGGCTGCTGGATACCCCAGTGGAGCACGGGTCGAGTGTCCCGGCCGCGGAACCGTTTCTCCTCCCACACGTGCGGGTGGAACGACGGTGTCGTGCGGAGCTCGATCTGATTCAGCCGCTCGTATCTCAGATTCCATGCGACCCGGTTGAGACCTTTTTTCGACGAGCCCCGGAGCTTCCGGATCGGTTGCCCGCTCTCGTCATGAATGGTGACGGTCACTCCACCCTCGGCGGCGTCCTTCAAGTAGTAATTGATGGAGGCACCGTAGGGCGGCCTTTCCGGGCGAGATTGATCGTTGGGAGGCGAGTCCATCCGTTGACGGCCCTTGAACCGGTATGCGGGCCGGGGCTCGAACAAATGAACGTCCGCCGCCGTGACCTCCGGCGTGAGCCGTTGAAGTGGAGTCACGTCGTCCAGAATCCAAACGCTCCGTCCGTTGGTACCCACTACGAGGTCGTTGAAGTGCTCCTGGAACGCGATCCAGGTAATGCACGCGTGGGGCAGGTCGAACTGCAAAGGCTGCCAGTTCCCGCCGTCGTCAAAAGAAACGTAGATGCTGTTGGCGGTTCCCGCGTAGAGCAATCCTTGACGTACCGGATCTTCTTTGATGGCGCTGGTGTAGCTCAACATGGATTTGGGAATGCCGTTGTTGATCGCTTTCCAAGTTTGACCGTAATCCGTCGTCTTGAAGAGATGTGGATCCCGGACGTCTTCCTGATGTCCGTCTACCGCAATGTAGGCGCGTCCCGCGTTGTGAGAGGACGCATCGATCATGCTCACCGTGCCCCAGGTCGGCATTCCCGGAGGGGTGACGTTTTCCCAATTCGCGCCTCCGTCGCGCGTCACGTGGACCAGTCCGTCGTTCGAGCCCACCCAGATGACGCCGGCCTCGACGGGTGACTCGGCGATGGCGAAAAGCGTGCAGCCATACTCGACACCGAGGTTGTCTTTGCTCAGGCCTCCCGACGATCCCAGCTTGCTCGCGTCGTTCAGCGTCAGATCGGGACTGATGATTTCCCAACTCTGGCCGCCGTTCGTGGTCTGATGGACGTACTGGCTCCCGACCCAGACTTTGTTGTGATCGTGAGGCGACATGGCGACGGGATGGGTCCAGTTCCAGCGGTATTGGGTGTCCTCCGCCGGAGAATCGAGTGATTTTTCCGGCCACGGGTTGACGTTACGGACCAGACCGTTTTTGTGGTTGTAGATCTCGGTGGTTCCCGAGTAGCAAGATCCCCAAACGATATCCGGGTCCTCGGGATCCGGGTAGGCGAAGCCCGACTCACAGCCGCTCATGGCGGTGACGACCGGAATATCCGGTCCGAAGCCCGGATAGGCCGGCCCGCGCTTCGAGGTCGAGTCCTGCATGTTGCTGTAAAACCGATAGGGAATGTGGTTGTCAACCGCCACGTGATACATCTGGCCGATGGGGAGAACGACACGACTCCAGTATTTCCCTCGAGTCGTTGTGATGCTGATCCCGCCGTCATTTCCGATCATCATGCGCTCGGGATTTTTCGGATCGGCCCACATATCATGGTTGTCGCCGCCGCCGCTGAAAGGCTCGATGGTTTGGCCGCCGTCGTGGGAGACGTGCATGCGGTTGCAGGGAAAGTAAACGGTGTTCTCGTCGTCGGGCGCGACGACCATCCTCGTATAATAATGAGGCCTCTCGTTGATCCCTCGGTGGTAGCTGACCACTTTCCAGTTGAAACCGCCGTCATCCGAACGCCAGAGCGAGCCCCGGTCGCCCGTCTCGATGAGAGCATAGACACGCTTGGAATTGCTCGGTGCCACCGCCACGTCCACCTTCCCGACCTCGAACTCGGGAAGCCCATGGCCTTCGATCTTGTTCCAGGTGTCGCCACCGTCGCGGGAGACGTAAACACCGCCGCCCGGGCCGCCGCTGAACTTTCCCCATGTCTTGATGGTGATGGGCCACATGCCGGCAAACAGGATCTGCGAGTTGTTGGGATCCATGGTCAGGCCCGAACAGCCCGTGTCCTCGTCCACGAAAAGGACCTGATCCCAGGTTTTGCCGCCGTCGCTCGTCCGAAAGACGCCGCGCTCTTGCTGAGGTCCGTAGGCTGTGCCGACCGCACAGGCAAAGACTTTGTCCGGGTCGCGGGGATGGACGATGGTCCGGCCGATGCGGCCGGTTTTCTCGAGCCCCATGTTTTTCCAGGTCTCGCCGGCGTCGGTGGATTTATAGATACCATCGCCGATGAGGACGTTCGACCGGATGAAGGCTTCTCCCGTTCCCGCCCAGATCTGGTTCGAGTCCGAGGGGGCGATGGCCAGGGAGCCGATGGACTGGGAGGATTGGTCGTCGAAAATCGGTCTCCAGTTCGTTCCTCCGTCCTCGGATTTCCATACACCGCCGGCACAGGCACCAGCGTAGTAGATGTTGGGATCGTTCGAATCGCAGACCACCGCGCTCACGCGGTTCCCCTGCGGCCCGACGTAGCGCCAGTCGAGAGCCTGCATGTCTTCGGACGCGACAGTTTGCGCCGTCGCCGGCTGCGTCGCAGCAAAAACGGCGAGGAGTACGATGAACAATACACTACGGCAACGGATTAAAAATTCGAGCTTATTCATTGTTCCCTCCTGGCAGTACACAATGGAGTAGGACCTTTTTTGTGTCAATCTGGGGCAATATTCTAACTCCATTGGCTGAGAAATGCGCGGCGACGGCCGTGACGGGTTTGCCGTCGAGCGATCAGATCTGTATGTTTAGAATGGTCTTCATGATTTTTCGAGCTACCGTTTCTGCAATCTGCCTTCTAGTATTAGCCGTTTCATCCCTGGCTCAGGTCCGAGGTGAAAACGCAGTCGCCCGCCCGGTCCGAGTCGATGAGCCGCCAAAAATCGACGGAATCCTCGACGAGTCCCTATGGGAGGACATCGAGCCCATCACCGACTTCCGCCAGTACGAGCCCGTCAACGGAGAGCCGGCTACCGAGAGAACCGAAGTTAGAATCTGCTATGACGATCGGTTCCTATACTTCGGCATTCGAGCTTTTGACAGCGAGCCGGACAAGATCATCGCCCGCACCTTCGAGCGTGACTCGAATGTCGATAACGACGATTCGTTCACTATTGCTATCGACTCGTTGAACGACAACCGAACCGCGGTGGCCTTCGACACGAATGTCCTGGGTACGAAACTCGATGTGCAATACAACGAAGGAGGAGCTTTCAACCTCAACTGGGACTCGATCTGGTATGCGAAGGGGAATATCGACGAGCTCGGCTACACGCTCGAGGTGGCGATTCCGTTTTTCGCTCTGCGGTTCAAGCCGACGTCTGAGGTGGAGATGGGGCTCAATCTCGAGCGCATCATCCGGCGTAAGAACGAAAAGGTGAATTGGCCTTACCTCCCCCTCGACTACGAGTTCACTTATGTCAGTCAATACGGTCGCATGGTGGGTCTCGAGGGCATCGCAAGGGGTGTTAACCTGGAAATCAAGCCTTATGGTCTGGCCGGCTATAGTGAAAGGGAGCTCGTTAGCGATTACGATCTCGATGCCGGACTGGACGTCAAATGGGGCGTTACCTCCAATCTGACCTCCGATCTGACCTTGAATCCGGATTTCGCTCAAGTCGAAAGCGACGACCTACAGATCAACCTCACCCGCTTTAGCCTCTTTTATCCGGAGAAGCGCGATTTCTTCATCGAGAGCTCCGACCTCTTTCAGTTCGGGATTCCCCAGAGTGCTGAGGTTTTCTTCAGCCGGCGCATTGGAATACGCGACGGCCGAGAAGTGCCCATCTACGGCGGCGCTCGGGCTTACGGGATGGTGGGCCGCACCAACATCGGTCTGATGACGATGCAGACGCGTTCGAGCGACGGAATAGAGTCAGAGAACTTCAGCGTGGCTCGCGTCAAGCACAATATCTTGAACCGGAGCTATGTCGGCGGAATCGTGACCAGCCGCAAGGGCGAGACCGAGCTCGAGGATACGACCCTCGGCGCCGACGCCATGTTCTTGTTCTGGAAAAATATCAAGATCAACGGGAGCCTCGCGCGAAGCGACCGCCCGGGTATCGATGACGGCAACTGGATGGGTAACCTGAGCGTCCGCCAGAACATCGATATTCTCGATTGGGTCGTCTCCTATGACGACATCGGCGAGCGTTTCCATCCCGGGATCGGCTTCATTGCGAGACCCGATCAGAGAAGCTTTTATTCGAATATCCATTACAACCCTCGACCGGGATGGAAAGGGGTACGGCAGCTTACCTTCGGCCACCTCTACCGGCACATCGAAAACCACGGGGGTGTGCTCGAGACCCAGACCTTTCGTCCGGGTTTCATGGCCACGTTCCAGACGGAAGATTGGTTCATGAGTCTCTACGAGGACACCTACGAGTTCGTGCCGCAGGCCTTTTCGATCGCTCCGGACGTAGTCATTCCCGTGGGTGAGTACAAGAATCGCCAGCTATCCCTTCACTTCTACACGAACACCGCTCGGCGTATCTCTCTCGGCTCGGTTTACAAGACGGGGAGTTTCTACGATGGCACGAGACGAAGTGTAAGTCTCGAACTGGTTTTCAAGCCGATGCCACAACTCCACCTCAGGACGGAACAGGTCTTCGATAGGGTGGACGTTCCGAGCGGCGCCTTCGACAGCTTGATATCGCGCCTCGATGTTTCCTATTTCTTCAGTCCTTCGCTGACGACCCGTATCGCGGCCCAGTACTCCTCGTTGCTCGAGGACTTCATCCTCAACATGCGGTTGCGATGGATCTATACGCCGGGCTCGGAAATCTGGCTCGTTTATGACGAAGGACGCCGATTCGACACGATTTTCCCTTCACTCCGCGCCCGCGCTTTCATCTTCAAGGTCGTGCATAATTTTCATTTCTAGCGACCTTTGAGGTTTT
>CAVROO010000011.1:0-123010 GCA_963722765.1 uncultured Acidobacteriota bacterium
ACCTACTGGTTCGTTCATGTGCTTCAAAGATTACCTTCGACTTCTTCCTCCGTCCCTCCCTGAAGAAATTTACAATAAAGATATTGCTGCTGCATTGAAGATACCGCCCCGAACCGCCCAGGGAAATACTTATTGCCTGAAAGCCTTTGAAACTTATCAGGATTATAAAAAATCGGGAAAAAAGAGTTTTTTTCCCTGCTATAGTTTTTCCGTACTTCATCCGCAATCAATGGCTATGCCCTTTTTTACTACTTCATTTTTCTGAGCGTAATTAACTCGAATACTACTGGTGCTGGTGATCCCAATACATCCAGACCGTAAAAAGAAGTACTGGCTGGGAAATACCAAAACATCCGCTATTTAAAGGTTGTTCATAAAGTTTCCTCATTCTAATGGGCAGGTTATTTTTAAACCAAAAACCAAGAAGAAACTCACTGACTATGGAATTCGTAATCGATTCGGAAAAATTTCATGGATATAGGCGAATGTTTCTTCCAATTTTTGTGAATAAAAGGATGGAGGATTTTCCGGCAGAGGAAAAAATCTCACCAGATTCAAAGATTTCCAGGGTTAAAAGTTGTCCAATGTTCCCGCTGGAAAGACTGACAATGGCATTCATCGCCGTGATTCTGGAAATGATATCTTCCCTTGCAATGACGATTCCTGTACGGGTGGTAGGCAGGCCAAGCTTGGAAAGGCTCATACTTAGAATAGTATGGTCACTCCAGAAGGGTGTCACATCCTCGAATACGATATTCGGAAACGGGAGTCCATATGCCCCGTCTACAAGAAGAGGCAATTCCGATCACGGCAATTTCCCGAGACGGCTTATCTTTCGTCTGTAAGAACATTCCCGGTCGGATTGGTCGGTCATCGATACACAAACAGCGCCGATGGTATCATCGAACGGCGATTCGGAAAAATCGACATATATCTCATAGGTTCTCTTGTCTTTCTAACACACCATAGTTATTTTAGGTTTCCCAGTTACAAAAAGTGTTTCTTTAAGCCCCTCGTCTGCATACCCTATGTATTGGGCGGAGCGGAAAAAGTATTTTCGTGTGGTTTTGTCCGAATAATCACCGGAAATCATGTTGAGAAGATAGAAAAAAGTGAGCTGGCGCTGTTAACTGACAGCTACGTTTTCCCGGGTTATCGGCCATCCATATTCTGTTCTTGAAAGAAGCTGTGCAACAGCATGGCAGAAACGGAATTCCCTCGGGGAGTATCGTATCGGCTGATTTGTCTGAAGAATTCACTCCCTCGGGATAGAAGAGCTGCTAAACTCTTTTGCTACTATAGGTCCACCTCGGGTAAATGCACCGGATTTCCCCCTCCCAAGCATACATAACTCGAATTGTATCGCCGGGCAGTGACTTCCCAGGTCTTCCATGAGTACAAGAATTACCCGCTGTACCGGTAAACTTCTACACCGAAAGAGGAATAGACCGACGAATCTGGACCCCTCATCAACAACAGCGTTGCGGAGGATACCGATGTTTTCAATTTCAATTCAACCACATCACCTTTGGGAGACTCTTCTCAGCATCCCCGTCATTTTCGTTCCAGTGCGTGGCAAACCCGGAGAGTTGTCGGTATTACTGGGTTATCCGGAGATGATCCTGTTCTCGGTGTGGTCTCGAAGCGCCGGAAGACTTGATAAAGAGATATCGACGAGGCACTGGATAAGATCTGATCAACATCGGTGATACTAGCATTTGAAGATCCAAATGACATGCAGATACTGGCCATGGCGTGCTGGTTCTGGACCATGACGTGCTAGCCGTCCTTGAACCCGATATAGACGCGGCGATTGTGGCGGCCTTTGTTCTTGATCTTTAAGATCCGTATCGGTTTGGACTTCGCCGTGTTGTCGAGATGAGTGCCGCCGCAACCCTGCCGATCCAGACCGACGATCTCCACGACTGGAATGGTTGAGTCCGGTAGAACCGGCGGAGCCACGGCTCGGCTGCGCAAGACGCCCGGCTCCCGCTCTGCATCCTCGATGGGATACGTAAACCTGTTTGACCCTCAAGTCCCTTCGGAATGTTGGCATTGAATTCGTCTTCGAGTCCCCTGATCTTGTCATTCTCCGCGCCCGGCAAATCGAAATCGAGATGGGCCGTGCCGTTTTCTCTGCATTTGAGCGCCCGTCACGAGGGCCCCTTCGAATTCCCGGTCAAATCAGCGCATTGAGGATGTGCGTGTCCGTGTGGAGTTGCTGCATCAAGAATCGGAAATCGCGATCCACCGTTACCTGGACCTTAGGTCCGGGAGTGCAGGGTGTCGCAAGGACGTGCCAAGCTCCCCGACCTTCCTCGACCTCGACATGAGTCACCTCCGCAACCTGGTCCGCCCAGCGCAGCCAGCCATGGTCCGACAGTTGCCCCCCGCCGCCGGGATAAAACGCCGAGCGGTCGAGCAGTACGGCATCCGGACGGGCATCAACGACTTCGGCCTCGAGCTCGAATAGGTCCGGTTGTTCGTGGCAAAGATATCGGGCCATTGAAACCTCCAAGTCTACTTATTATCTGTCTTTGGCTTGGCAAAACTTAGCCAGTCCGAAATCGATGATCTTGGCGTGGCCCTCCTCGGTCAACATGATGTTGGCCGGTTTAAAGTCGAACGGCGCGGTAGACGATACCCATACCGCCACGGCTGATTCTGACAGGACTTTGTAGTGTGAGAGCATCCGGCCGATCATGGCAACTCCTTGTCACGAATCCGGGAACGACAACATTCTATATGACCTGCAAAAAAAAAGAAATTTTACTTGACAGTTTTCTCCACCACATTGAATGGATACCGATGGTGCGATCGAGGAACAAGTCGGTGAAGTAAACAGGAGCGAAGCTCATGGTGAGCAAAGTCAAAGCCTACTTCAAAACACTCGAACGACTTACGACCGAAGCGCTGGACCAATCGGCCGAGAAGCTGGTTCGCAAAGAAAAGCGAAACGTCGCCCTTGTGATTGCTCATATCGCAGAGATCTCGAGGAGAACGGCGGCTAGAGAGGGACCGCAAGCAAAGCGCAGCCACCAAAAAACCTTGCCCGGGCAAGATTTGGTCCGCCGAAGAAAACGCCGGCAAAGAGGGAAAAACAGAATCCCGTTACGTTCCTTCCGAGGTGCGCGAGCGCGTTCTCGAGCGCGCAGCCTACCAGTGCCAATATACGGCTCGGGACGGGACGCGGTGCAGCTCCAGAACAGGACTCGAGATCGACCATGAGCGGCCCTTCGCAATTACCCACAGTCACAATGAACGCCATCTTCGGGTTCTCTTCAAACGGCATAATCGTTTCCATGCAGAACGGGTCTACGGGGCTGAGTTCATCCAAGCGAAGATTGACCACGTCCATAGAACATCACACTCTGAGTCAGTGTAACCCTATGATACGAAACTAGTCACTTCTTGCTACGGCCTCCGCGCGACGCTTGATACCCAGCAAGCACTTTCGCATCATGACAATCTCGAACAAGTCCACCATAATCCTCGAGACCAATCCTTTTGGATCGGCATGCAACCGGGCGACCAGGCGCGTATATTCTGAATCCTTCTCATAAAGGCCCCAGGCCCAGGTCCAAGAGCTCTCCTTGCCCACAAGCAAAAGGGACACCGCGGGCTCCAGGACTTTCACTTCCATGCGGGAGTGCGCACTCAACGGCGTCAGGTCTCCGACCTCCAGGGTTTGATATTCCGATAGGATTCGCTCCGCACTCGGAATTCCATCATTGTCCAGCCAGTCGTAGCTGTAAAACCCAGCTTTCCGGTACCCCATTTGGACGATCCAGGGCCAGATTTCTTCCGGACTCGCACGGATCGTCACCGCCCGGGTCGCCCTAAAGGCGCAGTCTCCGGTGATTTGGTCTCCCGGCATGGAACGGTTGACTTCGTCGAGGGTGGCTCCCCACGTGAGCGCCCACGGCCGGTAAACGAACCAGATAAGGGCGATGACTATCGGGAGCACAATGACCAACAAACCCAACGCCTTTTTGAACCGTTTCATGACCTGCCTCCTTCCCGGCAATTGCTGGCTTTGTATTTCAAAATAGCTATAAATCGTCGAGCTGGGAATAGGAACAAGTTCCCATTTTTGCTCCTAGGTAATGTTTCCTAGTCTTGTGAATAACACTGAGGAGGCCGGTTTGCATTCAGTTAGGGCGTTCTTTTATGGTCTTGGAGAAGCGGCTTGGTCCCAATCGGGAGCTCTTAATGGAACATCTTGTCGTTTTGTTCGACATTGTCACGCTGGTCGTAGGGACCTGGGTGGCTTTCTACGCCTACCAATCCTACCGTAGCTACAAGCTTCCCTACCTGAGGTCCCTCTTCTATTACATCGTCTTCTACAATCTCACGGTATCGGTCCACTTCCTCGTCAACTACACGAGAACGAATCTCATCAGACACGATATGTCCGTAGCCAATCCATGGATCGTGATTTCGATCTATGTGATGGGATTCGTCACGCAGATCGGTATGACCTATTCGCTCGTGCGCGTTGTTCAGGACCTGCGGGGCGGAGGAGGCGCGAGGCTCGTAAAACTGATTTTTGCACCAGGTGTCATTTTGTTCGCAATTGGATATTGGACCGGATTAACCGCGTTCCTTGGAAGTGGCCTCTCTCGCTGGATCGCCGTAGCTTACACCGCCCTCGTCGTGATAACCGTCGGTGTCATAGTCGCCAGCCTAATGGTACTGGTTGTCGTGAAGGCTCGGGAGGGAAACTCACAGCAGAAAAACGTGGAACGGGGATTCGCTTATCTTCTTCTTTCTGGATATTTGTTCCTTGTTGCCTCGTTCTTCCTGCCTGAAGCGATCTATCGGTACTTGTCCTCGTTTGCGCTGCTTTGGCTAAACCTGGTTCCCTATGTGTGGATCGACCGGTTTGTCTTGCCGTATCGCGAACGGTTTACCGATACAGAAGACGATTCACTGGATAGCCTCGTGCGTGAATACGGGATCTCGAAACGCGAGCGGGAAATCATGGGCCTCATTCTCCAGGGCAAGAGCAACCAGGAGATTGAGGAGATGCTCTTTATTTCTTTCAGCACCGTCAAGAACCATGTTTACAATCTTTTCCAGAAGCTCGGTGTGAAAAGCCGCGGTCAGTTAGTTCACTTGGTTCTGGAGTACCAGAAAAGACGGCAAAGCCGAGGTTAGCTTAATTCGCGGTCTTTGGTTTCCGGATAACTACCTGCGTTGAACATAACCGGCCAAGAAGACGCAAAGCTTCATCAATAAATGGTTCTTTCTCGAGATCTGTAGGGGCCTCATGCACATACCAACGGGTCAAAGCCTGAATCGTCTGGACCAGAATGTGAGCCATCACGGCGTAGTCGCCGGGCCGGACATCCGACCGGCGGCGGAGTATTTGCTCGGTTGCACGCGCGTAGTGCTCTTCTTCCTTATTGCGATGGATGTCCTCGACCGAATGCGGAGGAAGAACTTCTTCGGACAGCGCTCGGGTGAGCTTCGGTTTCTCTTCATGGAGATTGATGAGTCCTCGGAGCAGGGAACCGAGGGCTTGACCGATGGGAACGTTGACGTCTGCCAATTCCCGCATGGACCGATCGACAACGATCTGGACATCGGAAAGATGCTGTTCCCGGAGGCCGGCCAAGATGGCATCCTTGCTGGGGAAGTATTGGTAAAGCGAGCCGATGGAAACTCCGGCGCGGTGTGCGATCTTGTTCGTTGTGGCGCCGGCGTAGCCCTTTTCGGCAAATACTTCCGCGGCCGCCTCGAGTAGGACGGATACGGTCTTCCTTGGCTCTTTCTTGTCGGGGGTACTTCCGGGGCGATAAGTGAGTGCTCGGTACCCGGTTCGGGCCGGAGTGGTATGGCCTTTATCCTTGGAAGAGTTTGATTTTGCAAGCTTTGTTCTTGCCATGACGCACGCGCCTTCGAATCCTAAAATGCGAGTCAACAAAGTGAGCAAATACTCATATATTTAATATAGTGAGTAATTGCTCACATTGTCAACCGAAATCAGAGATTGGGAGTCCATCATGGAAACCAAAGAAGAGAAATTGGCCCTCTTGAAGAAGGAGCGGAAGGCAAGGAGCAACCCACGAATGACCGTCACGTATGCCCTTGGTGGATGGGATACCTCTTGTGTTGTCCCCTCCGGCGGATTCATGGAAAATCCAAAGCAGATTCTCGGTCCCTACGTTCAACCGGGGATGACGGTCGTCGAGCCCGGATCCGGTATGGGCTTTTTCACGTTGCCGATGGCTCGAATGGTCGGCCCGAGAGGACGCGTCATCTGTGTAGACATCGAGAAGCGCATGCTCTCGCGCCTCATGAAGCGAGCCCGAAAAGCGAGGCTGGCCAATCGAATTGAAGCCCATATCTGCAACGACGGAGACTTGGGGCTTCAAGCTTGGGCCGAAAAGGTCGATCTGGTTGCAGTCATTCACGTCATTCACGAGGTGCCGGATCAGTCCGCCTTCCTCAGCCAAGTGCACAACCTGCTCAAGCCATCCTCTCGATTACTGGTTCTCGAACCGAAAGGACACGTGGATGCCGAGGCTTTCAAGGCGACGCTCGAACATGCAAGACGAATTGGATTCAAGGAGTTGGAAACGCCGGCGCTGAAGGGTGAGCTCACGGCGCTTTTGGAAAAGAACTAGCCTCGGCAAACCTTGCATTTGGTCCATCGCTTGCGCCATCCGCCCAATGCGTATAATCTCGCCGACAACAGGAGGCGCAAATGAAATATCCATGGACTCGTCGTGATTTCATCCAATCGGTCGGAGTTGCTACCGCATCTCTAGCGGCGGGCTGCGTCGGTTCCCAGCCGGAACCGGAGTCTTCATCTGAGTCGGCACCGACGATCAATAAGAGGGAGACCCTCCTCGGTCTCCTGGATACCGACAAGAAACAAGAGTACATTCCCGCAGCGTTTTTCCTTCATTTCGACGAGATGTATCACCGCGGTGAGGCGGCCGTGGAAAAGCACTTGGAGTTTTTCCGCCATACGGGCATGGATTTCGTAAAGATCCAATACGAGATCAGGTTTCCTCCCATACCGGATATCAAAATCCCCGCCGACTGGGCGAAGATGCCTTTGTACAAAGAAGACTTTTTCGAGCCACAATTGAAAGTCGTTGAAGGCCTTGTCAAGAAGGCGAAGAGCGAGGCCCTTGTTCTCGTCACCCTTTACTCACCCTTCATGTTGGCTGGGCAAACCACGAGCGCCGAGCTGGTTACCGAGCACATTAAGGAAAACCCCGAAGCCGTCAAAAAGGGGATGGAAGTCATCACCGAAAGCTTGATGGGATTCGTCAAGGGCTGCGTCCGAGTCGGTGTCGATGGTTTCTATGCTTCGACACAAGGCGGGGAAGCCTTCCGGTTCGAGGACCACGGCCCGTTCAACGAGTGCATCAAACCCTACGATCTCACCATCATGGAAGAGCTCAACCGCTCCTGTATCTTCAACATCCTCCATGTTTGCGATTATGAGGGCGGCTATGACGACCTGAGTCCGTTTATCGATTATCCCGGCCACGTGGTTAACTGCGCCTTGAAAGTTGGCTCCGAGGAGATGACCATGAAACAGGCATCGAGTCTTTTTGGCAGGCCGTTCATGGGTGGCCTCGAAAGAAAAGACGTCATTGCCAAGGGGTCGAAAGACGAAGTCAAGAAGGCGGTTGAAGACGTATTGCGCGAGATTCCAGACAAGTTCATTCTTGGAGCGGACTGCACGGTCCCCAGCGAAACGGACTGGGAAAACCTGCGAACCGCCATCTCGACGGCCCACTCCTACTCGAGTTCTTGAGTTCTTGGGTCCTCGAGCTCTTTCTTAAAACATCGAAGCCCCGCTCAAAACAGAACGAGCGCCGAAAACCAGCATAATCACGGAAAGCACGATCCACTGAATCACAAAGCCGATCCCACACACGACAACGGCCCGCCCCGTGCTCTTGTAGTCGAGAGCCTGACGAACCGCGACGACCATGGCGACCAGCATCCAGATGCTGGCGGCAAAGGAGATCAGCCATCCCACGAGAGGAATGAATCCCAATATACGAAGTATTCCGGGAGAGGACGCAAAGCCGATCGTCCTCAATAGCTCACCTACGTCCGCCTTCGTTTGAGGCTCCGGCAGCAGTTTGGCTCCAATCCAATAGGTCAAACCGGCCCAAACGAGCCATCCCACGAGGGCGGCAATGGTCATCGAGAACAGTCCGCTCAGGCCGAAAAAGCCCAACGAGCCGATCCCCGCCGCAAGACTCGAGAACACGACCACGGCCATCGCCTGCCCGATGGCCTCCTGATCCGCTTCAACTTCTTCATAGGTCGCAGCATCGAGCTTTGCCGCGCCAATCATCCGATTTGTGAAATTGGCCATAAAGCGCCTCCTAAGAAACGGGTAAAAGTATGAAGAACGATCTTTGGTGAGGAATCGACGGAAGACTAATCGTCCGGGAGGTCGATGTCAATTCTCTCTCTTTCGGGCGATACCCGTAGACACTTGCTCTGAGACGCGTTTTGGCCAAGAATCTCCATGGCCACACCGTGGTTCCAGGCCCGTCTGAATTCAGAAACGACGATATAATGACGAAATTCTCGAAGTCCGACTATTCGAGCGCACGGCCTCCCGGCGAGCTCAATCCCGAGCACGAGCCCCCCCTCGACTTTCCCGACGCCGAGTTCGGCGAGCTCAAAGACGCCGACTACCGAACCATTGGCTTCATGTCGGGACTCGAAGTTCACCAGCAGCTCGGCACCCGCTCGAAGCTCTTTTGTCGTTGTCCGGCCGGGCGTCGCGTCACGCGATACGACGCTGAGGTCTTGAGGCACATGCGTCCTACGTTGAGTGAGCTGGGTGAGTACGACGGTACGGCCTTGATGGAGTTCAAGACCCGTAAGGAGATCGTCTACCAACTCGAGCGAGGAACGGTTTGCACCTATGAGATGGATGACACGCCGCCCTTCGTTATCGACGAGGAGTCGGTGCGGGTGGCGGTGGAGATTGCCACGCTCTTCAACTTGAACCTTGTTTCCGAGCTCCACGTCATGCGCAAGCAATACCTCGATGGCTCGATCCCGACCGGATTTCAGAGGACGGCCATGCTGGGTCTCGACGGAACGATTCCTTTTGTGGTACCCGAGCTCGGGATCGATCGGGAGTTGCGCATCCGACAACTGTCTCTCGAGGAAGACTCGTGTCGCGAAATATCCGATGTCGGCCATCGGATCACGTTTCGAACCGACCGTCTCGGAACACCTTTGACCGAGACCGTGACCGAGCCCGACTTTCTGACACCCTTCGAGCTCCAGGCCGGAGGGCAACTGCTGGCCCATGTCGTGCACGCGACCGGAAAAGTGCGGCGGGGAGCTGGTGCGGCCCGCCAGGATGTCAACGTATCCATTGCCGGCGGCCGGCGCGTCGAGCTCAAGGGTGTCGACCAACACCGAGTGCTCCCGCGGCTGGTTCACGTCGAAGCCTTTCGTCAGCTCAACCTACTTCGTATCAAGGCGGAGCTCGAGCGCCGCGGTGTGACGGCCGACTTGCTTCGAGTACCGGATGATGGCCTGCCCTGGGAAGCATCGCCGAATGCGACGGATGTGGGCCGGCTGTTGAAATTTTGTGACTACGCACCCATTCAGGATGCTCTCGAGCGCGGAGAGAAGACGATTGCGGTGCGTCTTGCTGGATTCGGGGGACTTTTGTCTCGTCGTACGCAACCCGGTGCAACCTTCGCCGGCGAGTTTTCAGACCGAGTCCGCGTCATCGCGTGCCCCGTGGATCGCCCATTTTTTATCCACTCGGACCTTCGTGACTACGGGCTCAGTCCGCGGCAGTGGCGGAATGTCAGCAAACGAATGAAGGCCGAGACGGGAGATGCAGTGATCGTGGTGTGGGCGTCGGAGGAAGACGCTGCCACGGCCGTCCGCGAAATATTCATTCGGTCCCGGGAGGCGTTGGAAGGCGTTCCGGCCGAGACCCGTCAAGCGTTCAGTGACGGCACCAGTGGTTTCGAGCGTATCTTGCCCGGACCGGACCGCATGTATCCCGACACCGACACGCCGCCGGTCCCGATTCCCGACCAAGTCGTCGTGGAAATCCAATCGAAATTGTGTGAAACGCCTTGGGCGCGGCGCGAACGCTACGAAAAGATAGGACTCGATAGGCCGACCGCCTGGCGAATGTCCCGTGCGCCTTGGGCGTCTTTGTTCGATTCGTTGGTGCCGGAGAAGTTGGAGACAGCGAGGCGACTGGCGTCGGCTCTCGAAAAGCGAATTCCTCATCACTTCAGACGACGGAAGTTGAAGGAACTTCCGGACGCCGAACGGCTCCGACCGATGGTGCGTGCCATCGATGCCGGGGAGATTCGGCTCGAAGCCATGGAACGGATATTGGATGCTACTCTGGACCGTCCCCATGCTTCGGCGGAGGAGGTGCTCGAGCCGTTCCGCCGACGTCAAGACGACGGCGAAATGTTCGAATCCAGGCTGCTCGAATCTTTCGAAACGATCGAACCCTATGCGGGGAAAGCCTGCCGATACCGTGATGCGATGGGCCATGGGAGAGCTGATGCCGTCGCTTCTGGGACGACTCGATCCGAGCTTCGTGCGGGAACGGGTGACCGAAGTCCTACGCGAAGACGTGACGGAGGTCGAGTCATGAGCGCGAGCAGCGCGGAAGACAATAAGGGCTATCGTGAGCCCTGTTTGTCCCTCATGAAACGTTTTGGTATCACCGTTTGGTGTGAGGTCAAGATGGAGACCACGCGAGGTGAGTTCGAAGGACTCATCTTGCCGAGGTCGGAGACCGCGGACGCCGATCACCTCGTCCTCAAGCTCGACACCGGATACAACATCGGGATCCGGCACGACACCGTCGGGTCCATTCTGAAGACCGGCTACCGCGAAGCGCATTACAAGATCCCGGAGCAGGAGTTTCCCACACGTCCTGACAATCCTTCGGTGAAGCTCTATGGAACGGGGGGAACCATCGCCTCGCGGCTGGACTATCGAACCGGTGCCGTGATCCCGGCGTTCAGTCCCGGCGAGCTTTACGGTTCGGTCCCGGAGTTGGCGGACATCTGCAACCTCGAGACGGAGAAACTCTTTGGCGTTTTTTCCGAGAACATGGCGCCCGAGCATTACTTGATTTTGGCCGAGAAGGTCGCGGAGTCGATACGAGAAGGCTACGACGGTGTCGTTGTCGGACACGGTACCGACACCATGCATCACACCGCCGCAGCTTTGAGCTTCATGCTGCAGCGCCCACCGGTTCCCGTCGTCATGGTGGGGAGTCAGCGATCCTCGGACCGCCCGTCGTCGGACGCCGCGCAAAACTTGATCAACGCCGCATGGACCGCGGGCCATGGTCCCATCGCGGAAGTCATGGTGTGTATGTTCGGGCCGACCTCCGATCGATATAACCTTCTTCACCGCGGCACCCGCGTGAGAAAAATGCACAGCTCCTACCGGAGCACGTTCCGCACCTTGGGTGACATTCCACTGGCCATGGTGGAGAGGGGGAAGTTCACGCCTCTCAAAGACGATTTCCGGCCGCGTCGGAACGATCGCGAGGTGGAGCTACAGGCGGTTTTCAACGAACGTGTCACTTTGACGAGTTTCTACCCCGGCATGCATCCCGATATCATCGACGCTTTGGTGGAGAAAGGTTACAAGGGCGTCATCATCGCCGGAACCGGATTGGGCCACGTCAACAAGAAGATCTACTCCGCCCTCGCGCGAGCCCGTGACGCGGGAGTGCAAATGTACATGACCCTCCAAACGCTCTGGGGTTTCGTTCAGATGCATGTCTACGAGACGGGGCGGGAGATCCTCGAGCTCGGAGTCATCCCCCTTGCCAACATGCTTCCCGAGGTTGCCTTCGTCAAGCTCGGTTGGGCCATGGGTGTTCACCCGAACGATCCGGAAAAAGTACGTGAGCTCATGACGACCCCGGTCGCCGGTGAGATCACCGAGAGGGAGCCCCACGACGGGTATCTCGTGTTTCAAGGCGGAGTGCCCGAGATTCAAGAGTTTCTTGGGAAGGTGTGGCGATAATTAGGCGGCCAGCACTTTCCGACATCCGACAATTTCAATACCCGGGAGGTCGCATGCCTCGAACCTCAAACATCGCTTCTTTCATTCTCGTTCTGGCTTTTAGTGCCATTTCTGTCCCGACGTCGGGCGCTTCCGACGACCCGAAGCGTCCTTTGGAGCTAGCCGACGTGGTTGCTTGGAAGGACATCCGGCACCCGTCTGTTTCAAATGACGGCCGTTGGTTTGCCTATCAATTGGCTCCTGACGAAGGTGATGCGGAAGTCGTCATCCGCCACACGTCGAGCGAAAAGGAGCTCAGGTTCCCCATCGGCGAACCTCCGCGGCCTCAGCGCCGAGGGCCCGATACCGCTCCGTCGAAAGAAGTGGTCTTCTCCGAGGATTCCCGTTGGCTGGGTTTTACCGTCTTCTCGTCGGCGGAGGAGAAGAAAGAGGAAAAGGATGATAGAGTGACGGAAGGCAACAAACTCGGACTGATCGATCTCTCGACGGACGAGAAGGTAGAGTTCGAGAACGTGAAGGACTTTGCCTTTTCCGGGGAGCTCGCGACTTGGATTGCCCTTCACAAGGCCCCGGAGAAGAAGGTCGATAACGAGGATAAAAAAGAAAACGAGAAGGACCGGCCGCAGGGAAGCGATTCTACTTCTTCGAGAGCTGGCAACGGCTCGCACCATGAACCTCGGTAATGTATCCGAGTTCACCTTCAATAAGAGCGGAAACTGGCTTGCTTGGACCACTGAAGCCGAAGACCGGACCGGCAACGGCGTACAGATCCGAAATATGGAAAACGGCGTGGTCTGGCCTCTCGACAGCGGAGAAGCCACTTATCGAGCGCTCTCGTGGACCAAAGAAGGTGATGCCTTGGCCCTGCTCAAGGGGGAAGACGACGATGACTTCGAGCAAGAGCTCCATTCGTTGCTTGGCTTCTACCGTTTCGAGGAGTCCTTGCCCGCCACGGTTTCGTACGACCCTACCCAAGATGAGAGCTTTCCCGAAGGCATGACCATCAGTCCAAACCGAATGCCGCAATGGCAGGAGGATTTGAGCTCCATCGCATTTGGGATTGACGAAGTTGACGAGAAGGAGAACGACGAGGAAGCGAACGAGCCCGAGGCGAAGGAGGATGCCGACGAAGACGTCGAGGATGCCGACGAAGATGTCGAGGTTGCCGATCTCGTGATTTGGCACTGGTTCGATAAGAGGATGCAATCTCAGCAGGAAGTCGAAAAGCCGCGCGACGAGAAGTTCAGCTACCTTGCACTTTATCGCGTCGAAGAAAAGCAGTTCGTGCGCCTAGCGGACGAAGAGCTGAGAGAGGTCACTCTTGGACCCAATGACGGGTTCGCGATCGGAGTCGACCATCGAGCCTACCAAAGGGCGGGATCCCTCGACGGACGGCGCTACCAGGACGTCTACGCCGTTGATCCGGCGAACGGGAAGCGCACCCTGGCGGCCGAGAAAGTACGTTGGCTCTACGACGAAAATCCTCCGGGGAACCGCCTTCTTTACTATCTCGACGGGCACTTCTTTAGCTATGACATCGCCAAAGGAAACTCCGTCAATATCACCAAGAACGTCCCTACGTCCTTCGTGGATTCCGAGGATGATCACAATGTTGTGGACCCGCCCGTTGGACCCTTCGGCTGGAGTGAGGACGGACGGTATGTCTTGCTCTATGACCATTGGGATATCTGGAAGGTGGCGGCCGACGGAAGCGGAGGGACGAATCTGACGATCAACGGCAAGAAGGATGGTATCCGGTATAACAACGTCTTTCGCCTCGATCCCGAAGACGAAGGCATCGATCTGAGCGAGGGAGTTTACATCAACGCCTATGGTGAGTGGACCAAAAAATCCGGTGTCGCTCACCTCGGAGCCGGTTCGAACGAGGTGAAACGTCTTCTGTGGGATGACGCGTTCTTCTCGGGACTCCTGAAAGCCAAAGACTCCGATGTCTATCTCTTCCGTCGCGAGACTCAAGATGCCTACTCGGACTTCCGAGTGGCGGGTGCCGACTTTGCGAACGCTCGGGTTATCACGGATGCCAACCCGCAGCAAAGTGAGTTCTCCTGGTCCGCCGGGTCGATGCTCGTGGACTATGTGAGCGACAAGGGACAGAAGCTACAGGCGGCCCTATTTCTTCCTGCTGACTATGAGGAAGGGAAGAAGTATCCCACCGTCGTCTACATCTACGAGGATCTTTCGCAACGGCTTAACCGCTACGATCAGCCCATCGCTTACAGTTTCAATAAAACCGTTTATACGAGCCGGGGCTATGCGGTTCTCATGCCCGATATCAAATACCAGGTCAACGACCCGGGCATGTCCGCCGTTTGGTGCGTGCTGCCGGCGCTCGATGCGGCTATCGCCACAGGTGTCGTCGATGAAGAGCGGGTGGGTCTCCAAGGCCATTCGTGGGGCGGCTACCAGACTTCGTTTCTCGTGACCCAGACCCAAGCCTTCCGAGCCGCCGTTGCGGGAGCGCCGCTCACGAACATGATCAGTATGTACTCCTCCATCTACTGGAACACGGGAAACGCTAACCAACCCATCTTCGAAAGCAGTCAGGGACGTTTCGAAGGTTCCTACCTCGAACACCTGGAGGCCTATGCTCGGAACTCTCCCGTCTATCATGCACGAAACGTGGAGACACCGCTTCTCCTCCTTCACAACGACAAGGACGGCGCCGTGGATTGGAACCAAGGCATCGAGTACTTCAACACGCTCCGGAGACTCGAAAAGCCGGTGGTCATGCTCCAATACGTCGGCGAGAACCATGGACTTCGCAAGCCTGCGAATCGCAAGGACTACTTCGTCCGCATGGCCGAGTTCTTCGACCACCACTTGCGCGGAGAGCCGGCGCCGAAGTGGCTCGAAGAAGGGGTTTCACGCCTTGACCTCGAGGACCACCTCCGGGAGAGGGCGGAAGAGCAAAAGCCGGGGAAGGAGGAGAAGTAAGCACCACTATTCTTCCCAAACGGCCGTCTGATCTACGGAGGCGACAACCTCTACCGATCCCGGGACTACCGCTACCTTGGGACCATTGGATATTTCGACGAGCTGTATCTACCTCTGAAGCCAGGCAAGAACGAGATCTGGATGGCCGTTTCGGAGAGTTTCGGCGGCTGGGGTGTAAAGGCCATGTTCGACGACGTCCAAGGGATTCGCATCGAGCCATAGCCCCGCAAACCATAACATGTCTGGGAGAATCCGGGTGAGCCTTCGATTCTTGTGGGTCGTTGTTTTTGTCGCGATAACCTTCCCCGGCGCCTTTGCTGTTCAAGATATTCCTCCTCCCGGATTCGAGGAAAAGGCAAGGGCGATTCTAGATACCGTCAAGGCCGGCGAGGTTATCGAGAACATCACATCCGCCGCCGACCCGGCACAGAGCTACGCCGTCTATCTTCCGTCAGACTACAAGCTGTCCAGGAAGTGGCCGGCTCTCTTCTTGATGGATCCTCGCGGCCGAGCGCGAGTTCCGCTCGATCGTTTCATCGAGGCGGCTGAGCAATGCGGCTATGTCCTGGTGAGCTCGTACAACACGGCAAGTGACACCAGTGAAGACGTTAATACCCCCGCCTTGAGGGCCATGCTCACTGACGCGACCTATTTGTTCCCCATCGACTCGAAGCGCTTCTACCTTTCCGGTTTTTCGGGTACCGCACGCGTCGCTTGGATCATGGCGGCCCAGCTCGAACAAAATGTCGCGGGCATCATCGCTTTCGGCGGAGGATTCCCTGGCGACTACCGGCCGCCCCAAAAGACTCGCTATGCGTATTACGGAGCTGCAGGTTGGACCGACTTCAACTATGAGGAGATGCGGGCACTCGACCGAGAGCTCGACGGTCACGAGATCGCCCACCGCTTCGAGTCCTTCGACGGAAGCCATCAATGGGGGCCTTCTGGAGTTTGCACGCGCGCCGTGGATTGGATGGAGCTTCAGGCGGTGAAATCCGGACTACGCGCGGGAAACGACGGTATCGTTGACGACATCTACCGACGTCGTTTGTCCGAGGTGGAAAGCTTGGAAGATCCGTATGAAGCTTACTTGCGCTATCGAGCGCTCGTCGAGGATTTCGATGATTCGGTGGACCCGGACGACCTCGAAAGGCTTGCTGCTAAGGTGGGCGAGCTCGAGAAGCTCGATAAGGTGAGAGATACGGTCGAATTGGAAGATGAGTTGGCCGAGAAGCGACTCGAATACATGAAACGGTTCAACCGGTTTGTTCTTCGCTTTGAGTCCGGGGATCGGCTGTGGACGGTCGGGGACATGACTCGCGAGCTTCAACTGGACGAGCTCGAGAAACAATCTAAGGACATGTCCAGGCCAAGGAAAGCCTATGCGGCTCAACGCATCCTCGAATACGTGTTCGTGACCACGTCCTTCTACATGCCTCGCCGGTATCTTGAAAAGGAGGAATCCCTCCGCGCGATCTCGACGTTGAAAGTCGCCGAGCGGATTCGTCCCGGGACCTTCCAAACCCATATATTCTTAGCGCGCGCTTACGCACAAAAGGGTGACGAGAAGAAGGCCCTCGAGGCGCTTCAGAAGGCTCACGAGATCCATCCCCTCACCCAAGAATTCCTCGGGAGCGACCCCTATTTCGAGCCCATTCGAGAGGAGCCCGGTTTCAAAGAGCTTTTTCAGAGATTGAAGTGAAAATAGGGACAGTCCCCATTTTCCTAGTGAAAATTGGACCTGTCCCCATTTTCTTACGGCATCTTAGTCACGATGCTTTCGATGTTGTTCTGCCTCAACAGATTGTGAAACGCTGCGACGTCGGTGTTGATGACGTCGTTGAGCTGACCCTGATACGTTGCCAATCTCTCTTTGAACAATTCATGCACCGCGACCTGTTGCGTCGTCGGTGGGAAATCCGCGGATCGGACGCCCACGTCGCCAATGAGCATGCAGATCTGGGTGAAGAGCTTGGCAGGCCGACGGAATCCGTTCTCACTGCCTCCCACTCCCCCTGCAAGCCGGACTTGGTATAGGTTTTCCGATACTCCCAGGAGCTTATCGTCGAGCTCCTTGGCGGCCGCAACGAGCTCGGTTGAGCCTTCATCCTCCTCCAACCGATGGATCAAATCCGAGATCTGCTTTCTCATCCATTCGGTTTGATTGATCATGTCCGTCACGGTGTTCAAATCATCCCGGAGTGCGAGCAACATCTTCTCTTGAGCTTTAATGTCGGCCAGGCTGCTGGCGGAGCTCGGGTCTTTTCTCACCTCGAGCGTCTGAGTGAATTCCTGACCGTCAACAGCGAGTTTCACGGTGTAGGTGCCGGGAGACACCAGAGGCGGAGTCAGCCCGCGACTGATTCCAAAGTTTCTAAGAGGGCGCCATCCTTCCTTGTTGAACTTCTCGTGGGGGAAGTCAAGAGGTTGGGTTCTCAGCTTCGGCTGTCTTTGCGGCTCGTGCCTGAGGTCCCACCAGACACGGTTGATGCCGGCATCCATGGGGCCCGTGAGATTTCTTATGGTTTTGCCGCTTTCATCCAGTATGGTGAGTTCCGCTCCATCTTCCGCGGCCGATTTCGAGTAGTAATTGAGGGAAGCGCCATACGGAGGATTTTGTCCGACACACTGGTCGTTCGGCAGGTCCCGGCGTCGCTCTGCCTTATAAATGAAACGGTAGGACGGACGAGGCGTCAGAAGACTGACATCCGATTCTAGAACCTCTCCCGTCAACTGTTGAAGCGGTGTGATGTCATCCATGATCCAGAAACCGCGGCCATAGGTAGCCACGACCAGATCATTGAAGTTCTCCTGAACGACCATCCAGTGAACGGGTGCGCGTGGCATGTTGGATTGCAGGGGCATCCAGTTCGTGCCGTCATCAAAGGAAACATAGAGCGCGTTTTCCGTCCCCAAATACAAAAGTCCCTTCCGCTTGGGATCCTCCCGCACACAGTGGGCATAGCTGAAAACGCTCTTCGGAACATCCGCGCTGATCAGCTTCCAGCTCTCGCCGTAATCCGCGGTCTTATAGACAAACGGATCTCGGTTGTCCACTTGATGGAGGTCCACGGTGATGTAGGCCGCGCCGGCGTCATAGCGGGAAGGTTCGATGTTGCTCACCGTTCCCAGAGGAGGAAGCTCGGGGATGTTTGCAGTAACATTGGTCCAGTTTGTGCCTCCGTCTCGGGTCACCTGCACTTGACCGTCGTTGGTCCCGGCCCAAATCAATCCTGCTTCGAGGGGCGACTCCGCCAAAGCGAAGACGACGCATCCATATTCGACGCCGAGGTTATCGGGGGCGATGCCGCCGGATATCTGCTGGTACTCCGTGTTGTTCGTGGAAAGATCGGGGCTGATGACCGACCAGCTATGGCCGCCGTCGGTCGTCTGGTGCACATGCTGGCTACCGACGTAAACCTTGTTGTGATCGTGCGGTGATATGGCGATAGGGAAGGTCCATTGAAAGCGATACTTCAGGTCCGCCGCCGGCCAACCCATGGGTGACTCCGGCCAGACGCGGACGGAATGGGCGTGGCCGGTCCTGAGGTCATGGCGGTCGAGGCCGGCATTGTAGCAGCCACCCCATGTGATGTTGTTGTCAACGGGATCGGGAATCCCAAAGCCGCTTTCACATCCAGCGACGCCACGCCATTTGTGTGAGGAGATACCCACGGACAACAGACTGTTGCTGGGACCACGGAAGGAGGGGCCATCTTGTTCGTTGCCGTAAACGAAGTAAGGGACCTGGTTGTCAACCGCCACATGATACATTTGCGAAACGGGCAGAATGGCTCTCCGCCAGAATTTGCCGCGATCGACGGAAAACAAAATACCATGATCGTCGGCCAGGTAAATTCGATTGGGATTGGTGGGATCGATCCACATGTCGTGGGGATCCTGACCGGTTGGCACGGCAGAAGCCGTAACACCACCGTCGAGTGTTTTGTAGATTTGAGCCGCGATGAAAAAGACTTCGTCTTCATCGTCGGGCAAAACCTCTAACCGTGAGTAGTAATGAGGTCGCTCGTTCAGCTCTCGCCGATAGCTGACCAAATTCCACTTGTCTCCTCCATCATCGGAACGCCAGAGTGAGCCTCCGTAGGTCTCAATCAAGGCATAGACACGTTTCGAGTTGCTGCGAGATATGGCCACCCCGATTCTTCCCACGGGAGACTCCGGAAGACCATCGTCCGGGGTGAGATGCTTCCAGGTGGTGCCACCATCCGTTGATTTATAGAGCCCGCTGCCTGGACCGCCGCTCCATCGACCCCAGGTCTTGATGTCGAGCTGCCACATCCCGGCGAAGAGAATGCGGGGGTTGTTGGGGTCCATCGCAATGTCCGCGGCGCCGGTGTTTTCATCCACGAACAAAATTTGCTCCCAGGTCTCGCCTCCATCGGTGGTGCGATAGAGACCGCGCTCCTTCTGGGGGCCATAGCAGTGCCCCATGGCGGCGGCGAAAACGATGTCGGGATTCCCGGGATGGATGACGACCCTGCCGATTCTGCCGGACTTGTCGAGGCCCATGTGTTTCCAGGTCTTCCCTGCATCCGTGGACTTATAAATTCCGTTTCCGATCGATATGTTGCCTCGAATGAAGGCTTCGCCGGTCCCCGCCCAGATGACGTTGGGGTCGGAGGCGGCAATGGCCAAAGAGCCAATCGAGGAGACCTCCTGATCATCAAAAATCGGTTCCCAGTTGACACCGCCGTCGGAAGATTTCCAGATGCCGCCCGAGGCAGCTCCTACGTAGGCCGTGTTGACATCACCCGGAATACCTGCGACAGCGATGAGCCGGTTCCCGGGAGGTCCAATGAAGCGATACTCGAGCTGCTCGAGTCCTTCCGGGGTGATGGGCTGGGCGTGGCCTCGGGTCAGGCACCCGGCAAAAATGAAAAGAGTCAACGCAAAAATGACTGACAAGTCTGCCAATAATCCGACTTTCTTTCTCAACATCTTGGCACCTCCTTCGACGGACCCCTCGAGTCCGTGGGCTCAAGGTGATTCGGGGACAATGATGTTTGCAAGATTGTTTCTTTTTAACAGGTTATTGAAAGCGGGAAGATCTTGGTCGAGCAGTTCGTTGAACTGAGTCTTGTAGGTCGTCAGCCGTTCCTTCAATACTTCATGGACTTCAACTTGCTGCGTCGTTGGCGGATAATCGTCGTAGCCGTAACCTATGTCGGCGGCGCCCGCTACGGCGCCGGCCAGTGTGCAGTACTGACTATAAAGCTTTGCTGGTGAGCGAAAGATGTCTTGACCCGCTCCCGTCAGTTGCATTTGGAAGAGGTTCTCCTCGACGGCGAGCAGTTTTTCTTCGAGCTCCTCGACGGAAGTCATGACCGCTGCCGCGCCTTCCTCCTCCTGCAGGACGGCGGTGAGATTGTGGAGCTGTTTTCGGATCCATTCGATCTGATTGATCGTCTGCGCGAGCGAGTTGATATCGTCCAGAATCTCGAGCGAAAGCTTCACCTGAGAGCGAATATCCGCTTCACTCGACGGTGTGCTTGGATCCTTCTTCACTGTGATGTTTTTGATGTGTTCGGCTCCATCCACCGTGAGCTTCACCGTATAGGTCTCAGGCACGACCAGAGGTCCAAGTTGTCCGGCGCGGATTCCATAGCTTACGACCGGTCTCCATCCTTCGGGCCCGGGCTTTACGTGAGGCTGCCCTGGTGGCGGGTTTCTCAGCTTGACTTCGGTGGACGACTCATATCTCAAATCCCACCAAATGCGGTTGATGCCGGGTTCTTTCGTTCCCTCGAGACTTCTAATTTCTCGACCCTCGGCATCCAGAAGGATTACTTTGACTTCTCCTTCACGGAGCGCTCTTTAAGTAGTAATTAATGGACGCTCCATAGGGAGGATTCTGACCGGCGCATTGGTCATCCGGACAACCCTGTGAGCTGAGGACACTCCGAAAACGGTAAGCCGGCCGCGGAGCAAAAAGGGTGGCGTCCGATTCGAGCGACATCTGGGTTGAGCTGCTGAAGCGGCGTGACGTCATCCATGATCCAGAAGCTCCGGCCATAGGTGGCCACTACCAGGTCGTTGAAGTGCTCCTGGATGACCAGCCAATGTACGGGTGCTGGTGGCAGGTTGCTCTGAAAGGGAACCCAGTTATCACCATCATTGAGGGAAACATAAAGCGCGTTCTCGGTCCCCAGATAGAGCAGTCCTTTCCGTTTCGGATCTTCGCGGACGCAGTGCGCATAGCTAAAGACGCTTTTGGGAATATCCGAGCTAACCGATTTCCAGCTCTTGCCATAGTCGGTGGTTTTGTAGACGAAAGGATCGCGGTTGTTGACCTGGTGAAGGTCGAACGTGATGTAGGCTGTACCGGCGTCGTACTTCGAGGGCTCGATGTTGCTCACCGTGCCGGCCGGCGGAAGGTCGGGAATGTTGGCGGTCACATTCGTCCAGTTGGCGCCGCCGTCTCGGGTTACATGCAGCAGCCCGTCATTGGTGCCTGCCCAGATACAGCCCTCTTCCAACGGCGATTCGGCGATGGCAAAAACGACGCAGCCATACTCGACGCTGAGATTGTCGAAGGTGAGGCCGCCCGCAGCTCTTCAGCATCTCCTGTCTTGGGTGGTAAGTCGGGACTGATGATCTGCCAGCTATGGCCACCATCGGTCGTCTGATGCACATGTTGGCTACCTACGTAGACTCGACGGTGATCGTGCGGTGAGATGGAGATGGGAAAGGTCCATTGGAAACGATACTTCAGATCGCCGGCGGGCCAACCCATCTGGACTTCCGGCCAGACACGGACCGAACGGTTGCTGCCGGTCGAAATGTCGTAGCGATCGAGCCTGGCGTTGTAGCAGCCCGACCAAACGATATTTGTGTCGACCGGATCGGGGTAGGCAAAACCGCTCTCGCAACCGCCCGCTTCGTGCCACAAACCCGACGGGATGCTGCGACCCATCAGACTGTTGCTGGGACCTCGGAAGGAGGGTCCATCCTGACGGTTGCCATAGAGGTAGTAAGGGATCTGGTTGTCCACCGCGACGTGGTACATCTGGGCAATGGGAAGCTTGATGCGGCGCCAAGATTTGCCTCGGTTGACCGAGATGAGAGCGCCTCCATCGTCGCCGATCATCATCCGATCCCCGTTGGTGGGATCGATCCACATGTCGTGGTTGTCGCCACCGCCGGGTGTCCTCTTCACCGTTTTGCCGCCATCGAGCGATTTGCTGAGCCTCGGAGCGAGCGTATAGATCTCGTCGTAGTCGTCCGGCTCCACCGCTAACCGCGTGTAGTAGGCCGGTCGTTGGATTAGCGCGTGGTCATAGTTGACCAGCTCCCAGTTCTCTCCTCCATCATCCGATCTCCAGAGCACACCGTTCGCGGTTACCTCTCCCTTCCATGGGATACCGTCTCCGGTCTCGATCAAGGCATAGACTCGATTGGAGTTGCTGGGAGCTACGGCCACCCCGACCTTTCCCACCGGGGCTGTTGGCAGACCGTTCCCGCTAAGGCGCTTCCACGTTGTTCCGCGGTCCTTCGACCTGTAAATGCCGCTCCCCGGTCCACCGCTCTCTCTTCCCCATGTGTTCATCACCAACTGCCACATCCCGGCGAAAAGAATCCGAGGGTTGTTGGGATCCATGGCGATATCGGAACAGCCCGTGTTCTCATCCACGAAGAGCACTTTCTCCCAGGTTTTTCCTCCGTCGGTCGTGCGGAACACGCCTCGGTCTTCTTGCGGTCCGTAGCCATGCCCCATGGCGGCGGCAAAAACGACATCCGGATCACGCGGATCGATCACGATCCTCCCGATCCTCCCCGTCTCGTCGAGACCCATATGCGTCCACGTCTTGCCGCTGTCGGTCAACTTATAAATACCGTTCCCGATGGAAACATTGCTTCGGATGAAGGTCTCGCCGGTCCCGGCCCAAATGACGTTCGAATCCGACGGCGCAACGGCCACCGACCCGACGGAAGAAACCGGTTGATCATCAAAAATGGGCTCCCAAACGGTGCCGCCGTCACTGGATTTCCACAGTCCCCCGGATGCCGCGCCGGCGTAATAGACGAGGGGATCGCCTGGGATGCCTGCGACCGCAATGACGCGGTTGCCCATCGGCCCGAGCTGTCGATACTCGAGCTGCTCGAAGTGTTCAGACGGGATGACTTGCGCGTGTCCAGATATCGGACCCATAGCAAGGAGGAACAAAGCTACTGGCAGGATGGCTCTTGTTGACATCTGAAACCTCCTTGGACCACCAGTCAGGATCCGTTTCAGCTGGCCCGAACCCTTGGGACAGGCTAGCGTATCTTACGTTGACGAACGTCACAAGGAAGGTTTCGGATGGCTCCAACAAGGAGCGCGAGCTTCAAGGTCTCTGAACGATTATCCTCAGAGTTTTTACGCCTGGAGCCTGGAAGGTGACGTGACCTATGATCCCGCTACAGCTGGCGTTCACGTATGGTCTTTCGCTCCATCCTGTATTTATGATCGTTCCGTTTCTTCCTATCGTGCCACCAGTCGCGGGTACGCTCACCGTCACAGTCCCACTGTCGAAAGGAGTAGGACCCCAATCAAAATCGGCGGCGCAAAACCAATTCCACCAGGTGATCGTTGCTGGTACGGGGAAATGTATATAGCTCGTATCACCCGCAAAATGGATGGAGTACCGGGCGTATTCTACAGGGGTGCCTGGGTCTTTGTGCAATTCGGCTGTGGTGCCGGTAACCGGGAATGGTGAAGTCCACCCCTCTTGCCCCGGCGTCTGGTCCTCGAAGTCAATCACGAACCATACCCCCGGCTCCCTTTCAACGACTGTAGGCCTGGTGAAAATGTGCCGATTTCGTGCACAGTGACCTGGTCGGCCTTTTAGAGTAAGCTCCACTCGCACTAAACGTTGGATGCTCTCGGTTCCTCTCGGGTATGAATGCTCGATAATCTTCTCTAGATCCAGTCGATCACCGTTTCGTCTCAGGTCCTCATCCTCGATCTTCACCGTCTCTAATAACTCAGGATCGTTCTCCCAGTCCCACCAGATATTGAGTTTTATTTCGCCATTCGGTACGCCGATGTACTTTACGAACAGACCGACATGGTTCCTGTTGACCCAGCCGGGCTCACTGAATCGTATGTTCACTTCATCGATGTCGGAGCAAGCGAGGGGGGCGCCCACGGCCTGATTCCACGCGCTGGCCGATTCGGTCTTTGCTGGGAGGCTTGGGTCCGAAATGGCCGGGTTGGTCAAGAGGTCCGGGCTGTTCCCACTAGAGCAAAACGTTGTGGTCAGGAGCAATAGGGAAACGCACAGAGCGTAAACGCTTTGTTTCACTGTTTCACCTCCCGGAGGTGTGCTCAGGTTGGGAACTGGGACACTCCCTTCAGTGCTGGCCCTGGAAGAAACTATGTAAAATCCGCACCAAAGTCAAAAGTCGGTTCTTGAACCACGCTGACAGATATATACTCCCATCCAGTCGCGAAAAAAGGAGCGCAAGATGAAACCATCGGTCGGAACTCTCCTGACGTTTTTCTCAATAGCTTTTCTAGCGGTGTGCCAGGAAAAGGTCTCGCGCACCGAATTAGAGGACGTTGCACAGTTCGAGCTGCACCAGCCCGAGCTTTTCGCGGACAAAAGCTCCCATACGAACGCTTGGGCGGACTTCGACAACGACGGAGATTTGGATCTTTTCGTTGGGTTTGGAGGAAATCCGAGTCCTCCGAACCGTCTGTATCGAAATGACGGTGGGAAGTTTACCGATGTAGCGGACGAGATCGGACTTGCCGACCGAGAGCAGACGAGAGCGGTCGGTTGGGGAGACTACGACAGCGATGGTCACATGGATGTGTATGTGGGCTTTTCTGGAGGGTCTTCAACGGGCCCCTCCCTTGAAGCGAATCGACTCTATCACAATGAAGGCGATGGCAAACATTTCACAGACGTGACGCAGTCCGTCGGCGTCGAATTGCCGGCGGGTGGAGTGAGCCGGCAGATAAGTTGGATTGACTATGACAACGATGGGGACGTCGATCTCTTCATCGCGTTTCGGGACCGACCCGATGTGCTGTTTCGTAATGACGAGGGGACTTTCACGAGTGTCTCCGAGGCAACGGGCCTCGCCAGTTCTCGCGCCTCTATGGGGGCGGTGTGGTTCGACTTCGATGAGGACGGCGACCTCGATATGTACCTGGCCAACATGGACGGGCATCCCAACAGCTTCTATCGGAACGATGGAGACCGTTTCGTCGATGTCGCTCAGGAGCTCGGCGTGGAATCGGGAGGAAGAACGATCATGGAAGAACCGGAGCTACACGCTCCGGGGAGCATCCGGCCCGACCTCGTAGACTTCGACAACGACGGTGACCTCGATATCTATGTTACGAATCTGGGCGCGGTCGATGCGCTCTATCGAAACGACGGCGAAGGTCGATTCATCAATGTCGCCTCCGACGTCGGCTTGGTCAATGATGGGTGGCGCGGCACGGCGTCATGGGCGGATATGGACAACGACGGGCGTCAGGATCTGTATGCAAACGGAGTCCTCTATCGAAACGAAGGAGGCAGCTTCAAGGATGTCACGCCGGAAGTCATCAAGGAGAATGTCGGTGGCTACGGCGTTCAATGGGCCGATTTCGATCGCGACGGCGACCAAGACCTGGCGTTCTCGAACAAAAACCACTATCTCTTTAGAAACTTGTTATCCGAGGAGCAAGGTCGTCACTCTCTTCATGTAATGCTGCTCGATGCAAAAGGCCGTTACACGCGAGCCGGTTCAGAAATCCGCCTCTACGTCGCTGGAACAGAGAAGCTCCTCGGAACCCGTATTGTCGAGTCGGGATCGGGCTACTGCTCCCAGAACGCAATGTCCCTTCACTTTGGACTCGGGGAGGAAAGGTCTGTTGACCTGGAAATCACGACATTGGCCCGGGACGGACGGAAGGCTGCCCGTCTCCAGAACGTTGACCCGAAAGATCACGTCGGCGGTTTCCTGGTTGTCAAGGTTGATGCGGACGGACAGTTGGTGCATTAGGCGACTGCGAGCACCAGTGCAAGCCGAGTGACATCGCCGATGGACTCCCCGCAGGATGCTCCAGCCGTCCCCCGCCATATTCCGATTCGTTCCAGTGAGAGTCTTCGACATCGGGCATGCCGGTTGAGTGGGTCAGGCGCTGACGGATCGTAAGGGTGGCGTAGCGCTCGTCGGCCATCTTGAAAATACGGAAGCTGGGCCTCGATGTGAGCGACGTTGGCCCAGGTGCTCGAAAGGCCATTCCCGGAGAAAAACGGTATAATGGAGTTGGTATGGCTACTACAGCTGGAATAACCGTTTACACGCACATCACGAAGGACCCAAAGGTCTGTGGCGGCAAAGCTTGTATTGACAGGACACGGATCACAGTCAAGGACATCGTTTGTCTCCATGAAGAGGGCTATTCTCCGGAAAAAATGCTCAATGTGTTCGCCACCCCTTTGACCCTTAGCCAGATTCATGCCGCTCTTGCCTACTACTACGACCATAAAGATGAGATTGACGCTTCCTTTGCGGATGAAGACAAAGCCGCAGCTGGGCACGAGCAGAAGCGCTCGGATTACCTTAGTAACAAATCGGTTTAGTAGTGGCTGGTCGCTTTCCTCTTTTCTTTGACGCGTGCGTCCGTCAGCAAGTCATCGATGGTTTGAAGCGCAGAGGATGGAGTGTGCAACGAGCTATCGACGCTCTTCCCGAAGGAACTAAAGACCCCGTTCTTTTTGAGCACGTAGCCAATACGAAGTGCGTCCTTGTTACCAATGACGAGGGAATCCAAGCAACCGGTGAGCGATGGCTCCGTGAAGGACGCCCTTTCAGAATGATTACCTGGCAGAGAAAACATTACCGCCGGATGACAGACGGAGAGATCATTGGTGAAATCGAGGAACTCGCCGAGAAAGAAGATCCGTTCGCTTATCCCATTGTCTACATCAAACCAAAGCACCATTAGTAGCCCTCTCTCCCGAGGTGCAGTGACAATTGTAACGGACTCTCAGGGGCGAAAGAAGTGAGCCTGAGACAGGCCGTTGTGATGTTTCCCAGAACGCGACGCCCCTTCACTTTGGGCAAGGGGAGGAGGGAGCGGTTGACCTGGAAATCACGACATTGACCCGAGAAGGGCGAAGAGTTGTCCGCCTCTCGAATGTCGACCCAGGAGCTCACACCGGCGGTTTCCCGGTCGTCAAGGTGGATGGGAACGGACAGTCGGTGCGCGAGTAGCCCTCACTCGGAATCCAACGCGAGCTCCAAAGCGAGCCGCGTAACCTCGCCGACGGGACTCTCTGGGCCGGAGTAGTTGCTGAGCACGATGACCGCCACACCGGCGTCGGGCACCATGACGAAATAGGTACCATAACCGGTGTCTCCCCCGCTGTGGCTGACCGTCTGGTGCCCGTCACGTTCCGATAGAAACCAGCTGAGACCCACGTTCACTGATCGGTCACCTCTCTCCACTTCCACGCTGGGTGTCCACAGAAGCTTGTAGCTCGACGATTTCAGAATGCGCGTTCCCTCCAGCTCACCGCCGTTCATATTGGCCATGGCCCAACGGCTCATGTTGACCACGTTCGAGTGGAGTGTCGAGCTCGGTCCGTGACGGCGGTTGTAGGCATAGTGCTCGGTGATTTGCGTTTTTTCGTCTTCTCCCTGGACGTGCCCACGGGCAAGGAGAGTCGGATCGACGTCTCGTATGAGAATACTGCTGTCGTTCATGCCCAGAGGAAGGAGGATGTTCTCCTTGACGTAGTCGGCGAACGACCGGCCGGACACTTTGGCGATCAAGTCGCCCAGGATCTCGAAGCCGATATTGCTGTAGGTGAATTTTTCGCCGGGCTCGAACAAGAGCTCCCGATTATCGAGGCTTCGGACGAAACGCCCGAGCGCTCCCTCGTCGTATTCCGGCTCGTCCCAGTGATAGTCTTCGACGTCGGGCATTCCCGAGGAATGAGTTACGAGCTGGCGGATCGTAAGGGTGGAGTAACGATCGTCGGCCATCTTGAAATATGGAAGGTGTTTCACGATGCGATCGTCGAGAGAAAGCTTCTGTTGCTCGAGGAGCTGCACGATAGCGGTGGCGACGAAAGGCTTGGTCACCGATGCCATGTGAAAAAGGGTCCGCGTCGAAACCTTGGCCCCGGTCTCGACATTCGACAGGCCAAAACCCTTCGCATAGACGAGCTTCTGATTCCGAACCACACCCACGGCCAAACCCGGAGCGGGCGAGTCCGACAAAACGCGCGCGAGCTCGCGGTCGAGCTTTTGCGCCAGGTCGGAATCACTCGACTTCTTCACCGTAGGATCGTCGACGAAGTATTCCGCTTTTCGAATGGCCGAACCGCCGTCCCGGTCGACCTCGAGGTCAACGGCGTAGCTTTGCCTAATGGGCTTACACCACCCTTCGTCGTCGTTACAGGCGTAGTAGCTTGCCGTTACGAGAAGTGGCTGGTCGAAATTGGACGCCATGGCTTCGAGCAGGAACTCACGAGGATCGGCGTCACTGGCCACCTTCAGCTTGGGTCCTCGACCCGAGATGGGCTCAATTCTGACTCCTGGGGGCGCGTCGATCTCGAAATGAAGGGGAGCCACTAAATTATTCCAGTGGACCCCCGGGTAGATGGGGTCGAGCCGAAACCCGAGATATATTTGTCCCCGTCCTCCTTCGAGAAAGTCAGGATAAGCTTCGGCTCGCAACTTGGCGTAAAAAGGCGCTCCTCCCGCGGATTTGGCGGGCCGGACACGGAGGGGCTTCAAACCTTTCGGTAAATCGAGGCGGGGGATGACTCCCCGTGCGACAGTCTGAGGAGGCGCGACGAATTTCATGCCGAGCTCCTCGACGGTGGTGGGATTTTCAACCGCGCCGACCAGCTCTATTAGATCGCTCCGCAAGGCCTCGGGATCGCTCCATGCGCGTTTTCGTCGGATCACGCCTTGCTCGTCGATGACGAACTCGGAGTTCGACATGTCTCCGAGCGCATGCTTGAGTCGGTTGTCCATGTCGTCGACGATCCAGGGAATCTCGGTACCAAGTCTCTTTTTTGCTTCTCGGACATGCATCAAGCGTTCGTCGAGCGTATAAGGCTCCACATAGGTGTCTATGTCGAAAGGCATGTGGACCTGCTCGCCGCGGAGCTCATAGATCCGCGCGACGACGTCCTCGTAGTACTCGGGGTGGGCGAGGGACTTGTAGATGTAGAAGAACTTCACGCCCTTCGGCGAGTAATCTCGAAACACGGTCTCCAGCCTGGGGACCTTTCTCATGAAGGGCGGTCAGGTCAAGCAGCCAAACGTCACCACCGTGATGTTTCCACGCAACCGTGTCAAATCAAATGATCTGCCCTCGGCGTCGTAGGCAGTCAGGCTTGGGAAGGGCTCGCCAAGAGTCGGCGACTTTTCTACGAACGCGTGGGCCGCGTCGGTCTCGTTCCGTCCCGGTTGTCCCCATAGGGGAGCAGCGAGAAGAATGCCCATTAAAGCTGCCCAAACAGGTGAGAATCGACTCATTGACCTACCTCCGATCGGGCCGTACTGGCCGTGGAGATACCATCTTACAACTATTTGCGAAGGTGAATCACCAGGTGGGCACGTTCTTCCATCCGGGGAAGGGGCCGGGTTCGAGCTTGTAGCCCGTCGAAGACGTTTCATCGGGAACGGCCCGGAGGTTGGTCAGCGTATGCAGACGATCGAGGAGCTCGCCGTAGGGCAGGGTGTGAAAGGGCGGCTCGTCCGAATCCGGCATGGGCCAGAGTCGTAGTTTACCGCTGCGGTCGCTCGAGGCCAGCCACCGGCCATCAGGGGAAACGCTCAAGCCGTAAGCCAACATCTTTTCGTGTCCCAGAAACAAGTGGGGCTCTCCGCCGGTCACCGGGCCCACTCGGATCACACCCGTATGGTCGGCCGTCACCATGAACTGGCCGGTAGGATCGAAAGCCACACAAAGTGCTAAGGTTCCGTAATTGGTCAGAACCCTAGACCCACCGTCTTCGAGATCGTAGAGCGTCAGCGTCCCGCTTCTTTCTTGGGTAACTCTCGAGACGAGGACCCATCGGCCGTCGGGACTCAACGCCATGCGGGTCCCGTCTCCCCACCCGCTCTGCAAGGAACCTTTGTCTACAATCTCTGCGCTACCGTTCTCGAGATCCCACAGATACAGTCCATAGGTTCCAGCAGAGACGAGACGGCCGTTGGGAGTGAAGGCAAGACCAAAGGTTCCTCCTTCGAAGACGTCGCCGACACCGTCTGGTGGACCGAGCACCTGCACCACCCCCGATTCGAGATGCAACACCCGGATCACTTTCTCATCGGCGGGACCTGCACCGATGCCGGTCGCAACCCTTCGACCCTCAGGACCCAAAGCGACCCGATACAAATCCGTGGAAAAGCCGGTGGACAACGCCCGAGGGAGACCGCCCTCGAGAGGAACCAGCCAAAGCCGACCACGGGTTCCCGGCACCAGGAGCTGCCGACGGCGAGCGTCCAACTTTATTTCAGGAAAAGATCCGATCCCTTCTTCAAGAAGGAGGCGGGCTTCTGGTCCTACCTCCGGCGACAGCGGTACCAGCCAAAGGCCGCCGTGGTGCGATACGATGGCCAGCCAGCTACCGTCCGCTGTAAACGCCATACTCGCGGTAAGGCGTTCATCCGGGGATCGAAGAACATGAGGCTACCAGAGACCTTGCGAGCAGGGAGCTGTCGCCGACCGAAGACTTGACGGGTTCACGATGAACCAACTACGATGCGGCTAAATCCATGAACGCCGACGAGTTCCTTTCCATCTCTTGCCCGAGGAGGTCCCCGTGAGCACATCCAGACGCGATTTTTTGAGAAATGCAGGAATAGGCTTCGCTACGGCCGGAATGGCCCTAGACAATCTCGCATGCGCTACGGCGGTCCAAAAGGAAGAAAGCGCATCGGAAAAGCTGCTCATCGACCGTCCCGGCCAACCAGACCCGGCGCCGATGGGCTACGACCGGCTGCCGCTCGACTGGTACCAGGCCGCGACCCGTCGCCTGAAGGAGAAGGTGGCTGAGAAAGGCGTTGACGCCGTTTTGCTCTCCACCGACACCAACATGGTCTACTTCACGGGGTGCTTTCGAGGAAGCGGCGAGCGCTCGACCTGGGCGTTTTTTCCCGTGGACGAGACAGACACGGTTTACTGGTTCGCACCGGGGATTGACCGCGAGCTCATTCAGTCCTGGTGGTGCACGGAGATTCGAATACTACTTCTGCTATCCGCACGCCGAGGGAGGATTTCCCAACCGGGGTCAGGTCGTCAAAGGAGGTCCCGTGGACCTCTGGGCTTGGACCTTGAGCGGGCTCGCGAAAAAGGGATTTGCGGATAAGACCATCGGTATCGATGTGGAGCTTCGCCCCTCTCAGATGAAGACGGTCGAGAAAGTGCTTCCGAACGCGAAGTTCGTCGATATCAGCGACATCTGTCTCGGAATGCGCATCATTAAAACCAAAGAAGAGATTGCGCTGGCGCAAAGGGCTTATCGCTATTTCGACAAAGTTCACGCCTTCTCTCGTGACTACATTCTGGAACGAGGTGTCGAAGCCACGGACTTCGAGATCGGCACGGCCCTCGAAGCTTACGGAATGAACCTCATGATGAAGGACGTGAAAAGGGACGGGAAACCCCACAGCGCGGTGGGCATGTATATCACGTCGGAGTACGTTCGTACCGGCCAAGCCACCGCCTACCCGCACCCGAACCAGTTCTTCTACAGCAAGGTCCAGAAAGGTGACAACCTCTACGTGAACACCGACATCTTGTTGGGAGGCCATGGCGGCGAAGGCTACCGCAACTACCAGATCCATCCCTGGGACGATAAGCAAGAGAAAATGTGGCAAGTCGTGGCCAACTGCGTCCAGATCCAAGTGGAGGAGACCAAGCCCGGAGTGGCATGCAACGAAGTGGCCTATAAAATCCACGACTATCAAGTCAAGCAGGGGATGCAGGATTACATTTATCATCGGCCCGCCCATGGCCAGGGTCAAAACTCCGAAGGCCACCAACCTCCCTTCATTGCCTTGGGCGATCCCACCATCATCGAAGAAGGGATGACGTTTAGTGTCGAACCGGGGCTCTTCGATCCGGAGCGCGGTATCGGAGTCAATCCCAGCGACAAGTTACTCGTCTTGAAAGATAAATCGGTGCTCATGAGCAGAGTCCCCTTTTCGAAGGAATGGAGTTTCCTGACTCTATAAACGATCCTGCAAAGCATGAATGAATCGCGGATCTTCTGGCACGAAAGCGACCCTGACTCGGCCGCTGAGAACGAGAAGACCGTACTTCACCTTCCGGCGGATACCTTATCGCCTCGCCCACCGCTCTCAGTCCGAGAGCTGTTCTCGAAGCATTACGAGAAAATTCGAGAGTGGTTGGCTCAGTCGAAACCGGCCGGGCGTCGCTCTTGTCGCCATGGACTTCGATGCCGTGCGCGGTGCGGCGTTTCTTGCGTCTAAGCCGGATGTGGTCAGCACCGCCGTCATTGGGCGCCACACCAAAGCGGATCTTCGTCTGGGCAAAGACCCCGCTCTTTCGCTGCGACACTTGGTGCTGCTGCTCTATCCTCGCACGTCGGGACGAGCCTGGAGTCTCGTTACCGATTGCTCGATCTGCGCACTGCAATCGGCTTCATGGATGAGCGAGGAAAGAGACTGCGAGCTTTGGAAGCTGAACGGTCCGGCTTTCGTTCGCTGCGGCCGTTATCCCTTTTGTTGTTTCCCGCGACTGAAGCTGGTGAGCTCTTGGCCGGATGACCCGGAAGAGGCGTGGAAGCGGATCCCGGACCGGCTCTACCTCGACGAAGTGGAGACAGAGGAGAGATCGAGGGAGTGGGAAAAGGAGCACGATCGGGCGTGGGAGGTCGACGATTTGCCCAGATTGAAGGAACCTCCGACGCTCGTGCACCATTTGGCCGGCCCCCAGATGGCCGTCCAAGAGCTCGTCGATGAGGGAGAGCCGCCTTTGGGAGAGATTCGAATCACCTCTAATCGTGGGTGAGGCGACCATCGTCGTGGGACAAAGCGCGGCACGGGCCGGCGTTGTCTTGGGTCGCTCCCGTCGTTGCGATGCCGGAAGAGTTTTGTCCGATCGCGACTATCTCTCGCGTGCATTTGCTCATCATCGAGATCGCAGGGAATCTCTTTGCCATCGATACCGCGAGCTACAACGGGGTGTGGGACGACAAGGAGCAGGAACGGGCGACGCCATTCGAGGCCGAGCACATCCTCTCCCTGGGCGAGGTGGCCAAAGTGACCTGGCGCTCCTTCAGATGACTACTCGCTTCGTAGTACGGTAATCGGGTCGACCTTCATCGCTCGCCGCGAGGGAAAGTAACACGCTGCAAACGCAGCGGCACTACAGGCGAGGGCACCCAAAACGAAAGTCGAGGCGTCGTGTGGAGTGATCCCGAAGAGGAGGCTCGACATGAACTGCGTCAGAGCCAGTGAACAAGCCAAACCTAAGACGATGCCTACGCCAACCGTCAGGAATCCTCTCCTAAGGACCAGTCCAATGATATCGCCTGGTTTCGCTCCCAGCGCAACGCGGATGCCGAAATCGCGGGCCTGTTGGGAGACGGAATAGGAGATGACGCCAAAGACACCCACGACCGCGAGCGTCAGTGCCAATGCGGCGAACAGTCCCAGTAAGAAAGTACGGAACCGTGGTTGACCTGTGGAGGCGAAGACAGCACCTGAGCCATGGCAACTTCGACGACGTATCAGTGTGGTGCGAAAGCGCCGCCCTCGAGGATTTTCCCGAGAGGTCCCGAATTCCCGGATCCCTTCAAAGAAATCTGCCCGTGTGACCATCAACGCCGGCGCTACGGCGGCCGCAACACCTGCTGCCAACGTTACGAGGTGCATGATACCGAGCACCCTGAAGTCCAGCTGCACCTCCTGAAGTCGAGGAATCGTATCGGGATTGAGTTGACGCACGAGCTCCAAGGCCCATACGGCCGCGAGTGTTCCACCGGCTCCTCCCAGCAAACTCAGGAGGGTGCCCTCCGTCACGAGCTGGCGAATCAGGCGAAGCCGTCCGGCTCCAAGAGCCGTCCTTACGGCGATCTCCTTCTGCCGACCCGATGCTCGGGCCAATAGCAAGTTGGCGACGTTGGTGCAGGCGATCAAGAGAAGACAACCGACCGCGGCAAGTAGTACGAGAAGGGCGGGTCGGACGGACCCTACGGTTTTCTCGAAAAGAGAAACGACACGGACGCCTCGTCCCGCGTTGGACTCGGGATGCTCGTGCTCCAAACGGCTCGCGATGGCGGACATGTCGGCCTGCGCCTCGGCCGGCGTGACACCCGGTTTGAGACGCGCTACGGTTCGAAGCCAGGTGCTTCTCCGTAGAGCAGGTTCGAACGGGGGCTCATAGGCGAGGGGAGTCCAGAGGTTGAACGTCGCTGGGAAATCCGAGCTCGGCAGGCATGATTCCCGAAACGGTGAAGCCCATTCCGTTGAGCGTGATCGCCTCGCCCACGACAGACGGGTCGGATCCGAACTGGCTCCTCCAGAGCTCATGGCTCAAGACAACGACGTGATGCGCTCCCTCGTGATCGTCCCCCGGAAGGATAGGGCGACCGAGAACGGGACGGGCTCCCATAGCGGCGAAGAAATCTCCCGAGACTCTTGCGGCACGCAAACGCACCGGTTCAGCACCGTCGGTCCAGACGTAAGAAAAACGTTCGTAGGCTGCGAGTTGGTCAAAGGAGTGATTCTGCTCCCGCCAGTCGCAGAAATCGGGTGGGGAGACTTCTTCCTCGCCGGAGGAAGACTGCGGATAGGTGTTCCAGATCGTAAGGATTCGACCAGAATCCGGAAAGGGAAGTGGGCGGAGAAGCACGTGGTTGACCACGCTGAAGATCACCGTACCGGCTCCAATACCCAACGTCAAGGTCAGTACCGCCACGGTCGTGAAACCGGGCTTCCTGAGGAGCATCCGCGAGCCGTATCGAATGTCTTGAACGAGCGCTCTCATGGATGATCTCCTTTCATTCGCGATGGGCTTTCAGCCAGGTCGAGATGGCATCGAGGAATCCAGGTACGAATTCGAATGACGAAGATCCCTCCTCGAGGAACAGATGATTGGCACCAGGCAAGACCTTCACCGTGACGTGGTCGTTTCCCGCCTGGCGAAGGGCTTCGGTCATCAAGCCCGAATTGACTTCCACATCAATGAACTCGTCCTTTTCCCCGAAGAGCAACAACACGGGGCTGTCCAGGTTTTTCAAGTAGGGCAGGGGAGTGTAATCGAGGATCTCTCGGTAGTTCGGGGTGCCCGCCATGCTGAGCATGGCTCCCATGAACGTCGTTTGGAAGTACTCATCGAAGGATGCCTGATCCCCTTCGAAATCGGCCTTGGCTAGGGCCCTGGCTTCTGTTTCGATCTCCTGAAAGCCGGTTCCCCTTCGCGCCGCATCATTGAGGCGGCGTTGAAGCCGAAGGATCTGCTCGATCTCTTCTTCGCTTTTGCCGCTGGCCCGGCCGAGGTATCGATGATATTCGAACAGGAGCTCTTCGCCCGTCACGCCGTGCCCCGATACCATGACGACAAAGGCAATGTCGTTGCGATAGGTCGCCGTTTGTGCTGCGAGAGACGATCCTTGACTGATCCCCAGAAGGCCGACGCGCTCGCCGTCCATGTCATCGCGAGCGATGAGCGAGTCTACGAGGGCCGAAACGAAACTCACGTAGTCGCTCATGAGGTATTCCATGACGTTTTTTCCGGTCAACTCCCCGACGCCCGGGTCGTCGTAGCGCAACACCGCGAATCCGCGAGCCACGAGATGCTCGGAAATCATCTTCATCGGTTTGAAGTCGCCGTAGCTGCCGTCTCGGTCGTGAGGACCGCCGCCGGAGAGCAGGACGACCGCGGGATGAGGTCCCTCATCGATGGGAAGACTCAACGTTCCCGCCAGCACGACCTCTCCAGCCTGGAACGTACTTCCATTTCCTGTTACCTCTAGTTGCCGGAAACGATCCTATAGCAAGGGATATACCAGATTGGAATCGGCCTCGAATAGTCATCTATCACTATTAAAGTGATGCAGAAGTACCGGTTTTAAAATACATGAGTTTCCACAATCGCACAGATTCCTGGCCGCTTCCGAACAGAGAGTGGAACGCCTGAAGCGGTGGAGCTCGTCTTTGCGTCGATGTCGCCACTCCCTTAGGATCGGACCATCGAGCGGTTTTGCTAAAGGATCGGGTAGGGAAAGGATTGAGTGGACATGGATAAGCAGTACATCGTTGTAGTTCAGTGCGACATCGTGATGGAGAGATGCTCCGGCTATTTATGTGAAAAGTCGTTCCATGACCGCGCGGGCGGATTCTCCGACTATCCAAAAGACAAAGAATACAGGACTCTCTACATGACCTGCGGGGGATGCTGCGGTCGGGCGGTGATGCGGAAGCTGAACGATCTCACCCGAATGATCCTCAAGGAAGAAGAGGTCCAAAAGGAGAACATCGTGGTGCATCTTTCATCCTGCATCACCAAAGACAACTATCATGCACCGCCGTGCCCTCACGTGGACTACATCAAAACACTGATAGGCGACAAACTTTCTTTGGATATCGTTGACGGAACCCATATCAGTAAAACATCGAGCGAGCTGCGCGAGAAAGGGCTCTACCAAATCTCATGAAACGCCGAAGTTTCCTGAAGAGCCTTGCCGGCGAGTGTGGGTGCGTTGCCTTTTGTGCCGGAAGTCGCGGAAGGCCTCAGTGATCGTCTGAGCCGGCTTTCCGAAGACTTGGAATCGGCTTCGGGACCCGATGCCTTTTGGAAGCGGGTTCGTAAGGAATTCCAATTCAATCCCGGCCTCATCCATCTGAATTGCGGGAGTCTTGGTGCCTCGCCGCGGGTGGTGATCGATGCCGTCGTGAGCGGCTTGTATGATGTAGAAGGTAATCCCGTCATGAAGGAGTTCAACCTGGGCGGGGAGGCCATGGATGTAGTGCGGGCTCAGGCGGCTGACTTCATCGGCGCCGGTGTGGAGGAGGTGGCCATTACCCGCAACACCACCGAGGCCATGAACGCCGTTGCCACAGGCATCGATCTCGAGCCGGGAGACCAAGTGCTGACCACCAACCATGAGCACGGCGGCGGCATGGTTTGCTGGCAGTACCTTCGCAAACACCGTGGGATCGAAATCGTGTATTTCACGATGCCGAAGATCGTCAGCAACAAGCAGGAGATCGTAGACCTCGTCCGCGATCACCTGACGCCTCGCACGAAGGTATGTAGCTTCAGTCACATCGAGACTATTAACGGTGTAAAGGTGCCGCTGGCGGAGATCGCCGCCCTCACGCGGCCGAAGGGAATTCTCCTGGTGTGTGACGGAGCCCAGGCCCCTGGGATGATCCCTGTGAACGTGAAAGCACTGGGCGTGGACACTTACGCCTATAGCGGCCACAAGTGGTTGCTGTCACCCAAGGGCAGTGGCCTTCTCTATATTCGAAAGGAGGTCCAGGACCGGATCCATCCCGCGTTCTTGTTTAGCGGATATAAAAGCTACACGGCCTCCGGCGGCACACGTGGCATCCCCCGCGTTCTGGGTTACGGCGTGACCATGGATTTTCACAACACCATCGGGCGCGAGCGCATTACGGCACGCTGCCGCCAGCTCAACGCCTATCTCCGGAGTCAGCTCGACGAGATCCCCAGCCTTCATTGCTTAACCTCCGCCGACCCTGAGCTTTCCTGTGCTCTCATGTCCTACGCTCTCGACAAAGGCAACGCCGGTGACGTCGTCCGTCGTATGCGGGAGCAGCGCCAAGTCATTCTGAAGGCGGCCCAGTCAACCTACGCGTACTGCGAGGAGGAGGGTCTCTCCAGGGAGAGCTACAACGCCATTCGATTCTCGACTCATATTTTTAATGATGAGGCCGACATCGATCGCGGTGTCGATATTTTGCGGAAGGTGCTGGCGGAGACGTAGTTAGGTTAGAGTGAAGAAGCATATCTCGCCCGGGCAAAATTTCCGCGGAGGAAGCAACCGCACAGGAAGAGGAAGAAGCGCAGTCCCGCTACATTCCCTCCGAGGTCCGCGAGCGGGTCTTCGAAAGGGCGGGCTACCCGTGCCAGTTTCAGGCGCGTGATGGGACGCGGTGCATCGCCAAAGCGAGGCTCGAGATCGACCACGAACGGCCCTTTGCAATCTATCTTAGCCACGAGGAGGGACAACTTCGAGAGCTACCTCGTCTGCAGGCACTTGCCTTGGGCAAGGGCAATTGATTCGTAGTCCCTAATGCCTTCTGTGAACTCGCCCAGTGTTCACTGTCCAGCAAATATCGCGCCATACCTCAATAACCTACATTCCACATAGAAATGTATAGCGCTATCTATTCAGATAGGTCTGCCAATCCTTATGTGTTGACTATTGTGGGTCTCGCCTCCACTCGGAAAAGGTGATGGCGACTTCCTCCGAGGAGTATCGCGGCGGACAGGAGGTTTGGAGCTCAAGGGGCATCATCCAGTAGCGTTTTGGAAGTGGTACCCGAGTTGCATTTTAAGGCGTCGAGTGCCGAATGGTTCGGTGCTCGAAAAAGGAGGCCGATCATGGAAAGACGAATCGTGAATGGCATGATCCTGGGAGTCGTCGTATTGGCGTTGGTGATGGCTGGAGAGGTGGCTGTTGCTCGTGCCGATAGTGGCGACGAAGCCCGGCCGAGTTGGGAGGACCGATTCTTCGTCAATGTCAGTGGGGGGTACCAAACTGCCACGCCTAACTTCTCCTATATGGATAATGCGGTGTGGTTCGAGGAAATGGCCACCGCCGAGGTTGACTTCGAGGGCAGCGGTTCGGGTACCTTCGAGATTGGAGGTGGGGTCCGTCTGCTGGGCAACTTCGGGTTTGGTGCCGCTTACACACGCTACAGTGGTGAGCAGACTGCAAGTCTGACGGCAAGTATCCCGGATCCAATTTTTTGGGACTCCCATGCCGTTGGTGAATTAAGCGTACCGACGAAGAGGACAGAAAGCGTGATCCACCTCCAGGCGCTGTACATGATCCCGGTGACGCGAAAGCTCCAGGTGGCGGTTTTCGGAGGGCCGTCGTGGTTCGATTGCGAGCAGGAAGCAATCTCGACCTTCATGGTCGAGGGTTCTGGACCGTGGTACGACTGGACGGTAGAGCTGTCGGATCCTGAGAATCAAGACCCTAGGAGGAACGACTTGGGGCTTCAACGTCGGGGCCGACGTCACCTATCTATTCACGGAGAACATCGGGGTCGGCGGGATGGTGCGGTACAGCGGCGCTTCTCTGGATGTAGAGAATGCTCTGAGTGCCGAGCGCTCCGACGGGAGTCTCGCGAAGACCGTAAACCTGGATCTGGGAGGTATCCAGGTGCTTGGCGGAATTCGGATTCGGTTCTAGAACGTTCGTGGGCGCGGTGACGGTGCGCACGGAGTTGTGGGTTGAGTCACCGCGCCCACTTTTTTACTCTGACGGTTGATTACTGCCTTTGGAGCGCCTTCAATTTCTCGATGGCATTGGTGTTGTCGGAATTCAGTTCGAGTGATTTCTCATAGCTTCCAATCGCCAGGTCCTTCTCCCCTTTCATCATGTAGGCTTCGCCGAGGCTGTCGTAAGCGTTATATGCTTCGGGATCGAGCTCGACGTTGGCTTCGAAGACCAGGATGGCTTGGTCGAGTTTGTTCTGGTTGATGAAGCGGTAGCCCAAACGGTTGAGCTCGATTTCGTCGAAGTAATACTTGGTGCTGCCCGCAGCTCTCATTTCTTGGAACTTGCTTTTAAAGGTCGCCGTCCCTGATTCGTCCAGCGTCCGCGCGAGAACGTTTGCCGCTGACTCCGTATCGTTGACGCTGTACCACATATATCGAAGGCTTGCCTGATGCTCGCGGCGAAGCTGCTCCGGGTCCAGGCCGGATTTTTCGAGATAGGTGAAACGGGAATCATAAGCGAGATGTTTCTGGACGCCGGCTAAGTCCAGACCTTTTTCCTTGGATTCGTTTGCACCGATCCAAAGATCCGACAAATACCTGTGCCACAGAGCCAAAAAGCTTCCTTTCATCGGACCGTTGTGTGTATCGAACGCAATCTCGACTTGGCTCATATCCGCTAGAACATAGTCCAAGGCTTCTATCCAACGCTCGGCATCGATTTGGGGGCCGTATGCGATCTGCATGGAATCTTTGAAAAATAGATCTCCGGTGAACAGGAGCTTTTCCTCCGGGCAATGGATGAGAATGTCATCCCCCGTGTGGCGGCCTTCACCGAAATAGACGAGTCTCAGCGTCACATCGCCCAGGTCCAGTGTCATGCGATCGCTGAAGGTCATGGTTGGAAGGGTCACTTGGAAATCGTTCTCCAGGTCTTCGATCATGATGCCCATGGTATAGACGACATCTTTGCCCCTCTGGACATCCTCGGAGCCCGGCTCGGCGCTCGAGATCTGGCTTTGGTATCGTGCTCGCATGGACCGGCGTGAATCAATGAATCCGTCCAGGCCCTCCTGAAAAACTCTCATCTTTTCCGGGCTGCTCTCGTGGGCGACGATCGTAGCGTCGGCGAATACGCCGTTTCCGTTGCTGTGGTCGAAGTGATAATGCGTATTGATAACGTAGATGAAGTCCTTGCGGCCGAACTCCCGCTCGATGATCTTTCGATATTTTTCAGCGAGAGTTGGGGATTTCCCCGTATCGATCATTACGATGCCTTTCTGGGTGGCAATGGCAATGACCTGGTCCGTGTAGACCTTGCCGCATTTAATGACGAGGACGCGGTCGGTAAGCCTCTCGAATTCGACGGGGATCTCATTATTATCAATGGAAAAGGCAGGTAGCCCAAAGAGGAAGAGTGCCAGAAAAAAGGTCGGGATTCGACGTCGCATGCTTCCATCCTCCTGAAAAGGATCACCTCTATGCAAGCGTCGGGCCGATTTTACCGGTGGAAATAGTGAACCTGTGCTAGATATCCCCGGGGAATTAGTGCGTTTGATTAACGGAAGAGCGCGCCTGGGTTCTTATGTTTACTCGCCCATCAGTTTCTTTACAGATCGGATAGACCGTTCATTGGATGAGATGAAACTCTGTCTGGCGGCCATCGAGGAAAAAAACACCGTCCGGCGTAAAGGCGACAGCCTGCTCCAGGGGAAAGCGCACCTCGCGGTTGTCCCACTCCGGGACCGGACTGGCTACGCTGAGCTCCGCCACGAATGTGCTGTTGTGAACCAGCGGAACCTCGCCTCGCGGGCCCGTATCGACTTGTTCCCAGGGCAATCCGATGAGCGGACCGGGCTCGTGGAGATAGTATCCCAGCGAGTGGGAGTAGACTTTGGGATTTGGGATTCCCTGGGCTTTGGCCTCATCCAGCGCTTTTTTCAAGATTTGGTTTCCCGTGAGCCCGACTTCAAAGGCGCCGCGATAAACATCCTGCAGTCGGTTGCCCTCGGCCATGAGTTTCTTGAAGGTCGGTGGGGACTCCGTCTCTCCGGGGCGCAGCACATAAGCCCATTCGCTCGTGTCGGTATAGTAACGCAGGTAGATGATGCCCACATCGCAGCGGAGGAAATCGCCGCGCCGGATGACTCTGTCGTCCTTTCCGTATTTTGCTATTGCTTCGGGGGAACGGGCGCCAAGGTAGAAAGCCGGCGGAGCGGCGTTCAAGCTCAATCCGAGATCGGCCACTCTTTGCCAATAATGATAGCTGAGGTCTTCCAGTGTTGTGACGCCCGGGGTTATTACCGCACCCGAAAAGGTTTCTTCAATCAGAGTGTGTGAGATCGAGTGTGCTTGGTGATAAAGCTCGAGCTCTTCATCAAGCAGTGTCTCGAGCCACCGGGTGCACATTTTTTCGGCGGACGAAAATCGTCTTGCATAGGTGTCGCCGAGGGTGGTCGCCAGCCGGTTTTTGAGAGTCGCGCTCAAACCGTCCGCCGCCCAGATACTCTCCGATTCATTGATGCCGATTCTCTGCGGATCTCTTTCTTTCACAATACGAGCCAAGCAATCCCATTGGCTTTCTTTTTTCTCGCTGTCCCAGGCCCGGAAATCCCACGCGCCAACAAAGAGCTCATCCATGACCGTGCGAGAAAGGTTCAGTCTCTCGACGGTGTCACCCGACCCATCATCGTAAAAGACCAGAATTTGTGTGATGGGGAACCAGCGGTCGTAGGGCACCATCGTCTTGAATACCGGGTCCAGATTGTCCTCGTTGCCGATGATGATCCACATGTCGAAACCCGCGTCGCGCATGATTCCCGGGAGGAGTCGTTCGAGACGCATATGCGTGATCTGGTTTACGGTGATCACTCTTTCCCGAATGCTGAGAACGGACGGAAAGTCGTCGGCGAGGCAGAGGGTAGTAGAAATAAAACAGAGAAGCAGAAATGAGGTCAATAAGAATCTCAGAATAGTCGGTTTCATTTTTTGGCTCCTGCTTTTTACAGATCCACTGTCATAATAATGCCGAGAGAATGGCGAATACTACCGAATTCCGCGATCTTCATGACAGTTAGAGGCTTCGACTTCATCGTTTTGCGTTTCCAGATACCTTCGTGCTAACTTCAGGCGTTCTTTGACGAAGCAGATGGACATTCCTATCCACCCATATATCAACCTTTGTATCAAGAGGGGAAAGATATGAGTGAAAGCACCAAAAAATCAGGTATTTCCCGAAGAGAATTCATCGGCAGTGCCGCCACCGCAGCTGCCGGACTGACGCTGTTGCCCAGCCGAGTGGTTGGCGGGACGAGACAACTCGCTCCGAGCGATAAGTTGAACATTGCCGGCGTCGGTGTCGGTGGTATGGGTCGGGCCAATCTCAAGTATTTGGCGAGCGAGAACATCGTGGCGCTTTGTGATGTGGACTGGAGATACTCAAAAGCCTGTTTCGACGATTTCCCAAAGGCCAAGAAGTACTGGGATTGGCGAAAGATGTTCGATGAAATGCGAGGATTCGATCGATGCGGTCGTGATTGCGACTTCCGACCACACGCACGCCATCGTGGCTGCACATGCTATGACGCTCGGCAAGCACGTGTTTGTGCAAAAGCCTCTAACCCATTCGGTCTATGAGTCACGATTGCTGACTAAACTGGCAGATAAATACAAAGTTGCGACCCAAATGGGTAACCAGGGTTCTTCCGGCGAGGGTGTCCGTCGGCTCGTGGAATGGATATGGAACGGTGAAATCGGAGAAGTTAGAAAAGTCGAAACATTTACCGATCGTCCCATATGGCCACAGGGGCTCAACCGTCCAAGTCTCGGGCATGTGGGTGCCCGATACGCTGAATTGGGATCTGTTCGTAGGCCCCGCTCCGATGCGTCCTTACAACGAGATCTATACACCGTGGAACTGGCGCGGCTGGTGGGACTACGGGACGGGAGCGCTCGGTGATATGGCCTGCCATATTTTGCACCCCGTGTTCGTGGGTCTCAAGCTCCAGTATCCCACCCGGGTTCAGGGTAGCTCTACGCTGTTACTCACCGATTGTGCTCCCCATTCGCAAACGGTCAGGCTCATTTTTCCCGAGCGAGAGAAATTCAAGAAGGTGAACATGCCCGAGGTCGAGGTCATGTGGTACGACGGTGGGATTGAGCCCCTGAAGCCGGAGGGTTGGCCTGCCGGCAGAAGCATGAACGACGCCGGCGGTGGAGTGTTGTTCCACGGCACCAAAGATACGTTGGTTTGTGGATGCTATGGTAAGGATCCTTGGCTACTTTCGGGAAGGACGCCGACGGTTGAACCTTCGATGCGCCAGATCGTGCTCAGCCACGAAATGGACTGGGTTCGTGCGTGTAAAGAAAGTCCCGAGAATCGGATTGAACCGGCATCACCATTTAGAGAAGCGGGGCCTTTCAATGAGATGGTCGTCATGGGTGTATTGGCCGTGCGATTACAGGGATTGAACAAGGAGTTGGAATGGGACGGTGAAAACATGACCTTTACCAATATCGCGGACGACGAGACCGTCAGGACCGTGATTGAAGACGGTTTCGCGATCCACGACGGTCACCCGACGTTCGAAAAAACATGGACCGACGAAATGTCCGCGAAAGAATTTGCCGCCGAACTCGTCAAACACAGTTACAGAGAAGGTTGGTCCTTACCCGATATGCCGGTATAGAAGGGGAGAGTCGATATCATGAAACAAAAATAGCGGTTTCTTGTTTTTTTGTGTTTTCGTTTCGATATTGGGTGTGGTTTCCTGCGGCACTGAGACGGAACAGCCGGCGGTAACTGAGGAAGAGATGGTTCAAGAAACGGCAGGGCCTAACCAGTTGACTCAGGCCGAAATCGACGATGGATGGGTCTTATTGTTTGACGGAGAAACTTCGACAGGTTGGACGGGTTATCAAAAAGGATACCTTCCCGTCCGGTTGGCAAATCGCGGATGGCGCCATGTACTGCAAAGGTTCAGGCAGGGGTGAAGCCGGCGGCGCCGAAGGTGGAGATGTTGTTTATGGAAAGCCGTTCTCGAATTTTCACCTGAAGTTGGAATGGAAAATCTCCGAAGGTGGGAATTCGGGTATCTTCTATCTCGGGCAAGATACCCATGACACCATCTGGAAAACCGCACCCGAAATGCAGGTGCTCGATAACGAAAGGCATCCCGACGCCGAGGCCGGTATCGATGGCAACCGTCAAGCCGGATCGTTATATGACCTGATTCCGGCGAATCCGCAGAATACAAAACCCGCTGGAGAATGGAACTCCGTAGAGATCAAAGTCTACAAGGGAACGGTTTGGCACTACCAAAACGGAGAGGTGGTGTTGGAATACCATCTCTGGACGCCCGAATGGAATGAATTGGTGGCCGGTAGTAAGTTCCCCGCACTCAATCCCGACTGGGCCAACGTCGCAGCAGAAGGTCTGATTGGCTTACAGGACCACGGCGACGACGTGTGGTATAGGAGTATCAAGATAAAGGAGCTGTAAATACTGGTCACTCAGCCGCGAGGGCGATCACCGGGTTCACCTTGAGCGCCTTTAGCGCCGGCAAAAAACACGCGAGCAACGCGACGAACGCAAAGAGACGAGCTCACGGCGACATACGTCGCCATGTCGGTCGGCGCTGTGTCGAACAACATCTGCTGCAAGAGACGGGAGGCCCAGAAGGAGCCCACGAGTCCCAGTGCGATGCCGGCGGCGACGAGAAGCAGACCCCGTCTTCATGACCTGCAGGAGCACGTCTCTCACTCCTGCGCCGAGCGCAATGCGTATGCCGATCTCGTGGGTTCGGCGGCTGACGTAGTAGGCCAGCACGCCATACAGACCCGAGCGCCGCGAGCAAGCGCTGCTACGGTGGCAAACAGGGTCACCGAGAAGGCGACCACCTTATCACTCGATACCCTTCGTGCGATGATCTCGTCCATGCTCGAGAGTCCGGCCACCGGAATATCGCGGTCTTGTTTCCAAACTGCAGCTCGTACCTCTTCGGCCAACGAGGTCGGCTCGATGGCTGTGCGAAGAGCGACGCGCATGGTGAGGGTGGGCTGCTGGAAGTACGAACTGTACATGACGAACCTCGGTCTGGACTGCGAGGTCCGGATACCCGCACATCTCCAACGATACCGATCACCTCGTAGTCGACGTCCTGCTGGATGTTCACCAGCCGCCCCAGCGGATTCTCGATCCGGAAAGAGCGTCCGAGCCATGGTTTCATTGATGACGAGAACCGGCGTCGATTGGGCGACGTCAGAGGCCTCGATGGTGCGGCCGCGGAGCAAGGGGATCCCCATGGCTTCGAAGTACCCGGGAAGTACGGTGCGCCTATAAGCTGCGGATGCGGTCATTGGGATCCGGCGGCGGTCGGTCGGCTGCATAGACGGTGATGTTGTTACCCGGATCTCGGATCGGCAGCTGGTTGATCACCGCCTACATCCTTGACGCCCGGGATCGCCCGCAATTCTTCGGTGAGCGTGGAGAAGAACTCGATGCGCCGAGACTCATCGGGGTATTTGTCCGAGGCGAGTCGAATTTCCGTGGTGAGCAAGATTCTTTAGTGTCGAAACCAGGATTCACGGCGCGAAGCGTCGCGAAGCTCCTGAGCAGCAGGCCCGATCCGATCAACAGAATCAGGGATACCGCCACCTGCGCGACAACGAGGCAACTGTGAAAGCGCTGGCCCCGCGCGTCGGTGGTGCGTGCACCCGAACGGACGTTGCCCACGATGTTCATTCGGGCCGCTTGGAAAGCAGGCAGGGCTCCGAAGAGCAAACCCGTCGCCATGGACACCACGAGGGCGAAGCCAGCATCGACCACGAGACTCCCAATTCCTCTATGCCCGGCACGTCGACGGGAACGACGTAGAGGATCAATTTCTGAAACCCGATCGCGAGCGCTGTTCCGCAGAGCGCCCCCCGCGGACAGCGGTCACCATGGATTCGGTGAGCAGTTGGCGGGTGAGGCGTGACGAGGAGGCTCCCAACGCGACGCGAACACCGAGCTCCGAGCGGCGTGCCGCACCTCGTGCCAGCAGTAGGCTGGCAACGTTGCCGCAGGCGATCATCAGCACGAGACCGACCGCGGTCATGAGGAGAACCACGGCGTTTGATAGTCCTCCGCCATGGCCACCTGGAGCTCGGTCAGCAGGAGCGCCTTGTCACGGTTGGTGTCTGGATATTCCTTGGCCAGTTGCGCAGAGATGACATCCACATCGGCTTGGGCGTGTTCCACGGTCACGCCGGACTCGAGTCGTCCGACCATCAACCAGTTGTGCCACCCTCTCGAGTCTGGCTTTCGGGCCGTCACGCCGCATCGGGACCCAGAGGTCGGCATCGTGCAGAAATCTAAAGTCGGGTGGCATGACTCCGACGATCGTTTGGGCCGTGCCGTCGACGAAAAGGGTGCTCCCAATGACGTCCGGCGACCCTCCGAACCGCCGTAACCAGTAGCCGCCGCTGATCATGGCGACGTTGGGCCCACCCAACTCCCCTTCCGCGGGCGTAAAGTGCCTTCCCGTGACGGTCGGAATGCCGAGAGTTGGGAAGAGGTCCCATGACACGACGGCGGAGCTTACCTGCTCAGGCTCTTCACCACCCGTGATCGTCACGTTGGTCGCGCCGGTGATGATGGCGCCGACGGACTCGAACACCTCATTCCGCTCGCGGTAGTCGAAGAAGTCGTAGGCGGACATGTCGGGGTTGAGGTTGCCGTTGAAGGTCGCCCGTCCCAGTACGAGGTTTTCAGGCTCGGCATAAGGCAGCGGTCGTATCAAGGTCTGATGAAAGGCGCTGAACATGGCGACGTTGGCGCCAATCGCGATCGCCAGCAGGACAATCACCGCGGACGTGAAGCCCGGCTGCCTCAGGAGTCCGCGAATCGCAAAACGCAGGTCGTGGAAAAGGTTAAACACAATTGAGCTCATGGGACCCCTCTTCGTAGGATAAGACGGAAAATCGTCGGCGGAAGTTTACTGCGAAGGTGCTGGAGGGAAACCTTTCTACGACGCGAAAATGCAATTCGAATCATTTCACCATATTCAACGACGTTGTCTGCATTGCTAAGAGCATTTACACAGAAAGGAGACCTGAGCACAGGCGTGTAGGGAGTTTGTCCCAAAATACTAGTCTACTTACTACATATTTGCTGAGCAAGAGGAGCCAAGGGGAACGACTGCCATCGGCACAGAGATTGCTCGTGGAAGAGAGTTGGTGAAGTCTGGCGATGGCTATACAGAAGGAGCAATACCGTGACGCGATACCTAATCTTGGCCGTGCTGGTTCTCTCGACAGTTACCGGCTACGGACGCTCAACTGAGGGTGACAAGGTCGTCAACGACGACTACGGGGACTACGTTCTCGTGCCCGCGGGAGAGTTCCCCATGGGCGACAATTTCAACGAAGGTGTTCCCGGGGAGCTTCCGGTTCATACGGTCTATCTCGATGCCTTTTATATCGGCAAGTATCCCGTGACGAATGTGGAGTATAAGAAGTTCATGGACGACGGCGGATATGTAACTCGGTCGTACTGGAAAGCTAGAGGCTATGGCGATTTCGGCCTCGCCCCTCGTTATTGGGACCATGATCATGATCCGTTCTTCAAGGGTCCGGACGGTGAGGAGGTAAAGGTGCATGGCGGTGGTCTTCCCGGCACCGAGAATTTTCCGGTTGTGGGTGTCAACTGGTACGAAGCGATGGCTTACTGTTCGTGGTTGTCTGTAAAAACGGGCCACACCTATCGCCTGCCGACCGAGGCGGAGTGGGAAAAGGCGGCACGGGGTACGTACGAGCTTAACAGAGACAATCTGAAGTTGGGTCATCAGCGGCGTTATCCGTGGGGCGACGCCATCGACGGCACCTACGCCAACTTTTTGAATAGTGGCGACGCCTACGACAACGGAGCGACTCCGGTGGGTTACTATGACGGCAGCACTCACGGAGCTCTTCAAACAAAGGACAATGCCTCTCCCTATGGCGCCTACGACATGATCGGTAATGTCTGGGAATGGTGCAGCGACTGGCGAAGTGAGACCTATTATCAAGAATGTTACGACAAGGGAACCGTCAAAAATCCGACGGGACCTCCTTCGGGGACCTACCGGATTGTTCGCGGGAGCGATTGGCATCACGACGCCTTTCAAAACAACAATGGTCTGTACCACGATCCAAGATGCGCGTGGCGGAACTCCGAGGTCCCGAGTGTGACGGGCAGCAACTTCGGATTTCGTTGCGTCCGGGAGAAATAGTCGATGAGGCCCACGGCGTGTTGCGTATGGTTTCTGACTAGCCTCGTTGTTGCCGGGTGCATGACGCAGGATGAATTTCCTGTATTCAAGGGGCCCTATCTAGGTCAAAAGCCACCTGGGATGATCCCGCAGGTCTTTGCTCCGGAGATTTTCTCCAAATCCCAACCCGAATGGGCATTCGATGCAACGTTCGCCCCTGGGGGCAATGAATTCTATTTCACCCGGTTCAATCAACATAATGGTCTCAACACAATCATGTGCATGAAAAGGGTGGATGGTATCTGGACAAGGCCTGCGGCGGTCTCCTTCAATGGCAGGGATAACAATAACAACCTTTCCATCTCGCCGGACGGCGACCAGATATTTTTCCGTTCTTGGAGACCTTTACCCGGCAGCGACATTCCCGAAGATCAGCCCTACCTTTGGTTCGTTCAAAGGACAAAAAGAGGTTGGAGTGAGCCCCGGTCCGTGAAATGTGGCGATGGTCATTATCGGGCCTCGCGTCCCGGTGTCGCACGGGACGGAACGCTTTATTTTGCGCATCGAAGCGAAAAGACATCGGGCCAATCCGATATTTATCGGTCACGGTTGGTGGATGGTTCGTACGCCATCCCTGAGAAACTCGATGGCAGCATCAACACAGAGTATCTCGAGGGTGACTTGTATGTTGCGCCGGACGAGAGCTTTATCATTGTTACCTGTTGGGACCGGCCCGATAACCAAGGAGAGAGTGACCTCTATATCAGTTTTCGTAGAAATGACGACTCATGGACGGCGTTAGAAAACCTCGGTGCGCCCATCAATACAAAGAACAACGAAAACTGCGCGACCCTTTCGCCCGACGGCAAATACTTCTTCTATCTGAGTGTCGATGTGGATAGCGATGTGCCCAAGTGCTCTACCTATTGGGTGGATGCCGCAATCCTCGACCGGTTTAGACCGGATGAATTGAAGTCCATTCGATAGAGTTGTATATACTAAAAATACTATAGTAATATCGACGTCCGGGGGACGCTCGATTGTCATTCTCCAAAATTCTCGCCGTGACTTGTTTGGTTGCAAGCCATGCCCTCGCCTCTGTCGCTCAAAATCAGCCGCTGCTGGATGAACTTTCTTTAGAGCGATACCGGACTCTGATCCATCGTTACAGAGACGGAGACTTCAAGTGGACCGTGGATGAATTGAGTGATGCTACGGTGGGTACGGTCGAGTATCTGAGCGACCAACTGCCGAAGCTCGCAAAAGAGCAAAACCAGCTCTCTCCTGAGCTCACCTTGTCGGATGAGGATCTCCAGGCAGCGGTTTTGCTGCACACTCAAGTCGCGATCTGGAAGTCGAACGAGCGCGACACCGAGATGCTGGAAGTCCATTGGGCAGCCGCGCAAAATATTTGTGACCATGTCGGAGACCCTCGTTTCCGACGTAAGTGGCTTCTTGCGCGCGGCTATTTCTACCAAACACGCCTCGAAGAAAAACCCGCGGTCGCAGTGCTGGAATCCGCCCTGAGAGAGTTTCCTGAAGACGCTGAAATATTGCTTTCGCTCGGCACCGTCTATGAATCGCTGGGTGAGTTCTTGGGACGTCGATCCTTCGAACCCATTCCGACACCACCTCTTTCGACGGACCAAGAGCATGCTCTCAAGAATCGAAGATTCTTCGAGGCCGGCAGCCGTAAGCGACTCGATCGCGCAGAGAGATGCTACCGAAGGGCACTCGAGGCGGAATCTGATTTTGTCAACGCTCATCTTCGGCTGGGACGGGTTCAGTATCACCTTGGGAAAAATGACGAAGCGTTGCGCAACCTCGGTTGGGTCATCGACAACGCCTCAGAGTCTCAGCACGTTGGTCTGGCGCATCTTTTTGCCGGCCGAGTGTGCGAGCAAGATGAACGCGTCGAGGAGGCTGTGGAGCACTATCGGGCTGCTGTCAAGGCGAGGAAAGATTGGCAGTTAGCTTACATTGCTCTCAGTAACTCACTCGACCGCTCCGGCAACCTCGATGAGAGTCGAGAGGTTTTGAAGCAGGCTCTTCAACTACCCATGGATCCCCGCAATCCCAAAGGCGGTTTGTGGGATTACAACGTGCAAAACGACACATTCGTTGACCTGGTGACTCAATTACGTTCAGGTGTAGTTCGCTGATGCTCCAAATGCTTTTCCTTTCTTTGGTTTTCTGTCAGCAGCCCCATGTCTTCCGAGTCGATGTCGAAGCCGTCCAGCTAGATGTCTATGTTGCGCGTGACGGGAAAGCGGTCCTAGACCTCAATGTGGTGGATTTCGAGGTCTATGACGACGGAGTGCGTCAGAGTATTCAGTTGACACAATCGGAGACCGAGCCACTCAGCATCATTCTCGTCTTCGATACGAGCGAGAGCCTTCGAGGCGAGAAGCTTCATCAATTGAAGTTGGCGGCACGTAACTTTTTGGCTGGATTGAGAGAAGAGGACCGGGCCGCTCTCCTGACGATTTCCTCCTGCATACAGCTCCAAAGCAGTCTTGAGGATGATATGAGCACCACGTTCGAGGCCTTAGCCTTGACCGAAGCGCTCGGAATGACCTCTTTGTATGACGGTCTCTACGCGGGACTCAAACTTGCTGAAGGTGCAAGAAGGCCAATCGTCCTCTTGTTTACCGACGGGCGGGACACCTCGAGCTGGGTTTCCGACGTCGAAGTCTTGAAATTGATGCAGGATTCGAGTGCCGTTCTCTATGCGGTTACGACACAATCGCCTCCGGATGAGTCGGTAAAAAAACGCGAATATCATGGCTCCTTCTTTTCGCAGGGCGCTCATCACACCCGGCGAGGTCAAGATCGAGCCTGAGATTCGGTTCTTACAAGAAGCGACCCGGTTGACCGGCGGCCGTTTGTTGTTTTCAGAATCTCCGTCACAGTTGGAGGGGAGTTTTCAACAGAATCTTATCGGAAATTGGCACCCGCTATTTACTGACTTACACACCGAAGGGTGTGGATCGAGAAGGCTGGCACAAGCTCGAGGTCAAGGTGAAGAAGCGAGGGATTGGACATCAGCGCTCGACGGGGATACTGGAAGCGCGTACCTCCCGACCAGCGGTGAACGAGTTCGAGCCAGATTTGCCAGGCACAGCCTGGCCTACTCTTCCCTCAATGTTATAGCCGGGTCCACCCGAGCCGCCCGTCGGGCCGGAAGGGCAACGGCAATCAATGCCGCCGCCACGAGACCGGTGGTGACGCAGGCGAAGGTTACCGTATCGGTGGCCGAGACTTCGAAGAGTATGCTGGTCATGAATCGCGTGAGGGCGAGCGCGGTGCCCACGCCGATGGCGACACCGAGAACCACCACACGCATCCCCCTTCCGACGATGAGCGCGAGTTACTACGCCGCCGGGCCGGCGCCCAAAGCCAGGCGTATACCGATATCCCGGGTGTGCTGCTGCACGAAGTAGGACATCACGCCATAGACGCCGATGACGGCGAGCAAGAGGGCGACGGCGGCGAATCCTGCGATCAGGCCGAGTGTGTTCTGAGGTGAATCGAGTGCGTCCGCCATCAGTTCGTCCATCGTGGCTACACTCGCAAGGGGCAGCGCGGGATCCAACTCACGTACGATGGTCCGGATAGCGGGTAGAACGGCGTCGGGATCGCCGGTGGTACGAACGAACAGGATCTGTCCCCACCACGTGTTTTGGAGAGCGGTTCGTAGATCGTTCCTTGGGCGGGAATGTCGAGTCCCGTGTATTTCACATCGCCCACCATACCGATCACGGTCGTCCGCGGACAGTCGGGCCGGTTGCACCCGCCCGAGTGGAAGCGCTTGCCGATGGGATCTTCGCCGGAAAGAAACGTTCGACCCACGCCTGATCCACAACAGCCACGGACGGGGCCCCATCCCTATCTCGCTCGTCGAACAAGCGTCCCTTCGAGGAGGGGGATACCCAGAGTACGGAAGTAGTCCGGTGACACGACCGGCCACGGAACCACCGGCTCGGCTTGATCGGGCGGCGTAGGTTTATCTTCGAGGTTGAAATTGTTGAGCATGTCGACTTCTTGCGGCGGTCTTCCCGAACCGTGGCCCACGGCTTCAATCCCAGGGAGTGCCCCGATGCGTCCCGTGACTTCGTTCCAAAACGCTTCCACCGCGGCGGGCTCTCGGTAGGTGGTACGGGGAAGCGAGATGCGCATGGTGAGCAGGTTGTCTTGATCGATTCCCGGGTCGACACGCTGCAATCTGGTGAAGCTCGTCAAAAGGAGTCCGGCTCCGATCAAGAGCGGGACCGCGATGGCGAACTGGAATGCTACGAGCATCCCTCGCACGCGCTCGGTGCGCGGACCTCCCGTTGCTCCTCGACTGCTTGTGTGAAGGGTGTGCTCGAGATCTAGACGCGTCGCCTGCAACGACGGGATCAATCCGAAGAGCAAAACACTCCCGAGTGTTACGGCGAGGGTGAACCATAATACAGGACCACTCAAGCTGATCTCCGCCGCGCGCGGTACGAGCGTCGATCCAGCGGCGGCCATGGCATCGATCGAGATCGACGTCAATAGTAATCCGAGGGCGGCGCCGGCGAGTGCGAGCAATGCGCTTTCCGATAAGAGGTTTTGCAGGAGCCGTCCGCGCGACGCGCCGAGCGCCACTCGCACCGACAACTCCCTTCCTCGCTGCGTGCCACGCGCCAACAGTAGATTCGCGGCGTTCGTCGATGCGAGGAGCAACACGAAACCGACGGCGGCCAGAAGAATGAACAAACGCGTGCCCACGTCTCCGACAACGTACTCGTGAAGGCTCTGGACTCCGTACGTGGCGGTCGCGTCCGCGTACGATGATTGCCAGATGGGAAAGATGCGCTCATTGATAGCGCCGAGCTCCTCTTTTCGCCACGCCGAGCTCGCCAATGGCTCTCAAACGCCCGACCAATCCAAGAAAAAAAGGTCCCTTTCGCTGCGGGGGCTCCATTTGAAGGATGGGGAACACGTCGCGCCGCTGCTCGAGCGGGCCGGTGTCCGGCGGAAGTACACCGATCACGCTGTAATCATTTCCATCGAGCTTGATAGAACGACCGACGATGTCGGGATTGGCACCCAGCCGATTGTGCCAAAAACCGTGCGAGACAACCGCCGTAGGTTCCGCTTGTGGTACGGCGTCCGCTGGGACGAACGTGCGGCCGCGAAGAGGAGTGATGCCAAGAATGGGGAAGTAGTCGGGTGTCACGAACCTGCACCAGATTCGTTCCGCCACTTCGTCTTGATTGAACGTCACGATGCGGTTTTGGTACGCGGCGACACTTTCAAATGTCGTTTGCTGTTCCTCGATAGCTTGGTAGTCCACCACCGAGAGGGGCCATCGGTTGGGCGGAGAGTCCGTATAGATTCGTACGAGCTCGCCGGGCTCGGGATAGGGGAGCGGCTTCATCAGGACAGCGTGGACCACGCTGAAGACGGCTGCCGTTCCCCCGATTCCCAGTCCCACCGTCAACACGATGGTGAGGCTGAGGCCCGGAGTCTTGAGCAGGCTTCTCGCACTGGTGCGAAGGTCTCCAAAGATAGGGTGCATCATTTCTCTCGAACGGTTCCGACGGTGTGCGGAATCCGCAGAACGGGGGATACGGCCGGCGCCGAGGCGGTCGATCAGCAATCGAAACGGGTACTGGAGGGTTTGACGGCGATACCATGAGGCAGCGGCACGAACACCATCTCGGGCGCGGCGGCGTTCATAGAGCTCGTCGAGCTCGCTCGAGATCGCGCGGCGCTCCTCCGGACTCAAGAAGAGTCTAAAGGCGTATCGAACCAAAAAGTTGGGCCTTCTCATCACACCTTGTCCAAAACCGTCTCCACACCTTCCCACAGTCGAACCATCTCGCGGCGGGATTCTTTGAGACGCCGCATGGCCAAAGGAGTCAACTTGAAGTAGCAACGAATCCGGCCCGTCTTTTTCGCCGTCTGATCGTCCAAGCGGGATTTCACTAGACCCTTTTTCTCCAGTCGTCGAAGCACGATAAAAACGGCGGCCTGCGACACCTCCCGGCCCGTGCGCTCCTCCAGCTCGCCCACAACGGGAACGCTATAGGCTTCGCCGCCGAGGCGAAGAACGGTCAGGAGGATTTGATGCTCGAAATTGCCTAGTGTTTCTCGTCCCATGGGTATCTCACTAACATTGTTAGACGAAAGGATAGGCGAAAAGGTTTCGTGAAATCAATAACAATGTTAGTGGAGTGAACCTCCGAGAGCTTTCGGGAGTATTAAGTAATGAGGGCGAGGAACGAGGAGGTTGGCGATGGATGAACAGAATCGAGACGAAACCGGAACATGTCCGTTATGTGCGGAGTCCGTGAGTCCGACTGTGGCGGTGTGTCCCCACTGCCGGGGACGGCTCAAAAACGTTTCATTATCTGATGCTTATCGCAATCGGCCCGGCAAACAGATCGCAGGTGTCGCCATCGCCTTGGCCGAAGCGCTCGGTGTTTCCGTCACTTTTGTTCGCCTGGCATTCGTCGTTCTCACCTTCGTGAACTTCCTCGGTCCCGCGATTTACGGAACGCTATGGTTGTTGTTGCCGACAGAGCCTGGAGGTGCATCCCCCATGGCGCGGCTCTTTGCCGCGGTGCCCGGGGAGAACGGAGATCGGTCCATCTTCGAACGAATGCTGGAAGAGATCCGTACCGTCTACTTCAGAATGCGCGATTATTTTCGCTCGAGGCAGAAGAAGACCACAAAAACTCCCAATGGGCCCGGCGAGGCGACCGAGGAGACCTCGTGAACCGCGATTCCGTTCACTGAGTAAGGTGGTGCGTGACGATGCTTGCTCCGACGAACAGTTGGCCCGGCTCATGTTTGCCGGCGACGACGGTGCGACACGGTCACTTCTCGAACGGTATCGAAAATCCCTTTACGGGTTTCTATTCCGTGTTTGCGGCGACGTCACGGAAGCGGAAGATCTGTTTCAGGAAGCGTTCTTGCGAGCGTTCCGCGCAGGCGGGCGCTTCGACCCGACCCGGCGCTTCAAGCCTTGGCTCTTTGCCATTGCTCTCAATCTGGCCCGTGACCGCGGTCGGCGCCTGGCTCATCCGGCAACGCCCCGGATCCAAGCGAACGATGATCTTCCCGAGCCGGCAAGGAGAGAGCCGCCCGGCCAGAACGAGAACCAATGGATCCGGCGGGCCGACCTCATGGCGGCGCTCGCCCAGGTTCCAGAGTCCATCCGAGACGTGGTTTTGCTTCGCTACTTCGAGGGAATGGAGCAATCAGAGATCGCGGCGGTCGTCGGAATACCCCAAGGCACGGTCAAGAGTCGGCTCCACCGCGGCATCCTTTTGTTGCGGGAGCGATTGAAGGAAACATGATCAAACTTGAAAACGATTGCCGAGCATGCCAAGAGGAGCTGGCCTTTGCCGGAAGGACAGACCACCTGCCCCAAGGACTCGCGGACCATCTTGGAAGGTGTCCCACCTGCCGGTCCTTTGCCATAAGCGTACGAGATCTTACTCACCTCGTGCAGTCGGACCGTACCGAGCCAGATCCCGATCTCGTGGCCCGGGCTATGGAGCGCCTGCGTCCGGAGCTCGCGGTGCGGTCTCGCGAAGGAATTTGGTTGCGTGCACGTTTGGCGTTTGCGGGTTTGGTCTCGCTGCCGGTTATTCTCGGCCTCAACGGCATGTTGATCTGGCTCGTCTATAGAACATTTGCCTCGTGGCTGTCGGAGCCCGTAGCGGTCGGAGCCGCCTCGATCATCGCTGCCTCGACGTTGCTAGGGCTATCACTCGCCTACGGTTGTCTGCCCCTCATGGCCGCCTGGGGGCTGGAGCTTCGGCAACGTCGCCCTAACCTGGCCTGGAGACTACAATGACCATGAAGGTCTGCCCCTTTTGCGCTGAGGAGATCCGCGCCGCGGCGGTCAAGTGTCGATTCTGTGGCAGCATGTTGGGCCCGCGACCCGGCGCCGGCGATTGGTTCCGGGACCCGAACGGCAAGATGCTCACCGGCGTTTGCTCTGGTTTGTCACGACAGTTCGGTCTCTCCGTCACAGCGATTCGTGTGGCTTTCGTGGTGGGGACTTTCATCGGCGGCTGGGGCCTTCTTATTTATCTTTCGCTCTGGGTCATCATGCCCGTTCGCAAGGAAGTGGCTGAATCGCCTGCTGTACCGGAACCGTACCCGAGGCCGCGAACGCCTCGTCTGTTGGGAAAGAATCTCGAACCGGTCCGCCGGAAATTCCCGAAGACTAGTCAGTCTATTGCTTGATCCTTCCCTCGAGTTGGTCTTCGCCGCGGCTCAAAGTCCGTTGGTGTTCTTGCACCAGTTTCTGTATCTCCCGGATCACTTCCGGGTGGTCGGCGCCGACTTCATATTGCTCCCATATCGTTGATGATCCTCGGGGAAATTTTCCCGGCCACCAGAAAAGCGCAGGAACGCGCATCCCCCTTCCCAGGTTGTACCCTTTCCGTCATACAGAGGGCCGGCCGAACCGCCGTGATGGCGATAAAGAAGCCAAGGGCCGTTGTCGGACGTGAAAACGACGAGAGTGTTGTTTGCCAGGCCTTCCGTTTGTAGTGTTTCTACTATCTGGCCGACGCTCCAATCGATCTCCTCGATGACGTCGCCGTAAAGGCCACGCTTGCTGGTACCCAGAAAATCCTCCGAGGCAAATGAGGGTACATGCGGCATGCTGTGCGCGAGATAAAGGAAAAAGGATAAAACGTAAAGCTTCATCCGTATAGCGTCGTGTAATGGTGTTTTGTTCGGCCGGCCTTTCGACAACGGAATCGTCGCGGAACAGAGGCACGTTCCAGTATTCGTATTTAGGATCCCAGAAAATCTTGAAACTATCTTCCCCAGGTTTGATCTCCACCGCACGATCCATGTCGTTGCTGTAGGGAATGCCGAAGTAGGAGTCAAAACCATGCCGGTTAGGTAAGTATTGTGGAAGGTGGCCGAGGTGCCACTTGCCCACGCAGGCGGTCTTGTAACCTCGCTCCTTCAACATCTCGGCGATCGTTACTTCCCTGTCGGGCAAGCCTCCCGACGAGTCCGGGAACAGGACCCGTCGCACGTCACTGGTCATGCCGCTGCGAACGGGCAAGCGCCCCGTGAGGAGCGCGGCGCGAGACGCTGGCGGCCGCATAAAAGCTGGTCCATTTTTGACCTCCACGCGCCATCCGGTCCAGGTGCGGTGTTGCGATGGTTGGGTGGCCGAAGACCCCGAGATCGCCATAGCCAAGGTCATCGGCGAAGATGATGATGACGTTGGGAGGGACTCGAGAGGATTCTTGCTGAACCGACATACAGGAAGTTAACCATGACAAAACAAATAGGGAAGAAAAAGCGCGGCCACAGTGGCGTTTTGCTCTCATGATTGTAAGCCTCGTTGACCAGTCTATTTGGGAACCGAATCTATCATAGCGCGGCGGAGCCGCAACCAAAGTGCCGCCGCGCGCTATCAGCTCTCAGCCATCAGCTATCAGCTAAAGATTGTGTTTCTAGTCGCTTGCGCGCCTTGAGCGAAAATTTCTTGCCAAAAAAACAAGAAACTACGGATTAGTAGTACAGAGAGGTGTTCTTGCGTGTGAAAGCTGAAGGCCCCTTTTCAACCGCCCGCCGAGGAAAACAGTATGATCGGCTCGAACGAGAGGAGCGAACGTATGACTTCCAAGGTATATTGGGGCTCTCCCCACCAGACTCAACTAGATGCGAAAGAAACCTTGCCCGCCAAGCTGGACCTCATTATGGAAAAGCTCGAGCTGCAGAAACGGGTCAAGGACCACCGGGTGGCCATCAAGATGCATTTGGGTTTCGATACCGGCTATTCGACCCTCCATCCGGTCTTGGTGCGGCGAGTTGTAGAAGCGGTAATCGAGGGTGGCGGCAAGCCCTTCGTGACCGACCTCGGCCGTTCGGAAACGGGCGCTCATAAACGCGGCTACTCGGCGGAGACACTCGGTTGCCCCATATATCCGGCGACCGGATTCGACGAAAAGTGGTTTACCACTCACCCCTACAAGTATCGTCAGATGACCGAGTTCCAACTGGGCGGCGCCATCGAAGAGGCGACCTTCCTGATCGACCTGGCTCATGTCAAAGGTCATCCGTCCTGTTCACTCGCGGGGGCGATTAAGAATTTGGCGTTAGGGTGTGTGACCGGCAAAACGCGCGCAGAAATGCACGACGTTTGCCATTACGAGCCGTACTTTTTCAAGGACAAATGCCCGGACGAGGAAACGCGCAACGCCATTCGTAACTCATGTCCCTTCGGGGGCATCGTGGATGACAAGGAAGACCCCGAAGGACTGCACATACACTATCTCAACTGCAACCAGTGCATGGAGTGCCAAGAGGTGGCGGGTTCGGCTCTCCATATCGTTCGCAGTAACTTCATGGCTTTTCTCGAGGTCAATCTCATCGTCACCAAGCTCGTGCTCGATACATTCGAGCACGGAAACGCCGTCTTCATCAACGTGGCCAACAATCTGACGCCGGTATGTGACTGTTTCGGGTTTACCGGGCTTCCGGTTCTACCCGACGCCGGCATATTCGGCTCGGACGACATCATCGCTTTGGAGCAAGCGACCCTCGATGCGACCGCTAAAACGCCGATCATCGAAGAGAATTTGCCCCGCTGCATGAAAGTCATCGGGCGCGAAGGACACCCGTTTCAGTGGATTCACGGCATCTATAAAGATCCTTACGAGCAAATGGTCATCGGGGAAAAAATGGGACTCGGTTCGAGGGGATACGAGTTGGTCGACGTCTTGCCACTCAAAGAGCCGGTGATGGGAGTGATGCCCTACGTGCCTGCGGCGCCGGAGTAGACTCCGGTAAGGTCTTTTGAAAACACGTAGGCCAATTTTAGAAACAGCGTATGTCCTTGGGTGCCCACTTCTCCAAATTCCGCCGTTCCTTTTTGATAAGCGACCTGGATCAAGCCGAAGGGGGGTTGAAAGCGGTAGGCGAAGGTCACTTGGACGTTGTTCTTGTCGATGGATGTGTTGATTTGATAGAAGAGCTTCAAAAAAAGGTCTTTGGTGAAATACTGATTGGCGACGAGGATGTGGATCCAGGTGCTTTCGTTCTCCGGGTCGGGATTGAGGTCGAGCTTCGACAGACTGTATTCGAGCGAGAGTTGCCTCGTCAGATTTTGTCTCACTCCCGCCGTGATGAGGGTGAAATCGGAATCGAAGTTCCTGCCGAATTGATAGGCGGCGAACACCGATTGCCACTCCCGGGTGTTGTAGCCGACGTCGAAGGTCGTGTAGTCTGTTTCGGAAATCCTTTTCGAAGAGCTTGTATTCTTCCTCGTGCCGCAGTCCGAAACTAAACTTGTTTTGTAGATCGAAAGAGAGCGACTGCCAGACGTCCCAGCTTCGGAGTGTCTTGTCCATCCCCCAGTAGATGTTGTAGTTGGACCCGTAATTGATCCGGTCGAGGCCCCATTTCTTCGTCCACCAAGTTTTGTCGAGAGCCGTATCGAGCTCGTGACGATTGTCGTCTCGGATGAATCCGACGGCGTTGGCGTTGTCGCCAAAGTGGTCGCCGAGAAAAGTGTAGCGAAAGTGAGTGTGGAAGGTTTGCGTGTTGTAGGCGGGCCGGATGAACCCGGCATAGTCCGTTTTGCTGCCGTCTCCGTAGCTCATGGCCAGTTGACTCGTGAAAGAGAAAGTCTCCGAGAAGATGAAATTCCTATCGAGCCCGGCGCTTCCCTGGTTCCGTCCATCGACGTACCTATTCGCGGCCGTGAATCCGAAATTGGATGAGCCCATGATGTCGCGTTTCCAGCGAAGGACACTGAAGTTGGCCGTGGGCTCGAGCTCGTCTTCATTTTTCTTGGTTTGCGTCGTCAGGGCCGAATATGTCGTTTCCGCCCGTTTTGCCTATGATCTTCAAGCCACCGTAGATGTCGGCGATCCGTCTCGAATAAAACAGTCTTATTCTTTGTTTGTAGGCATCATTGCCCTCGAGAAAGAAAGTGCCTTTTTTCGGGAAGGTTGAGCTCGAACCGCGTGAGATTGATCTGTTCGCGGTCGGCCTCGATCGTGGCGAAGTCGGGATTAACGGTCAGGTATCCAGCGACCGATTGAGTGAACCGGTGCCGGACATCGAGGCCGCCGCTGAAATCGGTTCCTTCGTTTTCCTGGGATCTGAGAGATGACATGGGGGATGATCTGTGGCCGCGCGCTCGAGCGTTCGAGGTCGAGGCCGGTCAAAGAGCCATGTCCGAGATCCTTCGGTAGTCCTCGAGAGGACCCACCCAAAAGGCCTTTTCCAAGTTCCGTGGGAAAATAGCGACTGAAGCTCAGGCCCCAGGTTTGATTCTTACCGGGTTGGTATTTGATCGTCGTAAAGGGAAGTGCAATCTCGGCGCTCCAACCCTGCTCGGTCATAGCTCCGGCGGACTTCCAGATGCCGTCCCAGTCGGTATCGGCCACGATCCCGTTGTCGGTGACCACGACCGTCGTGCTGGACTCCGCGAGGATTGGTGCGGAAGTAGTAGGCGTTTCGATCATCGTTGAAGGTATCGATCGTGAAGGTCACGGAATCCGTGCCGGTCCCGGTCGATATGCCGTCTCTTCGACTGGTACCCAACGATATCTTCTCGGGCTCCGGATCTTCGCAGAGAAACGCGAAATACATGTAGTCGCTGTCATACAGCACCTTGAACACGGTCCCGACGGTGGCCGGTTCGCCCTTGAAGGGCTCGAACTGGATTAGGCCGTCCCACGTCGGTGCCGTTTTCCATACCTCCTCGTCGACCTTTCCGTCGATCACAGGAGGGTCTGCGGTCTTTTTCGCGGCGATCGTGAACTTTTCGCCAATTTGGGCCGAGGCCGAATCGAAGGAGACTAACATCAAGAACGAGAGCAACAGGTGCGTTTTTTTAGTCATCGTATGGAGGTCGCGGCGTTTCGCCGGTTAGGATTCGTGTAAGCTTGGAGGAGTCGATGTTCCCGCCAGAGACGACACAGACGATCCGTCCGGAGCCCACCTTTCCGGACAAAGCCACCGCAACCGGGCAGGCTCCTGCACCCTCGGCGATGATCCGGTTCCGCTCCGCCATCATTCGAATCGCCGCGGCAATTTCATCGAGCGATGCCGTGAAGGCACCGTCGAGGATTTCCTGGGCAATGGGCCACATCTTGGGAAGGACCGTTTTTCCGCCGATCCCGTCTACAAAGCTTCGCTCGTATTCGACGGCTTGGATACGAACCGGCGGCGAACGAGGCGCTGACGGGGGCGGCCGTTTCCACTTCAACCGCGTAAATCTTGGCGGCCGGAGCGAGACGCCGCACGACGCTCGCAATTCCCGTGCTCAGACCACCTCCACCCCAAGGGATCAAGACGACATCGGGATTCGGCAGGTCTTCGACGAGCTCGAGCCCTATCGTGCCGTTTCCGGCCATGACCTTTTCGTCTTCCACCGGATGGACGAAAAGGCCCTCGAGGCCCGGGAAAGAAGATTCCTCCATCGTCTGCCACCACCGCTCGAAGGGCACCTTGATGGTCTTTCCCCCGAGACGCTCGATGGCATCGAGCTTGGTCTGGGGCGCGGTTTCCGGCGCAACGACGGTGCATGGTACACCGAGGGCGCGCGCCGCCCATCCGACTCCCTGGGCCATGTTACCGGCGCTTGCGGTCCAAACGCCTTTGGCAACTTGTTCGGGTGGGGCCTGCCGGACCGCGTTGGTCGCCCCCCGGATCTTGAAGGACCCAATGGGCTGAAGGTTCTCCAGTTTCATGTAGATCTCGGCCGGCGACTCGGGAGCGTTCAAGCGCACCAGAGGTGTGCGGAGGGCGTCTTGGGCGATAACCTCTCTCGCGCGTTTGATTTCGTCGAGTGGTATCAAAGGGACCTTCCTCAAACCGAGTGAGATTAACAGAAAGTCTCTAGATGAGGCAAAGCTCAAGCCCGGATTTCTTCCAGTGTCATCGGTGTGCTATTTTCGTTCAGTTTGAGGAACATCGATATCTCAAACAAGGAGTCCATGTTGAATCAACGGATTTTTCCTAAAATCGTATTCCCGGTCGTCTTGATGATCCTTGGTGCGAGCTCGGGCTGTCAGGTACCTGCCCCCGATGTGGTCAAGATGGCCACTACGACGAGCGCCGCCAACACTGGCCTGCTCGACACTCTGCTTCCCGAGTTCGAGAAAGATACGGGCATCCACGTGGACTACATTGCCACGGGTACGGGTAAGGCCCTCATGCACGGCCGCAATGGAGATGTGGACGTCGTCTTGGTGCACGCACCCTCGGCGGAAGAGGCTTTCGTCCAGGAAGGATACGGTGTGGAGCGCGTGCCGGTGATGTGGAACGACTTCGTCATTCTCGGTCCACCGGACGATCCGGCCGAGGCTACCCAGTCCAAGAGTGTGGCGGAAGCGATGAGAAAGATCGAGACTCGAAGGCCTCCTTTATCTCTCGCGGCGACGATTCCGGCACGCACAAGAAGGAGCTCCAGATCTGGAAGGAGACGGGCGTAGAACCCGGTGGGGACTGGTATATCGAAGCGGGCCAGGGCATGGGCGCTTGTTTGACGATGGCCAACAACAAGCAGGCGTACATTCTCACCGACCGAGGGACATACCTGGCGAGGGTGGACGAGTTGGAGCTCACCGTCGTCTTCGAAGGGGATCCTGTGCTCATCAATCCTTATGCGATCATTGCCGTGAATCCGGAAAAGCACCCGCACGTGAATCGTCCGGCGCGAACGCCTCATCGAGTGGATGACGTCTTCGCGGGCCAGACGTTGATCGAGGAATACCGCATCAACGGAAAACAGTTGTTTCATCTGTTCGAATAGAGGCGATAATGGAAGAGGAGTCAAACGGTGGAGTTTCTTCTTCAAAGCTTCTGGGAATCGATCCAGATGATTGTCCGGCTCGACCGGGAGCTCCTTTCCGCCGCTGGTAACCACGTTGAAGGTGTCCATGACGTCGACGGTGATTGCCTCCTTGCTGGCTCTGCCGCTCGGCTTTCTCATTGCCCGCTACGAGTTCCCCGGCAAGCGCGCCGTGCAGAATCTTCTGCGTACCGCTCTGGCTCTACCTACCGTGGTCGTCGGGCTTCTGGTGTATGCCTTCGTTGCCCGCAATGCCCCTCTCGGCGAGATGCAGCTCTTTTTCACGCCCGACGGCAATCATGATCGGTCAGGTGCTGTTGATCGTTCCCTTGATCACCGCCCTCGTGCATGCCGCGTTGCAGGCAAGCGTTCAGGAGGTCTACGAGGAATCGCATCTTGCTGGGAGCCTCTCCTTTCAGGCGTCCATCAAAGCACTGATCGAGTCGCGGCTCGGCGGTCATGACCGCCATCATGACCGGCTTCGGCCGCGTCGTCTCCGAGGTCGGCATCTCGCTCGTGCTCGGCGGCAACATCCGCGGTCTCACCCGCACCATCACGACCGCAATCACACTGGAGACCAGCCAGGGGGATTTCGCCGTGGCCTTCGCCCTCGGTATCGTGTTGCTGGCGTTGGTTCTTCTGGTCAACACGATCATCATCCAGATGGCAGGGAGTCATCGTGAAGCTCTATGACTTGAAAGACCTCGTGTTCCGGCGCAACGCGCGCTTCGAGCTTCAGATCGAAGAGTTCACTCTCGAGCGCGGCGAGAAAGTCGCGTTGGTGGGGCAAAACGGCTCGGGCAAGACCACTTTTCTACGGCTTCTTGTCCTTCCTCGAGAAACCGAGCTCCTGGACGCAATTTCATTACAAAGGCCGTCCTTGTTCGGGAAGAGTGGATCGCGGCGGAATGGGCTTTTTGAAACAGCAGCCCTATCTTTTCCGCGGAACGGTCGCACACAATCTCGCCTACCCTCTTAAGCTGCGCCGGATACCCTCTCAAGAGGTGGACGCCGCGTCGAAGCCATGCTGGCAATGACCGAGCTCAGCCAGCTCGCCGCGGCACGGTCGCGGGACCTTTCCGGTGGGGAGCAGAAACGTCTCGCCCTGGGGCGCGTTCTCATCGCCGAACCCGGAGCTACTTCTCCTCGACGAGCCGACCGCGCACCTCGACGTGCAGTCTAGAACCGTCATCGAGAACATCTTGAAAAAGACAGAAATGACACTCCTTCTGACGACCCACGATTTGCACTTCGCCCTTCGGGTGAGCGATCGGGTGTCTGAACATGAGAGGAGGACGGTGTCTATCCCAGCTTGCCGGAGAACATCCTCGAGGGACGGCGAACTGGAAAGTCTCTCGAGACTCACAATAGGATTGAGCATCGAGCTTCCTCCGGACGTCATTTCGAGGGCGACGGGACGATGACGGTCATGATCGACCCTCGTAACTTGGTCCTGTCTCACGAGCCGCTTTCCTCGAGCATGCGCAACCAGTTTCGTGGCCGTGTCTCTTCGGTGCGGGAGCGAGGAAGCGATGTATGGTTGAAGATCGATTGTGGCGAACGACTGACCGCTATCATGAGTCGCGCTTCCTATGAAGAGATGGGCATGAACCTGCACTCGGACGTCGTCGTCTCGTTCGGGGTGAACGCGGTGGAGGTCTTGTGAGCCCGGCTCACTCGAAAGCCCCTTCGAGGTAGCTGTCATGATTTCGTGCGAGGTCGTGCTTGCCTCTCTTTCTGGTAAGCGCCCGATGATCCCGCCGCCCGTTCATAGAGCGCGGCTCGATCGGGGACATCATCGGCGAGTGCTTGGTCCAGAGAGGCGGATCATTTCCGCAAGTGAGAGTCCGCGTTCTCGAGCCCGGCCCGAAGCGCTCTCAGCTGTTGCTCCGTCAGCCGAATCTGTGTCCTTACCATAGCCTGAGTGTAATCACCGTATGATGTGACATCAATTCCAGCGCTGCCTAAACCATAAATGTAGATAAAGTATTGTATAAATTATATTTATGGCGCAATGCCATGATGAAGAAACAGGTGCCAGCCGTTTGTAGTGGTCCTTGGTGTGCGCCCGTAGGGTTAGATTTCCACAGGATGCTAACCAAAGGTAACGAGGTTAGGCGCCTTGTCAGGCACAGCCTGGATGACGAAAAGCACAATCTTCAAACGTTGAGTCGCGGCTTACAGAACCTGAGCTTCTTATCCCTTCCACAATCCGTGCAGGTATGGTTCAGATGGATCTCGCTGCATTTGATGCCCGGCACTTCCCAGACGTTTCGCTCGAGCTTTCCGCCGCACTCACAAGCGGCGGGAGCGACGACATCGAGTATCAGGCCGTCGAAGTTCGACTTCCTCAACTCGGAAATCGTAGAGGCCGTCTTCCCGCAGAGAGTCGATCAGATCATGGATATATCGGATCGTTGCCGCCGCGCGGGGCTGCGCCAGATCGGCGTCCGGTCTCCGGTCGCCAAACACCGGGGAGCGTGTCTGGCATACGTGAGCTCCACGGTCAGGCGAAGGATCGAGCTCGTTGAAATTCCGCGCCCACGAAGGCCGATTTTGACGAAGTAGTTCGCCACGCCCAACGGCCCCAGCTTGTCCAGGTTGTCGGCATCGAAGAGCACCGCCGCCAATAGTGAAGGCTCCGGGTCGTCCCGGTAGAGTTGGAGAATCGCCTCTTCGACGTCGTTTATCAGTTGTGGATCGAGCTCGTATTTCTCTCCGAGGTCCCGCAGGCACTCGACTGAGCTTACCTCTTCGGGCCGTTCGTCTTGATGGTAACGCCCCCCGAGAACTTTCCCGCATCATGGAACAACCCGGCAATTCTGCAAGCAAGCGGATCGACGCCCTCCGATCGTCCGAGGCGCTCGGCCAGTCGGGAGACTCGGTCGAGGTGATCCCAGAGACTGTCCAGCTTCCCGATCGCCGCGACCGTAGGAAGCTTCGTCCTTGCGGACCAGGTCGCGAAGCGCTGTGGTGATGGGCTCGAGGCTTTCCTGGCTGGTCATCAATCGTACCTATGGATAAGGACGGAGGATAACATAATCCGTAGATTATTCAGCGTTTCTATGACCGACCGCATTCTGCTACGAATGCCTGCCTGGTCCCTATCGTTTCTGCTCGGTAGGAGGAACAATTTGGCAGAGACCTACCGAATCGCTAAGTTGCTGGCTCACTTGCGCCAAAGCACGCCCATCCAGTCCAGTCGTACGATTTTCATCGAGCCCTAAGGAGGTATCGTCATGTGGATTTTGAGAATTAATATGACCGATCGAACTTACAAGCTCGAAGATTTGCCGGAGAAGTACAAGTTCCTCGCCGGCCGGGGGCTCACGTCGACCCTCATCCACGATGAGGTGCCGGCTACATGCCATGCTTTGGGGCCCAACAACAAGCTCGTCTTTTCTCCCGGCTTCGTGACCGGCACGGCGGCTCCCACCTCGGCACGGATCTCGGTGGGTGCCAAGTCCCCTCTCACCGGCACCATCAAAGAATCCAACGCCGGCTCGGAGTGGCCTCAGGCACTCGCGGCCATGCGCATTCGGGCGCTCGTGGTCGAAGGGAAGCCGGAGGGGGACGGCAAGTTTTGGACCGTCTTGCTTTCTTGGGACGAGGCTGCGGGTGAGCCCAAGGTGGAGTTTTCCCCGGCAGACGATCTCCTCGGTATGACTTGTCAAGAGTCTATGGACAAAGTCTATGAGAAGTTCGGCAAGGTGACGGCCACCGGGATTGGGGCATCGGGCGAGCTTCTCTATGGGAACTCGGGTCTCGTTTTCGATGACCTCTCGCACCGGGCCACCCGGTACGCTGGCCGAGGCGGACTCGGCGCCGTCATGGGAAGCAAAGGACTCAAGTTCATCGTCATCAATCGGAAGGGCGCACCCGGCGTGGAGATTGCCGACAAGGATCTCCTGGAGCAAGGTCGGAAGAAGCTCTCCGAAGCTTTGCTCAGCCACGATGTCACCAAGCCCAAGGGAGGGCTCAACACTTATGGCACGGCGGTGCTCGTCAACGTCATGAACGAGGCGGGCGGCCTCCCGACGCGCAACTTCTCGAGCGGCCGTTTTGACGGCGCACCCAACATTGCCGGCGAGGCCATTTTCGAAGGCAACAAAGAGAGAACGGGCAAGGAGCTCTACAACCATGCCTGCAGCCCCGGCTGCATCATCCAGTGCTCGAACACCTGGCACAAGGAAGATGGAACGGAGCACGTTTCCTGTGTCGAGTACGAGTCGGCCTGGGCTCTCGGTGCCGATTGCGGCATCGACAACCTGGACGATGTGGCCGAGATGATCCGGCTCTGCAACGAATACGGCCTGGATACCATCGAGACCGGCACCACCATTGGTGTGGCTATGGAAGCCGGGATGGCCGAGTTCGGCGACAGCAAGAAGGCCATCGAGCTGGTGCACGAGATCGGGCAGGGGACACCCCTCGGTCGCATCTTGGGGAGCGGAACCGATACGGCGGCGAAGGTTCTCGGTGTGGTGCGTAATCCGACGGTCAAAGGGCAGAGCATGCCGGCCTACGAGCCGCGTGCCGTCAAGGGCATCGGTATCACTTATGCCACGACCACCATGGGCGCGGACCATACCGCGGGCTACACCATCGCTCCCGAGATCCTGAGCGTCGGCGGCAAGGCGGATCCGCTGAGCCCCGGAGGGTAAGGCGGACCTGAGTCGCGCCTTTCAGGCGACGACGGCGTTCATTGATTCTTCGGGCCATTGCCTGTTCATCGCGTTTGCCATCCTGGATATTCAAGAGGGCTTCCAAGGTGTGATGGACGAAGTCAACGGCGTACTGGGCACGAGCTATACGATGGAGGATGCGGCGAAACTTGGAGCCGAAATCTTGAAGAAGGAGCGGGCCTTCAATGAGGCGGCCGGCTTCAGCAAGGCGCACGACCGGCTGCCGGAGTTCATGAAGTACGAAAAACTCCCGCCCCACGACAGAGTTTTCGACGTGCCCGATGACGCGCTCGACTCGGTCTACGGCAAACTCTAACGCCGGGTAATTGGCAGGTGCCCAAGGCTTTCCTTGGTAAGGACGGATCCCTCAGGCTCCCCGAGGAGTTCCTGAATCGCCGCGGCCTTTCGCGTTCCGTGAAGTCCAGGAGTTTCACTTCCCGTCGTGTCCCGATTGTGATCTCCGCGAGAGTTGCGACTTGCGGGAGAAAAACGAAGGTTGCTGGGGTTGGAGCCCCTCGTGTGGCGACTGCCTCTGGGCTCAAGATATCATCCGTTGTCCGTGAGTGAAACGATGAAGGTCTACGTTCGACTTTACGCTTTTCTGGCCGAGCGCGTATCGGAAGCTTTGAAGGAGCAGTTTCCTGAAGGCATTCGTCCGGGATCTCGTCTGGAGCTGGATCTGCCGGATAGCAGCACGCTCGAGAACCTGGTCGGCCGACTCGACTTGCAGCGGCAACAGGCCAAGCTCATTTTTGTGAATGGTGAAGCAAGGGAGACCGATTACGGTCTAAAGCCCGAAGATGAGGTGGGGATCTTTCCGCCCGTCGCGGGTGGATCCGGGGAGACGATCACGGTGGATGTCTGGCTCTATGGAGCCCTCGCCCGCTACGGCGGCGACGCGGCTGGGAAGGTTCATGCAAGACTCGATATGGACTTGCCAGCCGGGAGCCGAGCTCCGCGATCTCCTCGAGAAACTCTCGCTACCAACCGAAGAGCGAGGCATCACCTTTATTAATGGCACCCTCAGCGCCATGCCCGGCCGCCAACCCGATCTCGACCACGGGCTCGAAGACGACGACCGGGTCGCCTTCTTTCACCTCAACAGCATGTGGCCCTTCCAGTACCGGCACGGCGTGACCATGACCCCCGACCTAGAACGCGAGATGAACGAGGACAAGAGCGCCTTTCATCACAGAAAGTAGGCCTTCAATCCTTCTTATAGACACACCCGCGATGGAGCTTGCACCGTTCATTGAGCGGATCGCATTCTGGTAACGATTCCTTCTCACCGCTCACTTCCGAGCCCTTGACGGATATCACGATCTCGAAGGCTTTCTCCACTTCCTCACGCCTACCCTCGATGAGCATCGTGGTCGCAGCCTTCGGCGCCGGACAATCCCACCCTGTCCGATCACGGTACATTCAACATCGGCAAGCAGAGGGATGGCGTCTTTTTCGGTCACGATCTTTCCGATAATAGGTGTCAAACCCGCCGGCATGCCCATGGAGATGTCGATGCTCTTGTTGCCGGTTCGGGCAATGATCTCGGTGAGAGACCCGGGGATGAGCTTTTCCAGTCCGACGGCAATAATAATGTTGCTCAGTTCCGCCATGAGACCCGAGATGATCCGGCCCGGTCCGCCACCAAGTGGCGCACCGTACATGAGGGCGGCGTTTCCATGGACGTCCATGGCGTTGGCGCCGAGGATCGCCACGTCGTCTGCGTGAAGCTCATTGACGGTCTCGTCCAAGCGGGCGTCTACGTCAATGACTTTACCGCCCTGGATCAAGACGGAGTGAAATCCTTGCGTGACCGTCTGAGCCGCCTTTGCTCCGGCAGGTGTAATTCGACCGGAGATTCGCATCGGTCGCCCCACGAGCTCTTCCGAGACAGCCGACACAGTCGTCCCGCCCTTTAGAAATATTTTACCTGACTTCAACGCCTCTTGAACGCAGTCGAGCTGTGCGATTCCCTTGGCGATGATTCTCTTGGCTTCGTGGACGGTGAGGGTGACCTGTGCGCATGCGACAGGTTTCTTTTTCGTCCGTTCGGTCACAGGCTCACTCCTACGTCCTGCCCATCGGCAAGGCCCGCCGTCAGTTCACTTTTTACTTTCACACTACATCTTCTGCTTGGTGGCGCCTCCGTAGTAGATCCCGTTGAACAGGAACTTGAAGGTGCCGTGGGTCTGGGCACGGTTCGCGATCTCCGGCCCGAACAGGAAGAGCTTTCCCTTACCCACTTCGGCCTCGATGACAGCCACGCCGCCATCCAGGTAGTGTTGTCCCCAGGCCCATCCGCTACGTAGAGGCTCGGCGTTCGGATACCAGGCGACCGGGTGCACACCCTTCGTTGCGGCATCCGGTTGGAGTCGGAACACTGGACTCCGGTTGAACATCACGTCGAGATCCTCGGGCAGGCCGTATGCAAGAGGATTGGAGTTATCCACCTGGACCCGCAGGAGAGAGCCGGGCATGAAGTATTTCTCGTTGGGAAGCGGTTTGTCGCCCTCGGAGGTCTTTTCGACCAGAGCATTGGCGATGGGTAAGCCCGACGTGGTAGCCGAGATTTGTGGCCTCGCCGATGGTCAAGACGGTACCGCCGGCCTCCATAAACGCTTTGAGCTGAGGAACGGTTTTTGCGACGGTCACCGCTCCGACGTGACCACGATATTCCTCGGGAAGGTTGTCCGGGAACTCGGGCGGATCCTTTGGGATCTTCCATGGGAATGGCGCCGCGGCCGACGAAAACGATAACGTCGAACTTCTCGGTGAGATTGCCCGCGTCCAAGGTTTGTGGAAAAACAACCTCGAAGGGAAACTCGAACTGTTCGAGCATCCACCGGACCCAGCCGGAGGGCATGGAGCCGCCGTAGCGGTCCCAGAGACCGATCCGCATCGGCTTCAGGCGGAGGGCTTCACCGCGCGGTTTCGACCCGGTCACGTCGAAGCTCACTCCGAGCTCCTCGGCAACCTTCTGAATCTTCGCCGGCGTCGATCCTTTCTTCCTGATGTAGATCGTGCCGGCGGGATAGGTCTTCACCCTTGACCGTGAAAGGGCTCTCGAGCCAGTAGACTTCCTCACCGCTGCCGACCAGCCGATTGACGGCGATGAAGGCATCGTTGACTTCGTGACTCAAAAGATACCCGCTGCCGCCTCGTCCGTTGATCGTTCCGGCCGAAGGCTTCACGAGGTCTTCGATTTTCTCGAAAGGCCCGTCGAAACCGTCCAGGATACGATCGAACTCGATACCCATGGCGTAAGCCAAATTGTAGCCGGCGTTGTCGTAGGGAGGTTTCGGTGGGCCGCCGGGGTAGGGGATGTCGTCCGGGTGGTCCTGGGGCTCGAACATGTCCATGACGTGAGGACGGAAGGCCTGAGCGGTCTTGACGACATAGGAGCTCGCCGGATAGGTTTTTCCGGCTACTTCGAAAGACTCGGTGGCCCGGTGGACGGTGATGCCGGCCTTCAATAGGGCGTTGATGAATTTCGTGGCGGTCAAGAAAGTCGGCCTGATCCGAGGGCAGGATAAATCCCCTGGGATCCCGTGCGTCCGGGTCCTTGAGCATTTCGTAGTATTTCAAGGGGTAGCCGGCATCTCGACGGCCCCCGGTCATCTTGGCGCCGTCTTTCTTAATCGCCTTCTTCGGCGACCTCAATGGCCTTGGGATGCAAGGTCCAGTGGTCACGGCTTGCCTCGCTCGATCGAGTTCTTACCCATGCGGTAGATGTTGAAGAGGAAGTCCTCGCGATTCTTCGAGGCCACGTCGAGGATGGCGCGATCGGCGGTCATGATGTAGTCGATGGACTGACGGAAATGCCAATCTTGCGGCGGGATGGGGAAGGGGTAGTCGTTTTTCGGCAGAAGGAGCTGGGGACGGAAGGGGATCTTCATAGGGGTGGGATTCCCGATGATCTCCGTCAAGATGCCGACCATGTTGTGGAAGTAGGGGGTGCACCGCACACAGCCGTTCCACCACGTCGAGTAGCTGGCTCCCGAGCGCATCGTCGCACCGGGTTTGCCCTCGACGGCGAATCGCCGGTGCATGGCGTTACCCACCATCTCGATGCTCAAAGGAATGATCGGGTCGTAGTTGTAACTCGGTGGATCACGGAATGGAGCGCAGAAAAGTACCGTTCCGGCAGGGCCCGTCTGATGGCGGTTGTAGACGATCTGGGGGAACCACTCCCGATACATGATCCGGTTCATGGCTTCGGTCTCGGGCATGTTGGCCATGAAAGAATCACGGTTGTTATCGTGACCGACGTATTTCTGATAAAGACGGGGGATGTTCTCGGTCGTACGTTTCTCGGGATCGCTCTCGCGCATGTACCAGTTGGAAACGAGCTCCATGCCGTCGGGATTCGTGACGGTTGTGAGCAGATGACGTCGTCGAGGAAGCGCATCGTCTCGGCATCATTCCGGCTGAGCATTTGGTAGACGGTCTCGAACTCGGCTTGGGCGTTGACGACTTCAGTGGCATGGAGACCGCCGTCGATCCAGACGACCGCTTTGCCTTCTGCTGCCAGCTCTCGAGCTTGGTCGTCCGTCAAGCCTTCGGCGTGGGCCAAGCGGCTCGATATTTCTTTGTACCGCTCGAGATTCTGGTGGTTCTGGGGTGATGTGATGATCGCCATGATCATCGTACGTCCTTCCGCCGTGGTTCCGATTTCCACCAGCTTCATACGGTCCGATTCTTGCTCTAGCTTCTGCCAGTACTCCACGAGCTCGGTGTAGTTGAGAAGTTGGTAGTCCGCTCCGATATCGAAGCCAAAATGTTCTTTCGGCGTCGTGATCTTGCCGTTGGCCAGAAGCGGGCTTGCTGCGAGGGCCGTGATGAGAACTATGAGGATGCCGGTATTCCTTATCCGCATTCTACCTCCTTGGTGGTTAGAGACTGGGGCTCCGAAATACAAAATGTCGAAAGAGAGTAGCATAAAGGACTCCTATGCTAGAAATTGGTGGAGGAGCTCGATTTCGCTCATCGTGCCGGAGATGATAGCGGTGAGCAACCTTGCGAATTCTCGCCGGATGATCGATCCTTACCACTCTTGTACCCTACCGGATGCTGCCGGACTTGGGAGTGTCCTTGGCGTTTTTTACGGATCCTTGGAGTACCACCATCGAGCTCACCGAAGGACTGGACGATCTGTAGGTTTTGCACTACAGGTTACGGCGAATCCCTGTAGGGAGTTGATACAGTTCACACGCTTCGGCAGCTTGAGCTAAACCCTCCCCAACCCTCAAACCAATGAATAGAATAGGTTTATTGTTCCAAGACGGAATCTTTGATTTCCTCCGAACTCGGCACGAGCTTTGCTAACTGGGTTTCTTGGAGTAGCCTGTGGACCTGGTTGGAGAACAAATTGGTCCTTACCGTCTCTTATCCCTGATCGGACAGGGAGGTACGGCTGAGGTCTATAAAGCCCTTCAAACCACACTCGACCGGCACGTCGCGGTCAAGGTACTCCTGCGGGAAGTCAGCCGTGATCCCGAGTGGGTGCAGCGGTTCCGTCAGGAAGCTCGGTTGTTGGGCCAGCTCGATCATCCCAACGTCCTTCCTATCTATGACGCCGGGGAATATCGGGACCGTCCCTTCCTGGTCATGAAGTATGTTGCCGAGGGTGTCACACTTCGTTCCCACCTCCGAGGAGAGCCTTGGCCGGTCGAACGGGTTGTTCACGTGGTCGAGCAGGTAGCAGAAGCACTGAGCGCCGCCCATGATGCAGGGGTCGTTCATCGCGACGTCAAGCCCTCGAACATCTTGGTGACTCCCGATTCTCATTGTATGGTTTTCGATTTCGGGATCGCCAAGCCGATGCGCCGCGATGAAAACGCTGACGGGAGAAGATTTCGTGGTGGGCACACCCGGAGTTCATGTCTCCCGAGCAATGCCGCGGCGAAAAAGTCGATCACCGGTCCGATATCTATGCTCTGGGGATCATGACCTATCAAATGTTGACCGGCCGTGTCCCGTTTACCGCCGAGACCCCCATCGGGGTTCTGATGAAACATCTGACGGAGCCGTTACCGATTCCACCCGAAAATGTTGCGCTGAGTCCGGAGTTGAGCCAGGTACTACAGCGTGTGTTGGCTCGATCCGCTGCGGATCGATTTTCGACCGTGAAAGAGTATGGGCGAGGCGCTCCACAAGGCGGCCGGCGTGACGCCCACGATCACGGTGGTTGCCAAGACGGTCAAGCAATCGTTCTGGAAGAAATACTCTCACCAGTTTCAAGGCCTGTCCTCTGAAATTCAGAGTTTGCCGAACCGGTTCGAGAAGATGTCCCGCCGACTGGCCGGGCCTGTCTCGCCGCGGCCTCGCGCTGATCGGCACCGCGACCTTGGCACTCCTTTTCGTCGTTGCACTGGTGGGTAGCAGAACGTTCTCCTCCGAACCGGCGATGAAGCCTTCGGCTCTCGACGGTCTCGTGCTCCGTGAGCCTTCACATCGGGAGCTCCCCCCCATGCCGGTTTCCACTGAGGCCGCCACGCGTCCTTCGAAGGAAAGTGGTTACCTCCGGGTCAAATCGGATCACCCTGCAGCCGTCTTCGTCAACGGGCGCCTTGTCGGCACGGCTCCGGGCGAATTTCGAGTGGAGCCGGGAGAACACCTGGTGAGACTCGATGCCGGGGACGAAGGTTCCCTCGCAAAAGACGTCAAGATCTTCGAGGGACAGACGACGTACGTGAGCTGGAACCCACAGTAGAGCCTTTCCTTTCCCGACCCTCTCGGAAAAAACCTCGTGGCCCGCTTCGGCGCGCTAATATGGATTTTAGGCTTTCGTGTGAGGTGAAGTATGGACAGACGAAGATTCATAGGGATAACTGGCCTTTCGTTTCTGCTTCCCGGTTCCGTCTGGGGTGCACTCGGAGAACGAATCATGAAGAGTACGGACGAAAAGATCGAAAAGATAGAAAAGCTAGAAAAGTCCAAGGAGGAGTGGCGCGACCTGCTCGACCAAGACTCCTACGGGGTCCTGTTCGAGGAGAAGACGGAGCGTGCCTTCACCAGCCCGCTCAACGACGAAAAGAGGGCCGGCACCTTCATTTGCGCGGCCTGCTATCTCCCTCTTTTCGAATCGAGTGCGAAGTTCGAGAGCGGTACGGGGTGGCCGAGCTTCTTTCAGCCGATTCCGGGACGAATGGGAACAAAGAAGGATTTCAAGCTCGTCTGGCCCAGGACGGAGTACCATTGCATTCGATGCGGCGGTCACCAGGGTCACGTCTTCAACGATGGACCGCCGCCGACAAACCAGCGTTGGTGTAACAACGGTGTCGCCCTTGCTTTCGTGCCCGAGGGTGAGGAGTTACCGCCGCTACGGAAGTAAGGTTTTGATGATGGCACTCAATAGGATTCATTCTCTTAGCTCTTTGCATGTTCGTCTCGAGCAGTGCATACTAGCGCAACAAGCGGAGCTTGCCAAAGCCACCTTCGCCGGCGGTTGCTTCTGGTGTATGGAGCCGCCGTTCGACAAAATCCCTGGAGTCGTCTCGACCACTTCGGGTTACACCGGTGGCCGTATCGAAAATCCCAGCTACAAGCAGGTTTCGTCCGGGGGCACCGGCCATATCGAATCGCTTCAAATCCTCTATGACCCTGAAAAGGTCAGCTATGGGGAGCTCCTCGATGTGTTCTGGCGGAACGTAGATCCAACCGATCCGGCAGGTCAGTTCTGTGACCGCGGCTCGCAATATCAAACGGCCATTTTCTATCACACGGATGAGCAGAGGGAGCTGGCCGTTCGAGTCGAAGCGAGAGCTCGATGGGTCCGGCACGATTACCCAAAGCCGTCGTCACCCCAATTCGAGCGGCGGTTAGGTTCTATCCGGCCGAAGAGTACCACCAGGACTACTACAAAAAGAATCCGTTGCGATACAAGTTTTACCGCAGAGGATGCGGTCGGGACCGTGTACTGGAAAAGCTTTGGGGCGAGACCGACCGGTAAAGCCAACCAAAAAGGTGTGGGGTTGGTCCCCCTCGCCCCCGTAGGACTTTGCACGCACTCCGTGAAATATTTCTACCCGTAAAGCTCTGTCAGTGCTAGATTTTCTTGTCCTCGCATTCCGGCATGTTCGTTGCAGGTTCTACGCGGATCTGCAACACCCAAATCCAACTTAACGTGTGGGGCTGATCCCGGACGGTCGAGCCAAACCGGCTCGATGGGCCGCGCGCTGCTGTTTCTGCTTTCTTGGGGGGGAGTTTTGTCAGGGACACTTAGCGAGCGATACGAGTTCATCGAACAAATCGGTCGGGGCGCTTTCGGAGACGTCTACAAGGCCAAAGACTCGATTCTCGGTCGTATCGTCGCCGTCAAGCAAATTGGTCTCGATAGACTCGGAGGCAACTCTCGAATAGAAGAATCTCGTGCCCGGTTTCTGCGCGAAGCGCAGGTGGCCGCCCAACTCCACCACCCCAATATCGTCACCATATACGACGTCATCTCCATGCCGGACATGGGTGTCATCATCATGGAGTACGTTGAGGGCAAAACGCTTCAGGGCCTGCTGACATCAAAAAAGGTGCTCGACTTTCCAGAGACGGTACATCTCATTTCGCAGGTCGCTGACGCCCTCGACCAAGCTCACCAGCAAAGGGTCGTACATCGTGACATCAAACCGGGAAATATCCTCATCTCCCCTTCCGGTCACGTGAAAGTCGCCGATTTCGGCACTGCCAAATCCGAGTCATCCGCAGACCTGACGACGGTGGGAAACGTACTGGGAACACCCGACTATATGTCTCCCGAGCAGGCTCGAGCGGAACGTTTGGATGGCAGGTCCGACCTGTTTTCGCTGGGTTGCATCGTATACGAATGCCTCGTCGGTTCGAAACCGTTCCCGGCAAATAGTATGACCGAGGTGCTCCTCCGAATCATCAACGGCCAACCCGAGCCGGTCGACTACGCGAGGAGGGGACTACCCTTCGAGATGAAGGCGGTGATGGACCGTGCCCTCGCCAAAGATCGTGATCAGCGATTTTCTTCAGGGGAGGAGTTCGCTCGGGCTCTGCGCTCGATTCGCGACGCCGGATGCGACGCCGTGATCTTTGACGACAAACCGGTGGACGAGACTGGTGCGACGGATCCCAGCGGTGGCGGATCGGACTCGGTCGCGGACTCGTTGATGAGAGAGGCCCGAAGTACAACGGAGATTGAGATTCATTTGAAGGCTCTTCTCCAGGAGGATCGTAGGCTCCGTCTTGCTGCTTCTCCCCTGCTTCACTTTCAGAACGTGACTTTGACCACGGAGGAAGCTTTCATCCTCTCCCGTGTGGACAACGAAGCTCAGCCACGCGACATCCTTGCGGTCAGTCCGCTCTCGGAGGAACAAACCGCTCGAGCCCTGCTCGGATTTCTTCGGGCCGGCCTCGTTAGTTTCGAGGGGGATACGACTTGCAGGAAAAAAGTGAGTCGAAGCGAGTCGGAAGAGATTCGTGCTTCGGAGCTGGGTCGAGACGCGGATCTCTTCGAGCTCGATCGCTTGTTCGAGTTGTCGTTACAGCAGGATGAGTGGCAGGTTCTAGGGCTCGAGCCCGGTGTGGGCACGGAGGCCGTGAAACAAGCTTTTCAGGAAAGAGCCTTTCGCTTTCATCCGGATCGTTACCCGCAAGCGCAGGATGATGTCTATCAGGAAAAGATCGCCTATCTCTTTCAGCGAGTAACCGATGCTTTTGCAAAGCTTTCCAGCATGCCCCTCGATTCGGGGAGCGCGCTGTGAGCACCGTGCTCGACCTGCTTCGCGAGTTCGGAGCATTGGGTGACACCAAGGTTCGCCGCGGCGGAACGCTCGCACCGCCGGACGAGAAACGGTGGGTCGAGCTCAGTGCTTTCTTCGATGTGCTGATGTCTCAAAGCGGCCTGCAAATTGAAGGCGAGGAGCCTCGCTATTCCGCCGGAGAAATCCGGGAATTTCTCGAGGACCGCAACCGTGTCCGCGTCCCTGCCAGCGGGTGCGCCATACTTCACTATGAAGGCGGTTGCCTTCGAGCTCGGCTCGTCAACTTGAGCCGGGGTGGTGCGTTTCTGGCGGCGGAGAACCTATTGGATATTGGCTCGCACGCCAACGTCTTCCTGGGTGGCATCCATGGCAACTACGATGAGGTGCTGGAGCTCAACGGCGAAGTCACATGGCGTACCGAACGGGGCGTTTCGGAAGCGGATCTACCCCGCGGTATGGGTCTTCGGTTCTTGAATCTATCGGAAACGATCCAGGAGAAACTGGACACCTTCGTTCTCCAGACCATCGAGCGACAAATCTCCAATTTATGGTAGCCGCCACAGGCAATCGCCCCATTTCCGGCCGAAACGCTGCCCTTCCGTCGAAAATCTCGGAGCTGAATTGACGCTGGAAGGGTGCTATCATAGTTACAAGAACAAAAGGCGACAATTGAATAACCATCAAACCGTGTGGCATCGGCCGCGGGAGGGGGACTATCGACGTCGCCTCTTGATATCGAGCGAGAACGAGTCGCGATTATGAATGTCGGGGGTAAAGTTACGAGTAAGGAAGGCTTCCTGAGCCTTCTGCGTGCTCTGTCCGAATCAGAATCGACCGGGGCTCTCGTCGCAGCCGATGGTGATATCGAAAGACGTCTTTTTTTCGAGGATGGGGCGATTGTGGCGACCGCGTCGTCCGCCCACCGGGATTCCTTCGGGCACTTCTTGGTACAACGGGCCATCATCCATGAGCGCACCTTGAGTAATGTGGAGGAGCACCAAAACGAGAATTCGGCACTCTTCGGGCAGACGTTGGTCGATCTCGGCGTGATGACGGAGATCGAGGTCGAGAACGCTCTTCGATTGAATATCAAAAAGACGATTCTCGATATTTACTCGGGTAGGGGAAAGTTTACCCTCGTCAATGAGCGACTTGGGGAGCAAAGAAGGGTGAATGTGTCGGTTGACGCCCGAGAGCTCATCGCAAAAGATATCGAGGTCGAGCTCGGAGATGGTCCTACGCCTATGGTTGTGGCGAAGACGCCGGTATCGAAACCACCGATTCGTGAGGATAACGCGCCCTCTTATACTCCACCGTCGCCCCCCATCGAGGTGGGTGAGGTGAGAAGGTCTTCACCAGCGTCCGGAGGAGGCGACAAACAAACCGATTTGAGTGATGCCATCGCCCAGTCCGTGCAATGGACTACTGATTCCCATCGCGATCCGCTGAGATATTTACTCCTTGCGGTCACTTGCATCATCGCCGGGCTGGCTCTGTCTGTGTTCATCCTTTGGCTTTTATCTACAGATGAAAAGCCGCGAAACGTGCATCGAGCTCCTGCGCGTGAGGCCGACGCGAAAGTGGAAGCTTCTATCCCGAGAGAGCCTCCCGATACTCCTCTAACCACGGAACCCGCGGCGGTTGTAACGGAGCAAATGGTTACTCCTCCGACCTTTCAGCCCACTCGCACCAAAGTTGAAGCTACCTCTGAGAAACCGGCAAGTCCGGTGTCTCGAACAAAGCCTGTCAGAAGTCAACCGGCCAAGACCGAGCAGGAGCCTGCTGTGGAGTTACCCACAGTCGCATCACCGTTGGTGGAAACCGATGTGGAGACCATTGCCCCGCCACCGGCAAGCCTCCCGGTGGCTGAGGTGAGTTCCGATCCCGCCGGAGGAGTCGAAAACGCTGTCGTCGAACCCTCTCCGATCGAGCCGCCGGTTCAACCTGGAGATCTCGTGGAACCGGCCTCCGATGTCATCGATCCGGTCCTTCTCGAGATGCCCAAACTGCACTACCCGAAGGATGCCAAGCGTCACAAGGTGGAGGCCGTGGTCCGCGTGCGCGTTTTGGTCGATGAGAACGGCAAGGTGTTGAAAGCGGAACTTGAAGAGTTCGTCGGCCACGGCTTCGACGAAGCCGCCCTCAGCGTGGCCGTCCGGACCCAGTTCATCCCGGCGACCAAGGGCACCGTGCCCGTCAAGATGTGGACGACCTTTCCGATCGTCTATCGATTAGAGAAAAAGTAAACTCAGCCGGCTTTGGCCTCGACGGACGGGCTCACGGTGGAGCGTGATTCAGATCGGTCCGGGTACGTACGCCGGTACATCTTCGGTTGCCGAGTAAGAACGCCGTTACCCCTTTTCAATCTCCAGCTTTCCACGACGGCGCATGCCTTCACCAGTGTTTCCATGGCCTTGTCACCGACCGACGGGCGGCCGAAGACCTCTTCGAGGAGCCGAATGACCATTCTGCCCTTTTCCGCCGACTCTTCATTGGGCGCATATTTGACGGCACTGCTCAGTATGGGACGGAATTTGAGCGCGCTCCTTTTCATGGCAGCGAGGCGCAGCTTCATGTGCTCATCGGGTTGGGGATTGGGGTGCGAAACGTATTTGAGCTCACTCGGGTCCCAGACCAATCCTGCGTCTTCACGCTCTTGGGTTTCCTTCAATACCGTCATATACCCCTTGATGGCCGTATGGGCCATGTTCGTTACCGCGGGACCGTGGGTGTGATATTTCTTGATGAAGGCTTCTTTGAGGTACTTCGACGTCTCGGAGCGCGAGAAGTTCGAATGTTGGAACCAGATCTCGTCCTGGCCATGTTGCTCGGGCCACGGGATGTCCTTCAGCATCTTGCCTTCTGCGTCGTAGTCCTGATAGAGCTTGGTGCCTGGAACGGGGCCCCACAGCATGAACTGCAACAAATCGGTTTCCTGGCTGATTGCCCAGTCGATGTCTTCCTCGATCGTATCCTTGTCGTGGTGATCCAAGAAGAGAATCGTTGAGGCCAGAACGGAGATGCCGTGATTCTGCAAGTTCTTGATGAGAGCGGTGAGATCGATTCCACGGGTTTTTTCGAAAACGTCCCATTTCGACTCGATGCCCAGCCACAGAAGGTTGACTCCCATTCGCACTAGAAAATCCACACCCAGCTTGGTCACGGCTTCGGCCGACGAGAAAATCGCGAACGTATAGTTCCGCTTGCGGTTTTCCAGCTCCGTGAGAAGCTGCCTGGCCCTCACCGGCGTTTTGCAGAAGTTCTCGTCGAGCACACCGAAGTCCTTGATGTTGAGTACCTCAGCAGCCTTGTCGCAAGCATCGGCCATTTCTTTGCCGGTGGTCAAAAATGGTGTATAGCGTCTTTCAAATTTGTGAGACGTGGCGCAAAAGCGGCAGGAATTTTGGCATCCCACGCCGGGGACGACGATTGCGGCGTTCTCGATAACCGGGGCGCCATAGACCCAGCTGTTCACGGAAGAAACCACCGATGGGTGCGCGATGGGCCGATCCGTAGGCTCGTCGAAATATTGTCCGGAGCCACAAAACTCCCTCTCCGCGGCAGACCTCGTCATAGTCGACGATTTCTTCTAGATTCGGAATGGAGGTGCCGTGGCCTCCCACGATGATCTTCGTTCCCGGTGAGTGCTGGCGGATGTGCTCGGCCATGCGTTTCACCCTCAACACATTAGGAATAATGAAGGAGATTCCTATGTGCGTATACCCCTTGCTGACCTCTTTGGTGAAGTCACGCCAGGAGGGAAAATCGAGGACTGTGGTGGGAACTGATATGTTCTCGGCAAGCAGATAGAGTCCGAACGATTGGTTATTGGAACGGGGGGAGTGAATCCCCTGTTCCCGGGTTACCTGGTTGTTGAGCAACTCCATCGTGTTGAGAGCTTCTCCATACTCGTCATCCACACCGAAAGGTTTGAACACACCTGCTAGTAAGAGTTTGGTCATTTAAATTCCTCGAACACCCTCGGAACAGACCGGTGCGGCGGATTGCCCGGGAGGGAGTAGATGGCGAGGATGCACGGACGTTTTCTACCCCGCCCATGCTCTCGTCGGGGTCTTGGTCAAGTGAAAAATTCAAGTACTACTTTTCTAATCGACGTATTTCGTAATTCGACATTTTGTGTTTCGTGCTGAGAACTACGATGCTCAAGTCATATAGGGTAACATAAATCGGGCCTGGGTGTATTCTCCAACTTTCTGGTTAGTAACCTTTCCTAGCCCTGCAGCTCCTCGATCATCTTTTCGAGCAAACGGTCGGCTTCTTTGGTCGGCAAGGGCGTCGCCCCGGCCCCTCCGTGGCCTCCTCCGCCGTACTTGGCCATCAATTCGCCCAGATGGACCGAGCAGGTCCGATTGAAGATGTTGTGACCTACCGTGGCCGTGACATGCTCACGTCCCGGGCCCCAAGCAACGCGCACCGATACGTTGGCTTCGGGGAAGAGAGTGTAAATCAGAAAGCGATTTCCGGCCGGAATGGTATCGGCGTCGCGAAGGTCTGTGACGATGACAGGGCCGACTTGGCGCGAATTGTTCTTCATGAGCTCCAAGAAGGCCTGGCGCTCCTCGACAATTCGGCTGACTCGTGCTTTGATTTTTTCCATGCTGAGGATTCTCGTCAACCGTTTTCGTCTTGACGAGGTCTACCATTTCCATAAAAAAGTCTCTGTCGATGCCGAGGTTGCTCCGAGGATCGATAATGTATCCGAGAAGGATGTAGCCTTCCGGGTCGGTAACATCCTTTCTCCTGAGAACGGCGCCGTCGTACCGGTCCACCTCAGTGAGAAAATCCTTGAAACGTTCGAGCTCGGGATGGTCTCTTCGATAGTAGGTGTAGACGAGTCTTGCCGTACTGGATGCCATCCCGTACTTTCCTTCGAATTCCGTCGGCGGGGATTCGTAGGTACGTGTTGCCGAGTGGTGGTCGAACCACCGGTGGCAGCTCGGGTGGTAGGGGAGATTCGCGAGAATGTCTCCCGGCTGAGCTTCAAAGCGACCGTCAGTGATTTGTTGCGGGTGTATGAGCTCGATGGAGTCGATGTTCTCACACTCTGTAATTAGAACGGCGCAGCACAGGCCGTCCAGGTTTCCGCGCGTCACCAGGCGCATCGGTCCGTCTCCCTGAGTTTTGAGGATATATCTAGGATACAAGCCGGAAAGGAATCCGACAAGCGGCAGCTAAATCCGGACGACGACGGCGGCGACGCCGTCTTCCGTATTCCTTCTGGGTGCTCGAGTTCTTGAGTTCTCGAGTTCTACTTCTTTTTACTCATACCGAAGAGCCACCAACGGATCCGTTCGGCCGGCGCGTAAGGCGGGGACGAGGGCTGCGACGAATGCGACAGCCGCCAACAACAAGGTGACGGCGACAAAGGTCATCGGATCGTTGGCATTCACTCGGAACAGCAGACCGGCCATGAATCGGGCTACACCAAACGCCGCCACCAGACCGAGCCCGATACCGGATAATGACATGGCCATCCCGCGCCAAACCACCCACCGCAAAACATCCGCCGACTCCGCGCCCAGGGCCATCCGGATTCCGATCTCCCTCGTCTGCCGGCTGACCGTAAAGGCGATCACACCGTAAATGCCCATTGCGGCGAGGATTAGCGCCAGGGCCGCAAATAAGGCCAATAGAGCCATGGCGAATCTTTGTTGCGCGACCGATTCGTGAACGACCTGCTCCATCGTTGCGATCTGCATAATCGGCTGGTCTGAGTTCACCTCCCAAACGGCCCGCTGGATCGAGCCAATCATCCCAAGTGGCTCTCCGTACGTTCTTACGACGAAAGTCATGCCGACGCGGGCGATCTGGGTGTAGGTCCCGTAGACCGCCGGGGAGGGTTCGACGCCGAGCTCGATTTGTCGAATGTCACCTACCACTCCGATGATCGTGCCTCTCGACTGGCCGACGAGGATTGTCTGACTCACCGGGTCTTTGCTGGGCCAGTAGCGCTCCGCCGCAGCGCGGTTGATGACGAGAGCGAAAGGCGCATTCCCGTCGTCGTCCTCCGTGAAATCGCGGCCGGCCAGCAAAGGAATTCCCATGGTTCGGAAGTATCCGGGCCCGGTGAAGCGCAAGACAGCCTCGGGTTCATCGCCCTTTTGAGGTGGCGGTTGCCCATCGATGGTGAAGCTGAAACTTTCGCCCTCGAAGGTGTCGCCACGAAGAGGGAAGGGCCGAATCATGCCGGCGGATTGGACACCGGGGACATTTTCGAGCCGCTCTAGAACGTTACGGAAGAATCCCGTGTAGTCCTGCCGGTCGGGGTACTTATAGGTACGGGCGGTAATGCCCATCGTCAAGAGATTCTCGGAGTTGAAGCCGGGATCGACGTTCATGAGCCGGCTGTAGCTTCGCATGAGCAGGCCGGCGCCGATCGCGAGGACGACCACCAGCGCCACTTCTACGACGACGAGGAGAGAGCGGAAACTCCGTCGGCCGCCACCGCCTCCAGTTCCGGGAGCCCCCTCTTTCAAGGAATTCTGGAGATCGCTACCCGCGACGTGCAACACCGGGGCTAAGCCGAACAAGAGTCCCGTCGCCAACGAGACGACCGCGGTGAAGCCGATAACGGTGACATCGAGGCCCACTCCCGCGAGTCGCGGGACCGCGGCGGGTGCCAGCGCGATAAGGGCGCGTATGCCCCAAGTTGCTACGCCGAGCCCGACCGCACCTCCGGCGAGGGCCAGCACGAGACTCTCCGTGAGTAGTTGGCGGGCAATCCGGCCCCGGCCTGCGCCGATGGCGGCACGAATGGCGATTTCCTTGGTTCGGCTCTCGGAGCGAGCCAGCACAAGGTTGGCAACATTGGCGCAAACGATCAGCAGAACGAATCCAACGGCGCCGAAAACGGTGAGCATCGCGGTGCGTACATTGCCGACCATTGCGTCGTGCAAGGGACGGAAGGTGATGGCGGTGAGGCGCTCGTTCGATTCGGGATACTCCTCTGCCAAACGTACTGCAATGGTGTTCATCTCGGCGCGGGCCTGCTCGATGGAAACGCCCGATTTGAGACGGGCTACGACCTGTAGCCAGCGGACGAAGCGACGCCGCGGCACGCCGGAATCCGGTACGAGCGAAAGGGGAGCCCAGATCTCCGTATCGGCGGCAGGGTATTCGAAATCCGGTCCCATAACACCGGCGACCGTGAACGGTTCGTCATTCAAACTGATCGTGCCGCCGACGATGGACGGGTCGGCACCGAAACGTCGCTGCCAAGAGCCGTGGCTGAGGACGACGATGCGATTCGCGCCCTCAACGTGGTCGGCCTCAACAAGCGTGCGGCCTACCGCTGCGGGCATGCCGAAGGTTTCGAAAAACCCTTCGGTGACGAGCGTAGAGGCAATCTCCTGCGGTTCGGTCTTGCCCGTGAGGACGAAGCCGCTCAGCCGCACGTTCGGTACCCCGGCCATGTCCTCGAAGACCGAATTCTGCCGCTTCCAGTCATCGAGGTCGAGCGGTGACGTGGTGCCGAGCTCGTTACCGTCGGCGGGAAAGGCACTCCAGAGCCGAACGAGGCGCTCGGGCTCGGGGTAGGGTAGCGGTCTCAGCAGTACGGCATGGACCACAGAAAAGATCGCTGCATTGGCGCCGATTCCTAGGGCCAGGGTCACGACGACGACGGTGCTGAATCCCGGTCGCTTCCCGAGTGTACGAACCGCGTAACGCAGGTCCTTTATTAAAGCTTCCATATGCTAATTAATTAGCACGCAGGTTCGGAGGTGTCAAGATAAGCCGGTCAATTTGCGTTACGAATAATTCCTATCGCTTAAAATCTACCTGCTCACGTACCGTACCCGCTTTCTCTGAGACTACGATGACTTCCGCACCAGCGGGTGCGACCGGGGTCGATAATTTCTGCACGCCACTTCAAGGTTTTTTTCACCGGCCCTTGTTCGCGCGCGCCCGGCAAAACGCCTAGTTTCGTGTCCGGCAAGCCTTCGATCCATTCGGCATTGGAAAGTGCGAGGAGGACTCGCACCGGTTTGGCGGTCTCCAATATATCGTTGGCGTAGGCGGTGGCCGTCGGCATCCATCCTACGTTGGCAACCGTTACTTCTATTTCTACGGCCATTCCGCCGGGTTCCGGTCGGGCGGCGACTTCCAGAATCTCCATCCGGGGCAGCTTCTCCGCGAAGGTCAGAATCCACTCGGTATTGCGCTCGACCTCGCCCGCGATCATGGGCTCGGGAGGCGAGGAGATGGAGAACGTATCCCAACCACCCAACTCCACCTTGCCGAGTTGCGGATGGTCGAAAGGGTACCAGGCGACGAATCCCTTTCCTCCTAGAGTCTCTTCATTCCATTTCAAGAGATTCTTCTGGTAATCGGGATCGCGAAAGCTACCCTCACCGTGTTTCCAGAGCTCCGTCGTGATGGCAGGCACTCCGAAAATCTTGGAGCCCCAGTCGTTGAACACACCGTGTCCCGGGTGCATCAAGTCGACGATGGCCTGTTTGTCATTGGCGTAGTTGGCGTATCCGGTGATTTCGGCGCCCTCGATGGCGATGGCGTTGTAGTCGTCGAGGTCCGATTGTGGGTAGTCCCAGTCTTGGCCGAAGAGGGTCGGGAATCTGAGGATTAATCCACCGCTGGTGTGATAGGTGTGAATGGCCGCAATGTTGGGTTTAGATGTGATGTAATTTGCCAACGCCCAGGATTCCGGCTCCGATAGAGGAAAAGGACCCGAAGCGAACTGTTTGGCACTCCAGTTGGCGGGAAAATTCCGGTTGAGGTCCACGCCACCCACTCGGTCCTCGTTGAACTCACCGTCCCCGTCGTTGTCGAGCCCTTCGGTCAAAACACGGTAAAATGCGCCGGATTTTTCGTCTTCGCTTCTTCGCAGCATCAAACGGTCGTCGTCGGGTGATATCTTCCACTGTCCTTCCGGGTCGAGAATCCGCATTCGAAGGATTCGGCCGTCGCGGTCGAGATCATCCGGCGGGTCTTCGTCAACCCAGCCATCTTCGTCCAAGTCGGTGGGACGGATGTTCCAGCGGTGATTTTCCCGGGAAGAACTGTCAACGGAAATCGCTCGCCCGTCAGGATTGACGATGGGCACGATGTAAAACACGTGGTGGTTCACGAGGCCGGTGATACGCCGGTCCCGACCGTAGCAGTCGAGCAGATGATCGATGAAGTGAATGGCCGCTTCGCCTGCCAGGACCTCGCCCCCGTGAATGTTGCCGTCCACGTAAAAGGCCGACTTTTCGTTGATGGGGCCGGTGTCCGGATTGTGGATCTCCACCGCGAAGATCGGTAAGCCGCCTCGCGATCGCCCGATCTCGACCAACCGGGAGAGTTTCAGTGCCGGGTGGTCACCGCCCTGAGGTAGGCGCTGATTTCGTTGAGTGTGTGGTACTTGTCGAATTTGAGGAGAGGACGCTCCTCTGCGTGCAGTTGAAACACGCCTGGCATTGTCCAAGCTACAAAACAAATTAGACCGACGATCGCTGGACGTGGAAATCTCACCCTCTTCCTCCTCGGCTATCCCATTACCCAGCGTATTTGATAACGGCAGCAAGAGTCCCCTCGAGCACGACACGACTCTTCCGTCATCACGACCTGCTTCGCGCCGCACATCTTGAGCGCCTCTTCGTACCAACCGATGACGGTGAGACAGTCGTTTGCGGAAAAGGTCTCGGCCTCGTAGGTGGTGATGACTCCGGAGTCGGGGCCGGTCGCGGCGTACTCCCGATGGCCTTTGTCATAGTAGAAGCTGTAGATGCGATCGGTCTGGGCCAGGAATCCTGGAGGATCGCCGGGTGAGAGGAAGGCGCGGTGCGGACCTCCGAGATTCGCCTGCGCCGACCAGGCACCTATCTTTTTAAAAACGTTGAGATCGCCCCCGCCCACGACATCGACGATTGCCTGGTCGAGCTCCTTATTGATTTCGAAAGGATACCAGCTCGTGCTGAGAACGATTCCCTTGAGCTGTTTGCGGTTTTCCTCGGACAGTTTCTCTAGGATTCGTTCCCAGGCGTCCTTGCCGACCTCTGCGTTGACGTATGCGCTGCGGGATAAGAGCACCGCACCCTTGACTTTGGTGGTCATCGCTTCCTCCTCGCCCCCATAGAAAGAGGATAAAGGAGTTTCTACTCGTAACGCAATGCCACCAAGGGATCGAGCTTTGCCGCCCGGCGAGCTGGGAGATAGCTGGCAATAGCCACCACAACCGCTAATAGCATCGGCACAAAGACGAAAATCGTTGGGTCGAGAGGACTCACTTCGAAAAGAAGTGTCGAAAGAAGCCTCGTTGCGGCGACCGACGATAGGAGACCCAAAACGATGCCTGCTCCGACGAGGAGCGAGGCTCTTCCCATGATCATTTTGAGGATGTCGTGGCTGCGAGCCCCGAGGGCGACACGAATCCCGACTTCGTGGGTGAGTTGCGAGACGGTGGTGCTCACGACGCCGTATATGCCGACTGCGGCGAGGACCAGTGCTAACAAGGCAAAGGCGCCCATGAGGAAGGCGATGAATCGCGTCTGGGAACGGGAACCGGCCAGAAGCTCGTCCATGGTGGCGACCGAGAAAATGGGAATATTGGGCGACAGCTCATCGACCGCGGCTCTCAATGGGCCCACGATCGCCAGGGGATCGGTGGCGGTTCGCACCACAAGGCCACGACTCCAAGTTCCACCATGCGCGACGGGGAAGTAGATCTGGTGGAGCTCTGTTGATTCGTTGCGGATATCCGGTTGTACGTCTCGGGCCACACCGACAATGGTGACCCAAGATTTCTCCGGTCGAAACCGTCCCATCATCACCCGCCGTCCGATGGGATCTTGATCCGGCCAAAACCTTCGGGCGAAGGACTCGTTGACGACACAGACGGAAGGAGAGCTGGCGTCGTCCTGAGCCGAAAACTCGCGGCCCCGGACGATCGGTGTTCTCATGGTCTCAAAAAAGCGGGGACCCACGAAGTGTGCGTAGCTCAAGATGTCTTGGTCGGGATCGGGAGGAACATAGTTCTCGACGGTCACGGCGGTCGTCAAATAACCACGACCGTAGAAAATATTGGATGTGAGCGCAGCCGATTCGACTCCCGGTAACGCTTGGACGCGCTCGACCAGAGGATTCAGCAGGTTCGGTGCACTCGGCCCGGAATCACCCTCTTCGACGATATCGAATCTCAGTGTCAGCAGGCGGTCCGAGTCGAATCCCGGATCGAACCGGTGCATTCTGTGGAAACTCTTCACCATGAGACCGGCGCCGACGAGGAGCAAGAAAGCCAGCGATACTTCCGCTACGATGAAGGCCCCGCGGAGGCTGCCCTTCCCGAGCCCCCGCGTTCCGGCCGCTTCTTTGAGAAACTCAATCGGGCTTGCCTGAGTGCCGCCGAGAGCCGGGAAGAGTCCAAAGAACATGCTCGTGGCCAGGGAAATAAACAAAGTAAAAAGAAGAGCTCGACCATCGATGGCGACGTTCACGTACTCGGGGAAGCGGACGGGCGCGAGAGAAACGAGAAGGCCGAGGCTCCCGTGCGCAAGGACGAGACCGAGTGCTCCTCCAAGAAGCCCGAAGAGAGCGCTCTCCGTCAGAAGCTGCCGGATCAATCGATTCTCTAGAAGCTCCCAGTGCCGTTCGTACCGCGACTTCTCGGGCTCGGGAGGCCATACGAGAAAGAAAGAGGTTGGCCAGGTTGGCGCAGGCGATCAAGAGGACGAAACCCACTGCACCGGCGAGAACGACGAGGGAGGTTTGAAATTTCCCTACGACCTGCTCTTCCGCGGATTGAAGGCGTATTCCCCGGATGGCGTCATGCTCTGGATGAGCTTCACCCAATGCTGCGGCAACGCCGTCCATCTCTGCTTGGGCCTGCTCGATTGTCGCGTCAGGACCGAGGCGTCCCAAAACGGAGTGCCAGCGAATCGACCGACTGTTCAAAATATCGTACTGGACCAGTTCCGGATTGATCGCATCGTGCATGTTCACGGGAACCCACAATTCGGCGCGCCCATGAAACCCCTTGAAGCCCGGTGGCATGATTCCAATCACATTGAAGCTCGTGCCATTCAATGTGATGTTTTTCCCGATGAGGCCGGGATCCGCACCGAACTGTCTCTGCCAGAGTCCGTGACTGACAACGGCAACGGCCGCGGGGCGACCGACCTGATTCTCTTCCGGCGAGAAAGTCCGTCCCCGCCACGGCGAGACCCTCAGCAAAGAGAAATACTCGGACGAAGCCAACTCGCCCAGGAGACGATCCGCCGCACCCCGTCCGGTCAGAATGAAATCTTCTTGCTGGAAAGCGGCGAGGTGCTCGAATAAATGACTCTCGTTTCTCCAGTCGAGATAGTCCGGATAGGCGACCGAAGCGTCGTTCCCCGTGTCTTTGTCCATGGACCATACGAACATGAGCTTTTCGGGTTGTTCGAACGGCATGGGGCTCAGAAGTACCCCGTTCACCACGCTGAAAATGGCGGTGTTCGCACCTACACCGAGCGCAATGATGAGGCAAGCGACCGCGGTGAATCCGGGACTTTTCCACATCATACGGGCTGCGAAACGCAGATCTTGAAGAAAACCCACGATGCTACCTCCTGCTGACTGGGGCCGTTCCGAGATCATCTCGGGACGATTCAGTCGATTTTGAGAGCCTCGAAATTCGATCTCGAAGAGCGCTTCAAACGGCAGATCGAGGCCCTGAAGCAGCTTCTGCCGTGTTTTGACTCCCGGGTAGGGCCGCTTTCCATTGACGAGCTTGGACAAATGCCCGCTATCGAGCTCGAGCTTCGCGGCCCAGGCATTCTGGCTCCGGCGACTGCGCGCCAGAATTTCCGCTAGTTTGTGGTGATTGAGCCGGGTTCTCACGTCGGATGATCACTCCTACCTCTAATTTATACGGAATTAGGCACTTTTGGTTTGCTTGCGAAGCGAAAACTGCTGCCAAATGCTGTCAAAACAAAAAAGATGTGGTATTTTGCGCTCGGAAGGAGAAAGCCCTTGCGTCCCATTACCCGTGTTGCCTCGTTGCTCCTGATGTCTGTCGGCATAGCCGTTTCCGCCGAATCGGCCGCCCAAACCGGTGGCGATATCACCACAGAGACTCTCCGTGGTCTCGAGTTGCGGATGATTGGTCCCGCTCTCATGGGTGGCCGGATCGCCGACATCGCGGTGAGTCCGCGAGATAGCAGCACCTGGTACGTTGCTGTAGGCTCCGGCGGCGTCTGGAAGACCGAAAATTCAGGTATCACCTGGATGCCCATCTTCGATGATCAGCCGTCCTATTCGATAGGTTGCGTGACCCTCGATCCATCGAGTCCCGATGTGGTCTGGGTGGGCACAGGCGAGAACGTCAGCGGTCGCCACGTCGGATGGGGTGACGGTGTCTACAAGAGTCTCGATGGTGGAAAGTCCTGGTCGCAAATGGGGCTCGAAAAATCGGAGCACATCGGCAAAATCGTGGTGGATCCTCGCGATGGGAAGGTTGCATATGTCGCAGCCGAGGGATCTCTGTGGGCGTCGGGAGGAGAACGGGGTCTCTACAAAACCACGGATGGCGGCGAGACCTGGACCCAGGTTCTTGCCATCGACGACGATACCGGCGTTACGGATGTTGAGCTCGATCCTCGTAACCCGGATGTGCTGTACGCGGCCTCTTACCAACGCCGGCGGCACATCTGGTCGCTTCTCGCCGGTGGTCCGGGATCGGGAATCCATAAGTCCACCGACGGTGGTGAAACCTGGCGCCAAATAGAGCGAGGTCTCCCCAAGGGGGACATGGGCAAAATCGGGCTGGCTCTCTCACCGGCTAATCCCGACGTCGTCTACGCAACCATTGAAGCCGACGAGAAGGAAAGGGGCTTTTATCGCTCACGCGATCGGGGCGAAAGCTGGGAGCGGCGCAACGAGTACATTTCGAACGGTACCGGTCCCCATTATTATCAGGAAATCGTTGCCTCGCCGCACGATGTCGACACCGTCTATCAGATGGATGTATTCCTCCACGTGACGCGGGACGGCGGCGCCACTTTCGACTACCTCGGCACGGGTTCGGAGAAACACAGCGACAACCACGCCCTGGTGATCGATCCCGACGATCCCGACCATCTTGTTGCCGGTACCGATGCCAGTGTCTTCGAAAGCTTCGACGAGGGCATCACGTGGCGTCAGATTCCCAATCTGCCTGTGGCTCAGTTCTACAAGGTATCGCTCGACATGTCCGAGCCGTTTTACAGCATTTTGGGAGGAGCTCAGGACATGGGCACACTCATGGGCCCCTCCCGTACCGACAATATCGAGGGCATTCGCAATCAGGATTGGTATGTTCCTCTTGGCGCGGACGGCTACGACTGCGCTTTCGATCCCGAGGAGCCGGATATCTGCTACATGCAAACGCAGGGCGGTGAGATGAGACGCTACGACCGCCGCTCCCATGAGTTCGTCGACATCAAGCCTTTGCCGGGTCCGGGCGAACCGCCGGAGCGTTGGAATTGGGACGCTCCCATCGTGGTGAGCCCTCATTCGCACACACGGATTTATTTCGGCTCCCAGCGTCTGTGGCGGAGCGATGACCGGGGCAACTCTTGGAAAGCCGTGAGCAGTGATCTCACCCGTAACACCAATCGGTACGAGCTCGAAATGATGGGCCGTGTTTGGAGTGTGGATGCGCTCTACGACAACGGCGCCATGTCTCTCTACGCGACGATCACGACGATCTCCGAATCTACGTTGGTCGAAGGATTGCTCTACGTCGGCACCGACGATGGATTGATTCAAGTGAGCGAGGACGGAGGGGGTACCTGGCGTTCGGTGGAGGTGCCGGGCGTGCCGGAGCGCGCCTTCGTCAACGACATCCAGGCATCGCTTCATGATGCGAACACGGTTTTCGCGGTTCTAGATAATCACAAAACGGGGGATTTCCGTCCGTACCTCTTCGAGAGCAACAACCGCGGCCTTACTTGGCACTCGATCGCGGGAGATTTGCCGTCGAATGAAATCGTTTGGGCGCTCGAACAAGATCACATCGAGCCGGGTCTCCTATTTATTGGTGCCGAGTTCGGACTTTATTTCTCACCCGACGGTGGGACGCACTGGGTCGGCCTCACGGGTGGTGTTCCCACCATCTCCTTCCGGGACGTCGAGCTCCAGCGCCGGGACAACGACTTAGTGGGCGCATCCTTTGGCCGGAGCTTCTATGTTCTCGACGACTATACGCCGCTTCGCGCCATCGCCTCCGGTGCGCTCGATAGCGATGCCGCCCTGTTTCCGGTGCGAGATGCCTGGTGGTACGTCCCCTATGAACCCATGCAGGCACGCGGCAAGCCGTCGCTGGGAAGTACCAACTTTGATGCTCCCAATCCGCCGTTCGGCGCTCTCATCACCTATTATGTGAAACAAGAACGGCAGACCAAGAAGGAGGCCCGGCGGGAGCAAGAGAAGAAGCTCCGAGATAGCGGAGAGGACGTGACCTTCCCGGGCTGGGAGCGTCTAGCCGAAGAAGCGCTCGAGCACGGTCCGAAGATCTTGCTCACGGTGCGTGATGGCAACGGGCGAGCCGTACGACGCATCGAGGGCTCCGCCGACGCCGGGATCCATCGCGTGAACTGGGACCTGCGCCTTCCAGCGCCGAACCCCGTCGATCTCACCAAACCCGGCTTCACGCCGCCTTGGGCGTCTTCTCCCCAAGGACCACTGGCGGCTCCCGGACGTTACCGGGTGGAGATGGCTCTCGTCAGCGCCGGTGGAGTGGAGTCTTTCGGCGAGCCGCAGGAGTTTCAAGTGAAGGCGGTACCGGGCGCCGTCTTACCCGCGCCTGACTATAGTGAAGTGGCTGGCTTTCAGGAGAAGACCGCGGAGCTTTTACGAGAAGCGCGCGGTGCGGCTGAAGAAGTGCGACAAGCGGGCGACAAGCTACGGCACATGAGGGAGGCGCTCATCCAAACGCCTCGAGCCGAACCGACGTTACTTGTGCGCATGGACGAGATCGAGGCCGATCTTGCCGGAATACGGCTTCGCCTCATGGGCGATCGCATCCGCGGCCGTCTGAACGAACCTTCGGTGCCATCCGTTTTGTATCGAGCTCAACGGGTAGCCGGTAGCCATTGGGACACCCGCGAGGCCCCGACGGCAACGCAGCGGCAAAGCTTAGAAGTGGCCGCGTCCGAGTACGCTGCGGTGAAGGCGGAACTGAAAACGCTTCTAGAGGGGGACATTCCTAGACTCGAAGCCGAGCTCGAAGCGGCGGGAGCGCCCTGGACCCCGGGGCGAAAGCTACCACCGCGTTAGTCTGGAAATTCTGGCAGACGACATCGAGCGTTGGGGACCGCCACCTCTGGTCGAATGGACATCCATCCCGGACTGACCACCGGGAGCTATCGGACGGTCACTACAGCGGGAACACCGTCTATCGGCTCATAAACGACGCTCGGCATCCAACCTTTTCCAAGCTGGCTACCCTTACACTGGAGTCCGGGCCAAATTATTGTCTATATTTATGCTACAATAAAGATGTAATATAATAGATAATATTTAGACGGAGAGAGCTTGTGAGATATATCAAAACAACACCTTGTTTGGTTTTAGCCCTACTGTTTGTGTCCGCGTGCAGTTCGAAGGGAACCTCAGACGGCAGCCGGACACCATCCCAGGTCATGTCGTACCGGGGCGCTGATTGGCTGGAGAGGTCGAATCGTGCCGTCGAGGAAGAGCCCGATCGACTGGTCGAGCTCATGGACCTCGACTCTGAAGATGTGGTCGCGGACATCGGTGCGGGGACCGGCTATTTCTCGAGGCGGATAGCTCGCCGGGTCGCCCCCGCGGGGAAAGTTTATGCCGTTGACATACAACCCCAGATGCTCGATCGTCTGAACGAGCTTGCACGACGGGAGGGCATCGAGAACATCGTTCCCGTTGTGAGTGGCGATGACGATCCTCGACTCCCGACCGGCCGGATCGACAAGGTGCTCCTCGTCGATGTCTATCACGAGTTCCAGAGGCCTGAAGCCATGCTTGCCAAGATCCGCGAGGCTCTATCACCTCGAGGGAAGGTGTATCTGGCGGAGTATCGACTCGAAGGGAACACGGCCCGTCACATTCGGCGGGACCATCGCATGTCGGTCGAGCAGGTGCTGGCCGAATGGGAACCGGCCGGTTTCGAGCTCGTCGAGCTCGAGCCATCCCTGCCCACACAACACCTGTTCATTTTCGAGGCGACTGCTCCAATAGTCACTAGGTGACTCCCTCCACGAGGTAGATATCGCCCGTTCGAGGATCTTCGATCGTTAGGTAGATCCATCGGCCGTCTGTGGATATGGCCACGTCCACCATCGTTTCGGGTGGAAACGATTCGAGCGTCGTGAGGGATCGGCTCTTCACGTCGTAGAGGTCGAGCGTCGTGGGCTCATTGTCGGGCCGGTCATACAAAACAAGGATCTGCTCTCGCCAGAGCGTCCAGTTGAGGACCGAGTATTCGTGAACGAGTATGGGCACTTCTTCGCCTCCGTCAACATCCACTTCGATAAATGGTGCGATCGTCCGTCCCTCGTGGGTAATAAAGGAAGCGGCCGTCGTGGGAGACACGCGGATCGAGACCGCCGTTTTTCGTGATCTGTAAGGGTGGCCCGCCTCGTGCCGGGATCTTCCAAACCTGCGCGCTGCCGCTTCGATTCGAGGCGAAATAAATGCTGCCGCCGTCGGACGACCAAAATCCCGGGGCATCAGCAGACGTTTCTTCCGTGAGTCGGCGGACAAAGAGACGTTCTACCTCGACCACACAAACATCCGGGTGGCCCTCGAAGGTGCACGCGAAAACGACCTCCCGGCCGTCGGGGGACCATCTGGGAAATGATGCACGTTCCAGGTCCGTCAATTGAGTGCAGTTCTCACCCTCGGCATCGCACATCCAGATGTTGTTCGAACCGGACCGCATCGATGTAAAAGCGATCTTGGTTCCATCCGGCGAAATCTCAGCGTCCCAATCGGGGCGGGAGGACGTGATCCACCGTTTCTGTGGTTTCCTCTCCGGTGACGTGGGGCCGCTAAAGTGCCAGATGTCCACCTTGCTGTACTCCTGTCGATCGTAAACGAGCTTCCACATGTCCTTTCGTCCGGCTTTCTCGTGCTCGCGGGTGTAGACCAATCCGGAACCCTCGGGAAGCCAATCGAGAATCGAGCACGGACCCTTCCACCGACGCAAGCAACTCGGGCTCCCCTTCGTGAAGCGAGAGCCGGAAGATCGCGCTCTCCGTCAGTCCGTGACGGGCAAAGGCGATGCGGCTTCTATCCGGTGAAATCGCGGGATCGTACTCCAATCCGGGAAGCCCGGTAAGCGGCTGAGCAGTGGGAACGATGGGCTCCGTCGTGTCGGCCGCCCATCGATAAAGGGCGAAGGCCAGTAACGCAATGAGTAATGCAGCGGCCGCCAAGAGTGCAAGCCGCGCTGTTTTATGCGTTTCGGCGGATTGCCAGGAGACCTCGACGTTCAACCGATATCCCTGCCCGGGAACGGTCTGAATGTACTCTGGATTTTTGGCGTCATCGCCCAGTGCTTTGCGAAGCTTGCGGATGGCGCTCGTCAGGGCTTCCTCGGCGACGATGGTTCCTTCCCACACGTGATCGAGGACGTCCTCGCGCGAGACCGTTTCACCGGCGTGGCGGGCCAGGTATACCAGGACCTGCATGGCACGCGGTTCGATTTTGACGGGCTCGCCCAAGCCGGTGATTGAATTGCGGTGCGGCTCGATGAGCCAGTCACGAAGGGTAAAGGAATCCTCCACCAAGACCTCCTCGTGAACGAGACCGATGGGGAAGTCTACACCGTTTTCATTGTGAGAAAAAACCTTGACCCTTGAAGGAGCTACTGCTCTGATGCTTGGAAACCGTAGAGCATTCCCTCGGTTCGGATGTAGACCCGTTCATCGGCGATGGCCGGCGTCGCGATCACTTGTTCACCCAAGTCGCCTGTCGAAAGGATCTGCCAGTCCTCGCCGGCCTTCAACACCGTAGTCTTTCCTTCGAGACTCACGAGGTAGATCATTCCGTCTCCCGCCACGGGGGAAGCGTAATATTCTCCCAACGCCTCCATGAGCCTTTCTCGCTTCACAATCTTTCCGGTCTCGGGATCGAACATGAAGACGATGCCGTCGCGGACAGCGTAGAGCACGTTCTCATAGACAAGCGCACCGGAAAGTCCCGGCATCCCTTTAGTGTGACGCCACACGACGTGGCTCGAGCTGACATCACCCTTGCCGTCGACCCGCGTCCGAGTCAGACCGCCGCCGCTGATTCCGCTCGAGGCTTCGGTATATTCTTCTCGTGTCACGATGCCGTCGTCGTTGCCGATGTTTTTATCGATACCGATCAGGCTTCGGGCCCAGACGGTATCGCCCTCGGTGTCTGCGATGGCGATGTTGCCGTCCTTGTCGGGATCGAACTGGGCAAGAGGCTCACCGAAGGGAGGCCAGCCTTGATCGGCGGGCTCCACGGTATAGACAGAGTCTCCGGAAACGAAGGGCGGTGCGGTGGGAAATATATTGATCCCGCGAGCCCACCAGAGACGTTCTCCTGTGTCTGCTACGTAGCCGGTTAACTCAACGGCACCTGCGACCACGATCTGCGTCGAGGCACCCTCGGGCTTATACAACGTCGGTGTCGTATAGGAGCCCAAAATCCCGGTGGGCCGATCGGTTCGCCAAACCTGCTTGCCGTTTTCGGCGTCAAAGGCGGCAAGGTAGGCTTCCTCAGGCGTGTCTATAAGTAGCGCGATCCTGCCGTCCACAAAGACCGGCGAGGCTGCTAATCCTTGGATCGCCGTGAATGGGCCTAGGGGAGCACGCCACAGCTCCTTGCCTTCACGGTCGTATGCTAGGAGTCCAAACTCCGGGAAAAATACAAAGAGGTTTCTACCGTCGGTCGCCGGAGTGGGTGTTGCCGGTCCATTTAATGGATTGAAGGTTTCGTCGCGTGATTTGGTGACGCTTTGGCGCCAGATCTGTGTTCCCGTTGCGGCGTCGTAGCACAGGAGCATTCGCTCCTTGCCTTCGTGAGCCGTGATAAACAGTCGCCCGTCCACAACGATCGGCGAGGAGTTCCCTCGGGGCGTTTCTACAGACCACGAGACGTTCCGGTCCCGATCGATAGCCTCCGGCAATCCCGTGTCCCCCGATTCTATGGATACACCCGTTCCGTTCGGACCCCGAAACCGTGGCCAGTCGGAGGCGGAGAGCGTTGCGGTGAGAAGGAAATAGACGAGGGTGACCTTGGCTTCTATTTTCATACAACGAGTCCTTTGTTCGCTAGCACCCGCTCGTGCTACGCTCCCTGATTCAATCGAGGAGGATCGGATGCTCGGTAAAACTTTGACCCAATTATACCTGGCGGCGGCGCTCGTCGCTTTGCCACTCGTCGGTTCGGCTCAGGACCTCAGTCCCGAAGAACAGCAGATCAAAGAATACGTCCACCAGCACTTCGGAGAGTCCGTTTCTCTTCTCGAGCGCGCGGTCAATATCAACAGCGGTAGCTTGAACTCGGAAGGAGTCCGTGAAGTGGGCGATCTTTTTCGTACCGAACTGGACGAGATCGGATTCGAGACACGCTGGATCACCTTCGACGAAAGCATCAAGCGCGGCGGCCATCTTTTCGCCGAGAGAACAGGAACACGAGGAAAGAGTCTCGTTCTCATCGGGCATCTCGACACGGTCTTCGAAAAAGACAGCCCGTTCCAGCGTTTCGAGAGAAACGGCGACAACGCTCGTGGTCCCGGGATCTCGGACATGAAGGGCGGCGACGTTGTGATCATCCTGGCCCTTCAAGCACTCCATCACGTGGGGGCTCTCGAGGGGACGACCATTCGGGTCGCCTACATCGGTGATGAGGAGATGCCCGGTGGTCCGATAGAGATCGTCCGGGTGATCTGATCGAAGCGGGTCGGCAAAGCGACGTGGCCTTGGGATTCGAAGGCGCCGTCGGCCGGCAAAACGCTACCGTGGCGCGCCGGGGTTACAGCAGCTGGTCTTTGAAGACTAAAGGCAGACCGGGCCATTCGGGTCAGATGTTCAGCAAAGAATACGGGAGCGGTGCCATCTACGAGGCCGCCCGGATCCTCAATGGTTTTCATGAGCGGGTGCGAGGCGAACAGTACCTGACCTTGAACCCCGGTGCTATTGTCGGCGGTACCACGATCGCCTACGACGCCGCCACCACCAGCGGGACGGCCTTCGGCAAGGCAAACGTTATCTCAGGAGCCGCAGCGGTCGAGGGAGATCTCCGCTTCATCTCGGAGGAGCAGAAAGAGCAAGCCCGGGAAAAGATGCGGGAGGTGGTTGCTCAGAGCCTTCCCGTAACGTCCGCCGAAATTGCGTTCGAGGACGGCTACCCGGCGATGGAGCCCAAACCGGGCAACTACGAGCTTTTAAAGATCTTCGATCAAGTCAGCCGGGACCTCGGATTCGGCGAGCTCACACCCCTAGATCCCGGTGCCCGCGGTGCCGCCGACATCTCTTTCGTGGCGTCCCTCGTCGATGCTTTGTCGGGATTGGGCCCGGTCGGCAAGGGCGCTCACTCGACGGAAGACGAGCTCGATTTGCGAACCATCGAGGTGGCGGCCGCCCGCGCCGCCGTACTGATGTACCGACTAACGCGGTAAATAGGGACAGGTCCCATTTTTTTACGTTTAAAACAAGCGTTTAAAACAGAAATAAATGGGACCTGTCCCTGTTTTCTAAAAGAAAATCGTGACCGAAAAGTAAACCGTTGTGCCGGCGAGGCCATACTCTGATGGAAGGGGGCGTTCTTTCGTGACCTCGTTGTCCCCGAATCCGAAGAACACACCCCCGGAGATTGTCGAGTTGTCGCTGGCGGAATAGGCAAAGCTCGGGGAGATCAGAAAGCTCTTGTCGTTGAGGTTCCACATTCCGAGGGCGGCCAAGTTCCACAGCGGGTGGATCTGGTAGGACCCTTGGAAAACGGCTTCGTCCCGGCCTAAAACTTGGAGCTCGCCCCGCAGAAACGGATCGGATTGAAAAACGCCAAGATACTCGTCGGGACTCGACGCCCCGAGTCCGTCGTGCTGATATTCGAGCACAAGGTACATATCTTTTCTATCCACGGAGAATTGTCGATCGAAGCCGACAGTGCCGCGGAACATCACATCGCCCTCGATACTTCGGACGTTTCCCTCGCCTCGAATAGCTGTACTGCCCACCGAGCCCGCTAGCCCGAAAGCGCCGATGACGTCGCCGTACAGAGATCCACCCCAGCCCGAGATCTCCCAGTTTTTCCACGTGGTAAGCCCACGGCCTAGTGTGGTGAGCTCTTCGCCAAGATGATCATTTTTCGTCGGTCGCACCACGACGTCGATCTCACTGAACGGACCGGGATTCACACGGAAACGAGCCGCGTCAACGCCGGCCCGAAACTCACGAAACGGGTCGGCTGGATTAAACGGAGTGAACGGATCGGACGGGGTAAGGAAGAGCGTGGTCGCCCAGGAGACGGGCTGGCGGCCCACCGACACTTCGAGGACATCGCTCGGCGTCCACGCCACCTGCAGCCGGTCGAATCGGTGCTGCCACAGGACGTTTTCCTCGTCGGCGATCGTCCATTGCAGGTCGAGCCACTCGCCTCCGCTCGGGACCGCCCCCACGAATACACCGAGGCTCTCGTTTTGCCGGAATGTTGCCACTTGCTCGTATGCAAAGAGGAAAGAAAAATCACCCAGAGTCGGCTCGCTCATGACCCGGAAGCGATAAAAGTTGCTGAAGCCACCTTTGGACAGCTCCGTCTCCTGACTCCAGAGAGGGACATTCTGCAAGTAGAACGTCAGATAGTCGGACTGGGCGAAGCCGGCCCGGCCTGCGATAACGAAGGCCAGTACTGCGAAGGCTAGTCGTCTCACTGAGCCTCATCCGAGGATATCGAGCCGTCAATGAGACGCACCAACCGGCGGGAGCGCTCCATGACCCGTGCATCATGGGTGGCGAAGACGAAGGTGGTGCCGAGCTCCCGGTTGAGCTCGAGCATTAGATCGATCAGGTCCTCGCTCGCGGCGGAATCCAAGTTCGCCGTGGGTTCGTCGGCGAGTACGAGGGCCGGTTCTCCCACGACGGCGCGAACCACGGCCACCCGCTGTTGCTGACCGCCGGAAAGTTTTCCCGGGCGCCGGTCTTCGAGTCCTCCGAGGCCGGTACGCTCAAAAATCTCTTTCACACGACGGTGTCTTTCTTTTTCTTCCACCCCCTTGAGCAAAAGAGGGAACTCGGCGTTTTCCATCGCCGTGAGGACGGGGAGAAGGTTATAGGCTTGAAATATGAATCCTACTTGCTCTAACCGGAGCCGGGCCAGCTCCTGGTTCGACATCGTGCTGAGATCCCGACCCGCCACGAAAACCCTCCCGCGCGTGGGTCGAGTGAGACCGCCGATGAGGTTGAGCAACGTCGTCTTCCCGGAACCCGAGGGGCCCGCAAGCGCCGTGAACTCACCCCGCTCGATCGTCATGGAGATACCGCGGACGGCTCTGACTTCTTCCGCTTGTTGTTCGAAGATTTTCCAGACTTCGTCGGTGCGGACCGCGGCTTGATGGTCTTTGTTCATAGTTAGCGCTCGAATTTCATGGCTTCCGTGACATCGATCCGGGCGGCACGATACGCAGGGTACAAGGAGGCGAGGGCTCCGATGGCCAAAATGAAGAGGAGGGCTTGAATCACCCGGGCCACACGGAAGATGGGAACGATCACGGGTTCCATCACCACTCCCGAAAAGCTCCACTCCTCGTTCATCATTCCGGAAATGTCGAGACCTTCGCCCCAGAAGAACCAAGTAATGAAAAGGCCCAGCGCGATACCGACCATACCGCTCAAGGCCGTCAAGATGAGCCCTTCGATCAACACCAGACTTCCGGTTTGGCGGGGAGTCAGCCCCAAGGCCTGCAAAACGCCGAACTCGCGGTAGCGGTGCAGCACCGACATGAGCACGGTGTTGACGATTCCGAGGGCTATGATGGTAAAGAGAATGCCCTGGAATAGGTAGTTTCCGAAGTCGTCGATTTTGACTGCGGCGTCGAGCTCGGGCATGGCCTCCCGCCAACCCATGACAGCCAGCGAGCCGGACTCGATGGGCTCGACGAGACCCCGCCGGAGCTCGCGGAGAAGCCCTTCGACGTGGCCGCTGCCATCCAGAAGGACGGCAATATTCGTGACGTCGTCACCCGAGTGGAGCCACTCGCCGGCGGTTCGTAGAGGAATGTGGATGAGCGCCTGATTGATTTCCGGTACCCCCGAACGAAAGATACCCACGACCCTCAAGAGCTGACCTGCGATTTCACCTTCCGCGTCCTGGGCGGTGACGACGAATCGTGAGCCGAGCTTGAGCTTCAGACTCTCGACGAGACCGGCGCCGACGTAGGCACCGAGACGGTCGTCAGGCTCGAGGTATCGCCCCTCGACGACTTTCTCGTCCAAGATGGTGAACTCCATCTCGGACAAGGGATTGACTCCGATGATCTGTGCCGGTCTTGCCGCGGCGGACGAGCTGGCCAGACCTCCAACGGTGAGTTGGGGAGTCGCGGAAACAATACGCTCCTTTGTTCCCACCCGCCCGAGTGCCCGTTCCGCAGTCGCTCTTGCTTGCGCGGTCAGCCGGTCTTCGATTTTGCGGCTCGTCCGAAAACGAGGGTTCTGTATGGTGATGTGGCCGCCGCCCATTCGGACTGCAGACTCGATCCAGGCTTCGTGCGTGCCGTCCCCGAGCGGCAGAGAGATCATCAGAAGTGTCCCGCCGACAATCATGGCCAGTGAGGTCAATACGGTCCGCCGCACCTGCCTCCGCAGGTTGCGAACCGCGAGCATCGAGATGACCTGAAAATGTTTGCTCATAGTCCAGACAAAGTGTCGGCCGGGGGAACCCGCGAGGCGCGCGCCGCGGGATAAAGCGCGGCAACGAATGCCGTGAACAAGAGAGCCACCGCGGCCCACACGGCTGCGGTGGAGTTATATTCCACACGGAGCGTCGGTCTCATGGGTGCTCCGAACATCGTGAAGTCTCCGTAGATCCAACTCATATCCGGTGGTGCGTTGTGCCACCAAAACATCAGAGGAAAAGTGACGGCGGCGCCGACGAGGAGGCTCAACACGCCGAGTGCCAGCGCCTCGTACAAAACCGTAAGCACGACCTGGCCGGAGTCGTTCCGAGGGCGAGCATCACGGCAAGCTCACGCCGTCTTTCGAAGGTCGCCATCAGCATCGTGTTCGCCACGCCGAAGATGGCGATGATGAAGACGATGCCGATGATGATGAAGTACCAGGACTCGATCAGCCGGGTGTAGTCGAGCATTTCCGGGCGAAGCTCCGTCCAAGGGACGACCTCGATGTCGAGTCCGTTCGGCTCGAGCGCGCGAGTGAGTCGGTTCGCAGCCTCGGGCGCCAGCCAGGGATTCGTCGTTGCGGCGGCAATCTCGTGGATGCGATTGGGCTCGAGAGATATGAGGGTTTGTAGGGCGTCGATAGGAACGAGACCGTAAGCGTTATCGAGCTCGGTCATGCCCGAATGGTAGATACCGGAGACTCGAAACAAGTCGTTTCCCATCGAGCCGTCCGCCCCGGGTACGACGAGCACGACTTCGTCGTCCACCGCCACATCGAGCCGGCGAGCCAACTCGAAGCCTACCAAGATCTCGTTCTTCCCCATAACCGGGAGCTCACCGTTTTCAATCCCACTGAGGACTCGACTGACCTGGGATTCGAGCTCGACATCGATGCCCATGATCATTCCCGCTGAGGTCGACTCGCCGGAGCTCACGAGGCCGCCGGCGTACACTCGAGGCGCCGCGGCTTCTACTGCCGGATCCGACGCCGCGGTACGAACGAGCTTGGAAACATCGGCTCCGTCGCGACCCCCAATCGTGTCATAGAGACTGCGTTCGGGCCGATAATCCGACGCGTGGATCTGGATTTGGCCGGTCAGGAGGCCCGTGCCGTTGTCCACCATCTCGGCGGTGAGTCCGTCGGCCCACCCGATGATGAAAACGACGGCGAAGTAACCTACCCCGAGTCCGAGCGCGGTGATGAACGTTCGCCGGCGGTTGCGGCCCAGATTCCGCCAGCCGATTCGCCACCAGGTGGATGGTGCAGCCATAACAGCGTGACTATCTACGTCGTTTGAGAGTTTGAAGCGAGAAATAGTTTTGTTTCAGGTCGATGTCGAACTCGAGAGTGTCGTATATCATGGTCGTGCGCTCGCCCGGCTTGTCTTCGGGATGCATGTTCATGACCGCAGGAACGAGGCGTCCTCCCATTTGTCGAAACTCACTGAACTCGAGGGTGCGTGAAAGCTTGCCGTCCTCGTCAAAATAGCGTGCCCAAAAAGGCATATAGTCGCCTTTGCGAACCCGGTACTCGATGTGGCCCCACACCACGGGTGCTTCCGGCTTTGGCGTAAGCTTGAATTCCCAGACGGCGGTGCCGTCCCGATCTCCTTCGTAGATCGTCTCGATATCGTAATCCTCGATCAGTTGGCTTTCTTTCACAAGGTCGTCGTTCGTGAAGTGAGAACCCATCCAGGCGCCGGACATCATAGATGCCGGGATCTTGATGGTGCGATCAACTTTCGGCATGTAGTTCCAAATGTCTTTGTCCGCTTTGAGCGTCGCGGTGCCGGCCTCTTTCGCGGGAGCCGTCACGCGGATGAGCGAGTATTCGGTGCCCAGGGACCACACCTCCATTGTGAGACTTCGGCTCCAGTACTCGGTCACGACTTCCATCGTCGCCACACCGTGGCTCGAGTCACCGCGGAGGATGCGGTCCACTCGATCGATGATGTCCCGCGGCGTCTCTCGAGCGTGGGCAGAACCTGCGATGAGCAGCACGAAGGTAAGGGCTAGTTTTGTAATTTTTGATTTCATTTTTCTAATTGGAACTCTATCGCAGTTGACCCAAAATAAAAAAAAGCCCCGCCGTCCTTTGGACGACGAGGCTTTCTTGGAGTCAGTCGATCCGACTAAAGGGGTCGAACGTTGGCAGCCTGCGGGCCTTTGGGGCCTTCGGTCACCTCGAACTCAACTGCTTCACCCTCTTTGAGAGAGCGAAAGCCGGAGCCCGTGATTGCTGTATGGTGTACGAAAACATCCGGGCCGTCTTCGCGCTGGATGAATCCGAAGCCCTTGCTGTCGTTGAACCACTTCACAGTACCTTGCGTCATGAAGGTCTACCTCCCTTTCTTAAAATTACTCGACCGTAGCCGAGGTAAGGTGTAGACCTCATGCTGCTACAACCTAAAAGGACCACCGGGCTTTGTTTTCTCCCCGTGGTCCAGTGTTGAATCAGGTAAAGAAAAACTACACGTTACAAGAGCAGTTTACCGTGCTCGGTCGTCTCTGTCAAGGTGGATGTTTGTTATATTTATCGTCGAGGTCACCTCGACCCCAACACTTCTTTGATCTTTCCTGCGATGTACTGAGGGTCGATAGGTTTCTCGATAAAAGCGTCCGGTGTAAGGGTCTTCAGTTTTCCGCGTACATCGATTCCGAATCGTCTCGCAAAATCGTCCGCTACGGAATCCTTCGGCGCCTCTTCGCCGGTCTTCATGTCCACTCCCGTAGCCTCCGACGCGCCGGTGATGATGAGTATGGGGACTGTCTCTAGTTCCGGATCCTTCTTCATTTCCTGAAAGACGGCGACGCCTCCTTTTTGGGGCATCATGACGTCGAGGAGGACCAGGTCGGGCCGGCTCTCCCGCATCGCTTTCATTGCTTCCTTCCCGTTTCTAGCTACCCGGTAAGGATACCCGTGTTCTTCGAGAATCTCTGAAAGAAAGACCACGCTTTCCTCGCTGTCGTCTACGATCAAGACCTCTTTGTTTTCGGGCATCTTCTTTCCTCCTTGTTGCTGTGGTTGTCCCGTGTTCGCTTCAGCTGGTTGCTCTTCGAACGTCCTCGTTCGCGTCCTCGAACTCTCTCGGAAGGTGGATGTGAAAGGCCGAGCCTTTGCCGGGCACGGAATCGACGGTGATGTTTCCCCCGTGTTCCTCTGCAATCTTCTTGACGACGTGCAGGCCCAGGCCCGTCCCCCCGCCGCTTTGGTTGAATAAAAGCGGGTGAACAAATTCGCCATAACTTCATCGGACATGCCGATTCCATTGTCCTTGACCGTCAAAACGATTTCGTCCGGTGCGGCTCGGCTTCTCAAAACAACGAGATCGCCCGTCTCCGATTCGGTGCAGGCGTCAACAGCATTGGTGACGAGGTCGACGAGCGCCCGGTAAATGCTGGTGCGGTCGAGCGCCACCTGACCGATTTCCGGGTCCGTCTCGGCACGAAGGTTGACTTCCAGACCCTCCGCCATGTCGCTCATCTCGTCGACGACCTCCTGGATGATGTCATTGGGGTCGATGGGCTCGCGTCTCGGCACCCGTTCCTTGACGTAGTACAGCATATCGAAGATGAGCCTCTCGACTCGCCGGACACTGCTCTTCGTTACGCGCAGGCCGGTGCGTAGCTTCTCTGCATCGTCTTTTTCTCTCGCCCGGTCGAGAACGTATTGGCCGGCGCGAAGCCCGTTGAGCACGTTTTTCAGTGTATGGGAAAGCCCGGCGACAGTTTGGCCGATCGCCGCCAGGCGCTCGTTTTCCAGAAGCTCTTGTTGCAGACGTGAGAGGCGAGCGGTCGACTGATTGAGTGTGTCGGCCAAAACCGCCAATTCTGTATGCTCGGGTAGTTCGATGGTGTGTTCCAGGTTGCCGGCGCCGATTGCCCGAGCTCCGGCGACGAGTCTTCTGAGTGGGCGGTTGAGATAACGGCCTAAAAGAAGCCGCGTCGTCAGCATAGTAAACAAGAGAACAACCCCGCCAACGGCGGCGGAGGCCATTTGGACGGTGCGGATCTGTTCGTTGATCGGCCGTAGACTCCGCCGTACGAGGACCATTCCGAGATTCCGATCTTCCTTGTCGTGACATCCGTGGCATTGTTCACGGTTACGCAAGGGCGCCGCGAAGATCTGGTAGGTCTCGTATCCAGGTTCGCGTCAGCAAAGAGGTGTCAACGGTCGGCCGCAAAGTATCATTCTCGTGGCAGATATTGCACGACGGGTCATCGAGCTCGTGTACGACTTCCTTGTTTGCCGGATTGGTCGAAAAGAGCACTCGGCCTCCGTTGTTGATGACCTCGACCTCTGTCTCATCTTTTTGCGGAACGGTCTCTGCAATCCGGTCCCAGACATCATGATTCGGGTCCGTGAGCATGGTCGCCTCGATCGCGAAGACGACCGCCCAATTCGCCCGTTGTGCCAGCTCGAGGTTTATCGAGTACAGGACATCCTGCAGATGTTTTCCGAGCCAAATCAAAAAGCCGATGAAAATCAAGGCCAGCAGCGGAATCAACCGTACCAGAATACGCCACTGAACGCTCTTGACTCCTCCGGCCTTCATAGGTCGATTCCGGTATCAAGTGTTAAGTATTTAAGCGCCGTGGCGAAACTTTTTGGTCGGCAAGAGGCCGACGGTTCTAAACGCTGCTCCGGATAACTCCGAATCGAGCAGGTGCTCGAAAACCGGTGATCGGCCAGAGCCACTGAAGTCAGTTCCAACCTGTAACAAACGATCGACGATGAGCTGAGACCATCTGGATTCTCGACCTCCGCTCCCCACCCGGGCGCATCGCGTAGGTCGAGTTGACAAGTTCGATTCGGAGCGTATCACGAGCGAGCGCTCGAAAACAAAGACCGTGCCGACTTGAGCGTTATCCGTCGGGCCAGTGGTCGGTCCGGTAAAAGCCCTTCAGCTCTCGGGACATTGCGTCGAGCGTGCAACTCATGATGACCATGGCATGGACGTTTCCGTCCACGTCCTTGATATAATCCGGGATCACGGAATCGACGTGGAAGCCGAGCCGCTCCAGGATTTTCCGAGCCCTGGTTTGCGGCGACGCCATCTTCGCCACGACTTTTTCGACCCCTTTTTGCTGTGCGGTACGAAAAAGAGCTGCAATGAGCTTCTGGCCGAGCCCCAAATGTTGATACTCCCGTCGCAACGATGACACGGATCTCGCCGGTATTTCGGTGCCACCCCTCGCCGGAGAATTCGAGCGCTCCGTCGGCAACCACTTTGTCGTCTACCAGCGCTACGAGACGGTAGGTACCACCTTCCACCGATTCTCGAATTCTGTGCTCGACCAGCTCCCGTTGGGTCACATCGACCCTCAAGTACTTTCGGTCCTCCGCGGGTAGGTCCATGAAGAAGCGGTGCGAGTGGTCCACATCTTTCAATGTCAGCTCCCGTAGAGTTACCGTTCTTCCGTCTTTGAGTCCCTCGATTTTCATAATGTTCACCATTTGTGACCGTCCGCCGTCGGCGCCGCCGTCCCACCGGCGCGGCCAGGATCATGTAGTTAAGAGGCGGCTCATGGCTTTGTCTATCATAAAAGCCGCAAATACCCAACCGGGGTGGCGTTTTGCCGTTTTTGCGAGACTCCTCAATGGCTTTAATATGACTCAACATGACCCCCGCTCAGGAGTTAGAGGATGGAAATGACAACCCGCCGTTGCATGATGAGTTTGGCTTTTCTATGGGCTCTCAGTACGGGTGCCTTTGTTGCTTCCGCTGAGAGTGAGGCTCCGGTCGCCTGGTGGCGCTTCGAGTCGGTGGGGGATGGGATGATCTTTGAAGAGGTCGGGCGGCTTCACGATTCCATCTCAGGAAATTTCAAGCTGGTTGAAGGCATCCGCGGAGCAAGCTTTGAGGCTCGACGGATTCACGACCGTCATCACGCGAAAGGCCGAGCAATCGCCGCGTTTGAAAGGGTCTTTCACGCTGGACGGCTGGGTGGCGATTGCGGCTTATCCTTGGAACTGGTGTCCTATCCTCGCTCAGGAAGAGACAAGAGACGTCGGGATATTTCTTCGGCGTTGGTCCGCAGGGCCGCGTCGGGTCTGCGATTAGCGGCCGGAGGAAACTGGCTGGAAGCGGTTACCGAAACGAAATTGCCGCTCCGCAGTTGGTCTCATGTCGCCGCCGTTTATGAGATGGACTCGGGGATTCGTCTCTATGTTGACGGTGAGCTTGCCGGAGAGCTCGAGGTCGAGGGATCGATGGTTGCGGCTCCTGAAATGGATCTTCTTGTCGGGATGAACCGAACGAAAGTTCTGCCGGCCCACGCGGTCCCTCCGGGAGCAGGCACGCTGCCCTCGTGGTTTTCGTTGGACGGGATCCTGGATGAGGTTCGAATTTTCGATCGTGCGCTTCCACCCGATGAGATAAAGCAAACGGCTCGGGATAGCCGCGCGAGCGCGGCTCCGGATATCCCGCCTCGAGTCATGCCTTCGGGCCCGCCCGGTCCGGGCCCCTTCGGCGCCTACTATGCCCGGTTGAAATACTACGAAGAGTGGGATGCTCATTGGCGGGTCGCGGATCATCCGGATGTTGTCGTCCGGTTCGACGACAATCCGGCGCGGGTTGTTTTCTGGAGGGGGTTGCGCTATTCGCCGGCATGGGTGACGGAGAACGGGCTCTGGCTGGCGGACCAAAGTGTCGAGTTCTGGGTCAACGATGGCGAGGGAGCCGAGGGTTGTTACGAGCATATGCAAGATATCCACAATCGCTACTCCCATGTTCGTATCATCGCGAGCTCACCGGCTCGAGCCGTCGTCCATTGGCGGTACGCGCCGGTCAGCTCGAGGGACACTCTATGGTTGGCAGAGGAGAAAACCGGCTGGGCCTGGTGGGTGGACGAATACTATATGTTTTACCCGGACGGAACGGGCGTGCGGAAGGTTCGGTGGCACCAACCCGAGCCGGCTTACGATTTTCCCAACCTTCAAATCCAGGAGACGAGTGTTCTCTGTCACCCGGGCCAAAATCCCGGCGAGGTCCTCGAGCACGGGGCGATCACGCTCGCCAATCTCGACGGGGAAAGCAAAACCTACTCCTGGCCTGATGACGAGACCCTCGACACGCGCGCGAGGCGAAACTTACCCGTGGACCCCAGCATCATTCGAAATCTCGAACCGGACGACCCGGTCATCCAGGTGGTGAACATGCGATCCAAGGCCAAGCCCTTTGTGATGTTCGAGCCGGGAAACGAATCGCTGGTCTACGTCGGTCGTGTCCGGAACGAAGCCGTCCATTTCTCGGCCTACAACCACTGGCCGGTGTGCCAAGTGAGCTCGGATGGAAGATTCGCCCAGGCCGCCGATCGAGCCACGAGTTTTTCCATCTCCTACCACACACCGCGTCGCCATGAAGAGGACGGGGGAGTGCGGTGGGCGGCTATGCTATACGGCGCGACCTCGGGAGAAACGGTTGATTTGGTTCGTCTAGCAAAGTCGTGGACCCACCCGCCCAAGCTCCAGGTCTCTGGACGGAACGGTTGAGAATCGAGGCTACGATGTTTCCCAGCGCGCCTACGTCCTCGGTTGTTCTCCGGAAGAAAGTTGCGGCGACGTGACCGTGGAGCTCGAAGCCGGTCCGGACTCTCCACTGGTTAACGCCTGCATCATTTTCGAAAATTGGGGAGAGTCAGGCGTCGAGATCCGGCTCGACGGCCGGAGTTTGGAGGGAGACGAGATCCGTACCGCCTACGAACGGACCTTGGAGAAAACCGATCTGGTGCTCTGGCTCGAAAGAACCTCGGTCGACTCTTGCCGAATGGAAATCAGGAGCAAGTAACGGCCTCAAGACGATGAAAGCTGCACCAGCTCTTTGACGCGCCCCTCGTCCGTTACCGTACGGGAGTATTCGGGCGGACGAAGCTCGCCCCCCATGAAGACCCGATCGTTTCTGAATTTCATGCCGCTCCCGATCGTCTTGGTACCGGTTACGTGAAACTCACGGGCACCGGTCCTTTCCATAATCTTACGAATATTGCGAGCGTTGATGTCTCCGCAGGGCATGACGATCATCCGGTCACCGGCCTTGCTGACGAGATCGCCCAGGAGATCGAGCCCTGCCAGCGCGAAAGCTTCTTGCCCCGAAGTCAAAACTCGATCCACGCCGAGACGAATCAAATCTTCGAGTGCCTCGAAGGGGTCACGTGCCATGTCGAAAGCTCGATGAAACGTCACACTCATCGGACGGGCGCGGCCGATGAGCTCCGCCGTTTTGTCTTTGTCGATGTCGCCCTCGGGACTCAACGTCCCGACTACGACGCCGTCCGCCCCGAGCTCCTTTGCCGCGTCGATGTCTCGGAGCATGATTTCATGTTCGAACACTGTGTAGAGGAAATCGCCCCCTCTCGGACGCATGATCACGTGCAGCTTGATGCCGACCTCGCGGCGACACACCTCAATCAATCCTTTGCTCGGAGTGAGTCCGCCTTCGAGCAGCGCCGTGCACAGCTCGACACGATGGGCGCCGCCGTCTTGAGCGGCTAGGGAGCTTTCGACGGAGTCCACACAGACTTCGAGTATGGGGGATTCGACCACGATGACCCTCCTTCGCGTTGCTGCTTTAGTTGACGGAAGCTTACCGTTCGGGAGAACAGGTCGCAATCGAAACTAAAGGACGGGGTGCTCGCGTGCGACGAAACCGGGGTCCAAACCCCCGGATAGTGCAAGAGCATTACTACGATAGCCGGTGGCCGTCTGCCAGAAAATACAGATCGCGAGAGACCCCTTTTCGTTTGCCCACGACCTTCATCTCTGTGAGCTCATCCAAAACCTGACCTACTAAAAATTCATCCGCTTTGACCCACCATCGCGCGATTCCCTCAACGGAGTCCATCGCCCGTGGGCAACGATTTAGGTAGTGCAGGATCTTCTCGGCTATGTCGGAGCGGTTCGTTTCAGTCATGATATTTGACCCCTCGTTGTGGATCTCATTCCAGGCCGGCCTTGCTCAGGGATAAGGCCCGCTCGAGTCGTTCTAGTTCTTCGGGCAGGAACAAGTTGGAGCTATTTTGTTTCCAGTTCTCAATGAGATGGAGATAAAGGTCGATCTCTTGCCATGTGGAGTCTTCGGGGATACATCGTGCTTGTAGGAGTACGTTCAAGTTCGCGTAGTACCGACTATGGGGGTGGTTCGTGGTCGGTCCTTGCTCAACGAACTCGATGGCTTCTTCGAAGGTTTTGAGCTTGGACAGTTCTCGTGCGAAGCTGTTCCAGTAAAACTGGGTTTTGCGGTACCCGGGCAATCGTTTCCGGATCCGGTGCCGCAACGGGACTGCTCTTTGTCGCTCCATACCTTTTCGATCCGCGATCGTTTCTTAGCGGCATCGCTCGGTGGGGGAGGAGCATGCGACTTAATCGTTTGTTTGCAAAAGTGGGGCCACCGAGGTCGATTTGGATGTCGGCGGGCGGCCTGCGTAAGTGTAACTTCGTCAAATTCTTACGGGAATACGGTAGAGAGCGGGGCGTCCGGTGTCTTCAAGTTTGTAGTTTTTGAGTCTTGTAATGTGGGGAATTGCACGCGTTCATTGTGAAGTGTTATTTGTCGAATCTATGTCACTCGGCGATGTCGGAGCGCTGACGCTGAATCGTATACAAACCGGCGGCCACGATGACGGCAACACCGGCCCAAACGATGGAGCCGGGAAAATCGCCGAAAACCGTGAACCCGAGGAATGTGGCCCAAATGAGGGCCGTGTATTCGAACGGTGCGACCACGGCAACGGATGCTTTTTGAAACGCGAGTGTGAGACCGATGTGACCGCCGAGCGCCAGGACTCCCATCGACGACGATCCAGCCGAAGTCGGAGAAGCTCACGCTCGGACGGGTCGCGGCGACTCCGAGCCACCCCGCCGCCGCTTGTACGGCGAAGGTGTAGAAGACGAAAGTGAAGGTCGCTTCGGTGTTGCCGCTGCGTTGGTGCATCCACCGCGTCATGATCATCATCAGAGCGTAAGAAAAGCTCGATGCGATGACCAGAAGGGCGGCTGGCCGAAAACCTTCGCCCGTCGGTTGTACGATGAGAAGCATACCGAAAAAGCCCACCCCGATGGCGGCCCATCGGCGAAGGTCAACCCGTTCTCCGAGAAGCGGGACCGAAAGGGCGGTGACGATGAAAGGGCCGCCGAAAGCGATGGCGACCGCATCGGCAAGGGGGAGGAAGCGGACCGACAAAAAAAAGAATAGGAACGCGAAGACACTGCAGAGAGACCGTGCAATATGAGCCCGATGCTGGCGCGATCGAATCATCTTGACGCCGCCGAAAGCCGGAGCGACAAGGAGCAGCACCAAAGTGATCAAGGTGCTGCGAATCGCGAGTATTTCAAAAATGGAGTGTTCACGAACCAACCACTTGCCGATGGCGTCCATGGTTGAGAAGCAGCCGATTCCCAGCACCATAAAGGCGATACCGGCCAGGCTGTCGCGGGCGGCGTGCTTGGTTCGTGTCATATCGGTAGACCGGATACTATACGATTCGGTCGTTGATCGGCCACGGTGTCCCGACTATCCTAATTGAAGAATCGCGTCGTGTTTTCTTTCACCTTCTGCAAAGGGGCGGATGATGTTTATGAGTTCGCCTTCATCTTTGCCCCGGTCAAGCTCAAGGGGGCGACGGGCTCTCCCGGGAATCCCATTGCGGTTCGGTAGGAGAAAAATCCAATGACAGATGGAAAGCTGCTTTATCTTTCACGAGCCGATGTCATCAATGTCAACCTGGATATCGAACGGATCATCGAGTTGGTCGAGTTGGCATTTCACGAGAAGGGCAATCGGCGAGTCGAGATGCCGCCGAAACCGGGCATCCACACACAACCGGATGCCTTCATCCATGCCATGCCGGCTTACATCCCGGCGCTGGAGTCAGCCGGTATCAAATGGGTGAGCGGGTATCCGGCCAATCAGGCACTTGGGCTTCCTTACATCAGCGGTCTACTGATATTGAACAGTCTCGAGACCGGGATCCCTTACGCCGTCATGGATTGCGTTTGGATTACCGCGTATAGAACCGCGGCGGCGACTGCCATTGCAGCGAAATACCTCGCGAATCCCGATTCCCGGACCGCTGGAATTCTCGCCTGCGGTGTCCAGGGACGGACGAATCTCGAGGCTTAGCTGCCCTTTTCCCGCTCGAGAAGGTATGGGCGTATGACATTGTTCCTGAGGTTGTCGATACCTATGTTGAGCAGATGTCGGAGAAGCTCGGTCTCGAGATCATCGCTGTAAAAACTCCACGGGAAGCCGTGGTGGAAAGCGATCTTGTTGTGACTTCCGGACCGATTCTGAAACACCCCGAACCTACCGATCGAGGTGGGTTGGTTGAAAGCGGGAGGTTTCGGAAGTGCCGTCGATTTTGACTCCTACTGGACTAAAGAGGCCCTAGCTGAGGTGGACAAGATCTCGACCGACGATCAAGAGCAGTTCAGATACTATCGCTCGGTCGGCTATTTTCAGAGTACGCCTACCCCCTACGCGGACCTTGGAGAGATTGTCATCGGTTCGGTGCCACGACGGGAGAATCGGGGGCAACGTATTTTAGCGATCAACCTTGGATTGGCGATCGACGACATGGCTGTTGCTCCTGAAATTTATAAGCGAGCCCTGGAGAAGGGCATTGGTACGCCATTGGAGCTTTAGAGGAGCTCAGCAAGTCCACACTGGGAGTGTTGAATATTCATGAATAGTGTTGATACTTGACATTAAAATGAGTTACTCTGAGTTGTAAGGAGGTTGTTTTGCCCAAGCGTCGTCAATTCGTACTGGATGACGTTACCAATCGGTTGCTCGAGGATTTGGCAGCAGACCGAGCGGGAAATCTCAGTTTCGTCGTTCGTGAGGCGATCCAGCTCTATGCTCGCATGGAGGATCAACTCCTTGAAATGGAGTCCGATGACGATTTCCAGAAGATGATGGAACGATCGGCGGCCGATATTCGAGCCGAGCGTGTCATCTCCCATGCTGAAGCCAAAAAGCGCGCCCGTAGCAAGAAACGCCGAGGCTGATGGCGGATATTTTCTGGCCGCAGAGTGTTCTCGATATTCTTCTCGAGTTACCGGAACGCGAGTGTGAGAGTATTCTGGATAAGATCGATCAGCTGGAGCAATTTCCACGGATGTACCCTGTGCGGGCATCCGGCCGATTTCGTGGACATCGCTGGTTTCTGGCCGGTAATTGGCTCGTCTACTATCGGGTTGTAGGCGAGACTGTTTTCGTTCGCGGCCTCTGGCCGGCGCGAATCCCATAGAGCAAAAACAAACTCTGCGGTATAATCCATTCTGGCGGTTAGCCTAGGGGTGGCCTCACGGCCTGAGATCACACCCTTGAACCTGAACCGGTTCGTACCGGCGTAGGAAAGGCAAGATGGATCTCGACCATTATCCAAAAAGTGACACTCCACAGGTACCGCCTCAATCGTCCGTGTTGGACGCGGAAGAGGAGGCGAGTCCATGAGCAGAAAAACCAAGTTTCACTATGCTGTTGCGAGTACTGACGGTGGCGGTGTGTCTGTCCGCGTCGCCACCCTCTCGAATGCGGCCGTCATGAAAGTGTCCGGTGTCGTCCACGATGCGGATGGCCGACCACTCACCGGAGCTTCAGTCACACTCGGAGATGTCCAAGCCTGGACCGATGACCTCGGTGGATGGTCGCTCGAAGTGAGCGCCGGCACCCACATGCTCGAGGTCTCGCTCGACGGGTTCCTGACTGTTCGACGCGAGTTGCGTGTGGCGCCTGAGCTCGGCTTGGTCGATGTCATGCTCGTCCCGCCGCTCCATCTAACGGAGAATGTGGTGGTTCGGGCGGTTCGTGCCGAAGAGAGGACCCCGGTGACCAAGACGGACATCGACCGCGAGCAGATCGAGGTCGTGAACCGAGGACAGGAGATGCCGTTCCTCCTCGGCCCTACGCCGTCGGCCAACTTCAACTCCGATTCCGGGGTTGCCGCCGGCTACTCTTACTTCAACCTGCGCGGTATAGGACAGACTCGGCTGAACATCACACTCGACGGTGTTCCGCTCCAGGACCCGGAAGACCAAGCGCTTTACTTCTCCAACTTCGGGGACTTTGCGAGCTCGGTGGACTCGGTCCAGATTCAACGAGGGATCGGCACGTCGAGCTACGGGTCCGCTTCCTACGGCGGGTCGGTGAACTTCGCAAGCGTGAGCCCGGCGGACCGCGCGGGTTTCCAGGCCCAACTCGGTGCCGGGTCATGGGGGACGGGGAGAGGGACGATTGCTTTCGACTCCGGTCCGACCGTTGGGGATTTTGCTTTTTACGGGCGTTTCTCGGCGCAGACGACGGACGGTTTTCGTGACCGCTCCGGGGTGGACCAGCGCACCTTCTACTTCGGGGCCAGCCGTCAAGATGAACGCTCGTTCTTCAAGCTCTTTGGATTTGTCGGACGCTCGAAGACCGAGCTCGCCTACCTCGCCACCGATGAAGCGACGCTCGAGGAGGATCTCCGATTCAATCCTCTTCCTCCGGGAGAAGAGGACGACTTCGGCCAAGATTTTATCCAACTCCAATATACGCGACGGGTAGGTGAGTCGACCGACCTCATGGTCCAGGGCTATTACAACGGCGCCCAGGGCTGGTTCCGTATCCAAGATCCGTTCACCGAAGAGCTCCAGGAGTTTGCCATCGACGGCCACTTCGTAGGACTCATCCTGGGTGCCACACACCGCGAGGGAGGACTCGAGCTCAACTGGGGAGCGCATGTCAACGACTTCACGCGCGACCACTCCATGGACATCGTGGGCGGCTCTCGCCAGTACTTCAATACCGGGCTCAAGAACGAAGCCAGCACTTTTCTCAAGGCCACCTGCAACGTCGGGCGTACCCAGCTCTGGGCGGATGCTCAGATTCGCTACGCCCGGTTCGAATACCAAGGGGACCAGGATCTCGGCTCGGTGGACTGGACTTTCTTCAATCCAAAGGCCGGTGTTCGATTCGATCCGTCTCCGACGTTCGGCCTTTATGCTTTCATTGGACGGATGTCGCGCGAGCCGGCGCGGAGCGACATGCTCTATGGGAGAGGATAACGCCAGCGTGCCCCACGACCTCAGCGGCGTCGCACCGGAAAAGGTGCTCGATATCGAGGCAGGGGTCGAGGTGCAAAGAGGTCGAGGTTCGCCTGAGCGCCGGTTTGTACGCCATGGAATTCCAGGACGAAATCGCCCTCAGCGGCGAGCTGTCCGAAATCGGCCTGCCTGTGCGCCGCAACGTCCCGCGTAGCTACCGGCGCGGGCTCGAGCTCGAGCTCGACTGGGGGCCGAGTCCCGAGTGGCACGTTCATGGGGAGCGCCAATTTCAGTCGCAACCGAATCGACGAGTGGACGCAGTTCTATGATGTCTACGATCCGAGCGGGGCGTGGATCGATAGCGTATCGATCGTCCACAGCGACGTGCGACCGCTTCTTACGCCCGAGGCGCTCCTCAACGGCAGGGTCGATTGGACACCTCTTCAGGAGCTCAGCATCGGCCTCGGCGCTCGGTGGGTGGCCGAGTCTCAGCTCGACAACACGGACAACCCCGATTTCAGGACGCCGTCTTGGTTCAATCTCGATGCCCAACTGACCCTCTCTCTTGCGGGCTGGGTGAAGCACGGCGAGCCGAAGATCCGCGTCCAGGCCACGAACCTGCTCGACAATCAGCGTCTTTGGCCGAGCGGGTACAGCTACCAGTATTTTCAGCGTGGGGTCGGCGGGCAAAACGCCCTCGAAGGCATTTCTTATTACTACCCTCTTGCTACTCGAAGCGTATTTGTGACGTTGGACGTCGCGTTCTAGGTACCAATGGATCCGTACAGGACTATTCGAAGCTCCTCGCGCTCGTCTTCAACCTGGCGTACGTCATTCTGGCGATTTACCAGAACGTTTGGTGCTGGCCGGCGGGGCTGGTTGGCGCCGGATTCACACTTCTCGTCTTTCTCGACGCGCGTCTCTATGGGGCGATGGCGCTTCAGGTCGTTTTCGCTACACTCATGGTATACGGCTGGTATGAATGGCGTCATGGCGGAGATGAGGGCGGTGGACTTGCCGTCGTCCCGTACGCCGACACGCTGGCGGCTCGATGCTCGTCGTCGCCGGCGTGGTCTTCGCCGTGGCCTTCGGTTTTTTTCTGAAAGTACGAACCGATGCCGCGCTGCCGTTCTGGGATGCCGGGACGACCTCCTTCAGTCTCGTCGCTCAGTTCATGACGACGCGGAAGTGGCTCGGGAACTGGCTGCTGTGGATCGTGGTGGATGCGGTTTTTGTCGGTATCTTCGTTTCGCAGCAGCTCCATTTCTTTACCGTGCTCTACGTTATCTACATCATTCTCGCTGTCATGGGATTCGTCGAGTGGCGACGATCGCTCGAGGCGGAGCCCAACCCGGAGATGACCTAAGGATGAAACCACGGCGCGTCGTTCTCATCGGGCCGGAGTGCACCGGGAAAACCTGGCTTGCGGCGGAGTTGGCGACGCAGTATCGCGTCCCCTGGTCGCCGGAGTACGCCCGCGAGTACGTTGAATCCAAAAAGGAACCGGTCTGCTACAACGACGTGGACGCTATCGGCCGAGGCCAAAAAGCAGGTGAGGACGCCGTCATTGCGCGGGCGGAGCGGCTCGACCTGCCGCTCGTCATTCTCGATACAGACCTCGCAAGCACCATGGTCTACAGCCGCCATTACTACGGCGACTGCCCGGAGTGGATCGAGCGCGAAGCGCGAAGAGCGCCTCGGTGACCTTTATCTCCTTCACCATGTTGACGTCCCGTGGACGGCCGACGGTCCCCAGCGCGAGCAGCCGGAAAGACGGGAAGAGCTCTTCGATCTTTTCCGGTCCACGCTCTCCGGGCTAGGTGCTGTGATGACCGACGTCCGAGGTTCGTGGGAGGCGCGCAAGCAAGCTGTGTTCGAGGCCGTTGACCGACTTATGAAAGGTCCCAATCATGAGTAATACTTTTACTAGAAGACGCTTTTTAGCAACGGCAAGCGCTGGTGTCGCGGGCTTGGGACTTTATCCTGTGTGGAAAGCCGGGCCAGCGCCGAAAGAGGACTATTTCCCGCCATCGGAGCAGGATGGAGGCTGGCGTGTCGGAGAGCATCGCGCACTGGGAATCGATGTAGAGAAGCTGATCGAAGCCGTTAAATTCCATGACACGAATATTGTGACGACGAGTTACGGCGGCGCCCTCGTCATCATCTATAAGGGACATATCATCGGTGAAAGCTACACGACCGGGACCAAAGGCGGGCCCCAGCCCTGGACGGCCGAGACCTGCAACGACATGAAATCCTCCACCAAATCCGTCTTTGGTACGGCGGTCGGAGTATTTCTCGAAGAGTTCAAAGACCAAGTCAACCTGGACACTTATCTTGTGGGATCCTCTCGCGAGGATTCGCTCATCCCTCAGATTTGGGACCAACCGCTGACGGATGACGAGGAAGAAAAAGATCAAGGTCAAACACGTCATCTCCATGACCTCGGGACACGAGACCCGCGAGCCATGGCTGGCACCGACCACCCGTCATCACTATCCCGGCTATTCCGGTCCGCACCAAATGTACGAGTACTGTTTCGGCTGGTGGCGGTTCGAAGGGATTCCTGACCATCACACGCTGAAGTTCGAGCCGGGAACCGATTTCAACTACAGCAACTATGGCTTGGAGCAAATGGCCTTGGCCATGCGCAACGTCTCAGGCGAGCAGGTAGGGCCCTACATTTATGACCGCGTCCTCGGACCCATTGGCATGCCCGTTGGTATTCGAAACAACCAGTTCCGAGACATGCCCTATACGGACGACAAGGAGCTCAACTTTTCGGACGAACCGGGATGGGGCGTCGGCGGCAGTGAAGGATGTGACGCCTATGGCGCCGACAAGAGTAAGAGTCCGTACGGCTATAATTCTATCGTCGGTAGCACCTTCCGATGCACGGCTCGGGACTTCGCCAGATTGGCGATACCTTTGGTTGAAGAAAGGCCGATGGGGAGATCGGCAACTCGTCACCGAAGAGTGGATGAATTTGGCCACAAGGCGGTATGTTCGAGATAACGGGGAAAGCCCAGCGAAATACGGCTATACCTTTTGGGTCCAAGACGACCTGGAGAATGTTCCGAAGGATTTGTTCATGTCACGCGGCCACAATATAAACCATAGCTTCGTCATTCCCAGCTTGGATCTGGTTGTCGTTCGGCAGGGAAATGAGAATCGTCAAGCAAAGGACCAACCCCCCTTTAGCACGACGTTGATACAGAGGATCGTTGCAGCAATCCCTAGTGGTGCCTAATTTTTCCATTCCGGCGGTGTCTTCGGCTCGTAGATGATGCTCATCACTTCATCGATATGCAAAGGGTCTCCCCACCATTCCGGAACGATGGTTTTCGAGTCGATTTCGATTCCATTCTTCCTCGTTTTCAGCCAGCAGGTCCGCGACGGGATCGTCGCTGAGCTGATGCGGAGCGGGCACGGCCTCCATGGCTCTGCCGTCGGGCCGGTAGAACTGCAGCTTTCCGTTCGGAAGACGCTCCATTCCGTACCCTCGTTCGTGTACGCATCGATGGTGACGGTTGCAGAGCAATGAGAGATTAGACAACTTCGTCTCGCCACCATCGGCCCAGTGCTTCAAGTGATGGGAATCACAGACCTTAATTCTGGCGTTGCAGCCTGGAAAAACACAGGCCTTGTCTCTTGCTTCGAGGGCCCGTCGAAGCGGCGCCGGAACGACTCGTGTTTTTCGACCGACGTCCATGGGTGTTCCGTCTTCTTTGTATTTGATCTCGACCTTGCTAGCGTCGCAGGCAATTCTTCGGACAGCCCTGAGCTTGCGCGCAGCAGCCTGTCTGCGGAGCGCGCATGGCGCTGAGGTGAAAACCTCAGGGTCATGCATGATCGATGTCTCAGCTGAAATCCAGGGGCCGTCTTCCAGCACCGACTGGCCGGGCTTGTTCGGATCTTCCAAGACTTGCTTGTCCACGTGAACGACCACTTGATACCGGTCGCCCCGGGTACCGGGATCGAGGTCGTTCTCGAGGGCGCTTTCTGCTACGAGCCCGAGAGCATCGGAACGCCGGTTTTCGTAAGGCTCGTCGAAATGTTCGGTTCGCTTTTCAGCTGAAACGTCCGACTCCTGGAAGAGCTTGTCCTGAGCGGCATCGAGGGCTCGTTTCAGAACGGCTCCAACTTCGGGTGTCAACCTTCCTTTAATAACCACCATGCCGTCTTCGTCGGTGTACATCTTGAGGTATCGCTTCCTGCGTTGGTAGTCGGCATGCTCGCGCTCGCGGATCCCATCCAAGTTGCGCCAAGCCCGGACCACGCGCTCAATGTGCGAGGTCGGGTTGTACTTCGCGATATTTAGCAACCTTTTTTCGTTTTCCGGTGTGGCCACCCGGGTCATGGCTCGGGTTTTTGAGTAGGAGATTTCGGCCTTGCGAAACGCCTCGCTAATGAGAGGTAGTTCTTCGAGCGCACGGGCCACCCGCACCTTTTCTCGCGCTGCATTGAGGTTGAGTCCAATCCGCCAACCCAACCAGTGTGCCAAAGAGGGCATCGATGGATCGTCCCAACCTCCGAGCTTATCGAGCTCGCGAATCACCAACAGGAGCCGGTAGGTCGCCGCTTCGATGTGGGCGGCGAGCTCGCTGAGCTCCTCCGTTAGCTTGTTCAACCGTTCCCAGCGCTTTACCGCGTCGGGATGCGGACTGGGTTGTCTCATAAAAGGTTCCATTTCATTGCTCCAATAAAAGAAGAAGAACAGATGAAATCAACACCCGACATATTATCAAAAAGTAAAGTGAAAGTCAAAGATGGTAGGCTTTTTTCTTGTTTAAAATGAACACCTTATGGAGATTATTTTGTTGGGTCGAAAGGTTGGAAAGAAGACACGGTCTGTGATACAGAGGAGCAGTTTTTGTCTTTTTACTTGAGGAGGAATCTGTCATCCCGGTGTTGACGTTGGGAGTATGGAAACTACAGAAAAAAACCTCATGACCGGCGGCGCGGGCGTCGTCCGGTTTACTTTGGGTTCGCTCAGACTTCACTTGACGGAGCTCGATCAGAAGGCGACGCCGGGGAAGCTGAGGCGCCCCTCTTTCAGGAGTCCAATTCGATTACACATGAAATCTATCACGTCGCGGTCATGTGAGATGAAGAGGTAGGCAAGATTCTTCGTTTTCTGTAGGTGTTTCAAAAGGTTTAGGACCTGCGCCTGCATGGAGACGTCGAGCGATGACGTTGGCTCGTCTAGAACAATAATTTGCGGTTCGAGAAGGAGAACCCTCGCGAGCGCCACTCGCTGATTTTGCCCACCGGAGAGCTGGCGGGGGTAGCGGTGAAGTACTTCCGGCGACAGTCCAACCGTTTCGATCATATCGCCGGTACGTTCCCGGCGCGTTGCTTCATCCATGCCGGCGAGGTGACACACTTCGTCGAGCAGTTTCGCCACCCGCTTCGACGGATTGAGGGCGCCCTCGGGATCCTGGAACAGCATCTGGACTTTTCTTCGAAACGAAGACCTTTGTTCCCGGGAAAGCTGAGCCAGCTCTTTTCCGTTGAACATAATCTTGCCCTCCGTCGGTCGTTCGATCCCCGTGACGATCTTGCCGAGAGTCGTTTTCCCTGAGCCCGAATCACCGACGATTCCCAGCATTTCGCCCTTCTCGATCTCCAGAGATATGTTCGCGAGCACAAGGTGCTTTTTACCTCTCCGGCCGTTCGCGAAGTAGGATTTTGAGATATGCTCAGTTTTCAGCATATAGAACACATTTGACGGTTCGGTCCCCTCGGTGTACGTCGGTGGGGGTTTCTTTCATGCAGGCTTCGCGCCTTTCCGCGCACCGGGGATGAAACCGGCAACCCGACGGCGGTGACGTCATCGCCGGTGGAGCGCCCGGGATCGGGTGGAAACCCTGCTCGGGAAGGCTCTTCATCAAGGCCCGGGAATAGGGATGAAGCGGATCTCGAAATAACGCCTCCGCCGGGACAACTCGACAATGATTCCACCATACATAATGGCAACTCGATCGGAGACCCTTCTCGCCAATCGGAAATCATGGGTAATCAGAAGTATGGAGGAGTTGCTCTGTTCCTTGATGAGTGTCAGCTCTTCCACGACGGATTGCCTGTTTTTAGAATCGAGCCCTTTCGTAGGCTCGTCGGCAATGAGTATCTTGGGGCTCAGAATCATCGAAGTGGCGATCACGACCCGTTGATTCATCCCCCCGGACAGCTGAAACGGGTACTTCCGGGTTTGCTCTTCGACGTCCCGCAAACCCAGTCGCTCGAGGCTGTCCACGACCCGCGCCGCCGCTTCTCTCGAGCCAATCCGTTTGTGGATGAAAAGCGGTT